>CAJXSN010000001.1 GCA_913060895.1 uncultured Sphingomonadaceae bacterium
GGGCCTGTAGCTCAGTTGGTTAGAGCTGGCCGCTCATAACGGCTAGGTCGCGGGTTCGAGTCCTGCCGGGCCCACCAAGGACACTTGATCTTGGTGAGCACGGATCGGCCATCAGGGGCCGGTTTAGGTGAATGATGTCGACTGATGATTTCGGCTGAAAATGTCGGGGAGTGGCGCAGCCTGGTAGCGCATCTGTTTTGGGAACAGAGGGTCGCAGGTTCGAATCCTGTCTCCCCGACCATCATCTGCCGGCATGTCCCTGTTTAAGAGAGGGGTAGGCCGCGAGATGACAACTACCTCTTCATCATCTCGATTCAATTTTCCCATCGACCGGGATGCGATTTGGGCCATCGCTCTACCCGCGATGCTGACCAACGTTGCTACGGCACTGATCGGTATCGGCGATATGTGGATCGTGGGGCGACTGGAAGATGCCGCCACTCAGGGCGCTGTGGATGTCGGTGCGCGCTTGTTCGCGATGCTGTTCACGGTGATGAATTTCCTGAAAACTGGCACCACCGGGCTGGTCGCCCAGAGCGGCACACGGGAAGGCGTTGCGGCGCAGCACGCCACCTTGTTACGCGGACTGGCCATCGGGTTGGGCATTGCGGCGCTGTTGCTGATTGCGAAGCCAGTATTTCTGCCCGTTCTGCTCAGCGTTCTGGGCGCACAGGGAGACGTGCTGGGAGCGGCGCAGACTTATGCTGAAATCCGGTACTGGAGCGCGCCCGGCGTGATGCTCAATCTGGCGCTAATCGGCTACATGGTCGGGCGGCGGCAGATGAAGGCGGTGTTGCTGTTCGAAGTTGGGTACAATGCGCTGAATGTGGGGTTGGGCCTATGGTTCGTGCTGGTAATGGATTTTGGCATTGCCGGGGTTGGCTGGTCCAGCTTTATCGCTGAATATGCGAAGCTGCTGGTGGTCGGACTGTTTGTGTGGCGCGGCGCTCCCGGACTGGTGAATACGCTGCGCACCACCGCAGTGCTGCGCTGGGCGAGCCTGAAGCCGTTCCTCAGCGTGAATCGCGACCTGTTTTTACGCACCGTTATTCTGATGATCGCGCTGGCTGCTCTTACGCGCCTGAGTGCAGAGCGAGGGCCTGCTGTGTTAGCGGCGAATGGTATCCTGTATCAGATGTTCGTTTTTACAGCGTTGCTGCTCGACGGTTTTGAAAACGCGGCTCAGGTATTAAACGGGGAGCGCTTGGGCGAGAAGGACCGTGCTGGTTTCGTCGCATATGTCAAAGCAATCCTGACACGCAGTCTTGGAGCAGCGGCGTTGGTGGCATTCGTATTTCTGCTACTGGCTGACCCTGTACTCGCAAGTTTCGCAGCGACCGACGATGTGAGGCGTATTGCGCAAGACAACGCATTCTGGCTGGCGATCATCCCGTTCGCAGGCGTTGCAGGTTTTGTATTCGATGGCGTCTATGTCGGCGCCAGTTGGACGCGCGCGTTACTGGCCACGATGGCGGTAGCGGCAACGGTGTTTGCCCTCGCTCTGTGGTCAACATGGGAGTGGGGCAACACTGGCCTATGGTTCAGCTTCACCCTTTTCCTGGTATCACGAGCGTTGCTTCAACTGGCCCTCATCCCGCGTCTGGTTGCCCGCACATTTGCCTAGACGAATTCGACCGCAGTTCCACTCGATACCGCACGAGCCAAAGCTTTGGCGTCCCAGTTTGTCAGTCGCACGCAGCCGTGGCTAGTACGCTTGCCTACCTTGCTGGGATCGGGAGAGCCGTGAATACCGTAGCCGTCCTTGCCCAGATCGATCCAAGTCCCGCCAACCGGATTATTCGGCCCAGCGGCAATCATCAGCGTTTTGTCCGGGCCCCAGCTTTGATCATCGGAATCGAACGTGTAATTGGGCGCCGCAGCAATCGCGGAAACTTCCATGCTGCCAGATGGGCTAGGGAAATCGCCGCTGCCGATTGTGGCCGGGAAACTGGCGACCAAATTACCCTCGGAGTCCAGCGCCACGACTTCTCCATCGCCCTTGCGCACTTCGATCCTAGCAATATCGGCATCACCCAGACCGTTACCGTGGCTGACAATATTAAGAGTGGTTCCTGCTTCCAGATCGGTGAAATCGATATCCGGATTGAGCGCTTCGAGGAATTGGATATCCATATGGAACTTCTCGGCGAGCATTTCCGCCCGCGTTTCGTAGCCCAGCTTATCCAGTTTACTCTTTTCCGCAAAATCAGATGGAATATCACTCAGCTCGTAGCTCATGTCCTCCGCATTGATCGAATAGGTGCGAAAGACATCGCCACTCTGCTTTTCGAGCAGGCTTTCGAACAGTTCGTTGTCAAACGCGAGACCTTCGCTCAGCCCGTTGGCCTTGCGATAGGAGCGGATGGCACGATCGGTATTGCCGCCGCCATACCCATCGATCACGCCGGGCGAATGGGCGCTACGGTCGAGCATGACCTGTACCGCGATCATCTGCACATCACGGTCGCCGATATCGGATTGGCTGATACCGTCCGGTAGCGCCACTTCCATCGTGCGGGGTTTCGATGGCTGCGCCGTTGCTTCATCACTCGCATTCTGAGCGATGGCTACTGAAGCCACGAATGAAGTTGAAACCAAAGAAACGGCGGCGATAACTGCGAGAGATTTGTTCATGCAGAGCCAAGCGATTGATCTGTCAAAATGTTCCCTCCCCGCGCCTGTCTCAGTCTGTCGATCCCTGGATCGGGCCAGCCTCGTTTGCGAGGATACCGACCACCTGAGTCCAAACCGCGACATTCTGGCGCAGTTGCACCCTGTCAATTTTGTCTAGCGTATCGTCCGGTGTGTGGTGCAGGTCAAAATAGCGGATGCCGTCTTGCTGCAGGTCGATGATCGCCCCGCTTTGGTCGCGGCTGATATTGATGTCCGCCCCGCCACGCGCGACGATTGTGCTATCTGCTACACCGAAGCGCGCAACCGATGCCGCCAGTTTCGCGTGCAGTTCAGGATTGGTATCGCGGAAATTGCTTTCAAAGCGCCAGATGCGGTCCGCCCCGAAATCGCTTTCCAACCCGACGGCGATTTTCTCATCGATATGCGCCGCCGAGTAAGCGACACTGCCGAACAGGCCGACTTCTTCAGCCCCTGCCATTAATACGCGAATGGTGCGCAAAGGCTGGCCGCTGCGCGCGACGTGCAACGCAGCCGCCGCAACGATGCCGCACCCTGCTCCGTCATCAAAAGCCCCCGGCGCATTCCACCAGCTATCGATATGGCACGCGACCAGCACAGGCGGCAATGAAGCGTCGCGTCCGACAATCTCGCCCACGACGTTGCCGCTGGTCGTGGTTCCTAGATCCTCAGGCGTCAGCGTTAACTTCATCGTGATCGGACGGCCATCGGCGCGGTCGAACATCCGCTCCAGATTGGCAGCATCGGGCAGGCTCAGCGCGCCAGCAGGCGTGGGCGCTGCGCGTCCCACATCGGTCGAGCCATCTGGATTGCGGAAGGTTGTGCCACCGACATGCGGGTTGCGGTGATAATCCGTCCCGACCGATTTGATCACCGTGGCAATTGCGCCCTTGTTTTTCGCAACGCCCGCACCGATCCAGCGCGCTGGCCCGGCAAAACCATATTGCGAGCCATCCTGCGTAGGTGTCATGGAGTGGCTGATATAGGCGATCTTGCCCGTCAGGCTGCCTTCCGGCGCAGCGATCAGATCGGCGACCGTCGCGAACTGCACCACTTCGGCAGTGATCCCCTCCGTCCCGGTGGAGGCACTCCCTCCCAACGGCTGGATCACCAATGGCTGCGGGAACGGGCTGACGATTTCGGCCTTGTGCAGATCGCCCGGCACCCAAGTTTCCATCTGAAACGGCTCGTCCGCGACATTGGCGAAACCCTGCGCGCGCATCCACGCCACTGCCCAGTCACGCCCGCGCTTTTCCGCCTCGGTGCCCGCCTGACGCGGGCCGACTTCTGTGGTGATCCCCTCCACAAAATCATACGCATATTTGTCCTCGTCAAGCGCCATGTCGGCGGCCTTGGCAAGGTCGGGCGCGGCGCTGGCGGCAACAGGCAAAGCCAGCGAATGGGCGAGAACAAAAGCGGCGGAGGTCATCAAGGTCTGTTTCATAGGCGCGGCTGCTATCGGCACGGGCGCGCCAAGTCCAGCTTGCCCGATAGCGCCCCGGCCCCTATCTGCGTACTCAACCAATCCAACCACACACGACCGACCCCGAAGGACCAATCCGATGGCCGCGCAATATGCCTACGTCATGAAGAACATGACCAAGACTTTCCCCGGTGCCCCCAAGCCGGTGCTGAAGGACATCAATCTGCAGTTTTACCAAGGCGCGAAAATCGGCATCGTCGGCCCCAACGGCGCGGGCAAATCTACCCTGATCAAGATCATGGCGGGCATCGACACCGACATCACCGGCGAGGCATGGGCGGGCGAGAATATCAGCGTCGGCTATCTGCCGCAGGAACCGCAGCTGGACGAGAGCAAGACGGTTCTGGAAAACGTCAAGGATGGCGCACGCGAGGTGGCCGACATGGTCGACCGGTTCAACGCAGTGACCGCCGAAATGGCGGAGCCCGATGCGGATTTCGAGGCGCTGGGCGAGGAAATGGGCGAGCTTCAGGAGAAGATCGACGCGGTCGACGGCTGGACGCTGGACAACCAGCTGGAGATAGCAATGGAGGCACTGCGCTGCCCACCCTCCGATGCCAGCGTAGAGAAGCTGTCAGGCGGCGAGAAACGCCGTGTCGCCCTCACCCGTCTGCTGATCCAGAAGCCGGGCATCCTGTTGCTGGACGAGCCGACCAACCACCTCGATGCAGAATCCGTTACATGGCTGGAAAACCACCTGAAGGAATATGCCGGCGCCGTCCTGATGATCACCCATGACCGTTACTTCCTCGACAATGTGGTGGGCTGGATACTCGAGCTCGATCGCGGAACGTATTATCCGTATGAAGGCAATTACTCGACTTATTTGGACAAGAAAGCGAAACGTCTGGCGCAGGAAGACCGCGAGGATTCCGGTCGCCAGCGCGCACTGTCCGAAGAACTCGAATGGATTCGTCAGACGCCCAAGGGCCGTCAGACCAAATCGAAGGCTCGCTTGAAGAAGTTCGAGCAGCTGCAGGATTCACAAGGCGACCGCAAGCCGGGCAAGGCACAGATCGTGATCCAGGTGCCCGAGCGTCTGGGCTCGCAGGTCATCGAAGCGCACGGTATTTCCAAGGCGTTTGGTGACAAGCTGCTGTTCGAAGACCTCAGCTTTACCCTGCCCCCGGGCGGCATCGTTGGCATCATCGGCCCCAACGGCGCGGGCAAATCCACACTGTTCAAGATGATTACAGGGCAAGAAGAGCCCGACAGCGGCAGCATCAAGATCGGCGACACCGTGCATCTGGGCTATGTCGACCAAAGCCGCGACGATCTGACGGGCAAGAACAACGTCTGGGAGGAAATCTCCGACGGCCTCGATTACATGCAGGTCAATGGCCACGACATGAGCACGCGCGCTTACGTGGGCGCGTTCAACTTCAAGGGCCAGGACCAGCAGAAGAACGTCGGCAAACTGTCGGGCGGCGAACGCAACCGCGTCCACATGGCAAAGATGCTCAAACAAGGCGGCAATGTACTGCTGCTGGATGAGCCGACCAACGACCTCGACGTGGAAACCCTGCGCGCTCTGGAAGACGCCATCGAGAACTTCGCCGGCTGCGCCGTGGTGATCTCGCATGACCGCTTCTTTCTGGACCGTCTGGCGACGCATATTTTGGCGTTCGAAGGCAACAGCCATGTCGAATGGTTCGAGGGGAACTTCGAAGCTTATGAGGAAGATAAGCGGCGCAGGCTTGGCGATGCGGCGGATCGGCCTACGCGTTTGGCTTATAAGAAGCTAACGCGCTGATTTCAGGGATGGCCGCCAAAACGGCCATCCCTCTCGTGCTTGAAGGTACGGCAGCTTCCAACGATACATTCCGATGCCGCGAACATCAGATGCGCTAGGGTCAGGCAACTTGGATCGTGAAAGCAAACCAGGATTCTTCGGCGTGATCGTATAGTTGCACTATACGATCTGTTACCGACAGAGAATAATAACTGGATGAGTTTCGGTCGTATCCCCGTGCCTCAAGACCATCTATCGCTAGTGAGACGTGTGCACCATCGCCACTATCGTAGATTTCGAACGGGGTTCCGTCGAACTTCGCAGATCTGTCACCGTCGAAGCCTTGCAAGCGGCCTTCCCGAGCTTCCGCAGCGATCCGCAGGTCTCGTCCGGACCCATGATCATGCACGCCAACAATAGTCTTGCCGAACATAAAGGCGTGAGCAGCCGCAGCAACCATAGCTCGAGTGTGAGGTAGCATGCCTCCACCTGACATTGACAGTCCGAGGAAGCAAGTCGTCCGGTCAATGCCAGCTGGCGGCTTTCGGGATACCGAGAAAAGGGCGAAATCCGCTTCAGCCACAACCAGGACTTGGAAGGACAAGGCAGTTAACGAGCGCAGCGTATCAAAATCTGCCAGTCGGCAAGCCGTATGTTTCTATTCCAGGAGTCCCATAGCGCTCGCTCTGGGCAGCTTTCCGGTCGCATCACCGCTTAATTTGACCTTAGTCGCCATCCTTGCGACAATCGAGCTTGGCGCAAGCGTTTTGCGCGCCATCCCCCGTAGCCCCAAGCGGGCCGCAAACACCAACCTTCAAAAAGGACATTCATGTCAACAGCAAAGAACGGCGACACCGTAACCATCGACTACACCGTAAGCCGCTCGGACGGCCAAGAAGTCGGAAATACCAATGAGAGCGGTCCGCAGGACATCACGCTTGGTACAGGCGAAATCTTCCCCGCAGTCGAGCAAGCGCTGGCCGGAATGGAAATCGGCGACCGACAGACTGTTTCCATCGACAGCGACAAAGCTTTCGGCCCGCGGCGCGAGGAAATGGTCATCGACATCCCGCGCGAAAATCTTCCGCCGGAACCTGCCCCCCAGCCCGGCATGGCGCTTCAGGCGCAGCAGCAGGACGGTTCCCCTCTCACCCTCTATGTCGTCGAAGTCGGCGAGCAGACGGTGAAAGCCGATGGCAACCATCCGCTGGCTGGTGAAGACCTGACTTTCGGTGTTACCCTGCGCGATATCAAGCAGGCAGCCTGACACGGCACGATCAATGGGCGACGGGGCGATTTTTCCAGATTGGCCCGTCGCCGATCACCTAAAGTCCTAGATTTACAGCCCCTCGGTCGCTTTACTGACCAGAATGTTGACCGCAACGCGGCGGTTTTGCGCCTTGCCTTGTTCAGTCATATTGTCCGCAGCGGGATCCGCCTCTGCCATACCGGTGGGGGTCAACATCCGCCAAGGCTGCCAGCCGCAGGCCTGCTGGATGTGGTTGACGACGCGTCCTGCGCGGCGCTCGCTCAGTTTCTGATTGTATTCCTGCGGACCGTCGGCATCGGTGTATCCGACCACCAGCAGCAATGCATTGTCCATCTCGTGCGCTTGATTGACGGCGCTGCACAGCTGCGTCTCGTCGCTTCCCGACAGCTGCCAGTCATTGGTATCGAAGTAGACATTGGTGGTGCCTTTGATGTTATACTTGTCGATATCGCCCACGCGCCCCCGCAACGCCTCTGTCGCTGCAGTCTGCTCGGCAAAACCTTGCGCGGTGCCGGTGCGGATCATCTCGGCCATTTCCAGATCGTCGTTGCTCAGACGGACTTTGCTGGCATACAGGGTGTTGCCTGCCTGTACTGTCTCGACCGTAACGGGCAGGCCATTCAGCAGTGCATCGGCTCCAAGCGATTTGCGGCTGAGCCCGAGAAAACCGCCTTTGCCCTTAATCTCAGTATCCTGATTGATGGCGATAGTGGTGCGCGTACCGTTGGCAGAGGCAACCTGCATCAGCTCTCCGCTGCGCGCGGAAATGATGCCTTCGATCTCAGGTCCTTCGACAGGGTTTTCACCGTATACCGGGATCGGATCTACATGCGTGTCGTCACTGGCCTGCTGCGTCGAATGCTGGGCGACCGGTGCCGGCACTTGTTGTGCAGACAGCGTGGCCGTGACGGGAACAGCCAGAATTCCTAGCGCAACGAGCCCCCTGGCGGTTTTGCAACTGATGTTCATAGCAATAATTCCTCAAGCTCTTACGACGAGCAAGGCCATCTGGCGCGCTCGACAGGTTTACACCCTTTACCCCCCGCTTCCCGGTTCGTCCGTTACAATGACAAACGGCATCGGGGACTGTATGCCTGTTTCCGCAAACCTGTCTCTCAGATTAAGCAGAACAGGATTGAGCCCCCACTTGGGGCCCACTGGGGCTGCAAATGCGGCGAGTCGTTTCTATACGAAAAAGGTGGGAACGCGAAGGCACCAGGCCAAGGCGAATTGTCAGGGTGTGATCCATTGCCCTTGCCAAAAACTCTCACTCCCCTCGCCCCCTCGTTTCAACAATGCTCTGCAGTGGCCTGTATGAGCCAGAGTAAACCAGTCGAGCTCTTCCAAACACACCAGCAGCACGGAGAAATTGGAGCGTCCGGGCTCCAATTGTCGTGCCGTCGGCTCCACCCCTTCAAACTTCGGTGGCAATCCGCTAGTCGGTGCATCGGATACCATCCCAGGCCCCTCCCCCAGATAGCAGCGGCGCGCAAAGTTGTCGCTCGCACCCCATGCCGCATCGGCAACGGGGCCCGTGCTCTCTATCCGGCCGGTGCCGCGCGCCCTGATCTGCACTTTGCCCGGCTTGTCGTAGAACAATACACCCACCGGCGCACCGTTACCGATCAGCTGCGCTTTGGGTGCGCGGGTGTCGGTATGGAAGCGCAGTGTCCAATTATCGGCATCGAAATCGCGCAGGACCATAACCCGGGCATCAGCATCGGCGGTGGCCACAACGGGAGTATGCATGGGGGATTTGCGAGAGCTTGCTGCCTCCGCCAAAATGCGGGCGATCTCTTCGCAAACATCGTCGAATGTTTCTGCCATCACTGCCTCCCGCCCTAAATGCTCCTGCCTGTCAACGATTCAGATTAAGTGCTAGAAACCTGAACGTAAGCCGTAACCCTTTGTTCAGATTTGTGTCAGTGCCGAGGTCGTAGAAGACATCTATCAACAACGCCGCATCATGGGTGGGCGCGGCTCAATATGGGGATCCGAAAGGTGACATTTACAAAACTTCTCGAAGCGAGCGGGCTCACCGCGCTGGCTGCTGCCATGTCCTTCGCCGCGATGCCGGCACAGGCCGTTGCAGCAGAGGCCGACGCGGAACAGCGTGCGGATCGCCAACGCGGTGATCGCCAGCAGGCACGCCAGAACCGCGGAAACCGCAATCAGGCCCGCGCCCAGCGTAGCAATCGCCAGCAGACGCGCCAGAACCGACGCGAACCACAGTCCGATCGCCAAACCTCGCGCCGCGGTGCCCAGCGCGCAACAGCGCGAGACAGTACCCCGCGATCCAGCGGAGATCGGCGTCGGCCTGCGGTCGACCGCAGCGGCCCACAGTTTGCGCAGGAACGCGCACAACGTGGCCAGCGGGTGCAAACTCGTCGCGCAGCACAGACGCGTGCAGAGCGCCAGGGTGGCAGACAGGCAGATCGCCGTCAGGACAGGCGTTCCGCACAGCGTGATGGCACACGCGTCAATCGCCAACAAAATCGGCAAGCATACCGTCAGGGTCGCCGCGATGGCCGCGTGACCGAACGTCGCCGCGACCGGACCGATAACCACCGTCAGGTCCGTCGCAACAATTACCGCGCGGGCCATCGGCAGGTGCGCCGCGATTATCGCGGTGGAGATTACCGCCGCTGGAATACGCGGTGGCGCTCTGACCGCCGGTATAACTGGAACCGCCACCGCTATTCCAACCGCTCTTTGTTTCGTCTGGGCCGCTATTACGCGCCGTACCGCAATTACAGCTATCGCCGGATAGGTATCGGCTTCTCGCTCGACAGTGCGTTCTTCGGCAACCGTTACTGGATCAATGATCCATACAGCTACCGCCTGCCGCAGGTCTATGGCCCCTATCGCTGGGTTCGCTATTACGACGATGTGATTCTGGTGAACATTTACACCGGCCAGACCGTCGATGTGATCCACGACTTCTTCTGGTAAGCCCGAAAAGACAACAGCACATTGAAGCCCCCGCCAGCCCTGCTGAGCGGGGGCTTTTTGCATCCGGCGCGGCATTTGCCCGACGATATGCTTGCACTGCGCCCGCCGGACGATAGAACCGCTGCGAAATGACCGGCACCAAAACCCAGACGCCCGACAAAGCCGCCCTTGCCCGCATCGGGGAACGGGTCCGCAAGCGGCTGGATGCTGATTCCAAGGCTTATAAGATACCAACCGATCTGGCCGAGATTTACGCCTTCGGCGATTTTCTGACGCCGATGGAATGCGAACGATTGCGCGCGATGATCGACATGGTCGCGCAGCCCAGTCGGTTGCACGAGAGCGCTTATGTCGAGGGATTTCGCACCTCCTACTCAGGCAATTTCGACGACGACCATCCGCTGGTGCGCGGTGTTTCGCGCCGAATCGACGATCTGCTGGGCCTGCCTGGCAACTTTGCCGAACGGATGCAGGGCCAGAGATATCTGGTTGGCCAGCAATTCAAACCGCATCACGACTTCTTCTATCCCAGCGAAAATTACTGGGAGGAAGAGCGCAAACGCGGCGGCCAGCGCAGCTGGACGGCGATGATGTTTCTCAACCAGGTCGAAGCCGGCGGCGCGACAAATTTCACCCATGTCGGCATCGATCTGGAACCCAAGCCCGGTGTCCTGCTCGTATGGAACAATGCCTCCCCCGACGGCACTCCGAACGATGATACGATGCATGCCGGAACACCGGTGACGGCGGGGGAGAAATACGTCATCACCCGCTGGTACCGTTCACGCAAATGGAACTAAGCCTAGTAACAAAGTGTTGTTTTAACGATATTATTCCGTTTCGAGAGCATCCCCAATCAATCGCCGCGTATTTTCGATACCGTAGAGCCGGATGAAGCTGCCCATGCGCGGGCCCTGATCGGCACCCAGCAATATCTGGTACAGTGCGGTGAACCAGTCGCGCAGGTTTTCGTAACCGAATTTTTCCGCCTTCCCGATTTCATACACCTTCGTCTGAAGGTCTTCAGCCGAGATGTCCGCTGGCGCTTCATCAAGCTGCCGGTCGAGTTCGCGCAGGGCTGCTGCCTCTGTCCCGGTCGGCTTACGCCGCTTCAGGTTCGGTGCGATGAAATCGCGGTTGTAGGCGAGAGCATTGTCGATCAACGCATCCAGTTGCGGATGTTGTGCAGGATCGACACCGTCGATGTAATTGGCAAGGTAAGACCACACCTGATCCTTGTCCGCCTCTGCTCCCAACACGCCCACCAGATTGAGCAACAGCGCGAAGGTTACAGGCTGCGTATCGCCGGCCCCCGGTGCCTCTGCGCCGGTATAGCCGCCATTGGCCCGCGCCAGATGCCACACAGGATTGCCCAGCTGCTTGTCCAGCGGTTGCTCCGCCAGCCGCTCGCGAAATGCCCAGTAATCATCCACGGCGCGCGGGATCAGCCCGCCATGCAACTGCTTGGCGCTTTTGGGATTGGGGAAGATGTAGAAGCCAAGGCTTTCCTGACTGCCGTAATCCAGCCACTGCTCGATCGTCAGGCCGTTGCCCTTGGACTTGGATATCTTCTCGCCCTTTTCATCCAGAAACAGTTCGTAAATCAGCCCATCCGGCTTCCGTCCGCCCAACACCTTGGCAATCTTGCCCGATTGTACGCCCGTATCGGTCAGATCCTTGCCGTACATTTCGTAATCGACACCCAGCGCGACCCAGCGCATGGCAAAATCGACCTTCCATTGCAGCTTCGCCATGCCGCTCAAGGCGGATTGCTCCACTACGCTGCCGTCATCATCGGTGAAACGGATCGTTCCGGCTTCCGCATCGACTACTTCTACCGGCACCTGCAGCACCGTGCCGCTGGTCGGTGAAATCGGCATAATGGGCGAATAGGTTGCCGCCCGCTCCGCCCGCAGCGTGGGCAGCATAATATCCAGAATGGCCTGATTGTTGTTAAGAACATTCTTCAATGCGTCGTCGAACGCGCCCGACATATAACGATCGGACGAAGCAATGAATTCATATTCAAACCCGAACCGGTCGAGAAATTCCCGCAGCTTCGCGTTGTTGTGTGCGGCGAAACTTTCATAGCCCCCGGAACCGGCATCGCCGAACGGGTCGGGAATGCGGCACAGCGGCTTGTTCAGATGCTGCGCCAGCATATCCTGATTGGGCAGGTTTGTGGGGACTTTGCGGAAACCGTCCATGTCGTCCGAAAACGCTATCAGCCGCGTCTTGCCATCTTCCGGCTTCGCGCCGATCAGCGCCTCGAACGCGCGGCGCACGAAGGTCGTGCGCAGCACTTCCTGAAACGTGCCGATATGCGGCAGGCCACTGGGGCCGTAGCCGGTTTCGAAAATGATCGGTGAACCGTCCGGCTTGGCCCCGTCGGGATAGCGTTTCAGGATTCGCTGCGCCTCCTGAAAAGGCCATGCCTTGGAGGATTGTGCGGCGTCGATCAGTTCTTGCATACTCATGGGACGCTGCCTTTGCCGCATGCGGCGCGCGGTGCAAGCTAGTGCTGAATTGAGAATACGAAGTTAAGTCATGGATCAAATCATGAGTTATCTAAAAAACAATATAAGTCAGATAGTTAAATACAGATCACGAAGATAACCCTCTCACATCGAAATAACGAAATCGTCTGGCCGGTTATCGACCTGATCACAACAGGATCGGGTCATGAAGGACAGCAATGTCAAACTGCGCCACAAAAAAGCCGTGTATCTAGTACCCTGCGGAAGGGGCGCGAGCAGCGGATATGGTTAGAAACTTTTTAGGGCTAGCGAACCAAATGCCAACCTTTCAATGCTCTTCGAACCTGCTATTTTGATATAATGAAACCATCTCTTCATCCGCAGGAAATTGAGCGCCTCGAAGAGCTCCGTCGTTATGATATTCTCGATACCGAGCGCGAGAAGGATTTTGATGAGTTGGTCGAAATTGCGTCTGACATCTGCGAAGTGCCGGTTTCAGTCGTAAATTTTATCGATGAAGGTCGACAATGGTTCAAGGCGGAAATCGGTCTTGGAGTGCGATCAACTCCAATAGAAACCAGCTTATGTGGCCATGTTATTCTTCAGGGTGATTTTGTCGAAATATCAGACACCCTACTTGATGAGCGCATGGCCGATAACCCGTTATGCATAGCTGAGCCGGGCTTTCGCTTTTACGCTGGCGCCGTTCTGAAAGGTGCGAACGGCCTTCCCCTAGGAACACTATGCGTCCTTGATCACAAGCCACGAACTCTCACTGATCGACAAAGAAAAATTCTGAAAGTTCTTTCGAAACATGTGATGCGCGAACTTAATCTTCGCGTGGCTTTACAACAGGAACAAATGCTTCGACGAGAAGTCGATCATCGCGTAAAAAACTCGTTAGCGTCGATCAGTGCACTTCTGGCCATGAAAGCACGCCGGACGACCGACGGAGCCCTGAAGTTAGCGTTGGACGATACGAGCGCACGCATTCGATCTCTATCCTCTCTGCATGCTGAGCTGCACGATCTGGATCAAGGGAGCGAAATAGACCTGCAGTCGCTCTTCTCTAGAGTTGAGGACGATTTCAGAATTTTACTGCCGGCAGATACAAACCTGGTGATCGATGTTCAAGGTGGGAAAGCAAAACCGGAACTTGCGAACGCTTTTCTTCTTGTTGTGAACGAGTTTGTTTCCAATAGCGTAAAGCACGGATTGCAAGATGGGGAAGGTACGATCAGTATAGCTATTTTTTGCGAGCGCACGAATTGGTCTATCGTGTGTAGCGACAACGGTTCTGCGACAGAAATAGATGCCGAGCGAGCGGCCTCCGCTACTGGTTTAGGCACTCGAGTGATACGGTCGCTTGCAGCCTCGCTCGGCGCAACAGAGCACTGGTCTTCCAAAGGCGCTGGAATGGAATTGCGAGTTACCGGACGGCATCAGTAGCTGATCACCTACTGGTGCCGTCTGCGTTCAGCGCTCCGGCCCCAGTTCCGCATCCAGATCGCGGGGCCGTTTGAAGTGGGCGATTTCTGCTGCCTCGCCGCCCAGTTGCGCCCAGTTGTCGATGGCGATGTCCAGCACGGCGAAGGAGGCTGTCGGGAACTTGATGCTCGCTTCATCGAACGCCGCGTTTTCGCGTTTGCGATCGACCAGCATCAGCAACAGATCCTGAAGGCCGGAATTGTGTCCGGCCACCAGCACGGTGTCGGCCTTGCCAGCTTCGTCCTTCACCACTTCGACAATCGTTTCCGCGCTGGCGAGATAGAGGGCGCGGCTCCATTGCGGATCGCCCGCTAGTACCGGCCCCAACTCCGCCGCTTCCAGAGTGCGCTGGACGCGCTCTGCCGGGCTGGCCAGCAGCAGATCGAACTGCACATCATTGGCCTCGCAATATTTGCGAATGTGGCGTCCCATCAGCGCAGCCCCGCGCCGCCCGCGATCGTTCAGGCCGCGATCGAAATCGCGTTTCGCCATATCGTCCCAATCGGACTTTGCGTGCCGGAGAAGTGCAAGGCGTTTCATCTAGTACGGCAAATCCTGTGGGTTAACGCTTACCTCAACATCCGGTGCGGATGCCGAGCTCTCGCCTAGGCCAGTTGGTGGCCCGGCCGCAACTCTAGCCAGAGCTTCATCAAGTGTCAGCCGTAATACAGGCGTACCATCGGGAAACGCGCTGAGCAGGCGGCTTGGAAAGGCAGAAGACAGCACGATGAAATGCCCAGCATCCTCGCGGCTGCGGATCAGGCGGCCGAATGCCTGGGCCAGACGCGCTCGGATAATCCGGTCGTCATAGTTTTTGGCGCCGCCTTCCTGATCGGTCGCCGCCAGCCGCCGCGCACGGTGAAGGATCGTCGGGCGCGGCCACGGCACGGCCTCCATTATAACACAGCGCAGGGATTCGCCCGGTACATCGACCCCGTCACGCAGGGCATCGGTGCCCAGCAGGCTGGCCTTGCGGTCGTCGCGAAAAATATCGGTCAGCGTTCCGGTGTCGATCGGATCGACATGCTGTGCATAGAGGGGCAAACCGGCGCGGGCGAGCCGGTCTGCAATGCGTGAATGGACCGCGCGCAGACGTTTGATTGCCGTGAACAGCCCCAGCGTGCCCCCGCCCGCCGCCTCTATCAGCCGCGCATACGCGCCCGCCAGGCCGGGCAAGTCACCGCGTTTCAGATCGGTAACGATCAGCACCTCGGCGCGGCCGGCATAATCGAACGGGCTCGCCGCGCTGGCTGTTTTCGGCGCAAGGTCGATATGGGGCGCACCGCTGCGGCGGATGGCATGCGGCCAGTCGTTTCCGTTCGGCGTGCGGTCGGTCAGCGTGGCGCTGGTCAGCATTACGCCGTGGGCTTGCTCCAGAACGACTTTCGCAAACGGTTTCATCGGGTCGAGCCAGCGGCGGTGGATGCCGATATCGAATTCACGCGTATCGTTGCGGTCCACCGCAAACCAGTCGACGAAATCGGGGTCTGCCGGGCCGCCCATGCGCGCCAGCAGGCTCTCCCAAGCAGCCACCAGATCGACCCGCCAGCTAAGCGAATGGCGCGCGCCCTCTATCCGCGCCCGGCCCTGCCCGTCCAGCCAGTCCGGCGCATCCTCCAGCACAGCTTCCAGCCGCGCCCCCAGAGCCATCAGCGGCTGGCGGATCGCTGCCAGAGCGGCACCGGCGTTCTGAGCCGCCTCCACCAGAGGGCCATCAAGCTGGGCAACCTCCGTTTCAATGCCGTACCCTGCATCCTGAGCGCCGCTTTCATCGCGGGCATAGGTGAAGCTGCGGACCTGCCCGAGCAACGCCTCCACCGGGCCAGCGGGCGCCGCTTCTGCCAGCCGTGCAATCCAGCCGTCGGACGGCAACGCAGCTGCGGCCTCGATGGCAGCCTCCACCGCTTCTCCACCTGCATCGTCATAGCTGGCGACATCGGCCAGCCGCGCCGCCAGCCCTCTACGCCGTCCGCGCGCGTTGCGTTCGGGCCCGATAATCCAGCGGCGCAATTCAATTGCTTCCTGTCCGGTCAGCGCGGCAGCAAAGGTGCTGTCTGCGGCGTCAAAGACATGGTGTCCTTCGTCGAACACCACACGCGTGGGCGGCTGGCCCTGATGCCGTCCGCGCGCGGCGTTGATCATTACCAGCGCGTGATTGGCAATCACCAGATCGGCCTGCGCAGAGGCACGTGCGCTGCGTTCGATGAAGCATTTTCGGTAATGCGGGCACCCGGCATAGATGCACTCTCCCCGCTGGTCGGTCAAAGCGGAGATCCCGCGTTTGCGGAACAACGTGCCCAGCCACCCGGGCAGATCGCCGCCGATCATGTCGCCATCCGCGCTGAACGCGGCCCAGCGCGCCACCAGCTGGGCAAGAATGGCGGGCCGCCCGGTGAAGCCGCCTTGCAGCGCATCTTCCAGATTAAGCAGGCAAAGATAGTTTTCCCGCCCCTTGCGCACCACCACCGGGCGTGTTCCGTCGGCGCGGCGTTCGGGCCATGCCCGGCGGCTTTCACCGCGCAGCTGCCGCTGCAGGTTCTTGGTATAGGTGCTGACCCACACCGTACCCCCGCTTTCCTGCGCCCAATGCGCTGCGGGCGCGAGATAACCCAGCGTCTTGCCGATGCCAGTGCCTGCCTGCGCCAGCAACAGATGGGGCCGCGCATCGCGCCCTTGTTGTGCTGGTACGCGCGGGGCGAACACCTGCGCTGCATCGCGGGCATAACTGCGCTGCCCCTCGCGCTGCTCCGCCCCCTCGCCCGTCAGACGCGCGAGGCTGGCGGCGACGGCTTCCTCGCCCATGGCAACCTGTTTTGGCTGGGGCCGTTCGGGCGCATCTTCCCATTCGGGCAGTTTCGAGAACAACCACTTTTCGGCCCTTTCCGGCCTGGCAATATGCGATGCGGCAATCGGCACCCAGGGCCAGCGCAGCCGGGCAAGCGATTGCAGCACGCTCCACGCGCCCGCACGTTCGGCCCAGTCGGGCCGTTCACAAGTTTCCAGCAGGCGGGTAGTGGCCTGTTGCAGGAATTCCGCCACACCGTCATCGCCCGCTGACGGTTCCATATCCAGCGCCTGCGCCAGCCCCTTGGCCGTCGGCACACAAAACCGCGCCGGGTGGATAAATGCGTACAATTCCAGCAGGTCCAGACCGTTCAGATCGGGATAGCCCAGCCGCGATGCAATCAGCGGGGCATTGATCAGCAATACCGGCGTATCTGCCGCGCGGTTGATCGCCTCACCCTTGGATACGCCGCGCGTTTCGCCATTCGCATCGCGCAGCCATATTCCGGCATGGCTGGCATGAAGCGCAGGCAAGGGAATGGCGGCAGTTTCAGTCATGGAAAAACGCGATGCGATGGCCGGAACACAAAGTAAACATTCAGGAGACGATTCCCTAGCCTGCGCCGGCATTTCCCACAACGAAACACGCCGCTGCCACCAGAGCACCGGTCAGCCGGTTGCTGCGAAAGCGATCAAGCGGGTTGGATCCGTCTTCGCTGTCCAGTGTCGCCACCTGCCACCCCAGATGCAGTGCCGCGGGCAAGAGCGCCAAGAGCGCCAACCAGTCCGCCCGGTAAAGCCAGAACGCCAAACCCCACAGACCCAGTGCGCCAGCATAGAACACAGTTACACCGGCCTGCACCCGCGCCCCCATCCGCAATGCGCTGGAGCGGATGCCGACCAGCGCGTCATCCTCCCGGTCCTGCAGCGCATAGATCGTATCATAGCCGATTACCCACAGCGCAGCACCGCAATACATCGCCGCCAACGCATCCAGATTATCACTGCGCAGCTGCGTCCAGCCGACCAGCAGGCCCCAGGTAAACACCATCCCCAACCACGCCTGCGGCCACCAGGTGATCCGTTTCATAAAAGGATAGCCCGCCACCAAGGCCAGGCTGGCCAAGGCGACCAATTGCGCCTGAAACCGCAGTTGCAGCAGCACCGCCAGCCCGATCAGGCACAGCGCCAGCAGCCAACACCACGCCGTTTTGCGACTGATACGCCCGCTGGCGACAGGGCGGCTGGCTGTGCGCGCAACAGATCGGTCCAGCTTCGCATCGACGATATCGTTATACACGCACCCTGCACCGCGCATGGCAATACTGCCCAGCAGCAGCCAGCCAAGCAGCGCCAACTGCCAGCCAGCGCCAGCCAGCCACACACCCCAGACGCAGGGCCAGAACAGCAGCCACCAGCCAATCGGCCGGTCGAACCGCGCCAGCTGCGCCAGATCGCGCGGGAATTGCGGCAATGAGGCGACGATCCCGCGATGCTGCGTATCAGGGACGATTTCGGGGGCGGCAGATCCGGTCATAGCGCGGTTTTATCCTGCCTCTCGGCCCGCCCGCCCAAAATCAGGAAGATGGCGGCGATCCCGTATTGTGCCATTCTTGCGCTCATGACTTGCTGTCTAGCGCCGCACACGCCTAGTGCAAAGCCATGCCTGCTACACCGTCCTGGCCCCCGCGCAGTGCGCCGCGTCTGTTTGTGGAAACGCCCGTTGCTGCGGGCGAAGCCGTTATTATCGAAGGCAATCCGGCACACTACCTCACACGCGTCATGCGCGTGCGTGATGGCGATGCGGTGATTCTGTGCGACGACGTGACCGGCGAATGGGCCTGCAGGGTGACAGCTGCCGACAAACGCAGCGTAACGCTGGAGCCTGCCGACCGACTTCGGACGCGCGAGGCTGTGCCGGATATCTGGCTGTGCCCTGCCCTGCTGAAAAAAGACCGTTTCGACTTGGTGCTAGAAAAAGCCACCGAACTGGGCGTTGGCGCGATCCATCCTGTGCTGGCGCGTCGCTGTGTTGCGGACAAACTCAATCTGGAACGCGCGCGCACTGTTACGATAGAAGCAGCCGAACAGTGCGCGCGCACCGCTCTTCCCGCAATTCAGGCGCCCGTGGCCCTTCGTGCTTTGCTGGCCGGATGGCCGCAGGACCGTGCGCTGTTCTTTGCCGACGAATTGGGCGGCGAACACTGCGCGCGCGCCTTCGCTTCCCATTCCGGCCCTGCCGCCATTCTGGTCGGTCCGGAAGGCGGCTGGGACGACGCGGAACGCGAAACCATCCGCGTCCACCCTGCGGCGCAGGCCATATCGCTCGGCCCTCGTATCCTGCGTGGAGAGACTGCTGCGATTGCGGCCCTGTCTGCGTGGATGTCGGTTGCAGGCGACTGGCGCACCTGAACGCTTCCTCCGCAGGGTGCGAAGCGCAACCGAATTTCCTTTGCCAATCCAGCCAACTTTCCTAACGGCGATGGTATGAGCACACGCGAGGCATCTGACCAGGCCGATCCGGTCATCGAGAGCCGCGACCAGCTGGTCGCACCCATGATTGCAGGCGAGAAGGCGAAAGCCGACTGGCGCATCGGTACGGAACACGAAAAACTGGTCTATCGCACCAGCGATCACGCCGCGCCGTCTTACGACGAGCCAGGCGGCATCCGCGATATCCTGCTGAATATGCAGCAGTTCGGCTGGGAGCCGATTACTGAAAGCGGCAAGGTCATCGCGTTGAAAGGTGTCGATGGCAATGTCAGCCTGGAACCTGCAGGACAGCTGGAGCTATCGGGGGCTCCACTCGATTCGCTGCATGACACCTGCAATGAAACGGGCCGCCATCTGGAGCAGGTGAAGAAAATCGGCGCAGAAATGGGCGTCGGCTTCCTTGGTCTGGGCATGTGGCCTGACAAGACCCGCGAAGATCTCCCGATCATGCCCAAGGGCCGCTACGACATCATGATGCGGCATATGCCAAAGGTAGGCACGCTGGGCCTCGACATGATGCTGCGTACCTGCACGATCCAGGTGAACCTCGATTATTCAAGCGAAGCGGACATGGCGAAAAAGTTCCGCACCGGTCTGGCGCTGCAACCGCTGGCCACCGCGCTGTTTGCCAATTCGCCATTTACCGAAGGCAAGCCCAACGGTTTCCTTTCTTACCGCAGCCACATCTGGTCGGACACCGATCCGCATCGCACCGGCATGGTCCCCTTCGTTTTCGACGATGATTTCGGCTATGAACGCTATGTCGATTACATGCTCGACGTGCCGATGTATTTCATCGTTCGTGACGGGAAATATATCGACGCAGCCGGGATGAGCTTCCGCGACTTCATGAAGGGTGAATTGCCCGCCCTGCCCGGCGAACTGCCGACCCAGAGTGACTGGTGGGACCACCTTTCCACCGCCTTCCCCGAAGTGCGCCTGAAGAGCTTTCTTGAAATGCGCGGGGCCGATGGCGGGCCGTGGAGCCGCATCTGTGCATTGCCCGCATTGTGGGTCGGCCTGCTGTACGATCAGACCGCGCTGGATGCAGCCTGGGATCTGGTCAAGGACTGGACGATGGAAGAACGCGAGGCACTGCGTAACGCAGTTCCCAAAGAAGCGCTGGCGGCCAGAATTCCGGGCGGCGGAACTTTGCAGGATCTCGCGAAAGAAGCGCTGGCGATTGCCCGTGGCGGGCTGGCGGCGCGCGGGCGTATGGGCCAGAGCGGCGACAACGAAACAGGCTTCCTGTCAACGCTGGACGAGATTGTCGAAACCGGCAAAGTTCCCGCGCAGCGCCTGCTGGATAAATATCACAGCGAGTGGAACGGCGACATCAGCCGCGTCTATAAATACAGTTTCTGACGCCGGGCGCCGCTGATAGGTTCGGGATCACCGGTGCCCCGACACTTGGCCGCCCAACCCAGATCCGGTCACATGGCAGCTTTTCGGGAAGCCGTCGCAGCGGGTGCGTCCGTTGGCCGGAACCTGCGGGTTTACGAAACCGGCGGCGGCAATCCGCTTTAACCGCTATTCGGCCGGCGCTTCGATAACCGGCCCGCGCGGACGCAGGCGGCGCTTCAGTCGGGTGAGCGGTGCTGTCAGCAAGCCATGCTCTGCCATCCATGCGTGATACTCGCGGTACTTTGCATCCTCGCCCAGAAGATGCGCTTCTTCCGTTTTGGCGCGCCAGTAATAGATCGCGCTGACGCAGCCGAGGAAGAAGGTATTGCGGATCATATCCACCGGATTGCCGGTCGACACGATAAACGGCAATGTGGCGCACCACCAGAACAGGTTCTTCGACACATAGGCCGGATGGCGGGTCCATTTATACGGGCCATTGGTGATGACCCCGCGATAGGTCAGATTGGAAAAGCGCAGTCCGAAGGCAATCGTGGCCCATGCATAGAGCCCGGTCAGCACAATGAGCCACGCGCCCCATAACGAAAGCGCCATCGGGTTGCCTGCAAAGGCATTGGCCCAACCGGGCGTGTCCACTTCATACATGAGGATCCCCCCCGTCATGAAGCCTACCGCGAACGGCGGATAACACAGCAACGCGGCGAGCCAGCCTGCGAGATAGGGGTTCCCGCTGCGAATATGGGCATCGAGCGGACGCATCGTGACAAGATAGCCGACAGTGCCGATCTGCACATCGATAAGGAACAGCAACTCTATGAAAAACCAAGCAAAGCGAACCGGATCGCCTTGAATTTGAGCGTAGTTCACATTCACGACATAGGCGAAACCACCCGGCAGAATGGAAATCATGAAGGCGATGAAGAACCCTTTGATGATCCAGCTGCGCCAGTGTTTCTTTACTTCATCCGGATCATACGCCTCGCGCCCCAGCAGCATCGCACCGAAATGCCATGAATGATCGCGCGGGTTAACCATCACCCGGTCCAGCCACAGGACATAGGGCACCGAGAGGATCACCAAGGGGACAATCGCTGCGCCAAGCACTTCCATCGCAAACAGATAGCGCCCGTCCCAATACCACCGTGCGAGGCAGTAGAGCCCGGCGATAATTGCCCATGTCGCCCACAGCCCTATCAGCTTCACCATCGAAATATGGCGTATGTCGGCAATTGTGCGGGGGTTCGACCAGTCGATCCCGGTGGAGGCCCTCAGATGAACCTTATCCACGAACAGCGACCAGGCGACCATCGGGCCGCTGGTAAACAGCAACGCCGCCAATGCAGCATAGGGGCCGGATAACGGTTCGCGCGGGCCGGGGATGCTCAGCGCTTCGGCAAAACCCGCATAGTTGCGGCAGAACAGCAGCCACAGGGCAAGGCCCAGAAGGCCTGCAAAGCCGACGCCTGCAGAAACATCGCTTTCAGGGCGAGCGGCCGGTATTTGCCCGGTATTTTGGTCAGCTTCGCGCATTCCCGGCGCTTAACCGGAAAGGGTTAATCACTGGAAAAGATTGCTGGCTGTTGCCCGGTAATGGCGCAGCGGCTGCCCGAATGGGTAACGCCTATCTGAAGGCGTGGATCGTCCCGCTGTCGTCAAGCACATAGAGCATGTTATTTGCCACCACCGGCGGCAAGCTGACGCCTTTACCGATGTCCTGAAATAACGATGCAGAGCCTTCGCCAACGCTGACCCGGTAAATCTCGCCTTCGGAACTGGCGACCCACAGGCTGCCACCTGCAAGCACAGGACCGGTCCAGAAGATCGGGTCTTTCTTCTTCTTTTCATTGCGGAAAGCAGAAAGCTGCGTGATCCAGCGCACCTTGCCGGTTGTGCGGGCAATTGCCAGCAAACGGGCATCGTCGGTCAGGGTGAATATCCACTCGCCAGCAATGGCGGGGGTGGAAATGCCTGCCAGATTGAGTTCCCAGATACGCTGGCCGGTGACCAGTTCATAGGCGGCCATGCGGCCACCCTGACCAAGGGCATAGATCCGGCCCTGATCGATAATCGGATCGGCATCGATATCGGTCAGCGAGCCGACCTCCGTGCTGATCGATGTCAGGGCAAGCGCATCGGACCACAAAACCCGGCCGTTTTCATATCGGTACGCAGACAATTCGCCAGAGCTGTAACCTGCGATAATCGTCCCCTGCCCGGCCGCCGGGGAAGCCACGCCAAACACACCTGCCTGCGCGGTAGAGCCCGATTCCTGCCACGCGATATCGCCAGTGGCAGTCTCAAGCGCGACAATACGATTGTCTTGCGACATGACGAAGACCAGCCCGAATGCCACGGTGGGCGCATCGCGCAGCGGGCCGGCGGGCGTTTTGGTCCACAGGATTTCCCCGTTCGCGGCGTTCAGAGCCAAAACCTGACCAATACCGTTGGTGGCATACAGCTTGCCCGCATCGAAGGCGACACCCCCGCCGAAGGCCGAACTGCGAATGTCGCTGGGTATTTCCATCTGTTTTTGCCAGCGTTTTGCGCCGGTTTGCGCATCAAATGCATGGATCACACCGTCGACATCGACCGAGTACACAGAGCCTGCAGCCACGATGGGTGCCGCGCCCAGCCGCGCGCGGTTGGTCGTCCCTGCGATAGAAGCGCTCCACACCTTTTGCGGGGCATCGCCCAGCGTCAGATGGCCGTAGGACTTCGCCGGGTTGCCGCCCGCCTGCGTCCACTCCGTGTTGGTTTGTGCAGGCGGCAAAACCACCGATACACCGGCCAGCTCAGGATCGACCTCAGCCGTTACATTGATACGGGAAAGCACCGATGTGCGATTACCGACCGTGGGCGTGTCCTTCTTGTCGCCGCCGCCGAACAATCCGCCTGAGCAAGCGCCCAGGCTGCCCGCCAGAACGGTCGCCAACAGAAGCCGGCCTTTGGAAGAAGTCGTCATAAAATCGGTTCCAATCACTTTATTGCGCGCCTTGCGGTTGCGGCGCCTGCTGCGCCGCGGCCTGCGATCCCGTCCGCGAAGACGGCGGCCCGCTCATCTGTTCGATCACTTCGTCGATATCATCAATCGCGTCGACACCAAGCATTCCGGCCATCTGCCGCGCACGCCCGCGCAGGGATTCAGGCACGCTGCCATCCTTGGCGATCTGCGCAAACAAGGCACCTGCCTCGGCCGTATTGCCCATATCGAGATGCGCCATCGCGACCAGTTCACCTGCGCTGCCAAAATAAGGTTCGCCCGGCTTGGCCATAGCGTCCAGACGTTCGACAACTTGCGCGCTGGGCAGATCGTCGAACTGTGACGCGACAGCGCGCAGACGCGCCAGATCGCGGTAGGCCTCCGGCACATCGCCAGCCTGGGACAGTTGTTCGAACAGCTTGACTGCATCAGCAGTTTTGCCCGCTTCGGAAGCAGCGCTTGCCTGCAGCATCAATGCCGCCCCTTTGACAGCGCCTTCGCCATTAGTGGCCAGATCGGCCACCGTCTGACTGCCGGTATCCAGATTTCCAGCTTCCACCTGATCGAGCGCGGCGACAATCGTCTCGCTGCTTTCTTCCAGCGCCGCTTCCTGCTGGCTCTGCCAGTACAAAAAGCCCGCAAACGCCAGCAGACCCACGACCAGCAGGCCGATCAGCGGACGGCCATATGTACGGCCAAAGTTCTCGACCTGATCCTTGCGCACAGCCTCGTCGACTTCGCGCATCAGCACATCATCGCCAGCAGCCTTTTTTTCGGCTTTTGCGTCGGCATTGTTTTTGTTGCGGTTCGGTAAAAGGGCCACGTGGGGCTCACATCCTCGGATTATCGAAAGGGTCGGCGGAAAAGATTGGCGGGTATTAAACCATGAGAGGCGCAATTCAATAGAAGTGCGCGTGAACGCCTTATGAAGCTGTGGAGCGCCCCTTGCCGTGCATCACGGCAGACTGTCGCGGCGCATAGCGCTGGAATACAGGCGGCGATAGGCGGCGATCATCGTCTTTTCGTCATATTTCTCCCGAGCCCGATCGCAGTTTGCAGCGCCCACGGCCTTACGCAGATCGTTATCCTGCGACAGGCTCAGCAGTGCGTTGCCCAGTTCATCGGGCGCAGCGGGATCTGCGATGTAGGGTATGTTCCCTTCGGATACCATATCGGCAATATCCCCCACCGCGGGGGCGGCCACCGGCAGGCCCGCCGCCATCGCCTCGACCAGAGAGATCGGAAATTGCTCGCTGTCAGAGGACAACGCGAAAATATCGAACAGGCCGATATAGCGTGCCGGATCGGGCGCAAAGCCGGGCATATGCAGACGGTGGGAGATATCCAGTCGCTCGGCCTCGTCGCGAATGGCCTTTTCTTCCGGTCCCTGCCCCACGATCACCAACTGCCACGGTTCAGGCAATTTCGCGAAGGCGCGTACCAGCGCGGGCAGATTCTTGACTGCGCGTAAACCGGCCACCGTGCCGACCCAGAATTCGCCATCATGCTTTACCACGCCGCGCAGTGCGTCTTTTTCGGGTTTTCTGGCAAAGGATTTCGTGTCGATGCCATTGGCAATCCGCTTTACCCGGCCAATGGGCTGCTGCCATTCGGTCAGCGCAATGCCCTCCAGCGTTTCGGACGGAACCACCAGACCGTTCGATTTGCCGAGCGCTATGCGGCGGAACCATGTGCGGCGCAATTTGCGACGCTGCGCCTCGTCCTCACCAAACCCGTCCTCGTGATGGATCAGCGGCGGCAGGCCCAGCTTGTCCCTGAACAAGGTGTGGCCCATCACCGCATCCATCGCGCCCCAGTTATAGGTCAGCACCAGACTATGCGCTGCCATCCGCCGCGCAATCGCCTGACAGCGGGCGGGAGTGGGCTTTCCCTGAAGCGAGGGAAAATCCGCCGGGTAGGACACATTTGCCCCAGGTGTGATGGCTTTCGCCGCGCCGTAAGCGCCTTCTTCTGCGGAAACGATGGTATGGTGCACCTTGGGGCCGAAGGCATTGATCAGCCGGGCGCAGCGCAGTTCCTTCCCGCCTGCATCGAATGTTGAGTGCAGATGCAGAATGCGAGGTGGCAGAACATCCTTGTTCCGGCTCATGCAGTTTTTCCCAGCAGCCGGTCGATGGCCGAAATAACTTCAGGCTCGTCCAGCAGCGGCGCATGGCCGCAGCGTTCGACTGTAACCAGTTCCATTTGCGCCTTGCGCGCCTGCATCGCAGCGGCGGTTTCTTCGGTCAGAAGATTGGACAGGCCGCCGCGCACCAACAGCAGCGGCACATCGCCCAGCGCATCGAAGGCAGGCCACAGGTCTGGCGGAGCGGCGTTTTCGTCCGCAGCCTTGAACGGATCGGCAATGGCCATGTCGTAATCGAACACCAGCCTGCCGCTCTGCCCCAACATCAGGGTTCGCTTTGCCATTTCCAGCCAGCGCTCGATATCGAAATCGGGATGCGCTTCTTTATGCACTTCACGAAGGGCGCGGGCGGCATGCATCCACGTCGCGTAGCTGCCGCCCTGCCCCAGATAGGTGCGGATCTTGTCCAGCCCGCCGGTGTCGATTTCCGGTCCGATATCGTTCAGCACAGCACCGACAATCCGGCTGCGACCGGCTGCCGCATCGCCCGCTGCAATCATCATCGTCATCAGTCCGCCCATCGACGTACCGATGGCGACGAACCGATCGATGCCCAGATCGGCCAGCAAAGCCTCGACATCGCCTACATAATTGCCTGGCGTGTAAGTCGAACTGTCAGGGGCGTAATCGCTCCGCCCGCGTCCGCGCATTTCGGGCACGATCACGCGCCTGTCCTGGCACAAATGCTCGGCCAATACGGCGAAATCGCGGGCATTGCGCGTCAAGCCGTGAAGGCAAAGGACCGGGGGCATATCCGCGGCACTTTCAGGCCCGGCATAATCCCGGTAATGCAGCGTCAGTCCATCGGCGCTTTGCCAGGTGCGGTGGGCGTAAGGCTGGTCCATCGGGTCTGTTGTCACTCGCGAGGGTAGGAACGGGCTTTTGATTCAGGCGAACGCTTGCCTGCGGCAGCGCGTGTCTCCATTATCGCGCGATGCAGCCCGAACCGCAAGCCGCCACCTACAAGCCCGAAACCACCATACTGGAGCTGGCCGACTGGCTGGGCGATCCGGTGGAAGCTGCCGATTTTCCGCAGACGCAGCTGCGCTTCCGCAACAACCGGGCGGCGGCGCAGGTCGGGCTGGCGCACTTGTCCGATACTGACTGGACGACACATTTCGGGCGGTTTGCCCCACTGGAAGGATCGCTCCCGCATCCTCTCGCCTTGCGGTATCATGGGCACCAGTTCCGGAACTATAACCCCGAGATTGGCGATGGGCGCGGCTTCCTGTTCGCACAGATGCGCGGGCACGATGGCCGCCTGATGGATCTGGGCACGAAGGGATCGGGCACCACACCGTGGAGCCGTGGCGGTGATGGCCGGCTGACGTTGAAGGGCGCAGTGCGCGAAATCCTCGCTACCGAGTTCCTCGAAGCCTTGGGCGTCGACACCTCGCGCACTTTCAGTGTGGTGGAAACAGGCGAACCGCTGGAGCGCGGAGACGAACCCTCGCCGACCCGCTCCGCCGTTATGACCCGCCTGAGCCACGGCCATATCCGTATCGGTACTTTCCAGCGCCTGCTCGCGCTGGAGCAAGCGGATCATATGGAGGCGCTGGTCGCCTATTGCCTGCAACATTTTCCCGGCCCACCGCTGCCCGACGATGCTCCGGGCCGTAACGATCCAGCAGTCCAGCTGATGCATAATATCGTGGAGCGGATGGCCGATCTGGCGGCAAGTTATATGGTCGCGGGATTTGTTCACGGGGTGCTCAACACCGACAATATGAATATCTCTGGCGAGAGCTTCGATTATGGCCCGTGGCGCTGGCTGCCCCGCTGGGACCCGTCCTTCACTGCCGCCTATTTCGACCATCAGGGGCTATATGCCTTTGGCCGGCAGCCGGAGGCAATGCACTGGAATTGCGGGCAGATGGCTGTTGCACTGCGTCTATTGTGCGATGCACCTCCGTTGATTGCAGCACTGGACCGGTTCGGGCCGCTCTACATGCAGCATATCGCGCGGCGGTGGTGCTGGCGGCTTGGCGTGACCCCGCGCGGAACGGATGCGGATGCGGCGCTGGTGGCCGCGTGTGAGAAGGAACTGCGCGAAGGTGCGTGGCAACCCGATGCGTTCTTCTTCGCCCACCACGCAGGGCGCAACGCCGAAGGAGAGCTGGCCGCAGCCTTTGACGGGTACCAACCCGCCGGCCCCGACCACCCCTATTGGTCAGGCCAGCAGCCGCAATCCATGATCATCGAGGAAGTCGAGGAACTTTGGTCGCATATCGACCGCGACGATGACTGGAGCCCGCTGGAGGCGAAAGTCGCTGCGCTGCGGCTTGCAGGAGAAGCGCACGGGGCACCGCCAGCGCCCGCCGGTCATCTGGCGACCTGAATATCCGCCGAAGCAGCGCCGCGTTCTATCTATCTATCGCTGTTCGACCATGCTGAGCGGGACAATATCTATACCGTAGATTTTCCAGCGCCCCTCTTCCCATTGATAATAGAGGTCAAAACCTATCGCGCGCGGTCGCAGCTGAAAAATACCGCGAGCCCTGAAAACACCGTCCTGCAGAACACTGGGTGCCTCGGTATAGGTTGGCGGCACGAGCAGTGTGATCGAAAGATCCAGATTTGTCCGGCGCAGGCCGGAAAACGCTTGCGCCAGCTGCGCAGGCGAGTTGCCGATCTGAAAACCCTGTGAGCCCAATTGCCGCAGCACGCTGTAATTACCGGACCGGTTCGCGTGTTCGACCGCCAGCATCGTCGACCATATCAGCTGCGACATCTCCAGTTGACCTGGGACGGGCCGCATCGAAGCGGGAGCATCGATTGTAGGAGCTGCCAAAGGCCGGGCCTGTTGGGCAATGGCGGGTACAGGGAGACTGGCGACCATGACAGCCAGAGCGCCGGTAATCAGTGCCGCATAAAAAAATGCCGGGGCGCTTGGCACCGGCATTCCTTTGTTCGATTCGGTCAAAGTCATGACCGATTGTGTAACCGCCTACCAGGCAACCTGGAAGCCGCCACGTGCACCCACTTCGCCGCTGTCGAAGCCAACACCAAGGCCGGCAGAAACCGATGCGTTGGTGCCTACGCGGGCAGAGAAGGCCATCGTGCCTGCTGCGCGGTCTTCGAAGTAACCAACACCGCCGGAAACACCGAAGTTGGTGCCTGCGGGAAGCATGGGGCTTTCCATCGCCAGAGCCATTGCAACACCTTCATTGGCACGCTCGATCGCATCACTGTTGGCGGCCGTCTGACCGAACAGCGTGTTGATCTGTGCGGACTGGTTGCTCGTCAGCGTCTGCAGAGCAGCGACATCAGAAGCCACTGCAGCAACCGAGGATGCGGTTGCGATGCCGGTGGTCAAGCCCAGTGTCCCGTTCGCATCAGCGGTCACGAAGTTGGTTATGCCGGCCTGGCTGTCGGTGCTGCTGTCCAGATTGGCAATGACGACTTGGCCATCATTGGTAGCGGTTGCTCCATTACCAATGGCAATCGAGTCGACACCGGAAGCAACCGAGAGGTTGCCGACGGAAATCGAACCGTCACCGCCAGCAAGCGCTTCTTCACCAATCGCGACAGAGCGGACGCCATTGGCCTGAGCCAGATGGCCGAGAGCCGTCGCACGTTCTGCATTGGCACCCGATTGCCAACCAAATGCTGTCGCACCGGGACCGGTCGCTACCGACTCGCCGCCAACAGAAGTCGTCGAATTGCCGGTTGCGACGGCCGTGTCGCCAATCGCCAGCGCATCAACGCCGGTGGCAATCGATTCGTTACCGATCGCCGTGGCGAAATCGCTCTGTGCGTCTGCGTTTTCACCAATTGCTACCGAACGAACACCCTGCGCAGTGGCAAGGTGACCGAGGGCCGTTGCGCGTTCTGCAACGGCTTCCGAGCGCCAACCAAATGCGGTCGTACCGGCGCCGATTGCCAGAGCCTGACCACCAACCACTGTTGTAGACGCGCCGATCGCCTGGGTTGCACGTCCACCATCCAAGTCGCGGTTGCCGCCGATTGCGATAGCGTCACCGCCACTGGCCAAAGCACGCGTACCAATTGCGATGTCGCTTGTGTCAGTAGCCTGAGCAGACTTGCCGAATGCAATAGCCTGGTTGCCCGAAGCGACCGCATCAGCACCAAAAGCAGAGGATGATGCGCCAGTTGCCTGCACATTATAGCCGATAGCACTTGCCTCAGGTCCGGATGCTACCGATTCGGCACCAATAGCAATTGCACGGTTGCGCGACGCGCTGGCGTTGCGGCCAATTGCAACGGCGCTAAAACCATCAGCCGTGGCGTTGAAACCCGTTGCGACCGAACCCATGCCAGCCGATGAATTCGCACCGGTGGCAGTGGCACCGCGATCAGCGAACGATTGGTAGCCACTGGCAATTCCGTTCCGGTTTGCTACCGCTACCGCACCAAATGCCGCTCCTTGAAGATCAGCGAAAGCCGTTGCACCCACCGCAACGCCAACGGCGTTGGCATTGGCTCCAAAACCAATGGCCGTCGCAGCGGTTTCAGCGTTAGAGAAAGCACCACATGCGAGCGTGGTGATACCATCGGAAGTGGCGCTACCATCGGTATCGCCAGCCGAAGAGACACCGTCATTATCTGTATCGAGGATACATTCGGCAGCGGCCGCCGGAGTGGCGGCCAGAGCCATTGCGGCAATTGCAACGCCGGAAGCAGAAAGGGCATATCCTGCCCGGTTGATCATCGTGTTACGCATAGTGTTCCCTCGTTTTCTAAGTTAACCTAAACCGCTTGCATATAAAGCTAATACAGGCTTGTCCCTTCGGCCCAAGGCGCGCCAACCGTTTCCAGCGGGCCTTTATTGTTTTGCGAAGCCCGTCTAACGCTAGGGCGCTGACGAAAGCAGATCATTACGCTGGATGTCCCCCCGACGTTGTTCATGTGCTGGACAATGTGCCAACGGATAAGGAAATTCAAGGGCATATTTAGATATGCGAAGCAGTTAACGCTGTCTGGATGCAGGTAACATCACCAGACGAATAGGGAAAACCAAGCACGTGTCGACCAGCGAGATAATTTCCTACGAACCAGCTACGGGCGAAGAACTTTGGCGCAGCAAGATCGGGGATGTCGATGCTGCGGTCGATCGGGCACGCAGGGCATGGCCGTCATGGGCTGCAAAGCCACTGGCCACGCGTATCGAGCTGTGCCGGCGCTTCGCCAATGAAGTGCGCAGTGCATCGGCCAAGCTGGCCGAACTGATCGCACGCGAAACCGGCAAGCCGTTGTGGGAAGCGCACACAGAGGTCGAAGCGGTCATCAACAAGGTCGATATTTCCGTTACAGCCTATGCTGAAAGGACCGGCCAGAAAAAGCTCGACAGCGCTTTGGGTGGTTCTGCGGCTGTGCGGCACAAGCCGCATGGTGTAATGGTGGTTCTCGGGCCCTATAATTTCCCCGCTCACCTTCCCAATGGTCATATCGTGCCTGCACTGATTGCGGGCAATGTGGTTATTTTCAAACCCAGCGAGAAAACGCCTGCAGTCGGCGAGTTGCTGATGCAGTGTTTCAACAAGGCCGGTATTTCTGCGGCCGTGGCGCAGTTTCTTCCCGGTGGCCCGGAAGAAGGCAAGGCGCTGGTCGCCCATCGCGGGGTCGACGGAGTTCTGTTCACAGGCAGCGCACAAGCCGGAATTGCGATAAACAAGCGGCTGGCCACAAATCCTGGCAAAATCGTGGCATTGGAAATGGGCGGCAACAACCCGATTGTCGTGGCCGATACACCCCTGATAACCGATGCTGCTGTTCTGATTGTAAAATCGGCATTCACCACTTCCGGTCAGCGCTGCACCGCAGCGCGCCGCCTGATCGTGGTGGAAAGCATGTATGATGACATTATTGCCGAGGTGAAACGGTTGGCCGATCGGTTGATTGTCGGTGAGCCGTTTGCAGAACCAGCACCATTTATGGGGCCGGTCATCGATAACGGTGTGGCCGACCAGTTGGTTGAAAGCTTCCTCTATTTCCTTTCCAATGGCGGGCAGGCAATCAAGCATATGCAACGCCCGGACGACGATCTGCCGTTTCTCAGCCCGGCTATCATCGACACCACCAACATCCCCGACCGGCCCGATGTGGAACTTTTCGGTCCATTGCTGCAAGTTATCAAGGTGGCCAATCTGGACGAAGCGATTGCCGAAGCCAACCATACGCGATTTGGTCTTTCGGCATCGCTTGTTGGCGGCACCCCGCAGGATTACAGCCGGTTCTGGTCCAGCGTTCGCGCAGGCATCGTCAATTGGAACCAGCCGACAAATGGTGCATCTTCCAAGGCACCGTTTGGCGGGCTGGGTTTGTCCGGCAATCACCGCCCAGCAGCCTTTTACGCCGCTGACTACTGCGCCTATCCGGTCGCAAGTTCGGAACTGGAACAGCCAAGGGCCAGCATTGGCGTAGGGTTCAAGGACAGCTGAACGAGCCTGCGTAGACTTCCCCCTGCAGCACCAGATCGATGCGCGTCTGGCCATAAGCAGTAGGAGCAATATAGATGCGCGCTTCTACCCCCCGGCCCGCCGCCGACACGACATAGACCGATCCCGTCTGCACTATGGCAGTTCGCAGACCTTCGGCCTTTGCCTTCGCAAGATAGAAGGCTGCGACATCGTCATACGGAACAGGGGTCAGCAAAGATGCCGCACGCAGCCTGCAATCACCTCGGGTATTGCCCGCAGCTTCCCGCAGATTGGACCGCGGGTAGAGCGGCACGATCTCCGGCCACTCTACAGCCCACCGTGCGGTGTAGCCCATACCCGCCACGCATGGTTCGAACGATTTCGTCAGGGATGCCATGCCCTGCAAACCGATGCCGGCGCTGGCAGGCAGCGGTTCTGCGCTGGCAATATCATCGGGCAGCGCTTCAAAGACGCCAACCCCATCGACCAGTTCCAACGCCTCCGACCGCGCGGCGGAAATCGCATCGCGTGTACCGACCACGGGCGGGATAGAGTTGTCTGTACTGGAAGTAAGCGCCGCATTGGCTTCATTGCGGGCGGACAAGTCCGGATCGGTCATGATCTGATCGTTGATTGCCTGCACCGCCACGGGATCGCGTTCCGGCGGAAGGACCTCGTCCTGGACCGGGTTGCCGCATCCGGGCAACACCGCAGCCAAGGCGGCTAGAAAGGCAATGCGCGACATACGCGCCCGTTAGCAGAAATAGAGTAAAGAGCAGGTCAATTGCTCGGTCCGATGCAAAAGCACCCCGGACCGTTTAACGGGCCCGAGGCACTTTTCACGGCTTGGTGGGGTGCCGTGCCCCGCCCCTGCTTGCGCTGGAGACGAAGATTGTTCGTTGGTGCCGACTGTTAGCGGCAGCGAGCGTTCCCGCTGTCTATCTCACGGCCCAGCAAAGCACCGCCCGTTGCGCCCAGAATGGCACCCAGTGTCCGATCGCCGTTTCCGGCAAGTTCGCGGCCGAGCAAGGCGCCGGCTGCGCCGCCGATCAAAAGGCCGGTGGTGCCGTTGCTTTTCTTGCAGTAATACCGGCCGTCACGGGCGCGCCAGACGCGGGTGTTGCGGTTAACACGGTCGCCGTAATACGCCTGTCTCTGCGGCTGATAGTTACGATAGCCCTGATCATACCCGCGGGAGTTGTGGCGCTGCGCACGGCGATCCTTATGATGGCCGCGGCCACGCTTGTAATGCTTGTCCCGTTTGCGGCCATGCTCGAACTGCATATCTCCGAGCGGCTGCATCATGGTGATGTTGGCAGGCACACTGTTGGAGCTGCCTTGGACTGTTGGTGCAGCGGCGGTGGGAACAGCGAACGCCATACCTGTTGCGGCAATGGCGAGAGCGGCGGCTTTGACGGTGCTTAGCATTCTGAATTCCTTGTTTTGGCGCGATTTGCTGGCGCTGCCGTCCGGACCTTCCACCTCGACCCTTTCGACGCGTTCAGTAATAGGGGTTCTTTTATGAATGGAATGCAACCGCGTCGTCAGATTGATATTTTGCGACGAGTGGAGGCGATCGGACGGACGAACTGCGCCAAACTTGACGCTTGCGAGTGCCTTGCGCCGGGCTTAGGCGGCTTGGATGAACGATACCAAGGCCCCGGCCCCCCTCCCCACAGCCATGCCGGTGCCGGAAGCGAGCGAATCGAAGTCATCGGGCCTGCCCGCAGCGCTGGGCGCGTACATTGTGTGGGGGTTGATGCCGCTTTATCTGATCTTGGTCTCCAGCGTACCACCAGTGGAATTCGTCGGGTGGCGGATTGTCTGGACCCTGCCCGTCTGCGCCGTAATCGTCGCCGCGCGTCGGCAATGGGGCGAAATCCGCGCCGCCCTGACAAATCCCAAGGTTTTGCGTATCCTGCTTGCCAGCGCCACACTGATAGCCATTAACTGGTTCGTCTATGTCTGGGCAATCCAGCGTGGCCATGTCTATGCCGCAAGTCTGGGCTATTATATCAACCCGTTGCTCAATGTGCTTCTGGGTACGCTGCTACTGGGCGAACGTCTGTCGCGCCTGCAATGGATTGCAGTCGCGCTGGCTGCTTTAGGCGTAGCCATTCTGGCGGCAGGCGCGCTTACCACCTTGTGGATCAGCCTGACCCTGGCGCTCAGTTTCGGAACCTACGGCCTTCTGCGCAAACAGGTTACAGTGGGCGCCCTTCCCGGTCTGGCGATTGAAAGCTTACTGCTCTTGATACCCGCAGCAGGCATCGCGGCATGGTATGCCGCCTCTCCGGCGGGAAGTTCTTTCGGCAACTCTTTCTGGTTGAGCGCTGCTATCATACTGGGTGGATTGATAACCGCTGTTCCGCTGTGGCTGTTTGCCATTGCAGCGCGCCGGATGCCTTATTCCACACTGGGTTTTGTGCAGTTCCTCGCCCCGACAATCGTGTTCGTTTTGGGGCTTACAGTCTTTCAGGAAGATCTGAAGCCAGTACAGGCCGCCTGCTTCGCTCTTATCTGGGCGGCATTGGCGTTGTTTACATGGGATCTGTGGTCAAAATCGCGGGTTAAGCCAGCCGCCATCTGAGCATTTCACCGGCATGGAACGGTACCACCGGCCCGCCACCTGCCTCGATAGCGGCAGGCACAGTATGCTCTACCTGTTCCAACGTAATCCGGCTTTCGTTCACCGGCAGGTCGTAAAACCTGGGCCCGAACAGACTGGCAAACCCTTCCAGCCTGTCGAGCGCGCCTTCTTCTTCGAACACGGCGGCATAACTTTCGATAGCAAAGGGCGCGTTGAAGATGCCGGCACAGCCGCAATCGCTTTCCTTGGCCCCCTTTGCATGGGGCGCACTATCGGTACCGAGAAAAAACTTTGCCGAACCGGACGTGGCCGCTTTCCGCAAAGCCAGGCGGTGCGCCTCGCGCTTGGCGACAGGCAGACAGTAATTGTGTGGTTGCATTCCGCCCACCAGCATCGCGTTGCGGTTGATATGCAAATGCTGCGGTGTGATGGTTGCGGCCACCGTATCACCCGCTCCGAGTACAAAATCGACCGCATCGCTGGTTGTAATATGCTCGAACACGATCTTCAGATGCGGCAGATCGGTGTGCAGCGGTGCCAGCGTTCGTTCGATAAACACCGCCTCACGGTCGAAAATATCAATGTCGTGATCGGTGACTTCGCCGTGTATGCATAGAACCATACCGATATCGGCCATACGTTCGAACACAGGCCGCAATCGGGCAATATCGCTTACCCCGTGGGCAGAGTTTGTCGTGGCATTGGCGGGATACAGCTTGGCAGCTGTGAACACACCATCTGCAAAACCTTTTGCCAGATCATCCGCATCGGTGTCGTCAGTCAGATAACAAGTCATCAGCGGTATGAAGCTGCTGCCCTGCGGCAGAGCAGCCATAATCCGGTCACGGTAAGCAGCGCCCAGCGCACTGGTGGTCACCGGCGGGCTGAGATTGGGCATCACGATGGCGCGGGCGAACTGATGCGCAGTGTGCTGCGCCACCCCTTCCAGCATGGTGCCATCGCGCAAATGTACGTGCCAGTCGTCGGGGCGGCGGATCGTGAGGGTCTGTGTCATCGACTGGACACCATAAGGCGCAGTCCTTGCTCTTTCCAGCTACGAAGCGACAGCTTATGCAAAATCGAATGACTATCGGCTTTCTGACCTGCCCCGGCACGAACCCTGCATCCACCAACAGACGCTCCGATGCATTCGAACACGATTTGCAAGTCGCGGCTCTGCGGCCTGAAATGGAAGCGGCGGGGATGGAATTGCGAGAGATCGAGTGGCGCGCTTCTGATCAGTCTTTCGATGATATAAAGCTGGTCCTAATCGGCACAGCATGGGATTATCAGGATCACGAGACAGAGTTTCTCGCCAAGATCGACAGCCTGGCCGAACGCGGCATCACCGTGTGCAATTCGCCTGAACTAGTGCGCTGGAATAGCCGCAAAACCTATTTGCGCGAGCTGGCGGAGGCCAACGCTGCGACTATTCCGACGCAGTGGCATGAACGGGTGACGCGGGAAGACCTGTCGTCCGCATTTACCCGGTTCGATACAGACCGTCTGGTAGTGAAGCGGCAAGTGGGCGCAAATGCGGAAGGGCAGCATGTGTTCTCTGCGGCAGACACATTCCCGCTAAACTGGTCGCTCGAAATGCCGGTTATGGTCCAGCCCTTCCTGCCAGCGATTGGCGAAACCGGCGAAATCTCTTTCCTGTTTATCGACGGTCAATTTTGCCACGCCGTTATCAAACGGCCTGCTGACGGAGATTACCGTGTCCAGTCGGATTACGGGGGCTGCGAAGAAGCCTACGATCCGCCCAAAGGCGAATGCGCTTCTGCAAAGGCGATCGTTGATGCCCTTCCGCACGGCACGCCGCTATACGCACGGATCGATATGGTTCGCGGTAATGAAGGTGCTTTACTGCTGATGGAGGCGGAACTGATCGAACCGTTTCTCTACCCGAAACAGGGCCGCGAACTTGGCCGCCGTATGGCTGCGGGTATAGTCCGTCGGCTTGCCGACACTTGACGCGGGGAAGCAAATCGCCAGCTATAGCGCCATGACAGCAACCCGTTTGTTCGACCGCGCCGTGCTGCGCATCTCTCCCACCGATCCGGAGGAGGATGTGGCCGATTTCCTACAGGGTCTACTGACAAGTAACGTGAAGGGCGAACTGCCAGCCTACGCCGGACTGCTGAGCCCACAGGGCAAGGCACTGTTCGACATGATCGTATGGCCCGCAGGCGAGGGCGATCTGCTGATCGATTGCGAAGCGGCAGCTGCCGATGATCTGGTCAAGCGGCTATCCTTGTACCGCCTACGCCGGAGGATAACGATTGCTCGCGACGATATGTGGGCTGTGTATTGGCAGAAGCAGCTCGGTGACGGCGCCCCGCCCGATCCGCGTCTTCATGCGCTTGGCGAACGGTGGATCGCACCGGCCGACGATGCCGATACTTCCGCCGATGCAGAATGGACGCAGCATCGGCTTTCACTTGGTGTGGCCGAAGGGAATGCGGAACTTGGCAACATACTCTGGCTTGAAACCAACGCGGTTGAACTGAATGGCGTCAGTTTCGAAAAGGGATGTTATGTCGGGCAGGAAAACACGGCGCGAATGAACTGGCGGCAAAAGGTCAATCGCCGCCTGCTGGTTGTGCCGCTTGCCTCCGCAGAAGAGAAGCGGATCACGGCCCGTCACGAGAATCTTGGTTTAGCCGTGGTGCATCTGCGAGTGGCCGATATTGATCCAGACAGTGCGCCTGGCTGGATGCGATTGACTGCGGCGGACGAGGGCTAGTCCGCAGCCTTACCGGCGTTCATTTGCGCCTGGATTAGCGAAGCATCAATAATGTTTACCGCCATATCGCGTGCGGTTGTCTCTGCCAGCCGCAGTGATTGCGACAGAGGCGCGCCGATCAGCGAGTGGCCCAGCGCCAGCAGAACGACCGCCAGTGTGGCCTCATGCGCCATGCGCGCTTCTTCATGCCCGTCTTCCTCGGGGTTCAGATCGTCCACCATTCCGTGTATCGCTTCGACGAACGGCTGAATCGAATCCTCATGGCCCGTCGCCAGCATCCAGCTTACCAGCGCGCCGCCGCCCTGATTGTCGAATGCATCGAAAGCGATATCGACCACTTCTCTCGGGGAACCCTCGCCCGCGCGATTGGCCCGGACCGTTTCCGCAATGCTTTCGCAAACCGTCTGCGCCAGATGCGCAGCGAGCGAGCGTTGCAGGCCCGAAGCCGATCCGAAATGGTGCAGCAAATTGGCATGGGTGCGCCCCACACGCGCGCCTACGGCCTTCAGCGTGACCGCCTGCGGACCTGCCTCGATCAGCAGGGCCCGCGCCGCCACCAATGCTCCGGCGCGTGATTCTTCGGGGGAGAGACGTTTGCGGGTTGCCATTACGCTGCGCGTAGACCTGACCGGGGGTTGCGGCAAGCGCGAGATAGCTTATTGACATTAGTGTCAGTAACGCTATTTACATTGATGTCAGTTACTCGAGGTTATCATGAACGCACACACATCTTTTGAAACGCCCGCTATTGCGGATGCCGCCATGTCGGGCAGTCCTTCCGATCTCGCCATCACGGTGCGTGATGAACGATTCAACCGTGAGACAACGCCTTCGCGCTGGTGGGCAGGCGATGCCTTTGGCACTGCGTGGCATAATGCCCTGTCCGCTACTTTCCCGCGCGGCGAGGCTTTTTTCATCGAAGCCGTGAAAGCACACCGCGAGGGCGCGGATGCAAAACTGAGCGCGGAAATTCGCGCCTTCGTCCGGCAGGAAATCAACCACACGCGCGAACATATCGCCTTCAACCGGCTGGCGCAGGACGCAGGTTACGACATCGCCAAGATTGATGACCGCGTGAAGGAGATGCTGGATTTGACCAAGGGCCGCCCGGCCATTGCCAATCTTGCCGTGACAATGGCGCTTGAGCATTACACGGCCATGATGGCGCATGAATTTCTCGCCAACCCCGCCCATTTCGATCAGGCCGACCCCGAAGTGCGCGATATGTGGCGCTGGCACGCGGTTGAAGAAGTGGAGCACAAAGGCGTCGCCTACGACACCTGGTTGCATGCAACCCGTGACTGGAGCGGCTGGAAGGCATGGAAGGTTCGTTCCCTTACCATGCTGCTGGTCACCGGGCGCTTCTTCAAGAACCGTTGGATTGATACGCTGGACCTGCTGGAACAGGATGGCATCACTGGCTGGAAGGCGCGCTGGGGGCTGTTCAAATATCTGACCGTGTCACCGGGCGTGGTGCGCCGCATCTTTCCCGCATGGCTGTCCTATTTCAAACCCGGCTTCCATCCTTGGAACCATGACGACCGCGATCTCATCGGCAAATATGAAGGCGAATTTGCTGCCGCGCTGATGCCGGCAGAATAAGCTCTTCCTGCCAAAAAACCCGTTGCCGGATATCGGCAACGGGTTTTTTTGTTGTCTCCAGCCTATCTTCAGGCGGCGCGCAGTCCTTCAAATCGTATGCTGTCCATATCGAGCACATATTCTGCCGTCGGTGCAGCTTCACCGCGTCCACAGCTATGCCGTTCGACTACAAGGCCAGTGGGCTGGAACCCAAGTTTTTCAAGCACGCGGCCCGAAGCAGGGTTGTCGAGATAATGGCTGGCAACAATGCGACGATGGCCCAGAGTGTGCGCGATTTCCAGCACCGCGAGGCCAGCCTCGGTGGCGTAGCTGTGTCCCCAGTGCTGGCGGGCAATCCAGTAGCCCAGCTCTGCATCGTCATCATGGGCATCGATCCCGATGCACCCGATCAACGCGGCACTGTCGGCAAGCGTAATCAGAAAGCGCGGGAATTTTCCGGCAATTGGCAAGGATACGAATTTTCGTGCGTCGTCAGCACGGTAGGGCCACGGCGCGCTGGCCAGATTGCGGACCACGCCTTCATCGGCGATGCCGCCTAACAGGTTTTCCCAGTCTTCCGCCCATGGGGGCCTCAACAGCAACCTTTCGCTGCGATGGAACACGCTTTTTCTCCTCTCGGCCCCGCACCACTTAAATAGTGGTGCAGCATGGCAGTTTCCTGACAGCGGGCGCAGAACCAGCCGACAAGAGAGGGAGAAACGACAAGAGGGAGACGGGCTCCCTGGTAAACCAGGAAAGTCCCATCTCCCTCTAGGTGTGCCGGTGGTAAACCCGGCTGGGACCGTCCTGGTGGACGGATCCCTTATCGAACCGTCCGGTTATTCGGCTGCCTGCGCAATCGCATCGACGGATACGAATTTGCGTCCCAGACGCCCGGTGTGGAAACGCACCACACCATCTTCAAGCGCGAACAGCGTATGGTCCTTGCCCATGCCGACATTCGTCGCCGGGTAGTATTTGGTACCGCGCTGGCGAACGATAATGTTACCCGCGATCACGCCTTCGCTGCCGAATTTCTTCACGCCGAGACGACGGCCTGCGGAGTCGCGACCGTTGCGGGATGAACCACCTGCTTTTTTATGTGCCACGCCTAAGTCTCCTTACTTCTTGTCGGCGGTTTTGGGTGCCGCCTTCTTCGCTGCAGGCTTCTTTGCAGGAGCCTTCTCGGTTGCAGCAGCTTTTTTCGGTGCTGCAGCCTTCGCAGCCGGCTTCTTCGCCGGTGCAGCTTTCTTCTCAGCTACCGGAGCCTTTTCTGCAGCCGGAGCAGGTGTTTCAGCCTTGGCTTCCGTTTTCTTCGGCGCAGCCTTCTTTTCAGCCTTGCTGTCGCCGACCTGCGTGATTCGCAGCAGCGTCATCTGCTGGCGATGGCCAGCCTTGCGGCGGTAATTATGACGGCGACGTTTCTTGAAAACGATCACCTTCTCGCTCTTTGCCTGGGCGATGATCTCAGCGGAGACCGTTACTTTGGCTGCGTCGGCGATCGAATCGCCTTCGCCTGCCAACAGGACGTCACCCAGCGTAATGGTCTCACCGGCTTCACCGGAAAGCTTTTCGACGGCGATTTTGTCTCCGGCGGCAACACGGTACTGCTTGCCGCCTGTGCGCACGATAGCGAACATGGCTTATATACTTCCGTTTTAGTGCTGTGCCGCCCCCTCACGAGAACGGCGCGACGGACTTACCGCCAGAAAGCGGAGCCCGGAAAGACGAATGCCGTTAAGGGACCGCCGCTGCCAAGTCAACGGCAACTGAACCGGAAAAGCGGCTTTCCCGAAAGAGAATTTGCCTTCCGCCCCGCACTTTTCGAAATCCAACAACCGCTTCGAGAGGGTGGCATCGCCCCCCGCCCGTGATAAGGCAGCCCTATGGCCGCTAGAACCACACCTTACCAGCAGACCCCAGCCATGCTGGTAACATCTGCCGCGCTGTTCGCGCTTTCCGCCTGTGCCACTGCTGATACAGATTATCCGTCGCTTGCCGTGCGCGATGCGGAACGCCAGCGCGGGGTAATAGAGGCTCCGTCCCTGCCGGAACCTGTCGCACCCGCTCTTCCGCGCATGGCCAGCACCAATGTGCTCCAACAAATAGCTGCCTTACGCAGCGAAACCGTGCGCGCACACCAACAATTTCTGGACGCTGCACCTGCCGCGCGCCGCGCTGTATCCGCCGGCGCAGGGGCTGCGCGGGCCAGCGATGCATGGTCGGGGGCACAGGTTGCACTGGCCGATCTGGAAACGCGCCGTTCCGTCACGGCCATCTCCCTCGCCGATCTCGATGCATTGTTTGCCGATCAGGCAACCGGCTTCGATCCAGTCGTCGAAGTGGCCGAGGCGCGCGATGCCATTATTGCTCTTCTGGAGGAAGAGGACCGCATCCTGTCGCAATTGCGGGCGCGCATCCGCTGATGATGCGCGGTTAAGGACTGTCCCACCGATTGCGGGCGGCATAATCGGCATCGTGCGGGGTTATCCAGTGCCAACCACCGTTCGGACCGCTGCCGCGCCGCTCACGCTTCCAGAACCATGCTGCGCTTTTCAGGTGATCCATCACAAAATCGGTCGCGTCGAAGGCCGCCCTGCGATGGCGTGCTGCCGCTGCTACCAGTACTATCGGCTGTCCTGATGTCAGCGTGCCGATCCTGTGCCAAGCGAGAATGCCGTCCAACTGCCACCGTTCCAGCGCCCGCCCCGCGATATCTTCCATACCCGGCAAGGTGAGAGGCGCGTAATGCGTCAGTTCCAGCGCTTTGACTTCTCCGTCGGGCCGCACTTTGCCGACGAAGCTCGCGATACCGCCGGACACCGGATGGCCCGCATTAAATGCAGCCAGCGCCTCCCCTACGGAAAAGCCGTTTTCCAGAATGCGCACATCAGCAGGCGCCGACAGCTTCACTCTAGCCACCGCTCACCGGCGGAAGAAGTGCGATCTCGTCACCGTGTTTTGCAGACAAATCTTCCCTATCCAGCAACACCTTACCATTTAAAGCCACTTTTACGGTATCTGCCCTGATAGCGTCCGCCAGATGCCGGTTCATATGGCTTTCCAATAAAGCCAGCAGATCGGCCCAATCTATCTCTTCGGTAGTAGCGCCAAATTCGCTTTCTCCCCTCCCGGCGAGATCAGCCAGCATTCCCAGATAGACAATTCGGATCATCCGCCGGTCACCGACATATGCCGGCCCAATGCGGGCGCCTCGCCCTTCCCGATGCGGAAATCGTGCCGCTCCGGCTTAATCGCCATCGCTTGATCCAGCGCAGCCTGTAATTCAGCCTCGGGCTCATCGGATCGCAGCGCAGCACGCAGATCGACCCGCTCGCCGCCGCCAAGGCAAGGATAAAGCTGGCCGGTCGTCGTTACCCTGATGCGGTTGCATCCAGAGCAGAAATTCTCCGTCAGTGGGGTTATCATACCAAGCAGTCCGCCCGTCTCGCGCACCTTTACATAGCGGGACGGGCCGCCGGTACGATGGTTCGAAGCGTTCAGCGTCCAATGCGCCTCCAATTCCGTGCGCACCTTAGATAAAGGCAGGAAGCGGTCGGTCCGGTCCTCGTCCACAACTCCAAGCGGCATTGTTTCGATCAGCGTGATGTCATGCCCTTCGCCATGCGCCCACGCGATCAGCGGCTGCAGTTCATGCTCGTTCACGCCCTTGAGTGCGACGGTATTGATCTTGACCTTCAGACCAGCAGCCTTTGCCGCTGCAATCCCGCCCAGCACCTGAGGCAGCGCATCACGCCGAGCCAGTTCGGCAAAGGTTTTGCGGTCCAGCGTATCAAGCGAAACATTGATCCGCCGCACGCCCGCATCAGCCAGTGCAACCGCGTGCTGCGCCAGCTGTGTGCCATTGGTGGTCATGGTCAGCTCGTCCAGCTCCGTGCCCACGTGGCGGCCGATGGCCCGTACCAGATCGACGGCATCCTTACGCAACAGTGGCTCACCGCCCGTCAGTCGAATTTTCCGGATACCGCGTGCCATGAAGCCACGCGCGAGAGCATAAAGCTCTTCCAGGTCCAGCACTTCCTTGCGCGGCAGGAAGGTCATGCGTTCCGGCATGCAATATGTGCAGCGCAGATCACAGCGATCGGTAATCGATAGCCGCAGATATGTAATTTGCCGCCCGAACGTATCGACCAGACCCGTCTCTTGCATACCCGCTACTCCATCTCACCGGCACCCATGCCGTCTGTAGGCAGATACTGCCCTGTGATACCGGACGCGCCTGCCAAATAGGAGCAGGTGGCCGCAGTTGCCGCTTCATCGTCCCCGGCGATTACGTTGACCCGCACGGGAGCATGGGCCCGTGCCATATCTCGTGCGACTGCCCGCCGCCAACCCGTATGGTCATGCGGAGCCTGCGGTAGTGCCAGAACCACGCTGGTCGCTCCGCTGGAGACGGCGCGGGCAATATCTGCGGCAACCCGTCCATAAAATGTTGCAGCAGCTTCGAGCGCATCAGGAGCCAGTGTGCCGGTTTCGATCACAGTTTGACCGTGGGCATCCATCAGCGCCGCTCGCGCGTCAGCGTAATCCCGATCTGTTCGGACCCGACTGCAATCGAAAGTTTAACGATATGCACGGTAACAGACAGCACCTTGCCATCCTGAGCGAACAGCGTCTTGCAAATATGATCCGCGACCGATTCGATCAGCTTGAAATGTACACCATCCGGCAGCGCGTCCGTGCAGGCGAATTTCAAGTCCATGTAGTTCTTGCTCGCTTCCAGCGGAGTATCGGCATCATAGTGTTCAGCGACCTTATAGGCCGCCTCTATCGTGATCCTCAGCGGCTGGGGCTTGCCCGTCTCCTCCGAATATATGCCGGTGAGCACATCGGTTTCGATATCGGCAAAGCGGAGAGTGAGCGAATCGGCCATAGCGGTGTCTTTAACGCGGATTGGACCAGCGCGCGAAGATTGCTGTGGGCAGAAGACGTCCGTCTGTACCTGTCTCCCGCACAGCCAGATCGCCATGCTCGATGTTGCCAGGCAAATCAGCGAAGATTTCACCCAGCAAGCCGGCCAGCGCGAGGCTGCTCATCCGCACAGCGTAAACGGTCAGGAACAGGAACCGGCTGTTCTCATCCAACAATGCACGGCAATCCCGAACCAGCGGTGCCAGCCCATCCTCTATCCGCCAAATCTCATGCTTCGGGCCGCGTCCGAACTTTGGGGGATCGAGGATGATACCGTCGTAACGGTTTTTTCGGCGCACCTCGCGCGCGGTGAACTTCGCAGCGTCATCGACCAGCCAGCGTATCGGGCGGTCTTCCATGCCAGCCAGGGCAGCGTTTTCGCGGGCCTGAGCAACGGATTTCTTTGACGCATCGACATGGGTGACCGGGCCGCATTCGCTCAGCGTCTGTGATCCCACGCCGGTATAGCCAAACAGGTTGAGCGTCTGTGCGTCCGGCTTGTCTTCCAGCTCTCCGCGCATCCAGTCCCATACCGGAGCCATATCGGGGAAGAAGCCTAGGTGGCGGAAAGGCGTGCATTGCGCAGTAAAGCGCGCCTCACGCCACGCCATCGGCCAGCCATCGTCGGAAATTTCTGGCGTCAGATGCCAACGGCCGCCGCCATCCTCGTCGGCACCGGGAATGAACTCCCCATTTGCCTGCCAATCGGCACCGTTCTGATCGAGCCGGGGGGACCACATGGCCTGCGGTTCGGGGCGGATAAAGCGGTGCGAGCCGAAACGCTCCAGCTTGCGTCCTCCGCCACTATCGAGAAGCGCGTAGTCGTCCCACCCCTCTCCCACCATGACCAGTGGTTGTTCAACCACTTCTGCCATCAGGCGCTCGCCTGAGCGTGTTCGAGAACATAAGCGGTCAGCGCGTAGTAATCGCCGGGTAGCGAGACGCAGCGTTCCTCGCGGGCGAACAAATCGCCTATACGGGTAGGCAGCGGCGGTCGTACGCCGGTTGCCCGCTCAACCGCGTCGCGGAACTTCGCCGGATGGGCAGTGGCCAACGTTACGACGGGCACATCGGCAGGCAATTCCACCCGGTGCGCTGCATCCAGGCCAATCGCGGTGTGCGGGTCGATTATCTCTCCGCAATATTGATGGGTCCGGCGCATAGCCTGCGCCATGCCGTCTGGATCGACGCGGATACTGGTGAAAAGGTCGGCAGAACCACTACGCTGCAGATCGGTCAGCGTCATAGCCTGCGAGCTTTCGAACCCGGCCATCTGCGCTGCCATTGCCGCCCCGTCGCGCCCGCCGCAATCAAACAACAGTCGCTCGAAATTGGAGCTGACCTGAATATCCATGCTCGGCGCGGCCGTGGGCGTCACTTCGCCGGCAGAGTAATCGCCGTTGGACAATGCGCGGTGAAGGATATCGTTTACATTGGTGGCCACGACCAACTTGGCAATTGGCAGGCCCATCTTGGCTGCGACATACCCAGCGAACACGTCGCCGAAATTGCCGGTCGGAACACTGAACGCGACCGGACGCTCGGGAGCGCCCAGTTGCAAGGCAGTGGTAAAATAATAGACAACTTGCGCCAGCAGGCGCGCCCAGTTGATCGAATTGACCGCGCCTAGCCGCAGCGTGTCTTTTAGCGCTTCGTCCCCGAACATCCGCTTCACAGCGGCCTGACCGTCATCGAAACTACCCGAAATAGCGATGTTGTAGACGTTGGGCGCGCACACTGTGGTCATCTGGCAGCGCTGCACATCGCTGATACGGCCTTCGGGGTGGAGCATGAAAATCTCTACGCCGTCTCGTCCGGCCACTGCGTCGATTGCAGCGGAGCCGGTATCGCCGCTGGTGGCGCCCACCAGCGTCAGTTTCTGGTCGCGGCGGGAAAGGAATTCCTCGAACAGCAGGCCGAGCATTTGCAGCGCCACGTCCTTGAACGCCAGCGTCGGGCCGTGGAACAGTTCCATCAACCAATGCTGCTGATCCAGCTGGACCAATGGTACGACGGCCTTGTGTGAAAACCGACCATAGGCCTCCGCAGTCAATTCACGCAGGCGCTCCGGCGTCAGCGCGTCGCCGATAAATGGCTGCATCACCCGTGCAGCCACTTCGTCATAAGGCAGCCCGCGCATGGCCGCGATTTCCGCCTTGGAAAATTGCGGCCATTCTTCAGGCAAATACAGCCCGCCATCACTGGCTAGGCCTGCAAGAGTAACACCTTCGAAATCGAGAACGGGCGCAGAGCCGCGGGTAGAGACGTATTTCATAGGCGGCGGGTTAGCGCGGGCGGCGCATGGCGACAAGAAAACTAGTCTTTACCGCGGTCCGGTTTCTATTCGTTCTGTTCGCTGTCCGCCGCGTTGTCTTCGGAAGCCAGTTCGTCGCGCCTACGTCGGAGCACGGCGAAGCAATAGATCACCAGCGCTGTCAGCGCGAAAAAGAACCACTGTCCGGCATAGGCGAGGTGGTTGTTCGGTAAATCCGCCGGATCGGGCGGAGCCAATGCAATCAGCCCTGCACGCGGCGGATCGGCGATCAGGCGAGGTCCGGGTGCCAAAATGCCGTCCACTGCTCCGCCAGTCCATTGTGGTCCTCCGGGAGCTCGAGTCCAGCCCAGGGCGACTTCGGTTTCGCCCCCACCATTAAGGGTGCAGCGGGCAATCTGCGCCCAACCCTTCGCACCCTGAGCACTGGTTCCGGCCGTTGCGCGGCGATCCAGCACCCGGTCGCAGATGACAGAGCTGCGGCGATAAAGATCTTGCTCAGCCTGTTCTTCGGTAAGCGGGAAGACCACGCGCTCTGGCGAATCGCCTGCCCTGGCGTAGCGGGCCAGCATCGCCTCTTTTTCGTCAGCGCGGCCTAACTGCCAGATGCCCAATCCGACCATAATGGCGGCGGCCAGAGCAACTATGATTGTTGGAATTATCGGCAGGCGGCGTATCACAGTTAACGGCTCCGTGCCTCTTGCGCATTGTGGCGATACTCGGATGCCATCAAAGCGCCCTTTGCCAAGCGCAATCCGCCGAGGGTCAGCCCGACAATCAGTGGCAGCCACAGCAGCGCATGGACCCAGAATGGCGGTCCGACTGCCACTTCGAGCCAAGTTGCCAGTCCGACAACAATCGCGCCGACAATCAGAATCAAAAACGCGGCCGGCCCATCGCCTACATTGAAACGGCTGAAGTCCAGACCGCAGGCGCAGCACTTCGGGGCGAACCGAATGATGCCGTCGAACAGTGTGCGCGAACCGCACGCCGGGCACAAACCGAAAAGGGCAGCCTGCCGCATGGCGGGCTGCCCTTTTTCAGTTTCCAACGAACCGTCCGGTGCGCCATTCTCCATTAGTGGGTTTCAGCGCCCCAGCCGCCCCAAACGTAGACAACAATGAACAGGAACAGCCACACGACATCGACAAAGTGCCAATACCAGGCAGCGGCTTCAAAGCCGAAATGCTGGCGGGGCGTAAAGTGCCCCTTATAGGTCCGCGCGAGGCAAACGATCAGGAAGATCGTGCCGATCAGGACATGAAAACCGTGAAACCCGGTCGCCATGTAAAACGCCGAACTGTAAGTGTTGCCGCCGAAAGCAAACGGCGCAACCGCATACTCATACGCCTGAATGCATGTAAACAATGCACCGAGGAGAATGGTGAGCCATAGGCCTTTTTTAACACCATCACGGTCACCATTGAGCATGCAGTGGTGCGCCCAGGTGACGGTGGTCCCCGAGCACAACAGGATCAGGGTATTGATCAGCGGCAAATCGAACGGGTTCAGAACCTCGTCGATGGCGGCCGGTGGCCAAACGCCTCCGACAACTTCGGTCAGAGCGTTAGGAAACAGGGCGAAGTCGAACCAGCTCCAGAACCAGCCGACAAAGAACATAACTTCGGAAGCGATAAACAGAATCATGCCGTAACGCATATGAAGCTGTACAACCGGCGTGTGATCGCCGCGCTGTGCTTCCTTCACCACGTTCGCCCACCAGGCATAGAACGTGGCAATAAGACCCGCGATGCCAAGGCCCAGCACCAACCACGCATTGGGCATCTCGTGCATATTGAGCACCATGCCGGACGTGAACGTCAGCGCTGAGAAAGCACCGATCAGGGGCCAGATATCAGGCTCGAGAATGTGATAGTCGTGATTGACGTTACCGGCCATGCGTCGCGTTTCCTGCTTGGGTATGCTTCTAAAGTCTTCTTACTGCCTCTAAAGCGGCAGCGGGCGTCGGTCTAGAGGCGGCTTCGTACCGCCGCAATTTATTCACCTCTCAGCTTTCTTCCTCGATTTTGCGATGGAAGGTATAGCTGAGTGTGATTTGCTCCAGACCATCGGCATTCTCATCCTGCAAAATTGCCGGATCTATGTAATACAGCACCGGCATCCGGACCTCTTGCCCAGGCTGGAGTGTCTGCTCGGTGAAGCAGAAACACTGGATTTTATTGAAATAAACCCCCGCATACTCCGGTTCTACATTGAATGTTGCGGTACCAGTGATCGGTATGTTCGAATTGTTTTTCGCTGTGTAGAAAGCCATGTCGCGCACACCGATCTGGACGGTGTCGGTGTTTTGCACAGGTTTGAACGTCCAAGGGACACTGCGCGCCGTGCTGGCATCGAAACGTACTGAAATATCCCGCGTCGCCCCGCTTCCGGCCAGCCTCTCTGCAATCGCTGCATCGCTTTCGCTCGCGATCTGTGTGGTGCCGCCAAAGCCGGTGACTCGGCAGAACATCTCGTAAAGAGGCACTGCTGCATAACCGAGACCCAGCATGGCAAGCGCCAGGCCAAAGGCCAGCATACCGGTACGCGCATTACGATTATCGTCGGGGTAAACAGTCGCCATCAGTCGCCCATCCTCACAATCGTAATCGAGTAGAACAAGACCACGAAAAACAGCAGCAGACCTCCAAGCGCAAGATTGCGCGATTTCCGGCGACGTTCAAGTTCGGCTTGATCTTCTGGGGTCATGATTGCTCCATCAGAGGTGTGGCGAAACGATCGACCACAAGCATGGCAAACAGGGCGAAAAGATAAACGATCGAGAAGAAGAACAGCCGCTTCTCCTGCGCCATTTTATCCCCTTCGCCGCTATGCCTGAAGGCGACAGGAATGCTGAGCGCCACAAACGCAAGCGTGAGAACGATTGCAGAAATGCCGTAAATGGCACCGGTTCCATTAATCCACCACGGTGCAACGGCCAGTGGCAACAGCAGCAATGCGTAGATCAATATCTGGCGCCGTGTACTGGCCTGCCCACGCACGACTGGCATCATAGGAATGCCGACCTTCGCGTAATCGGTCTGCACAAACAGGGCGAGCGCCCAGAAATGTGGCGGGGTCCAGAAGAAGATGATCGCAAACAGCAGCACCGGCATTGCGGTGATATCGCCCGTTGCGGCAACCCAGCCGATCAGAGGGGGAAAGGCCCCCGCCCCGCCACCGATCACTATGTTCTGCGGCGTGCGCGGCTTCAGCCAGATAGTGTAGACTACAGCGTAGTAGATAATCGAAATCAGCAGGATCGATGCGGCCAGCCAATGAACCGCCAGACCCATCGTCATCACCGACATAGCCGAGAGCAACAGACCGAAAACAAGCGCATCGCTTCTGCGCATCCGTCCAGCAGGGATCGGGCGACCTTGCGTTCGCTTCATTCCAGCGTCGAGATCGCTCTCCCACCATTGATTAAGGGTGGCAGCCCCCCCGGCCCCGAGCGCAATACACAGGATGGCCGTAAAACCGATTACAGGGTGGATGCGTTCTGGCGCAGCCAGCAAGCCGCACAGACCTGTGAAGACCACCAGACTCATCACGCGCGGCTTTGTCAGCGCGAAAAAATCGCGCCAGTCGCTCGGTAGCTGAGTTGCTGTAACGGCAGTCATTTGCGGTTGTGCCTTATTGCTAACAGGGGCGCATCATTGCTGACGCGCCCCCTTGTGTTGTTCGACTGGACACCTGACTGAACAGGCAGCCAACCGTGCAGTGGCCTTAGACCTTCGCAGGGGTCGACATATGATCGTGGTAGTCGTGATGCTCCTCGATCACAGGCAGCGTTTCAAACTGGTGGTAGGGCGGCGGGCTGGACAGCGTCCATTCCAGCGTCGTTGCACCCGGTCCCCAAGTGTTGCTTTCGGCCCTGCGTCCGGCAACCAGAGCATAACCAATGTTCACGAAGAACACGAGCATGGAGCCAGCCATGATGAGATAGCCATAGGACGCGATCTCGTTCCAGTAAGTGTAAGCTACTGTGTAGTCGGGATACCGGCGCGGCATACCCTGCATGCCCAGGAAGTGCATCGGGAAGAAAATCACATTCACGCCGATAAAGAACATCCAGAAGTGAACATGGCTGAGAAACTCGGAATGCCAGCGACCGCTCATCTTAGGGAACCAGTAGTAGAACCCGGCGAACAGGCTGAACACGGCCCCCATCGACAGTACATAGTGGAAGTGGGCCACCACATAGTAGGTGTCATGGAGGTTATCGTCGATGCCGCCATTGGCCAGCACCACACCTGTCACACCGCCTACAGTGAACAGGAAGATGAAGCCCAGTGCCCAGACCATCGGTGACTTGAACTCGAGACTGCCGCCCCACATCGTGGCGATCCAGCTGAATATCTTCACGCCGGTCGGAACGGCGATAACCATCGTTGCGGCGGTGAAGTACATCTTCGTGTTTACGTCGAGGCCTACTGTATACATGTGGTGCGCCCACACGATGAAGCCGACTACGCCGATGGCAACCATCGCGTAGGCCATGCCTAGATAGCCGAACACCGGTTTACGGCTGAAGGTTGCCACGATCTGGCTGACCATGCCGAAACCGGGCAGGATCATGATGTACACTTCGGGGTGGCCGAAGAACCAGAACAAGTGCTGATAAAGAACGGGATCACCGCCGCCTGCAGCATCAAAGAAGGTTGTGCCGAAGTTACGGTCCGTAATCAGCATGGTGATGGCGGCTGCCAGAACCGGCAGAGCCAGCAGCAGCAGAAACGCCGTGACCAGCATCGACCACACGAACAGCGGCATTTTGTGCAGGGTCATCCCCGGTGCGCGCATGTTGAAGATGGTGGTAATGAAGTTGGTCGCACCCAGGATCGAGCCTGCGCCCGCAAGGTGAAGCGAGAAGATCGCAAAATCGACTGCCGGTCCGACCGAGCCGCTGGTGGACAGCGGTGCATAGACCGTCCAGCCTGTGCCTGCGCCCAGACCTGTACCGCCAGGCACGAACAGCGAGAACAACAGTGAAATAAAGCCGACAACCGTCAACCAAAACGAGATGTTGTTCATCCGCGGAAATGCCATATCCGGCGCGCCGATCATCAGCGGGACGAACCAGTTGCCGAAACCGCCGATCATGGCAGGCATGACCATGAAGAACACCATGATCAGGCCGTGAGCAGTGATGAACACGTTCCACATGTGCAGATTGGCGTCGAAGCTTGCCTCGCCGCCCATGAAATTTACCCACCAGCCGAGATACTGAATGCCGGGGGCCGCCAGTTCTGCGCGCATGATGCCCGAGATGGCGCCACCGATGATCCCCGCGACAATCGCGAAGATAAGGTACATCGTTCCGATGTCCTTGTGGTTGGTCGACATGAACCAGCGAGCGAAAAAGCTCGGCTTGTGATCGGCACCGTGATGCGTATGATCGTCGGTGTGGGCGTCGAAGCCTTCAGCAGTGGTTGCCATCGTGCCTGTCTCGTTTCTTTTCGCGTCTATCGCCATATGGCGTTGGAATTAATCGGTTTGCACGCCAGTCACAACGGACTGCCGCGCAGGATTGGTCATTGCGTATCGAGAGCCGCAGCCCCGTCAGGAGCGGTATCGACTGTTGCCGGCTCGCCCGCACCAGGGGCATCGGGCAGAGCACTTTCGGGCTGTTGCAGGGGAGCCGCCTCAGGCGCTGCCTCTTCCTCATCACCAAAGGTGCCGCCCTGTGCAGCAATCCACTGACGATACCGCGCCATCGGCACAGCTTCGATAGCGATAGGCATATACGCATGACGTGCGCCGCACAGTTCCGAGCACTGGCCATAATAGATGCCCGGCTCGTCGATAGTCAGAAGACGCTCGTTCAGACGACCTGGGACCGCATCGAGCTTGAACCAAAGGCTTGGGACAGCGAACGAATGAATCACGTCGGCGCCGGTCGTCTGTATCCGTAGAGGGACACCCACAGGAACAACCATACGGTTATCTACGGCAAGCTGACCCGGCAGGCCTCTTGTCAAAGCCTCTTCTTCAGACAGCATGTTCGAAATGATCTCGAAACCGCCATTGTCGGGGTATGTGTACCCCCAATACCACTGGTAACCCGTAGCCTTGATCGTGATCGCATCGGCCGGTGGCGTTTCATACTGCCGTGCCAGCAGCGTGATCGAAGGGATTGCGATGGCGACCAGAATGATAACTGGGACAACCGTCCACACGACTTCGATTAGAGTGTTGTGCGTAGTGCGCGAAGGCTCGACACCCTCACGGCGCCGGTATTTCGCCACCACCCAGAGCAGCAGACCAAGAACGAACAGACAGATTATCGTGATGATCGGCATCAGGATCGAATCATGCATCCACTGGGCGTATTCGCCATTTTGGGAATACTGATCCTGAAACGTCATACTGGCGCCTGCATCGTCTTCGAACGATGTGGGCTGGCCCTTGATCATTTCGGGGCCGTAATACTCGTAGCCGTCTGTGTCAGCACCCGGAGCGACCGCATCGCTATCGGCGACTTCGGCAGAAGCTGCCGGTTCGATTTCACCCACCGTGCCCGCTTCAGGCACCAGCGATTCGTCTTGAGCAACAGCAGACTGGCCTGCAAAAGCCAGTATCACCGCTGCAAACAGCAATGCGAGGAAGCGGAAATGTGCGGCGAACCGGACGGGTATTGTCATTACGAACGTGCTTTCCATTCTGTCGACCGAATCTGGCCCTCAGGCAATTCGTGTGAGCCCGAAGGGCCAACGAGTCCCATATAGGGGTACCGAATAGCACGCCCTATACGTACGCTTGCCCACCGTCTCAAGCGCTTCTACGGACATTTTTATGCAAAGCCTATCGCACGGCATGCAAGACACGTCCTATATCGGGGCCGCTCGATACCATTTACGCATAATGAGAAACCCATGACCGACGAAGACGTTTTTGCCGAATTCCGTAGCTGCGACGCCTTGTTGGAGGGGCATTTTATGCTGTCGTCCGGTCGCCACAGCGCGTTCTACCTACAATGTGCACGGGTGCTGATGAACCCGGAACGCGCCGCTCGTCTTGCCGCTGAATTGGCCCGAAATATCCCCCGAGCAATCCGCTCTGAAATTGATTGCGTGGTCTCTCCTGCGATGGGCGGTATCATAATCGGCCAGGAAATGGGCCGTGCATTAGGCACTGATGCAATGTTTCTTGAGCGGCCGGACGGCATTTTCCACCTGCGGCGCGGATTTGCCTTGAAGCCTGGAGCACGGGTGCTGATGGTTGAAGATGTCGTCACCACCGGGCTGTCCAGCCGCGAGGCCATTGAAGCCGTCGCTGCAGAGGGCGGAAAAGTTATCGCAGAGGCATCATTGGTCGATAGGTCTGCCGGGTCGGTCGATCTGGGCGTGCCCTTTTTTCCCCTCGTTGCTCTGAACTTCCCCACCTACGCCGACGGCGAGGTGCCCGCCGAGCTGGAGGCGATAGAAGTTACCAAGCCAGGGAGCCGCGCTGCTTGAGCCACCACCATATCCCGCACACGCTCCGACTGGGCGTCAATATCGATCACGTGGCGACCATTCGCAATGCGCGCGGCGGAGACCATCCCGATCCAGTGCGCGCGGCCGAAATCGTCTCGGAAGTGGGCGGCGATGGAATCACTGCGCATTTGCGCGAAGACCGGCGCCACATCAGGGATGGGGATTTGAAGCGCATTCAGGAAGCCACTGGCCTGCCTCTCAATCTGGAGATGGCGGCGACAGAAGAAATGCTGGCAATTGCCCTCGCCCATTCACCTCATGCAGCCTGCATAGTCCCGGAAAAGCGTGAGGAGCGTACAACCGAGGGAGGCCTGGACGCTGCGGGGCTGGACAACCAGCTGGCACCGATTGTTTCCCAGCTGTCTGATGCAGGGATACGGGTATCCCTGTTTATAGAGGCAGAAGAACGCCAACTGGACGCAGCCATTCGACTGGGCGCCGATATAGTCGAATTCCACACCGGCGAATACGCCCATGCATATGAAGCCGGCAATGGTGATAAAGTCGCAATCGAGCTTAAACGCATTGGCGATATGGCAGCGCTGGCAGTGAAGAATGGAATCGAACCGCATGCGGGACACGGCCTGACATATGAGAACGTCCAGCCCATCGCAGCCATACCGCAGCTCGCGGAACTCAATATCGGGCACTATCTTATTGGCGAGGCAATTTTTATCGGTTTGGAAGAAGCAGTGCGCCGTATGCGCGACCTGATGGATGAAGCACGATGATTGTCGGGCTTGGCAGTGACCTGTGCAATATCGAGCGCATACAAAACTCACTCAATCGTTTCGGCACGCGCTTTGAAAACCGCGTTTTCACTGAAATCGAGCGAGCCAAGGCTCAGCGTCGCCCCTTCACTATCGCTGGAACCTACGCCAAACGGTTTGCCGCAAAAGAGGCCTTTTCCAAAGCGGTGGGCACCGGTTTCAGGCGCGGTGTCTTCATGAGGGACATCGGCGTCGTCAATGCAAAGTCGGGCGCGCCTACGTTGGCACTGGAAGGCGGCGCAGCGAAGCGGCTTGCGGAACTGACGCCCGAAGGCCATGAAGCCATCATTCACCTCACCCTCACCGATGATCATCCATGGGCGCAGGCTTTCGTGATTATCGAAGCCGTCCGCACTTAAGATTTGAGCACAGACACAGCCGTGAACGAAACGACCGAACCGAAAAACGAAAAAGTAAACTGGTTTGCGGAAATCCGCGGGCTGGCACTGATGCTTCTGGCTGTGATCGCATTCCACAGCTTCATTGCGAAGCCGTTCTACATCCCGTCCCAATCCATGATGCCCAACCTTCTGGTGGGTGACCGGCTGGTTGTGAGCAAATATCCCTACGGCTACAGCTGGGCCTCCATCAGTTTTCACCTTGCCCCGCGCAGTGATTGGCGGGTGTTCGGCTCCACTCCTGAGTATGGCGACATCGTGATCCCCGTGCATCCCGAGCGGGACGAAGACTATATAAAACGCGTCGTTGCATTACCAGGAGACCGGATTGCTGTATCCAACGGACAGATCGTTCTGAACGGAGAGCCAGTTTCGCAGGAAGTTGTCCCTGCACTGGAAATACCGGTGGACCCGAATTCACCGTGCAGCGCCACAGATTACCCCGGGCTTCAGGCAAACTCGCAGGATGGCAGCCAGATTTGCCGCATTCCGACCTATCGGGAGACTTTGCCGAACGGAGCAAGCTATCTTATTCTGGATCATCAAGCGGACTATCCGCTCGATAACATGGACGAAATTCTTGTCCCGGAAGATCACGTCTTTGTAATGGGCGATAACCGCGATCATTCGGCCGATAGCCGCGCCAGCGTTCTGGAGCAGGGTCTGGGCGGGCCTGTGCCATTGAAAGACATTGGCGGCCGGGCAGAGTTCATCACCTTCTCGCTCGACGGAACAGCATCGTGGAACCCGATCAGCTGGTTCACGGCCATGCGCGGCGACCGGGCATGGAGAACTTTGCGCCCCCAGATCGACACCCCGCCATCGCAGTCTGACCGCGATAACGCCTCATGAGCGAAGACGGGCCACAGACCGGCCCGGTCGAGGGACACGATGGCGATAACACTGCGCCTTCGCCCGGTATCGCAAGCCCTGCATATATCTCCGATCCGCGCTTGCGGCACGAAGCAAACCGCGCGCTGGTCTGGGTTGGTGTGGTCGGGCTAGCCATCCTCACCGTCTATATTTTTCAGTCACTGCTGGTGATATTCGGCGCGCTCGTTTTTGCCGCGATGATCGATGGCGGTTCACGGTTGCTTGGCCGCGTACTTCCGCTTGGCCGCGTATGGCGCGTAGCGCTGGTGCTGGCCGGGGTGGCAGCGTTTTTCTATTGGCTGGCCACGTTCGCTGGCACCCAGATTGCCCAACAGGCGGCTGCTTTACCGAGTATCATCGAAAAGCAGATCATCGTGCTGGAAAGATGGGCCACCAATAACGGTATCGACATATCCTTCCAGCAATTACAGGCGGTGAGCGGACAACTCATGTCGGGTGTCGGCACAGTCACCCGAGCACTGACAGGGCTTGCGGGCGGAGTGACGACGATGTTTCTGATCGTCATCATCGGTATCTACATCGCGGTCGATCCGAACCTTTACGAACGCGGTGCCGAATGGCTGGCCCCGCGCCGTCATCGCACGTCTTTCAGCGTTACCCTCGACCGCATGGCCGCGACACTGCGCCATCTGATGGCGGGCCGCCTGCTAGGAATGGTTATCGAAGGAGTATTTACCTGGGCTGCCCTCAGTTTCTTCGACGTGCCGATGGCGGCGCTGTTGGGTATCCTAACCGGATTGCTGGCATTTATACCCAATGTTGGCGCAGTTATATCGGGCCTGCTGATGGCGCTGGTAGGCTTCAGCGTGAACGTGGAGACGGGTCTTTACGCCATTGGGATCTATTTCTTTGTGCAAACGCTCGACGGCTATGTGGTCATTCCGCTGATCGCGAAGAAGACCGTCGATCTTGCCCCTGCGCTTGTTCTGGGCGCACAGCTGATCATGGGTATCCTGTTCGGTATTCTCGGATTGCTTTTGGCCGACCCACTGATGGCAATGATCAAGGTCGCATTGGAACGCCGCTCTGAACGCACCATCGAGTTCGAGGCCGAAACCCTTCCGAACGAGGCTGAAAGATTGCAGAATGGCACGTAAGTTTCTCTATCTGATCGTGTTTCTTGTCGTACTGGTAGCGGCTGCCGGGATTGCGTTGAGCATCTGGTCGCGAGAGGCAACAGAACTGGCGTTTGTTCCGCAAAGCGACTTCGTGGAACAGGATGCTCTGGCGCAGAATGCTTATGAAGACCCGTCCATGTGGTACTCGCGTCCGGGCATCGGCACGGAGGATCCATCGCGTTATCAGCCCTCGATAGCAGAACGCGAAGACGGTCCGTTGAACACGCCTCAACCAGCTTCGCCCGAAAACCCGGCCAATGAAGAAAGCCTACCTTCCAGCCCGCCCTCTCTGGAAACAGGCAGCACGCGCCGTGCCGATGTGGTGCCCGCGAGCGAGATTCCCGATTTTGCCGTCTTTTTTGTTCACCCGACCAGCTACATCCCGGTAAACTTTCGCGACGAGGTGAACTGGAATGCCGCCCTGGATGATGAGCAGACCGAATTGCGCGCCCGTATTTTTCTGCGCGGCCTAGGCAGCGCCTTCAACCGGGCCGACGAAATTTGGGCCCCGAAATATCGTCAGGCCGCTGTGGGCGCATTCCTGACCGACAAGCCCGAAGCGCAAAAAGCCATCGATGCGGCCTATCGTGATGTCGAACAGGCTTTCGTCTATTTTGTGGAAAGCGTGGATGAAGACCAGCCTATCGTTCTGGCAGGGCACAGCCAGGGATCGCTTCACATCTTGCAATTGCTGCGCAGCAAGATCGCCGGGACGCCGCTGGAAGCGCGCGTTGCGGCAGTCTATCCCGTCGGATGGCCGATTTCAGTCGAGCACGATTTGCCCGCGCTGCCCTTTCCCGCCTGCGCAAATGCCGGCCAGCCCGCATGCATCGCATCGTGGAATAGCTTTGCCGACGATAACGACCCGTCAATGATGCTGGACCGGTTTGCTCTGGCCAAGGGTTTCGATGGCCAGCCGCGCGGCGATGGCCCTGTTGTCTGCACCAATCCGTTGACCGGTGCAGCCAATGACACCGCACCTGCCAGTGCAAACCTGGGCACGTTGGTGCCGGAGAACGATTTCTCCTCCGCTTCGCTGATGGCAGGTATGGTGCCCGCCCGCTGCGACAGTCGAGGCCTGCTACTGATTGGCGATGCGCCCGATATGGGTCAGGCAGTGCTGCCGGGAAACAATTACCACGTATACGATATTCCGCTGTTCTGGCAGAATCTACAGAAAGATGTTGTGGCTCGTGTGCGCGCATGGTCAGCAGATAGCTAGAGCCTGAGATGGCGAACGCATATCTGATCACTGAAAGCGCTGCCGAATTCGGTGAGTTGCTGCCCGATGGCGGGGTTCTGCTGGCTCTTGATCTGGGGACCAAAACGATCGGTCTGGCCACCTGCGATGCAGGCTGGCGCTTTGCTACCGCAGGCAAAACCCTGCCACGCGGGAAGTTCGGTCGTGATCGCGAAGCGTTGCGCGATCTTATAAAACAGCGCAGCGTTGTCGGCCTGATACTCGGCCTGCCGCGCAATATGGACGGCAGCGAGGGGCCGCGTGCGCAGGCCAGCCGTGCTTATGCACGCAATCTGTCTGAAGCCCTCGCTCTGCCCCTGCTGCTGTGGGATGAGCGCTGGTCCACGGTCAGCGCAGAGACGGCAATGATCGGCCAGGGCACCAGCCGTGCCAAACGGGCCGAGCGGATCGATAGCCACGCTGCCGCCATCATCCTTCAAGCGGCGATCGACCGGCTCGCAGGTGGTGGTTTTCTGTAAAATATCTTCGCCCTGAAACGGCAAGATATGTTCATGGCAGCAATTAAGCCATTGTCATGTGCGTCCACCCGTCTCACTGCACTGGCAGCATGACAGATCAGAAAACTCAATTCGATCCGCGGGAACTTGCGCCCTTTATGTTCAGCGCCAGCCACAATGGCTTTCTGGGCATGAAATATCGCGACCATGGGGAGGACTGGATGGAACTGGAGCTGCCCTGGCGTGAAGATCTTGTCGGCGACAGCGAACAGCATGTGCTGGCATCGGGCCCGATTATCAGCCTGATGGATATGGCCAGCGGGATGGCGATCTGGACCCGAATGAATTCCTTCATGGCTGTTGCTACGCTGGACCTGCGGGTGGATTACCTGCGTCCGGCAAAGGAGCGTCATGCCGTTATCGGGCGATCGCAATGTTACCATCTGACCCGCTCGGCCGCATTTGTAAGAGGCATAGCCCATGACGGGGACAAGGACGATCCAGTGGCCAGCATGGCTGGGGTTTTCATGACGATTGGCGGGAGTGCTCCACTTGTCGCATAATACAGACCTACTAACGCCGTATGCCCGGTCGATAGGTATAACCGTTTGCGAACAGGACGAACTTTTGAAAAGCGGCGCGCCTGTTCTGATGGTGACCTTCTCCGACACCGTTCAGGGACGCCCATCGCATTTTCATGGCGGTGCGATCAGCGGTTTATTGGAAACGGCAGGCTACACTGCATTGCGTATACAATTGGCGCAAGGCGGGCGCAGCGATGTCCAGTTGAAACCGATCAACATTACTATGCAGTTCCTGGCCGCAGCAAAAGCCGAAACGCTATATGCGCAGGCACGGATCACCAAACTGGGGCGGCGTAATGCCAATTTGGAGCTCGAATGCTGGCAGGCCGACCGCTCACGCCCTCGCGCTACGGCAGTCATGAATGTTCTTATGGTCGCTCCGGCTTCTGATTAAGATTCAGGGGTCATCGACGCTTACAGTGGCGCGGGCTCGATCTTCCGCCTCCCTGATGCCCTGCCGCACTCGCTCCTCTGCTTCTCGCCGAGCTCGTTCGATGGCAGCATCGTCCATTTGCACGCTATCTCTGTTCATCCGAACATCTATCGGAATGCCATCGACATCAGTACGCAGGATAACTCCGCCATCTTCCAGATGAAACTGCATGCCGTCCTGTCCAGTGGGAACGTCGTCCACCTCGGGCACGTCGAGCGGTTCGACCCGGCCCGACGGATTGCCCGTGGGTGCAGGATTCGCTGCCCCGGGCGCTTTTTCCACGCTCAGCGCCCGTTGCATGAAATCTTTCCAGATGCGTGCTGGCAAACCGCTACCGGTCACTCCGCCGAGCGAGGAATTATCGTCATTGCCAATCCACACGCCGACCACCAGATCGCCGGCATATCCAACGAACAGGGCGTCGCGATTGTCCTGTGTGGTGCCGGTCTTGCCAAAATTCGGTCCGGCCAGCATGGCTGCCTTGCCCGTGCCGGAATTGATCGCGCGCCGCAGCATGTCTTCCATATCCTGATGTTCGCGCGAACCGGTGCTTTCCGGCCCGTTCCAAAGCCAGTCCCACCAACCCTGCTCCGCCTTAGGAAAAGCGGTGGGGACAACGGGAAATGCATTACCTGCAATCCCGGCATAGGCAGCGGTAAGTTCGATCAGCGGAATGCTCGCCGTTCCGAGTGCGAGACTGGGGTCGCCCTGCTGCATATCACTCTTCACACCAAGAGCGCGCGCCATTGCGATCACGGCTTCGCTGCCGACATCCTGAAACAGACGTACGGCAGCTACATTGCTGGATTGCGCGAACGCATCTCCTAAAGTCATAGTATCGCTATATTGTTCGCGAGAGTTCTTTGGCCGGTAGCTGCCGGTTTCAATGGGCTGATTGCTGATCGTATCGTCGGGCCGGGCGCCTGCTTCGAGCGCTGCAAGATATACGAATAATTTGAAAGTGGACCCCGACTGACGCCGGGCCTGTGTCGAACGGTTGAAAGGGGATTTGGCGTAATCCTTGCCACCAACCATCGCCACGACTTCGCCATTGGGACGCATGACAACCATCGCAGCCTGTGCCTCGCCCAGCGGCGCGCGGGCAATCGCCTCCCTCGCGAGCCTCTGCAACCGCGCATCAAGCGTAGTCGTCAGGGTCTGGCGGGCATATCCGCTTTCGGCTCGCTCACGCCCTTCCGGCAGTGCCCAATCCGCGAAATACGTTCCGGTCGGCAAGGCATCGGTGCCGCGCACATCCAGCGCCGGAGATTTGGCCGCCTGCACTTCTGATTGCGTCAGATATCCCGCCGCAGCCATTGCACCCAGAACGAGACGCATTCGTTTTTCAGCCCGATCGTAATGCTTGCTCGGCGCAAGATAAGACGGGGCCTGCACCAAGCCCGCCAGCATCGCTGCCTGCGGCAGAGTCAGGTTTTCCGGCTTGCGGTGGAAGTAATGCAGGCTGGCAGCATGAAGACCATAGCGGTTGTCTCCGAAATAGGCGTTGGCCAGATAACGCTCGAGGATCTCATCTTTGGTCAGCCACCCTTCCAGCCAGAACGCGATCAACATTTCTCGCATTTTGCGGGTCAGGCTGCGTTCGGGAGTCAGGAAGGTGAATTTCGCCAGTTGCTGGGTAATCGTGCTGCCCCCCTGCACCGTACCTCCTGTGGCGTTGGACCATGCTGCACGAGCAAGGCCGCGCGGATCGATTCCCCAGTGCGAGTAGAACCGCCGGTCCTCGATGCTCAGAAACGCCTCCACCACATGGGGCGGCAGATCTGCAACGGGGACCGGCGGCTCCATCACAGCTCCGCTGCGGGCAATAGGCGTACCATCGGTCGCAAGCAGGGTCAGCTGCGGCGGCACCACCGGCTCCAGTGATTTGGACAAAGGCGCAGTAATCGCGAGATAAGCGATTATCAGCACCAGCGCCGCCAGCATGCCCAGCAATCCGCGCTTTAACCATTTTCGGCGGCGGGACCACGTGCTGGCTGTGAAGCTGTCCTGCGGAGATGAAAGGCCTCCTGAAGGATAATCAGATCCATGACCGTAGCCATCGGCACCGTCACGCAAACCTTCATCATCTGCGTCGTCTGCCCAGTCACTGCCCGGCGTATCCTGCAACGGATAATAGCCGCCATGAGTGGACGTATCGCGTTCAGAGGCATTTTTGAAACGGAAGAAACGCCGCATTCGGCTGTATTGCCCTACTAATACGCGTGTGACGACTCCTTTTTTGGTAGATCGCTTAAAACGCCAAAATATTTTCCCGCGGTGTTGCTATCCGTCTCCGGAGAAATCTCTACGAAGATTGCGTGGCATGCAGCATGGCGCGAAAAATCGGGCTGCAAAATCCGCTCCGCACAAGCTTAGCCGGGTTGGCGCGCCAACCAGAGAACAACAGCTTCCGAAGAAACGCCGAAAACCAGGCTAAGACTGGCGGAAACGGTTTAGCTATCGGCCGCAGCAACCACGCTTTCGGGTAATTCCGTACCGAACACGCGCTGGTAATATTCCGCGACCAGCATCCGCTCCGCCTCGTCGCATTTGTTGAGGAAGCTGAGGCGGAAGGCAAAACCCGTATCCTTGAAGATCGCGGCGTTCTGCGCCCATGTGATGACCGTACGCGGGCTCATCACGGTAGAGATGTCGCCGTTCATAAAACCCTGCCGTGTCAGGTCGGCAACCTTGACCATATCTGCAATCAGCTTCGTGTCGGTATCGGGGTTCTTCGCCGCAACAATGTCCTGCTCCGTTTCAGGTGGCAGATAATTGAGACCGATCACGATGTTCCAGCGGTCCATCTGGCCCTGGTTGATCTGCTGCGTGCCGTGATACAGCCCGCTGGTATCGCCCAGCCCGACCGTGTTGGACGTAGCGAACAGGCGGAAATTGGCATCGGGGCGAATCACGCGGTTCTGGTCGAGCAGCGTCAGTTTGCCTTGCTGTTCCAGCACGCGCTGGATCACGAACATCACGTCCGGGCGGCCGGCATCATATTCGTCGAACACCAGTGCCACAGGATGCTGCAAGGCCCATGGCAGCAGACCTTCGCGGAATTCGGTCACCTGCAATCCGTCACGCAAAACGATCGCATCACGGCCGACCAGATCGATCCGGCTGATATGGGCGTCCAGATTGATCCGGATGCATGGCCAGTTCAGACGCGCTGCGACTTGCTCGATATGGGTCGATTTGCCTGTGCCATGATAGCCCTGCACCATCACGCGCCGGTCATGTGCAAAGCCCGCCAGAATTGCCATCGTGGTGTCAGGATCGAATACGTAGCTTTCGTCGAAATCGGGTACACGCTCGTCCGCCTTGCTGAAGGCAGGCACCTGCCAGTCGATGTCGATCCCGAACGTCTTACGCACATCGACCGTAGTGTCGGGCGCGGCCATGAGGGTCTTGTCGCGGGATTCGAAGCTTTTGTCTGTATGATCGGTCATCGTTAGAGCGGTTAGCGGCCAGCTTCGCGCGCTGCAAGCGGGACGAAGGGCGACATTTTGTTAGGCGGGGACAAGCGCCTATATACCGCCCATGCTGCCCATACTTCCTTCCGAATTGCTTCGCCGCCAAGTGGTGGGCCGCGTGCGCGCCGTCTTTCACGAACGACCCGATCTGGTCGCGCCCGAGCCGCCATCGGACGATGCGCTGTTTATCAGGGATACGCCCATCCGCATGGTCCATGCCGATGTGGTGGGAATGATGGTCGGCGGTATTCGCGGGCTGTTTCTTCAGATGCTGCATCCGCATGCACTGCAAGGTGTGCTCGACCATTCCAATTTCCGCATCGACATGCATGGACGGCTGCGGCGCACGGCCAGCTTCATCTCAACCACCACCTTCGGCCAGCGCGACCGTGCCATGCAGGCTATCGAGCGCGTCAATCGCATACATACGCGTGTGGGCGGTACTTTGCCCGGGGGCAAGGTCTATACCGCCACCGACCCTCGTACCTTGGCGTGGGTCCATATTGCGGAGGCGACCAGCTTTCTGGCCGCCTATGTGCGTCACGTCCGGCCCGACATGCCCCACTCCGAGCGGGACGATTACTACCGCCAGTTTGCCATCATTGCGCGCGCGTTGGGTGCCGATCCGGTGCCGCTGGACCAGCGCGAGGCGGAGACAATCTTCCGCGAATTGCGCGCCGATTTGCAAACGTCCGGTGCAGCACGTGAGGTTGCGCAGTTCGTGGTGAACATCAAACCCGAGGGCGCACCTGTCGCGTTGCAGAAGGCATTGGTTGCAGAGGCCATTGCCATCCTGCCTCCCTTCGCCCGCTCCATGCTGGAGCTGGAGCGGCCCGGACTGGCCGGGATTCCAGCACGCGCGGCAACTTGGGGCGCTGGCAAAACCCTGCGTTGGGCATTCCGACAAAACTAAATTTTTGCGGCTGGGCAAGGCATGAACGCCTTGCAGGACAATGCTGGACGAGCTGTTTGCAAACCCACGGTTTTCACGCTTGGAACAGGATTAGGAGGTAGATAGATCCCTGGTGGAGAATCTCGCCTCCCCCGAGCTATCATTGTTCGCAGGCGATGATGTCCAACTCCCAAGAAGGTGATAAGCAACCACAGTGCAGCGCTGGCACATTCGGCGCGTATAGAAATATACCGGAGGACTCATTGCCGTATATCGAAGGATTTCTCGCCCCCGTTCCCTCTGACAAGAAAGAGGAATATCTCGAATTCAATCGCAAGGCCGCGCCTTTGTTCAAGGATATCGGGGTGGCCCGGATGGTCGAATGCTGGGGTGACGACTTGATGCGTGGCAAGCACACAGATTTCTACAAAGCCGTTGATGCAAAAGAGGGCGAAACGGTGGTGTTTTCGTGGATGGAATATCCCGATAAAGCCGCCCGCGATGCGGCCTATGCCAAAATGGATAACGATCCGCGGTTCGAAGCGCTAGGTGCGATGCCGATGGACGGGAAGCGAATGATCTTCTCGGGTTTCCAGCCGATCTTCGATACCGATGGCAAGCTGGCCTGAGAACGTTTGAAGCGGCTGCTGCGGTAGATAGTATTTATCAAGGTCAAAATGTAGCGGGGAACAATTTACCGTGCAAAGACTATGTTCGGTATGCTGACATTCTTACGCTGCCATAAATGGCCAATCGCGACATTTATAGCTATTATAACCATAGGATACGGTGCCCGGAGCGCTACAGGCTCGGTATATTCTGCAGCGGAAGCCATCACTCTTCTGGAGGCATTGTCGCGTGCAGGGTTGTATCTTGCATCGGCCATCGCAGGTGGATCCACGACGATCATGGCGCTGATGCTGACACTGATCGGGATGTTCCGCCGCATGGATCATGATTTCGACAATCAGGCCTACCGCGATGTTGATCTGATTGCCCGACTTGCCACTTCCAGTCTTCTGGGAAGTCTGCTCCTGCTCATGGCATTTACTTTTCCGGTCGGAGAGTTCGACGACCTACCACGCAAATGGTTCGAGACCTTGTACGAAGCACTATTTGTCGGAACGGTTCTTGTAATCGCTCTGGCTGGTGCGACCGTTGTATTGATCTACACCACATTACGCCGGGTAATATCTCACATCACCCCCGGCGACGCTGTGTAATGGTCACACGATTGCTGCCGATTTGCGCAGCGTTTGATACGCTTCAACCACTCGCGTCAGTCGTTTTTCAAACTTACGATCGCCACCATTTCGGTCGGGATGATAGCGGCGGACCAGTTCGGAATAGCGTCGCCTCAGACGGGTCCGGTCGGTCGCTGTACCCAGCCCCATCACTTCCAGCGCTTTTGCTTCGTCAGGTGTGAAACGCCCGTCGAAAGCCATTTCAGCTTCACGGCGAGCGCGGCTCTTGATGCCGTTTGCCCGCGCTCCGATTGCATCCAGCGGATCGTCAAAATCGGCCCAGCTCGGCATGCCATCAAGGCCTGCTGTCGGCCTGAAAGCCCGCGTCTCGCTTGCCCAGCCAGCGGTAGGTGATTGCGCGGTCAGAATCTCGTCCGCGCTCATCCCCTCGAACCAATCATACCCTGCATTGAATTCGCGCACATGCTCAAGGCAGAACCAGCGCCAGTTGCCCGGTCCATCAAAGCCGTTGGCACGGTCGCCGGGTGCGCGAAATTCCCCGTCCTCGCGGCAAGTCGGGTGTTCGCATTCGTGCCCGGTGTTATCGTATCGTCCGTGGAATCTTGCGCTGCGCATCGCCATTAGGATGGGGAGTGTTCCTGCGTTAGAAAACCCCTGAAGGAGAATTGTTGATGCCCGGTTTGGTACAGAAAGAAATGGAACGACTGCTGCGCGAAGCTTTTTCGCCCACGAGACTGGAGGTCATCAACGACAGTGCCAGCCATGCAGGCCATTCCGGTGATGACGGCAGCGGTGAATCGCATTTCACCGTGGTAATCGAAGCACCTGCTTTCGGCGCAATGAACAGGCTGGAGCGCCAGAGGTCCATTAATAGGGCGCTGGGCGATATACCGGGCGAACGCGTGCACGCCCTGTCTATTCAGGCCAGCGCACCGACCGTATAGGCACAATCAGTTCAAGGTGCGGGCCATCACAGCCGGGGCCAGGTGAGATGCAGCAATCTGATTGTTGATTGAGAACTGCCAGCTCCTCTCCAGACCAGCCTCGCCAGTTGGATTGGCCACCCGTGCTTGCTGTTGTGTCCATACCGTCTTAGGGATGTGTTGTGAAAACAGGGCGCAAACACACACTCCCGGGGGGCAGCGGGTAATCCCGTGCTGCTGTCGCGCACCTTTCGGCCCTCCGGCGATCTCGCCCCTTACATCCGGCGCTTCTATGTGTTCGAGGCGCAATTACCGCCTGAAATGGTAATCGAGGATTTCCTTCTTTCCGAAACCGCGTTCATCCGCTGCCTGTTGAAAGGCGACTGGAAGGGCGAAGTTTCTCCCGGACAATGGGAAAAGCCTGCCGACACGCTGTTCTTCGGTGCAAACCAGCGGCCCTTTCTCGTCCGTGTCCAAGGCAGTTTCCACGTCGTGGGCATCGCCATCCGGCCTTCGGGCTGGCGCGCCCTGTTCGATACCCCCCACCATGCCTTCACAGATACTCTCAGCCCGCTCAGCGACCTCTGGGGCGATCTGGTGGGCCGAATGGAAGAAGGACTCAAAAAGGCGCAAGATGACGGCGAGATGATTGCTGTAATCGAAGGCATAGTCCGCGAGCAATTGCAGCGGGTCGGCAGGCCAGACCATGATTTGGCGATGGCCAAAATGGAAATGATTACCCGCACGGACAGCACTATGCGGGTGGACGATGTTGCGCAGGCATCCGGCCTTTCCACCCGTCAACTGGAACGGCGCTGCCGCGATACCTTCGGCCTGACGCCCAAAGCAATTTTGCGGCGCAGCCGGTTTCTCGATATGGCCACCGCAATCCGGGGCTTCAGCACGCGAAGTGAAAGCGATCTGGCCGCGCTGCGCTATTTCGACCAGTCGCATCTGAACCGCGAGTTCAAACGCTTTTGCAATATGACTCCCAAGCAGTTCGAAGAGACGATTACCCCGTTGCAGACTGCCGGGCTAAAGCTGCGCGAGGAAAGCCTGCACGAAGATTGACCGGTGCAGGCGAACACGCTTACCTCCTGCAGCTACAACAGAGCCGGGGATGACAACATGATGTACGACAATGAATGCTGGTGGATTACCGGAGCATCGAGCGGTATCGGCTCAGCTCTGGCGCGCGAACTGGGCACGCGCGGGGCGCGGGTCATCCTGTCGGGCCGGGACGAAACGCGGCTGGGCGAAGTCGCTGCGGAAATTTCCACCAACACGCTTACCCTACCATTCGATGTACGAGACGATGATGCAATGGTGGCCGCGACCGCAAGGGCCATAGAATGGGCATCCAGTCATTCGGGCGGGATTGACGGTTTTGTGGCTAATGCCGGAGTGTCGCAGCGAAGCCAGGCAACAAACACGTCCATGCAGGTTTACCGCGACATAATCGACATTGATCTAACCGCGCAGATTGCCGCAACCCAGACTCTGCTGCCCCACTTGATTGAGCGCGGCTCTGGCAAACTGCTGTTTATCTCCAGCATTGCCGGCAAGGTCGGCGTACCGATGCGCACCGCTTATTGCGCAGCCAAGTTCGGGCTGGCGGGTTATGCAGATGCGCTCCGAGGGGAGTTGTCGCAGAGCGGGATCGGGGTCCATGTGATCTATCCCGGTTCTGTCGCCACCGATGTCAGCCGCAATGCACTGACGGGAGCGGGCAAGAAGCGCGGCGTGAGCGACAAGATAATCGACAATGGTATTCCCGCTGGCGAAGCGGCCAAGACGATGCTCGATGCTGTCGCTCTCAACCAGCGGGAGATCGTGGTGGCACGCGGAATGGAAGAAGCGATGGGCGAAATGCGCCGCACGCCCGACCAGCTTTTCGATCAGGTCGCGGGCATGGTGGCGGACGGCTATATGGAGAAAATGGAGGCTAGCGAATAATGGCACAGACCCGCGTAGAGCTGGCAAATGGTATCCATCTTGACGTGGTCGATACCGGCTTGCCCGATGGTAAACCCAATGCCGAAACGCTGATTTTCCTCCACGGCTTTCCCGAAAGCCACCGGACATGGCGCCACCAAATCGCACATTTTCGTGAAAAATACCGCTGCATTGCCCCCGACCAACGTGGTTATCGCGGCAGCTCCAAACCGCAAGATGTCGCTTCGTACACACCCGACAAAATGATCGGCGATGTGTTCCAGCTGGCCGACGCGCTGGGAGTGGGAGAATTCACTATAGTCGGCCATGACTGGGGCGGCGCTATTGCCTGGGGCGTTGCGATTGGTGGCCAGGGCACGCGCGTAAAGCGCGCAATCATCGCCAATGCACCCCACCCCCTAATCTTCCAGCGCCTGCTCTACACCCACCCCGGCCAGCGCCAGGCAAGCCAATATATCCGCGGGTTCCGCGATCGGGCCAACGACGCGCTTATTCGCGAAAAAGGGATGACTGGCATTCTCCAGCAGGAAGTCAGTTGGGGCCGGTCCGATGCGATGGAACCTGAAGAACGGGCCGCACTGCTAGAAGATTTCAAAAACCGCGATGCGGCGGTTGGCATGATCAATTATTATCGCGGCAGCCCGATCGATGTGCCGCCGATGGATGCCCCGTTCGAACTGCCTGCCGACTGGACCCCTCCTGCCCTGCCTGATCTGATTATCCCTACTCTTGTAATCTGGGCGCTGGATGACGGAGCATTGCCGCCGGAGAATCTGGACGGCCTGGATGGTGTCATCGATGATCTGACCGTGGTCAAGGTACCCGATTGCGGACACTTCGTTCCGTGGGAAGCGCCAGAGGCTGTGAATGCGGCGATGACGGAATTTTTGGACCGGTGAAGCCAATTCGGCACGGCGAGGTGCTGAATACGACGCTGCAATCAAAGGCGAAAAAATCAGCTCGCCAGCCACTCCACCCAAGCACCGTGAGGGTGGGCATTGGCGAGCAGGTGCTTCTCGCCTGCCGCATCGCAGCCATCCCAGTATCGAACAACCAGCTCGTGCTGGAATGTCTCTCGATTTGTCTCGAGTGACAGCCAGGCAAATGGCCGCTCGGCAACGGCGTTATTGCTCGCCCGGGTTACCGCATCGCGCACTGCCTGTTGTTGGTCTGCCGGAACATATTGCCAGACTATCGAGTGGAAAAGCACCCGTGTTGTGCCCTTCTGCTGCGGTACGGCCAGTGCCTGCGTGACGAAGGTTCCGGCGTCCTGAGCCGCCACATCGGGCGCACGCTCTTTCGCCAGCGCTCGCGCGGCATCAATACGCCCCATCCGCTCGGTCGCTTCAGGCCAGACATAGCTCTTCAGCTTCAGTGCCGCCTCCGGGTCCTGCAGATCAACTGGTGCCACATCGCACCCGCGGATTGAGATAATCTCGGGCGAAGTGGCAGGCGGAGACGCCCCTTTCCATTCCGGTGAAATCCTCATTATGGCTGCTGCAGGCCCCTTCTTTACTCCGCCAAGATCGAAGAAATAACGATCCATCATGGTGTTGATGCCTGCGCTTGATCCGATTTCCAGCATTTCGAAGCGTGGCTCCACATGCTGCGCCAGCCATAATAGCCCCGCCATCAAACTGGCAGAGCGTCCGGCTTCATTCGTCTGTGGCGGCCCGTCCAGCCACGGCAGCAATCGGGCATCGTACATCTCGACAACCTCGCGGACCAGCGCGTCGGCCACGGTCTGGTCACGCACACGGCCGTCATAAACGTCGCTCAACCGCATATCCTCGCCACTCAGCACCAGATTATGCAGACCGCCATTGATCCTCAGCGGCATCGCATCTTTCAGAGTCAGGCCAGACCAACCGAATATCCGCCGTGCCGTTGCAGCCTCGCTTTCTTCGAGCGCCAGCAACCCGCGCACTACCATCGCCGTGCCATGCGCGCCTGCATTCTCGCAATGGCGCGCCTGCCAGTTGATCGCCTCTGGGACAGACCCAATATCCATAACTGCATCCGATTGCTTGCCGTTTTCAGCCATACAGATTGCCCTTTTCGTGGTCTGTCCCTATCTCGCGCGGAATGCCCCAGCTTCCCCTAACCTTCGCCGTACCCAAAGGTCGTATCCTTGACGAGGCGCTGCCTGTGATGGCGCGTGCCGGTGTCGTGCCGGAAGCCGCCTTTCACGACAAGGCCAACCGCAGTCTGACTTTTGCGTGTGAGCGGGAAGACATGGCTCTGATCCGCGTGCGTGCTTTCGATGTGGCGACATTCGTTGCGCATGGTGCAGCACAGCTTGGGATTGTGGGTTCGGATGTTATCGAGGAATTTGACTATTCGGACCTCTACGCCCCGGTCGATCTGGATATCGGGCATTGCCATCTGGCCGTTGCAGAACCTGCCGATGCCAAGACCGCGAGAGGCACCAGCCATCTGCGTGTGGCAACCAAATATCCGGGCCTGACCCGCCGATTTTTCGAGCGGCAAGGTATCCAAGCCGAATGTGTCAAACTTAATGGGGCGATGGAAATCGCGCCATCGCTGGGGTTGGCCGGCCGGATCGTTGATCTGGTGTCCACCGGGCAAACGCTGAAAGATAACGGGCTGGTCGAGCGCGAGCGTATCCTTGATATCTCAGCCCGCCTGATTGTGAACCGCACGGCCCTGAAAACCGATACTCGGGTGGCCGAACTGGTTGAAGCGTTCCGTGCCGATGCCGAGCAAAGGCGGGCCGCCTGATGCGCCATTTCTCTACTACGGATACCGATTTCGAAGCTCGTTTTACGCGGCTGGTCGAATCTCGCCGCGACGCCGCTCAGGATGTATCCCGTGATGTTGCCGATATACTGGCGCGGGTGAAAGCGAAAGGCGATGCAGCCCTGATAGAATACACGCAGCGGTTCGACAATCATGCCCTTTCCAGCGATGTCGACTGGCAAATTGGAGCAGATGACTGCGCGGCAGCGCACGCTGCTCTCGACCCGGACCTGCGCAATGCGCTGCAACTGGCAGCAGATCGCATCACTGCCTATCATCAGGCTCAGTTGCCAGAAGACCGCGATTACACCGATGACCTCGGCGTACGACTGGGCGCGACATGGACGCCGGTGGATGCAGCAGGCCTGTATGTCCCCGGCGGAAGGGCGGCCTATCCGTCTTCATTGTTGATGAATGCAATCCCTGCACGAGTGGCAGGTGTGAAGCGGCTTACCGTGGTAACGCCCACTCCCAAAGGCCAAATCAATCCGCTGGTACTGGCTGCGGCGCATATTGCAGGGATAGATGATATGTGGCGCGTCGGAGGCGCGCAGGCAGTGGGCGCACTCGCCTACGGGACAGACAGAATTGATCCTGTCGATGTCATCACTGGCCCCGGAAACGCATGGGTGGCAGAGGCCAAGCGCCAACTTTACGGCACCGTCGGTATCGACATGGTGGCAGGGCCGAGTGAAATTCTGATAATTGCAGATGCAAAGAATAATCCTGCGTGGATTGCCGCCGACCTGCTTAGTCAGGCGGAACATGACCCTACCAGCCAGTCCATCCTGATTACCGACGACGCTGCTTTCGCGGCGATGGTGGAAGATCAGGTCGATGTTCAGGCCGCACAGCTCTCTACCCACAAAACCGCGCGGGCCAGCTGGGACGCCAATGGTGCATTGATCGTAGTCGATACGCTGCAGGATGCGCTGCCGCTAGCAAATCGTTTGGCGGCGGAACATGTCGAGTTGGCGGTGGACGATCCCGATACACTTATGCAGGACCTGCGCCATGCAGGCAGTGTTTTCCTTGGCAGAATGGTCCCCGAAGCCATTGGCGATTACGTTGCCGGTCCGAATCATGTTCTGCCCACGGGCCGCCGCGCCCGCTTCGCCAGCGGTTTGTCGGTGCTCGACTTTATGAAGCGCACCAGCTTTATTGCAATGGGCAACGAGGGCCTTGACGCTCTTGGCCCCGCCGCCGCCTGCCTTGCCCATGCGGAAGGGCTGCCTGCCCACGCCGCATCGATAGAAATGCGCCTGAAAAGAGGCTGATGCTATGAACTCTCCGAAACGATCTGTCGCGCGGTCAGCCGCTCGCCTCGGTGCCGTGCAAGCTTTGTATCAAAAGGATATGGAGAGTACTCCGCTCGCGAAACTGCTGAATGAATTCCACCAGCACCGGTTGGGACAAGAGGTAGAGGAAGAGCAATATGCCGATGCCGAAACCGATTTTTTCGACGACATCGTAAAGGGCGTGGACGCCCGGCGCGAGGAAGTGGATGCAGCCATCGAGGCCAAGCTGGCAGGTGGCTGGTCTTTGCGCCGCTTGGACAAGGCGATGCTGCAGATCCTACGCGCGGGCACATATGAACTGCTCGCTCGAGCAGACATTCCCAAAGGTGCGATCATCAGCGAATATGTCGATGTAGCGAAAGCGTTTTTCGATGACCGCGAAGCTAAGTTCGTCAATGGCCTGCTGGACGGCGTGGCGAAGGAAGTGCGCGACTGACCCGCGAATTCGCCTTCATCAACAATTTGCGCTCTCTGGCCAACCATCCGGCTGCACGGGGGCTGACCGACGATGCAGCGGTGCTGCCAGTCGGTAACGAAACTCTGATCCTGACACATGATGCCATGGTCGAACGGGTCCACTGGATGCCCGGGCAAGACATGGCCGATGTGGCATGGAAACTGGTTGCCACCAATCTTTCCGATCTCGCGGCAAAAGGCGCAGTGCCGATTGGCATACTGCTGGGTTACACGTTAGGTGAACAGGAAGAACGGTTTGTCGCCGGTTTGCGCGCAGCCCTGACAGCCTTCGAATGCCCCTTGCTTGGCGGCGATACGGTATCGGGCTGCGATGGTGCGCGCAGTTTGGGGCTAACAGCGATTGGCCGTGCGGTTCACACACCGGTTCCGTCCCGAAGCACCGCTCAACCGGGTGATACATTGTTTGTGACCGGCGCTCTTGGTGCTGCGATGATGGGTTTCGAGGCTTTGCAAAGACACGGAGCCGACCATTCCGGCGCGGACAGCGCAGCTTTTCGTTGCCCCACTCCGCTATTGTCTGAAGGGCAGGCACTTGCCCCTATTGTTACCGCAATGATGGACGTCTCGGACGGGCTGCTGCTCGATAGCTGGCGGCTCGCTACGGCCAGCGGCGTAACGCTGGTCATCGCAACCGAAGAAGTACCGATAGCCGCGCCGGAAGATCGCCGCTCCGATGCCTTGCGCTGGGGTGATGATTACCAGCTGCTCTTCACTGCCCCTCTCTCGGCGAAGCTGCCTGTGAATGCCGCACCTGTCGGCACGGTCGAAGAGGGCGAAGTTCCACTTATCCTTGACGGACTGCCCGTGACTGACAGCAGCAGGCTAGGATTTGCACACTAGCGCGCCGCTCCTAAAGCGCAGAACAGTCCATACCGCGCTTCCGCAGCGTCGCGTGATGCTTATTTGGGCCATTTTGTTACGACATAGCCCCACATCGGGAAGCCGTGATGTCTGACAGCAGTTGTCCGCTCTTCCCTCCACAGCTTGATCCTCGCGTGTCGATCCTGCCCTGTCGAAGCGCGCTGGAAATGGCGGGTGCATCGACAACTAAGCTAAACAGCCAAACGGTGGCTGCCAGTTCCTGGCAGCTATAATTTGGGGACCTATTGGCGAATTAGAGCCAATCCCAAGCAGGAAAACAGAGCTAAAAAGTTTCTTCAGAGGCATCTTCATGAAACTCAATTTACTCAAGAATTTTGCCCCCTAAGTAACTGTCCGACCAACCTCTAAAAGTTCTTGAAATGATCCGGTATCGCGCGCCATCTTCAATGAAGCGTTAGCTCATAAGAAACCGACCCAGGCAATCGAAGCGGAATGGCACACAGGCTTGCACAGCGAACCGCAAGGCGTATACCTTCTTTGCCGAGGGTTCTGTCGGAGCAGGACGGTCGACTAATTCAAGGGATGCCGGTTCAGAAGAAAACCGGCCGGGAGGGGGAATTTACCAGTGAATACTATTCTGATCGCAATAATTCTGGGATTGGTGGCCGTCGTTTACGGCTTTATCACCAGTCGCCAGGTGCTAAGCTCCGGGGCGGGCAATGCCAAAATGCAGGAAATCGCCGGGGCCATTCAAGAGGGCGCACAAGCCTATCTGCGACGCCAGTACACGACTATCGGCATTGTCGGTATCGCCGTGGCCATTATCGTGTTTCTGTTCCTTGGTCCCATTCTGACAATCGGCTTCGTGATCGGGGCCATCCTGTCGGGCGTTGCGGGTTTTATCGGGATGAACATATCGGTTCGTTCCAATGTTCGCACGGCCGCCGCTGCGCAGTCGGGCCTTCAGCAAGGGCTGACCGTGGCTTTCCGCGCTGGCGCCGTAACCGGGATGCTGGTCGCGGGCCTTGCCCTGCTTGCCATTGCGGGCTTCTATTATGTTCTAGTGGGTACGATGGGACTGGACATCACCGTAGCAGCGGAAAAGCGTGAGATTATTGACGCGCTTGTCGGCCTCGCGTTCGGTGCTTCGCTGATTTCGATCTTCGCGCGACTAGGCGGCGGTATCTTTACCAAGGCGGCCGATGTCGGTGCCGATCTGGTGGGTAAGGTCGAAGCCGGTATCCCGGAAGACGATCCACGCAACCCTGCGACCATTGCAGACAATGTCGGCGACAATGTCGGTGACTGTGCCGGTATGGCTGCCGACTTGTTCGAAACCTATGTCGTCACCGTGGGCGCAACTATGGTTCTGACCGCCCTGCTTTTCACCGGCCTGGCTGCCGACGAACTGAATGCTTTGATGAGCCTGCCTCTGCTTGTTGGCGGAGTATGTATCATTACCTCCATCATCGGCACATACATGGTCCGTCTTGGTAAGTCCGAGAACATCATGGGCGCGCTGTACAAGGGTTTCATCACCACCGCCGTCCTGTCGATCCCCGCAATTTATTTCGCAACCGCATTCGTGCTCGGCGACATGAATGCGCCTATCGGCAATAACCCTGTTTCAGGCGAAACCGGCTTCACGACCGAAGTCGCATCTGCGACGGTCGACAGCTTCACCGGCATGGACCTGTTCTGGTCGATGATGGTGGGTCTGGCAGTCACGGGTCTGATCATCTGGATTACCGAGTATTACACCGGCACCGAATACCGTCCGGTCCGCTCGATCGCCAAGTCGTCCGAGACAGGCCACGGCACCAACGTCATTCAGGGTCTGGCGATTTCGCTGGAATCAACCGCCCTGCCGACACTGGTGATCGTGGTCGGGATCATCGTAACATATCAGCTGGCGGGCCTGGTGGGCATCGCTTTTGCCGCTACTTCGATGTTGGCTCTGGCCGGTATGGTCGTTGCACTCGATGCCTACGGCCCCGTCACCGATAATGCCGGCGGGATCGCCGAGATGTCGGAACTGGACCAATCGGTGCGAGATAAGACCGATGCTCTGGACGCCGTTGGCAACACGACTAAGGCCGTGACCAAGGGTTACGCTATTGGCTCCGCCGGCTTGGCCGCACTTGTGCTGTTCAGTGCCTATACGGCCGATCTGGAAGAGTTCTTCCCCAACGTGGAAGTCAGCTTCAGTCTGGAAAATCCGTATGTCATTGTCGGTCTGTTGCTGGGTGCGCTGCTACCGTACCTGTTCGGTGCTATGGGAATGACAGCCGTCGGCCGTGCTGCCGGTGATGTGGTGGTCGATGTGCGCGACCAGTTCGCCAAGGATCCGGGCATCATGGAAGGCACCAGCCGTCCCGACTATGCCCGCACGGTGGACCTCGTCACCAAGGCTGCGATCAAGGAAATGATCCTGCCTTCCATGCTACCGGTTCTGGCTCCGATCGTTGTCTATTTTGCGATCACTGCGGTTGCCGGACAGGCCAACGGTTTTGCCGCGCTGGGTGCGTTGCTGCTAGGTGTGATCGTCTCTGGCATCTTCGTAGCGCTTTCCATGACCGCTGGCGGCGGTGCGTGGGACAATGCCAAGAAGTATATCGAAGACGGTAATCACGGTGGTAAGGGTTCTGAAGCGCACAAGGCTGCGGTGACAGGCGACACTGTTGGCGATCCCTACAAGGATACCGCCGGCCCCGCAGTGAACCCTATGATCAAAATCACCAACATCGTGGCGCTGCTTCTGCTCGCCGCGCTGGCCGGGGGCTGATCCAGCAGGAAAATACCCTCAACCAGACAATAAAGGGGCTCCGGAGCAATCCGGGGCCCCGTTTTTGTTTGGAGGCGGAGGGAAACACATCCAGGCCGCTTTAAACATTCCTAAGTCTTCCGACGTTACCCCGCTTGCGCGGCGCACTGTGCGTGGCGCTTATAAAGGTTAACCGTGGCAAGTCAGGCTCTCACATTGTTTCCCGATGAAACGACTGGAGAAACAGACAACGCGGTGCGCGTGACGGTGGTCCGCCATCATGATGCCGCTGTGTCTGCTCCCGCATGGGACGCGCTGGCCCGTAATGCCTCTACACCCAATCCCTTTTTCGAACGCTGGTGTCTTCTGCCGGCGCTTGCGGCCTTCGATCCCGGGCATTCTGTTTCTCTTGTGTGTATCCACGCAGGCGACACGCTGATCGGCCTACTGCCGCTGGCGCGAAGCCGCGATTATTACGATTATCCCGTGCCGCACTATCAAGCATGGCTGCACCCCAATGCGTTTTGTGGGGCTCCGCTGGTGGCCGCCGGACAGGAACAGCCATTCTGGGCCGCTCTGCTAAATTGGTTGGACACTGAACCGGGCAGCGCATTGTTTCTGCATCTGACAGGCCTTCCCTCTGATGGCCCGCTCTACGATGCCCTGCACCGGGTCGCCCAAGCCGAGCGCCGTCCTGCTGCGGTAGTGATGAAAGAAGATCGCGCCATGCTTGTCTCGGACCTCTCGCCGGAAGACTATTTTGCCCAGTCGATGAGCGCCAAGAAACGCAAGGAACTGCGCCGCCAATCCCGCCGACTGGGCGAAGAAGGCACGCTGGCATTCAGCCGCCACAACGATGATCACGCCCTGCCGGAATGGATAGAACAGTTCCTCGCGTTGGAATCCGCCGGATGGAAGGGGCAAGAACGCTCTGCCCTCGCCAGCGCCCCGCAAACTGCTGCGTTTTTTCGAGAAAGCCTCAACGGTGCAGCCAAAGCTGGCAGATTGGAACGCCTTGCTCTCACGCTTGACGGGGTGCCCATAGCTATGCTGGCCAATTTCCTTACAGCGCCGGGCAGTTTCAGCTTCAAGACCGCTTATGACGAGGAGTATGCCCGTTACAGCCCTGGCGTGCTTCTTCAGCGCGAAAATCTCGAAATTTTAAGTCGCAGCGACATCGCATGGTGCGACAGCTGCGCTGCTCCCGACCACCCGATGATCGAGCGGATCTGGCGCGAGAAACGCAGCGTCGTGCGCGTGTCGGTTGCACTGGGCGGAATACTACGCCGTCAGGCTTCTCGGGCGTTCCTGACTGTCGAAACCCGTTCCAATCCTAAAGGCCTTTGAAGGATAGACCGATGGATCGCCCCACCTTTCCAACCGCCGAACACAGTGAGCACGATGCTGTCACGGACTTGCCCGATACGGTTTTTCCGCCCTCCTCGCGCGATTTGTTCGCCAGCGCCTATCCCGAAACGGCCCATGTCCTGCGCCATTCTATGGGGCGGCACGACCTGTTGACGCTGGATGCGCTGGCCAGCTTGGCAGACGAACTGCCTGCTTCCAGCATTGAATACAATCGCGGCGACCTACCTATCGGCGTGGACGGCAAACCGGATGCAACCGGCCTCTCCATTGGCGAGACTATTCGCCACATCGCCAACAGCAACAGCTGGGCTGTGCTCAAGAATATTGAGCAGGCGCCTACCTATCGCGCGCTTTTGATGAGCCTGTTGGAGGAACTGCGCCCCTCCATAGAGGCCAAAACCGGCGCCATGCTGCGTCCGCAAGGCTTTGTCTTTATTTCCAGCCCCGATGCCGTGACACCGTACCATTTCGATCCCGAGCACAATATTCTGCTGCAATTGACCGGTAGCAAAGTGATGACGCAGTTCCCCGCTGGCGATGCGACTTATGCGCCTGACGAGGTCCATGAAGGTTATCATTCCGGTGGCGCCCGCGAACTGATCTGGCATGATCGTCTTGCCCCAGACGGCACCGAGTTTGCGCTCTCGGCGGGCGAGGCTTTGTTCGTTCCGGTGATGGCCCCGCATTTCGTACGCAATGGCCCCGCAAGCTCCATTTCGCTTTCGATCACTTGGCGCAGCGACTGGAGCTTTGCCGAAGCGGATGCGCGCGGATTCAATCGGTTAGTGCGAGCGGCTGGCTTCTCACCCGCCCCGCCCGGGCGCTGGCCTGCTGGCAACACAGGCAAATCGCTCGCTTACCGCATCATCCGCCGTTTGAAGCTGGTGGATTGACCCGCACCGCCTCTCGCCGCATGGCGCTTAGAATGAAAGATACACCGCCCGAACCCGCCGATATGTCCGCAGACCCCCAGCAACTTGTCGATGATCTTGTTCGCCTGTTGACCGTCAGCCGTACTGGCGATGAAACATTTACCGGTGGCCAGCAGAAGGACGGCTTCGGCCGTGTCTTTGGCGGTCAGGTAATCGCGCAAGCGTTGCAAGCTGCACAAGCAACGGTAAACGACGAGAAAGTTGCTCATTCATTGCATGCTTATTTCCTGCGCGGAGGCGAGGAAGGCTTGAGCATCGATTATGCTACCGCAGCCGATTTCGAAGGTCGCAGCTTCGCCAACCGCCGCGTGGTGGCCAGCCAAAACGGCAAACCGATTTTGAACCTGACCGCCAGTTTTCAAAAGCCAGAGGATGGCATGGCTCATCAGGACAGCGTCATGCCTGAGGTCGCTCCACCAGAGGAATTGAAGTCCGACATGGAGATGCGCCGCTACTACGCGGACAAGCAGGATATGCCAGATGCGTCGCGTAAACTGATGCTGCGTCCGCGCCCCATCGAGATGCGCACTATCGACCGGCTGCATTGGATGAACTCCGAGCCCAAGGAGCCGCGTGCGCATACATGGTTCCGCACTGCCGCGCCTCTGCCTGACGATGCTGTATTGCACCGTGCGATCATCGCCTATGCTAGCGATTATACGCTTCTTGGCACTAGCGCCCTTCCGCACGGGCTCAGCTGGATGCGCGGCGAAATCGTAGGGGCGAGCCTAGATCATGCAATGTGGTTTCACCGCGAAGCAAGGGCGGACGAATGGCTGCTCTATGCCACCGACGCCCCTTGGAGCGGTTCGGGCCGGGGCTATAACCGGGGCCGTATTTATGATCGCGCAGGTAATCTGGTCGCCAGCGTTGCTCAGGAAGGCATGATGCGAAAGCGTAAAAAGGAACTTGCCTGAGACGTTCAGGCTAGAGGGTGCTGGACGCGCGAAAATCATTAGTCAGAAACGAAAAAGGGCTCCGCAAGGAGCCCTTTTAGTGTGTCGGAATACGACGGATCCTAGTTGAAGATCCAATCCCAAATTGACCAATACATAATGCAACCCTTTCTGCTAGTAGTAGCGAAAGAATGCATTAACCTTATAAGTTTGTCAAATATTAACCTATCTGACCACGTGCGTTGTCCCTATGTGATTGTAACTCCAACAGGTTTTTATAGGCGATTGGCGATTGTGGACGACCGATATAGTAACCTTGGCCCTTACCGCACCCCATATCTCGCAAGGTTTCGAACGTAGAACGGTCCTCTATTCCCTCGGCAACTGATTCGTAGTTGGCATCATGCGCGAGACTGACCAGGTTCGAGACAATTGCTCGCGCTTTGTCCGATGTGCCCATTCGGCTAATGAACAGACGGTCGATTTTAATCTCGTCAAACGGGAGTTCAAAAATTGCTTCGAGGTTTGCGCTGGCAACGCCGAAATCATCGATCGCAAACATCGGTCCCATCCGCTTGATCCGCTCGATCGTATCCCGCGCAGTTCGGTAATCCTCGATCCTTGCTGTCTCGGTCAATTCGATGACGATTTTTGCTGGATCCACTTGATGCTGCGCCAGTTCGCTCTCGATCAAATCGGCAATACGTTCATCGACGAATTGAACGGCAGACACATTGATCGACATTGCCGTGTCAAAGCCTGCAGCGCGCAAATCAGCTGCTGCGAGAAGCGACTTCGACATGACCCGTTTTGTTAACTCGTCCAGACGGCCTACCCGCTCACACTGCATAATGAACTGCGAGGGAGGGACATCGCCGTGATGGGGGTCGATCCACCGAGCCAAGGATTCAGCGCCAGTAATTATCCCCGATTGCAGGTCAGCTTGTGGTTGCAGCGCAATTCCGATCCTATCTTGTGACAAGGCTTCCTCCAGCCTCGCCTGCATAGAGTAATCCCAGTTTTCGGTACTCGCGTCGGTATCGGTGATGACGAACACTGGACGATATGCTTCACGTGCCTGATCGGCAGCGGCAATTGCTGCACTTAACCGCTTCGAGGAGGATTGAACAGACGATGATGCGTCCACGCCAATCATCATTGATACATCGAGCAGCCTGTTCCCGACGCGAATAGCCTGAGATGCGATTGCTCGAAGGCCTTGCAAATGATCGCCGATATCGTCGTAAACCGCACGATCCAACAAAAAAGCAAAATACTTTCCCCCGTCGTAATAAATCGACGCGCCAGCTTCACCAAGCGCAAGTCGTTCGGCGATCTGACGCAGATAACGTCCCTGTTGTCCGGGAGAAAGAGTTGTAAAAACGGAATCCAGTCGCGCGATCTTTGCGACTGCAACAACTGTCGGGGCATCCGAGCCCAACGCATCGAGGTCACGGCGGAACGCGATGAAATTGGGAAGCTTGCTTCGTGGTTCGAACAGCAGGTGGCGCCGTTTGTAGTTCGACACGACCCGCTGAACTGCGAATGCAGCCAGAAAAATAATGGTCCCAGAAAAGCCTGCGCGTACGCCTACAAACGCGAGAAATGTAATCCCTGCTGGGACAGCAGCTACTGTAACGAGATAAAAAACATGCCGAACTCTCCCAGTTCGATTCATAAGTAATATAGCGAGTAGCAATGCGACAAAGATCGTAGTCACAACGTACCACTGCAGAGCAGTACCACGACCTTGCTCCACAGTTTCCGCTGCGAGCGCATGTAAAACCGAGGATGTTAACCGACCATGCCCAGGCATCCGCACGTATTGGGAAGAGGACAGAATGATCTTCGTACTCGCAAATGCGCCCGATGATATCATTTTTTGCAGTTTGCCGGATTCATATCGCGGGAACGCGCGGGGATTAATAGTATAATCTATGGATACGGTACGTTCCGTATTTTCAGACGCATCAACTAGTTTTGTCCAGAGGGAAGGTATTGCAACTTTTTCCGCACCAGACGGAGCATCAATAAACCAAACATACCCTAGAAAATCGGTGTCATAATCATTGCTTGTAACCGACATACCTTCTGCAAAGTACTGATCGCTGGCTGTTTCGTCGGCATAATGATCGCTATCCGGCTTAACAGATCGTGTTAAAAATACACGGTCGCGATTGGCTTGAAACATTTCCTTAAGCGCTGCATCCACTTCTGCCGAGCTGCTCCTTTGTACCGAAAAATCCAGCGCGATGACGTCGGCTTCGGTTTTCTGAAGCGTTTCCAGCACCGACAGCAATCGTCGGTTCTGCGCCGTCTGATTGCGTGAAGCACTATCATAATCGACATGTACCAGTGCGATGTCATTGGACGGTTGCCGGTCGAACAGTTTTGCCTGCAGCGACCATACAGTAATATCGATCGGACGCAGCAGTGTACTTGCCCCGATCACAACCGCGAATGCGATTGCGATGGCCGCTTGAAGGAGCCGCTCGGAAGCTTTCGGCCGCTTCACATTCAAGTTCGCGATCTAGTCATACCAAACAACGCCTAACCCCATATCGTAAATATGGCGTTTACCTGACCTGCAGTGGTATCCCCACGTATCCTCACACGTAGGAAAAATTTTACAAGCCAAGGCGCAACATTGTTGCTATGATGCAGCGCAACATATTTTTGGCCTGACCGGATAATCGGTCGATTAAGGGCTGATGCGCGGCTTGCGAGATAGCCGGAGCACCCCTTGCTTTTGCCCCATATGTCCTGTCTTTCCGGTGCCGGCAGACCCGCGCACCCTTTTGGTTTTGTGAGCTTTTCATGTCCTCCGATAATTCCTCCACCCCTGCGCCCGCTAAGCGCTCTGATACCCCCGTCGATCCTTTTCTCGATGCGGCTCCTGCTGCGACGCAAGGCCCCGTTCCGGCAGCAGAGCCTGAACCAGCCCCAACTCCCGAACCGGTTGCAGCAAAGCCCACACCTTTCGACAGCCTCCCCCAGCAGCTACGCAGTTCGTTGGAGCATAAGGGGTACGAACAGCCCACGCCTGTGCAGGCTGCTGTTATTGCGCCCGATGCGACTGGCCGCGATCTGATCGTTTCCGCACAGACAGGTTCGGGCAAGACCGTTGCGTTCGGCATGGCGCTGGCCGACGCTCTGATGGCCGAACTGGGCGGTATGCCGCTGGCCGAAAAGCCGCTGGCGCTGGTCATTGCCCCAACCCGAGAACTGGCCTTGCAGGTCAGCCGTGAACTGAGCTGGCTGTATGCTCAGGTCGGTGTGCGCATTGCGACTTGCGTGGGCGGCATGGATGCCTCCAAGGAACGCCGCGCGCTGCGTGGTGGACCGGCAATCATTGTCGGCACACCGGGCCGTCTGCGCGATCATCTGGAGCGTGGCGCGATGGACCTATCCGGTTTGATCGGCGTTGTTTTGGACGAGGCGGACGAGATGCTCGACATGGGCTTCCGCGATGATCTGGAAGAAATTCTGGACGCGACGCCGGATACCCGCCGCACACTGCTGTTCTCCGCGACAATGCCCAAATCCATTGTCTCGCTGGCAAAGCGTTACCAGTCCGATGCCATGCGCCTGTCGCTGGTCGGTCAGGATCGCGGGCATGGCGATATTGCCTATCAGGCGATTACGGTGGCTCCCGCTGAGATCGAAAATGCAGTAGTCAATCTGCTGCGTTATCACGAAGCCGAAACGGCCATTCTTTTCTGCGCCACACGCGACAATGTGCGCCGGATGCACGCCACCTTGCAGGAACGCGGCTTTGCCGTCGTAGCGCTGTCGGGCGAGCATTCTCAGCAGGAGCGCAATCAGGCGCTGCAGGCCATGCGTGACCGACGCGTGCGCGTGTGCGTGGCCACCGATGTCGCCAGTCGCGGGATCGATTTGCCCACACTCAGCCTGGTGGTCCATGTCGAGGTGCCCCGCGATGCGGAGATACTGCAGCACCGTTCGGGCCGCACCGGCCGTGCAGGCAAGAAAGGTACAGCGGCAATTATCGTGCCGTATAATCGCCGCAAGCGTGTCGAAGGAATGTTGCGCGGCGCGAAGATCGAAGCAGAGTGGATGGACGCCCCCTCCCCTGAGCAGATCCGCGTAAAAGACCGTGAGCGTCTGATGGAAAAGCTGACCTCGGATGTCGACTTCGATGAGGAAGATCGCAAACTGGCGCAGCAACTGATGACGCAGCGCTCTCCTGAAGATATCGCGGCGGCTCTGGTTCAGGCACACCGTGCCTCCATGCCTCAGCCCGAAGAGCTGGTCGCCAACACGCCTGCCGCACGCGAAGCTGCCAAGCAGGAACGCAAACGCCCCGGTTTTGAAGACACGGTGTGGTTTAAAATCGCGGTAGGTCGCCGCCAGAACGCAGAGGCCCGCTGGATACTCCCGCTACTCTGCCGCCGTGGTCACATCACTCGCAACGAAGTGGGCGCAATCCGCATCGGACACGAGGAAACCCATTTTCAGGTCCCACGCAATATTGCAGACAAGTTCGCCGATGCCCTGACCCGCACCGCCGACGGCGATGATGATCAGGACTCGATCTTGATCGAAGTCTCACCCGAAGGCCCGCGCGAGCAAGCCCGGGACAACAAGCGCAACTTCAAAGGCGGCGGCGGCGGCAAACACCACGCAAAACCGCGCGGCAAGTTCGAGGGTAAGCCCGGTGGCAAAAAACACGATGGCAAGCCCGGCGGCAGGAAATTCGACGGGAAACCCGGAGGAAAGTCCAGCAGCCATCGTAAAGGCAAATCATCCTGGAAAGGGGATGGCCCCAAAGCTGCCCCGAAAGGTGGTCCGGGCAGCGCAAAGAAGTTTGCCGGTAAGCCTAAGCCCAAGAGCAAATCGCCTTTCGACTGATGAACTGCACCAGCGGCGCCGTTAGCCGCCAGCGTGGTAGAAGTCGTAGATTGTCTGCGCTACTGCCTCGCTGACGCCGGGGGCGCGTTGCAGATCCTGCAATGATGCCGCGCGGACTTTTCCTGCGGTTCCGAAATGCAGCAGCAGAGCGCGTTTGCGGGCCGGGCCGATGCCGGGGATTTCATCCAGCGGACTGGCCGTAATCGCGCGGCTACGCTTGGCGCGGTGGGCGCCGATGGCAAAGCGATGAACCTCGTCCCTCAAACGCTGGAGATGGTAGAGCAGCGGCGAATTGACCGGCAGCGTCTTCTCGCGGCCATCGGGAAAATGGAACACTTCGCGTCCTTCGCGCCCGTGATCCGGCCCCTTGGCGATGGCGATGGTCGGCACCTGCTCTGCAACTCCCAGTTCTTGCAGCACGGCTCTTACACTTGACATTTGGCCCTTGCCGCCGTCGATCAGCAGCAGGTCTGGCCAGATCGTTTCGTGGCTATTTTTCTTTCCGGCCTCGCTGTCTTCAGCCAGCTTTCGGAAGCGGCGCTCCATCACTTCCCTCATCATACCAAAATCGTCATTGGTCTGTGCGGTCTTTATGTTGAACTTGCGGTACTGTGCTTTCTCGAAGCCTTCCGGCCCGGCCACCACCATCGCGCCGACCGCCTTTGCACCCTGAATATGGCTATTGTCGTAAACTTCGATCCGCTGCGGCGGTTCTGACAGCTCGAGAAACTCTGCAAGATTGCGGTTTAGCTTCGCCTTGGTACCACTTTCGGCCAGCCGCCGGTCCAGCGCCTCCACCGCATTGCGCTGCGCCTGCTCCATCAGCCGCCTGCGGTCGCCACGCTGCGGGATCGATATGGTCACTTTGTGCCCGCCGGACTTGCCGGAGGCATCGCTCGCCAGCTTCGTCGCTTCCTCCAGCGCCAACGCCATCAGCTCCTGCTCAGGTAGCTCGCGATCGATCAGCACCGTGCGCGGTGGCGGCACTTCCTCGTAAAATTGCAGTAACACATCGGACAGCACCTGCCCGTCTTCCTGATCCGCAGTGTTGCGCGGGAAAAACGCGCGATGCCCCCAGTTCTGGCCGCCGCGTACGAAGAATGCCTGCACAGCAATCTGTCCGTTCTTGTTGGCCAGCGCGAAAACATCGGCATCTCCCACCCCCGTTGCATTGATTGCCTGAGACCCCTGAATGAACGTCGCGGCGCGCAGCCGGTCGCGCAGAATGGCCGCTGTTTCGAAATCGAGATCCTCCGCAGCTTTGGCCATCTGGCTTTCCATCTTGGCCTGCACTGCACCCGATTTCCCGCCAAGGAAATCCTTCGCCTCACGAACCAGTTCATCGTACCCTGCGGTGTCGATCTTGCCGGTGCACGGCGCGCTGCACCGTTTGATTTGATGCAGCAGGCAGGGCCGGTCGCGATTGGAGAAAAAGCTATCGGTGCAGCTTCTGAGCAGGAACAGTTTTTGCAGTGCATTGATCGTAGTGTTCACACTGCCCGCGCTGGCAAACGGCCCGTAATAGTTACCCTTTGCCCGACGCGCCCCCCGATGCTTCATGATGCGTGGGAAATCGTGGCCCTGCCTGAGCAATATGAAAGGGAAGCTTTTGTCGTCGCGCAGCAAGGTGTTGTATGGCGGGCGGAACCGCTTGATGAACTGAGCCTCCAGCAGCAGTGCTTCTGCTTCTGAATTGGTGGTGACGATTTCCATCGCGCGGCACTGGCTGACCATGCGTTGCAGGCGGTTCGTAAGATTGCCGACCTGCGTGTAATTAGCCACCCGCGCCTTCAGGCTGCGCGCCTTCCCGACATACAGAACGTCGCCCCGCGTATCGAGCATCCGGTAAACACCGGGCGTCGGTTTCAGCGTTTTCACCGTTTCGCGGATAGCGGTAATGCCCGCCTGAAGATCCGGCTGGGCAGACGCTACGGTGTAGGCCGCACGTTCCTCGTGGAAGCGTTCGCCTCCGTGGGGATTGTGCGGCCTGTGGGCCTTCTTGTCGGTCATGACGGTCTGGTCCGCAGGTCAATCATCATGGCGCAGATAGGCAGTTTCATGCCTGCTCGCCAGTGCGGATAGCCTGTGGGCGACGACAATCAGAACAGCTTGCGCAGCTCCAGCCCTATGAACCGGCCGGTCGGGTCGATCAGCAGCGGCTGGTACCGCAATGGAATAGCCCCTGTCTCGTCCCGCACCACTCGCCGGCCGTCGAACACATTGTCCGCTTTCAAGCTTAGACGGGTTCCCTTGAAAAATCCGCTGTCCTTGTTCAGCAGTTCTCCAAGATCGGTGAACACGCGCAAGTCGATCGTTGCCAGATCATCGATGGAAAGATTGCTGGTACCATCAATGCGCGATTTCCCGACATACTGACCGGATACGCGGATACCTGTTCCGCCGAAAAACAGCCCGGCTTCCAGTCTTGTGCTGTGGCGCGGCAACCCGAACGCAGACGTTGCATCGCCGTCCAACTGGTCAAGCTCCGGAATTCCCTCGGCTATCAAAATGGTGTTCTCGAGTTCGATCGAATGATTCAGGTTTAGAAAGTAACGAACATTCTGGCCGCCGCGTTGGCCCGGCAAGGCAGACGGAATGCGTGCACTTCCGGCAGCAGAACGTTCTCTGGGTGGCGGGCTCTCGCCGTCCGACGGGGCGGCAGCGTTCGCGCGCGTTTGTCCCGGCCGAGCTGCAGACTGTGCATCGGCCGAGCATATCCGTTCACGGGCCTGCGCTACACGTTCGGGATCTATCTGTCCGTCCTCGCCCTTCAAGCGGTCTAGCATCCGTTCAGGTATGTCGGTCAGATCGGGTGTCTGGCCTTCCGGCGTGGCACAGAACGTGGCCTGCAGCTTGGCAAAACGGTCCGGGTCGCGCCCTTCCCCTCGCGCAGGGCGGGCGCTTTCCGCAGGCTGGACCGCCGCGCGCTGGTCGCCACGCCCGCCGCCCGAACGTTCGCCCTCTCCGCTTTCCTGGCCAAGCTGCCCACGCATGGTGAGACCGATTACCAAACGGCGGGCCTTTGTTCTCTCGTAAGCAACAGGACGACTATCAAGCCTTAGAAGCCGCCCATCGGCATCGCGGGTAACACGGTCGGCAAAAGCTGCTTCGATAGCTGGCGTCAGGGATGGAAAGCTGGCCGTTACGTTTCGAGAGCTGTTGTCGATATAATCCACATTCAGCCGCAGATTGGCTTCGGTCGGCAACCGCCAGTTGGCGCTTAACTTCCAATCGGACTGGCTCTCCGAAGGAAGTGCAGGATTACCGCCGTCGACTACCGTTATCAACGAACTCTGCCCGGTCGTCAGGTCGAATATCGGAACATTGAACGACGTGGTCAGCGGATCGCCCAGCTGTGCCAGAGACGGTGCCGCCTCGCTGTTCACATAGGTTGCGGAGAAGGTAAGATCGTCAACCGGCTTCCAGTTCAGACCGGCGCTCCAGTCGAAAAGGGTGCCGAAATCGGAAAAATGGTCGACCCGCGCCTGGAAATTAGCTGACAAGTCGCCGACATCCGCGAGGAAATCGTCGCGCACGCTGGTAATCGGAACAGCGACATTGATCCCCCCCGAAGTAATACCGCGCGTCAGCTGCGTATCCGTCAGGCTGCGGGTATCACTGCTTTCGATGCGCGACCAGTCGTACCCTGCGTCCAGCGTCACACCCAGTTCGCCACCCGGCAAAAGGATAGGGCGGCCCTGCAGAGTAGCCTTCCCGACCGCGCTGTAGGTACGCGAACGTGCCTCGTCGAAGTTCGCATTGCCGAGAGGTGGCAGGGGGCCGTCAATATCCAGCGTTCCGGCCAGCGCAGCAGTTTCTATCGCGCTGGTATCAGCCTGCTGGTCGATACGCGTCCGATTGTCTGCAAACGAACTGTCGAGTGTCGACGTGAACTGCCAATCGCCCAGTGGCCGAGCATGGCTTCCTGCCAAACTAACAGTATCGCTATTGATGCTGCGGGTCAGCGGATCATCGGCATTGAAAGTGCGAAATGCGCTGCTGCCATCGGGCGCAGTCAGGATAACATTATCCAGACCGGACAGGGACCGGCTGTCATTGTGATCGTAACCTGCACTGATCGAGGTTGATGCCCCCGTTTCGAGACTGGCTGTAGTCCAGTTCGCGGTGGCCTCGAAAGAACGGCTGTCCGCAACCAGACTGCGCGCAGATGCCGGGTCGGGATCGCCAGCTACAGGCGGCGCGTCGGTTTGCGTCTGCACGATGCCACGTTCGTCTTCGGTCAGCAGGCTGGTGTCGTTGTGTTCGATATTCAGGTTCAGACGGCCGCTTTCGGCAATCCGCAGTAGCGTGAATTCCTGTTCGTTCGACTGGTATCCGCCCCGGTCAGGCGCTCCGATTTCAACTTCGATCTCCCGGCTTGCGAAATCGGGTTTCAGGATGAAGTTGATAACCCGGCGATCAGGTGGAAAACCGAGCTCCTGAGCGACTTCTTCTGGCAGCACCTCGACCTTGCGAAGTGCTTCGGGCGGGTAAGACCGAAATTCACGGAAGGACGCGACCCGGATACCGTTCACAAGAAAAACCGGCCGGGCACTACCCCGTCCGCGAGAAGAGCCCGAGGACGGTTCCAGCGCCTCTACCAGATCTGCGATCGAACTGGCACCATATGCGGCAATATCGGCTTCATCGAGTTCGATAAGCGGCGGAATCTCGGTATCGACCTCGCCGCGCAGGCTTGGTGCAGTAACTACGATTTCACCCGTTTCCGGATCTATGCCCGCCATGTCCGAACCGTCCTGCGCGCGGAGCGGCGACGACGGCAATGTGAGTGCAAGGGCAATCAGGGGCAAACTGGCAATTGAAAATCTGGAGGCCATCGAGTGTATCTCTATGTAAAACTGGACCCCCGTCCTGCACACCATCTGGCCCAATCGAGCCCTGCTCGCAATGCTGACTTTGTAACGCCTTGTCGCAGCCAGTAACTGCTTCCGACAACGTACGTGTGGGGCACCTAACTTGACCTCTACAGGTTCGATGTTACGTCTTGTGCAAGAGATCCGCAGAAGCGGACCAAGCAGGAGGATGCGTTTGCGCCAGTTACAAGGGATGGATGCCAGTTTCGTTGCGATGGAAACTCGCAATTCTCCGATGCATATCGGTTCCATCCTTGTGTACAATCCGGAGACGGCGCCGGGTGGGTTTGTCCGCTTCAAGGATATTCTGGCCTTTTTTGAAAGCCGAATGCAGCTTAGCCGGACAATCAGACAGCGGCTGGTCCGCGTACCCTTCGATCTCGATTATCCCTACTGGGTAGAAGATCCTGATTTCGATCTGGAATATCACGTTCGCCATCTGGCACTGCCCAAACCCGGGGACTGGCGACAGCTGTGCATTCAGGCGGCCCGCATTTTCGCCCGTCCGCTGGATCTGACCCGCCCGCCATGGGAGTTTACGGTTATCGAGGGGCTGGAGAATATCGACGGCGTTTCCGAAGGCAGCTTTGCAATGGTGACCAAAGTGCATCATGCCGCCATCGATGGGATGAGCGGTGTAGATTTGCTGGAAGCGATGCACACGCTGAACCCTCACGATCCACCGCCCAATGCGCCGGACGAGTGGCAGCCGGAGAAAATTCCCAATGCGGCGGAACTGCTCGGCAAAAGCTATTTCAATGCATTGACCAACCCGATGAAGCAGCTTGAGGTCGCGGCCAAGGCTGCGCCTGGAATTACCACTGCGCTCAAGGGCCTGGTTGCAAAAGATTTCAAGGTTTCCGGCGATTTGGTTGCCCCGCGCAGCCGCTTTAACAGGAAAATCTCGCCCCACCGTGTAATCGAAGGGATCAGTGTTCCGCTTGTCGATATCAAAGCCATCCGTGCGTTGTCGCCGGGCTGCAAGGTCAACGATGTGTTCCTCGCCATTATCGGAGGAGCATTGAATAAATATCTGACGGCGAAGGATGATCTTCCCAAAACCACCCTTACTGCGATGGCCCCGATCTCTGTGCGCGACAAGGACGAAAAGGGGGATATGGGCAATCAGGTCGCGGCTATGATTGCTCCGCTAGGCACTCATCTCAGCGATCCTGTCGAGCGGCTGGGTTTCGTACATAAACACACAATAAATTCCAAAGCGATGACCGACGCTGTAGGCGCGCGCAACATGACCGAGATCAGCAAGGTCAGCCCAGCCCTTTTCATGTCTCTGGGCGCGCGGCTTTACACCCAACTGGGTCTGGCAGAGCGGGTGAAGCAGCCCTTCTCTACCGTCGTCACAAATGTCCCGGGCCCGCCGGTCCCAATTTATTCCAGCGGCGCGAAGCTGGAAAGCCAGATGGGGCTGATCTGTCTGACCGACGGCATGGGACTGGGCCATACGGTGCAATCCTATGTCGACGAAGCGACGATTTGCTTCACGGCGTGCCGCACCTTGCTGCCCGATCCGGAGTTCTACGCCGATTGTATCCGTGAGAGTTTCGAGGAATTGCGCAATCTGGCTGCTGCCGTGCCCTCGCAGAAGCCTGCCCCAACAACAGCAGCCCGTTCAGACTCCAAAAATAGCGGGCCTGCTAAACCGGCAACGAAGATAAGCGGTAAGACCAAGTCCGCGACCAAGCGTGCACCGGCCAAATCAGGCGCGTCGCGCAAGGCAGCCAGCACTGCCAAAACCAAGACAAAAGCAGAGGGACGGAAGAAACCATGACTACTCAAGCGGCCACAGCGCAGCCTGCATCCGAACGTTCTGCAATGCCGCCGCGCCCGCCATCCCGTCTACTCGCTCTTGCGGAACCGGGCCGGGCACTCAGTGAACTGGCGACGTTTTACGCCCTGCGCCCTCTATTGGCGCATCTGCCCAAGGGTGACGGCCACGGCGTTCTGGTGCTGCCCGGTTTCATGGCCGGTGACAGCTCCACCCGCCCCCTGCGCTCTTTGTTAGGCGATCTGGGTTATGATGCTGTCGGCTGGAATCTTGGCCGTAATGTACGTGTCGACAATGCGCGCGTTGCGGCGATGATGAATTGCGTGGACGAGCTGTTCATCCGCACAGAGCGCCCCATTTCGATTATCGGTTGGAGCCTGGGCGGTGTCTTCGCCCGTGAACTGGCCAAGCAGGCACCTGAGAAGGTGCGTCAGGTCATTTCGCTCGGCAGTCCGATTTCCGATGACCGCAACCATACCAGTGCCGCGCGCCTTTTCGAATGGCTCAACGGGCAGGAGCCTGAGCCGATGAAAGAAGGCCGTTTCCAGCGATTGGCAGAAGCGCCTCCAGTTCCCACCACGTCCATCCTGACCAAGACCGATGGTGTTGTACACTGGCGCGGATCGATTCAGGCGGACGGGCCGGAGACCGAGAATATCGAAGTGATTGCCAGCCATTGCGGCCTGGGGGTCAATCCCGCAGCGATCTATGCGATTGCCGATCGGCTGGCGCAGGAAGAAGGCCAATGGAGCAAGTTTGCCCCCACCGGCATCCCTTCTCTGATGTTCCCCCGAGGTTCGCTGCACTGATATAAAGACCAGTCGCTTTGATGGGCGCCAAAGGGCAAATTTTCTTGTTGCGTCAGTCAGGCTTCCCTTTTCCCCGTCCCGCCGCTATGTGGCGCGCTTAGACATGCCATAGTGGCGTGCGCATACCAGAACTGTTGGAAATACATGGCCAAAGAAGAACTCCTCGAAATGCGCGGCAAGATTGTCGAACTGCTGCCAAATGCGATGTTTCGGGTCGAGCTTGAAAACGAACACAAGATTATCGGTCACACCGCTGGTAAAATGCGCAAGAACCGCATCCGCGTTTTGGTCGGAGACGAGGTTTTGGTCGAATTAACTCCTTACGATCTGACCAAGGGTCGTATCACGTACCGCTTCATGCCCGGCCGTGGTGGCCCAGGCCAGAATGCAGCTCAGGGCCCGGGGCCAACCTCCTAAAATTTTTGCTTTTTAGGGGTTTCCCATGACGGACTCCTCCCACAAACTGGTTCTGGCATCGGCTAGCCCGAGGCGGCGCGAACTTATCGCGCGGCTGGGCGTGGTGCCCGATGCCATTGTCCCTGCCGATATCGATGAAAGACCCGCGAAGGCAGAACTTCCGCGCTGTTATGCCTTGCGCATGGCCCGCGAAAAAGCCGAGGCAGGGGCTTCTGACAACTCGTATGTTCTTGCGGGTGATACGGTAGTTGCCGCCGGACGGCGCATTTTGCCTAAGGCGGAAGATGAAACGACTGCGCGGCGGTGCCTCGAACTGCTGTCCGGCCGGCGCCATACAGTCCTTTCCGCCATAGCTCTACGCACGCCCGATGGGACAATCCGAGAAAAGCTCAGCACCACGCAGGTGAAATTCAAGCGATTGTCGCACGAAGAACTGGCCGCTTATCTCGCTGGCGGCGAGTGGGACGGCAAGGCAGGCGGTTATGCCATTCAGGGTTCTGCGGAAGCGTTGATTTCATGGATACAGGGCAGCCATTCCGGCGTCGTCGGCCTGCCACTGTTTGAAACGCGCGCTTTGCTAAAAGCAGCGGGATTTGATGTCCACTAAGTCCTCTCCTTTTCGGGGACGGAGACCGCATGCGCAGCATGGGCTGGAGGGGCACCGGCCAATCTCACTGCCTGTCAATTCCGCGTCTGGCCAATCGTCCCCCTCCACCATTCTGCGAACCACACCCCTCCCGCCAACGGAGAGGATTTTATGATCTGGCAGGTCGAGGAAGGCATTGCTGAAACGCGCGCTCTGCTTCTTGATGGTGCCGATGTGGTTGCCGCGCGGATGGATTGGCCGGGCCAGCTTATGGCTGGCGAAGTTGCCGATGCCATCCTGATCCACCGCGCGCGCGGATCGCGGCGCGGGACAGTTACTTTCCCGAACGGTCAGGAAGCGTTGATCGACCGCTTGCCTTCATCCGCGAATGAAGGCGCGCCGCTGCGCTGCCGTGTGACACGTCCAGCAATGGCAGAGCGCGACCGGCGCAAATTTGCCCATGCCGTGCCCAGCGATGCCCCCGTCTCTCCCGCACCGCTGCTTTCAGAAGCCCTGCGCGCAGACGGGCATGAAGTGCAGATCGCCCGCCGCTTCCCCCCGGGTTTGTGGGAAGATGTGTGGATGGAAGCCTGGTCGGGCACGTTTCCCTTCGATGGCGGAGAACTGGCTTTCTTCGACACAGCGGCGATGACGCTGATCGATATAGACGGCACTGGCACGCCGCGCGAATTGGCACTAGCTGCTGTTCCCGCGCTCGCTGCTGCGCTGCGCCGGTTCGATATGGGTGGCAATATCGGCGTGGATTTCCCCACCCTTTCCGCCAAAGCAGACCGCAAAGCTGTGGATAGCAAGCTTGGCGGATTACTGAACGACTGGCCGCATGAACGCACTGCGATGAACGGGTTTGGCTTTGTCCAGATTGTGGCGCGGTTGCAGCATCCTTCTCTGCTACAGCGCATCCATCACGCCCGCCGTTCTGCCGCTGCCCGCCTGTTACTGCGGCGCGGAGAGCATCTGGAAGGTGCTGGACATGTACTGCTTACCTGCCATCCGGCTATTAAGGCGAAGCTGTCAGAAGAGTGGTTGCAAGAGCTTGGGCGCCGCGCAGGACGCCAAGTTCAGGTCGAAGCCAATGCCGACCTTGCACTGGAGGCCGGGCAGGCCCAACTGGTTCAATCATGAACCGACGACGCGCTTGCCCTATCTGCAAAAAACCCAGAACCGACGAACACACCCCATTCTGTTCGCAGCGATGCCGCGACCGCGATCTGGCCCAGTGGTTCGGCGATGGCTACGCAGTGCCGGGCCGTCCTGCCTTGCCGGGGGAGATTGCAGACGACATTGGCGCGCGCTCTACTGAAGATGGTGACTGAAACCCCCTTGCAATGGGCGCCGCGGTTCGCCATAGGCGCGCTTCACTCGCTCGCCGTCATCCATATTACAGGATCGGCTACGCAGCGAATGCCCGGGTAGCTCAGGGGTAGAGCAGGCGATTGAAAATCGCCGTGTCGGTGGTTCAAATCCGCCCCTGGGCACCATTTTTCCCCTTTTCCTTTAAGGGTGATGTCCAAGGGTAATAATATGACCCGTCGCCGCCAAATCTACGAAGGCAAAGCCAAGATCCTTTACGAGGGTCCTGAACCGGGAACGATCATCCAATACTTCAAGGATGATGCCACCGCATTCAATGCGGAGAAGAAGGGCACGATCAACGGCAAAGGCGTGATCAACAATCGCATCAGCGAGCATGTTTTCACCCGCCTCGCCCACATCGGCATCCCGACCCATTTTATCCGCCGCCTGAATATGCGCGAGCAACTGGTTCGACAGGTCGAAATCATTCCGATTGAAGTGGTTGTTCGCAATGTCGCTGCCGGTTCCATCTGCAAGCGGCTGGGCATGGAAGAAGGCGTCCAGCTACCGCACACGCTGATCGAATATTATTACAAGGATGACGCGCTGGGTGATCCGTTGATCGCCGAAGAACACATCGCCTGCTTCAACTGGGCGAGCCCCGAAGAAATGCAGGACATTGCCAGCATGGCGATTCGCATCAACGACTTTATGGCCGGAATGTTCGCCGGGATCGATATCCGTCTGGTCGATTTCAAACTGGAGTTCGGTCGTATTTTCGATGGCGACTTCAGTCGTGTGATTCTGGCCGACGAGATCAGCCCCGATGGCTGCCGCCTGTGGGACATGAATACGAACGAAAAGCTGGATAAGGACCGTTTTCGCCGCGACCTGGGCGGGGAGGAAGAAGCCTATCAGGAAGTCGCCCGTCGGCTGGGCCTTCTGAACAGTGAAGATAATGGCCCCGGCGAAGTCCTCGACATGGATGCCCATCGCGGCCGGATGCGCGGGAAGCCTTCAAAGCCCGTCAAGTAAACGCGGTTTAGACGCAATATTGCAATGTTAAGCCGCTGGGTCCGATAGCATAAGCGCAGTCTGCCATGTGATCGCCATCCACCTGCACGGGGCTTACGCATTCTTCAAATTCGATCCGGCGGCAGGTCCGGATTTCGACATGGCGCAGTCTGTCGACTGGCAGGCTCAGCATGGCGGCGGTCATTAGAGCGGCAGTCCGTGCCCGCGTAGAGTGACTAAGAGTAACAAGTTCTACCGAGTTGGCCTGCAAAGCAGCGGCCCGGCTCAGGCGAAAGGGGCCGCCGTAGAGCGCACCATGCGAGACAATCGCCGCCTCTGCCTGCGTTTCGAACGGGGTGCCATCTACCAATTCTCCGCGTATCGGCATGGTAGCCTTCGGCCATTTGCGCAACTGACGCATCATCGCGACAGCATAGGCATAGCGCCCGATGCGTTTCTTCAAACCAGCCGAAACGCCTGCCACTGCATGACTGTCCGGCCCGATGCTGAGGCAGGACACGATAGGAATATCGCCCAGAGTGTAGAGCGGCGATCGGACCCAACCTTTTGCCCCGCGATGCCAGCCATCAGCGATCTGTTTCGCCAAAGCGGCAGGGCTTTTTACATAACCCAATTCGCGTGCGACCAGATTGATCGTGCCCGCCGGTGCAAGGCACAGCGGTACAGAGCCTGCCGCCGGTCCCATCGCCTGCACCGTATCGCGCAGTGTGCCATCCCCGCCATTGACGCATATGAGATCCGCGCCGCCTGTTAGTCGGACACCATGCGCAGTGGACGCCATAGGCTGTACCGCGAAACCCTGCGCACTGAGCGCGCCGATCAGACGGTTCAGCCGGTCTTCGCGAAAGCTGCCCGCTGCGGGGTTATAGACAAGATCCATTTTCATCGCGCGCAGCCTATCACTGCAGGATTGTGAAAATACCAATAGTATTGCCGGGTTCAGGCGCGCCTTGCATAAGGACTGCATGCTCATACGTCTGCTTTTAACAGCGTCGGTCCTTTCGCTCGGCGCCCCCCTTCCGGTTCTTGCTCAGACTTCTTCAGCAGCGTTCTCTGCGGCTGATGGCGACATACCCGGCTGGGCGTTCGAGAACAGTGATCTGGATGCAGAAGACGGCTACATCTTCGGCACGCTGGAAAACGGTATGCGCTATGTCATTCGCAGTAATGCCACGCCAGAGGGCACTGCGCTGGTGCGAATGGAAGTCGAAACAGGCCGCCTGGACGAGCGCGGGGATGAACGCGGCTTTGCCCACTATGTGGAGCATATGGCTTTCAACGGCAGCACCAATGTGCCCGAAGGCGAGATGATCAAACTGCTGGAACGCCTGGGCCTGGCATTCGGCGCAGACACCAACGCTTCCACCGCGTTTCATTACACCCAATATATGCTCGATCTGCCGCGTGCGGACGAAGAACTGCTGGATACTGCGCTGTTTCTAATGCGTGAAACAGCGGGCGAATTGTTGTTTGACGAAGACGCGGTGGAACGCGAACGCGGCGTGCTGGTGGCAGAACGCCGTGATCGCACAGATTACCGGGCTATCGCTTCTGCCGACCAGATCGACTTTTTCTTCCCCGGATCGCGTCTTTCCAACCGTTATCCGCTGGTGGACCGCGAAGATGTGGACACCGCCACCGCCGCCGCCCTTCGCGGGTTCTGGGAACGGACCTATATCCCTGCCAATACCACGCTGATTGTCATCGGTGATTTTGATGCCGATGCAGTCGAGGCGAAAATTCAGGAACGCTTTGCCGATTGGCAGGCCCGCGCAGATACCTCCCAGCCCTCTGCCGGGCCGGTCCAGTCCGGCTATAAAGGCGCGGCTGATATCTACACCCACCCCGCCCTCGATACGCAGATTTCCGTGGCGCGGCTTGGCGAGTGGATAGACCGGCCGGATACTGTGCAAAATCGCCGCGATGCGATTGTCCGCAGCATCGGATATGGCATCGTTAACCGGCGCCTGCGCCGCCTCACGCTGTCGGAGGATCCGCCGTTTCGCAACGCAGGTTTTGGTACCTCCGACATTTTCGAGGCCGGACGTCAGACCTCGCTGAAGCTCTCCGCGCTGGAAGGCAACTGGAAACGCGGGCTGACCGCTGCGGCGCAGGAATACGCGCGTATCATGCAATACGGAGTGACCGAGGCAGAGATCGCGGAGCAGGTATCACGTCGTCGTAGCGCCCTGGAGAACGCCGTGAATGCAGTGGGCACGCGCAGTCACGAGCGTTTCGTTGGCGCAGCTGTTGCTCTGGCGCGTAGGGATGTTGTGCCAACCGATCCTGCTTTCGCATTATCCCTGTTCCACGAAACAGCAAACAATTTGACCTCTGATAAAGTGGTCACCGCCTTACGCAGCGACGCCATAATATTGGACGAGCCACTTATCCGTTTTCAGGGCCGTGCTGCTCCCGAAGGCGGGGAAATGGCTCTGCGCGCCGCATGGGACCAGGCCGTCGCCCTGCCTGTCACTGCGCCGCAGCAAAGCGCGTTCGACGCCTTCCCGTACACCGATTTCGGAGAGCCGGGGACAGTCGTCTCCGACACGTTGGAGAATGCGCTGGGCATTCGCCAAATCGTCTTCGACAACGGCGTACGGCTTAATCTGAAACAGACCACGCTGGAGGATGACCGCGTGCGGGTTTCTTACGTCCTCGACGGAGGCAGATGGCTGGATACGCGCGCCAACCCCGAAGGCACGGCGCTGGCGGGGTTGCTCTCAGGTGCAGGGCTGGGCAAATTGTCGGCCGACGATCTGGCGACCGTTTTGGCCGGCCGCAACGCGCGGTTCCGCTTTAGCACTCAGACCGACAGTTTTGCAGGGACCTCGACCACCACTCCGCGTGATCTGGAACTGCAATTGCAATTGGTAGCCGCTTATCTGACCGATCCCGGCTATCGGCCCGAGGCCTTGACCCGCTATCGCAATTCGCTGGCGGATTACTTCGCTCGGCTCGACGCAACACCTCGCGCGGCGTTGGGCACATATGGAGCCGGCATTCTGTCGGATGATGATCCGCGCTTCACGCTAAAGGACGAAGCAACCTATCGCGCGCTAGAGCTGGCCGGCTTGCGTGAAACCATCGGCACCCGTCTGAAAAGCGGTGCGCTGGAAATAGGTCTGGTCGGCGATATCGATGAAAATGTGGCAATTGCCCTGGTTGCCCGCACTCTGGGTGCCCTCCCTCAGCGAGAGAGCACGTTCACCACTCCGCCTGGTGCAAACCAGCGCAGCTTCACAGCCGATCGCCGCCCGCGAACTTTGTATCATACCGGAGAGGCGGATCAGGGTCTGCTGCGATTTGTTTGGCCCACCACCGATGCTACGGACCCTGAGACGACCGCTGGGCTTAGCCTGCTGCGGGGAGTGGTCGGTCTGGAGATAAATGACGAATTGCGGGAGCGTCTGGGCGACGCCTATTCACCCAGCGTGTCGAGCAGCCCCTCTCGCTATTACGACGGCTATGGCACATTCGCCATATCCGCCGGGATAGATGTGGATCGTCTGGATGTGGCGCGCGATGCCATTGATGCGACGATCACCCGCTTGCGTGCGAAGCCAGTGTCCGGCGATGTGCTGCAACGTGCACGTCAACCAATACTGGAAACCCTGGACAATAGGCTGAAAACCAATGCCGGGTGGCTGCGCTATGTCCGCCGTGCGCAGAGCGAGCCGGACCGGATTGCACGTTATCTGGCTGCCGCAGAGCGGTATCGAACGATGACAACGGCGGATTTACAAGCAATGGCAGTGCGTTATCTCGATCCAGAAGACGCATTGGAAATCACTGTCCTGCCGAAGCCGGATATGAATTTTGCGACCGAAACCGCAATAGTCGAGTGATAAGCGCTGGGCTGCGATTGCACCGTACTGTGTGCACGGTATAGGGCTGTGGCATACGCAAACGGAGTGACCAGACCGATGAAAGTCCGCATCCATGTCAGCCTGAAACAAGGCGTGCTTGATCCGCAGGGCCGCGCTGTCCATCATTCTCTGGGGGGGCTGGGCTTCACCGGGGTGGATGATGTCCGCATCGGTCGCACTGTCGAAATGGATGTGGCGGATGACACTACCGAAACGCAGCTTACCAATATGTGCGAGAAGCTGCTCGCCAATACGGTAATCGAAAATTACCGGATCGAGATGGTGGGTTGAAACGATGAAAAGCGCCGTCATTACTTTTCCCGGCTCAAACTGCGACCGCGACATGGCGGTGGCGATAGAGCTGGTCTCGGGCAACGCTCCCCTGCGCGTATGGCATGGCGACAGCACGCTGCCCGATGGCCTCGATTTCATTGCCCTTCCCGGCGGATTTTCTTACGGCGACTATCTGCGCTCCGGTGCAATGGCGGCAAACAGTCCGATCATGCGCGGTATTGTTGCCGCAGCAGAACGCGGTGTGCCTGTGCTGGGCGTATGCAACGGCTTTCAGGTACTGACAGAGGCTAGGCTGTTGCCAGGCGCTTTGATGCGTAACGCTCAGCAGACTTTCATCTGTCGCACCGCGGCGCTGAAGGTAGAAAATGCCGACAGCCTGTTCACTTCGTATTATCAGCAGGGGCAGTCGATCGACATCCCGGTCGCCCATCACGACGGCAATTACTTCGCCGATGACGCCACGCTGGACAGGCTGGAAGGCGATGGCCGCGTCGCTTTCCGCTATGCCGATGCTATCAACGGATCGCAGCGGGCGATTGCCGGGGTGTTGAACGCCGCTGGCAATGTGCTGGGGATGATGCCGCACCCCGAGCGCGCAGTGGAGGATGCCCACGGAAATACCGACGGCCGCGCGTTGTTCGAAGGCGTACTGAACGCACTCGCATTAACATAGGCGACAGGGCCAAGCGGCAAGCGGGCGTGAAGCACCCCTTATTCTAACTGGTCAGGCGCGCATTCGGTTGGCACGATGGACAACGTCCATAGCTTGATCTGCTGGCATAGGCCTGCCGAAATAGTATCCCTGGATTTTCTTGCAGCCCAGTTCGCGGATCATTTCTGCCTCTTCGGATGTCTCCACGCCTTCTGCCGTCGTCGACATATCCAGACTGTCTGCCATTGCAACGACAGCGCGAATGATAGCGATGCTCTCCACCGCGCCCTGTGCGGCGCCCTGCACGAATGTCCGGTCCACCTTGATGGTGGAGAAGCGTAGTTTGCGAATATAGCCGAGCGAGGAATAGCCGGTCCCGAAATCGTCGAGCGCAACCCGGCAGCCCAGCGCCATGACCTGCTCCAGTGCACCGCGTGCGACATCCGCATCACGCAAGAAAATGCTTTCGGTCACTTCCAGTTCCAGCCTCTGAGGCTCCAGTTTGCTGCGTGACAGAGCACGTACCACAGTCGCAGCAAAGTCCGGTTCCAGCAACTGTTCTGGCGATACATTTATATTGACCCGTAAGCCGGACGACCATTTCGCAGCTTCCATACAGGCCTGTTCAAGAACCCACGTTCCGATCGGCACGATGAGCCGCGTTTCCTCTGCCAACGGGATAAACTTGCCAGGACTGACAAATCCGTGATCCTTGCTGTTCCATCGCACAAGCGCCTCGAAACCGGTCAAGGTTTCGGAATTTGCGTCTACTACAGGTTGAAAATGCAGCAGTAACTCATCCCGCTCCAGCGCTTTGCGGAGCGAAAATTCGAGCTGGCGGCGCTCCTCTGCCATGGCGTGAAGGGACGGCTCGTAAGTGTAGTGCTCTCCTCCGCCCCCGTCCTTGGACCGGTACAGCGCCAGATCGGCGTTGCGCATCAGTTCCTCGACGTTTTTGCCATCGCGAGGGGCAACCGCAGAGCCGACACTCGCACCAACATACAGAGTGTGGTTGTCGACAAGATAGGGTTCGGACAACCGCCTGATCACACGCTGGGCGACGGACCTGACTATCTCGCCCTGCTTCGCCTCGCGCAAAACAATGGCAAATTCATCACCGCCAAGTCGCCCGCACACCTCGTTGTCGCTGCAGACTTCTTTGAGGCGAGCCGCGACCTGTTCAAGCAATTTGTCGCCAATCTGGTGCCCCAGCGAATCGTTCACTTGCTTGAAACGGTCCAGATCGATCATCAGAAACGCACAGCGCGAGCGCCATTGACGGGCATAGCGCATAGCATCTCCCAGCGCCTCGTTCAGCATCAGGCGGTTGGGCAAGTTGGTCAGCGTATCGTAGCGCGCGAGATAGGCGATCTTGTCGCTCGATTCGCGCTGCGCTGTCACATCGGAGCCAACTCCTCGGAAACCCACATCCTTACCGTGATTGTCCAGCATGGGCTTACCGGAAAGCTCCCACCAGCGGTCTTTTCCACCAATGGTGACCTTGACCAGCAGGGCCGAAAAATTCTCCCGCCGTTTCAGGCGTTCGGCCAGATCATGCAGACTGCTGGGGAATTGGCCAGTTTGCCAATAGTCGCCGGAAATAAGCTGAAGAAACGGCTTGCCTTCCACTTCCTCGGGGGAGCAGCCCAGCGCGAAAGCAAAGCGCGGTGATGCTGAGCGGATCCGACGGGAGGTGTCGATCTGCCATAACCAGTCGGCTTCATTTTCCTCAAACTCGCGCAAAAGCAACGAGACGACTTCGGACCGCTCGTTCATGCCAGCTTCGGCGAGATTGCCTCGAAGAAAATTATCTGCCCGGACGATAAATCCGTAGCAGGCGAGCACGAGCATGAACATGGCCGCCGCAGCCGCGCCCCACCAGCCAGAAAGAAACAGCACCGCTGCAGCCGGGACCATTACGACAAGAGAGAAGATAATTGCGCCCAGCGGCGCTGTGCCAAGCGTAATGGTGATGCCGGTGATGACCGCTGCGATAACGGCCCACACTGTCAGCACCTCCGTCCCTGAACCGTAATACCACGCCAGCGGGGTCGGCAGGCTCCATGCGATGGCAGCGGCCACTGTGCCGCGCAGATGGCGCGCAGCCTCAGTCTTGGACAGTGGCTGACCGGGCTTCGCCTGCAACCTGCTGTCGGCCTGCAACATCAGGCCCAGCGATGCCGCAACCAGCACGAACCAGCCGATCAGAAACCCAATCGGCAAAACCGGATACAGGATCATCGCCGCAAGGCTTGAGAGCAAGCAGTGGCCAAGCAGACGCAGGGCCATTTTGGAAGCCGGAACCGAATGCTGGATCGCACGCAACTCTGTGCCCAGTCCAGCTCCTTATGGTCACGCAGGCCAAGAAGCCCCATAATGGGAAGTTTTTCAGGCAGTTGCCTGCGGTTGGGCGTAGTATCCGTCACGCCGTTATCGTTAATGGGAAAAGGTTATTGCGCAGTAAAGGATACGCAGCCAAACCGCAAAATTACCCGCCCGGCATCCGGCATAACGCGCAAGCTGTACGGGTGGCTATTCGACCGTAACAGATTTTGCCAGATTGCGCGGCTGGTCGACATCGGTCCCCTTTGCCACAGCGACGTGATAGGCCAGCAACTGGACCGGCACGGCATAGACCAGTGGCGCGATCAGCGGATGCACCTTGGGCATGCAGATGGTGGCAATGCAGCCCTCGCCCGCTTCTTCCAATCCGTCTTCGTCCGATATCAGCACGATCTGCCCGCCGCGCGCGCGCACTTCCTGCATATTGGACACGGTCTTTTCGAACAAAGGCCCGCTGGGTGCCAGAACGATCACCGGTACATTTTCGTCTATCAGTGCAATCGGCCCATGCTTCATTTCGCCCGAGGCATAGCCCTCTGCATGAATGTAGCTGATTTCTTTCAGCTTCAATGCACCTTCCAGCGCCATCGGATATTCCGGTCCGCGGCCCAGATACAGCACATCGCGGGCCGGAGCGATCAGATGCGCCATGCCGGCAATATCATCATCATGATCCAGCGCATTGTTCAGACAGGCGGGCGCTTCGAGCAAATGATGCACCACATCCTGTTCCTCCGCGCGGGTCATGCGCCCTTTCTTCACCGCCATATGCGCAGCCAGAGCAGCAAGAACGGCGAGCTGACAGGCAAACGCCTTGGTCGAGGCGACGCCGATTTCCGGCCCGGCATGGGTCGGCAGCAGCAGATCCGCTTCGCGCGCCATCGAACTGGTCGGCACGTTGACGACCACTGCGATGGTCTGGCCCGCTTCCTTGCAATGCCGCAGCGCGGCCAGCGTGTCGGCCGTTTCCCCGCTTTGCGAAATGAACAGCGACAGACCGCCATCCTCCAGCACCGGCTCACGATACCGAAATTCCGAGGCTACATCGACGTCCACCGGCACGCGGGCAAATTGCTCGAACCAGTATTTCGCCACCATTCCTGCATAAAAGGATGTGCCGCACGCAACGATGGTTATTCGGTTGATGGCAGACAGGTCGAAGTCGATCTGCGGCAGCGCCACACTCTCGTCGCTCTGGCGGATATAGCTGGCCAGCGTCTGTGCGACCACGGTGGGCTGTTCAAAAATCTCTTTCTGCATGAAGTGGCGATAATTGCCCTTCTCCACTGCCGTGGCGGATGCACCTGACGCCACGACTGGCCGCTCTACCGCTTCGTTCTCGCTGTCGAAAATTTCTGCCGTATCGCGTGTCAGGACAACCCAGTCGCCTTCTTCCAGATAGGTAATCTGCTGGGTCAGCGGAGCCAGTGCCAGTGCGTCGGAGCCGAGGAACATTTCCCCTTCGCCATACCCGACTACCAGGGGCGATCCCCGCCGCGCACCGATCAGCAGATCGGGATGGTCGCGAAAGACTATGGCTAGCGCGAAGGCGCCGCGAAGGAGTGGCAGAACCGTTTGCACTGCTTCGCGGGGAGAGGCACCGTTTTCAATCTCGCGTGAAATCAGATGGACCACGACTTCGCTGTCGGTTTCACTTTCCAGCGTACGACCGTCATCGGTCAGTTCCTGCCGCAGCGGACGAAAGTTTTCGATAATTCCGTTATGTACCAGCGCGACATGATCCGTTGCGTGCGGGTGAGCATTAGCTGCCGTGGGCGCGCCATGCGTGGCCCAGCGCGTATGCGCGATGCCCATGATACCTGGTGCCGGATTGCCGGACAATTCCTGCACCAGATTCGCCAGCTTACCCTCGGCCCTGCGGCGGATCAGGCGTCCGTCGTTTATCGTGCAGACGCCGGAACTGTCATAACCGCGATATTCCATCCGTTTCAGACCATCGACCAGACGGTCTGAAACAGGCGCCGCGCTTGCAATCCCGATAATTCCGCACATTAATCTGATATTCCCAAGGCAAGAAGGTATGTAGGCTTGCCGGTCTGTTAGCCGTAAAACCCTACCATTACACTATCTCCCGCCCATTTTGGTTCCGAGCGCCGGAGCAGTGCTGCGCCACAGAACCAGCCCGGCACCGATAATGATACCTGCCCCGGTCAGCGTGATTGCATCGGGCGCGTCGTCAAACCACCACCAACCCAGCGTAATCGCCACCAGCATCTGCACATAGGTGGTTGGCGCGATAGTGGCTGCGCCGGCCTTCGTAGTGCCCAGATAGACCAGCCAATGCGCCGTACTGGCTGTGGCGGCCACAATCATGCAACGCGCCAGGACGCTCCAGTCCGGCATCGTCACGGCAAGCGATGGCATACCGCTGTAATGCCCCACCGCGGTTGCCACTATCAGCAGCGGCGCTGCAACCAGCGCCATGAATGCCTGCATGGAAAGGGCACTGCCCTGCCCGCCCGATGCACGGTTGGCGATTATCATCAGGCTGAAGAAAAATGCAGAAGCCAGCGGCAGGAACGCGGCCAGTCCCAACACCGCAACATTGGGCCGAAGCACCAGCACCACGCCGCACAGCGCGATTGCCGACGCTATGATGGTGGGCAATTTCACCTTTTCCCCCAGCAACGGGCCGCTGAACAGCGCGACCAGCACCGGCGCGACGAAGGCCAACGCCATCGCGGAGGCCAGCGGCATCAGAAAAATCGCGCAAAAGAAACACAGGCTGGCAGCGGCAAGGCAAAACCCGCGTCCCAACTGGAGCCACGGATGGCTGGGCCGGAATCCCTGCGCGCCTTCCTTGTGATACAACAGAATGGAAAGCGCCACGGCGCCAATGGTAAACCGCAGCGCGCCCACGGCCAGCGGCGACCATTCCCCTGCCATCGTCTTGATCACAGCATCGCCGACCGACAGGCTGGCAAAGCCTGTCATGGCCAGCATCAGGCCGGAACGCTCATTGTCTTGCATGGCCGACCTTTCACCAATCCGAAACGCGCTCTACCCCGCTGTGCCCGGCGATGCCATCGATGCGAACAGGGTTTAGAAAAAAATAAGGTTTCCCACTTATTCACCATTTTTCAGAAGGCCTTCTTCGCCCTGTTATCGCAGTGCTGACGGGCCGAACCACGAAGATAAACGGATATATTCCGGGGGACCAACAGAATGAGCGCATTTGGACGCAAGAACGGACCGGGCGGTGGACGCTCCTCCTTCGGCGTAGCGCGGCCCATGAAGGGCGGGGAGAAAGCTGCTCGGGAAGAAAGCCCGCCGCCGCCTGGTGGCAAACAGTTCCCTCCTTTGCCCGGCGAAGAAGCGGACGATTTCGTCGATCCCACCGGCCCGGCAAACAAAGATGACGCGATGACCCGGCTCGCGGACCGCGCAAACGCGGTCCACGAAAAGCAGGAACAGGGCGGTTTCGAAGCCAGCGTCCACAAAATCAAGGAACAGGTGCTTCCACGCCTGCTGGAACGCGTCGATCCCGAAGCGGCCGCAACCCTTTCCAAGGAAGAGCTGTCGGAAGAATTCCGCCCGATCATCATGGAAGTGCTGGCCGAGCTGAAGGTCACACTCAACCGCCGCGAGCAGTTCGCGCTGGAGAAGGTGCTGATCGACGAGCTGCTGGGCTTTGGCCCGCTGGAAGAGCTGCTGAACGATCCCGATATTTCGGACATCATGGTCAACGGCCCCGATCAGACATATATTGAGAAGGGCGGCAAGCTGGTCATTGCGCCCATCCGGTTCCGCGACGAGCAGCATCTGTTCCAGATTGCCCAGCGTATCGTGAATCAGGTTGGCCGCCGCGTCGACCAGACCACGCCGCTGGCCGATGCCCGCTTGAAGGACGGCAGCCGTGTGAACGTTATCGTTCCCCCGCTGTCCCTGCGCGGCACGGCGCTATCCATTCGTAAGTTCTCCGAAAAACCGATCACCCTTGATATGCTCAAGGACTTCGGTTCGATGAGCGACAAGATGTGTACCGCATTGAAAATCGCGGGCGCTTGCCGGATGAACGTGGTTATTTCGGGCGGTACGGGTTCGGGTAAAACCACCATGCTGAACGCCCTGTCGAAAATGATCGATCCGGGCGAACGCGTGCTCACGATCGAGGATGCGGCCGAACTTCGCCTGCAACAGCCGCACTGGTTGCCGCTGGAAACCCGCCCGCCCAACCTTGAAGGGCAAGGCGCGATTACCATTGGCGATCTGGTGAAAAACGCCCTGCGTATGCGCCCTGACCGGATTATTCTGGGTGAGATTCGCGGCGCGGAATGTTTCGATCTTCTGGCCGCCATGAATACGGGCCACGATGGCTCCATGTGTACGCTTCACGCCAACTCTGCACGCGAATGCCTTGGCCGTATGGAAAACATGATCCTGATGGGCGACATCAAGATCCCGAAAGAAGCCATTTCACGCCAGATTGCCGAAAGCGTCGACCTGATCGTTCAGGTCAAACGTCTGCGCGACGGCTCACGCCGCACCACCGGCATCACAGAGGTGATCGGAATGGAAGGCGACGTGATCGTGACGCAGGAGCTGTTCAAGTTCGAATATCTGGACGAAACCGACGACGGCAAGATCATCGGGGAATTCCGCGCGAGTGGACTGCGCCCCTATACACTTGAAAAGGCACGCCAGTTCGGGTTCGATCAGGCGTATCTGGAGGCTTGTCTGTAACTGGTCTACCCGGTCAGCAAGGCCGGAATTGCCAGGGCAATCAGCCCGCCTCCGATTACGGCGGCGAACAGAAATACCCCCGTCCAGGGCATAAAGCCGATCCGGCCGATACGGGCGCGCGCATTGCGCCACCGTTCGGCCACCAGCGCGATTACCGCCAGCAGCAGGAAAACGCCGCCCGCCAGCGCAACCCGCGCAGCGTCGCTGGCGAACATTAAATCGTGGAACCAATCGAGGACGGCGGGCATTGAGTTAGAGCATCTTCTTGGTGGGTGGTGTCTGACGGTTATAGTCGGGCTTCTGCGCGGATGTGCCGCTTATGTTTGATATAATGGGAGGCCAATATGGTCCGTAAAGTATTCGTAGCAATCGGAATCGCATCAATGGCGCTGACGGCCACCGCCTGCAACACCGTGAAAGGTGTCGGGCAGGACGTTGAATCGGTGGGCGATGCTGCTGATCGTGCGATCTAACTCGCACCTGATATCGTGATCAAAACGCCCGCCCTCATCCGGCGGGCGTTTTCGTATCAGCCCTCTATCCGCGGAAGCGTCGTGGCCGTGCGGTGCAATGCCTCGTGCTCGTGCAGGAATTTGCCCTGTGTCTTGCGCATGGCCAGTGAAAGGATCGCCTCCGCCATCAAGCTGGCGTGAACAGAGCGATATTTCGTATATTTTCCGTGCAGCAACAGATCCATCGCTGGGCTGGCAATCCGGCCCAGCCCCTCCAGCGGGCGCAAATCTTCCTTGCGAGTTCCGCGCAGCAGGCCGGGGCGCAGAATATCGAGCCGCTTGAAGCCGATTTTGGTCAGAGCCTTCTCGGCTTCGCCTTTGGTCTTGAGATAGAAATTGGTGGAATGCGGATCGGCCCCGACGGAACTGACGCTGATCATCCGCTCCAGCCCGGCTTCATGGGCGCACTGCGCAGTCCGGACCACAAGATCGTGATCCACTGCATGAAACGCGGCCTTGTCTCCGCCCGTTTTCCGGATCGTGGTGCCCAAGGCGCTGACCAGCACTTCTGCCCGCATATCCTTCAGCACGTCGCCCCAGTTCGCGGGATCGGCAACGAACATTTCCATCCGCGCGCCTTCGGGCATTGGCGCTTCGCGGCGGGACAGCGCCACCAGCCGCACATCCTCGCGCCCGACGGCCAGTTCCATCACGGACCGCCCGATCATTCCGGTAGCGCCCACCAGCGCTATGCGTGTCGGCTCAGACATTGCTTAGTCTCTCGGGCACAGTTCCATAGATTGCGGCGTACCGGCTCATCGCGTAACTGTCGGTCATTCCAGCGATATAGTCCACAATATGACGGCTGCGCCCCGGCTCTTCCGCAGGGAGAGTGGCGGTCCAGCGACCACCCATCAAAGCAGGCTCCTGCTCGTACGCAGCATAGAGTTTCGCTACAACACCTTGAGCGCGGCTGGCTGTCTCGACCTGCTCGGAATGCAGATAGAGCCGTTCGTACATAAAGGTTTTGAGCCGCCGTTCCCGATCGAACATTTCGTCCGAGAAACCGGCGACAGGCCCTTCGAAAGACCCGATTTCCCGGGCCGAGGACAGCCCGCCCATACGGCGGCTGGCTGTTGCGATCACATCGTTGACCATCACTCCGATCTGGTCACGAACCAGTTCGCGGAGCCGCGTTTCCTGCCGCGCATCGGGATAGCGTTTCTCGATCGCGCGCCAGAGGTCCGCAACAAAATCCAGCTCCAGCAGATCATCCAGTTTCAGGAAACCGGCACGCAGCCCATCATCGATATCGTGATTGTCATATGCGATATCGTCCGCGACCGCCGCGACCTGCGCTTCCAGACTTGGCCATGAACCCAGATCGAGCGGATAATCCGCGTCCAGCTCTGCCAGGGCCCAGTGCGGCTGCGCCACAGGGCCATTATGCTTGGCAAGTCCCTCCAGCGTTTCCCAACTGAGGTTAAGGCCCACATGGGTGCAATAGGGGCTTTCCAGCCGCGTCAATGTGCGCAGGGTCTGGGCATTGTGGTCGAAGCCGCCACGGCGCTGCATGGCCCCGTTCAGCGCCTTCTCCCCCGCATGACCGAAGGGTGGATGGCCTATATCATGGGCCAGACACAGCGCTTCTGTCAGATCCTCGTCCAGACCCAGAGCGCGGGCTATGGTCCGGCCTATCTGGGCAACTTCGAGGCTGTGGGTCAGCCGTGTGCGGTAATGGTCGCCATCGGGCGCAACGAAGACCTGTGTCTTGCCCCGCAAACGGCGGAAAGCGATGGAGTGGATGATCCTGTCGCGGTCGCGCTGGAAGGCGCTGCGCGGCCCGCGCGTTTCATCCCCGGAAACGGAAAACTCTCGCCCGCGAGAGCAGAGCGGATCGGCGGCAAGGGGAGAGCGCGACATCACCTGTGCCGATAGGCGGACCACCGCGCCGCCACAACGGGAACAATCGGGCAACACCGGCGGAACGGCCCGTAGCCGTGCCGCGCGGAGGGAAGGTTCAGACCTTGGCGGCCTGCGATCCGTCCACGATCCAGTCGACCGCCGCTTCGCAGTGGATGCGCGCGGAATCGAAAATCGGCAGGATATTGGCATCGACATCGATCACCATATCCAGCTCTGTACAGGCTGAAATCACGGCCTTTGCGCCGGTCTGTTCCAGCCGTGTGATCATGGTGCGGAAAAACCGCTGGGAAGACCGCTTTGCCTCGCCCACCATCAGTTCTTCGTAGATAATCCGGTCCACTTCTTCCACCTGCGCCATATCCGGTGGCAGCAGATCGATCCCGTGGGAAACCAGCCGCTGGCGGTAGAAACTTTCGGTCATGACATTGCGCGTGCCGATCAACGACGCCGCGTTGAGAGCGCCTTTTGCCGCCATCCGTTCCCCCACGGCATCGGCAATGTGCAATATATCGATATCGACCGCATCGGCGACACGATCATACAGACGATGCATGGAATTGGCGCAGATTACCAAGGCGCCCGCGCCAGCCCCTTCGAGACGCTTCGCGCTTTCGATCAGGATGTCGCCGGCGCGGTCCCAGTCGCTTTCATCGGCAAGGCCGACAAGGGGACGGAAATCCAGGCTTTCCATCAGCAGGGGCGCACTGGCCATCGGCCCGGCGTGCCTCTGCACTCCGCGGTTTATCCAGCGGTAGTACATACCGGTAGAGACCCAGCTCATCCCGCCAATCAAACCCAGTTTACGCAAGCTATCAGTTCCTGTTTCTAGGCGCGCCGAGCAAAAAGAAAGCTCTCGCGCAATGTTCGCAACGCGCTTGCCGCTTCACCAGTTGGTGTCAACCGCACCAGAAGAACCGTTCACGATTGCGACCTTCAGCCATTTGCGCAAATCGGCGTTGGAACCATGAAGCAGTACGATGACAGGGGCATCACGCGGGCCTTCATCGAGCAAATGGAATGTATTCCCATCGGCAGTTTGGACAAATTGTGAAGCCTGTGCGCCATATTTCGCGCGCATCGCTGCCGGATCGGTATCGGGAACACGGAAGACAAGGAACAACGCACCCAGCAGGGCGGCTATGGCCAGCAATATCTTGAGAAAACTCTTCATTCAGCGGCGCCCGTCACATACCCAGTTCAACGATCCAGCGCTCGATCGCTGCGATGCCCTCGGGGTCGATTGTCGCCCGTCCCAGCTCCGGCATGGCGACACCCGGATCGGTGCTTTTCATGCGGTGCAGAAGGATCGATTTCCGGGGTTTGCCCGGCAGGATGTCGAAATCGTGCCCGCCTGAACCACGTCCGGCTGCTACTGGACGTTTCATAATACCCAGCTTCACCGGATCGTCCTGCTCCCAGCGCAGGTCCAGCCCGCTGTTGGATGCAGTCGCACCCGGACGGTGGCAATGGGCGCAATTCACGTCGAGATAGGCTCGTGCCGCCGCTTCCGCCCCCGCTGTTGATGGCGCGCTCCAATCAGGCATTCGGTCTGCGTTGGCAGGCACAGCATCCAGTAAACCCCGCTTCACAAAACCGTTTAGCCAGTCATGCGACAAATTTCGCGCCTTTGGCCCGATGGGCACGACCTCGCCTTCAAGCCCGTGGCATTCCTTGCACTGGTTCTTGTTCGGGATACGGTAACTTATGCTTTCCCCTGTCGGCGTGGTCAGCGCAGTGCGCCCGCCCGCCAGTGCCAGCGTCGCCTCCGTCTGTTCCCCGTTCCAGCGATAGGGGAGCGCCAGCCACCCGTCGGCGCGGTGCAGCAGAACGCGCGTTTCGATCAGCCGCCGGTTTTCGCCTTCGCCAAATGCAAAGGTTTTTATCAGCGCGCTACCGACCGGGAATTGCAACACCTCGTTATCATTCCTGGCCACGGCCGTCCCGCCATCAGGGATGTAAACAAACCGCAGCTTGTCCGCGCCGTCGGAAAACAGCGGTGTGTTGAGGGAATAGGGTACAACGCCCTCAACCGGATTATGTTCGGCGAAATCGCTGAAGAAGCCGAACTCGGACAAGGCGCGCGGCAAAGTGTCGGAAACCACGGCAGCATCATTAACCTGCACCGGCGCAGCGCTCTTGGCCGCGATAACTCCGGACAGGGCAAGCGCGGCGGCGCCCAGAAAGGCGACGTGGTGGATCATCCAGCGATACGTTCTGCCAGTTCAGATGATGCGCCCGTGACCGTCTCGGCCCACGCGGTGCCATTCGGTTGGAGCACGGAAAGCGGTGAAGGATCGGCCTCCGCATCCGTCTGGCCGGGCTGCGTATACCCAAGTGACCAGCCCCCCGTATCCGCGGCGACTTTCAAACCGGTATCCCCCTGCTGCAGCCCGTCCCACATCACGGGCGGCAAAGTTCCGCCAAACGCCGCCAGCAGCATATCCGCACCTGCCAGTTGCGGATCGTCGCCATTGCGGGAAAACACGTTCTGGCCGATCACCACATTGCGGGCATATGGGTTGTATCGTTCATCCTCAAACGGTTGGCTGTAGGTAACAACCATTGCCCCTGCCGTGGGATTGTCGGTGACGAAATTGTCTTCGATCAGCACGTTTTCATTGGCCATCACCAGAATACCCGAACCGCGCCGGACCGACGCCACGATATTTCCCGGCGGTGCGAAATTGGCAGTGTCGTTATCGACCACCAGATTGCGCCGGATAACGACATTGCCACCGCCCATAACCGGCAGGTTCGGCAGATCGAACACCAGAATGCCGCCCGTATTGCGAGTGGTGACATTTCCTTCGACCAGAGCATTACGGCTGTTCTCGATCTCGATCCCGGCGACATTGGCTTCGGCAATCGAATTGCGCACAGTGATATTGGTGCTCTGACCCACATAAATGCCTGCATCGGACGCGCCCGACACCTGCACCCCGTCGATCAGGATATTGCTGCTTTCGACCGGATAGACGCCGTATGCGCCATTGCCCGCATCGGGGCCCCCGGTCCACGTCACGCGGATGCGGTGATAGACGATGTCGTCCGCACCCTTCGATTTGACCCCGTCGCCTTTCGGATTTTCCAGCGCAAAGTCGCGCACGGTTACGCCGTCGCTGGTGATCAGGAAACCCTCACCCGCACCTGCCTGCGTGGTGAAATCGAGAATGGTCGCATCCATGCCTGCGCCGCGCACGGTGACATTATCGACATCCAGACTGATGCCGTCTGTCAGGACAAAACGGCCCGCCGCCAATACTACTTCGTCGCCGGGCGCAGCCAGGATCAGGGCCTCCTGCAAGCGCTCCTGTGCGCCCTCGCCCGCTTCGACAGCAAGTGTTTCAGCCCAGGCAGGCGCGGCCATAGCCAGTGCAGAAACCGCAATCAGCAAACGTGTCATGGTAACATTCTCCCTTACGTCATAGTGACGCGCAGGAGCGATATTGCAAGGCCGGGAGAGCCCGTATCGCTAGCCGAGGCCAGCCACGCAGAGCGCCGCAGAACTGCCGGTCACGCCGATCACTTCGGTATCGCCTACCCGCTCCAGCCGCCGCAGCAGATCACTGACTCCGGTGGGGCGTTTGCTTTCACCGGCCTGCGGTTTCAGCTCTTCCAGTTTGCGCAGTTGCTCGATTGTCAGCCGGTCGACCATCCGTGCTGCCATGCATTCCGCATTGCTTTGCGACACACCGTTATCGACCAGCGCACTTTCCACGCGGCTTTCCACTACCCGGTCGATGCAGCCGGTCAGGGCCAGTGCTGCGGCCAGGGCGAGAGCAACCCGCATCAATCGAGCGCCTTCACAATACCTTCGACCATCTTTTTGGCATCGGACAGCAGCATCACCGTCTGGTTCATATAGAACACATCGTTATCGACCCCTGCATAGCCGACGCCGCCCATGCTGCGTTTGATGAAGAATACCTGCTTGGCCTTGTCCACATCGAACACCGGCATCCCGTAAATCGGGCTCGACTTGTCGGTCTTCGCCGCCGGGTTCACCACATCGTTTGCGCCGATGATAAAGGCTACGTCGGCTTGGGCGAATTCGCTGTTGATATCCTCCAGCTCGAATACTTCGTCATAGGGCACGTTGGCTTCTGCCAGCAGGACATTCATATGTCCCGGCATCCGGCCTGCGACGGGGTGAATGGCGTATTTCACTTCCACACCTTTGGCCTTCAGCATGTCGGCCATTTCGCGCACAGCATGTTGCGCCTGCGCAACCGCCATACCGTAACCGGGGATGATGATGACCGATTCAGCCTGTTCCAGCATGAAGGCGGCGTCATCGGCGCTGCCTTGTTTATACGGGCGCTGCTCCTTTGCTTCGCCTCCGCCTGCGCTGGTTTCTGCGCCAAAGCCGCCGGCTATAACCGACAGGAAGCTGCGGTTCATTGCCTTGCACATGATATAGGAAAGAATAGCACCGGACGAACCGACCAGAGCACCGGTGATTATCATAGCCGTGTTGCCCAGCGTGAAGCCCATTGCCGCTGCCGCCCAGCCGGAATAACTGTTCAGCATCGACACCACCACCGGCATGTCCGCCCCGCCGATGGGGATGATCAGCAGGAAACCGATGATAAAGGCGAGCACGGTGATCCAGATGATCAACATGCCTTCGCCTGCTCCACCGGCACCAGACACTGCATAAGCGCCGATTAGGGCCAGTATGGCTATAATCGTACCGAGATTGATGATGTGGCGGCCGGGCAGCATGATCGGCGACCCGCTCATCCGGCCCGACAGTTTCAAGAAGGCGATAATCGATCCAGAGAAGGTAATCGCGCCGATTGCGATGCCCAGCCCCAGCTCGATCCGGCTAACGGCCAATATCTGTCCCAACGCGTCGGTAATGCCGAAGGCGCCGGGGTTTAGCCATGCGGCCAACCCGACCAGCACAGCGGCCAAGCCGACAAGGCTGTGAAACCCTGCCACCAGTTCCGGCATCGCCGTCATCGCAATGCGGCGCGCTATGGTAAAACCGACCAGCCCGCCCAATGCGATGGCTACGGCAATCTCGACGATGTTGGCGATATCGTGCGTCACCAGAGTGGTAACGACCGCAATCAACATCCCGACCATGCCGAAGCGGTTGCCGGTGCGGCTGGTGGACGGGCTGGACAGCCCGCGCAGCGCGAGAATGAAGAACACACCTGCAATCAGATAAGCGAGCGCAACCCACGAATTGACTGGCGATGCATCGGCGGCCGATGCGAGAAGGGACAGCATCTCTACTTCTCCTTCTTCTTATACATTGCCAGCATCCGCTCCGTCACGGCAAAACCGCCGAAGATGTTGATACTGGCCAGCACCACGCCAGCCAGCCCCAGCCATTTGGCGATCGCGCTTCCGGCTTCCGCGCTGGCAATCAGCGCGCCAACTATGATGACGCTGGAAATCGCGTTGGTCACCGCCATTAGCGGTGTGTGCAGGGCAGGAGTGACCGACCAGACCACGTAATAACCCACAAAGCAGGCCAGCACGAAAATCGACAAAATTGCGATAAAATCCATCAATCAGTTCTCGCCATATTTGCGATTGCGATTTCAATCCGGTCCATTGCCGCATTGGCGACTGCCGCGTTCAATTCATCCATCTCCAGACGCTCATCATCTGTCAAAACCGGACAATTGATATCGATCAAGCTCATCTGATAGTCGTAATCAGCCTTAGCGATAATGAAGTTCATTTTTTGTCGATGCGACAGGTGCCTATCGCGCAAAGCGACATATCGCTCCTTAACAGCCGTCAAACCATCGGGCTCGCCACAAGGGTGAAATAATGTGGCAACCGCGACACCCGCTTCGGCACGTAGGCGTGCGCCTGATTTTGCGTCCTCTGCCGAATAACCGGTATCGTCTGGTTTTTCTGCCGCAGCGGGACCGGCCAGCAGCGCACCCGCGAAACCGGCATATAACAAGAATTTCATTGCGGGTCTCTCCATCACGATGCTCAGGTGACCCCGGCCGCAGCTTCCATGCGGGTCAGAGCGTTGTCGATCTTCTCCAACTCGCCGTCTATCTGGCCTTCGGTTTCTGCGGTGTCCGTTTCGCCGCAGGGTGCATCATTGATGGTCCAGTAATGCTCGTAATCCGCCCGCACGACCGCCAGATCGATAGCCAGAGCCGTTCCCGCGACGCGCTCTTCCAGCGCGGCCATTCGGGTGCGCAGCGGTTCGTATCTGGCCAGCTGCTCCTCTTCTTCGGAATAGGGGCAAACCGGATCCAGACCAGCCACGGCTTCGCGCGCACCATAGCGGAAATCGGCCCCCGCAGTGGCAGCATCCACACTGTAACTGCTGGCGCCCGATTGCATTCCGTCACAGGCGCCCAGGGCCAATAATGGTAACGCCAGGATCATCGGTTTCTTCATGCTGTCAGCCTTTCATGGACGACCTTGCCACCCTTCGTCAGTCGGACCGCATCGCCGATTTCCTCGTCCAGTGCGATTGCGCCTGCGTCCTCGTCCCAGAAGGCAGACAGGAAATTGAACAGATTGCGGGAGAACAGCGCCGAAGTATCAGGTGACAGTTCCGCCGGAGTATTGCTGTAGCCCATAATGCTGACGCCGTGGCGTTCGACAATCTCGTCAGGTTTGCTGCCCTCGACATTCCCGCCCTGAGCTGTCGCCAGATCGAAAATGACACTGCCATGCCGCATCGTGGCGATCTGCGCGTCGGAGACGAGGCGCGGTGCATCGCGGCCGGGAATCAGAGCGGTGGTGATGACGATATCCTGCTTCGCGATATGGCTGGATACCAAGGCAGCTTGCGCCTTCTGATACTCCTCGCTCATTTCGGTGGCGTATCCGCCGGAGCCTTCGCCTTCGATACCGGCGACATCTTCCACGAAAACAGGTTTTGCACCCAGCGACTGAATCTGTTCCTTGGTTGCGGAGCGAACGTCGGTGGCGGAAACCTGCGCGCCCAGACGCCTTGCCGTTGCAATCGCCTGAAGACCGGCCACGCCCACACCCATAATGAACACGCGCGCGGCCTGCACTGTACCGGCTGCAGTCATCATCATTGGGAAGGCGCGGCCATACTGGTCTGCTGCGGCAATCACCGCCTTGTAACCTGAAAGGTTGGACTGGCTCGAGAGGACATCCATGCTCTGCGCGCGGGTAATGCGCGGCATGAATTCCATCGACAGAGCTTCAAACCCTGCCTTGGCGTAGGCGTCGACCAGATCGCGCCGCTGGAACGGATCGAAGGTGGCGGCAACCATTGCGCCGTCTTTCGCGCCTGCCAGATCGAGCGGGTCGGGTGCGCGGATACCCATTACGATGTCCGCACCTTCAACAGCCTTGGCCGCACCGCATACAGTCGCCCCGGCTGCGGTATAGTCGCTATCGGAAATGGCAGCGTTCAGCCCCGCCCCTTCCTCGATCGCCACATCGGCTCCCAGCGCGATGAATTTCTTCGCGGTCTCCGGTGTCAGCGCAACGCGGGTCTCACCCGCAGCACGCTCTTTCAGGATGGCAATACGCAAGAGGTCAGTCGGCAATCAGAACAACGACAATCAGCGTGATGAAGCAAATGAGCGGAACGGCCCATTTGAGCATGCCGATGAAGCTGTCGTAAGTGTTCTTTGCAGACTCGATATTCTTCGCAGCCATTTCCTGTAATCCTCAATTGGTAGTGTCGGTTATAAATATGTTCCTATCGCTGCGCATCGTCCCTTACAAGAGGGGTTAGGCCACGCTCCGCACCTGCACGCGCCCTCAATTCCGACAGCCTTAACACGAACTTTACCCCCTGCATCTATCGCCGGTGTCTGTACCGCACTGGGACGGTTTTGGGGAATGATGGCCGAAGAAGAGACCCGTCTGCTGATGCTGATCGATGACGAACCGGCCCAGAGCCGCCTCGTCACAGCTCTCGCCGCGCGCGAGGGCTGGCGCACGATCGTCGTCAAGGACAGCGAAACGGCCATTGCCACGCTTGGTACGCGCGAAGGGATGCAACTGTCCGCCATTATTCTGGACCAATGGGTCCCGGGCGATGATGCCTGCACCCTGATCAGTGAACTGAAAAGCCGGCGCCCTGCCCTGCCGATCCTGATGCTGACCACCAGCGCCAGCCCCCTGCTTGCCGTCGAGGCCATGCGCGCAGGGGCAACCGACTATCTGATAAAACCGATCGCACCCGACAGCCTGATGTGCGCGCTGACCAGCGCGACCCGCAAGGAAGCGCCACGCGACGAATTGCAGCCACTGACCGAGAAGATCGACGCCGACCTCGATTTCGATTCGATGATCGGCACAGCGGCGGAGTTCCGCACCGCTCTTGCCCGCGCGGCGAAGACAGCACGCGGTCACGGCCATGTGCTGATCGAAGGCGAGAACGGCACCGGCAAGGAAATGCTGCTGCGTGCCATGCTTGCGGCCAGCCCCCGCGCCAAGGCCCCGCACCGTCTGCTCAATATCGGCGGCGTACCGGCAAACTCTATCGAATCCGCTTTATTCGGCCATGAACCGGGTGCCTTCCCGGGCGCGTTCGACCGGCAGATCGGGGCCATCCAGTTCTGCGACGGCGGCACTCTGGTGCTTGACGAAGTCGACCGGCTGGGGCCCGCTTTACAGGCCCGGCTCACCGATGTGCTGACAAAGGGCATCGTGCGCCCGGTAGGCGCAACGCACGGTTTCAAAGTCGACGTTCGCATCCTGTCCGCCAGCAATATGCCACTGGACGAGCTTGTGGCAGGCAACCAGTTTGATGCGGATTTGCTCAAGGCACTGGGTGCGGTTCGCATCACCCTGCCGCCCTTGCGAGACCGGGCTAGCGATATTTCCGCCTTGGCCCGCCATTTCCTTGCCCGCATCGGCGAACAGCCGGGCCTGCGGCATCTGTCGCTGGCCGACAGCGCGCTGAACCTGCTTGGCGCTTACGACTGGCCGGGCAATGTCCGCCAGTTGCAGACCGTCTTGTTCCGCGCCGCCGTATTCTGCGAAGGCGAAGCCCTGACCGCCAGCGATTTTCCGCAATTGTCCGAACTGCTGGGCGAGATGGACGAAAGCAGCGTACCGTTGCAGGAAGCCATCGGCGTAATGCTATACACAGAAGACGGTAATCTGCGCCCGCTGGAGGAGATCGAGGCCGATGTCATACGCCTTGCGATCGGGCATTACCGGGGACGCATGACCGAAGTGGCCCGCCGTCTGGGCATCGGGCGATCCACACTTTACCGCAAGCTTTCCGATCTGGGCATCGACAACGCCGCCTGATTTCGCCTAGCGGATGCGGCATGACAGACCGCAATCCATTCGCCGATACCACCGCCCTTGTTACCGGAGCCGCCAGCGGCATCGGCGCTGCCTGTGCCCGCTGGTTGGACCGGCAGGGCGTGGCGCGTCTTGTGCTGGTCGATCCCGATGCCGCAGGACTGGCCGCGCTCGATCTCTCCTGCGCGGTTGACGCTATAGAGGGTTCGGTAGCGGACGAGGGGCTGTGGCATCGTCTCGATGAAAGCCATCCCGAAATAGACTTTGCCGTGGTCAATGCCGGGGTCGGCGGATCAGGCGTACTGGCCGAGCACAGCCTTGAGGAATGGCGCCGCGTCATGTCGGTCAATCTGGATGGCGCATTCCTGACCTTGTCCTATGCCATGCGCGCGATGAAGCGTGCGGGCGGTGGCAGCGCCGTCGTTGTTGCTTCCATCACCGGAAGCAAGCCTGTCGCAGGTATTGGCGCTTACGGTGTGGCGAAGGCAGGGGTCGCCCATATGGCCCGGATCGCCGCGCTGGAGGGTGCGCCCGACGGCATTCGGGTGAACGCCGTCGCACCCGGCGGAGTGGACACGGCAATCTGGAACGGCTCCCCGCAATTCCAGCAATCGGTAGAGGCCAATGGCCGCGATGCCACTCTAAAGGCGATGGCCGTCGGCACTCCGCGCGGCCGCTTCGCCGCACCAGACGAACTGGCGGCGCAGATCGGGTTCCTGCTGTCCGATGCCGCGGCCAATATAACCGGCGAAGTAATGGTAACAGATGGCGGCTATTCTCTCTGAACCTGACGCAGCTGCGCCTATTGCGGGGCGTTCTCTCCACCGGGTATCATGCGTTCGTCGCGCATAATCGGCGGGGCATCGCCAACTGTCGTTGTTCCTTCAATGACGTCCGGATCCTCCCAGAAAAAGCCTTGTTCAGCGCGCATCTCGCCTTCGCTACCGCGCAGTGACAGATTTACGGTTTTTGCATCCCAGTCGATTTCCACCAGCCCGAAATTCTCTTCCGAGATAAAATCCGTGATCCGCATCGGGTCCGGCTCGCGCGCAGTGTTGCTTTCCGTGGTTCCGAAGGCGAGGTTGAGCGAACTGCTGGTCAGTTCCCACACCCGCTCTCCCGCGCCCAAGGGCATATCGCTATAAACCCCGCCGGCGTGGCGGTCGCCCGACAGGATCACCAGCCCGCTTTCCTCCCGCTGGCCCAGCATTCCATACAGTTTTGCGCGTTCCGTCGGTAGCTGCTCCCAGCTTTCGTAATCATGCGCATCGGTCAGCACCTGAATGGACGAAACCAGAACCCGCAAGTCCGCCGGCTTCGCCAGTTCCTGCTGCAACCACGCCCATTGTGCGCCGCCCAGCATGGTCTTGCTCTCATCCGATGAAGGCACATACGGGCCGAGCGGCAGGCGGTCTTCGGTGTAAGGCATCCGCTGGAAATCGGACCGGAAGAAGCGGGTATCGAGAATGATGAGCTGCACCCGGCGGTCGCCCTGCCCGAATGTACGGCTTTCATAGATACCCGGGCGGGAGCGGACTTCTGCAGGCGATCCCCAATAGGTCTCGTAGATGTCCTCGGCAAAACTGCGGAAGGCGAAGTTCGCGCCGCCATCATTGTGGCCGAAATCATGGTCGTCCCACGAAGTCATCATCGGCACACGGGCGCGGAAATCCTGAAACTCCGTATGGCTCGACTGCTTGGCATAGGCGTCGCGCAGGGTCGTAAGCGCAGCATCCCCTGACCATAGCTGGTCCCCATACACGTTGTCGCCAATCAGCAGGAACAGATCAGGGTTTGTCGCTTCGATCTGGCCCCACATATGCTGGCTGCGGGATTGATGGTTGCAGCTCCCGAAGGCGATGCGCTGGATCGTGGCTGCGGTGGACGGCAATGGCGCACCAGGAGGTGCTACAGGCATCGCAACTTCGCCTTTGAGCGCTTCGTAATATCCGCTCAGGAAAGCATCGGGACCGACTGTTACAGTGGCATCCTGTGCGGCCAGCGGGCTCGCGAACAGGAGTGGCAGAACGGCGAGACGGGCTAGCTTTGGCATCACAGATCCTTCGGTATTGAATGTCGTTGCTGCGTTGTGGCCGTGTGATGTTACGTTGTCGAGACTGACCGGATCGAAACGCCTGTCGCTTATTCGGCAGGCAGATCGGCAAAGTCTGTCAGTGCCGCATCGCGCAGTCCGCGCCAGACATTGCGCGCCTGAACCGTCTCGGCCACGTCGTGAACCCTGAGCAATTGAACCCCTGCCTGCATTCCGGCAATCGCCAGCGCGATGCTTCCGCCCAGCCGCTGCTCTACCGGAGCTTCGTTGCTCAACGCGCCGATCATCCGTTTGCGGCTGACACCCAGCAACAGCGGATGGCCCAGCGCATGAAACAGTGGCAGCGCGTTTATAAGCGCAAGGTTGTCTGCCACCTGCTTGCCGAACCCGATACCGGGATCGAGTACGATCCGCTCTGCCGGAATGCCCGCCGCCAATGCATCGTCGCGGATGGTGCGCAATGCGTCGAACACGTCCAGCACCACATTGTCGCCTGCGCGCTTGTGCAGGTCCGTTCCGTCGCCCGCATGCATCAGCACCACGGGACAGCCATTGTTCACCACCAGTTCCGGCGAGCGCGGATCGTAGCGCAGGCCGGATACATCGTTGACCATCGCGGCCCCTGCGCCCAGCGCAGCCTGCATCACCTCGGCGCGGCGGGTGTCGATGCTGATCGCTGCGCCCATCGCGGCGGTGTATTCCACAGCTGGCAGGATGCGGGCGATCTCGTCCTGCTCAAGCACGGCCTGAGCCTTGGGCCGCGTGCTTTCCCCGCCGATATCGATCAGCGCTGCGCCGTCTTCCAGCATGGTGGCGGCATGGGCCTGTCCGACCTCGGGATCGTCCAGAAACGCACCGCCGTCGCTAAAACTGTCGGGCGTGACGTTGAGGATACCCATAATTTGTGGCTGATCCAGCCGGATCGTCCGGGCCCCAAGCTCCAGCGGCGGATGGGCCAGAGTGAGGTTCGACCATTGCTCAGCGGCATCGGAAGCGGCGTCTTCAGGCAACTGCTCCAACACATCCTCGAACGTGGCGGGCGAGCAGGTCCAGCGCTGCGTGACCTGTCCATCGTTCCGAAGGATGACAGCAAAACGGTGGGCATAGACCATGCCGCCAGCAAGGCGGATCGCGTCCCCCTCCTCGCTCTGTGGTCCGGGCACGAAACCGATGGGGCGGATGTAGACGGCTGGGGAGTTCAGGTTTGACATACGTGGGTTATCCTACGGAACGCCAACATATGGAACACTTGAAGCACGGTCTTGGGGGGAAAAGTTTAGAGAGCTTCAAGGGCTGTTCGGCCGTAAAGCTCGCATCAAAGGAACAGCGACGATGCACGGCAGCAGCTCTGATCGGATGTACTAGTTTTGATTACCGCAACAGAGTTTCGCTCGGACCCTCAGGCGATTTTGCGTAAGTCATCGGAATCTGCACCGGCGTCGTTCTCGCGCTTCTGCGCGTAAAGTGCCATGTCGGCCTGATGCAAAAGACCTGTCAGAGTAGTGGCTTCATCCGGGTAACTAGCATAACCAAGACTGGCTCCGACAGGAACGATATGCTCGCCTGTGTCGATCGGCTGGCACAGATGGGCCAATATGGCAGTCGTCCGCATCGAGAGAGTATCTGAATCGGAAGCACTGCGGAATATCGCCACAAATTCATCGCCGCCAAGGCGACCCACAGTGTCGTCAGGCTGGATGGCGTTGCTCAACCTTCTTGCGACATGCTGAAGGACACGATCACCTGTACTGTGGCCAAGATCGTCATTTATCCGTTTGAAATCATCCAGGTCGAGCAACACAATCGTGAACGGCTCGCGGCATTCTATCATCAGTTTCAGTTCGGCCATTACAGCTCGCCGATTGGCGATTTCCGTCAAGACGTCGGTGTTTGCAAATGTTCTGAATTTCTGTTCGATAGAAATCCGTTCGACCAGAACATCGAATTGCTGGAGGACGAAACGAATCATCAGAATCTCTATGCTCAACATCGCAGCGCCCAGCATCTGATCATTGAAGCTCCCGGTGAAAAGCAATACCGAAGCTACAGGCGTTATACCCAATAGCAAGCTAGCGACGCCTGCAAAGCGTAGTGTATAAAGACACTGCGCGATGGCTGTAGTGCCGAAAGCCAGCGAAATCGGCACCATCAATTCAAAACTGAACGTTCCGGTTATGAAGGCAAAGCCGCCGGCAAAGCCCAAAATAGTGACAACAATAATGGATATTGCAGTTGTTCTGTGCAGCAAAGCTGGAATTTGGTCCGAAGATACTGGCCCATTCAGCCGTTTTCGCAAGATAATGATGCGTAGCAGGCAGTATGCGACCAACCCGCCCATCCAGGCATATTGAGCAAATGGCATCCCGCTGTTCGCGCAGATCGCCATAATAATTGCGACGTTAAGCGCTCCCACAGCCAGAAGCAGCGGTGCGTTGCGTCTGACATTGTCAAGCTGCGTCTGCTGAAGTGCGGCGACAATACCAGGGGGAGGCGGGACGAAAAATCGGTTTCGTACCGCTTCGATTATCGAGCGAAAAATCGAACGAGACGACAATTTTTAGGATCCACCCTTCCTGACAAACGAGCGTGATAGACAACGCCCTGCATGTGAAGTTTCGAAGATAGGGAAATCTGGTAAATCAAAGATTAACACATGCTAAGTAGCACTCCTGAACGCATCTGCGAGTGCAAAGCATTCAAGTTCCGGTCAATCCTCAACGGATAACAAATACAACTGCCGCACGGCATCAATAGGCTTCACAAGACCCTCATCCTCGTAGTGCCAGAACGTCCAGCCATTGCAGCTGGGGGCGCCTTGCAGCTCTTTACCGAGGCCGTGGATCGAACCGACCTGCTTTGCCCCTCCTGAGCGTGTCGACGGATTATGCACCAGCGACCCATCGGCCCGTACCGTAGCAGTCCATCGGCGTTTTTTATCGAACAGCTGCGCACCCGGTTTTAGCATTCCTGCCTCCACCAGTGCGCCGAACGCCACCTTGGGCGCGGCGGAGCGGCTCTGCATGGTAAGCAGTGCGCTTTCGTCCAGCGGCAGTTCTTTTTCGATCCGCGCATAGGCCACATCGCGGTAAGCAGCCTCGCGTTCACAGCCGATCCATTCGCGGCCCAAGCGTTTCGCCACAGCGCCTGTCGTACCCGTCCCGAAGAACGGGTCGACCACCACGTCGCCCCGCTCGGTTGTCGCGAGCAACACTCGGTACAGCAGCGCCTCGGGCTTTTGCGTGGGGTGCGCCTTGTGCCCGTCCTCCCCTTTAAGCCGTTCCCCGCCAGAGCAAATCGGCATTACCCAATCGCTGCGCATTTGCAGTTCATCGTTCAGCGTTTTCATTGCGCGGTAATTGAACTGGTATTTCGCTTTCTCGCCCTGGCTCGCCCACAACAGCGTTTCGTGCGCATTGGTGAAGCGGGTACCGCGGAAATTCGGCATCGGATTCGTTTTGCGCCAGACGATATCGTTCAGCAGCCAGTATCCCAGATCCTGCAGGATCGCGCCGACGCGGTAAATGTTGTGATAGCTGCCGATGACCCACAGCGCGCCGTCGGGCTTCAGGATGCGCTTGCACTCTGTCAGCCAGGCCTTTGTAAATTCGTCGTATATCTTGAAGCTGTCGAACTGGTCCCAGTGATCGGTCACTGCATCCACATGGCTGCCGTCCGGCCGGTTCAGATCGCCGCCCAACTGAAGGTTATAGGGCGGATCGGCAAACACCAGATCGACGGAGGCATCGGGCAATTCGCGCAGACGTTCGATACAGTCGCCGTCCAGAATCTTCCCCAGAGGCAAGGTAGGCGCTATCGGTTTCTCCGCCGGCTTTGCCACGCGCCGCGTACGCGGTTTCGTGGTCGCTGCGACCTTTGTTAAAACCCCCATCAATCCGTCCCTTCCCCGTCAAGTTATCCACAGGGTGAGTCCAAGCGGACTCCGCGTCAAGGAAGGATTTCAACATCGATATGGTTAACCCTGCGTAAGCTCAACCGGAACGAAAGGTGTCCGGCACAAGATATTGAGTCCGCAACCGTTAGCCGGACTCGATATGCAGGGGTGTGGCGCAAAAGACTCTTCTCCCGCGCTCTTTTGGAAAAGGCGCTAGGCTAGCGTCAGGACGATATTCGCGCTGAAGGCCACCAACAGTGCCGCGCCCAATGCGCGCCCGATGGCGCGGCCCCGCCACAGCAGCACCCACAGCATCAGTGCCGATCCCAGCAGTACGGCCATTTGCAGCCCGATCAATTCGCGCGGCAACGCAGCAGGCGCCATAAGCATGGTGGCCCCGCCGATCAGGAAGATATTATAGATATTGCTACCCACAACATTACCGATGGCCAGCCCCGGCTTGCCCCGCCATGCAGCGGCCACCGAAGCGGCAAGCTCTGGCAGAGACGTGCCGATGGCGACCACTGTCAGGCCGATGACTGTCTCGCTGACACCGGCAGCGGTGGCGATCTCGATCGCCCCTTCCACCAGCCATTTGCCCCCAAACACCAGCGCAGCAAGCCCGCCGATAAACAGCAAAATCGCCATAGGCAGACGCGGGATCGTATCGTCATCATCCTCTTCATCGCGCGGATGGTTGATGCGCCATATGATGTAGATCACCAACAGCGTCAGCAGCCCCGACCCGATCCACAGCGCACCAGCCTGCGACAGCGCCAGTGCCGCCAGCACTATCGTCGCACCCAATGCCACGGCGGCATCGCGGCGGCCCAGACCGGTCAGAACAATCGGCGCAATCAGGGCGGTTGCACCCAGTATCAGCAGCGTATTGGCGATATTGGAGCCGACGATATTGCCCCACGCGATCTCCGGCGAACCGGCGCGCGCGGCTTCTACACTGGTCACCAGTTCGGGCATCGACGTCGCCATACCGACAATGATTATGCCGGTCAGCAGGGTAGAAAGACCCATCGCCTTGGCGATGCCCACAGCCCCGCGCACCAGCAATTCGCCGCCCAGCGCAAGGCCGATCAGGCCGATAATGATGAGGAGTATGGATGTGTGCATGAATGAATGGCTCAATTGTGGTCGTGGAAAGGCGCTGGTCAGAGAAGCGCTGCCTGCGCGACTGGGGAGAAACTGCGACGATGGTGCGGACTTGGCCCGTGAAGGCGCAGTGCCTCCATATGGACGCGGGTTCCATACCCTTTGTTGCGATCCCATTGATAGTGCGGATATTCTTTCGCCGCGTGCAGCATTATCCGGTCCCGCCATTCCTTCGCCACGATGCTGGCCGCACTGATCGCAGGTTCCAGCGCATCGCCGCCAACAATCGGGTGCGCAGGCCAGTGCCAGCCCTCGGTGCGATTCTGCGGGGTCATGTTGCCGTCGATCAGAACCTGGTCGGGAGCGCGGGCGAGGACTTTTTCCAGCCGCTCTACTGCCTGTGTCATGCCCAGCATTGTGGCCGCGAAAATATTGATGCGATCGATCGTCTCGACATCAACTACGCCGACGGCCCATGCACAGCGGGCACGCACGGTTTCATCCAGCACGGCACGGCGCTTGGCTGTCAGCTTCTTGGAGTCGTCCAATCCTGCGGGGCGCGGCTTGCACAATGCCACAGCGCCCGCCACGACCGGCCCTGCCAGCGGGCCCCGCCCTGCCTCGTCCACTCCAACAATCAACTGGCCGGACACAGAAAACGTGCCGGGCCGGAAACCGGAAGCCAGACAGGACGTTACACCATTCATGACACAGAACCTCTTTTTCCGCTCCGCAATCCTATCCCCCGCCGCCCTGCTGCTCGCAAGTTGTGGCAGCAGCTATAGCGGGGATAGAACCGTGGACGCGCAGTCGACCACGGCCGCCGGAACAACGCAGGCCGCCGCAGACGAGACAGTCGGCCCGTTCGCAGTGCGCAATATGGGTGCTTTCGACGAACCGTGGGCTGCCGCCTTTGCGCCTGGCACGTCCACGCTTTTCATTACGGAACAGCCGGGCACGATGAAATTCGTCGACACGGCCACGGGCCGCATGGGTACCGTCACCGGCATGCCTGCCGTCGATTACGGCGGTCAGGGCGGGTTGGGCGATATAGCCTTCCTGCCATCCGAAAGCTCGGCAACGCTGGATCGCCGGACGATCTATCTCAGCTGGGCACAGGCTGGTGATCGCAACACGCGAGGCGCCGTGGTCGGCCGCGGCACGCTGGTTTGCGCCGAAGCGGACGCTTGCGAGGTGGAAGATCTCAAAGTCATCTGGCGTCAGGGGCCCAAGGTAAGCGGACGCGGACATTATTCACACCGCATCGCGTTCTCCCCCGACGAAAACCACATGTTTGTGGCCAGCGGCGACCGGCAAAAGAAGACCCCTGCCCAGGATACTTCCAACACATTGGGGACAATCGTTCGCCTCAATCTTGATGGCACGCCTGCTGCAGGCAATCCGGTGGGCACGGAAATCTGGTCCTACGGCCATCGCAATATCCTGGGTCTAGCATTCGATCGTGCGGGACGTCTCTGGGATCTGGAGCATGGGCCTGCCGGCGGCGACGAGCTCAATCTGGTTGAAGCAGGTGGGAACTACGGTTGGCCGATTGTGTCGGATGGCGACGAATATAGCGGGAAGGCAATCCCGGACAACGATACCCGGCCTGATCTGATCAAGCCGAAAATCGGTTGGACCCCTGTAATCGCACCGGGCGATTTCATGTTCTATTCCGGCAAGGGAGACGCTGGCTGGGCCGGCGATGCTATTATTGCAGGGTTGAAGCCAAAGGCTCTCATCCGGGTTGAAATGAATGGTACTGCGCCGGTAGAAGCTGCCCGTTACTCTATGGGAGAGCGTCTTCGGGATGTGATCGAAGGGCCCGATGGCTCTATATTTGTGCTGGAAGACGGAGAACAGGGCCGTCTGCGCCAATTGGTGCCCAAATAGACGCTAGCAACTCTCACGCACTGTTAAGCGGAACTTAGTCGACAGGGCTTGCTGTGCGAAGTAGCGCGGCCCTGTAAATGGCAACGATCGTTCCCCTCTCCGCAATCGCCCCCTCGATGGTCGAAAGTCTGCTCGACGCCAGCTTTGGCGAGGATAGGCGCGCACGCACTGCATACCGCATCCGCGAGGGGACGGAATGGCTGGAGGCACTGTCCTTTGCCGCTCTTGACGATGATGACTATCTCGCGGGTACTATCCAGCTCTGGCCCATCGCTCTGATCGATCCCGAAGGACGAAAGCATCCGCTGATTATGGTCGGGCCGGTGGCAGTCATGCCTTCGCGTCAGTCCGAAGGGTTCGGCACGGCTCTGATGGGGGCCAGTCTGGGCGCGCTGCAAGCCAATGCTGCAGGTTCACCGGTGCTGCCGCAGGTAATGATCGGCGACCCTGAATATTACGAACGCTGGAATTTCAGCGCCGCGCTCACGCAAGGCTGGCACTGCCCCGGTCCTTATGATCCAGCCCGGTTGCTGGTGCGCGCTGCCAATCCCGCAATTCTGCCGCCCGAGGGAATGCTGGAAGCGTGGAACACCGTTTCGGACAAGGCAAAGAGTTCCGTCCAAGGGAACGATTGAAGGCATCCGACGGTTCTGCCAATCGAACGCTATGCCCTATGATCCTCCACCAGAACTCGCCGGATTGTCCCTCAGCCAGATTGCCGAGCAGGTCGCGCAGCGCAAATTGCCTCCGGTCGAGACGTGGTCCCCCGAGACCGAAACCGAAAGTCTGATGCGAATTGCCGCCGACGGCACCTGGTTTCACGATGGCGGAGTAATAAAGCGCGAGGGAATGGTGCGGGCGTTTGCCGGCCTGCTGACAGCAGACGGCAGCGGGCAGCACTGGCTCGTAACGCCCTACGAGAAATCGCGCATCGAGGTAGAGGACGCAGCCTTCATTGCCGTGGATGCGGTCGAACGTGATGGCAGTGTGGCGTTTCGCCTGAATACCGACGAGCTGGTGGTGGCTGGCCCGCACCATCCCATAATTGCACGCGGGGATACCGATAGGCCCAGACTTTATCTGGCTGTCCGGCGCGGCTGCGAAGCACGGCTCAACCGCTCTACTTACGAGCAACTGGCCGAGATCGCTCTTGCCCAAGGCGATGACTGGACCCTCACCAGCGGCGGCGAAACCTTTTCCCTCCTGCCCAAACCCGAAAGCACATGAACGACCTGTTCGACAGGCTGAAGCAGGTCTTCGATGACGGGCACGGCGAGGAATTGGCCGGTCTGTTGACCGATGCAGAATTTGCCGGACCCTCTACCCGTCCTGCCGCCGTTCTGGTTCCAGTAACACAGCGCGAGCGGCCCGGCGTAATCCTGACCCGCCGTCCGCACGATATGCGATCGCATCCTGGTCAAGTCGCATTCCCCGGCGGCAAGCTGGATAAAGGCGAAAATGCAGTCGAGGCGGCCTTGCGTGAGGCCCATGAAGAACTGGCCCTGCACCCTGATCAGGTGCGCGTGATCGGCGCGAGCGACGAATATGTCACCGGCACAGGCTTTGCCGTAACACCGGTTCTCGGCGTGATCCCGGCTGATCTGCCACTCGTCCCCAATCCCGGCGAAGTGGAAAGCTGGTTCGAGGTGCCGCTGGATATCCTGTTCAATCGCGCAAATTACGGTTCCAGCACTGTCGCCTGGAAAGGCGCGCAGCGGACCTATTTCGAAATGGAGTATGAAGGATACCGCATCTGGGGCGTAACAGCAGCAATCATAGCGAATTTACAGCGACGGATGCGGCTGACGGAATTGTTTGGCAGATAAGACCCACCCCTCGCCTCCATTCACCCTGAGCCTGTCGGAAGCGAATTCCGGCGTTGGCCGACCACTACACATTCTTCTAGCGCAATTCTCGAAGCCAAAAGCTATTGGGGGTTGATGGTGGGGAAACTAGATCAAGCAGATTGGACCCGGCGCGGCGATCTCGCGGCCCTCGTGCGTGCCCTCGGCGCAGATAATATCCGCTGGGTGGGCGGAGCCGTGCGCGACACTCTGCTGAGCGCACCGGTCAATGATGTGGATGCAGCCACGCCTTTTCATCCCGATCAGATCATGCGTCTGCTGAAGGATGCGGGCATCCGCACCGTGCCCACCGGCATCGATCACGGCACCATCACCGCCTTGCTGGATGGGGGGCCAGTGGAAGTCACCACATTGCGCCGCGATATCGCAACCGATGGAAGGCGTGCGACTGTCGCGTTTGCGAAGGAGTGGCGCGAAGACGCCGCACGGCGCGATTTCACCATCAATGCACTGTTCGCTCACCCCGAAACGTTGGAGATCAGCGATTACTTCGGCGGACTGCGCGATCTGAAAGCGCGGCGTGTACGCTTCATCGGTGATGCGCGTGAACGCATCCACGAGGATCATTTGCGCATACTGCGCTATTATCGTTTTCAGGCCCGCTTCGGCGCTGAGTTGGACGAGGCTGCGGAAGAAGCCTGCGCAGACCTCGCCGAAACGATGAAAGGCCTGAGCCGGGAGCGGGTGGCGGCAGAGATGTTGGCGATTCTTGGTCTGCCCGATCCTGCGCCGACCATCGCCAGAATGCATCGGCGCGGGGTGTTGCAAGTGATCCTGCCGGAGACGACTCCGGCGCAAATCGCTTCTTTAAAGGCGTTGATCATGCATGAGCAGACGCTGGATATCGAACCCACCGCGCTCCGGCGCCTGTCCGCCCTGTTGCCCGCCATTCCCAATGTTGCCGAAGCGGCCGCCGCCCGCCTGCGCCTGTCACGCAAACAACGCGCCCACCTGTCCTGCGTTGCCGCGCGAACCGATGCGGATGCCGGCAGGCCCAGATCGCTCGCCTACGAAGAAGGCATTGATGTCGCACGTGACCGATTGCTGCTGGCTGGCGCTCCGCTGGACGCATTGAATGGATGGAAGGCCCCGCAACTGCCACTGAAGGGCGGAGAAATCGTTCAACGCGGGTTGGCGACCGGGCCGGAAGTGGCGCGATTACTGCAAACCGTGGAGGCGCAGTGGGTTGAGGAAGGGTTTCCGGATCGCGCGCGGGTTGAGGTTATTCTGGACGAGCTCTCTTCATCCTGATCACGCTTGCCATCATCCGAATGTGTTATCCTTTGGAAAACCCGTCGGCGGCATCCGCCCTGCCCCACCGCGCGCAACCTTCCATTGCCAGATATCGCTTTCGGTACGGGTCCGGTCGCCCTTGCCCCCCATCGTCCAGCTGAGGCCCTCCTCCAGCTTGAAGGTCGTCGCATCGGACAATCCACCGTCGCGGTAATTTTGCAGCTTCACGCCCTGGCCGCGTGTCATCGTGGGCATTTCTTCCAGATTGAACACCACCAGCTTGCGATTTTCTCCCACTGCCGCAACATGATCGTGGTCCTTGGGGATAAGCCGCACCACCGCCAGTTTCGCACCGTCTTTCAGGTTCACAACCTGCCGTCCCTTACGCGTTTCGGCCAGCAAGTCGGCGGTGCTGGCGGCGAAACCCTTGCCCGTATCGGCAGCCAGCAGCAGGCGGCCTTCGGGCTGGTGGACGATCATCGCAGCAATCGTCGCTTCGGCGTCTATATCCAGCGTCGATTGCACCGGTTCACCAAAGCCGCGCGCGCCCGGCAGCTTGTCTGCGCCCAGCGTAAAGAACCGCCCGTCATCGGTCGCCAACAGCAACTTGTCAGTGGTCTGAGCATGGGCAATGAAGCCCAGTTCGTCGCCTTCCTTGAACTTGAACTCCTGGCTTAGATCGACGTGGCCTTTCGCGGCCTTGATCCAGCCGCGCTTCGACAGGATCACCGTCACCGGTTCCTTCTCGATCATCGCGTCCATGTTGAATTCGACGGTCGGGGCCGCTTCGGCAATGGTCGTGCGGCGCGCGCCCAGAACCGTGTCGTGGCCGTATTCATTCAGCAGCGACTTCAGATCTTTCTTCAACCGCGTGCGCTGGCGGGCCGGACTGCCAAGCAATTTGTCCAGCTCGTCCTTCTCGACAAGCAACTCGTCTTTCTCCGTGCGCAGCTGCATTTCTTCCAGCTTGCGAAGCGACCGCAGTCGCATATTGAGGATGGCTTCGGCCTGACGATCGGTGAGCTTGAACTCCGCCATCATCACAGCCTTGGGCTCATCCTCGTACCGGATGATCTCGATCACCCGGTCCAGATTGAGGAAGGCGATGATGTAGCCGTCAACCAGCTCCAGCCGCCGCGCGATCTGGTCCAGACGATGCTGGCTGCGGCGCTGCAGGATATCAATCTGGCTGCGGACCCAGTTTTCCAGCAGCTCCTTCAGCCCCATCACCATCGGCGTACGACTGGCGTCCAGCACGTTAAGGTTGAGCGAGAAGCGCGTCTCCAGATCGGTCAGCTTGTAAAGCGACTCTTTCAGCAATTCGGGATCGACATTGCGGCTGCGCGGGACCAGCACCAGCCGGATCTTCTCGTCGCTTTCGTCGCGGACGTCCTCCAGGATCGGCAGCTTCTTGTCTGCAATAGCGGCTGCGATCTGCTCGATCAGTTTGCCTTTGGGCACCTGATACGGAATTTCGCTGACGACCAACTGCCATTGCCCGCCGCCCAACCGCTCGATCCCGGCTTTCCGGTCGGCCTCTTTCTCGGCTTCCTCGGAATGGAAGCGCGCGCGAACACGAAATGCACCGCGGCCCGTTTCATAAGCCTTCGAAATCGTCTGGGCGCTGTCGACCACAAGGCCGCCGGTCGCAAAATCCGGCCCGTGAAACAGCTCCATCAGGCGGGCGTGCTCGACATGCGGATTGTCGATCAGCTCCAGTGTTGCCTCGACCACTTCGGCCACATTGTGGCTGGGAATGTTTGTTGCCATACCCACAGCGATACCGCTGGCGCCATTGGCCAGCAGATTGGGGAACAGGCCGGGAAAGATTTCCGGCTCCTCATCCTCGTTATTATAGGTCGGGATGAAATCGACCGTGCCCTGGTCCAGCCCGTCCATCAGACGCAGCGCCGTTTTGGTCAGGCGCGCTTCTGTGTAGCGATAGGCTGCGGCATTATCGCCATCGATATTGCCGAAATTGCCCTGCCCCTCGACCAGAGGGTACCGCAGTGAAAAATCCTGCGCGAGGCGGACCATCGCATCATAAACGCTAGTATCGCCATGCGGGTGGTATTTACCGATTACGTCGCCAACCACACGGGCACTCTTCTTGAACGCATCGGTGGGGTTCAGCTTAAGCTGACGCATGGCCCACAGCAAGCGGCGGTGAACCGGCTTCAGCCCATCGCGTAAATCGGGGAGCGAACGCGCTGTGATCGTGCTGAGCGCATAGACCAGATAGCGTTCTTCCAGCGCCGCATCGAAGGGCGCGTCGACGATTGCGTCGAAGGGATCGGGTTCAAGAGTGTCTGTATCGGATGCGGCCATGCCCAGTGCCTTATCATCGCCATGCTTAACCTGTCAGCATGGAACTGATCACTGTCCCCGTTCATTGATAGAGCAACAGCAAATCAAGGAGATACTTAGAATGAAAAACGTACTGATCCTCGCCACTGACGGGTTCGAGCAGTCCGAACTGATGCAGCCCAAAGCCAATCTTGAAGACGCCGGTATCAAGACGACAGTCGTCAGTCTTGAAAGCGGCGAAATCAAGGGTTGGAACGATGGCAATTGGGGCGAGAGCGTATCCGTCGACATTACTCTCGATGAAATAGAGAATTGTTCCGGTTATGACGCGCTGCTTCTTCCCGGTGGCCAGATCAACCCGGACATCTTGCGGATGAACGATCGTGCAGTCGCGCTGGTCAAGGACTTCGATATGGCAGGCAAACCAATCGCGGCAATCTGCCATGCACCCTGGTTGCTGGTCGAAGCCGATATCGTAAAGGGCAAGACAGTCACCAGCTGGCCTTCCGTGCGGACTGATCTGAAAAATGCAGGCGCAAATGTGGTCGATTCGGAAGTGGCTCAGGATGGCAATCTGATCACCAGCCGTAATCCTGATGACATTCCGGCGTTCTCCGATGCCCTGATTGCAAGGGTTCAGGATCAGGTTCCCGAAAACGCCTAACGCATTCTCTTAAATGCAAAAAAGGGCCTCGCCGTGATGAACGGCGGGGCCCTTTTTCTATACGCTCTTGCCAGATTGATCCAAATGTGGCCATATTATGGCATAAATTAGACCAAAAGGAGGCGAGAGTGACTCATTCGATGGCCACAAAACCCGCAGTAAAATTTGCAGCAGCAATTTCGCTACTGTCGCTTGCAGCCTGCAATGATGCCAATACGGAGCAACCGGAAACGAGCACCGACCTCAATGCCGGAAGCATAATCTCAAACGATGTTGCTGCGCCGAACCCGGTCACCGAACCTGCCCCGCGCGGGGAAAGCACTTCGATGGATACGGCCGTGCCACAGTTGGCCGAATTGCCTGTTAGCCTGCCTCAACTGGCCTACACCTATGATTATAACTGGCGCCTCTCCGCACCCGAAATTGGCCCACTCCAGCGCCGTCATGCCAGTCTGTGCGAACAACAGGGCCCGGCCAGCTGCCAGATTCTGGGGATGACAAGGACCGGTGAAGAAACCGACGATGTGCGCGGCGAATTGCAGATGGCCGTCTCCGCAAAACAGGCCCGGGCTTTCGGTGCCTTACTGGAAGACGAAGCCGAAGATGCAGGTGCAGAGCAGGTCTCTGCCGAAGTGCGCTCCGAAGAACTCAGCAAACAAATCGTCGACACGGAGGCCCGTGTGGAAGCCCGCACTCAGCTGCGCGACCGCTTGATGGACGTCCTGAAAACACGGCGCGGAACGGTCGAAGAAGTGGTGCAGGCGGAACGCAGCGTCGCGCAGGTGAACGAGGAAATCGATCGGGCGCGTAGCTGGCTGAAGGAAACAGAAGGCCGTATCGCCTACAGCCGCGTTACTGTGCGCTACGCAACCGGCGCTCCTGTTACCAGCGACTTCCTTGGCCCCGTAATGGGCGCGCTTGGCTCGCTCGGCTCCATTCTGGGCTGGCTGGTTGCCATACTGATTATGTTCGGAGCAATTGTTGCACCGCTCGCTGGTATCGTTTGGGCAGGACGGTGGATCACCCGCAAGACTGCGGGCGAGGCCGTGCCCGAGACAGTCTAATTCTCGCTCATATCCCGCGCTTCAGACGGGATCGCCACGGTCAATCCATCCAGCGCCTCGCTCAGCACAATCTGGCAAGCCAAGCGGCTCGTCGCGCGCACACCATAAGCGAGATCGAGCATGTCCTCCTCGTCCTCGCTTGCATCGGGCAAGACGGCAAACCAGTCGCGGTCCACAATCACATGGCAGGTGGAACAGGCCATCTGGCCCTCGCAGGTTCCCTCCAACGGCATCCCCGCGCCTTGTGCCACGGTGAGCAGGATATCGCCGGAAGTGGCCTCGGCTTCGACCATGGCATTTTGCGCTGTTTGAAACCGGACTTTCATAGTTGCTCCGCTGCTGCTGCGTTGATTGCTGTCGCGGCTTTCTCGATCTCATCCATCGTAGTGTAACGGCCAAAGCCCAGCCGGATTGTGTTCTTCGACTGTTTATCCGACAGGCCAATGGCCTTCAGCACATGGCTGGTCCGGCCCGATCCGCTGGCGCAGGCAGACCCGGCGCTGAACATGATGGTTCGACATTCGCTCATCAAGCGGTTCACATCGATGCCTTTGCGTCGCAGGCTGAGATTGCCAAAATAGCGGGCATCTTCGCTGCCATTCACATCCCAGTCGGCAAATATATCGCGGGCGCGGTGCCACAGCTGCGCAACATGGTCGGCATCTGCCGCCATCCGTTCTTTCGCCTCCAAGGCAGCTGCGCCCATTCCGGCAATCAGAGCAGGACTCAGTGTTCCTGCGCGAAGACCGTTTTCCTGTCCACCGCCCGTCTGTACTTCGTCCAGTTCCAGCCCGCCCCTGATCCACAAAGCACCAACGCCCTTGGGCCCGTGAAACTTGTGCGCGCTGATCGCGATCATATCGGCGGCGGTGACTTCCATCTTGCCGTAAGCCTGCACTGCGTCGCACAGATACAGCGCGTTCGCTTCTTTCGCCTTACGATGCCAATCAATGGTCGGCTGGATGGTCCCGATCTCGTTGTTAACCTGCATCACCGCGACGAGGCGCGTATCGGCAGGCACATCCTGTTTGGTGTTGCACTGTCCGTCCTTCGCCACGTTCAACTCGTGACATTTGCCCGCAGACTTCGCCGTGTCGAGGACGGCGGCATGTTCAATGGCCGACACAGAAACCGTACCGGCAGACCCGCTGCCGCGGATTGCCAGATTGATCGCCTCGGTCGCGCCGCTGGTAAAAATGACCTTTCCGCCCGGGGGGAACAGAGCCGCCACCCGGTCGCGCGCCAGTTCGATGGCGGCGGCTGCCTGCCGGCCCATCTTGTGCGGGGAATGCGGATTGCCGAAGCCCAGACCGTCCGGCCCATCAAGCCACCGCAGCATCGCATCGCGCGCTTCAGGAGCGAGCGGCGTAGTGGCCTGATAGTCGAGGTAGATCATGACTGTGCTCGTTTACCCTTCGCCAATTCAAGCCATACCTCGCAAAAGCGTTCCACATCCTCGCGGGTGGTGTTCCAGCCAAAACTTACCCTAATCGCCTTGTCGGCGATATCCGGGTCGAGCGCCATCGCCTCAAGCACGTGGCTACCCTTCATCGTGCCAGACGAGCATGCACTGCCTTGGCTGACTGCGATACCAGCCATGTCAAAGCGCATCAATTGCGCGCTGCCCGACATTTCCGGCATGGCTACCGTAGCTATATAAGGCGTGGGATTGGCCAGCCGGTCATCCAGCCACACGCCGCCAGCCGCGCACACCTTGGCCGAAAACACCTCAAGCGGGACGAGAACATCGGCTGCAACAAACGCGTCGCTGCTTGTCTCCAGCGCCGCCGCCATACCCATCACACCGGGCAGGTTTTCGGTCCCGCGCCGATAACCGCGCTCCTGCCCGCCATCGGGCTCCAGCATCGCAAAATCACGCACCAGCAGCGCGCCTACGCCTATCGGCCCGCCGAACTTATGGGCAGAGATAATTGCAATATCTGCGTCCGGTGGCAGATCAAACTTGCCCGCGCTCTGCGCACAATCGACGATCATCAGGCCGTCATTGGCATGTACCAAAGCAGCAATAGCAGTGATGTCCATCCGGTTGCCGGTTTCGGAATTGATATGCTGAACCGCCACTACCGGCTTTTCGCGCACGACAGCCTCGGCAAAGATATCCATGTCCAGCGCGCCGTCGGGGCGCACGGTCAGGCGTTCTGCATCAGGGGCGACCTTGAGCACCGCGTCATGTTCCGCTGCTCCGACAAGCCGCGCACTGCCTTTTGCCCGGGCCAGCGCCAGTGCGGCAGCCTCGCTCGCGCCACTGGTGAATATGACTTCGCCCGTCCACCCCAGCGCCGCCTTCACTCGCGCCCTTGCATCCTCAAGAGCATTCCGTGCCCTGCGGCCTTCTGCATGCGGGCTGGAGGGATTGGCCCATAGCGCAAATCCCTCTTCCATTGCAGCGAGCGCTTCAGGGCGCAGCGGAGTGGTGGCTGCATGATCCAGATAGATGCGGGTCTGCGATTTATTCGGGTATGCTATATTGCGTATCCCATTGTTTGCGCGATTGCGATTTCGCCGATTGCCCCTATATAGCCGCAACAACGCGCGTGTCAGCCACGCTAGCCTCTAACGCCAGGTACACCGTTCATGCCATCAGTCATTTTTCCCGGTCCCGAAGGCCGTCTCGAAGGCCGTTTCTCTCCTCCGCCGCGGCCACGCGCGCCAGTGGCGATGATCCTGCACCCGCACCCAGAGGGTGGCGGCACGATGAACGAGCAGATTACGCAGCGCTTGTACAAGACATTCGTTGATCGCGGCTTTGCTACATTACGGTTCAACTTTCGCGGTGTCGGGCGCAGTCAGGGCAGCTTCGACAACGGTGTAGGCGAATTGTCCGATGCGGCTTCCGCGCTCGACTGGATTCAGTCGATCCATGAAGAAGCGCAGGTAACATGGGTTGCCGGCGTAAGTTTTGGTGCGCTGATCGGCATGCAATTGTTGATGCGTCGCCCCGAAGTACGCGGCTTCCTGTCGATTGCTGCGCCCGCCAGTATGTACGATTTCTCTTTCCTTGCCCCCTGTCCTGCCAGTGGTATCTTTATTCATGGCGCTCAGGATACAGTCGTACCGCCGCCTGCCGTGGGCAAGCTGGTGGAAAAACTGCGTACGCAGAAGCATATCACAATCCATCACGAAGAAATCCCGCGCGCGAACCATTTCTTCGAAAACGAGCAGGCCGAAATGATGGCTTCGGTCGACAATTATCTTGATTTCAGGCTGGATCCGTCCTGCCCGATCAAGTGATGTGAGACGCAGACCTTCTGCGTTTTACAGGCCCATAATCTGATATGCATTACGGCTTCTTAGGGGGCCGTTTTACTGTCTCCATATTGCAGATGAAAGACAAGGTACGGATTTGAAACGCAAATCTCCTTGCCTCCTTTTTGTTATGTTGTAACATTAGGTTTATCTGAGGTGCCAGCGCAAAGCTGGGCCGCGATAAAAACAGGAGAGAGCAATGGCCTATATCGACAGTCAATCAACTGCGAAGCGCACCAGCGCCGTGAGCGGCGTGGTTTTGATCCATGCAGCGATCGGAGCTATTCTGGTGACCGGACTGGCAACCAACTTCGTACCATCGGACCCCGCATCGCCGCTCGAAGGCGGGCAGATTTCCTTGCCTCCCCCACCGCCCAAGCCCGACGAAGTGGTGGAACCTGACAAAGCCATACCGCCGTCAGCCCGAGATATTGTGGTCCCGCCTCCGCCGCGCGATTTGCCCAGTACCGGACCGCAACTGGACATAACGCGGGATATCATTCTCCCGCCCCTTCCATCGAACAGGACTATTCCCAATCCGGGCGCGCGCATCAGTCCGCCACTGGCACCCCCAGTGCCGGAACCGACGCCAACCATGACATTCGAGCCGAGCTCGCCCGTGCCTAGTAATGCGCAGGCCGACTGGATCACTACAGCGGATTACCGTTCGGCGTGGATAAGGCGCGATTATGAGGGGACGGCGGGCTTCCGCTTGTCAGTGGGGGCCAATGGCCGGGTCAGCGATTGCCGTATCACCCGCACCACCGGCCATCAGGTACTGGACGAAGCTACCTGCAAACTGGCAACCCGCCGCGCCCGCTTCGAGGCGGCGCGCGATGGCAATGGAGAGAAAGTCAGCGGGACTTTTACCAGCTCCGTTCTCTGGAGAATTCCCGAATAGGGCATATGCGGGCAGCGGTGCACAAACTTTGCTGCACCCTGCCTGCCTACTCTCCCATCTCGACCGGCGCATTGCCGCTGCTGTCGGGAATGGTCCAGATGGCGACGTTGGCCAGAGCAACCAATGCCGCCACAACCATCAAGCCTGCCTGTCGTCGTTGCCCCCGACGGAACAGCAGCACCGCACCTATGATCAGAAGGATTGCGCCCAGCATCACTATCGACAGCATTGTTCCCGCCATACGCATTGCTCCTTACCAATCAAATGTCTGTCACAGGAACATTCCGGTGCGCAGAACGCTGTATATCGTGAGGGCCGCATAGACTTCTGGCCACCTAAATCAAATTGTCCCGGGAGACACAATCATGGGTATTTTCAGTTCTATAAAGGGTGCAATTTTCGGTAAGGACGAAGAGCAAAAGACGGCACCCGCAGCAGCGCCAAAATCTGCCACAAAACCAACGCCTGCGGCAACCAAGGCAACGCCCGCGCAGAGCAGTGCCAGAGTGGATGTTATCGATGTAGAAAACCGTCTCGACTCCATGCCCGGTGCAGACCGGTTGAACTGGCGTACTTCCATCGTCGATCTGCTGAAACTGATTGGCGTCGATCCCAGCTACGAAAACCGCAAGGCGCTGGCCGGCGAGCTAGGCCGTACAGACTACTCCGGCGAGGCAGAGGATAACGTCTGGCTGCACCGCAAAACTATGCAGGAACTGTCACGCAATGGCGGGAAAGTTCCGGCTGAATTTCTCGACTGATTGACAAGTTGGCATGCGCGGGGCCACGTTCCGCGCCATGACAAAACAAACTTATGAAATCTCGCGGCGTCAGGCTCTTACCGGTCTTGGCGCCGCAGTAACGTTGGGCGTTCTGCCCGCTTGCGCCCGGCAGAAGACGGTAACTACGCCTCTGCCGGCAGCGACCATTACCCCGCCAGGCAGCGGTATAGACAAAGTATTGGAAACGGTTGCGTTCAACCTGCTGCGCCACGAACCGGAACGCGCCACGTCGCTGGGTGTCGACACCGGTGACCATGCCGATCTGCGAGGTAAGCTGGAGGACCAGTCGCAAGCAGGGCAGGACGCTTATGCAGCTACTTTACGCCGGGATCTGGCGATCATCCGTGCCATCCCGCGCGAGGGCAAAGACGCGGACACGATCACCAATCTGGATGTCGTGCAGAGCGGTTACGAGCTGGCCTTGGATGGCTTCGCCTTACCTTACGGCGATACACCGGTCGGTAGCTGGCGCACCGCGCCCTACGCCGTAATTCAGAACGTCGGCACGTATCTGGATGCGCCCCGCTTCATGGATTCCACCCACCCGATGAAGGATGCGGATGATGCCGAGGCATATTTGTCGCGGCTGGAAGCATTACCGGGTGTATTGCAGGGCGAGTTCGAGCGGATGAAAGCAGCCCGTGCAATCGGCGTGGTTCCGCCTGATTTCCTGATTGCTAAAGCCGAAGCTCAGATGAAGCGCACACTGGAGGACGCAGCTGAAGGCAAGCTCTTCATTCCAGAACTGCGGGCCAATCTGGCAAAGAACGACCTTCGTACCAATTATGCCGAAAACGCAGCTACTCTGGTGCAGGGGCCCATTGCGGCGGCGCTTGAAACACAGCTGGCCGAGCTACGCGAGCAGTCGAAAGTGGCCATCGGCGATCCCGGTATGCGCGAGCGCCCCTATGGGGAAGAATGGTATGCCTGGGCACTGCGCTCCAGTACTACCACGCGCCTGTCGGCCGACGATATCCACCGGCAGGGACTGGAGGAACTGGAAACCCTGCACGCACGGATGGATCCGATCCTGCGTGAGATTGGCTACACCAGCGGCACTGTGGGCGAGCGGATGCAGGGTTTGTCTGAAGACCCGCGCTACAAATTTCCCGAAGGCGATCCGGGCCGCGCCGAAATCATGGCATTTATTCAAGAACGTATCGATTGGATCACCGCGCAAATGCCGAGAGCCTTCAATACGCTGGTCGACCCAAATCTGGAAGTGAAACGCTTGCCACTGGCCGAGGAACCGGGCGCACCGGGCGCCTATGGCGGTGCAGGTAGCAAGGACGGGACCATTCCGGGCCGGATGTGGATCAATCTGCGTACTACCGATCTTCATCGCAAATACGATCTGGCCGATCTTACCTATCACGAAACCATCCCCGGCCATGTGTGGGAAGGAGAATACTCTAATCGCCTACCGCTAATCCGCTCTATACTCGCCTTCAATCCGTTCTCCGAAGGCTGGGCGCTGTATGGCGAGCAGTTGGCAGACGAGCTCGGCGCTTACGATGATTTCAAGGTCGGGCGGCTCGGCTACCTGCAAGCCCTTGCTTTCCGTGCCTGCCGCATGGTGGTGGACACCGGCCTGCATTCCAAAGGCTGGAGCCGCCAGCAGGCGGTCAATTTCTTCGTCGAGCGCAACGGCTCTAAAGCGCAGGAAGTTGCCAGCGAGGTGGATCGGTATTGCAGTTGGCCTGGACAGGCGACGGGCTACAAACTTGGCCACAGCCAGATCACTGCCGAACGTGAGCGTGCAAAGGCTCGGCTCGGAAGTGCTTATGATGTGAAGGCATTCAACGATGCCGTCATTCTTGGAGGCAATGCGCCACTCGATGTAATGGCCAAAAATGTCGGCCGATATATAGAAAGCACGCGCACCAGTTGATCCGGCTTTCGGCAGCTCACATGCAAGTTTACTTTGTGCCGCTCCCGATCATTCCGACCGGCACGAAACCTCCAGCGACGACGTCATGGTCTATGCCGATTACAAAGCAGAAGATGTAGAAACGGCGGTGGCCGGCGGAGACAGCTCGGCCCGGAAGTCAGTAATCCGTGCAGGCTCCGCGAAACATCTGGCTACCGCGTTGAGTGAGGGATCGGTCGTGATCTGCTCAATCTGAAACCACATCGATACCTCGATAGGCCAGAAATAGATGGTTCGGTCTGTTGACTAGCGGCTGCCGAGGCCGCTGACGATTGAGCCGAGAATGCCGCCAAGTGCGCCGCCACCCAGACCGCCTGATTGCGAGTCACCTCCGGCCTGTTTTGCCATATAACCGGCCACTGCCATCGCCAGAATTGGCAGCATTTTTTTCAGAATACCTTCGTCGATACCGGTGATGGAGGCTACTTCGCCCGCCACGGAACGGCTGACATCTTTAGTGCCAAAAATAGTACCAAGAATATCGTTACCGTTCTGCGTAGGGGTAGGCTGATTGCCCAACACCGCGTCGAGCATACTGCCGCCACCACCGCCCAGGATGGCACCGGCCAGACTACCTAGCCCGCTGGAACCTGCACTGGTGCGGCCCATGCCTGCCACGATCGCAGGCAACAGCGCACCTGCACCCATCCGGGCGGTTTGCTCGTCGATGTTCAGTTCACCCGCCATGCTTTCAATGGCACCGGACTGCTGAAGGATTTGTGCAAGGCTCATTCGTTCTCTCTTATAGTTCAGGCAAACAATCGCCAGCGCGTCACTTCTTTCCGAAGAATTTGCCTGCCATGCCGGCAATGTCGTCCAGCGGGTTGCCGTCACCGTCGCGGTCCAGCATTCCCAGAATGCCGGATGCTGCGGGATTGTCTTTCAGCATGTCGGCATACTGGCCCAGCGACCCTTCGCCACCGATCTGATCAATGATGCTGGAAAGCGTGTCCTGATCCAAGCCCGTCTTCTCGGCGGCTCCGGCAACAGTATCGCCTGCTTCGCCATGAGACTGGCCCAGAGCGGCAATCGCTTTTTCAGCCACCTCGGGATCGATGCCCAGTTTCTCGGCCATATTGGCGACATCGGTGTGCTGGCCCATCTGGCCCATGATCGTATCGAAAATTCCCATCGTTCTGCTCCTTCGAATAGCGACTCGTATATTTAGGATAGGCGCACAGATCGACAGGACAAAGAAAAAGGCCCTCCCCCCGCTTTCATTTGCGTGAGGTAGGGCCTGATTTTCCGGAACTGGTCTCCATCAGGCGGCGGCTGGGGCTGCCTGACGGACGCCTTCGTCCACATGCGCTTCGAATGGCGCGAAATTGTCTACGAAAAGCTGCACCAGCTTTTGTGCGGCCGCATCGTATTCTTCGCCATCGGACCAGGTCGAACGTGGGTCCAGAATGGCGGTATCCACACCGGGAACCGCGACCGGCACATCGAAGCCGAAATTGCGATCCTGGCGGAACTCGCCATCGTTCAAGCTGCCGTCGAGCGCTGCATTGAGCAGCGCACGGGTAGCCTTGATCGGCATACGGTTGCCGGTGCCATACTTGCCGCCGGTCCAGCCGGTGTTGACCAGCCAACACTGAGCGCCGCCTTCGGCAATGCGTTTCTTCAGCAGGTTGCCGTAAACGCTGGGGTGACGCGGCATGAAGGGTGCGCCGAAGCAGGTGCTGAACGTGGCCTCCGGCTCGGTCACACCGATTTCGGTACCTGCGACCTTGGCAGTGTAGCCGGACAGGAAGTGATACATTGCCTGATCGGGCGTCAGCCGTGCAATAGGAGGCAGCACACCGAAGGCATCGGCCGTCAGCATGATGACATTGCTGGGAACTGGCCCCAAATTGTCTTCCGAAGTATTTGGAATAGAGCTGAGCGGATAGGCCCCGCGGGTGTTTTCCGCCAAACTATTGTCGTTCAGATCAATTTCGCCGTTTTCGTCCATCACCACATTTTCGAGGACGGTACCTTCCATCTGCGTGGTGGCGTAGATTTCCGGCTCTGCTTCAGGGTCGAGGCGGATCATCTTGGCGTAGCAGCCGCCTTCGAAATTGAAGACTGCCGTGTCCGACCAGCCATGCTCATCATCGCCAATCAGCGTGCGACTGGCATCGGCGGACAATGTAGTCTTACCGGTACCGGAGAGGCCGAAGAATACCGCCGTCTTGCCATCGGGGCCAATATTGGCGCTGCAGTGCATCGGCATTACGCCCTTCGGAGGCAGCAGATAATTCAGAATGCCAAAGACGCTCTTTTTCATTTCACCGGCATATTTCGTGCCGCCGATCAGAACGAGCTTCTCTTTAAGATTGACCGCAACCACAGTTTCGCTGCGCGTGCCGTGACGTGCGGGATCGGCCTTGAAATCGGGCAGATCGATAATCGTGTATTCCGGCACAAATCCGTTTAGCTCGTCCGCAGTGGGGCGGCACAGAAGTGTGCGAATGAACTGGTTATGCCAGGCAAACTGGTTGATCACGCGCACTTTTACGCGGTGTTCCGGCTGGGAACCGCCGAACAGATCGGCGACATACAGTGTGTCTTTGCCCGCCACGGCAGTCATGAAATCAGCTTTCAGAGCATCGAAATGTTCTGGCGTCATGGAGGCATTGTTGTCCCACCAGACTGTGTCTTCGGTCTCGTTGTCGCGAACAATGAACTTGTCTTTTGCGCTGCGGCCTGTGTGCTTCCCTGTCTCGACAACCAACGGGCCGTTTTTGGCGCGTTTGCCCTCGCCGCTTTCCAGCGCTCGCTGCGTCAGCTGCGCAGAGGACAGGTTGGCATGAATGGTGGCATCAGTCTGGATGCCCTGGTCGGAAAGGGAATGGGAAAGCGGCACGCTCACGCTGGGAATCTCCTGAAACGAAAAATGGCCAGAACCCGCTTGATCGCTTGTCCGAACCATCGCTGCGCCAAAATGTGCACAATCATGCACCGACGATCTCCATCGCGCATAGGGCGCACTCTGCGCGAGGTCAAACCGGGATAGTTGGACATACCACCAATTACCCCGTGCATGCGTTGTCTTGAGCAGCGCATCCGTCTAGCAATATTCGCCATGACAGTGGAGCAAGACAGCACCCGCGCGGCAGATGCGGTATTGGCGCAGGATCACGGCGGCGAAACCAGCGGGCCGAAGAGCGGCCGAGTAATCGCTCTGGTCGATGATGATCGCAATATTCTGACCACCGTATCGATTGCCCTGCAGGCCGAAGGTTACGCGACCCGCGTCTATTCCGATGGTGAGGGCGCATTGAAGGCACTGCTGGAGAACCCGCCGGATCTTGCCGTGTTCGATATTAAAATGCCGCGGATGGACGGGATGGAATTGCTGCGCCGTTTGCGCGAACATTCCGCGCTGCCTGTCATTTTTCTGACCAGCAAAGATGACGAGCGGGACGAGGAAGCCGGGCTACAGATGGGGGCGGATGACTATATCGCGAAACCGTTCAGCCTGCGCCTGCTGCTCGCCCGTATCCGTGTGATCCTGCGCCGTACCGGGGCGACGGATGGTCCGCTGGCCGATACACCCGAAGAAACGCCCGCGACCCGCGAGACAATCGAACGGGGACGTCTGGCGATGGATCCTGCCCGCCATCAGGTGACATGGGAGGGACGGCCTGTATCTTTAACCGTGACCGAATTCCTTATTTTACAGGCGCTGGCTATTCGCCCCGGTGTTATCAAGAGCCGTAACCAGCTTATGGATGCTGCCTATCCCGACGATATCTTCGTAGATGACCGGACGGTGGATAGCCATATCAAACGGATGCGCCGCAAATTCCGCGCCAAAGACCCCACCTTTACAGCCATCGAAACGCTCTATGGTGCAGGCTACAGCTTCGCAGATGGTTGAAGCCGAAGGTTCAGCGCGTCTTCCCCTGACTTCGCGCATGCCGGTCGATCCAGCCCGTGCGCTGGAGCGGATGAGCCTGTTCGATCGCGTGTCGCTGACGGCGCGTATTCTAGCGGTAAACATCCTTCCGCTGGCCCTGCTGGGTGGCGGTATATTCTACCTCGATTCGTACCGCGCACAGCTGCTGGACGAACGATACAAGCTGGCCAGAATCGAAGCACAAATTACGGCCGAAGCGCTGGCTGGTGCCAATCGAGATCGGCAGGAGGCACTGCTGGTCCAGATCGGCAAGGAACAGGATATGCGGCTGCGTATGTTCGATTCCGAAGGGCTGCTGTGGGCAGACAGTTTCGCTTTGGACGAGCCGGGCTTTACGTTGGACGATCCGACCGATGACGAATTCAACCTGCGCTTTGCCCGCTGGTTGGACCGGATGGTGGATGCCGTAGTCAGCGCGGAACCCGTACCCGACTATATCGAGCCGGAGGCGCAGACCGCCGAGGCGTGGCCCGAACTCGTCCGCGCCCGTGAACAGGGCCTCAGCCAGATCGTGCTGCGCGATGCGCCCGACGGCACACCGGTCATCACTGCTGCCGCGCCCGTTGGCCTCAATGGAGCAACCCTGCTGACCACCCGCAACGCAGTGGACATCACAGAATCGGTGCGCGAGGCACGCTCGACGCTGGGTATCGGGGTTGCCCTTACTCTGCTTGCCTCCATCCTGTTATCATTGTTCCTCGCACGTACGATTGTGAAGCCGCTGCAAACCCTTTCGAGGGCTGCCAGCCGTGTGCGCCTTGGGCGTGACCGCGATGTGGACGTCCCGCGTCTACCCCACCGGCGGGACGAGATCGGGCTACTCGCCCGCTCCGTGTCGGACATGACAGAGGCATTGCGCGAACGGATCGATGCAACAGAGCATTTCGCCGCCGATGTGGCCCACGAGATTAAAAACCCCCTCGCTTCCCTGCGCAGTGCGGTCGATTCGCTGGCCAAAGTGGAAGATCCGGACTTGCGAATACAATTAATCGATATTGCCCAGCATGACGTTCGGCGGATTGACCGGCTGGTAACGGAAATTTCAGACGCCAGCCGGATCGACGCCGAGATATCGCGCGCGATTTTCGAGACATTCGATCTCGCCGAACTGGCAGAAAACATCATCACCTCGCGTGAGGATCGCGGGCTCAACAATGGTCATCCCATCTATCTTTCGAAGCCTTCTACTCCATGTTTCGTGATGGGCGTACCTATGCGGCTGGAACGGGTGGTCGAGAACCTCTTAGACAATGCGATATCCTTTTCCCCCCCCGATGGCTCTGTCGATCTTGTGGTGGCCAATGATGCCAACTGCGTCACCCTGACCGTGTGTGATCAGGGACCCGGTATCCCGCCGCAGGAACGCCAGAAGATTTTCCGCCGATTCCATTCCGTCCGTCCAGATGCCGAAGCATTCGGCAATCATAGCGGCCTTGGCCTTGCCATCGGACAAACCATTGCAGAGGCGCATGACGGCTCGCTTTCCGTAACCGACCGCGCCGATGGTGTACGGGGAGCGTGCCTCGTCCTCGCCCTGCCCGAGGCGCGCACCGGCAGCGCAGCGCTCTCCTGATGCAAATTCAGGCCACCGCCGTTGCAATGGATGGACGCGCCATAGTGATGTCCGGCCCGCCGGGTATAGGCAAATCATCGCTGGCGCTCGCCCTGATTGACCGAGGCGCAACATTGATCGGAGATGATGGCATCACACTCATCCGGAACGGCAAAGCACTGATGGCCAGCCCCGCACCGAACATTTCGGGCCTGCTCGAAGTGCGCGGCGTCGGGTTGGTGGAATGCGCCACCGCCACCGCGCCCGTCGCCCTTCTGGTGCAATTTGGCGAGGACGGGGAACGACTTCCCACAGCGCTGCCGTGCACCAATCTGGCTGGTAAAGCTGTTCCCACTCTTCATTTGTGCGCACCGGACTGGAGCACCCCCTTGCGCATCGAACAAGCACTGGCGCGTTTCGGCACACTGCCGTCTGTCACCGCAGATTGACGCTTCCCTTGCGCCATCAAATGCGCGAACGCTGACGTCATGGCAGGCGATTCCATTTACACTTCTGACACACAGCGGCAACGCGTGCTGCTTGTTACCGGTATGTCAGGCGCGGGTAAAACCACCGCGCTCCATGTGCTGGAGGATCTAGGCTGGGAAGCGATCGACAACTTCCCCATCCGCCTGCTCCACCGTCTCGTTAGCGATCCCCAGCCCGGTAGCCAGTCTCCGCCGCTGGCCATCGGCTTCGATTCGCGCACTCGCGGTTTCGTGCCAGCAAACATTATCGACACGGTAGACCGGCTGGATCAACGCGACGATCTGGATGTTGCGACACTATTCATCGACTGCTCCAGCGGAGAACTGGAACGCCGCTACAACGAAACCCGTCGCCGTCATCCGCTAGCCAAATCGCGCGCCGCGCTCGACGGGATCATGGCGGAACGCGAACTTTTTGCCCACTTGCGCAGCTGGTCGAATGTGATCATCGACACGAGCGAATTGGCTACCAACGAATTGCAGCAGGCCGTACGCCAACGCTTCGCCGATGACACTGTGCAGTCGCTGACCATCACGGTCAGCAGCTTCGGCTATGCCCGCGGAATGCCGCCGCTGGCCGATCTGGTGTTCGATATGCGCTTCCTCGACAATCCGCATTGGGAAGATAACTTACGCGAGCAGACCGGAATGGACGCACCCGTCGCCGATTACATCACAGCGCAGCCCGCCTTTACTCAAGCGTTTGCGAAGATCAGCGACCTCGTTCTCGACCTGCTGCCCCGCTACCGGTCGCAGGGCCGTGCCTATCTCCATATCGCCTTTGGCTGCACCGGAGGGCGGCACCGTTCGGTGTATAGCGCCGAACGGATGGTGCAGGTCTTGCGCGAAGCAAGCTTTTCGCCCACACTCCTGCATCGGAATATGCAATCGCGGGCCGCCGACCAGATCGAGCGGGCGCAGCACTGACATGATGGCCACGCCGCAACCCCATACTGCCCCGCAATGGCCCGCTATGCGAGTAGACCAGACCTCCCCATGATCGGACTTATACTGGTAACCCACGGCCAATTGGCCCGAACTTTCGTGGAAGCGTTAGAGCACGTCGTCGGTCCGCAGGATGCGATTGAGACTGTCTGCATAGGCCCCGACGACGATGTCGAGCAGCGCCGGCAGGATATCGCCGACGGGATTGCGTCGGTCGATAGCGGAGAAGGCGTCATCGTGCTGACCGACCTGTTCGGCGGCACACCCTCCAACCTCGCTATTTCCCTTCTCGATGCCGGCAAGGTGGAGGTGATCGCGGGCATCAATCTGCCGATGCTTATCAGGCTAGCAGGCGCCCGCACCTCGCTCGGCGTGACCGATGCGGTGGCCGCTGCGCAGGAAGCGGGGCGCAACTATATCACCGTCGCCAGCGAACTTTTGGGCACCCAACCACTTGGTAAGAATGCATCATGAGCGCACCCTCATCAGCGCTGCGTCGCACAGTCACTATCGTCAACCAGCGCGGCCTCCATGCCCGGGCCAGTGCAAAGCTGGTGGGATGCGTGGCTGAATTGCCTGCGACCGAGCAGGTCCGAGTGGCCAAAGACGGTAACGAAGCGGCAGGCGGATCCATTCTGGGCCTGATGATGCTGGGCGCAGCGAAAGGCGATACAGTCGAAGTTATTGCCGAAGGCGAAAATGCACAAGGCACGCTGGACACGGTCTGCGCGCTGATCGAGGACGGGTTCGGGGAGGAATAGTCCCCATGTCGTCCACGATCCCTCCTCTCATGCATTCCGCTACCGGCGCCCTGCCCGAACGTCGCCGGATCACTGGTTTTTCCAACCCGACGGTGAAATTCATTCGCAGTCTTCGCGAGAAGAAGCACCGCAGGCGAGAGCAGCGGTTTCTGGCCGAAGGGCTGCGCTTGCTGACCGATGCGCGCGAGTGCGGACGGGTGCCGGAAATGCTGGTGCTGGCCGAAACGCGTGAGCCTCATCCGCTGATCGCCGCGCTGGAGCGCGCCGTGGTGGACGCGGGGGGAGACGTGATCGAAACATCGCCCGACATTCTGACCAAGATAACCGGCAAAGATAACCCGCAGGCTGTGGCTGGCGTGTTTGCGGAATGGGACACGACGCTTGACGCGATCGACCGCAGCAGCGCGAATATCTGGCTGGTCGCGCAGGCGCTGCGCGATCCCGGCAATCTGGGCACCATGCTACGCACCGGCGATGCTCTGGGTGCAGGCGGCCTTATCCTGATAGACGATTGCGCCGATCCGTTTTCGGTCGAGGCAGTGCGCGCCAGCATGGGGGCGGTATTCACCCAGAAACTGGCGCAGACGCGGTGGGAGGATTTCGCGGCGTGGCTGCGCAGATCGGACAAAGGCGCCCCTGCCCAGTTGGTTGCCGCAAGCTTACGCGAAGCGGTGCCTTACCGCGGTGCGCCTTATGCTGCTCCATGTTTCGTGCTGGTGGGCAACGAATCGCAAGGTTTGCCAGAAGAGTACGAAGCAGAGTGCGATCTGCGCGTAACCATGCCCATGCGCGGACGGGCGGATAGCCTGAACGCAGCCGTTGCAGCTGCGGTGCTCGGCTATGAAGTACTGGCGGGGCTAGAGGCAGCGCAAAGATAAAGTTTGCAGCATAGGCGAAAACGGTCCGAAGATCTGATTAGGCGAAACGCCAATTTGAAAGAACCGCAAACATCGCAATGCGTATCCCGCATATAGCAAGATGATTAGTTATGCAGCCGTTTCTTCATTTTCAGCAGCATCATCACCGTTACGGAAATTTGTCAGCTGGCGCGGCTGAGTATTCAGCGGCAAAGCCTCGGTGAGTTCCTTGGCAGAGGTATCTATACTCAATTGCTCGAATCGCTCCCCGGTTTTACGCAAATTGGTATCAAACGAACCAACCAGAGAATCGAAGCTGTTGTTCGCTTTTCCCAAGTCCCGTCGAAGATTGCCCATGTGACGGGCAACCACGCCCAGCCGGTCATAAAGTTCCTTACCCAGCGTAGCGATTTCCTCTGCATCGGCCTGCACCCCAGCCTGCCGCCAGACTGTTGCCACCGTCATGGCGATCGACATAAAATTGAGCGGTGACGAGAGCACGACGTTGTGGCGCAGAGCGTAGTCCAGCAGATCGTCGCTTTGCGTCAGGGCTGCATACAATACGTGTTCGCCGGGTACGAACATGACAACAAATTCAGCCGAACCATCGACGTGGTCCTGATACCGTTTGGCTGAAAGAGCCTGCACGTGACTGCGCAATTCGCGCGCGTGTTTCGCCAGCAATACGCTGCGCTGCTCTTCAGTTTCTGCCTCGTTCGCTTCTTTATAGGTGTTGAAGACATTCTTCACATCGACAACCAGCTTGCGACCTCCCGGAATATTAATGATCGCGTCGGGGCGCAGATCCTTGCCCTCTGCATCCTTCACATTCACTTCGCGGCGGAAATCCGTGTGGTCTGTCAGATTGCAACGTTCGAGCAGGTTTTCGAACTGCAACTCACCCCAATCGCCGCGCGCTTTTGTGGCCCCCTGCAGCGTCGTAGTGATCCGGTTGGCACCATCTATAACCTCGCGCTGACCGGCTTTCACTTCGCCGATTACGCCTTGCAACTGGTGCCAGGCCTCGGATCGTCCCTTCTCCAGTTCTTCGACACGCTTGCGATATTCGTCCAATGTCTTGCTGATTGGCCCAGCCTTCTTCTCCAGTTCAGCCAGGCTTTCCTTATTGAGATTGGCCAGATGCGCGCCTGCCCCTTCCAGGAATTTCGATTGCGCACCGGTCAGCATTTTCTCGCCGATCTCGTTGAACTTGGCTTGCAGCTTTTCCTCAGCATCCAGCAGTCGTTTCATTTCCCTATCGAAATGCTTCTCGCGTTCCTTGTACCGGTCCTCCAGCGCTTCCTCACGTGCCGCTGTTCCGCTTCTCAACGTATCAAGCTCTGAAGCAAGTGCGCTTTTCTCACCCCGCAGATCAGCCAGAGCTGTTTCGTTTGCCGCTCGTATGTCCCGCAATTCTCTCTCGAGACTATCCACTCGACCGGCCCGTTCCTTCGATGCTTCCAGTTCGGCAAAGGTGCGAAGATATTTGGCATCGGTATCGCGCGCCTCGGTGTCCCGCTCGCTGAAGCGGGCCTTCAAATCAGCCACTGGGCGTGATCCCACAAACCAACCAACCAGTGCGCCTAACAATAAGGCGGCGGTGATCAACGCAATTGACAGTAAGTCCATCTTTTATCCTCTGTCACAATGGGGCGGCAGATTGCTCAACCGCCCCGCTGCGTGCTAATTTGTGGAGTACCACCAGTCAAAATCGGCTTTCGCATCAGCGGGCGTGGGGAAACCCACTACCGACTGAGCCATAAACTCCTTTCCGTCTGCCGAAATCAAAACCCAATGAACTAGTCCATCTAAATTACGCAGCACAAACGGCGGGGTCATAAATGACCTCCATATTAGTGCTGAATGATAAAACCTGTCGGTACCTGTGTGGGCTCTGGGGCAGGGAGCTCTACCAATGGTAAGCTATACTCATTTAAGATACACACTGTATGGCCGATCAAGTCATTGCAAGATTTTGCGCAATCTCAAACGTCACCCTACTCCATAATCAATCTCCTCTGTTTATCGAGAACATAGCTGGAACGCCCCTGCGCGCCAAGCATCTTTGCGGAACAAATCCCAAGCTCCGTTCGCTCTTGTCGTAAAGGAGAAAACACAATGTCGATCAAGGAAATGATTCAGGATCATCCTGCCGTGGGCAGCGATTACAACGACGCGCTGGGTGAAGCGGTCAAGCATGCCATGTATGGCGCGGCGATCATGAACTCGTGTGCCGACGCGTGCTTGGCGGAAGGCGATATCGAGGAACGCCGCGAGTGTGTGCGCCGCTGTCTCGATGCATCTGATGCCTGCACAGCGTTCTACCGCATGGCCAGCCGACGCACCGGCGGGAATGTCCCTGCTATCAAGGCGATTGCCGAAGCGGCAATTGTGGCCTGCGAGCAGTGTCACGAACATTGCAACAAGCATGATGACGCGCATTGCAAGCGCTGTGCAACCATGTGCGAGGAAGTGATTGCCGATGTGAAGAAGGCGCTGACAGAAATGGCCTGAGCTAATCCAGTTCGGCAAGTATAAATGAAAAAGCCCCGCCATTGAGCGGGGCTTTTTCATTTATGCCAAGCTAAAGAAGCAGATCACGCCGCTTTACGCATCTTATCCAGTTTTTTCAGTGCCATCTGCTTCTTCAGGCGACTGAGGTGGTCGATGAACAGGATACCTTCGAGGTGGTCCATCTCGTGCTGAATGCAGGTAGCCAGCAGGCCTTGCAGTTCCTCTGTGTGTTCGATGCCTTCCAGGTCTTGATACCGGACGGTGCAGGTCTTCGGTCGGTCCACATCGGCGTAGATCTCGGGAACAGACAGGCAGCCCTCCTGATACGTGCCGAGTTCTTCGTCTGGATTGAGAATTACGGGATTCACGAATACGCGCGGGTCGTTCTTGATCGGATGGTGCTGGTGCGTGCCCTCCCCGTCGCCATGATCATGGCCGCAGTCTTCCGGCTCTGCATCCATGTCGGGTTCCTGCAGATCGATCACGAGTACGCGTTTCGGCACGCCCACCTGAATGGCGGCGAGGCCTATACCGGGCGCATCGTACATCGTCTCGAACATGTCATCGACGAGGGTTTTCAGCTCATCATTGAACTCGGTCACAGGGGTAGAGACGGTTTTAAGCCGGGGGTCCGGTACTTCAAGAATTTCGTGGATAGCCATGAGTGGTGATTTAGGGGTTGGAACCGTTTGTCGCAAGCGCGTCGGCTCTATTTCTCTCGCGGCGAATCTTCTTGGCGAGCAAAGGGCTTACCTCCCCCAGATGTGCCTTGCGGGCGCTGCGCAGTGATACTCTGACTGCCGGGCAAGAACCCTAGCTATCCCAACGGACGGCGAGCCCGGAGAGCCTGTGCCAATGTTCCCTCGTCAAGATAGTCCAGTTCCCCGCCCACCGGCAGGCCATGCGCCAGCTGCGTGATACGAACGGGGAATTGCTCCAGCCGCTCGGCGAGATAATGCGCGGTCGTCTGACCCTCCAGGGTGGCATTCATGGCGAGGACGACTTCCTCGATCTTGCCCTCTTCCACTCGCCCGAGCAGCGAATCGATAGCGAGATCTTCTGGCCGCACACCGTCAAGCGCCGACAGCTTGCCGCCCAGCACATGGTACCGCCCGGAAAACAGCCGTGCACGGTCAAGCGCCCACAGGTCCGAGACATCTTCTACTGCGCAAATGGATTTGGCATCCCGCCGTGGATCGGCGCAGATGCCGCACGGGTTTTGCGTATCAACATTGCCGCAGATGTCGCATTCCACCAGCCGTTCACGCACAGCGGCCAGCGCATCCTGCATCTGCGGCAGGGCTTTCTCGCGGTTCTTCACCAACCACAACACAGCCCGCCGCGCACTGCGGGGCCCAAGCCCGGGCAGGCGCGCGAGGGCGGCGGCCAACGTCTCGATCTCTTGCGATGCCATGTGGTGACAGATAGGGGCACAGCTCAGTTACAGGAAGGTCTCACGCCCAATTATGCGCATCGTCTTTATGGGAACACCCGATTTCGCGGTGCCAACATTGCGAGCACTCCACGCTGCCGCACATGATGTAGTGGCGGTCTATACCCAGCCGCCGCGCCGTGCGGGACGGGGCAAGAAGCTGAAACCCTCCCCAGTCCAGAAAGAAGCTGAGGTTCTGGGCATCGAAGTCCGCAGCCCCAAGTCGTTTAAATCGGCGGAGGAGCAGGAACGCTTCGCAGCTCTGGAAGCGGATATAGCGGTGGTCGCCGCATACGGCCTGATCCTGCCGCAAGCGGTGCTGGACGCGCCGATGCATGGGTGTGTGAATGTCCACGCTTCCATCCTGCCGCTCTGGCGCGGGGCTGCGCCGGTCCACCGTGCGGTGATGGCCGGCGATCCGGTGACGGGGATCACGATTATGCAGATGGAGGCCGGGCTCGATACCGGCCCGATGCTGGCCACCGTGCGCACACCTATCGAGCAGAAGACAACCGGTGAGCTGACGCAGGAACTGGCCGATCTGGGCGCTCAGCTGATGGTCGGAACCCTGCGCGAATTGAAAAACCACCGTCCGCTGGTTCAGGATAATGAAGACGCTACCTATGCGCCTAAGATCGACAAGGCAGAGGCTCGCATAAACTGGTCGGATGATGCCGATGTGATAGAGCGGACCGTGCGCGGCCTCGCCCCCTTTCCTGGCGCATGGTTCGAGATTGAGGGAGAGCGGATCAAGCTGCTGCGCGCAGAATTGGCGGAAGGCTCGGGAAAGTCAGGAGAGATTCTGGATAAACGGCTCACCATCGCCTGCGGGTCAGGGGCGCTGCGGCCGGTGAAACTCCAGCGCGCCGGAAAGCCTGCTATGGATCTGGACGAATTCCTGCGCGGCAATCCGGTGGCAGCGGGGACTGTGCTCGATTGACCCGCTTCGCCTTCACTCTGGAATTCGACGGCACCCCGTTCTTCGGGTTGCAACGGCAAAAAAATGCCCCGAGCGTGCAGGGCGCCGTAGAAGCGGCACTGGAGAAAATCACCGGGGAACAGATTGCCGTGTTCAGCGCGGGCCGCACGGATTCCGGCGTCCATGCTCTGGCCATGCGTTGCCATGCGGACATTGCCAAGGCCATGACGCCCTTCCGATTAATGGAAGCCCTCAACGCACATATGCGCGATGTGCCCGTGGCAGTGACTGCGTGCGAAGCGGTACCGGACGAATGGCACGCGCGCTTTTCTTGCATCGGACGTGCATACGAATACCGCATCTGCAACCGCCGCGCTCCGCTGACATTGGAAGCCAATCGCGCCTGGCAGGTGCGTAAGAAACTCGATCACGAAGCGATGCACCGCGCGGCGCAGGCGCTGGTCGGCACACATGATTTCACCACCTTCCGTTCCGCCCATTGCCAGTCCGACAGCCCGGTAAAATCGCTCGACCATCTTGTGGTGCGCCGCGAAGGCCAGCATGTCATAATTCAGGCCGAAGCCCGCAGTTTTCTGCACCATCAGGTGCGCAGCATGGTCGGTTGCCTGGCGCTGGTTGGTATGGGCCGATGGAACGAACCACGCATCGCGCAGGTTCTGGAAGCAAAGGACCGGCGACAGCTGGGCCACAACGCGCCGCCGCACGGGCTATATTTCGTGCGCGCAATCTATCCCGACGATCAGGAGATTTCCGAATGACCACCACCGGCAAACAGCTTTTCACCACATTGGAGGCGGACGGTACGCTGACGCTCGAAATCACCGAAACCGAATTTCCAGATCCTAAGAGCAATCAGGTTCTGGTCAAAATGGAAGCCGCGCCGATCAATCCCAGCGATCTGGCGATCCTGACCAGCGCTGCCGATTTCGACAATGCCGAATACTCGTCTGGCAAGGTCGTCGCCAAAATACCCGAACCCTTCAACACGGCGCAAAAATCGCGCCACGGCCAGCGCCTTCCCGCCGGTAACGAAGGTGCGGGCACCGTCGTCGCTACAGGCGACAGCGACGCCGCCAAAGCGCTGATGGGTCAGCGCGTCGCCTGCGTTCCAGGCAATGCGTTCAGCCAATATGCCATCGCCGACGTGTCGATGTGCCTGCCATTGGGCGACCACAGCAGCGAAGACGGCGCCTCCAGCTTCGTCAACCCGATGACCGCTTTGGGCTTTGTCGAGAATGCCAAAATGGATGGCCAGAGGGCCATCCTGCACACCGTAGGCGCATCGAACCTTGGCCAGATGCTCAACCGTATCTGTCTCGAAGACGGTATGGGTTTGGTCAACATTGTTCGTAAGGCGGATCAGGCAGAGATGCTGAAATCACAAGGCGCGGCCCATGTGGTGAATTCTTCGGACGAAGATTTCATGGATCAACTGAAAAGCGCGATCGATGAAACCGACGCCTTTTACGGGTTCGATCCCATTGGCGGTGGTAAGACCGTTGATAATTGCTTCAAAGCGATGGAGCAGGTCGCGGTTGGCAAGATGAGCGAGTATTCACGCTATGGCTCCGACCAGCAGAAGCGGATGTTTATCTATGGCCGCCTCGATTTCGCACCGACCCAGCTTACAATGGCCTACGGCTTTGGCTGGACGCTATCGGGCTGGTTGCTGACGCCGTTCCTGCAAAATGCGGGTATGGAAACAGTGATGCGGATGCGCAAGCGGGTGCTCGATAATCTGACCACAACATTCGCCAGCAGCTACAAGGAAAAGGTCGATCTGGAAGGTATGCTGACCAAAGAAGCCATTCTGGATTACAAGCAAATGAAGACCGGCGAAAAATATCTGGTGACGCCGCATTCTTGATTGTTTCGCACCCCATCCGGGGTGCGGACCCTCTAGCTCATGCGACATAAGATCGCGTCGCTACGGGCGGCCAGTCGACCCTTCGGTCGGTTGGCCGCCGATCGAGCCTTTAGTTCGGCAAGAGATAGTGATCGCTCGAAGCCGAAATGCTTAGCAAGGGGTAATCGCCCGTTGGGAAAGCTTTGCGCGGAAAGTAGCCAAAGAGGCCGAATGGCCCCACCTACGCCTGAGGGCAACCAAATTAGCGTCCGTCAAACGTAGTCTGCATTGCCGCTGGATCAACAACCCCTTCTGCCAACAGCAACTGCAAAAGTATCCGTGCCTTCTGAGGGTTAAGCGCACGTGCAGCGATAAAACCATTGGCATCGTCCTCCGGCTCCCGGTCCACCAGTCCTTCATCCACCCTGCTGGCGCGCACGACAGCCACTCCGTCCCTCCGACGTTCGATAAGAATATTTCTGACGGCATTGGGCAAGTTCCCCTCACCCACACCGGCAATCACCACGCCGCGCTGATCCTTGCCCACAATCCGGCGCGCCAGATCGGGGTCCATCCCTGCATGGGCATATAGTATAACAACTGGCGGAAGTTGATCGCTGTAAACGAATCGCGCCGCTTCTCCGCGGCGCCATGGCGCACCGAACCAATCGAGCGCACTTGGAGTAACCAGCCCGATAGAGCCGCGCGGATAGCCGCGAAAGGCATCGGTGCTGCGTGTGCGCACCTTGCGCACGTCGCGCGCGGCAAACACCCTGTCGCCCATCACCACCAGCACACCGCGCCCCGCCGCATCCCCGTCACCTGCGACCCGTGCGGCATTGGCAAAGTTGCGCAAACCGTCGTAGCCTACCGCATCGGCAGGACGCATTGCGCCCACCAGCACCACGGGCTTGTCGGTGGGCAGCGTCAAATCCAGCAGAAAGGCCGTCTCCTCCAGCGTGTCCGTACCGTGAGTGACAATCACACCGTCGCAGGCGGGATCGGCAATCGCCAGAGAGATGGCGCTGTGCAGCGGACCCCACACCTTAGGGCCGATATCTTCTGAACCGATATTGGCGATCTGGTGGCCGGTAAATTCTGCTTCCAGCCCAAGCCCCTCTACCGTGGACAGATACTGGGCAATATCGATCTGGCCGGGGCGGTAATCATGGCGCAGCGCGGATCCTGCGATCCCCGCAATTGTGCCTCCGGTGGCCAGAACAGTAATGCGTGATTTCGTCATGAAAATGCGCCTAACCGGCTATTCGCAAATTTCGCAATTGAATCTGAACGATTCATCGCTAGAGAGCACATATCGCTTCGATGCGAAGCGGGCGATTAGCTCAGTTGGTAGAGCATCTCGTTTACACCGAGAGGGTCGGCGGTTCGAGCCCGTCATCGCCCACCAGCATTTCGAAACGCGAATTCATCCGAGGATGTATTTGCACGAAACGCTCCCAAGCTACTGCGCGGGAGGAACCCGGCGTAATTCCCAAAAAAAGCCAGAAGCCCATCCCTCTACAACCATTCAAGTGGCTCCGCGCAAACAATTCTGTAGATACAGAGCCGTGCCCGTTACCTACTCCATAGCGATTGCCGGATGTGGCCCCGCCGGACTGGCGGCTGCGCTCTTGCTGAACGACGCAGGGCATAATGTGACCCTGCTGGAACGCTTCGATGCACCGCGTGCCATTGGCTCAGGACTATTGCTACAGCCCACTGGAATGGCAGTGCTTGACCGCTTGGGGCTAGCAGAGACCACTGCGATGCACGGTGCGCGGATCGACGGCCTGCTGGGATTGCAAGAGGCTGGAAAGTCTGCACTCGATTCGCCCTATGCAAAATTGGGAGTGCCGGGCTCGTTCGGCATTGGCATCCACCGCTCCAGCCTGTTTTCAGTACTGTACGGTGCGGTTCTCGCCGCAGGAATTCCAGTGCGCACAGGATGCTCTATCACCGGTAGCAGTGTAACCTCGTCCGGGCGCACGCTGACACTGGAAAACGGCGAGGCTACCGAAGCCTTTGATCTGGTGGTCGATTCCACCGGCTGGAAGACGCAGTTATCCGATCCCGCTGAGGGCCTGCTGGAATATGGCGCGCTTTGGGCCAGCCTGCCGACACTGCCTGACGATCCCTTTTCCGGCCATCTTCTGGAACAGCGATATCGTGGCGCGCACCAGATGGCCGGCGTGCTTCCCACAGGTATGCGCAGACCCGGTGAGGCAAATGAGGTCGCATTTTTCTGGTCCCTGCGGGCACGCGACCACGCAGACTGGCTGGCCGCCCCGCTGAACCAGTGGAAGGATGTCGTTCTTGAACTATGGCCGGACACCGCGTGTTTGCTCGATCGGATCGAAAGCCGCGATCAACTGGTGTTTGCCCGCTACGCCCACCGCCAACTGCGCCATCCTGTGGGAGAACGAATCGTCCACATCGGTGATGCGTGGCATTCGGCAAGTCCGCAATTGGGGCAAGGCGCAAACATGGCGTTGCTGGATGCGTGGGCACTGGCGAAAGGGCTGGCGTACACCGATAAGCTGAGCGAGAGCCTTCGCGCCATGCGGGCTTGGCGAGGCGATCATGTGGGGCTGTATCAAGCGGTAACTCGGGCCTTCACCCCGCTCTATCAGTCGGACGGAGTGGTGTTGCCCGCAATACGCGACAGGTTGCTGATGCCGTTTTCCAGGATATGGCCCGCCAACCGAATCCAGGCAGTGATTATGTCGGGAATGCTTGGCTGGCCGCTGCGGGTACTGGGCCTGGAACCGCCCGATTACCCTTCGCTGGCCGCATTGATGACTGCACCCAGAGTTTCGTCGATGGCTTCGTGCGCTTCCTCGCTCGACCAGTCGTAGTCGCCAGCCACGCGCCACAGTTCCTTGCCTGCATCGTCATACAGGACGGTGACGGGCAGACCTCCTGCCCCGATTGCTTCGGCAAAGCTCGTCTCCGGGTCCAGCCAGCGGGGGAGATTGGGCAGGTCGTTTTCCGCAAAGAACGGCTCCACCGCCTCTGCTCCCTGCAAATCCTGACTGATGGTGACGACATCCAGTAGCCCGCCATATTCGGCTGCGAGGTTATCTAGCATCGGCATTTCCTTGATGCACGGCGCGCACCATGTGGCCCATAGATTGACCAGCATCGGAGTGCCGGTTCCATCGCTTCCACCAACACCCAGCACCAACTGATCGCCCTCAGGATCATTCAAGGTCAGTATTGGAAGCGACTCGCCCCCGCGCGACCGATCGATCTCTCCAGTCACCGCCTCCAAGCTATCCTTGCCCCCTGGCAATGCGTCATCGCCTTGCACGGGGTCGGACGCCGACCTATCGCAGCCGCTCAGCAGAAGGGCAGCGATACAGCTTGTGAGTAACAAACGGGACATGGACGGCACGGAAAAAGGCATGGGGACAGGTTCCAACCAGATGTGGGGCGGCAGGTTCGCTGGCGGGCCTAGCGCGGTCATGCGTGAAATCAACGCCTCTATTCCATTCGACAAGGCGCTGTGGCGGCAGGATATCACCGCATCGAAGGCGCATGTCGCCATGCTGGCCGCGCAGAATATCGTCTCGGCCGAAGATGCGCGTACCATTGACGGTGGTCTGGATACCGTCGCCGCCGAATACGAAGCGCAGGGCGTTCCAGAGGACTGGGATCTGGAAGATATTCACATGACGGTGGAGGCACGGCTGACCGAATTGGTCGGGCCGGTCGCAGGACGTCTGCACACCGCGCGCAGCCGCAACGATCAGGTCGCGACCGATTTCCGTCTGTGGGTCCGCGAAGCACTGGAGCGCGCCGATGCCGGCTTGGAAATGCTGCAACGCGCTCTGGTAACGCGGGCAGGCGAGCACGCAGACAGCATCATGCCCGGCTTTACCCATCTCCAGACCGCGCAGCCTGTTACTTTGGGACATCATCTGATGGCCTACTACGAGATGATCCGGCGTGACCGCTCCCGCTTGGCGGATGCTCGGGCACGAATGAATGAAAGCCCGCTGGGCAGCGCAGCGCTGGCAGGCACAGGTTTTCCGATAGATCGAGATGCAACGGCGCAGGCTCTGGGGTTCGAAGGGCCGACGCGCAATTCCTTGGATGCGGTGTCCGACCGCGATTTCGCGATGGATTACCTGATGGCGGCCGCGCAATGCTCGCTGCATCTCTCGCGGCTGGCGGAAGAATTCGTCATCTGGGCCAGCCAGCCCTTCGGTTTCGTCCGCCTGCCCGATGCGCTGTCCACCGGTAGCTCCATCATGCCGCAAAAGAAAAACCCCGACGCCGCCGAATTGGTGCGCGGCCATGCCGGACGTATGGTCGGCGCGGTAACTGCATTGATGATGACCATGAAGGGTCTGCCGCTTGCCTATTCAAAGGACATGCAGGACGACAAGCCGCCGGTGTTCGAAGCGGCAAGCCTGATCGACCTGTCTATAGCCGCGATGACCGGCATGGTTGCCGATGCGACTTTCCAGACGGAGCGGATGCGGCAAGCCGCAGAGCTGGGCTATGCTACGGCGACCGATCTGGCCGACTGGCTGGTGACGCAGGCCGACATACCTTTCCGCGAGGCACACCATATCACCGGCGCGGCGGTCAAGTTGGCGGAGCAGCGCGGCATCGCGCTCGATGCGCTGTCGCTGGAAGATCTCCAAGCTATCGATGCACGTCTGGACGCGCGCGTTTTCGATGCATTATCGGTCGATGCTTCGGTTGCCGCACGCGCTTCCTATGGCGGCACAGCACCAGATCAGGTACGCGCACAAGTGGCTCGTGCAATGGCCGATCTGGAGATGGACACATGAACCGCAAGCATATCATATTCGTATTTGCCGTCTGCATCGCGGCCGGCGCCTGCGGACAGAAGACAATGCTGGAACCGGCTGCGGATGCCAGTCTGCCACAGACGCCTTACGGTTCGACAGTCCAACCCGAAGCGGACGATCTGCTGGAGCCCGATACTCTGGCCCAGCCTGAACGATCGATCGAACTGCGAACACGGTCGGAAGAACGCGAAGACGATCCGTTCGACCTGCCGCCTGAATAAAGCGAACCTATGGACCATTTTGAAACCATCGACGGCGTGCTTCATGCCGAGAATGTCCCGCTGCCCGCAATTGCAGAAGCAGTAGGCACACCGGTCTACGTGTATTCCCGCGCCACGCTGGAAAGGCACGCCCAGGTGTTTTCTGCTGCACTGGACGGACTTGGCAAAGGCGGCACGCCGCTGATCGCTTTTGCGGTGAAATCGAATCCCAATATCGCCGTGCTGAAAGTGTTGCAGCGGCAGGGCTTCGGCGCAGATGTGGTGTCGGGCGGGGAACTGCGGCGGGCCCTGTTTGCGGGAATAGAGCCGGGGAAGATCGTATTCTCCGGTGTCGGCAAAACGCGCGCTGAACTTGAGCTGGGGCTGACCGAAAAAATCGGCCAGTTCAACATCGAGTCGCTGGAAGAAGGCCGCGAGCTGGCCGAAGTGGCGTACGCGATGGGCCTTCAGGGGCAGGCGGCGTTGCGGATCAATCCCGATGTCGATGCAGGCACGCATGACAAGATTTCCACCGGCAAGGCAGACAACAAATTCGGTGTGCCGCTGGTGCGCGCCGTCGATGCCTTTGCCGAACTTGCCGGGCTTCCAGGTCTGAACCTGCGCGGCGTGGCCCTGCATATCGGCAGCCAGCTGCTCGATCTGGACCCGCTGGAAACGGCTTTTAGCAAAGTCGGCGCGCTGATTGGCGATCTGCGCGACGCAGGCCATACGATTACCCATGTCGATCTCGGTGGCGGCCTGGGTGTGCCTTATCAGGCGCATGAGAACCCGCCATCGCCTGCGGACTATGGGGCGATGGTCGCGCGTGTCACCGATCGCTGGGACGTGCAGCTGACTTTTGAACCGGGCCGCGTCATCGCCGGCAATGCAGGTGTATTGCTGACCCGTGTGGTGCGGGTAAAGCACGGGGTGCGCGATCCTTTCGTGATCGTCGATGCGGCCATGAATGATCTGGCACGCCCTGCATTATACGGCGCCTATCACGGTTTCGACGCTGTGGAGCCAAGCGGCGAACGGACCACTGCCAATATTGTCGGCCCGATCTGCGAAACGGGCGACACCTTCGCAATGGGGCGCGAATGCGATACGCTGGTCGCAGGTGAACTGGCGGTCTTCCGCACCGCCGGAGCATATGGCGCAACAATGGCGAGCAGTTACAATTCACGCGGCTTCGTGGCCGAAGTGCTGGTGGACGGTGACCAGTTTGCCATAGTGGCCGACCGGATCGATGCCGGTGCCATTATGGATGCCGAACGTGTGCCGGAATGGCTTGAGTGAAAGGCAACGCGTGATCGGATCCCTCCCCCTGTTTCACCGGATCAACGGCCTACGTGTTGTGGTGGTGAGCGAAGGCGTGATGGGCGAGGCAAAGATACGGCTGGTGGAACGCGCTGGCGGGATACCATGCAGCGAGGCCGAAGCGCATCACGCGCATTTGGCCTTCGTGGCGCTCGAGGATGATCGCGAGGCCGAGGCCGCGGCTCTTCGGCTAAAACGACGCGGCCTGCTGGTGAACGTGGCCGACCGCCCCGAACTCTGTGATTTTACCACTCCGAGCATTCTCGACCGCGAACCGGTGCTTGTTGCGGTCAGCACATCGGGCGCATCAGCCGGTCTGGCCAAGCATTTGCGGCTGCGACTGGAACGACTTTTGCCTCAGTCTCTCGGTTCACTGGCGGCAGGACTGCGCGATGCGCGCGATGCGATGCGTGGCGCGTGGCCCGATGGCGAGGCCAGGCGTGGCGCAGTCGACCGGGCACTGACAGAGAACGGAAGGCTCGACCCGCTGGGCGGCGCTGACAACAATGACGTAGCTGCATGGGTTGCCGCGGCGGGAGAGGAAGGCACACCTGCTCAGGTGATCGAGCTTTCCATTACCAGCGATGATCCCGACGATCTGACACTGAAACAATCCCGCATACTGGGCACCTGCGATACCCTGCTCTACGATGCGACCATTCCCCCCGCCATTCTGGACCGCTCCCGCGCCGACGCGGAGCGCCGCGCCCTGCCCGCCGATCCGCCGGAAACCGGGCTGACTGTGGTGCTACGCCGCGCCTAAACCGCTTTAGCCGCGCCCGAGCCGATTTCTGCAAAATAACCCGCCATCGCGTCTGCGGCCTTGTTTGTCATGGTGATAAAGGCGCGGCGTTTGTCTGTATCATCCTGCACCCGTTCCAGCAGACCTGCCTCTATCAACTGAGTGATCCCGCGAAGGGCCGTAGTTGGTGCAGCACCGCTGGCGATGCATAGCGAAGTGACCGACACCCGCTGATGTTCGGTCCGGGCAGCGGTCAGGTCCAACAACAAATCCCACGCCGGATCGGCAAACAGGTCGCCTTCAAAAAACCGGCCACGCAATTGCCGCTGGCGAATGATTTGCCGCACCAGTCGTGGATCGGGCAAGGCAGGTCCGGCCTGATGTAAGCGGGATAACACCGCATCGTCATCCACCGGCGCGCCGTTAAATGATTGATTAGGCGATTCGAACGCAAAAGCACTGCTGTCCGAACGGCTGGGCTGCGGTACAAATGCACCAAGCTGGCGCGCAAGCTGAGCCACCTGCTCTGTCAATCGCAGCAATGCCGTGCGGTCTTGATCGGAAAATTCCCGGACCCGCGCCCCTGCCAATCCCGCAAGTGTCTGCCCGAGCGCCACGATCCGTTCGGCCCGTGTCGGATCGACCAGTATCTGTGCGTCCGACTCGCCCAGAGCCACAAAAGCGGCATCCAGCCCCACCAGTGTTGTCGAAACAATCAGTCGCGCGCCCGAACGTGCAATGCGCGTATCGAGACGGGCCAAAGCTGCCAGAGTCGCCGCATCGCCAGTCGGGCAATCAACCAGCACGATGTCGCCCAGCGCCTGCGGCCCGCTCTTCAACAACGAGACCAGCGGACCTTCCTGATTGAGCCGGAAACCTGCACCCATTGCATCGTCGCGTATTTCGCCGCGTGTGGACGGACGATCAGCAAAGACAGAAACCGCGATAGCGAAGCCAGCGGAATCAACCGGGCCTCCTTCCGACAAGGCACCGTCCTGTGCGGTAGGATCGCTTAGGTGATAAACGGCCTGCACGTTTGCGATCATATCCGAATCTCCTGATTGAGATTGGAACATAAATAGAACATATGCTAAATCGTCAAGCGCCTCTTCAGACTATTTGCGAATGTCGATCACCGTCCCATCAGCAACAAGCGCATACAATTCCTCGATCTGCGCATTGGAAAACGCGATGCAGCCGTCTGTCCAGTCGCCTGACATCCTGCCCAGTGGCATCGTATTGGGTTGGCCATGCAAAAAGATATCGCCGCCGGGGCTAAGCCCTTGCGATTCGGCATAAGCCCGGTCGGCCGCATTGGGATAGCTGATCCGCAACGACAGGTGAAAACTGCTCTTCGGGTTGCGCGTGTCGATGGTGTAGCGGCCCTCCGGCGTGCGTTCATCGCCCTCGAACTGCTTGTGCCCGAACATTGCATCGCCGAATTGCAGGCCGGTATAGGTACGCACCACTACACCGTCTGCATAAGCGAGCAGTTCCCGGTCGGATTTGTCGACCAGCAGGTAGTTCACTTGGACAGGTGCTATCCGTGTTGGCGGCTCAGCAACCGGCGCACAGGATGCCGCAAGCAGAAACAGGCCCACCCCCAATCCCTTCCATACGCGGAAAGGGAGGAGATAAGGCGCGCAACGCAACATTAATCCTCGAACGGATCGCGGACCAGAATCGTATCATCGCGTTCGGGGCTGGTAGACACCAGCGCCACCGGCGTTTCGATCAGCTCCTGTATCCGTTGCACGTACTTGATCGCATTGGCCGGTAAATCGGCCCAGCTTCGCGCGCCAGCGGTGCTTTCGCTCCAGCCGGGCATTTCTTCGTAAATCGGTTCCACCTGAGCTTGGCTGGCGGTGTGGCTGGGCAGGTAATCCATGACCTTCCCTCCAAGCCGGTAGCCAGTACAAATTTTCACCGTCTCGAACCCGTCCAGAACGTCGATCTTGGTTAGTGCAATGCCTGTCACGCCGCTGATTGCACAGGTCTGGCGAACCAGCACCGCATCGAACCAGCCGACCCGCCGCTTGCGGCCAGTGACAACGCCGAACTCGTGACCCTTCTCGCCCAGTGTCTGCCCGATCTCGTCATCCAGTTCTGTCGGGAACGGGCCACTGCCAACGCGGGTAGTGTAGGCCTTTACGATGCCCAGCACGAAGCCCGTGGCATTCGGGCCAAGGCCGCTGCCCGCCGATGCGCTGCCGCTGACCGTATTGGAGCTGGTGACAAAGGGATAGGTGCCATGATCGACATCCAGCAGCACGCCCTGCGCGCCCTCGAACAAAACACGCGCGCCAGCCTTGCGGACCTTCTTCAGGCGCTTCCACACAGGCTGAGCATACTGAAGCACGAAGTCGGCGATTTCCGCCAATTCAGCCTTCAACCCCTCGCGGTCCACCGGCGGCTGATCGAAGCCGGCACGCAGGGCATCGTGGTGGGCACACAGGCGCTCTATCTGTGGATCGACCTGATCCAGATGCGCCAGATCGCACACCCGGATCGCTCGGCGACCCACCTTGTCTTCGTAAGCCGGACCGATGCCGCGACCCGTTGTGCCAATCTTGCCCTGTCCGGCAGCAGTTTCACGCAATCCATCCAGATCGCGGTGCAGCGGCAGGATCAGCGGGCAATTGTCGGCAATGGCGAAATTGTCATCATTGATAGTGACGCCCTGCCCCTCCAGCTTCTCGATTTCGGCCTTCAGCGCCCACGGGTCCAGCACCACGCCATTGCCGATGATAGAAAGAGTGCCCGTCACGATACCGCTGGGCAGCAGGCTGAGTTTGTAAGTGGTGTCCCCCACCACCAATGTGTGGCCGGCATTGTGGCCGCCCTGAAACCGCACCACGGCGTCGGCACGCGATGCCAGCCAGTCGACGATCTTGCCCTTGCCCTCGTCGCCCCATTGTGCGCCGATCACGGTTACATTTGCCAAGTCTCGATTTCCTTCAAAGAAGCCCGCTGCGCGTTAGGCGATGGGGTGGCCTGCGGCAACCGGGCAGAACAGCGTCTGCTTTCGATAAATCATGGAAAGAAGCGCAGGCGCCTGCGTTGAGAGGGCAAAGGAGATTATTTGCATGACCGATTACCCCACCCTCATCCTCAATGATGATCGTCATATTCCGCAGCTTGGCTTCGGCACCTACAAGATTGACGAGGCCGACGCGCCCGACGCCGTCAAAACCGCGATCGAAACCGGATACTGGCTTATCGACACAGCCGCCGTTTACGAAAACGAAGCAGGCGTCGGCAAAGGAATCGGCGAATGGTCCGACATCTTCCTGCAGACCAAGATATGGAACGAGAGCCAAGGTTTCGACCGGACAAAAAAGGCTTTTGACAAATGCCTGGCACGGCTGGGCCGCGAACATGTCGATATGCTGCTAATTCACTGGCCTTGTCCGGACAAGGATCTGTTCGTCGAAACCTGGAAAGCCTTTATCGATCTGCGCAAGGAAGGCCGGGCGAAGTCCATCGGGGTATCGAATTTCCGCGAGCAGGATCTGAAGCGGCTGGTGGATGAAACGGGCGTGGTGCCGGCACTAAACCAGATCGAACTGCACCCCAGTTTCCAGCAGCGCGATCTGCGCAAGTTGCACAGCGAAATGGGTATCGTCACGCAAAGCTGGTCACCGCTGGGTCAGGGCGAGGCAATGGACCGTGGCCCGATCAAAGAGATCGCGGACGAAATCGGACAGCCAGCCAGCGCGGTAGTCATCCGCTGGCATCTGCAATGCGGCAATGTACCAATCCCGAAGTCCACCAAACGCGACCATATCGAAGCCAATTTCAAGGCTCTCGATTTTGAACTGACGGATGCGCAAATGAAGCGGATCGATGATCTGGATGACGCTGAAGGACGTATGGGTCCCGATCCCGCCGATTTCAGTTAACAACCTAAATCGGCTGAGGCTCTCCATTGGCCATATGGTGCGTACACCCTAGCGAAAGGGGGCTGTCGTTCTCTGAAAGAGCAGCGACAGTCCTCCAACCTTCACGCCGCAACCGTGCAGCGATAGCGATATCGTGTTTCAGTGGAAGAAACAGCAACTTCTGAGCGCTTGCTACTGGCAGTACCGGAAGCAGAGCGTCCAGGTAGAGCGAGAAACCCGTTGCGGCTTCTTCTGTGCCGCCGATTGCATAGGTGCCGCCCCGTCCCAGAGAGCGGCGCGCACCCTCGGCATAGAGCGTGAAGCCCAGCCAGCTTTGATATTCGAACCCATGCCGTTCTGTCGGGTCGAGCGTGATACGCGCACGGGTTCCCACATTGGCCGCGATGGTTTCCAATGCATCGAGACGGGTTGCAAGAACGCCCCCGGCATCGATTGCGCGCAGCCGAACGATCGCGTCGGCTAAGGGACCGGCTGCATGAATCAGCGGAAGATAGGCTTCTCCGCCAGCGCTGACCAAGCCGCCTGCATCCTTCGTGTCCAACTCGCGTCGCACTGCCTCGACCTTGCCCTCCGCCAGCGGTAGCGCATCGGCAGCCAGCGTATCGACCAGATCGGGCAGTGTGAAATCAAGCGAGAGACCTGTAGCGCCTGTCGCCTCAACCGCTTCCAGGGCGAGCAAGACGATCTCACTGGCCGCCGCTACTGTATCCGACCCTATCAGTTCGGCACCGATCTGCGTGCGCTGGCGTGCAGGGGCCAGTTGGTCTGCGACCATCGTAGTGACTTCGCCTGCGTAGCACAGGCGCAAAGGGCGCGGCACATCGGCCATGTTGGTCGATGCGATACGGCCCAGCTGCGGCGTGATGTCGGAACGCAGGGCCAGCGTTTGAAACGAAGCGGGATCGACAAAGCGGAATTGCTTTTGCGTGCCCACGCCGTCCATTCGGCCAGCCAGAGAGCGCTCGAATTCCACCAGCGGCGGGCTGACCCGATCATAGCCATGACTGTCCATCGCCCCCAGCGCATTGCGCATTGCAGTGGTAATGGCCCGCGCTTCGGTAGGAAGGCGATCTTCCAGCCCGATGGGCAGCAGGTCGTCGGTTCTGGTCATGGGTTTCAGTCCCTAGTGTTTTTCGTGGACTTGTGAAGACATGCCCTTGCTAACCCCCGCTGCTACCAGCCGGTAAGCTGGTCAGCCGCGCTCCCCTCCCGTGTGTAGAAGGGGAGGCACAGCTTGCGGATTATACGTGCCTAGCGGGCCAGGCTGGGCAATGATCCCGTCAAAACGCCAGCGGGGTCACAACCCGGACACCTTCGACACCGGATGCCTTTTCGACCAGATCTTGCGAGATGGGCTGATCGATGCTGAGCAGCAACACGGCTTCCCCGCCAGCTTCACGGCGGCCGAGGTTGAATGTCCCGATATTGATACCGTTTTGGCCCAGCAACGTCCCGATACGGCCAATAAAGCCCGGTGCATCATCGTTGACGATATACAACATATCGCCTTCAAGCTCCGCTTCGATGCCGATACCGAAAATCTCCACCAGACGGGGCCCGCCACTGCCGAAGATAGTCCCGGCCACCGACCTGTCACCGCTATCGGTGGCTACGGTCACGCGCACGAGCGTTTTATATCTTCCCTCGCGCGAGTTGCGGATTTCGCGCACTTCGATGCCGCGTTCCTTTGCCAGATATGGTGCGTTGACCATGTTCACACTCTGCGAATAGCGGCGCATTACACCTGACAGAACGGCAGCAGTGATCGGCTTCGGGTTCAGCTCTGCCGCGTCGCCTTCCATCTCGATGCTGATCTTCGGCAGATTACCGTGGGCGAGCTGACCGACCAGCGAACCGAGCCGCTCCGCAAGCGCCATATAGGGCTGCAATTTTGGCGCTTCCTCTGCACTAAGGCTCGGCATGTTGAGCGCATTCGTCACGCCCCCACTGACCAGATAATCGGCCATTTGTTCCGCCACTTGCAACGCTACATTGACCTGCGCTTCGGTTGTGGAGGCGCCCAAATGAGGTGTGCAGATGAAATTGGGCAGACCGAACAGCGGGCTTTCCTTCGCCGGTTCGGTTTCGAACACGTCCAGCGCCGCACCGGCGACGTGGCCGCTGGCCAGCTGCTCCGCAAGCGCCGCTTCGTCGATCAAGCCGCCGCGCGCGCAATTGACGATGCGGACGCCTTCCTTAGTTTTGCCGAGGTTTTCGGCCGAGAGGATGTTGCGCGTCTCCTCCGTCAGCGGAGTGTGCAGCGTGATGAAATCGGCGCGAGCCAGCAGGGTATCCAGATCGACCTTCTCAACCCCGATTTCCACTGCACGGTCAGGCGTCAGGAACGGGTCAAAAGCGACGATTTTCATCTTCAGACCCAGCGCACGGCTCGCTACGATAGAGCCGATATTGCCTGCACCGATCAGGCCCAGCGTCTTGCCGGTGACTTCGATGCCCATGAAGTCTTTCTTGGGCCATTCGCCGTTTTGCGTGCGGTCGTTCGCCTGCGGAATCTGACGGGCGAGTGCCATAATCATGGCAATGGCATGCTCGGCAGTGGTGATGGAATTGCCGAACGGCGTGTTCATCACGACGACGCCCTTGCCGCTGGCATAGGGAATATCGACATTGTCCACCCCTATACCGGCGCGGCCGATAACCTTGAGATTGGTAGCGGCGTCGAGAATTTCCGACGTCACTGTAGTTGAGCTGCGAATGGCCAGGCCGTGATATTCACCAATGCGAGCTTTCAGCTCATCTGGGCTTTCACCCGTGATAACATCGACATCGCATCCGCGTTCTTCAAATATTCGGGCCGCGTTAGGATCCATCTTGTCGGAGATGAGGACTTTGGGTTTCTGGGGGGTATTGGTCATGAAAAATACCTTCAATTCGTCATCCCGGACGTGATCCGGGAACCCGCTACTGGCGGTCGGAAATTGGAAAAACGTTGCCCCGGATCAAGTCCGGGGCGACGCCAAAATTGGGTGCTAGCGAACCGCTAAAGCTCAGCCGGCCTTGATGGTCTCGTAAGCCCATTCGATCCACGGAAGGAGGCGCTTCAGGTCTTCCTGTTCCAGCGTACCGCCGCACCAGATGCGCAGAGACGGCGGGGCATCGCGGTATCCGTTGAAATCGTAACCGACATCGCGCTCGTCGAGCATGGCGGCGATTTTCTTGGGTACGCCAGCCTTGTCCTCGTCGGACAAGCCATCATACCAATCGCCCTGAAATACGAAACATACGCCCGTATTTGTGCGCTGCGCCGGATCGGCGACCATGTTGCGCACGTAAGGGGTGGCTTCGATCCAGTCAGTAACGATCTTCGCGTTGGCATCGGCCCGATCGAACATGCCCTGACGGCCGCCAATGGACTGCGCCCACTCCAGCGCCGCGATGTAATCTTCTGTCGCAAGCAGGCTGGGCGTGTTGATCGTCGCTCCTTCGAAGATGGCGCGATTGATCTTCCCGTTTTTCTTCAGGCGGAAAAGTTTCGGCAGCGGCCATTCGGGATCGTAGCTTTCGATCCGCTCGACAGCCTTGGGCGAGAGAATCAGCATTCCGTGCTGCGCTTCGGAGCCCATAACTTTCTGCCAGCTGAAAGTTGTCGCATCCAGTTTCGCCCAGTCCATCTTCTGAGCGAATACGGCGCTGGTCGCATCATTGATGGTGATGCCTTCACGTCCGGATTCCAGCCAGTCGGTATTCGCGATCTTCGCGCCGCTGGTGGTGCCGTTCCAGGTAAAGACCACATCGTTGCCCTGTGGCACCTGACTGAGATCGGGAATTTCACCGTAATCGGCGTCGAGTACCTGCAGATCAGGCAGCTTCAACTGCTTTACCGCGTCCTGAATCCAGACGTTGCCAAAGCTTTCCCATGCGGCAACTGTTGCGGGGCGTGCGCCCAGCATGGTCCACATGGCGCATTCCAGCGCACCGGTATCGGAAGCGGGCATAATGCCGACGAGGTAATCGTCCGGCACGCCCAGCATTTCCTTGGTCAGGTCGATCGCGTATTTCAGGCGCGCCTTGCCCACCGCCGAACGGTGCGAACGACCAAGGGATTCGGTTTTCAGCTTGTCTAGGGACCAGCCCGGGAATTTCACCGTGGGGCCGGAAGAAAACTGCGGACGCTCAGGCTTGAGCGCAGGTTCATTAGGTACGTTAGTCATGTATTCTCTCCTTACAGAGAGCACGCGCGGCGTTGGGACCGCGTGGCCCGAGGCGCGCCCTATAGGTTTGCGGGATGGTGTCAATCGGGCAGCGGTCTGGAACGGGGATTGTTCCGCCCAAGAATGATGTGCGCAGAACAAAACAGCCCCCCTCGCCAAGAAGGCTGCCGCACTTTAAGGCTTCCCCGTATGGAGATTTCCGACCTTCGTATAGCGCTGTTCAGCGGGAACTATAATTACACCCGGGACGGGGCGAATCAGGCATTGAACCGTCTGGCGGAATATCTGCTGCGGCACGGTGCGCGGTTGCGGGTGTACTCCCCCAAAGTGAAAGAACCCGATTTCCCAGCCATCGGCGATCTGGTGAACGTGCCGAATGTGCGGATGCCTGTGAAGGGCCGCGGGGAATACCGCCTGCCACTGGGCCTGAATGCCAAAGCAAAAGCCGATCTGGAGGCGTTTAAACCCGATATTGTGCACGTATCCTCGCCCGATCCGACCGGCCACGCCGCGCTGAAATGGGCCAGAGCGCGCGATCTTCCCGTGCTTGCCTCGGTGCATACGCGGTTCGAAACCTATCCGCGCTATTACAACATGGCATTTCTGGAACAGCCGCTCATCGCGATGTTGCGGCGGTTCTACAATCGCTGCGACGCGCTGGTCGCGCCCTCCCCCAGCATGATCGAAGAATTGGGCGAGCAGGGTATGGGCGATGATATCGGCCTGTGGACCCGGGGCGTCGACCGCGACGTATTCGATCCCTCCCGCCGCGATATGGAATGGCGGCGATCCTTGGGTCTGGCGGATGACGATGTGGCGATCGCCTTCCTCGGCCGGCTGGTGATGGAGAAAGGGCTGGACGTCTTTGCCGACGCAATCATCGAATTGCGTAAACGCCAAGCCCCGCACAAGGTACTGGTTATTGGCGACGGTCCAGCGCGCGAATGGTTTGAGAAAGCGCTTCCCGGCGGAATTTTTGCCGGGTTCCAGACGGGCCGCGACCTGGGCCGAGCTTTGGCCAGTGCAGACGTCTTCCTGAACCCGTCGACCACGGAAACATTCGGCAATGTCACACTGGAAGCGATGGCCAGCGGACTGCCGGTGGTTGCCGCCCGCGCTACGGGAAGCGCCAGTCTGGTAGAGGACGGGGTCTCCGGCCACCTTGTAGAGCCCAGTGACACGGCGGCGTTTGCCGGGGTACTGGCCCCCTATTGCACCGATGATGCCTTACGCCGCGCCCACGGTTCTGCGGGCGGAACGCGGGCCCGCGACTATAGCTGGGACGCAATCAACTCGGTTGTCGCGGATACCTATGTGCGGCTGGTCGAGGAACGGCGCAGCTAGGCTGTCAGCGCAGAACTCCGCGCTGCGTCATGCGCCATGAGTAATAGATCAGCAGTCCGGTCATCACCCAAATCAGACCGGCAAAAATCAGCTGCCCCGTCCCCTGCATCGCGGCCGGCATCGCACCGCTGAACTGATAGACCGAAGTGACTACCAGACCGACGGCGGCGGCAATGAAAGACCAGAGCGCAAACCGGCTGCGCACCAGCAACAGCAGCGACCCGGCGACCGATCCCCATACGCCAAACGCCCAGCTTGCGTCGGCCCAGACAGGAAATCCGTCGATATATGCAAGCATCTCGTCGACTGTAATCGAGTAGGTTCCCGTCATGCTTTCCATATAATCGCGATTGCCGAGCTGCGACTGGGTATAGTCATTGGCGCCCATAGCGTTCCACAGCAGGGATAATATCCCGATCACCCATACATGCCACGGCGTTTTCACTTGTTCGCTTTTCATGTTCATTTCCCTCTTCCGATTACAAACCGGCAAGGGGAACATATCCTTTGTGTTCACATCCTGCAATTTTCCGGCAAGCGGCCTATGTAGGGTGCCTGATGACCGATCTATTTGGCGATAGCGCCCTCCCCTCTTCTGCCCCCGAACCTGCACGCGAGGATGCTCCGCTGGCCGATCGGCTGCGTCCGGCCTCGCTGGACGATATAATCGGTCAGGAACACATCACCGGTCCAGACGGAGCGATCGGGCGGATGGTGGCAGCCGGGCGTCTTTCCAGCATGGTGCTGTGGGGGCCACCAGGCACTGGTAAAACAAGCATGGCGCGGCTGCTCGCAGACGCAGTCGGCATGCGATACGAAGCGGTCAGTGCAGTCTTCACCGGTGTGGCGGACCTGAAGAAAGCCTTCGCAGCGGCAGACAAGGCCGCGCAGGCGGGCCAACGAACATTACTCTTTGTGGACGAAATTCACCGCTTCAACCGGGCGCAGCAGGACGGCTTCCTGCCCTTCGTGGAACGCGGAACGGTTACGCTGGTCGGAGCAACGACAGAGAACCCCAGCTTTGAATTGAATGCAGCCTTGCTCAGCCGCGCACAGGTGCTGATCCTGCACCGTCTGGATGCAAATGCGCTGGAGAAATTGCTCGATCGGGCGGAAGGGCTGGAAGGCCCCCTCCCCCTGAGAGAAGCCGCGCGCGCCGCATTGGTGGCTAGCGCAGATGGCGACGGGCGGTTTCTGCTCAATCAGGCAGAAACGCTGTACAATGCAAAGATCGATGCGCCGCTTGATCCAGCCGCTCTCGGCGGGTTCCTGCAACGCCGCGTGGCGGTGTACGACAAGGACCGCGAAGGGCATTACAACCTGATCAGTGCGTTGCATAAATCGGTCCGCGGCTCCGATCCGCAGGCGGCGCTGTATTACCTCGCGAGAATGTTGACAGCGGGCGAGGAACCACTTTTCCTCGCCCGCCGTCTGATCCGTATGGCGGTGGAGGACATCGGCCTCGCCGATCCGAACGCGCTGGTTCAATGCAATGCAGCGCGCGAAGCGTATGAATTTCTAGGGTCTCCCGAAGGCGAGTTGGCGCTGGCGCAGGCCTGCCTCTATCTTGCCACCGCGCCCAAATCGAACGCCGTCTATGCCGCACAGAAAGCCGCATGGCGCAGCGCCAAGGAAACCGGCAGCCTGATGCCGCCGATGAATATCGTCAACGCCCCGACCAAGCTGATGAAGGATGTCGGTTACGGCGCAGGCTACAGCTACGACCACGACGCGGATGACGGTTTCTCGGGCGACAACTACTGGCCCGAAGATATGGAAGCGCAGGAGTATTACAAACCGGTGCAACGCGGGTTCGAGCGCAAAATACGCGAACGGTTGGACTACTGGGACAAATTGCGGACCGAGCGATAATGGCACGCTTTGACCAGTTCCTTGCCATCGACTGGTCAGGCGCCACGGGGGAGCGTCACGCCGGTATCGCGCTGGCCATCGCCGGAAGCGATGGCGGGGTACCGGTGCTGGTCGAGCGGGGTCTAAAGTGGTCGCGGGCGGAGGTGCTGGGTATATTGCGCGATCTTCCATCCGGTACGCTGGTGGGGATGGATCTGGGCATATCGCTGCCATTCGCCGATTGCGGAGCATTTTTTCCCGGCCTCCCCGACGGACCACACGGTGCCAAAGCGTTGTGGGCACAAATCGACCAAATCTGCGCCGATGATCTCCATCTGGGGGCCAACTCGTTTGTCGATGACGACGCGCTGAGCGCTTATTTCCGAAGACATGCTGGCCGCGAAGGCGCTGCCTTCCGCTGCGACGGGGCGATGCATGGTCGCGGCCGCTTCCGCGTCACCGAATTGCGGCAGGGCGAAATGGGTCTGAAGCCTTACTCCAATTTCAACCTTGTCGGGGCGGCGCAGGTAGGCAAATCCAGTCTTACCGGGATGCGCGTACTGCACGCCTTGCAAGGCGCAGTGCCGGTTTGGCCCATCGATACTTTGCCGTCATCCGGGTCTGTCATCTGCGAAATTTATACGAGCCTCGCCGCAATCGAAGCCGGCCGCACTGCCAGTCGCTCAAAAATCCGCGACCGTACCGAACTTGACGATGCATTGCATACTCTCGGCTCCCCCGGTCTCGGCGGTAACGGCCCGATTGACGATCACAGCAGCGATGCAATCATCACTGCCGCATGGTTACGCAAAGTCGCCAACGACCCTGCGCGATGGACGCCGAACGGTCTGACCGCACAAATTGCGCAAACCGAGGGCTGGACCTTCGGCGTTACTTAAGCCAAAGGCGCTTGCAGCCTGCCCGCAAATAACGAAGCGGTGGGGCGAAAAAGCCTCTTGGCCTCAAGCAGCCAGGTGTTTGAGCAAAACAAACGTGCCGGCTTAGCTCAGTTGGTAGAGCACCTGATTTGTAATCAGGGGGCCAGGGGTTCGAATCCTCTAGCCGGCACCATTTTATCAGCAGATAAGAAAGCGCTCTTCGCGAAGTCTGCCTATGGCAAGCACATAGCAGCTGCTGCGAATTGAAACCATTTATCTGATCGACAAGCTGAAGCACCCAATAGCTAAGGCAAAGGGTGGATCCTCCTTTGTCCAGAAGTTGGCCGATAGCAGTCAGTCCGGTTCCGACTACAAACCGTGGCATGCAGCCTTTGAGTAACAACTCAGTTCCGTCTTCGAATACGGTCTTTCCATTGCTGAAAATATCTCTTGATTCTTATCCATATATCGTTATTTCATGATATGTGGATAAGAATGCTGCTTTAATGGCTTTCGCTGCCCTTGGTCAATCGACCCGGCTCGATGTTTTCCGTCTGCTGGTGAAGGCGGGGGGTGAAGGCATGCTGGCGGGAGAAATTAGCGATGCGTTGGATGTGCGGCAGAATACGATGTCGGCAAACCTATCGATCCTGGCCCAGTCTGGCCTGATCCGCAGCGAGCGTCAGGGGCGCAGCATCCGCTATTACGCTGATATGGACGGGATGAGCGAACTGCTGGCTTTCCTGATGGAAGATTGCTGCGGCGGCCAGCCGGAACTGTGCCAGCCCGTAATCAATGAAATTGTCTGCTGCTAGGATAAGCCCATGACCGACACTTCATTTCCCGCTGCGGCAGGGCTGGGTACGTTCGAACGCTGGCTGTCGGTATGGGTAGCCCTGGCGATTGCCACCGGACTGCTGTTGGGCAATCTGCTGCCCGATCTGTTCGCTGCACTCGCATCGTTAGAAATCGCATCGGTCAATCTGCCCGTCGCGGTACTGATCTGGGCGATGGTCTATCCGATGATGGTGAGCGTGGATTTCGGCTCGCTGCGGAAGGTGGGAGAGAAGCCCAAAGGGCTGGTCGTGACGCTGATCGTGAACTGGCTGATCAAGCCCTTCACTATGGCTGCATTGGGCGTGTTGTTTTTCGAATACATCTTCGCCGGCCTGATTCCACCGGACGATGCGCAGGCCCATATTGCGGGCGTCATCCTGCTGGGTGCAGCGCCATGTACTGCAATGGTGTTCGTCTGGTCGAACCTGACCTGCGGTGACCCCAATTACACGCTGGTGCAGGTGAGTGCGAACAACATCATCATGGTGTTCGCCTTCGCCCCGATCGTGGCCATTTTGCTGGGCGTTACCAATATCGTGGTGCCGTGGGACACACTGCTGCTCTCGGTTGGGCTGTATGTCATGCTGCCATTAGTGGCCGGATATATCACTCGCCGTGCACTGGTGGGGAGGAAGGGTGAGACGGCGGTGGATGCGTTCAAAGCACGCGTGCAACCATTCTCGATCATGGGGCTCCTGTTTACGGTTGTGCTTCTGTTCGGCTTTCAGGGAGAGGTCATTTTGGACCGTCCTCTGGTCATTGCCATGATAGCGGTGCCGCTTCTGATCCAGACCTATGGTATCTTCCTGCTTGCCTACGGCGCGGCGCGAGCGTGGCGCATCCCGTTCGATGTGGCTGCGCCCTGTGCGCTAATCGGCACCTCTAATTTTTTCGAGCTGGCGGTGGCGATGGCGATTGGCTTGTTCGGGCTTGGCTCCGGTGCGGCATTGGCCACAGTCGTCGGCGTGCTGGTGGAAGTGCCGGTGATGCTGTCGCTCGTCGCCTTCGCCAACCGGACCAGGCACTGGTTTTCATCCGACAGAGAAACATCATGAGCATACTCATTCATCACAATCCCGATTGCGGCACGTCGCGCAATGTGCTGGCGATCATCGAGGCATCGGGCGAGACGCCGATGGTGATCGAATATCTGGAGACGGGCTGGACCCGTCCGCAACTGCTGGCATTGTTCGCCGCTGCCGATCTGACACCGCGCACGGCATTGCGGACCACAAAATCCCCGGCGGAAGAACTTGGCCTCCTTGATCCGGCGGTTGATGACGAGGCGATTCTGGCCGCGATGCTGGAGCATCCTGTGCTGGTCAATCGCCCTATCGTCTGCTCCCCGAAAGGCGTCCGCCTCTGCCGCCCGAGCGAAAAAGTGCTCGATCTGCTAAGCCGCCTGCCACCGGGTCCGATGGTAAAGGAAGACGGTACGCAACTGATCGATGCGGAGGGTAATCGCGTTGACTGACATGCCCAATCTGGAAGACAGGCATTTCCAGCCGATAGATCGGAACAGCCTCCTCTGTCCGGAACGGGCAGAACATCCCCCGCGCATACTGCTGCTCTACGGATCGCTGCGGGAACGGTCCTTCAGTCGTTTGATGACAGAAGAAGCCACTCGCATTCTCACGCGGCTCGGAGCCGAAACGCGCACATTTTCACCATCCGGTCTGCCGCTGCCGGATGATACGGAGGACAGCCATCCCAAGGTGCAGGAACTGCGCGACTTGGTCACCTGGTCAGAAGGGATGGTGTGGTGTTCGCCCGAACGGCACGGCGCGATGACCGGGATCATGAAAACGCAGATTGACTGGATTCCGCTTTCATTGGGCGGTGTACGACCCACGCAGGGCAAAACGCTGGCTGTAATGCAGGTCAGCGGCGGCTCGCAAAGCTTCAACGCGGTAAACCAGCTTCGCATTCTCGGGCGCTGGATGCGGCTGCTTACCATTCCGAACCAGTCCTCGACCCCCAAGGCTTTCTTGGAATTTGATGAGGAAGGCCGGATGAAGCCGTCACCTTTCTACGACCGGATGGTGGATGTCATGGAGGAACTGGTGAAGTTCACCCTGCTTACCTGCGACAGTAAATCTTACCTGCTTGATCGTTACAGCGAGCGGAAAGAAAGTGCCCAAGAGCTATCTGCGCGGGTGAACCAGAAGGCTATCTGACCCGGCGCTCAATTTCGGAGCAAGGAAAGCAATTGAGAAAGGGCGTTTTTTAAACCGAGAGCGGAATACAGTACCGATGCCATCACGCTGGATCGTCTGGAGCAACCGGCGCCTTACTCGATCTGGCTTCTTGCAAAAGACCTATGTCACTCAGTCGTAAAAATTACGGTGAGCACATCGGAGTACTGGCCGGCCAGATACGATCCCGGCGGCACATCTATTTCTACAGCGAAGGCCCGTCCAGCCAGTGACGATCCGATCCGTGTGCGGGTCGTGCCGGACAGGTCTGCCAGTTGGCCACCTCCGCTCACGCGGTAGGGAATGGATATCTGCGCAGCTTCGTGCGCCAGTTCGCCGCGATTGGATGAAGACAACGCGACATTGACGCGGCTGTTGCTGCGAATATCGAAAGCCACATCTTTGCGCGCACCGTCACTCAACTCTCCGAGATCGATTAAAGCGGTTGTAGAGCCGTTCGCAAAATCCGGCGCGTCGATACGAAGACGGGCGGCAACCGGAGCGATAATGGTGACAGGCTTTTCGTCTTCCAGTTCCAGACTAGCACCATTTTCCCTATACAATCGCAGGATAAACTGGCCATCGAAAGTCCCGCTCTCAACGAATTGCAAGGGCTGAATATAAACGCTCAGCAGGGCGGTGGCCAAGCTTTCACCCGACCCGAATGTTCCTCCGATACGAGTACTGGGTGTGCCTTCGAGGCTTCCGGACAGAACCGATGGGCCAGTAGTTTCACGCAGGACATCGTATTCCAGTTGCGCGGTGCCGTTTGCCAGTACTGCGCGCCCACCAGACGATACCGGCGTTGCCGTCAGGACGAACCTGCAAGGCCCGCCGGTGTGCTGCACTACGGTCTCAATGGTTTCATACGCTACAGTCTCGTCAAAAACGTCGTAGCCGCGGCCGTAAGGTCCATCCCACTCGACATTGCTTTCCCCTGCAATGGACAGTTCGCATTCCCCCTCTGCTGCAGAGAGGAGCATATCTTCCTGAGCTAGCAAGCCGCTAGGCAGCAGCGCTAAACTCAAGATGGCGAAAAACAGTGGCGGGCGTTTCATCGATCTTCTCCTGATATTGGGGGCACAAGTGATTCCGCATTGCCAGCGGGACGGATGACGTTTTCGATCGAGACAAGGCCCTGGGCATTTTCAGGCACATCGATCCGGTAAGTCGAACGTTTTCCGGACAACGTTATTTCGATTGAGTCTCCTGGTTCGATACCATCGAGATAGAAGCGGCCGCTTCGGTTGGTGAAGATATTATGCGGTTCGCCTGCATCTTCCCGTCCACTGACGCGGTAGGTCCCGGTTGCGAGCTCTACCGGGTTGCCTTCTATGTCGGCCAGATTGCCGATCATCGCGACGCTGCCCGTCTCCTCCAGCGTGATGGTGTAGCCCGACCTGTAATCGGGATTGAGGGCGAACAGGCTGTTCGCAACACTCGACACCTGTGAAACCTCCTTCGGATCGACGCGGATAATTCGATTGTAATACGGCGTCATATTGTTGACGACCGCCGGACCCAGGTCTCCACTTCGAGCGATATAGCGACTTTCCACGCTACCCAGACGGGTCTGCGGATCCACAGCGATATCGCCGCTCTCCCCGCTGAAGATGGCGAAACTGTTGCTCACCGGCCGCGACAGCGCGAAGCGGCCATCGGCCATGACCAGAGCCGTGCCCAACCTGAATTCGGTAAGAAGGGACGAATCCGCATCATCGGTGAAGTAATTGTTGGCCAGTTGCTGGACACCGGCTTCGAACCTGTTTCCCACATAGCCGAACCGGAGGCTCTGCCGATCACGGCGATCGGTCCGTTCTGCGATTCCGCCGGCTGTAACAGCCCCAATTCCATAAGGCTCGATCCGGGTGAACTGGGCGCGCATCGCATTGTCGTCGGTGGAATAGTTACCAAGGGCCGACGTTTTTCCAAAACTGGTCGTGAAGGATATTTGCCCGACCAGTCCACTGCTGTCGCCATCCTTGCGGTATTCGATTGACCCGCCCAGCTGGAAGCGTCCGAAACCGCCGGTCAGGCTCAACCCTGCTGAATAGCTGTCCGCAATATCCGGGTGGTAGCTCTCGTAGCCGGCAAATAGCTGCGCCCGAACGTTGCCGCCGATATACTGACCGGCACGAACACGGGCCTGCATTTTGATCAGATTGTCACCGAAAAGCTGATCCAGCGTCCGGTAATCCCGCCCTGACAGTTGAACGAAGGCATCGATCGTCCGGTCACGGTTGCGGTCTGCGTCGCGCCACCGGTACTGCAAAGCCGCCTGTCCGCTGTCCAAGCCGGGATTTCGCATATCGTTGCCCGCATTCAGAGCGAAGGTTCCGATAGGAGACGCCCAAATCGCTTCGAGACCCAGCGTCGCAAATGTCTCGTCAACCTCGATACTGGCTCCTCCAGTGAAGGTTTCCGTCAAGCCCTGACGGTAATAGCCAAGAATATTGTAGTTACCGAAATCATAGTCCCGTCGTCCATTCTGCACAGTGTAGGGTACGCCCACATTGAGGCCGAAATCCCGTATCCCTTCATCCAGCAGTTCAAAATCGTAGAACGCCGGAAAAAGAAGTTCTTCTACCCGGCCGCTGGGGTAAGTCACCAGAAGTCGGATATCGTTGATGGCCGACGGGATCAGGGAAAAGTCTTGCAGTCGGTATCTCCCGGACGGAAGGTCGATTGTACGCAGGGGAAGATTATTGACAAAAACTTCCACCCGCGCGCCCTGCTCCAGCTCGAAATCCCTGCTCGTGACCGGCCGGTAATTGAGGTACGGATTGATAGAGAATTTCCGGAAAGCCGCCACGCCTGCAATGCGCGGAGATCCCTGGAAAGGCCGCCTTCCAATACTGAGATCGCCAACTTCATAGCGGACCAGGGATTCCCGGTCGTCGTAGCTCAGCAAGACATCGTCGCGCCGCCAGCGCCGCTCGGTTCGTCTGTCGTCGTAGTCGACTTCGCCTTCCAGAACGAACGGCCCAAGCCTCAGGGCTGCGTCGAAATCGATCGCTGTCCGATCAATGCCGGTGTCGCGGTTGCGTGAATCTTCCAGCAGATCCACGCCTGCCCGCATATTGAGGTAACCGGAAATACGCGCTCTTTTCACATGATCGAGGCTGGCTTCGCGTGCACGGGCGCGCAGGTTGATCAACTGCCTGTTTCGCATCTGAGGAGGAAGGCTGACTTCCAGTACGAGTCGCTGCCGATCGAATTCCACATTCAGCCCGGCTGTCCTGAGAGACGAAAATGAAATCTGGTCGTCCGCGCCAAAGCTTGCGAACCGCCCCACCATTTCGGGAATGAGGTTGGGGATGATCATAGTGACGACGAACTGGCCCTCGATCCAGCCCTCCTCAGCTCGCGGATCGGGCGGTTGCAGGCGGAAGCTTCCGACATTGATACCGTTCAGGCGAACTACGTATTCGTCACTTGCTAGTGCCGGACGGTCAGCGCCGAAAACATCGCGATAGATGTCGTCGATAGAGCGATCATCAGGGGATGTGGCGGATGGTTCTTGCGAGGGTTCGTCCTCCTCCCCCCGTTCCGGCCCCGTGTCGGGCGCGTTGTTACCGGAAGCCGCAGGGGCGACATTCGCGTCCCCGCTTTCCGGTTGGGGGGGCATTGTGATCACAGCCCCTGGCCTGACTGGATTGCTGGTTACATTATCGTAGGGAAGGCGTGCTGTGGCCGATGCTCCCGTTGCGTATAACGCAGTGGTCAGGAGGAGCAGGGTATGAAAACCGGATCGCTCGCTCATCAGCCCAACTCACTGCAGGATTAGCAAACGTGCTTCGAGCGATGTTTCCACCTCGCCGAAAGGAACGCTTTCAGGCCAGGGCAAACGAACCTGCCGGTGATTGCCGGCTAAGATGTTCAAGCCTTCGAGAGCGCCGATTTCTTCGCCAGAGAGGGTCGTCGAACCGCTTGCACCCTCCAGCGTAAGGCGCGGGTCCTGAAGTATGGCTCGCATATTGCCCTCGCTTGCAATGTCGAGCTCCAGGAAACGTTCACCGTTTGCCTCAACCGGTTTGGCGTCAAGAAGCCGGAAGGCCGGTTCGCGTTGAGGAGGGACCACGTACAGCGCCGCTTCGTAACGATACCGCATCGACACCTGTGCGCTAAAGTCGTCGCGCTGTTCCTCTTTAAGGCGTATCGGCAGTTGCTCGGTCACGACGCGGTAGGTCCGCTCGCGCTGGACATCTTGCGGTCCGACGTAGCGGACCTTGAAAGTCTGGCTGGCGCCTGGCGCTATCACCATCTGAGGGGGCGTCAGGAGAATGTCCTCCAGTTCCTCTTCTCGCTCTTCGGTTCCGTCGACATTCTGCTCCCTGCGATACACCGCCACCTCGATCGCAATGGGAACGTCGTGGGTGTTGGTGACGGTCATCGACTGCACCGAACCATTGCCAGCAGGTGCCAGCTGGACGACAATCGGCTCGAGTTCATAGGCGTGAACCAGTCCCGGAACCGTGCAGGCAAGCAGCAGTGCCAGAATGGCTTGCAAAGATTTGGCAGCATTTTTCATCGGAGCCCCCCGAGAAATGTATTTGTGAAACGAAATGGGTCCGGGACGATACATCGCCCCGGACCCAGCGAACCGCATCAGCTTCAGAGCTGGGCGGTCACGGCAATGGTCAGCGTATCTTCATACGTACCGGCCACCGCATATTCCGCCAGCGAACCGAACTGGAGATCCATATTCCCCGAACGGACACCGCCGTTGGTGAGAATGTTGGCCCAGTTCGTTTCGGTTACGATGGTCTGGGGGCTACCGGCCATCACAGCGGAATTCACTGTGCCAAAACCGCCAAAGGTGGCTTCGACATCATAGTCGATCAAAACCGAGCCGCCACTTTCCTGGTGCTCCATGCCACCATTCGCCGATTCAAGAGTGACGATGTAAGGCGAGTTGCACGAGAACGCGACGATCAGGAAACCCTGATTGTTCGTGTCGAGCATATCGACGTTGTAGCTGCCAGCTCCTTCCGGGGTGATATCGCAGACGCTAGCGACGGAACCGCTCAGTGCGATTTCATAGCTTTCGCTGTCCTGCGCGGCGGCCGGGGCGGCAATAAGGGCTGCGGGAACTGCAGCAGCGACAAGAAGTTTCATTTTCGACATCTTCAATCTCCATACGTTTGTTAAAGTAAACGCGGAACGGATTGCGCTCGAAATAGAAGTATTTGCCCACCCCTGTTCCACGATCATTAAAGTGCGCTCGAACATTGGATAATCATATCCGTGAAAACGTCCTGTGCATTTTGCATAGGAGTTTTCCATCGGAAAAATTAACCATTTGACGGCTAGATCTCTGGAACTATAACTCTATAATCACAACTACTTACAAATATTTATTATGCGTAACAGCACTTCAGCGTGCAGAACTATTTTGACTCTTTTCTGCCTGCAGTTAATGTACCAGAAAAATCAGACCAACTGATTCGTTTTGAAAAGCGAGGGTCGCCTACTTAGTAGTCTCGGAATAATTCGGGATAAGAGGGAGGCGTTTTTGACTTATCATTCATCCTTTTCACTGACATTGCGAGAACACGAGATCGTCGAGCTTTCGGCGCTGGGGTTTTCAGCAAAAGAAATCGCACAGAAACTTGCGATCGCACCACGTACAGTCGAGCGGCATCTGGAAAACTGTCGCTTGAAGCTTCACGCGCGAAACCGCACTCATCTGGTTGCCATTTGTCTGGCCGGAGGAATGGTGCATATGAAAATGGCCAATATGGAAGCTTTGGTAAGTCTATAATGGGCAATACCAAGACTGTTGTTTTTACTATGCGAAGAGCATTTTATACGGCCGCGGTGGCACAATCGGCGTCGGCTGGTGCGTCTGCCGCGCTCCATTCAATTAAATAATTAATCCTGTTTAATTAGATTTCATACCGACTGTTTTGAAGGATCTGCTTCGCAGCAGCCCATAAATGATATTGAGCGCTCGCCTGACTGACTTTTTCGCGCCGGTAGGGGCCTTAAAGCTAATGATCCGGTTACAGATGTTTGTATCTGACAAACTCTAATGCCGTTTTGCGCATTGATTTTGTGCGCGGAACCCCAGTACTATAACAAACCGCGCAACCAATTCGATGGGCAAATCAAATTTCTTTGGAAATCAATGATGCCGCAGAATGCCCGCCTATTTCGCCTTCAAATGATCGAAAATGGCAATATGCAAAGGCGAACGGAATTCCACACCGACCCTTTCATTATGCGCCCATCGGACGATTGCTGCGATTGCGCCAAACGTATCGATTTTCATGACCAGTTCGGAGTCCACACTTAGATTACCGAATTTATCGTAAAACTGGCAACCCAGCGGCGTGAGATCGCGCAGGTGGACATCACGCGATTGCCCGCGCCCGTTGCGATAGGACCCCCAAACCTCGATCGGTTCTCGATATTCTTCACGGCGTCCTATTTCGGTCATTAAGCCTCGGAAATATATTGCAATCTTGTGCTGGCTCCTAGGCTGTATACGGGTCCAAGCATATCACATTTGATATGTAGCATCCGGGAATGCCGGTATTTGTCGCGGGAAAACGAAATTACTGACGCATCTCGCGTCCGGCCTTTCCGCAGATGGCCGGATCACACGGCAGCTTACTGCACCAAACGACTGGCGAGAAACTTTTACCTAGATACTTTCCGGGACCAGCGCACATAGGGTTCAGTTCTATGCCGACAAAGTCCGGGTGCTCTGTTTCAGCGGGGCAATGCTATGTTTGGCAGGTGCGGGGATACCGCGCCATGGACGGGCCCCAATACCAATCCATTTCATCCCCTACCGCGATATCCTGCCACACCTTGCTCCGGCACCCACAGGCCTTCGGGCGGAGTACCGGTCTGCCAGAACACATCGATCGGGATGCCGCCGCGCGGGTACCAGTAACCGCCTATGCGTAGCCAGCGGGGCTTCATTTCGTCTGCCAACCGCTGCCCTATGCCGACTGTCACATCTTCGTGAAAACCGTTGTGATTGCGGAACGACCCGAGGAACAGCTTCAGGCTCTTCGATTCCACGATCGTCTGGCCCGGAGCGTAATCGATCACGAGATGTGCGAAATCCGGTGCGCCGGTAACCGGGCACAGCGACGTAAACTCCGGCGCGGCGAAGCGCACCAGATACAGTGCATCGGGGCGCGGGTTCGCCGGATAGTCCAGTTTCGCTTCTTGCGGTGATGCAGGCAGCGCACTTTGCTGGCCCAGATGGAGTGTGTCAGTTGGTTGATGTGTGTCGCTCATGCAGCGCCTGTGCCTTTATCATACGCCCGAGACAAGTCGGCGGTTTGACGGTTACGTTTCAGCGCCTATTCAGTGCAGCCCTTGCTTAGGGCCCAGTACCGTCCGATATTGAACCGAAACCAAACCGATCCAGCACCATTTCGATCCAGCTATGTCCAACCCCATGATCCGAGCGTTTTCCGCTTCTCTGGCACTTCTTTGTGCATCCCCCGCTCTTGCCCAGCAGCAGGGTGGATTCAATCTTCCCGAGAGCGCCACGCCCTCCCCCTTGCCCACTGGCAGCGGTCAGGTACAGGGTCCGGTCGACGATAGCGGCATCGTGCCTGTGGGGCCCCGCGTTATCGGGCAGGAGGCCGCACCCGGCCCGTCCCCCACCACATCACCGACCATTGCCCCCACGGGCCGCCCCTCGCAGTCCGCGACACAGGCGCCGACGATACGCACGCCTGCGCCCCGGCCATCCCGGACCCAAGCGGTTCCCGCGCCAACGCCGCAGACAGCGCCGGACAGGGGCACAATTTCTCCAGCGCAGCAGGTTCGCCAGCCAGGCACAGGCATAGCTCCTGACGGACCTTCGATCACCGATCCGATTGTCTCCGCTGATGGCTCTGGCGCAGACGAAGCAGAAACCGTCAGCGATGCGTCCGCCCTGCCGACGGCGCCGGGATCGATCGAGGCGCAAAGCGGGACGCAGACCAGCTCCGCAGAACCCGCGACCCCTTCCTGGTGGTGGTGGATGATCGCCGCTTTGGCTGCCATCGCTGCTTTGGCTGCAGCAATGTTCATCTTCCGCCGCAAACGTGCGGAAGCCCCTATCGTGGCAGTACCGAAAGCCTCGCCAGGCCTGATGCCTGCCGCAGCGCGCGCGCCCGCTGACGAGTCCGAGGTCGAGACTTTACCTTCGCCGGAGTCCGAACTTGAAGCAGAACCGCAGCCGGAATGGGCGCCACAGGACAACCATGTTCCCTCCCACTCCCCTGCTTTCGCACCTGCTGCGAAGGCATCGTCCCAGGGCAGTCGCCTGATTGCGCCGCTCGGCCTGAAAACGAAGGTCGTTCGGATGCAGCGCAGCATACGCGCGATTACCGTCACTGCGCAGATCACTGTGACCAATCGCGGGACGGAACCGATCGACAATGCCGTCTTGCAAGGCGATCTGGTAGGCGCATCCAGAGGCAAGCCGCTGGGTGAGCAGCTGGCCAATGCCGCGGCCGATCTGGAAGAACTGGAAGAAATGGGCACTCTTGCCCCGGGCGAATGCCGCGAAGTAACACTGCAGGTGCGGCGCGAACTGCCGGAGATCGAGGGTATCCGGCAAGGCAACACCATCGTCTTCATTCCGCTGCTGCGCATTCGATTCGCAGGCGACGGCACTGCTCCGCTCGCCTCCACAGTGCTGGTCGGGCATCCCCCGGAACGCAGCGGAGGCAAGCCCACCCCCTTCCTCGCCAACGCGCCGCCGCAAATTTACGGCGAAGTCGTAGGCCGCGCTTTAGGCTGAGCAAGCGGATAAGCGGCTGCGGGACCATTTCAACTCGCCTTATCGACTGGCGCACTTCGTACAGGTAGCACCTGCTTTATGGAAAAACTGGTTTCAACTAAGTGGTTGGCGTATGCATCCGGCCAGGCCGATCTGGTGATCTTCGATGCATCGCTGCATCTGCCAGATGCTGGCCGCGATGCGGGTGCAGAATTCGCCGCAGCCCACATTCCCGGCGCACGGTTTCTGGACCTCGCATCTCTGCACGATCCGGCATCCAGCCTGCCCGGCAAAGTTCCCGATAGCGTGCGTGTTGCCGAACACCTGAGTGCGCTGGGCGCACGGCCCGGGGATCGCATCGTGCTGTATGATGACAGCAACCTGCACACCGCTTGTAGAGCTTGGTATCTGCTCGATCTGCACGGTGTAACAGACGTCGCAGTGCTGGATGGCGGGCTGAGCAAATGGCGGGCTGAAGACCGCGCTATCGAGAGCGGCACCGATACGCCAGAAGCCGGTGCAAAGCGCCCTCTCGCCCCGTCCCGCGGCCGTATCCGCAGCAAGGACGAAATGCTGGATAATCTTGCCGCGCATAAGGAACAGGTGGTCGATGCCCGCGATAAAGGGCGTTTTACCGGAGAGATTGCGGACACCGTGCACAACCTCGCGGGCGGGCATATTCCGGGCGCGAAGAACCTGCCCTTCACCCAGCTATTCGCCAGCGACGGGACATTCCTGCCCGTGCCCGAACTGGCCGATGCATTCCGACAGGCAGGCATCGATCCGCAGCAACCGGTGGTGACCAGCTGCGGTAGCGGAGTAACCGCTTCGGTACTGGCTTTTGCTCTCGCACTGCTCGGAGCGCCCGAAGTGGCCTTATACGATGGCAGCTGGTCGGAATGGGGCGCCGACCCCGCGACGCCGAAAGAACAAGGGCCGGCGCAGTGACCAAAGGCGCAGGCAAGGACAAGAAAAAGAACAAAGGCATCGCCACGCGACTGGCGGAGGGTGGCCGCCGCGCAGAATGGACCGCGCCGGTCGTAAACCCGCCCGTCTGGCGCGGATCCACGCATCTGTTTGCCACTGATGCAGAACGCAAGAAAGCGCTGGGCAAGATTGGTGACGGGCAATTCTTCTATGGCCGTCACGGTTCTCCCACCCAATGGGCGCTTTCGGAAGCCCTGACCGATATCGAGCCCGGTGCTGCCGGAACGGTTCTCTACCCCAGCGGGGTCGCCGCAATCGCCGGTGCGCTGATGGCCGTGCTTCGCCCCGGCGATGTGTTGCTGGTGACAGATAATGCCTACGACCCCAGCCGCAGCATGGCGACGGGATTGCTCGCTGATTTTGGCGTCGAGCCGCGCTTTTTCGATCCGATGGATACACACGGGTTCGCCGATCAAATATGCGAGCGGACCAAGGCCGTTCTGTTTGAAAACCCCGGCAGCCTGACAATGGAAGTGTGCGATGTGCCCGCACTCACAGCAATTGCCCGCCAGCACGGAGTGATTTCGCTGATCGACAACACCTGGGCTTCCCCGATCGGCTTTCCCGCACTGGAACGGGGCTGCGATATTTCCATTATGTCGCTGACCAAGCATGTCGGCGGGCATTCTGATCTGCTGATGGGTTCGGCCAGTGCAGGCGCGAAATATTTCCCCCGCCTGAAGCGTACAGCGCAGAAAATGGGGCAGGTTGTCTCGCCCGACGACGCAGCTCTCGCCCTGCGCGGGCTCAGGACTATGAAGGTGCGTCTGGACCATAGCACGCAGAGCGCACTGGCCATTGCCAAATGGTTGCAGACGCGTTCGGAAGTTGCCCATGTCCTGTGCCCGCCACTGGCCGGATCACCCGGTCATGATGTGTGGGCACGCGATTTTACCGGCGGCTGCGGATTGTTTACCTTTATTTTGAAAGGCCGAACGCCGCAGCATCGCAGCCGGTTCGTCGACGCGCTAGAGCATTTCGGCATCGGCTACAGCTGGGGCGGGTATGAAAGCCTGGCCCTGCCGTTTGATCCGGAGGATATCCGTACAGCCAGTGACTGGCCCCCTGTCCGCTGGAATGCGGACGAGACTGGTGACCGATTGGGCATTCGCCTTTCGATCGGGCTTGAAGATACAGATGATCTGATTGCAGACTGCAAACAGGCCTTTGCCGCAATGGATATTGAATGACTGCGACATCCCCAAATCAAGCGACTGTGCTGCCGGAACCCACGGGACCCGAACCCAAGCCGCTGCTGGATCCACGCACAGGCGAGCCGCTGATCGACCCCGAAACGGGCGAACAGATGACCGGCGTTCCGTCACAGGAACCGGTCCCTGTTCTCGACCCTGAAACAGGCGAACCAGTCCTTGACCCCGAAACCGGTGAGCCATTGTTGGCAATCCCGGAACCCGCAGCAACCGTTGAACCCGAACCTGTCGAGGCCATCGGTTCATCGGACGAGCTGAAAGAAGCCGTCAGCGAGCGCAGCGAAACTGTTGGCGGAATGGTCGAAACGCTCGACGCGATGGCCTTCGAAATTGGCTCCACGCGAATTTCGCTGTGGGACGGATTGGTAGTGCTCGGGGTCATCATCGTGGTCATCGTGCTTGCGTGGGGCATGACCAAGCTGATTCACAAACTGCTCGCGCGTTTTACCCGTTTGGATGAAACCCAAAGGTTGCTCAGTGAGAAACTGGTCACCATCGCGATTTGGGCAGGCGCATTTTTCATCGGCATTGATTTGCTGGGTATCGATCTTACTGCACTTGCGGTGTTCTCCGGTGCGTTTGGCCTTGCCATTGGTTTCGGTCTGCAGAAAACCTTCGGTAATCTGATCGCGGGTATTATCCTTCTGATGGACAAATCCATCAAGCCGGGTGACGTGATTGCAGTGGCCGATCAGGCGGGGGCGTCCACTTTCGGGCAAATCCGGAAAATCGGCATTCGTGCGGTCTCCATCACCACAAGGGACCAGAAGGAATATCTTATTCCGAACGAGAACCTGATGATTAACCAGGTGGAGAACTGGTCCTACTCCAGCAAAAATGTCCGTGTGCAGGTGCCCGTCGGCATCAGTTACAATTGCGATCTCGAGGTTGGTGAGCGGCTGATGCTGGAAGCGGCCAAATCGGTAAAGCGGATCAAGAAAACCCCGCCTCCCACCGTATGGCTGGATGGCTATGGCGACAGTTCGGTCAATTTCATCATCCACTGCTGGATTTCCGATCCCGAGGACGGTGTGGGCAACATCAAGTCCGCCGTTCTCAAGAAGCTGTGGTATCTGTTTCAGGAGGAAGGCATCGAAATTCCCTTCCCTCAGCGCGACCTCAATCTGCGCGGCAATGCCCAGTTCGATCAACTGGTGGCGGCCATTTCCCAGCGTGTCGGTGAACAGAACGCCAAGGCGACCGATCAGGAAGACTGACCGCCTGACCGCATGACCTAAGCTGCGAAGATAACCTTGGCGGGCGCAAACGCGGTCTTTCAAAATTTCTGCTTCCCGCGCTGGCATCCATTCTCACTGGCGAAGCGGACCGGTGGAGCGCATTTGCAGATGCATGGCACAAACCGGAACCATATATCTTGTCGGCGCAGGCCCGGGCGATCCCGACCTGCTGACCCTGCGCGCCGCCCGCCTGATCGAGCGCGCATCACTGATAGTGCATGACGGGCTTGTCGATCCGGCTGTTCTTGAACTCGCGCGTGATGATGCGACACTCATTTCTGTCGCCAAACAGCGCAGCAACCATACGCTTGCCCAGGAAGGCATCAATGCCCTGTTGGTACGCGAGGCACGCGCCGGCCACGATGTCGTGCGCCTGAAGGGCGGCGATCCGCTGGTCTTCGGGCGCGGCGGCGAAGAGGCCGAAGCTGCCCGTGCTGAAGGGGTCGCCGTTGAAATCGTCCCCGGCATCAGCGCCGCCAATGGCGCGGCGGCCGCAGCACAGATTGCATTGACCCACCGCGACGCTGCCAGCATCGTCACATTCGTGGCTGGCCAGTGCAAAGGATTGAAGGATCAGAACTGGGCTGGCCTTGCCGGTCCCGGCCGAACGCTGGTGATTTATATGGGCGTGAAGACTGCCCCGCAAATCGCTGAAAAACTGATGGAAGACGGGCTTGCACCCGAAACGCCGGTGGCTGTCATCGAAAACGGTGCCCGCCCGCAAATGCGTGTGCTTCGCGGAATCCTCGCTGGCCTGCCCGGCCTCGTCACGGCCGAGAATGTGGTAAGCCCGGCCCTGATCGTGATCGGCGAAGTGACCGCGCGCGAGGATGCCGTTCTGGCCCGTACTGCTCTGGAGAAAACGCAGTGAAGATACTGACCGGAAACGATTTGAAAACCGGCGATGTCGTGTGGTGGGACGGACGTGGCTGGTCCCGCCATGTAGAGGACGCGGTCGATGCGGGCGAGGAAGCGGAAACTATTCTTGCCCGCGAAGAAGCCGCGCGCCGCGTCAACGTCCCCTATGTTGTTGCCGCTGAAATGGCGGACGGCATCCCCCGCCCCGCCCATATCAAGGACCGGGTTCGCGCCCTTGGCCCCACAGTGCGGCCCGACCTGACTTTGAAACCTGCCGACCCCCAAGCCATCGACTGGGTGATCTGATTTTATGTATAAATATGATTCTTATGACCAGCAGATGGTCGACGCCCGTGTGGACGAATTTCGCGATCAGGTGGAACGCCGCCTTGCCGGCAAGCTGACCGAAGACCAGTTCAAGCCGCTGCGGCTGATGAACGGGCTTTATCTGCAGCTCCACGCCTATATGCTGCGCGTCGCCGTCCCTTATGGCACACTGTCCGGTGCGCAGATGCATATTCTGGCCGATATCGCGGACAAGTATGACCGGGGCTACGGCCACTTCACCACCCGCCAGAATATCCAGTACAACTGGATCAAGCTGGAGGACGCGCCCGACCTGATGGCCGATCTGGCGGCTGTCGAGATGCACGCGATCCAGACCAGCGGGAACTGCATCCGCAATATCAGTTCCGATCATTTCGCAGGCGCAGCGGCGGACGAGCTTGTCGATCCAAGGCCTTACGCGGAATTGCTGCGACAATGGTCGAGCTTCCATCCTGAATTCATGTACCTGCCACGCAAGTTCAAGATCGCGGTGATAGCGTCTGACACCGATCGCGCGGCCATGCGCCTGCATGATATCGGTATTCAGATTGTGGAACAGAACGGCGAACTGGGCGCAGCGTTCTATGTCGGTGGAGGCATGGGCCGCACCCCGATGATCGCCCCGCGCATTCGCGATTTCGTGCCGCTGGATCAGCTGGTGACCTATTCCGAAGCGTGTTTGCGGGTCTACAACCGCCACGGGCGGCGCGACAACAAGTACAAGGCGCGCATCAAGATCCTGGTCCATGAAATGGGCGCAGAGGAATATACGCGTCAGGTGGAAGAGGAATTTGCACACCTGCTGGACGAAGGCATCGAGCCGCCGCTGGCAGAGTTGGAGCGGATCAAGACCTACTTCGAAGACCCCGCGTTTGAAGCTGGCGCGAAAAGCATCGATCGCTCCGATCCCGATTTCGCTCTGTGGGTTGAGCGCAATACAGTGCGTCACAAGCATGACAGTTATGTCAGCGCAGTCATCAGCCTGAAGCCTGTCGGCGGAATTCCCGGCGATGCGACTTCGGCTCAGATGCACCTGATGGCCGATCTCGCGGCCCAGTACAGCTTCGACGAATGCCGGGTGATGCACACGCAGAACATCGTCCTGCCGCATGTGAAGATTGCGGACCTTCACACATTGTGGACCGCGCTACACGAAGCAGGCCTGGGTGAACCCAATCTGGACCAGGTGGGTGATATCATCGCCTGCCCCGGTCTCGATTATTGCAGCCTCGCCAACGCCCGTTCGATCCCGATTTCGCAGCAGATTTCTGAACGTTTCGCAGCCAATGGCAAGGGCGATACGCTGGGCGAGCTAAAGCTGAAAATCAGTGGCTGCATCAATGCCTGCGGCCACCACCATGCTGGCCATATCGGCATTCTGGGCGTAGATAAGAAGGGCGTCGAAAACTACCAGCTGTTGCTGGGCGGGAGCGAGGCTGAAGACGCTTCGCTGGCCAAGATAACCGGCCCCGGCTTTAACGAAGCCGGCATTGTCGATGCCGTCGAAACCACCGCCGATGTCTATTTGCGTGAACGGGAGGACGGGGAGCGATTCCTTGATACCTATCGCCGCATCGGCATGGCACCTTTCAAGGAGGCGCTGTATGGTTGATTCGCACAGCAACCCGCTGGGTAGCAGCCCGGACGAAGTGCAGTTCCGCTTCCGCGATGACGATCCTGTCGATCACGCACAGGTCACGGTGGATGCGTTTCTTGAACAATCCAATTCCTCCGCCGTCCGCTTAGAACCCGGCGATGATACGCAGGCCCTGATCCCGCATCTGGAGCGTATCGCATTGGTGGAAGTGAACTTTCCATCCTTCGGCGACGGACGTGGCTATTCCTCCGCACGGACCCTGCGCGAGGCCGGTTATACCGGAGAACTGCGCGCAGTAGGCGATGTGTTGATCGACCAGCTGAGCAATATGCGCCGCTGCGGGTTCGACAGTTTCGCGCCCGAAATCCGGTTGGACGAAGCCGACGCGCAGGCAGCGTTCGACCGTTGGCCGCAGCATTATCAGGCGGGCGCTGACACGCGGCGCACGATCGCTCAGTTGCGCCATGAATGAATTGCGCACGATAGACAGAATAGACACCGCTCCCCGATTTGCTCAAGCCGATGTGGATCGGCTGAATGAACGGTTTGCCGCTGCCGACACGCGCACCATGCTACGCGGCGTGATCGGAAGCGATCTGATCGGCCGCGCTGCCACCGTGTCGAGCTTTGGTGCAGAGAGTATTGTTCTGCTTCACCTTCTCGCACAGGCCGATCCCGGTTTGCCGGTGCTGTTTCTGGAAACGGGCAAGCATTTTCCCGAAACGCTGGCCTATCGCGATGAGGTCGCGCAGGCGCTCGGTCTGACCAATCTGATCAATCTGACACCCGACGCAAATACACTGGCCGCCAAGGACGAAAACGGGCTGCGCTGGTCCTATGATCCCGACGGGTGCTGCGACATTCGCAAGGTCCAGCCATTGGCGCAGGCACTGGCCGATTTCGATGCCAGCTTTACCGGGCGCAAGGCGTTCCAGAACAGCGCACGTGCCGCCCTTCCCCGGTTCGAGCTGGATACCAGCGATGCAGCGGGCCGCCTGAAAATCAATCCACTGATCGACTGGTCGCAGGATGATATCGACGGCTATTTCGAAACGCACGATCTGCCCCGCCACCCGCTGGTTGAAAGCGGCTATCCGTCCATCGGCTGCTCCCCTTGCACCCACAAAGTGGCCGCCGGGGAAGATCCGCGTTCGGGCCGGTGGAAGGGTTGGGACAAGACCGAATGCGGCATTCATCTGCCTGGCATCGATGAAACGCCAGGCGACTTGCCGCCCGGTTACGATCCGGCCTTTTAAGGCTTAGAGCCGCGTCAGATCCACTTGCGTTCACGGTACCAGCGCGCAGTGGCTTTCAAACCTTTGCGCGTCGGTATTTTCGGCGTCCAGATTGAGCGGGGCGGCTGCGCATCGGCGCGGGAAACCCAGTCCGGATGCGCCATATAACCCACCCGGTCCGGCGTCAGCTTGGCCCCGTCACGGCGCAGCAGCCGATCTATTCTTGCAGCCAGCATCATGGTGCCTTCCGACAATCGCGGCACCCACGGCTTCGTGCCGACAGATGCGCCGATCGCCAGTGCCAGTTCGCGGTGTTCCCAACCGCCGGGCTTGCCATCATCAGGCTCGAACATCCTTGATGTGACATCCGCGCCCCCTTCGCTCAGTGCCAGCAGCAATCGCGCCAGATCGCCGACATGGATTAGCGAGGCAGCGCCTTTCTTCGGCATTGGGACCACCCGCATGGTCGCCATTTCGAAAAGGTCGAGCATCTCTTTATCGCGCGGACCGTAAATCGCCGGCGGGCGCACTATGGTCCAGTCAAGCCCGCTGGCCATGACAATCTTCTCGGCGCGCAGTTTCGATGCGCCATAGGCCGACAGCTGCGGCTCGCGCGCGGCAAGCGAGGAGACGAACACGAACCGCCGCACACCTGCACCCAGCGCCGCTTCCACAGCATTGAGAGTGCCGGTGACATTGGAGGTCTCGAACTCTGCCGGATCGCTGGCGCGCACTTGCCCAGCAATGTGGATGACATATTCGGCATCGCCCATCAGCCGGTCCAGCGATGCCCGATTGCCCAGATCACCCTGGATCCACTCCACCCCGCGCTGTTTCACCGGTATTGTCCGGGCGAGGGAACGCAGTGGGATTGCACGCTCTACGGTCAGATCGACCAGAGCCTGCCCGACAAAACCGGTGCCGCCGGTAATCGCAACCGTCATAGCATCACCATGTGATCGCGGTGGATCACGGCGCTGCGCGGTGCATACCCAAGAATGTCTGCCTGTGCGTCCTGCCGCTTACCCATCAGAGAACGGCAGGTCGCCGCATCATATTCAATCAGGCCGAGCGCGATTTCAGCACCCTGTTCGTCTGCAATGCCGACAAAATCGCCCCGCGCAAACTCGCCCTCGACTGCGATAATACCCGCAGCCAACACACTTGCGCCTCTCGCCAAAGCGGCATGGCATCCGCCATCGACCCGCACCGTTCCGGCTTTGGCCAATCGGCCCCCGAGCCAGTTCTTGCGCGCGCCCGGCCCGTTTTGTGCGATGAACATCGTCCCAATATTCTGCTCGAAAACACGGGATAGCGGCCGGTCATGGGTGCCGTTTGCTATGGCCAGCACGATGCCCGCGCGTGTTGCGATTTCCGCGGCCGCCAGTTTGGAGGCCATGCCCCCTGTCCCCGGCCCTTCCTGCGGCGGCCCTGCTGCGGAGCGTACAGTATGGTCGATAATGTCCACTTGCGGAACCAGAACAGCGCCGTCCTGATGCGGCGGGCGATCATACAAGCCATCCACGTCGGAGAATAGCAGCACCGCGTCGGCCCCGGACGCCTGCGCTACTCGCGCGGCCAGTCGGTCATTATCCCCGAAACGGATTTCCTCTGTCGCGACGCTGTCGTTTTCGTTGACTACCGGAACTGCGCCCAGATCCAGCAGCCGCTCCAGAGTGGCGGAGGCGTTCAGGTAGCGCCGCCGGTCTTCCATATCTTCCAATGTCAGCAGAATTTGTGCCGCGACCAGACCCTGCGCACCCAGCACATCGGCATACAGCCCGGCCAGTTCCACCTGCCCTACAGAAGCAGCGGCCTGCGCGTCAGGCAGGCTGGCTCGGCCCCTCTGGGGCAATCCCAGCCGCGCAGCGCCCAGCGCGATTGCACCCGAACTGACAATAACGATCCGCTGGCCGGCACGGTGCAGAACGGCCAGTTCCGCCACCAGCCCGGCCAGCCAATCGCGCCGCAATGCTCCATCGCTGTTCACCAGCAATGAAGACCCCAGCTTGACCACCAGCAGCGGGCAACGTTCCGGATCGCTCAGGTGCGAAAGGGCGGTGATACTGTTCATGCCGGCAACCGCTGCACGTTCAGATCGGTGACCAGTCGTCCGCCGCTTCCTGATCGTCCACCGGCGCGGCGTTCGTCTCGGTCGAGGTTCGGTCGGGCAAATAACTCAGCACGGCATCCAGCAAGGGTGCGATGCCCTGTCCTGTCGCTCCGGACATGGCGAACACCTCGTCCGCTCCGGCCTCCAGCAATTCTCCTGCAAAGGCTTCCGCCAGTTCGGCATCGCCCAGATCGACCTTATTGAGGGCGACCAGACGAGGCTTGTCTTCCAGACCTTCGCCATAGGCGTCCAGTTCGTCCAACACGGTTTGCATCGCAGCGGCGGGATCTTCTCCCGCAATGTCAATCAAATGGATCAGCACGCGGCACCGCTCGATATGGCCCAGAAACCGGTCCCCGATCCCCGCGCCATCTGCCGCGCCTTCGATCAGGCCGGGTATGTCGGCGATCACGAACTCGCGGCCCTTGTGATGCACAACACCCAGCTTGGGCACCAGCGTGGTAAAGGCATAGTGGCCCACCTTCGCCTTCGCATTGGACACCGCGTTGATGAAGGTCGATTTTCCTGCATTCGGCAGACCCAGCAGACCCACATCGGCCAACAGTTTCAGCCGCAGCCAGACCGACATTTCCTGCGACGGCTCGCCCGGTTGGTGCTGGCGCGGCGCGCGATTGGTGCTGCTTTTGTAACTGGCATTGCCGCGACCGCCCATGCCGCCTTCCAGAAAGACCAAGCGCTGGCCCACTTCGGTGAAATCGGCGAGCAGTTCTTCGCGATCTTCGTCGAACACCTGCGTACCCACGGGTACTTTTATCACAAGGTCGTCTGCACCCTTGCCGAAGCGGTCTCGGCCCATGCCGTGTCCCCCGCGAGCCGCTTTGAAATGCTGTGCGTAGCGAAAGTCGATGAGGGTGTTGAGACCCTGCACCGCTTCGAAAACAATGTCGCCGCCCTTGCCGCCATTGCCGCCGTCGGGGCCGCCATACTCGACATACTTCTCCCGCCGGAAGCTGACCCCGCCAGGCCCGCCCGCACCGGATTTGAGATGGATTTTGGCTTGATCGAGAAAATGCATTTTTACTGGGCCTCAAATCCCGGGGCGCACTTCAGCGCGCCGGACTATCCTTCGTCGCTTTGGTTCTGAGGACACATGCCCTAAAAACTCCCTGCGCGCTTGCGAGGCCTTGATGCCCCCGCGGGATCTTATAGCCTATATTGCGCTTCAGCGCATTATTTGTGCGGAGCGCGCTACCGAACGCTGTCTTCGGGATCCCTTCCCCCTTCGGGCACAGGCTCGACCACCGGCATAGAGGAGAACCCCTCGTCCACCTCGATAATAGGAACATTCACGCCGGTATCGGGATCGGTTACTTCACCTATCGCGGATGGTGGCACGGCAAGCGTGTCGATCCCGGCAGTCGCATCGGGTGATGTCGACATCCGCGCCTGTTGCACAGCCACATAGCCGGGCTGGGACGATCCGTACCGCGCACCGTAGGCGCTGTCCCATGCAGCGGATTCCCGCTCATATTGCTCGTAGGCAGTGAAGAATGTCTCGAATGCAGCTTCCATCCGCGGAAGCGCCTGAGCCGAGAACATGACCACATCGGTGACGGGCGTGGTCTGTGTCTCCTGCGCAATCTGCAGCATGGTGCGGCAGAACTGACTGCGCGCAGGTGGCAGGGCGAAGTAATTGTACACAGAGGTCAACCGCGTTTCGCGCAGCATGATGCCGCCGCGCCGGGTGCCGGCCCGTTCACGATACACGCCGTCGCGGCGCGAATTTACTCCGGACAGCGCACCTTTGTTGCCGTTTATGTAGGAACCGTATCCGTCGAGGATCGGCTGATAGAGCGGACCGGTGCAGTTGAGTGCCGCGACGTTCCAGCCAGACCGGACGTGCCAGATCATCTCGTCTTCCGTCAGATTGGCATTCACCGTCTGGCGGATACCTGTAGCATCTGGGCGGGGAATGTTCATCGCATAGGCTGCGCCGCTGGGTGGAAGCGGGCGATAGGGTACGGCCTGAACAACCGGCGGAGGAGGAGGTGGTGGCGGAGGGGGCGGAGTGGCGCATGCAGCCAGAGCTGCGACAGAGCCTGCTACGGCAAGAATTCGGATAGGGGAGCGGTTTGCACCAGCCATAAATGCGACCTTTTTGTCATTCACGAATGTAAATCATGCCGGGGGTTACACGAGGCAACCTTTCCCGCAGCGGAACGCCATAACCTGCACTGGAGACAAAGAAAATGCCCGGAATGCAATGAAGCACTCCGGGCACGATAAAACGAGTCGCCAGCGCGACCATTCGCTGTCTGTTCTTATTCGCGGCTACCCATGAAGCGCAGCAGGAAGAGGAACATGTTGATGAAGTCGAGATAGAGGCTGAGAGCGCCCATGATCACCGACTTGCCTTCGAACGCCGTACCGCGAAGACGCTGGTAATCGTTCTTCAGTCGCTGCGTATCGTAAGCCGTCAGACCTGCGAAAATCAGTACGCCGAGGAAACTGATCGCCAGTTCCAGCGTGCTGGAGCCGAGGAACATATTGATGACGGAAGCAATAATCAGCCCGACAACACCCATGACCAGGAACGTGCCGAAGCCGGACAAATCTTTCTTCGTGGTGTAACCGAACAGGCTGAGACCGGCGAAAGCGCCAGCCGTTGCGAAGAAGGTCGCCGCAATCGATCCGCCGGTATAGACGAGGAAGATGGTCGAGAGCGAAAGGCCCATCAGGAACGCGAAGCCCCAGAACATCGCCTGCAGCGTTGTCTTGGAGAACTTGTTCACACCAAAGCTCATCGCGAAAACGATGGCCAGCGGCGAAAGCGCGACCAGCCACATCAGCGGGCCGCTTGCGAAAGTCATGGCAAGGCCGGACTGCGCGGTCATCAGGGCGACCACGCCGGTCAGCAAGACACCGGACACCATGTAATTGTAAATCGACAGCATATAGCTGCGCAGGCCTGCGTCGAAGGTCGTGCGCGATGCAACGTCACCTCCTGCGCGCGGCACGGAGTCGAAGCCCGTCTGCGACTGCCGGGGGTCGTTCCAATTTGCCATTTCTAATCAAACTCCTTGTAAGCCGAGCAGGCGTTATAGCTGCCGGTTCCTGAACAATATCGGGACAAAACACTCGATTTTCAAGAGAAATCGGAAAGGGTCCGGTCGCCGAAAGTTAACCTTTTTCCCGCGCCTGTTCAGCCATTTGCGCGCCTCTGTCTCGCGCGGCCTTCAACGTGTCGGTCAACAAACTCACCAAAGCCTCGTCTGCATCCAGCACATCCAGCCCGGCCTGCGTCATTCCGCCGGGACTTGCGACGCGCCGTGCCAGCTCGCCCGGAGCATGGGGGGACTGCACAGCAAGAGCTGCTGCACCCTCTACCATCTGCAAGGACAGCCGCTCTGCCTGCTCCTGCGGCAAGCCAAGCCCGGCAGCCGCTGCAGAAAGGGCATCGATGAAACGATAGACAAAGCCCGGGCCCGATCCGGCCAGCGCAGTCACCAGATCGAACTGCGCTTCTTCTTCCAGCCATTCGGCACTTCCCAGCGCTTCGGCCAGAGCAGTCACATTCGCTTTGCCCGCTGTATCCAGACCTTCGGCAACCAGTCCATTGGGCGCCTTGCCCAGCGCGCAGGCGAGATTGGGCATGAACCGGACCACCCCGCCCACATCCGGGAACCGGCCCCGCAGGCTGGCCAGCTCTATACCGGCCAGTACGGACAGAATAACCGTGTGACTGCCCGAACATTTTTGCAGCCCGGGCGCGACATCGTCCAGCATATGCGGTTTTACGCCCAGCAAAATCGCATCGAACGCGGTGCCCGGCCATTCGGTGACCAGAGCCACGCCTTCAGGCACTTCCTTCCCCCGTGGGTGATAGACTGTGAAAGTGTCGGCCGGAATTCCGGCACGAAGCCAGCCTTCGACCATAGCGCCGGTCATCGTGCCGAAGCCGCAAATCAGGATTTTTTCAAACATGGCCCTGCGATAGCGTGCAGCCCCCGTCTGCATCAAGCCCGCTTCACGCTTCACCCGCAGCATCGACCATCGCTGCCTCCAGAGCAGCGTCGGGTTCCTTGTCGCCCCACAGGACAAACTGGAACGCAGGGTAGAACCGGTCGCATTCCTCGACTGCGGTTTCCACCACAGCCTGCGCCTGGCTCAGGCTGAGAAGGCCGTCATCACCCAGCAGAGCGCCGTGACGGTAGATCAGCATTCCACCATTGCTCCAGATGTCGAAATGGCCGAGCCACATCTGTTCGTTAACCTTCGCCAGCAGATCCAGCGCCGGCGCGCGCTTCGCGTCCGAAACGCGGATGTCGGGCAGACATATGATTTGCAGGACATTGTCTTCACCGCGCCAGATGCAGCGCAGCTGATACTTCGCCCAGCTGCCCTGGATTTCGCCCGACAGTTCCTGATCGTTTACCTGCTCGGCCATCCAGCCACGAGCGTTGAACAGCGCCGCCAGCATTTCGACAGGCGGGCTTTCCATGCGGGTATCGATGGTTTCCATAGCGGTCATCGTGTTTCTGTTCCGGTCATGCCGCTCAATTGCACCCCGCCCGCATTGCAGCGCAAGCGGCCACCCCCGCCACTGCTGGGGAGAACGGATTTCGCCTGTTCAAACAGTGGGGATAAGGATTCGGGGAAAACTGCCCGCCGACGGCTTTGCCACCGCCCTGAAAAGCCCGCCGGGCTGCCGTCTATTTGCCCAGTTCTTCGATCACCTCACCGGCCGAGCTGGTGAAGCGAAATGCATCGAGATCCTTCTCTGCCAGCGCCGTAACGGCCGCATTGGCATCGGACCGGCTGTCATAAGGGCCCGCGAGCAGCCGATTGGTTTGCCCCCACGATGCGACGAAGGGGCCGTTATCCTTCAGCACATCGGGTGCCTGACGGGAAAATCTGCGCCAGTCGAAGCCCAGTGCGGACCGGTCACGCCCTGTCGCCACCTGCACCCATATCCGGCTGGCATGGGCGGGCGTCTCTGGCGCGGGAGGTTCTTGAGATTCGGCTTCCGGCTCCGGGGCCGCCTCTTCCTCGCGCGGAATATCGATTGCCGTGATATCCACTGCATCGCCTGCCGTTTTGAGCGCCCCTGTATCGGGCAAAGCCAGCAAGTCGGCGAACGCCTGCGAGACGCTTCGTTCCGCGACCGGAGCTGGAGAGGGATCGGGCGCAGATGGCGATGTTTCAACTGGGCCGGATGATACCGCTGCGACAGCCACCGGATCGGCACCGGCTGTTGAAGGCGCCGTCGTGGAAGCCGCTGACGTGCCGGTCTGGGCAGACGCGGTGGAACCTGCAGCCAGATCATCAAGATCGAACCCGGGCGCGGGAGCCGCCGCCTGACCTGTACCCCCAACCGCCTCCGAAACCGTAGAAGCGATCGATGCAACCGTGACGGCCTCGCTGGATGGTGAACCGGATACAGGCGCGGTGTCCGGCACGGCCTGCGAAGCTGCAACAGCCACTTGCGTAACCGGCTGCGGTGCTTGCTGTGCAGGCAACCCTGCGCTGGCAGAGGGCAGCGTAATGACTAGCGCGGGTTCCGTGCGCGCGATCTGGACAGGTGCGGGAGCAGGCGTTGCAGCCTGTGATGGAGCTGGCCCTGAGGAAGCTGGCAACTGCAAGGCTGCTACCGGCGCGGTGGTATTGGGCACATCCGCAGCGGCGAGCGCAGGAAGTTCGCCCCGCCCGGTCCTGCGAACGGGCGTTTCGGCAGAGGTTTCCGACGTGCGCGTGGCAAGAGCAGGCACCGGAGGAGAAGTAGGCGCAGAAGCAGGCGTAGGTGACGCGCTACCCGCACGCCTATTGTCGCGGCGCTGTGCCCTCAATGCCTGTCGCTCGGCCCGGGTCAGTGGCCCGTTTGCGGCTTGTGCCGCTGGCGCAGCAGCGTTCTGAGATGCCTGCCCGAGCGCACGTCCCGCAGGGGCCAAACCGGAATCTAAACCGGCAATCGCAGGTGAGGAACCGGCAGTCCGGGCCTCAGCAATGCGCGGATCGTCACGGCCAATGGCAGAGGCGCGCGGGAAGATACCCAGATTGGACGCCGCCGCCTGCTGCGCCGGGGTCAGGCGCCGCATATAACGCAGATAAGGTTCAACCCGTTCGGCCATATCCTTCGGCATGACAGCTTCGGTAATTGCCACGGCCTCGTCCGGCTTGCCCAGTATGGCCAGACCGAAGGCCCGGGTGCGGTACGCGCCCAGATCCCGCTGATTCAGCAAAGGCAGCAAAGTCGATTCAAATCCCTCGCTGTCTCCTGCAATCGCGAAGCTCAATGCCATCCGGCGACGGATTTCGGAATCTTCGTCATTGGCAAGAGACCGGCGATACGCAAGCTGCGCCTCGCGGTTGTTACCCACCAGATCGAGCGCGAGGCCCTTGTCCCCTGCCACCGAATCAGGGCGGACACCGGCACGTTCGGCCTCGTCGAACAGGCGCAATGCCTCCACCGGGCGGCGCGCGCGAACATAAGCTGCGGCCGTACCTGCCTTCACTCGCGGATTGTTCGGCGACAATTCCTCGGCCCGACCGAAAAATCCGATCGCGGCATCAATATCGCCCAGTTCAAGGGACGCGTTGCCCGCCCGTATCAAGGCATCCGTATCGCGCGGATTGCTCGCCAGCCGGAGAAGCGCATTGTTAAGATCGGTGCTTGCGGCGGGCGGCAAGGGCTGGACCACCGCCCGGCCTTGCGCCGATACGGGAACACCGGGCAGAGAAACGAGGCCGCCAAGTGTGGCAGCCCCGATCAACAGAATGGCGCGGTTCGGTATCGACATAATTATCTGGACCCATCTATCGGCGATGCGTCCTGAACCTTGCACTAATCCCCGGGCATGGAGGAAGAAAAATTACTGATTGTTCTGCCGCCCGAGGAAGCGTGGAATGTTCAGCGAACCACCATCTTCGTCGTCGTCATCATCGTCGTCATCCTTTGACGAGCCACCGCGTGAAAGGTTGGCCATGCGCTCGAACAGCGTACTGCCCCCCTCGTCCGCCGGTTTCTTTGACGCTGCGGGAGCAGGAGTTTGCGCTTTGGGGGGAACGGCACCGGCCTGCGCCTCTGCCCCGTCACCGCCGGCAATCAACTGGCGGCGGCGGCCGCTGCGAACAGGCTCGTCCTGACTGGCAAGCCGGTCGGCATCGAGCAGCAATTCATCGGCAGGCGCTTCAGAACCACCCAGATCCAGCGGCTCGGTATCATCCCCGGAAGCGTTCTGGGACGTCCCGGCTTTGGTGCCGACATTGTCCCAATCCTCGGCCTCGCCTGAATCGTCTGCCTTGTCGCCGAAGCCGTCATCGCTGTCTGCTCCGAAGACTGCATCGTCAGCGGGGTCGGTTAAACTGCGTTTATCGGAAGGCGCGTCGTCCTCTTCACCGCGCAGACCCGCGAGTGGATCCACGATGCCATCGACATCGGCGTCCTCTTCCTCTTCCCCATCGTCGAACGATGTATCGGCCGAAGCAGCGCTCAGGCCCAGACCAGCCATGCCGGATGGCACAGCACTAGCCGGTTTCGCACTTTCATCCGCATCCGCTGTGCCATCATCGCTAGGCAGATCGAGGACGGGGCGGCGCGGAGCCTTGCCGGAGCCGAGCGACATCGAGCGATTGCTACCGGCGGAACTGCCTTCGCTACCCTCGATCCCGGTGGCCACCACCGAAACGCGGATTTTTCCATCGAGATCGGGATTGAATGCCGAACCCCAGATGATGTTCGCTTCCTCGTCGACCAGTTCGCGGATGTGGTTCGCGGCCTCGTCCACTTCCAGCAGCTTCATATCCTCGCCGCCGATGATGGAGATGATAACACCCTTCGCGCCTGCCATCGACACACCGTCGAGCAGCGGATTGGCAATGGCACGTTCGGCAGCTTCCAGAGCGCGGTTCTCGCCGTCACCCTCGCCGGTGCCCATCATCGCCTTGCCCATTTCCTCCATCACCGATTTCACATCGGCAAAGTCGAGGTTGATAAGGCCCGGCATTACCATCAGATCGGTGATCGAGCGGACACCCTGCTGCAGCACTTCGTCGGCCAGCTGGAACGCCTGTTTGAAGGTCGTGTCCGCCTTGGCAATCAGGAACAGGTTCTGGTTGGGGATGACGATCAGGGTATCGACATGGCGCTGCAGTTCCTCGATCCCTGCTTCGGCAGCGCGCATGCGGCGCGTGCCTTCGAACAGGAACGGCTTGGTCACGACGCCCACGGTCAGCACACCCATATTGCGCGCCGCCTCGGCAATCACGGGCGCAGCACCTGTACCGGTACCGCCGCCCATGCCGGCAGCGATGAAGCACATGTTCACCCCGTCCAGCAGATCTTCGATTTCCTTGGAGGTTTCTTCCGCCGCAGCCTTGCCCACTTCAGGCCGCGATCCGGCACCCAGCCCGCCGGTGATTTCCGGCCCGAGCTGAACCCGCGCCTCTGCCGAGGAATTGTTGAGCGCCTGCGCGTCGGTATTGGCGACGACGAATTCGACGCCCTCAATCCCTGCATCGATCATGTTGCCGATGGCGTTTCCGCCTGCGCCGCCGACACCGATAACGGTGATTTTGGGGCGCAGCTCGTCGGTGGTCGCAGGGCCGATATTGATACTCATTTCAAATTTACTCCACGCGCGAAGGGCACGTTTTCTTGCTTCAACTCCAGTGTGTCACACAAGCGACATACCCTGCACTGTTTGTCCACGGCTTTTCCACAGCACTGACTACAGCTTCACGATCTTCCTGTCTCCGCCCGGCAGCTCAAAAATACTCGCGCGATGCCTTCAGGACCCGTTTTACCAAAGCCATTCCGCCATAGCGGACCGTTTCCTGCACATTGCTTTCGATAGACCGGATGTCCATCGGATCGCGCGCGGCATAGAGGCACAGGCCCGCCAGAGTGGTGAAACCCGGCGTTGCATGGGCATCGGGCAGACCGCGCATACCGGCCGGTTTGCCGATCCGCACCGGGCGACCAAGAGCCCCTTGCGCAAATTCCGCGATCCCCGCCAGTTCCGCGCCGCCGCCGGTCAGCACAACCTGCCCGCCCCGCGTGGCGCCGAAATCGAACGATTTGAAAACCCTGTTGATCTCGTCCGTCAGACGGGAAACCTGGCTGGTCACGACGGATACGAGTTCCGCCCGGCTGATCTTGTCTGCTTCCGGTGCGCCATCGACCTGCGCCACAAGCGGCAGCATCTCGCGGTGGTCGGACGGGCTGGCAATGGCCGAACCGGCCACACATTTCAGCCGCTCTGCCTGAAACCGCCGGATACCGAAATCACCGGCAATGGCATCGGTGATATCGCCCGATCCGAAGGGTATGGAATGCAGCGCACGCAGCATACCGTTTTCGAAAATCGAAACATTGGTGATTTCGCTGCCAATCTCGACAACTGCGGTACCCAGCTCCCGTTCTTCAGGGCTGAGGCAGGCTTCCGCGCAGGCGATCGGCGCGGCTACAACCGCTTCGACCGACAAATGCGCGCCCTCGACCGCATCGCGCAAATTCTTCACCGGAGCCCCATCGGCGAGCATGACGTGAATATCCACGCCCAGCCGTTCTGCATGCAGGCCCTTCGGGTCAACCGCACCATGCGCGCCGTCCAGCGTGTATTGCGCAGGCTGGGCATGCAGCACCATTTTACCGTCGGGCTGGATGGTGTCTCTGGCAGAAAGCAGCAAATGCTGAATATCCTCGCCTTCGATCCGGCGTCCTCCAACGGGCACTTCCACCTGACTGACCCTGTTGGCCAGGCCTGCGCCCGAACATCCGACCCAAACACTGGCAATGCCGGTTCCGGCGCTTTTCTCGGCCCGTTCCACCACATCGCGGATGGCGTAGGTGGCCGCAGCCATATCCACGATATAGCCGCCCCGCACACCCTGGCTGGCGCGGTGGCCGGAGCCAAGCACGATAAGCTCCCCGGATTCCGACTGGCCGAGAATCATTGCCGAAATGCGGAATGATCCGATGTTCACTGCGCCAAATACGCGGGAAATACGCGGAAGCCCCATCAGTTGACGCTCCCTTCACCCAGAACCCGCGCAGCGCGGCCCGGCACACGCATATAAATGCGTTCCGGTGCCCGCATATCGAAGGTTGCAACCTTGCCGCCCAGCAGGCGGTTCTGCCCGTCCAGCCTTGCGAACTGGATCAGCGCAGTGGCAGCGTCTTTTTCCCCCTGCGGCAGGGCAAGCACCTGATCGGTGGTGAACGTCAGGTTCCAGCGGCGATTGCCGACCCATTCGGCATGCGCCACCTTGCTGCGCAGGGCAGGCGCGGTTTCCAGCAGCGTTCCCAAATTTGCCACCTGTTTGGCAGCGCCCGGCCCTTCTACCGCCAGCATTCCTTTTGCATTCTCGGCTGTGATCGGCTCCAGCTCTTCACCGGTGGCGTCGATCAGAACCAGATGATCGGGTTTGCGCAGCACGGCATGCGGCGTACGCTCGACCACGTCGATGGACAGCACATCGGGCAACTGGCGCGACACGCGGGCATCCTGCACCCAGGGCAAAGCGACCAGCTCTGCGCGCAGTTCGTCCAGATCGACCAGCGGCATGGGCCGGTCCCGCTGGGCCAGTGCCCGCTCGTATATCTTCAGTTCGTTCATCCGCTCTACGCCCGTAACGCGCACCCGGCGCACTTCGAACCCGGCATCGCTGGCCAGCTTGGCAACCTCGTTCTGTGCCAGGGCAGGCACGCCTGCCAGACTGGCAATAAACCATGCGAGCGCAGCTGCCCCGCCGATAATGATGGTGAGGAATATCCGGTGCAGCTGATCTTCATCGAATGGCAACAGGGCCAGCGCGCGGTTCAGCCCGCCTTGCGTGCGGGTTCGCGCAGTGCGGGCCTTGGTCGCACGGGACTTGGCCGCAGCCGAACGGCGCACACCTGTCGTCTTGCGTTTAACCGTTCCCATTGCCGCCCCCTGCTTTCTTCTGCGCAAAATGGTCCAGCGCATCTTTCACAATTGCTTCGACCAGATCTTCGTAACTCATACCCGCAAACCGCGCCTGTTCCGGCACCAGGCTGAGCGGTGTCATGCCCGGCTGGGTGTTGGTTTCCAGCACGAACAAGCCGTCTTCACCCTGTTCGTCATCCCAGCGGTAATCCGTACGGCTGGTGCCCCGGCACCCCAGTACCCGGTGCGCTTCCAGGGCATACCGTTTGCACAGCGCCGTAATGGTATCGGGAATGTCTGCCGGGCAGATGTGGTCCGTCATCCCGTCCGTATATTTTGCGTCGAAATCGTAGAACCCGCTTTTGGGGACCAGTTCCGTCACCGCCAGTGCCTGTCCACCGACAACCGCCGTGGTCAGCTCGCGCCCGCGAATGAAGGGCTCTGCCAGCAGAGACTCGAATTCCTGCCACGGGCCTTCTGCATCGCGGCGGATGGGGTTGCCGTAATCGCTCTGGTCGGTGACGATGGCGACCCCTACGGAGGAGCCTTCGTTGACCGGTTTGAGCACATAGGGGCGGGCCAGCGGGTCTTTCTCGAACAGCTCTGCCGACGGAACGATCCGTCCGCCGGGCATGGGAATGCCGTGCGGGACCAGCGCCTGCTTCGTCAGTTCCTTGTCGATGGCAATTACCGACGTGGCGAGGCCCGAATGCGTGTACGGTACGCCCATCAGATCCAGCATCCCCTGCACCGTGCCATCTTCCCCCGGCACGCCGTGCAGCGCGTTGAACACCACATCGGGTGCAGCATCGGCAATGCGCGCCGCGACCTGCCGGTCCATATCGATGCGCGTGACCCGGTGGCCGCGCGCCTCCAGCGCGTCGGCAACGCCGTTGCCGGACATCAGCGAAACGGGCCGTTCATTCGCCCAGCCGCCCATCAGGACAGCGACGTGGAGTTTGGAACCGAGCACGCTCATGGCCGCCCCACCCGCTTGATTTCCCATTCCAGCTGGACACCCGAATTCTGGTAAACGCGGGCGCGGACTTCTTCGCCCAGCCCTTCAATATCGGCGCTGGTTGCGCCGCCTGTATTGATCATGAAATTGGTATGTTTCTCACTCACCTGAGCGCCGCCCAGGGTCAGGCCGCGGCAACCGGCCGCATCGACCAGTTCCCACGCCTTATGGCCGTCAGGGTTTTTGAAGGTGGAGCCGCCCGTCTTGCTGCGGATCGGCTGCGAGTTCTCGCGCGCTTCGGCAATCCGGTCCATCTCAGCGCCAATCGCTTCGGGATCGCCAGCCTCGCCCTGAAAGCGGGCGGATACCACCACGCCTCTCTCCGGCAAGGCGGAATGGCGATAGGTGTATTCCAGATCCCCGGCGGGCAGAGTAATCAATTCGCCGCCCGGCATGATAACGTCGCAATCGATCAGGACGTCGGCGGTTTCATTACCATAGGCCCCACCATTCATCCGCACGAAGCCGCCCACCGTGCCGGGAATGCCGCGCAGGAATTCCAGCCCTGCGACACCGGCATCGCGCGCTGTGGAGGACACCAGAATGCCATGCGCCCCGCCGCCGCACATGACGACATGATCCGCGCCCACGGCAACATCGGCAAAGGGTTTGCCCAGACGGATGACCACCCCGGGCACCCCGCCATCGCGAATGATGAGGTTGGAGCCAAGGCCCAGTGCCATCACCGGCATCGCGCCCGCCAACTGGTCGATAAACAGTTTCAGATCGGCGCGGTCCGCAGGTTCGAACAGCCAGTCGGCATTGCCGCCGCTTTTGAACCAGACCAGCTTTGCCAGCGGCGCATTTTTCGTCAGCGCACCGCGAATGCCGGCCATCGGTACGGGCGCATCCAGTGCGCCTTCGACACCGGCATCGGGTGCCTGACCGGTATCGTGCATGGCCCAATCGTCCGGCTGGTTGGCGGACATCATGATTTGAGGTCCCGCTCGATCTGGGCGGGCAATTCGGCGGCCCACCGGGTGATATCACCCGCGCCCAGGCACACCACGATATCCCCTGCACTGATGGTATCGGCCAAAATCGCAGACAGGGCCTGCTGGTCCTCTACGGTGGAGGCATTACGGTGCCCGCGCGAGGCCATTCCCGCCACCAGCGAAACGCTGCTCACACCATCCACCGGATCCTCTCCCGCCGCATAGACGGGGGTGACATAGACTGTGTCCGCTTCGTTGAAGCAGCTCTGGAAATCATCCATCAGATCGCCAAGGCGCGAATAACGGTGCGGCTGCATCACGGCGATCACGCGGCCACCGCTGGCCCCTGCGCTTTCGCGCGCTGCGCTGAGCACGGCGGTAATTTCTACAGGGTGGTGGGCGTAATCGTCAATGATCCGCACCGTGCCGCCATCGACAGTGATTTCGCCTGTCTTCGTGAAGCGGCGACGCACACCGCCAAACGCGCCGAAGCCGTCGCGGATCACCTCGTCGGGGCAGCCCATTTCGATCGACACGGCAATCGCGGCCAGCGCGTTCTGGACATTGTGCCGGCCCGGCATGGGCAAGCGCACGCCTTCGATCCGGCGGTCTTCCTCTCCGCGCTGGCGAACGATGACATCGAAGGTGTTGCCGCCCTCGTCGGGCAGAATATTCACGCCGCAAATATCGGCCTGGAGAGAGAAGCCATAGGTCAGCACGCGCCGGTCGCGCACCTGCCCGATCACGGCCTGAACCTCGGGATGGTCGATGCACAGGATCGCCGCACCGTAGAACGGCACATTGTGGATGAATTCCACAAATGCGCGCTTCACCCCGTCGAAATCGCCGTAATGGTCCAGATGCTCGGGATCGATATTGGTGACCACTGCGATGGTCCCGTCCAATCGCAGGAAGCTGCCGTCGCTCTCGTCGGCTTCCACCACCATCCAGTCGGAATCGCCCAGACGCGCGTTGGAGCCATATTGTTCGATGATCCCGCCATTGATGACGGTGGGATCGATCCCGCCCTTGTCGAGCACTGCGGCAATCATGCTGGTCGTTGTCGTCTTGCCGTGCGTACCGGCCACCGCAACGGTGCTTTTCAAACGCATCAGCTCGGCGAGCATTTCTGCCCGGCGCACCACCGGCGTGCGGTTGTCCAGCGCAGCGGCGACTTCGGGGTTGGTCCGGCGCACGGCGGTGGAGATGACGACAACGCCCGCCCCTTCCACATTCTCGCGCTCGTGGCCGATTTTCACCGCAATGCCCCGTTCGCGCAGGCGCTCCACCGTGGGGCTTTCGCTCAGATCACTGCCCTGAACGGTGTAGCCCAGGTTGTGCATCACTTCGGCAATGCCGGACATGCCGATCCCGCCGATGCCGACGAAGTGAACCACACCTATATCTGTCGGAGCGGCGCGCATCAGGTGTCGCTGCCCCGCGCACGGCCGGTTGCAGAGGCGGGCCGCGCCTTCGCTGGCTGGCTGGCCCCGCGCGCGTTGTTCGCGCCCACCTTGATAACATCCATCATTTCCGCCCCGCCGAAACTTTCCATCAGATCGGCAAGGTCTTCCACCGCGCGCGGCCGCCCGCAATTCCAGGCCGCATGGGCGGCATTGGCCAGAGTGTCCGGACGCTGGCCCAGCACCTGCACCTGCTTGGCCAGTTCCTTGGCGGTGAACTTGTCCTCGCGGATCATGCGGGCGCCGCCGCTCTGGACCATTTCGCGCGTATTCGCTGCCTGATGATCGTCGGTCGCAATCGCCAGCGGGACCAGAATGGCAGGCCGTCCTACCGCCGTCAGTTCGGCGATGGTGGAGGCTCCGGCGCGCCCGATAAAGATATGCGCGCCGGACAGGCGCGTGGCCATATCCTCGAAATATGTGCCCAGCTCTGCCGGGATGCCGTGATTGCGGTAGCGTTCGCGCACCGCGTCCAGATCTTCGGGGCGGCATTGCTGCGTAATCTGCAAACGCTGGCGCAGCGCGGGCGGCAACATGGCCAGCCCGTCGGGTACAACCTCGCTCAAAATTCGCGCGCCCTGGCTGCCGCCAGTGACCAGCACTTTCAGCAGGCCGTCCTCGCTCGGCGCGGCGAAATCCTCTTCCCGCAAGGCGCGCACTTTGGGGCGCACGGGATTGCCGACCAGATGGACCTTGCCCGCATATTTGTCCGCAAGCCGCTTCACATCGGGATAGGCGGTGGCAATCGCCTGCACCCGTCCGGCCAGCATCCGGTTGACCCGGCCCAGTACAGCGTTCTGTTCATGCACGAGGCTGGGAATTTCCGCCGATGTCGCGGCCAGCAGCGCAGGTGCAGCCGGATAACCGCCAAAGCCGATCACCGCGCTGGGCTGAAAACTTTCAAACAGGCGCAGCGCCATGCGCCGCCCTTCCATCAAAGCCTTGATCGCAGCGGGCCAGCGCAACGGGTTCTTGCCAAACCGCCCGGCGGGAATGACATGGGCCGGCAGAAAATCGGGCTTGCCCGGTATCTGCGCACCGCGCGCATCGGTCATCAGCGCAACATGGTGTCCACGCCGCTCAAGCTCTGTCGCAAGGGCAAAGGCCGGCAGCATATGGCCGCCGGTCCCGCCAGCAGCCAGAACATAATGCCGACTGGCGCCTGCCCGGGCTTTCGTATCGTGCGCGGCGGATGTCATCGTACAGATTCCTTGTTGGCCAAGCGGTTCGCAAGACCCGGCGTCTCCCGGGTCAGGAAGGGGTTGCGCCGCGTCATCGCCAGCAGCAGCCCGACCGTCAGACATACGGCGATGGTGGACGAACCGCCATAGCTCACCAGAGGCAACGTCATACCTTTCGACGGGAAAAGCTGCAGATTGACCAGAATGTTGATGAACGCCTGCCCCCCGATCTGTGCGGTCAGCCCCGCTGCGGCGAGCAGGGCGAACAGGTCTTCCTCGTCCGCCAGCCGCACCAGAGCGCGGCCGACGATCGCCAGGAACAGGATCACGATCAAAGCGCACCAGATCAGGCCGAATTCCTCGCCAATGACGGAAAAGATGTAATCCGTATGCGCCTCTGGCAGGGTCATCTTGCGTTCGCCAAGCCAGAAACCTGCGCCGAACCATCCGCCCGACAGCAGCGTGCGCTGGGCCAGATCGACATGATCGAACGCCGTGCCGCCGCCAAAAAACGCATCGATCCGCGTGCGGGCATTGCCATAGAAGAAATACGCTGTCGCCAAGAGAGCCACACTGGCCAGCACCAGCGCGGCGATCTTCTTGAACGACACGCCCGACAGCGTCACCAGCACAAACCAAACGCCGCCAAACAGGATGGTCGCCCCCAGATTGGGCTGGAGCATCAGCAGCAGCCCGACAAAGGCGGCGATACCCGACACCACTGCCAATACCGGCAGGCCGGGATCGCGCAGCCGCCAGCTGAGCACCCATGCCAGCAAAATCGCAAAGCCCGGTTTGAGAAATTCCGAAGGCTGGAACCCGATACCGAAACGCAGCCAGCGCCGTGCCCCGTTCACTTCATGGCCGATCAACGGGACCAGCATCAACGCGCCGATCATCGCAACCGCCAGCAGGACACCGATCCGCCGGGCGTTCTCGCGCGACAGCAGGGACGCACCGATCAGCACCGCCAGCCCCATGATTTCCCAGCGGATATGCGCCCAGAAAAAATAGAGGTCGGGCAATGTGACTTCGCTGGTCGACAACCGCCGTGCAGTGGAAGGCGAAGCCGCAGCAACAGCCGCCGCCCCGATTGCCATCAGGGCAAGGACGAGGAACAGCAGCACCCGGTCCACCTCGCGCCACCATATCTTCATGTCTGATGTGCGCGATCCGCCAAACGGGTCCGGGCTGCCAACGGGCCGCGCCGCGACGGGCGTAGTGCGTATCGAACTTGTCACGGGGTTTGTCCGCCGGCGAAAAGTGGTTTGGCCAGGCTCAGCTCGTGCCCTTCAGGCAGATCGCAGCCGGTGATCGCACCCACTATCTGGCGAAAATGTTCGCCCCGTTTTTCGAAATCGCGGAACTGGTCGAAGCTGGCGCAGGCCGGGGCCAGCAATACGACATCGCCGGGTTTGGCCGCTTCGGCTGCCTGTTTTACCGCTTCGCAGATCAGCTCGCATTGTTCGACAGGGACACGGCCCTGCAACAATTCCGCAAAGCGCGGACCGGCTTCTCCGATCGTGTAGGCGGCAGCGACATTGGGCAGTTGCCCCTCGCATTCGCCCAGCCCGTCCTCCTTTGCCAGACCGCCGACGATCCAGTGGATGCGCGGGCTGCTGCCGGCAGGCCATGCGGCCAGGGCCGGTGCGGCAGAGGCGGCGTTGGTCGCCTTGCTGTCATTGATAAACAGCACGTCGTCATGGGTGCAGACCACTTCCATCCGGTGCGGCAATCCGGCGAAGGATTGCATGGCCGGTTCCCACTGATCGGGCGTCACGCCCATCGCTTCTGCCAGCGTAATCGCTGCCGCCGCGTTTTGCAGGTTATGCGGGCCCTGCAGGGCAGGCCAGTCCTGCTGCATATCCGCCAGTTTCTGCGGCTCCAGACAGACCGCCAGACCATGCGGGCGACGCTCTGCCGCAGCTTCCCGGAATGCGCGGGTGGTGGCATCCTGACAGCCAAAGACGGCAAATTGCCCCGTGCCCTGCATCGCCATCAGGCGGCTTTTGGAAAAGGCGTAGCCTTCGAACCCGTCATACCGGTCCAGATGGTCGGGCGTAACATTCAGCAGCACCGCCGCTTCGCAGGCGAGCGAGCGGGTCAGATCGATCTGGTAACTCGACAACTCCAGCACATAGACGCCCGCGCCATTATTGTTCGGCGTCAGCGGGTCTTCGCCCAGTATCGGCAGGCCGATATTGCCGCCCATCCGGCACGGCACGCCCGCCTGTTCCAGAATATGTGTGGTCAGCGCGGTGGTGGTCGATTTGCCATTGGTGCCGGTAATTCCGATCACACGGTGCGGCGGCAGATCGGCGCGGGCCTGCGCGAACAGTTCGATATCGCCGATGACCGGCACCCCGAAGCGCGCCGCCCTTTCCACGATCGGATGGGTGTTGAGCGGCACTCCGGGGGAAACGACCACCGCGTCATACCCGGTCAGATCCAGCGTCAGCAGATCGGCGATTTCGGCGCGGCCCGCCAGCGCTTCACGCGGTTCTTCCTGCCGGTCCCACGCGGTGACCTGCGCACCACTTGCCAGCAGGGCCTCCGCCGCCGCCATTCCCGAGCGGGCGAGGCCAAGAATGGCGTAACGCTTCCCGGAAAAGGCGGGGGAGGTTATCATGCGCCTGTCACCGCAGCTTCAGTGTCGCGAGGCCCAGCAGGGCGAGGACGATGGCGATGATCCAGAAACGGATGACGACCTTGCTCTCGCTCCACCCCAGCTGCTCGAAATGGTGGTGGATCGGCGCCATGCGGAACACCCGTTTGCCGGTCCGTTTGAACCAGAACACCTGAATGATCACCGACAGGGCTTCGAATACGAACAGCCCGCCAACAATGGCGAGAACGATTTCGTGATGGCTGGCAACGGCAATCGCCCCCAATGCCCCGCCCAGCGCCAGGCTGCCGGTATCGCCCATGAACACGGCGGCCGGCGGCGCGTTGAACCACAGGAAGGCCAGCCCCGCCCCCATGATCGCGGCGCAGAATATCGCCAGCTCTCCTGCCCCTTCCACATAGGGGATGCCCAGATATTCGGAATAATCGACGCGGCCCGCCAGATAGGAGATGATGGCAAACGTGCCCGCCGCGATAATCACCGGCATGATCGCCAGCCCGTCCAGCCCGTCTGTCAGGTTTACCGCATTGCCCGCCCCCACAATTACGAATGCGGCGAAGAAGTAATAGCCCCAGCCCAGCGGTATCGCCCGGTCGGATACGAACGGCACATACAGCCATGTGTTGATCTGGCTGACGATGATGTAGCTGGCGATGCCTGCGACGATAAATTCCAGCAGCAGGCGGATCTTGCCCGAAACGCCCTTGTGGCTGCCTTTCGACACCTTGTCGTAATCGTCCATGAAGCCGATCAGGCCGAACCCCCCGGTCACCGCGAGGCACGCCCAGACGAAGGGGCTGGACAGGTCCATCCAGATCATCAGGCTGAGCGTCAGGGAAATCAGGATCATCAATCCACCCATTGTGGGTGTGCCGACTTTGGCCAGATGGGTCTGCGGTCCATCCTCGCGGATCGGCTGCCCCTTGCCCTGCCGCACGCGCAGCATATCGATCAGCCGGGGACCGATTATCAAGCCGATCACGAGCGCTGTCATAAGCGTCGCTCCGGCGCGGAACGTCTGGTATCGAACGAGGTTGAACAACCCCTCGAATTCCATCCATTCAGCTAGCAAATACAGCATAGTGCCTACTCGGCCCCCAAATTATCCCTGCCGCGCCGTCCAGTGATCGACCAACCGGCCCAGCCCGACAGAATTGGACCCCTTGACCAGTATCGCATCGCCGCTGGCGAGCCCGTATTCCTCTACCGCAGCAATGGCCTGCGCAGGTCCATCGCAATGCGCGAAGGTCATCCCGTTGCCAAGCGTACCGGCGGCGGCTTTCCCCACCTCCTGTGCCAAAGTGCGGGCAAGCGTTTTCATCTCGTCGCCCACCAGAATGGCATGGTCGATCTTTGCCTGGGCCAGCGGCTCCAGCAAGGCATCGTGCATTGCGGGCGCAAAATCGCCCAATTCCTTCATGCTGCCCAGCACCGCGATCCGGCGGGTGGCCGGTGTCTGCCCCAGCTGGCGCAAGGTCGCGCGCATCGATGCCGGGTTCGCATTGTAGCTTTCATCGATCAGCAGGGCCTTTCCGTCTGCGACCGGAATCTGGTGCCGGGCACCGCGCCCCTTCAGGCCGCCAAGTTCGGCCAGCGCAAGCCCTGCCGCACCCAGATCGCCACCTGCCGCCTGAACCGCTGCCAGAACGCAGAGCGAGTTGGAAATCCAGTGTTCGCCCGGCTCAGCAACGGAATAGCACAGCCGCGTATCACCAACCTGCGCTGTCACCAGCGAACCGCCATTGGCCGCCGGAATTGCGTCCAGCAGTCGTACGTCCGCATGTGCTGCGCGGCCGAAGGTTATGATCCGCGCGTTATACTTTTTGGCGTGTTCGGCCAGTCGCTCGGTAAATTCGCCATCCGCCGGAATGATGGCTGTTCCGCCCTCCACAAGCCCGCCGAAGATTTCCGCCTTGGCATCGGCAATAGCCTCCATCGTGCCCAAATTCTCGATATGGGCCGGGGCAATAATCGTGACGACAGCGACATGCGGCCTCGCATGAGCGGACAGCACTTCGATCTCGCGCGCATTGTTCATGCCCATCTCGAACACGCCATAATAGGAGCGAGCCGGCATCCGTGCGAGGCTGAGCGGGACACCGACATGGTTGTTGTAACTGCGGACGGAGCGATGCGCGTGCCCGCGGCTGGAACGATCCAGTGCAGCGAAGATGGCTTCTTTTACCCCGGTTTTTCCGACCGATCCCGTCACTGCAATCCGCTTGGCACTGGTGCGGTCACGCGCGGCATGAGCCAGCGCATGGAGAGCGGCAGTGGTGTCCTCCACCAATACATGCGGGCCATCTACGGGACGATCCACCAGTGCCGCAGAAGCCCCGCTGGCAAAGGCTTTATCGACGAATTTGTGGCCGTCCATCGCCTCGCCCTTCAGCGCAACGAACAGATCGCCGGGACGCACATCCCGACTGTCCATCTCAACCCCTGAGCACTGGAAATCGCCGCTGGCCGTACCGCCGGTGGCTGCGGCAATTTCCTGCGCAGACCACAGCGCCAGCGGCAGAGCATCGCGCACTGTGCGGGGCCATGACCGGATTGCCGGATGACGCACCTGTTGCCGCAATGGCTTGGCAAGCGGGCTGGCACTCATTGTTCGTCTCTCCAAGCATTCTGGCCGATTTCGGCACTGCATTCCCGCGCGACTTCAACGTCGTCGAACGGCAGGATACGCACCTGTTCGCCCGTTCCGACAATCTGGCCGCGTTCATGTCCCTTGCCGGCGATCAGGACGATATCGTCCTTCCCCGCCTGCGAAATTGCCTGCGCTATGGCAGTCCGCCGGTCACCCGTTTCGGACGCGTTATCCCCTGCCCCTTCGAGCACTTGAGCGCGGATTGCTTCCGGCGCTTCGCCGCGCGGGTTATCGTCGGTTACAATCACGATGTCCGAGAGGCGCGAGGCAGTTTGCCCCATTGGTGCGCGCTTGCCGTGATCGCGGTCGCCGCCCGCGCCGAACACTGTAATCAACCGGCCTGCAACATGGGGGCGCAAGGCTTCGATGGCCGCTTCCAGCGCATCGGGTGTGTGGGCGTAGTCGATATAAACAGGCGCGCCGCCGGGGGCGATGGCAGCCCGCTCCAGCCGGCCGCGAACGGGTTGAAGGCGCGAAACCCCATCCCAGACCCGCGCCGGATCGCCGCCGGTTGCCAGTACCAGTGCCGCCGAAGTCAGCGCATTGGCAGCCTGATACGCGCCGATCAGCGGCAGACGCAGCCTGTGCGTTTCGCCGCCATGCTCGATTTCCATATCCTGCCCCAGTCGAGTGGGGGTACAGCCGGTCAACCGAATGAAATCCCCGGCCGGGCCGACAGTCAGAACGTCCAGATCAGCAGCCTCGGCGCGAGCAATCGCCTGACGTGTCCAGTCATCCTCGCCGGCATAGATAATCGCCTTGCCGCCCTGCACCACGACCTCATCGAACAGCCGCATCTTGGCGTCGAAATACTCTTCCATCGTGGCATGATAATCGAGGTGGTCCCGGCTGAAATTCGTGAACGCCCCTGCGGCAACCGGCAGACCCTGATTGCGATATTGCGACAGGCCATGACTGCTCGCCTCGTAGGCCACATGGGTCACGCCTTCACGCGCCAAACCGCTGACATTGCTCAGGAAGGTGACGATGTCAGGTGTCGTCAGTCCGGTCGAGACACTCTCATCCGGTGTAGTAACGCCCAGAGTTCCGATGCTGGCCGCCCGTTCGCCCGCCATGCGCCATAACTGGCGGGTCATCTCTGCCGTAGAGGTTTTTCCATTGGTGCCTGTAACGGCTACGATGGTGCCGGGCACCGGCGAGAAATACTGCGCTGCCAGATGCGCAAAGGCACGGCGTGGCTCGGGATCGGCAATATGCACTGCGCCGGTTACGCTTGCCTCGGGGCGGGCGACAATCGCAATCGCGCCGGCCTCTACGGCCTGGGAGATAAAGTTCTCCCCGTTCACCGCGCTGCCCTGAAACGCCCCGAACACGGTTCCCGATGCGACTTTGCGATGATCTATGGCAAATCCGCTGACGCCCAAATCGGCGCTATTGCCTGCGTCGAACCCGCTCGTCTGTAACAGTTTGCCCAGCTTCATTGGCGACCACCCGGGATCAAGGGCTTGAGGTCGGAGATATCGACATCACGCGACATATCGGGGCGCACGCCCATCAGCGGGCCGATACGCGGGACCAGCTTGCCCACAATCGGCGCGGCATTCCACGCTGCCGTCCGCTGGAAAGAACTGGCCTGTGTGCCCTTGGGCTCGTCCAGCATGGCAACCACTACATAGCGCGGATTATCCATCGGGAAGGCGGCGGCAAAGGTCGAGATCAGGCTGGTTTCACGGTAGCCGCGGCGCCCCGGCTTTTCAGCCGATCCGGTCTTCCCGCCCACACGGTACCCTGCTGCATCGGCGTTTTTTCCGGTACCGTATATGGCAATCATGCGCAGCAACTGGCGCATGCGCGAACTGGTGGATTCCTTGAACACGCGGCGGCCACGCGGGGCTTTGCCCGCCTCCAGCTTGCGCAGGGTCGCGGGCCGCCAGACACCGCCATTGACCATCGCGGCATAGGCGCTGGCCAGATGGAGCGGAGTGACCGCAACCCCGTGGCCGTAACTGATGGTCATATTGCTCAGCCGCGACCATTTGCCGTCCGGCCAGATCGGATGGCCGCGGGCTGGCAGTTCGATATAGGGCCGCTCGTTCATGCCCAGATCGATCATCATGCGGCGCAGTTTTTCCGGACCCAGAGCATCCGCCACCCGCGCGGTTACAGTGTTCGAGGAATGGATCAGCGCCTCGGGTACATTCAGGCTCGCCCCAAGAAAGTGGCTGTCCGCGAGCGTTGCATTCCCGATCTCGACATCACGGGCGTTCCACCGTTTGGAAAAATCGCGCACCACGCCTGCATCGATCGCTGCTGCCACGCTCAGCGGCTTGAAGGTCGAACCAAGCTCGTACACCTGATTGGTCACGCGGTTGAACTCGAAATCCACCACCCGGCGATCCATCTTGTTCGGATCGAATTCAGGCAGCGATGCCAGCGCCATCACTTCACCGGTATCGACATCCAGCACAATGCCGGCCGCGCCCATTGCATTGGTCGCCAGCATGCCGCTGCGCAATTCATCCTCCAGCGCGCCCTGCACCCGCATATCGATGGACAGAGCCACCGGCTCGCTGCGCAATACGGGGTCGGACAGGCGCTCCTGCAAGACCTGCTCCATCCCCACACGCCCTTCGCCGTCATGGTTGACGTAGCCCAGCACATGCGCGCCCAGCGTCCCTTGCGGATAATGCCGATCGGTTTCTTCGGGCAATTCCAGCGCCAGCTCACCCAGAGCGTGCAGCTTGTTTGCCTGTTCGGGCAGGACGCGGCGGCGCAGATACCCGGCCTTTCCGCTGGTCAGCCGACGTTTGACCACGGCGCGGTCCAGATCGGGGAAAATCGCCACGATCCCGTCGGCAACTTCATCAGCAGGACGGGTTAACGCAGCACCGCCATCCCCCATTGCCTTGGGATTGAACCACAGCGCCCGGGCCGGAAAATTGCGCGCCATCGGCATGCCATTGCGATCAACAATTTCACCGCGATCGGGCAGCAGGGCTTCTTCCAGAGAAGCCGGGCCGGATGTACCACCGTCAATGCCCAGAAACACGATGCGAATAAGTGCAGCCAGCGCCACCAGAGCAAACAGGACGGCGATCAACAGCACACGCAGACGCGCCACCAGCACAGCTTCGTGCCGCTGCGTAACGGGCCTGATCCGGCCGATGGAGATCGCCGTATCGATGCCAAGCGTAGTCATTCCGTCAGCTCCGCCTGCCCGCTTGGCATATCGATCGGCGCGCCCAGCCGATCCGCCAGTGAAGCGGCCACCCCTGCCTGCCTGCTGAGTGCGCTTTTTTTATTACGCTGCGCCGCAAATGACGGCTTCGATGCCGGAAGACCGGTCAACGGTGAGACCATTGCCATCAGAGAGCTGTCGCCAGCCTCCGTTTCATCCGGCGCGCGGGCCACCCGAATGGGTGCCGGTGCGCCCGGTGCGCGACCTTCGCCCAATCTGGCCAGCTGCCGCTCGGTTTCCAGAAACTGGTCGGCGCGCGGCGCGGCGTAGCCGAAATCGACCTTGTTCCAGTTTGCCAGCTGCTGCTGGTTGGCGCGGGTCTGATATTCCGTTTCCAGCCGCTGTGTTTCACGCTCGAGCGCGATAATCTGGCGCTCTGCACGAACCACTTCGCTCTTCACAGCGTTCACCCGGAAGGTCAGCGCAACAAACAGCATCAGGCATACAGCGAGCAGGGCCAGCCAGCCGATCTGGCGAATGCGGGATGAAGGGGCAATCATGCCGCTTCTCTTGCAGGAACGTCTGTCCGTACGGCGTGGCGCAGGACGGAGGAACGGGCCCGGGGGTTGCGTGCAAGTTCCGCCTCGCCGGGGCGAATTGCCTTTGAAACGGAGGTGAAAACAGCCGGCGGGGCATCGGTGCGGGGAAGGTGACGAGAGCCACCGCCGGCCGCCTGGGAAGCGCCTTTGAAAAAGCGCTTCACAATGCGATCTTCGAGGGAATGGAAGCTGACCACGGCCAGCTTGCCATCTGATTTCAAAAGCTGTTCTGCTGCAGACAAGCCCTGCACCAATTCGTCCAACTCTCCATTCACATGGATACGGATCGCCTGAAAAGAGCGCGTCGCGGGGTCTTTAGGCGCGCCGGGGCGATGGCCCAGCGCCTTGCGAATGATGCGGGCCAGTTCGCCCGTGGTTTCCAGCGGGCGCGCAGCGACAATGGCCCGGGCGACACGGCGCGACTGGCGTTCCTCGCCATACTGATACAGCACGTCGGCAATCTGGTCGGCTTCGGCAGTGTTCAGAAAATCGGCCGCGCTAGGCCCGTCCTGCTCCATCCGCATATCGAGCGGCCCGTCGGTGGAAAACGCAAAACCGCGCTCCGCCTGATCGAGCTGCATCGACGAGACACCGATATCCATCGCGATGCCATCGACGTCGGTCACCCCCGCCTTGGACAAAACGTCGAACATCTCCGAAAACCGGTGCGGGTGAAGCACCAGGCGGGGCGGTTGCTCCTGCGCCTCGTCCCACTTCGCACCTGCTGCAATCGCATCGGGGTCACGGTCGAAGGCATGGACTGTTGCGCCTGTATCCAGCAGTGCGCGGGTGTAGCCGCCTGCTCCAAACGTTGCGTCGACCAGAACATCACCGGGCTGCGGGTCCAGCGCGGCGACGACTTCATCGAGCAGGACAGGGATATGGGGCTGAATGGCGGGCGCGGCAGAAGAAGTCACTTGCCCTTCCCCTTCGCTTGGGCCTGCTCCAGCATGGCACGGCAAGCCGCCTGCGCCGACTGCCACTTGGGGCCCATCTTGAAGAGCTCTTCCGGCTCCCACATGGTGAAAAAGTCCTCAGCCCCGCGGAAGAACAGGCCGGTTTTGATATTGGCGAGCCCCGTCAGGTGGCTGGGCATGACAAAGCGACCGCTGTCATCGAAGGGGATGGTTTCAAAGCCAAACAGCTCGCTGGCCCGCTCGTCATAATCGAAATCGTTGCCGCGATCGTCAGCGCGGTCCTGCTCGCGTTCCAGCTTGCGCTTCAGTTCGATCCGGCGGGTGGTTCCGAACCCGACCAGGCAATTCCAGCGGTCGTGCTTATCTATGCATAGCAGGCGGTTATCCTCGCTGGCTGCCCGCACTTCTTTGCGAAATGCAGGAGGCAACGCGAAACGACCCTTATCGCCAGCCGGCGAAAAGGCCTGTCCCGAATATCCTGCAAAATCGCTTGCCACTCCCCGCTCGTCCCCGAATGAGCGCCTCTATCTCTGATGGACACAGCTTTTCCGCAGTCGCCAGCGCGCAAGCACCGGCAACTTGCCGTCCCAATAGGCACGACGTGGCGGAATCCTCGTATCCGTTGAAATGCGGTCCTACCGCGCGTGAGGTCGGGAGAAAAGGGGAAAAGACGTATTTTTTCGGGAAATCCCGCTACGTTAATGATTTCTTTACTTTTTTAACATTCGCTCAAACATCGCGTTCGCCTGTTTCTGGCTTTTCGAAGCTGTCCGATAGGCGAGGTCACTGTCATTCCCCGGTTGTCCCGCGCTTTTGCGCAGTGTCGACAGATGCCCCGTCTCCGGCCATTGCCAACAGCTCTTGCAGCGCCGCGATCACCGGCAATCCGGGGGTTTCATGGCTTTCCAGCACAGCCGCATCGGCGAGCAGCACCGCCCTGCCTTGCCCGATGGAGCATATCATCAGAACAGCCCCGAGTCGGTCGCGGCAATCGGCCTGCGCCCCGTCCGCCGGCTCGGCGCGGGTGAAGGCGCCTTCCGCCTCCAGCGGCAGGCTCCCGCCGCCCAGCGACACGAAGGCCGTTTCCGTTCGCGGTGTCGCCGATCCCAGTATCAGCCCCCACCGGGCAAGGATCGTGTCGAGCAAAACGACATCCTGTGGGCGCCTTTTGTCGCCGATCCCGTATTCGGAATGCCCCGTCAGCAGAGGATCGGCGAAGATCAGTGCGTGCCCGCCCCCCCGCACCCAGTCATCCAGCGCGACATTTTCCGGTGCCGACAACATGCGCGGCTGTGCGAGAACGAGAAGATCGAGCGAGGCCAAGGCTTCCGGCGTCAACAGATCCACCGCGATCACGTCGTGCGACCGCCCCAGCACGTCGAACGCCCAGTGTGACTGTGCATCGGCGGACAGCATCGCGCCGAAATCATCTCCTTCAGCCCAGAGGATGGGCAGCGTGGTCATCAGCCCCAGTGCTGGCTGGCTGGCTATTTTCTCCTTGGCAGCGGCATCCCCTCTGTCCGCAGCCGAGCAGCCGCCAAGCAGCGCCATTGCGGGTATCGCAAACGCCAGTGCCAGCGCGGCCGGAAAAGATGAAAGCCGTCGCAGAGCCTATTCCGCCGGGGGCAGGCCTTCGCCCGTTTCCGGTACTACCGGCCCTTCCGGCAGCGGTTCTTCCGTAGCTTCGGCAGGCAGATCCGGCACAATGCCTGCATCGACCAAAGGATCGTTCTGAGTCGGTTCCGCCTTGGCCGTGGCAGCCGCATTCGGAACCGTCGTCGCTTCTGTTTCACGCGCACTGTCGATCACGATGTTCGCAATGCCGACCAGCAGGACCATCGCAATCAGCCCGCCAACGCCGAATTGCACCCGCTGTATCGCTTCGCTGCGGGTGCCGCCCAGGGGAGCAGAAGAGCGCGCATTGTCCGAGGCCGCCGCGTCATCAGCGTTCCCGGCATCGCTGTTGCGGATCAATCTGTTCAGGGGGACAAGTGCCATAATCTGCGATTCTGCCCAACGTGCGCGGGGCCGTCAATCTTTACCGCTGTTCCGGCGCTATTCCTGTTCCAGCCAGTCGAACACCGGAAGATCTTTGGAACGCAGCCAGTCCGCATTGTAAAGCGTGGAGAGATAGCGGAAGCCGGTATCGCATAAAATCGTAGCAACCCGGACATCCTTGCGCCCCTGCGCCACCAGTTCACGGCCCATAGCAACCGCGCCCGCCACGTTGATCCCGCTGGACAGACCGAGGCACAGCCCTTCTTCGCGCAGCAGGCGCGCGATCCATTCCAGCCCTTCACGATCACCGATGCGATATTGCGTATCGATCGGCGCCCCTTCCAGATTGGCAGTAATGCGTCCCTGCCCGATACCTTCGGCAACAGATGTGCCTTCCGATGCCAGCTCGCCATTCTTGAAGTAACTGTAGAGCGCCGCCCCGTGCGGATCGGTCAGTGCGATAACGCAATTTTCGTCGCGTTCTTTAAGGCCCATGCCGACACCGGCAATGGTCCCGCCAGTGCCCGCAGCACAGGTGAAACCGTCGATCCGGCCCTCCAGCTGATCCCACAACTCCGCTGCCGTGCCTTCTATATGGGCGCGGCGATTGGCGACATTATCGAACTGGTTTGCCCATATGGCACCATCCGTTTCCTCCGCCAGACGGCGCGAAGTGTGTACGAAGTGGTTGCAGTCGGCATATTTGGTCGGCGGCACGGTGACCAGCTGCGCGCCCAGTGCCCGCAACGTATCCATTTTTTCGCGGCTCTGATTGTCGGGCATCACGATGATCGTGCGATAGCCCAGGGCATTGGCAACCAGCGCGATACCGATCCCTGTATTGCCTGCAGTCCCCTCCACTACAGTGCCGCCGGACTGCAAATCGCCAGAAGCCTCTGCATCACGGATTATGCCCAGCGCTGCCCGGTCCTTTACGCTGGCGCCGGGATTGGCAAATTCGCACTTGCCGTAGATGTCGCAGCCAGCCGCATCGCTCGGCCCGTCAAGACGGACCAGCGGGGTGTTGCCGATAAGGTCGAGTGTGTTCGCGAAAGGTGCGGTTATATTCATTGGCCACTCTTAGCCGCGCCGCGCTGGAGCAGCAAACTAGAGTGCCTACCAGACCGGCATCGGAAACTTTGGATGCGTGATGTTTGTTTGCCGGCCGTAACGGCCGGCGCGATGCCGCGCCTTAATCTTCAGGCGCGATAGTCACCTTCAGGCCATCCAGATCATCCGTGAAAGGAATCTGGCAGGACAGACGCGATGTTTCCGCGCGATGGTCGGAGGATTCCAGCAGGTCGTCCTCGTCTTCGCCCATCGAAGGCAGTTTGTCTGTAAACGCCGGATCGACAACGATATGGCATGTCGCGCAGGAGCAGCAGCCGCCACACAGCGCCAGCAATTCATCGAAACCATTGTCACGGATTGCTTCCATGACGGTGACGCCATTATCCACGTCGATCGAGGATTCTTCACCTTCGCGCGTAACGACTACCAGCTTGGGCATAATGCGTGTCTTCCTGTCTGCTGCGTTTTTTACGATGACTCCAAAGGAGTTTCAATCGCGGCTGCTAGGCGGTGGGGCAGAATTACGCAAGAGAGGGCTGAAGGCCGCATCATATGTGATAGGAAACAGCACTCATGGGACTAACCGCAGCGCAAATCGAAACCGCACTGGACGATCTGGCATCGCATGAGCCGAAGATTGCGGCGGCCCTGAAAGTCGCCGGATACCCCGAACCGCGCAGCCGCCCGACAGGCTACATCACCTTGCTGCGCACCATAGTGGGCCAACAGGTAAGTGTCGCGGCAGCGGCCAGCGTCTGGCGCAAGCTGGAGGCCGAGCTGGGCGAGGAAATGGAAGCAAAGGAATTGCTGGCCCGCGATTTCGACACGCTGCGCGCCTGCGGTTTGTCCCGCCAGAAACAGGGCTATGCCCGGTCGCTTTGCGAACTGGTCGGGAGCGGTGCGCTGAACCTCGATACCTTGCCTGCGGATGACGAGGCAGCGATTGCCGAACTGACCACGATCAAGGGGATCGGGCGCTGGTCGGCAGAGATTTATCTGCTGTTTGCAGAAGGGCGCACCGATATCTGGCCTGCCGGCGACCTGGCCGTACAGAAGGCTGTCGGGCGCATTATGCAGCTGGGTGAAAATCTGCCCAGTGAAAAGGAAGTCCGCGCCGTTGCAGAGGCGTGGCGCCCGCATCGCGGCGCTATGGCGGTTTTCGCCTGGCATACCTACAACATGGACGCGATCTGACCGCGCAGGAGTTGCACTCATGACAATCCGCACCAAATCAATGGCGTTCATGGCCGCTGTGTCCATGCTCGCAGTGACGGGCACACCGCAGGCCGCCCTCGCCCATAATCACGCCCAATCCGGAGCACACATGACCACAGCATTCACCGAAGCCCCGCTCATCCCGCGTGAAGCGCTGTTCGGCAACCCCACCCGCGCTGGCGGGCAGATCAGCCCGGATGGCAAATGGCTCGGTTGGCTGGCGCCCGATAATGGTGTGCTGAATGTCTGGGTTGCGCCTGCCGACGCGCCGGAAGATGCCCGTGTTCTAACAAAGGCCACCGACCGCCCGATCCGCCAGTATTTCTTCGCTCCGGACAGCCAGAGCATCTTGTATATCCAAGACAAGGGCGGCGATGAAAACTACCTGCTCTACGGCGTAAATATCGCCAGCGGCACCGAGACGACACTAACCGACTTTGAAGATACACGGGTCGATATCGTTGGTGCATCGGACCGGTTCAAAGACAAGATACTGGTGGGCCTGAACAACCGCGATGCGCGGTTTCACGATGTTCACCTGCTGGATCTGAACACCGGAACGCTGGAATTGGTAATCCAGAACGACAGCTATGCCGGGTTTCTGGCGGACGACAATCTGGATCTGCGAATGGCCGTCCGGCCCAATGCGGCAGGCGGAATGGATTTCTTCAGGATCGAAGGCAATGTGGTGGAGGAAGAGCCATTCAGCAGCACCGATCTGGCAGATTCGCTGACCACCAGCCCGGCGGGGTTCACCCGTGACGGCAGCACGCTTTACTGGACCGACAGCAGAGGCCGCGACACTGCCGCGCTGACCGCAACAGACATGGCAACCGGTGAAACCCGTGTGATTGCAGAAGACGAGCGGGCCGATATTGTCGGCACGATCCGCGATCAGGATACCGGCGAAGTGAAAGCCTATTCTGTCGACTATCTGAAAACCGAATGGACGGCGCTGGACCCTGAAATAGGCGCCGCGCTGGATTGGCTGGGTGACCATCTGGAGGGCGAGTACGGCATCAGTTCACGGACCGACGACGATCGCCGGTGGATCGTTTGGAACGACCCGCTGGTAAGCCCCGGCAAGGTTTACATTTTTGACCGTGATGCCGAAACACTGACCGAACTCTACACCTCCCGCCCCGAACTGGAAGGTGCCCCGCTGCAGCCCATGCAGACGCTGGAAATTACCAGCCGCGACGGGTTGACGCTGACCTCTTACCTGACCCTGCCACCGGGCACGGATACGAATGCGGACGGTGTGCCGGACAAAGCGGTGCCTATGGTTCTGCTGGTACATGGCGGCCCGTGGGCGCGCGACGGCTACGGGTTCAACAGCTCCCACCAATGGCTCGCCAATCGCGGCTATGCGGTGCTCAGCACGAACTTTCGCGGCTCGACCGGCTTCGGCAAGACCTTCATCTCGGCAGGCGACCTCGAATGGGGCCGCAAAATGCACGATGATCTGCTGGATGCCGTGAACTGGGCAGTGACACGCGGTATCACCACGCAGGACAAAGTCGCCATTATGGGCGGTTCCTACGGCGGCTATGCTACATTGGCCGGTCTGGCATTTACGCCGGAGGAATTCGCCTGCGGTGTCGATATTGTCGGCCCATCCAATCTCGAAACGCTGCTGAAGACGATCCCGGCATATTGGGAGCCGCTGATTGCGCAGTTCCACGAACGGATGGGCAATCCCAATACCCCGGAAGGCCTGGCGATGCTGAAGGAGCGCAGCCCGCTTTATTCGGCACAGAACATCACCAAGCCACTGCTGATCGGTCAGGGCGCTAATGATCCGCGCGTCAATCAGGCGGAAAGCGACCAGATCGTAGAAGCGATGAAAGCCAACGGAATTCCTGTGACTTATGTCCTTTATCCCGATGAAGGCCACGGCTTTGCCAAGCCGGAAAACAACATTGCCTTCAACGCAGTAGCCGAGAACTTCCTCGCCACCTGCCTCGGCGGCCGCGCAGAGCCGATTGGCGATACCGTAAAGGCATCGACAGCCGAAATCGTCGAAGGAACAGACTTCGTGCAGGGTTTATCTGAATCCATGAAATAGGCTTGCGCGATGCTTTATTGCTGACAAAAGGGGCTGCATGGTTTTAATATGACGCGGTGTAGAATATTTTGTGGTCACACGAGAGAGAATGGCAATTATGGCAACGCGCAAGGCAATCTTCATCACCGGCGGCGGATCTGGTATCGGACGCGCCATTGCGCTGCGATTTGCCCGCGAGGGCTGGTTCATCGGCCTCGGCGATATCAATGAAGACGGAATGCGCGAGACCGAAGGCCTGATCGGCAATGGCTTTACCTATCGCCATGTTCTCGATGTGCGTGACCGCGCGGCATGGGATGTAGCGCTGGAAGCATTCAGCCTGGCTGCCGGTGACCGGATTGACGTGATGGCCAACAATGCCGGCATTCCGTTAGGCGGATCGTTGCAGGAAAACAGCCCCGAAGAAATCGAACGCTGTCTCGATATCAATCTGAAAGGCACATTTTTCGGTGCACAGGCCGTCATGCCGTATCTGATGAAGACCGCGCCGGGATCTTGCCTCCTCAACACCTCAAGCGCAGCCGGCCTTTACGGTTCCGGCGGCGCAAGCGTCTACTCGGCGTCCAAGTTCGGAGTACGTGCCCTGACGGAAAGTCTGGACGCGGAATGGGCAGAGCACGGGATCGAAGTCCGCTCTCTGATGCCCAGCTTTATCGACACGCCGTTGCTCGATCAGGCTCCCAACGCCAAGGCGAACGAGCAAATCCGCCAGAGGGTAACCGATGGCGGGTTGGAAATTACGCCAGTGGAAGAAGTGGGCAATGCCGCATGGAAGGCCGTGCATGGCAAAGAATTGCATGTGAAAGTCGGCAGGACCGCCAACAAGATGGCTTTTGCTTCGCGCTGGATGCCGGGCCGCGTGCGCAAAATGTCGCGCAACAACAATCGCCCGCTCGGCCGCTAAGGCTGTACGCTACAGCAGCGCGTCGATCGCCTTGGCCATTTTTACATCGCGCTGTGACAAGCCGTCTGCATCATGCGTTGTCAGAGTGATCTCCACCGTGTTGTAAACATTGGACCATTCAGGATGATGCTCCTGCGTTTCGGCAATCAGCGCAACGCGGTTCATAAAGCCCCACGCTTCGCTGAAGTCGGAAAATTTGAATGTCCTCTCGATCGCGTCTTTGCCTTCTGAGAGACGCCAGTCTGTTAACGCACTTAACCAGGTTGCGCGTTCCTGTTCGCTTAGCTTGGTCACGGGCATTGCTCGGGTTCCTCGATAATCGGCTGGACGTTGTGGACATGCAGGCTTTCGCTTATCGCGTGCATCCATGCAAGCGCATCTCTCCGCAACCGATCTGTCGTGCAGGCGCGGCGAGCGCCTGCTGTTCAGCGGATTGCAACTGGCGCTGGACTCTGGCGATGCGTTGCATGTGACCGGCCCTAACGGAGTAGGCAAGACCAGCCTGATCCGCATTCTGGCAGGGCTGACACGGCCTTTTGTTGGCGCAGTGGAGCGCGTTGGCCGTGTCGCTATGCTGGACGAACGGCTGGCGCTGGACACCGACCACACCTTGCGCACGGCTTTACAGTTCTGGGAGCGGCTGGACGGCGTTCCGGCAAGTCCGGGCACACACGCCAAGCTGGGCCTCCTTCCCCTGCTCGACATACCCGTCCGATATCTCTCGACCGGCCAACGCAAGCGCGCGGCGCTGGCCCGGATGGCTGCGCAAGGTGCCAATATCTGGCTGCTCGACGAACCGCTGAACGGGCTGGATACCGACGCGCAGGAGACAGTGGCCGCAATGATAGCCGCGCACCGCGAGGCGGGCGGCGTATGCGTCATCGCTTCGCACCAGCCGACCGGCCTCAATCTTTCACAACTGGCTCTTGAGCCTCCAAAGTGAGCACGTTCCTCACCCTTCTGCGACGCGATCTTGGTCTTCTGCTGATCGGCGGATCGCGCGGCGGAGCCTTTCTGCCGCTGGTTTTCTTTCTGGCTGTGGCGATGCTTTTTCCATTCGCCGTCGGACCGGATCCGACCCTACTGGCCCGCACTGGCGGAGGAGTGCTGTGGGTTGCTGCACTACTGGCAGCGATCCTGCCGCTTGACCGGTTGGTAAAGGACGATTTGGAGAATGGTGTCTTCGATCAGTTCGCTCTGCGCGGTGTGGCTGAGGAAAGCGCTATGGCCGCACGTCTGCTGGCGCATTGGCTTGCTTTCGCCCCGTTGCTATTGTTGGCTTGCATGCCCGCTGCTGCCTTGCTGGGCCTGAACGGGAATATGCTTCGTCAGGTTGTGCTGGGATTGGTGGCAGGGACGCCGGGTCTGGCAGCTATCGGCCTGATAGTGTCCGCCGTTATGGCATCCATACGCGCTGGCACTGCGCTGGCCGGATTGCTACTGCTTCCCCTTGCCGCGCCTGTGCTGATTTTCGGGGCAGGCGCGCTCTCCCGGCCAGAAAGCGCAGGCCTCGCGTTAGCCGGAACAGTCAGTCTGGCGCTTTGTGCGCTCGCCCCGTTTGCCGCCGGTGCGGCGATCAGGGCCGCGCGCGAGGCTTAGTACGGCGGCTTATGCAACCCCTTGGGGCTGGCCGTGAAAATTTCTACGCCGTTACCAGTCAATCCGATCGAATGCTCGAATTGCGCGGACAGCGATTTGTCACGGGTCACGGCAGTCCAACCGTCTTTCAAAATTTTCGCCCATGGCCGGCCCAGATTGATCATCGGTTCGATGGTGAAGAACATCCCTGCCTTCAGTTCCGGTCCGGTGCCGGCTTCAGCCTGATGAACCACTTCGGGTTCGTCGTGAAACATCCGGCCCAGACCATGCCCGCAAAATTCGCGAACTACGCCATAGCGATATTGTTGGGCGTGGGCCGCAATCGCTGCGCCGATATCGCCCAGCCGGGCACCAGGCTGGCCTGCCGCTTCGATTCCCAACATAAGACATTGATGGGTCACATCGACCAATCGCTTCGCCTTCAATGGGGGATCGCCTGCGAAAAACATCCGGCTGGTGTCGCCATGCCACCCGTCGAGTAGCGGTGTAATATCGATGTTCAGGATGTCTCCATCCTTCAACGCCTTGTCACCCGGAATGCCGTGACAGATCACATGGTTCAGGGAAATGCAGCTGCTATGCTTATATCCGCGATACCCCATCGTCGCGGGAACCGCACCCGCATCCAGCGTCATGTTTCGGATCGCTGTGTCCAGTTCTGATGTGGTGACCCCGGGTTCCACCATAGTGGTCACCTCGTCGAGAATCTCGGCAGCCAGCTTCCCGGCAGCGCGCATTCCGGCGAAACCGCTTTCGTCATGCAACTTGATCGTACCGTCGCGCTGTACATCATCGGCGGCAGTGATGGTCTGATATTCAGTCATACCGATGCATGTAGCGCCTTGCCACACCGATTGCGAGTGTCAGCGAGCTGTTGCGAAAGCAGAACGATACTGCGGTGCGACCACGCTCATGATTCCCGTATCGACAGGCAGGATTATCTCGTAATCCCCTTCGGCAAAGCCTCCGGCGACATACGGCGCAAAATAGAAGCCGATCCGGTCAAATATTTCCCCATTGGAGGACCCGAAGAATATAGTGGCTTTCTTCACGTCGACACATTCCCACGCCGTTCCTTCGCCAGGCTGGTCCACATCCCGTCGTTCGGACCTCTGTATGTTCAAAATCCGGCATATTTCATCACCTGCTTTGCCCTGCAGTGCGGCACTCGAAATGAAAAAATCGGCCGGATTAACAGCACGATCTGTGTTCTTGTTCCAGACAAATGATTCCCGCCCACCGATGCCGTGCGCGCCGCCGAAATAAAGGTGAAATTCGCTCGCTAGACTGAGCCATTCCGGAAGGTCGGCAATAACAGACCATTTGGTAGCAGAGCTGTGTCTGAGGTAGTTGTAGTTTCTTTCCTGCGCGGACGACCTGTCTTCATTCGCCTGACGTTCAAGATCGCTACGTGCTGCATCAAGTCGCCGGTCCAGTTCTTCCTTCAGTTCCGGAATGCGTCCCGCTTTCGCAGGATAGGAGTAGGAAAAATCCATGAGGTCGTTTTGAACCGAAACTTCCCTGCCCGTTTCCTGCTTTGGAGGAGGCGGCAGTTCGGGCGCCTGAACTTTTTCGTCCGGCGAGTCTGTCGAAGGCCCTGCACCGGGTTGTTCGGCAGCCTGAGAACAGGCCGCAAGACCGATTGCGGCAGCCAAAGCAACAGGGATTGGATGAAAGAGCATTGGATTTTCCCCGCACGAAGCAGCTAGGGGAGTTTTATGAATGATATTTCCAAACTGATCCAGCCCGACCGCGACCAGAACGCGATTGCCCTCCATCTCGTAAACGAAGACGGTTTTGAAGAGTGGACAAAGACCCTGACGGGTGGCCAGCGCGCTGCGCTTTCGGGACAGAAGTTTACCGGCAAGGGATATCAGGTGGGTATTGTGCCGGACGGCGACAGCTGGTTCGCTGTTGGCGGCGTGGCCAATCCCGATCAGCTTTCCAGCTGGTGCATGGCAAAATTGGCCGAAGATCTGCCTGCTGGCACTTACCGCCGTGCGAGTGGCGAGCCCGGCCCTGCTCTGCACGGCTGGCAGACGGCGCAGTACCGCTTTACCAACTACAAGAAGAATGACCCGCAGGCGACCGGTCCACGCATTCTGCTGACGAAACAGGTCACGGCAATCGAACCCGCTATCGCAGAGGCTGCGGCCGTGATGCAGGTGATGCGGATGGTCGACACACCTGCCGAGGATATGGGGCCCGCAGGAATAGAGGCCGAATGCGAAGCGCTGGTAAAGGCGCATGGCGCGAAGATGGAAGTCGTGAGAGGCGATGCGCTGGAGCGGGGTTATCCCATGATCCACGCAGTCGGCCGAGCCGCCGCACGCAACCATGCACCGCGCCTGATGCATGTGACATGGGGTAAGAAAAGCGATCCGGTTGTTGCCATCGTCGGTAAAGGCGTCAGCTTCGATTCGGGCGGGCTGGATGTGAAATCAGCCGCCGGAATGAAGCTGATGAAGAAAGATATGGGCGGCAGTGCACATGCCATCGCGCTGGCTGGTTTGATTATGACTGGCGGCCTGCCAGTGCGCCTCCATCTGCTGATCCCGGCGGTTGAAAATGCGATTTCTTCCAACGCCTTTCGGCCGGGCGACGTGCTGCAATCGCGCAAGGGTTTGACAGTGGAAATTGGCAATACGGATGCGGAAGGCCGTTTGATTCTCGGCGATGCGCTGACCCGGGCGAGCGAGGAACAGCCGGAATTGATAATCGACTTCGCCACATTGACCGGCGCGGCGCGGGTGGCCCTCGGCCCCGATCTGCCAGCCCTGATGACTCGCCGTGACGAGACTGCCGCCGACCTGATCGCCGCGGGCAAGGCGCATGATGACGAGCCGTGGCGCATGCCTTTGCCAGAGGGGTACCGCGAATATCTCGTCAGCGATATTGCCGATACAAATAACGCGCAGTCCAACCCTTATGCCGGGGCCAGCGTAGCCGGTCTGTTCCTCGACAAATTCGTCGGCGACGGCATTGATTGGGCGCATTTCGACACCTTCGCCTGGCGACCTTTTGCGAAGCCCGGACGGCCAAAAGGCGGCGCCGCCTATGGTCTGCGCTCAAGCTGGCATATGCTGCGCGCACGATACAGCGAACAGTAGCAGTTTGGGGAGCAAGCTTGCGAGGCGGCCTAGCGGTGGCTAAGCGCCGTCACGAGACGATTGTGCCTCCAGAACAGCGATTACGTAATTGACCGAGCAACCACGCTATAATGTACCTGAAGGACAGCTTTGCCTGTCGGGCCCGGTCACGCCCCCTGAGAAGGGCGATCTTCCGGTGCGCGGCGATCTCGCTCATATCGCTCTGGCTGGCGCGCATTTCGTGGCGCACTATGCCGTTCCTGATCGCAAGCATGTCGGCAATAGCAATGCAGCTTTACTGAAGGCACCTATCGATGATGCAGAAGTGGTTCTTGAACTTAAAGCAGGCTCTGCTTTCGAGGCGCTGGACATGACCAGCGAATGGGTTTGGGGCTGCTGCGGGCCGGAAGGTCCGACGGGTTATATTCGCCGCAGATCGCTCGTCTGATGGCAACACGTGTTTTTATCGACGGGGCGGCTGGCACGACCGGTCTTGAAATTCACGAGCGGCTGGCGGGGCGCGATGCGTTCGATGTCGTGGTACTGGATGATGCGATGCGCAAGGATGCTGCCGCACGTGCAGATGCGCTGAATGGTGCCGATATCGCAATTCTTTGCCTGCCGGACGATGCTGCTCGCGAAGCCGTCGCGCTGGTGGAGGAAAGCTCTGCTACACGGATTATCGATGCTTCCAGTGCCCATCGCACAGCTAACGGCTGGACATACGGGTTCCCCGAACTGGTCGGGCGTCGCTCGGTCGCCAGCGCCGCCAGAGTCAGCAATCCTGGATGTTATCCTACAGGTTTTCTGGCCCTGCTAGCCCCGTTGATCCGTGCTCGGCTCTTACCTGCCGATGCGCCCTATTCCGTTAATGCCGTTTCCGGTTTTTCAGGCGGCGGCAATGCAATGATCGACCGGTATGACAGCGATCGCGGAATTTCCTTTCGCACCTACGCACTGGACCTGTCGCACAAACATCTGCCTGAAATGCAGCAGCAAGCAGGGCTGGAGTTCCCGCCGGTATTTGCGCCCGCTGTCGTGCCTGCGTATCGCGGGATGCTGGTAGAAGTGCCCTTGTCGCTTCCCGCAATCCAGAATTCGACAAGCGCCGACGCGATAGTCGGCGCGCTGAAAGACTTTTATGCTGAAACGGCACTGGTCCGGGTGCATGAAACGGTTCCTCCTGAACTTGTTATCCGGCGAGATGATACCGCCAATGACGGATTGGACCTGTATGTCGCCAGGTCGCCCGACGGTACGCAGGTTCGCCTGATTGCCACCCTCGATAATCTGGGCAAAGGCGCCAGCGGTGCTGTTGTTCAGTCGCTTAACCTGATGACCGGTCAGCCGGAAACCGATGGACTGCGCCTGCCTGATAATTAGGCACCTTCGCCGCCCTTTTGTGCAGATGTGGTCACCCGCCTCCATTGCCTTTGTTACCCCCTTTCCCGAACTCGGCGTTTCCCCTAGCCTTTTGGCTTCGCACTCGGCTGCGGGCTTTTTGGCACGATTCTTGGAACGTGTGCCTGCGACGAGAGATTGTCAGTATGTCGGCTCCGGCAAAGCGGTTCTTGCTTTGCATGGCGTCGGCCCAATGTGCAGGGGAAGAACCGCGGTGAAAAAGATCGAAGCGATCATCAAACCGTTCAAGCTCGACGAAGTGAAAGAGGCGCTGCACGAAGTGGGCGTTTCCGGCATCACCGTGACCGAGGCTAAAGGGTTTGGGCGTCAGAAAGGCCACACAGAGCTTTATCGTGGCGCCGAATATGTTGTCGATTTTCTGCCCAAGGTGAAGCTGGAAATTGTCGTTTCTGACGCCACTGCCGAGCGTGTGGTAGAAGCAGTCGCTACCGCTGCCCAGACTGGCCGCATCGGGGACGGCAAGATCTTCGTCACGAATATCGAAAATGCCCTGCGCATCCGTACCGGAGAAACCGGTGACGATGCCGTTTGACGCACTCTTCCACCCATTTCTTCAACTTTATTCACACCAATAGGAAACCCGCACATGTCCAATGTTAAAGACGTCCTGAAGACCATTAAGGATAACGAAATCGAGTGGGTCGATCTGCGCTTCACCGATCCGCGAGGCAAGTGGCATCACTTGCAGATGCATGCAGGTGTGATGGATGAGGATGCGCTGGAAGACGGTTTGATGTTCGATGGTTCATCCATCGAAGGCTGGAAGGTCATCAATGAAAGCGACATGATCCTTAAGCCCGATCTGGCTGCAACCTACATCGACCCTTTCTCCGCCACCCCGATGATGGTGCTGGTGTGCGATATTGTAGAGCCTTCCGACGGTCAGTTGTATTCACGTGACCCCCGCTCGACTGCGAAACGCGCTGAATCCTATCTGAAGTCGACTGGGATCGGCGATACGGTCTATGTCGGGCCGGAACCTGAATTCTTCATGTTCGACGATGTGCGTTTCGAAGACGGCTATGCTGGCTCTGGTTATACGATCGACGATATCGAACTTCCGACCAATACCGGCAAGGAATATGAAGGCGGCAATATGGGCCACCGGCCGCGTGCCAAGGGCGGGTACTTCCCCGTCGGTCCGGTCGACAGTGCAATGGATATCCGCGCCGAAATGGTCACCACCATGCTCGAAATGGGCTTGCCAATGGACAAGCATCACCATGAAGTGGCCGCCGCGCAGCACGAGCTGGGAATTACCTTTGGCGAACTGACGCAGACCGCCGACCGGGTGCAGGTTTACAAATATGTCGTCCATCAGGTCGCCCATGCTTACGGCAAGACAGCAACCTTTATGCCCAAGCCGGTCAAGGACGATAATGGTAGCGGCATGCACACCCATATGTCTATCTGGAAGGACGGTAAGCCTACTTTTGCCGGTAATGAATATGCCGGCCTGTCGGAAACCTGCCTCCACTACATCGGCGGAGTGATCAAACATGCCAAGGCATGTAACGCCTTCACCAACCCGACGACCAACAGCTACAAGCGTCTGGTCCCGGGCTTTGAGGCGCCGGTGCTGCTGGCATACTCCGCGCGGAACCGTTCTGCATCGTGCCGCATCCCTTATGGTGCTGGCGACAAGGCCAAGCGGGTGGAATTCCGTTTTCCAGACCCACTTGCCAATCCGTATCTGTCGTTCGCTGCCCTGTTGATGGCGGGCCTCGACGGGATCGAGAACAAGATCCATCCCGGCGATGCAATGGACAAGAACCTGTACGATCTCCCCCCAGCCGAGCTGGCCGATGTGCCAACCGTGTGCGGTTCGCTGCGCGAAGCACTGGAAGCGCTGGAAGCGGATCACGAGTTCCTGCTGAAGGGCGACGTGTTCTCCAAGGATCAGCTGGACGCTTATATGGAACTGAAATGGGATGAAGTTTCCCGTCTGGAGACGACCCCGAGCCCGGTCGAATTCGATATGTATTACAGCGCCTGATTTCCAAGGCCTGTTTTATCGACAAAGGGGGCGCCCGGGAAACCGGGCGCCCCCTTTTATGTCCGTGGTGCTACGTCCGCAGATTCTATTCAGGCTCAGTAATCCCGGCTGATCTCGACCACTGCGCTTTCGCGCCCGATACTGGACACCGCAGCCAGCAGCGACAGCCAGCTGGTCACCCGGAATTCCACTTCTGTAGCTGTGTAACCACGCCCGTCAGTGATGAGCTCGACGTAGAATTTGCGACCGAAATTCTTGCCGAGCGCAATGCCTGTTCCGCGATCGAGCGCTGGATCTGCCCCGACGATCCGCAGACGATCAAGCCCAATGGCCGTGCGCAGCTGGTTGATTGGGTCCAGACCGCCTCCGCCGCCCTGCAACGACGCCAGCGCTGCGCCGAGCTGAACCGCATCGGTGGCCGATAAATCGGTAATCGATCCGCCAAACAGCAGGCGCGCGAGAATTTCCTCCTCCGGCAAGGCCGGATTGGAACTGAAACCGATTTCCGGATTGAGGCCATTGCCCCGCACCGAGACTTCCACATCCACACCGGTGCTTTCGGTCTCTGCAACAATATCAAGCTGCGGATCAATCGGTCCATTCTCGTCGAAATTGATCTCGCCGCGAGTTAACTCGAACCGCGTTCCGGCAAATGTGTAGGAGCCGCGCACTACGCTTGCCTCCCCGCCGATACGCGGATCTCTTGTCGTCCCGCGCAGGCGAATATCTGCGCGCCATTCGCTGTCCAGCCCCATGCCGTCGACATCAACTCTGTTCGGCGCGGTAGCATTTATCAAATAGCGCCACGGAGCGCCCTGCGCGCGCTGGGGCGCGATATCAAATGGCAGATTGACTTCACTCGTCTTGATTACCGGCAGAGAAACATCCTCCGCGGCTACGCCAAACCTCCAGCTGGCACGGTCAACCTGCACGCGTCCGGCGATTGTGCCTCCCACCCCGTTTGACACGATCCGCAGCGGCCCTGTTACTGTGGCGCTGATTCCTTGGGAATCGAGCAACTTCGCATTGTTCGCGGCGATGCGCAGATCCATCTCCGGCCCTTTGCCCACGCCAAGATTGGCCAGATCGATAAATCCGCTACCACTGACAGCGCCGCCATTCACAGCCGTTCCGGCAAAGCGGGTAAGACGTAAGCGCGAGCCGGAGAAATTTCCGCGCAGCGACACATCGCGTACGTCCGTGCCCGACAATCCGCTTCGCACCCGTAAGTTGTCGCTCGCAAGGGAACCTCGGAAAACTGGATCGGAAATGGTCCCGGTAATATCCGCTGCGACCGCTGCAGGACCGGTAAAGTCGAGAGCGTCGATCGCTACCAGACGCCACAATGCAGCTGCGGGGCCCTTGTATCGGAGCTGGGCCAGCAGATTACCCGCCTGCAAGCGAGAGACAAGATTGCCGTTGACGGGCATTTCGCTGACCAGCATCTGGATACTGCCACGCTGACCGCCATCATCATTTAGCACGGCGCGCGTTTCAATACGGTTTTCCGTCAGTTTCCCGACCAGCGAGAGGTCGATCGGACGCGATGCAAGAACCAGCCCGGAACGGGTTAGGTTATCAATCTTTACCCGCGCATCGCCGCTAGGTAATCCGCCTGCAGGGGCATCATAGGTAACGGTACCCGAAATCATTCCACCCAGCCCCAGATCGGCCAGAACGATGTCAGCAATAGACAACGGTACATCGTCCAGCGCCAGATCGATCCGCGTCCGGGCACCGCCGAAGGTGCCTTCCAGCATTGCCGTGCCACCGTCGAAATTGACCTGCATCGGTGCCAGTTGCCAGCCATTATCCAGTGGCGTCAGTACCGCACGGCGCGGCATGGAAATCCTGTCATCGCCATATTCGCCCCGCGCCGCCAAGGCGATCCGGTCGGGTGCTATCTGGCCGTTGAGTTGGAGCGCAAATCGGCTCTGCCGCCTGCCTCTCAGCGACGCTGTAATAATTCCCTGGCCATTTTCCAGCTGCGCATTGGCTGCCAGTCGCCCGATAAAGGCAGAGCCATAGCTAACGCCCTGCGCATTCATGGTGGCTTCTGCGCTCGTCCTGCTCTCCGTGATACCCCCTGCAAAAACGCCGCTACCCTTTACACTGGCCTTCGCTATGACCAGCGGCGTAGAGCCGCCAAAGCGCGCATCATTGGCATTCAGATTAACCGTGAAACCCTGCCCCCCGCCGCGCGGCGCAAGCGCGATGGTTCCCTCTACTCCGCCGCCGACAAGCGCGAGCTGGCCCGCTACTCCGCCATCTGCAAGTTGCAGATCGCCAGTCAATTCGGTTTCGGAAACGGTCAGCCGCTCGATTGAAATAAGCGTCGGACCAGCGGCTGGGGCAATCAGAGACAATTGCCCGTCAAACGCGCCCAGCGTGGATTGGCCCTGTGTTTCTATCGCGAAGCCTTCCTGCGTTGGGGACAGGGCCACCCGCACATCTTTCAGTCCGGCAGCGGGCAGAGGATCAGCGAATACCAGCACGGCCTCCGGACCATTCCCGGCAAGAGCCGCCTCGACAGTGAACGCTCCATATTGCGTGTGACGCCCCGTCCCCGCGACCGAGGTGGTCGGTCCCTCAACACGCCCGTCCAGCACCAGGTCGAGCTTCTGCGAATCCAGCCGCACCTGACGGAAGGTAATCGGCCCAGCACTGCTCAGGCTGACGCCGCCGGCAAAATCCAGCCGAGGCCCTGCAAGGTTGGCAATTGTATCGTTGGTGACCAACGGCACGGCTGCGTTAAAACTGGAATCCAACGTCCAGCCTTGATTGCCTGCATAGGCAAAATCGATCCGGCCACCGCCATTGACGATGCCCAGCGTCTTGACAGGAACGCGGTTGATCGCAGCCGGTCCGCTCAAGCGAACGGACGGCGTTGCCAGTTTGGCCGCCAAGCTAAGCCGGGCGCTGGCTCCGGGAAAAGTGATGTCGAGTTGGTCGGACGTAAGGCTGTCGCCTTCGTAAACCAGCCGGCCCACGATCGAGCCGTCCGAAAGTCGTTGATCCGCCATAGGATCACCGGTCAATATTCGGCCAAACTGCATGTCCAGAGGCATAACTATACGACCATCGGTGTAGCGCCCAAGACCCTGCTGCCGGACGTCGATCAATTGCGTGGTGCCAAAGACAGCTCGTTGAGCTTCTACCGTGTGGCCGATCGCCAAATCGCCTAGCGCTCCGTTGAGCGTAGCTTTCAGTGCCAGCCCTTCCAGAATGGCCGTATCACCCAGCAAATCATCATCCAGGAGATCGGCGGCAATCGCAAAATTCTGGAACCGGAGATTGGTAAAGTCGAATGCGCCCTTCCCGTCAGCGCGCATGCCAACGCCCCGCACTGCAATACCGCCTTCGAAGAACTGGCACGGTGCACCGCCTGATGCGACGATATCAGCTTCGGTTTCACCGCAGCTTTGCGCGTTGCTGATCTGCAAGTTATTCAGTTTGCCGGATATGCCCACCGCGACATTATCACCCAGTGCCTGAGCCGTAATGCCGCCGATAAACGATGTGGGATCGGCAATACCGGCAATCTGGAAAAGCTCAGCGCGCTTGGTGATACGGAACGCTCCGATGCGGTCATCACTGCGACTGACAAGTGCGTGCCCTTTCCATGCGTTCCAGTCGCCCGCCCCCTTGATTTGAGCGCGATACGCGCCGTCCAACCCGGCCAGCGCTGTTACTGGCCCACCTTCGGTGGCCTGCAGATCAAGCGAAAGATCGAATACACCATCGTCGGGCACCGAGTTCAGAGCGAGTGCAAATGTGTCCGGTCCCAATGCTCCCTTTCCATCAACGATGGCCCGGCGGTCACGCAGGACAACAGAAGTATCGAGAGCAAGCATCTGCTCTTCTGCTGTCGCAATCCCAGGTGCAATTGTAAAATTGCTGACGATCAGGTGATCTATGGAAATCGGGATTTCCGGCAGCAGCGGGCCGCCCGTATCTTCACTCTCATCCGGGATGCTCAGCAAGCGCCCGCTTGTAATGTCGACCAGTCGCAGCCTCAGTTCCGCACTGCTTTTGCGGTCATCCAGCCCAAGAAAACGGGCGATGTTCGGATGGAGCGCACCAATCATAATGTCCGGCAAACTGGTTCTCAAATACCGCAGCAGGTCCGCATCGACTTCCATCCGGTCTATGACGAGGTGCAATTCCGGCTCACGAGTGCCAGCAGCATTTGCCGAGCTTTCGACGAATGTCCTGATAACGACATTTGAAATAATCGGCGTTTCGAACAGCGAGCCATTGATAGTCCCGACGTCGATCTCCAGCTTCTCGCCGAATTCCTGACTGTTGATCGTATCACGGACAAAGTTCGAGCCGGATTGAGTACCAATAAAGACCGAGAAGGCGAGCGCCACCACCAGAAACGCGGCCAGACAGACAATGACAACCCGCACCCACCGGCGTTTTGTCGGACCGGAGCGAACATCGTCCTCCGGTGTGTCATCGTCTTGCGCCATCAGAACGCCTGACCCAGAGAAACATAGACTGCTACCGGATTGTCATCCGGACGGGGGTTCAGAGGAACGCCTACATCCACACGAACCGGGCCAAAGCCAGTGTGATAGCGCAGACCCACCCCAGCTCCGATGCGGAATTCGGCGAAATCAGGCGTCAGGCCTGTGCCCACCGACCCTGCATCTACAAACGGTACGACCGAAACTGCGCCATCTAGGAAGCCGGTCCGGATGCGCGCTTCTGCTGCTACTTCCAGTACGGAGCGTCCGCCGCTTGGCTCACCCTCGGCATCGCGCGGACCGATTTCGCGGAAACCGTAGCCGCGCACTGATCCGCCACCGCCGGCATAGTAGCGACGCGAAGGAGCGATATTCGTCAGATCGGTTCCGGGTATCGCGCCATAGGCAGCCCGTCCAGCCAGTACAATCTTGTCCGTGATCCGCTCGTAATAGGAAGCATCGGCCCGCCCACGCAGGTAATAGCTCTGTTTATTATTGCTCCGCGAAACTTCAGGGGAAACGCGGCCCGACAAGCGAAACCCTTCGGTCGGGTCGAGCAGGTCATTGCTAGTATCGATTTGCGCATAGAGGGGCAGCGCTGCGACGAAATACGTCTCGCGCGGTCGGGCGACGCCGTCCACCATGGGAGGGCGTTCCTGCGTAGCAATCAGTTCCAGACCTACACTCCAGCCGAGCGGCTTCTGAAACAGCAGTGTCGAAACCCGCTCGTAAGAGGTTGTGAGAGCAACGGTTCGCGCATCAAAGGCTGGACTGTCAATCGTGCTGGCGTAGGCATCGATGTTCAAAATACGGTCGCGGCCACCCAGATTGTTCCGCCGAAAGGTAATGCCCGCCAACTGCTCCTGCGTGCCTGCGATACCGCGTACTTTCACAGAGCCTTCAGGGGGAAAGAAATTGCGATGTTCCCAACTTGCCGCAATGCGAAAGCCCTCTTCAGAACCGTAACCGATGGCGCCCGCGATTGTCCGCAGCTCCGCCTCGGTCATTTCCACATCCAGTTCCACCGTGCCTGGATTACCAATCGTCGGGGCCTCAACTTCGCGCGGTGTAATGCTGACAGAGGATACGAGGCCGGTCGCTGTAATTGCCCGGCGTAAATCCAGTTCCAGGCTGCGCTTGTAAATATCGCCCTCATCGAAGCGCGCGATAGTTTCCAGATGCTGCCCCGAAAGAAAATCTGGCAGGTTGGAGGTCACGCCGCCAAAGGCGTATTTGCCATTCGGCAGCACGAGCATAGTCAGATCGCCCTCGGCACGCGCATGATCGATTAACAGTTCCGGCGAGTTTATAGCTGCAAACGGATAACCGTTTTCGCCCAGTGCGCTGTCCAGATCGAACTGCTCCCGAATGATCGCGTCACTGGAAAGGAAATCACCGCTCTGGATTTCAAATGCGTTGCGCAGCTTGGTATAATCGGCTGCCTGATCGAGCTGGCCCAGATCGATTGCGCCGAACCTGTATCGGCTGCCCGGAATTACATCGAAGCGTACTTTGGGCGGGTCTTCGATCGTTCCATCGCCATCGATATCGGTCTGACCCGTTACGACTGAGCGCACCGTCCGGGCATCGTAATAGCCGTAAACGCGCAGCATGGTTTGCAGCAGCTCTTCGTCTGCTCTCGACCGAGCAGCCAGCTGTGCGACGTTGCTTTTGCCATCGTCGAACTCCTCGATTGCGGACAGCTCCCTGAACCTGTCGAGAAATTCGTCCTGCACGGGGAAAAGGGCGCGTTCGCGCGGGAAGCTGATGGATAGTGAATCGGTCAGGTCGACGACCGGGCCCTGTGGCGGGGTAAAAACCGGATCCTCGCCCAGATCGGCGAAACGAACATTTTCGTCAGGATCCAGCGGCTCGATTGGCGACAATTCCAAATCGTCCGGCCATTCAACAGTCATCTGCGGAAGCTCGTCCAGCGGCGTTTCCGGCTCTGGTGGAACAAACGCTCCGCCGTCCTGCACAACCGGGTCGGGGCCCGAGCCATCGCTCGCCCATCCTTCGGGGTTCTCGACAGCGCTGTCGGGGATCAGATCTTCAAGGCTTTGCGCAAACACGTCGGTCGGATGCAGCAACAGCGCGAGCGATGCCGCCAGCGCCAGATCGGATGCGGCAGCGCACCTAACCTGCGGTGGTGAAAGCGAAACTTTCTTGTTCGGCAGGTTTGAGGGCATTTTTGGGTTCGAGCGAAGCGCGGATAAGAGCATCCTGCTCCTCTTCATCCATCCGTTGCCACCCATCGGGGCCAAGTGTCTCGATGGGACGATAGCGAACCTTGTATTCCATTCGGCCGGATCCTTTGACCCAATAGCCGAGATACACGAACGGGAGACCGTCTGCTGATGCTCTCCGAATGTGTTCAAGAATGATGTAATTGCCAAGACCCGAACGTTGCTCATGCTCCGGATCGAAGAAGCTGTAGATCATCGACAGGCCGTCGGATTGACGATCTGTCAGACAAGCTCCAACCAAACGACCCGGTGCTCCGTCTTCCGACGGTTCCCTATACTCAACAACATAGCTGGAAACAGGAGTGTGTTCCACCATATCCGCATAATCCATTTCCTCCATGCTGCTCATCCCGCCTTCGGGATGGCGATGCGAGAGGTAACGGCGCAACAGATCGAATTGCTCGTCGGTAGCCCAAGGGCGACATTCTGTAGCAACCAGATCCGAATTACGCTTCCGATTACGCTTTTGCGATGTAGAGGGCCTGAATACGTCTGCCGCGACGCGAACGGAAACGCATGCCTGGCATCCGGCACAGCTGGGCCGATACGCCACCGTCTGGCTGCGTCGGAAACCGATCCGGCCCAGTGCTTCGTTAAGCTGCTCCGAATGCGGACCTTTAAGCTCGGTAAAAACCTTCCGCTCCGTTTTTCCGTCAAGATACGGGCACGGCGCCGGGCTGGTCACGAAAAAGCGGGGGAAGCGAACGGGCGCGGTCACAGATGAAGGCGTCATGTCCTCTACGCCGGCTGGCAGAATTGCCGCACCGACTTGGGCGACCTTATTGCAAAGCTTGAGCTCAGGTAAAAGCTTCTTAACCACAAAACTCGGTTAAGGATTGATTACTTTCAACAATTGAGCGACGGACGGCGGCAGATCAGGCCAGCTCTACCGGACTGACGGTGTATCCCTTGTCTCTCATCGACTGGACCAGGGCAGCGAGCTGATCGGCATCGCGCGCTTCGCATTCGATATCGGTAATCAGGCCCTTGGCGGGAAGATTGGTGAAAATCCGTTGATGGTAAATTTCGATGATGTTGACGTTGTGCGCGTCGAACTCCCCCATCACCTTGTACAAGGCACCCGGACGATCCTGTAGCGTGACGCGCAAACGCGCCAGCCGCCCAGCCCGCGCCAGATCGCGCAGCAATACGTTGGCCAACAGGCGGGAATCGATATTGCCACCGCATAAAACCAGACCGATTTTGCGGCCCGCGAACCGGTCCGGATTGGCCAGCACAGCCGCCAGACCCGCAGCCCCTGCGCCCTCGACCACGGTCTTTTCAATCTGCAACAGCAGCGAGACTGCATGTTCGAGTGCCGACTCATCAACCAACAGGATTTCATCGACCCGCTCTGCGATGATCTGCGAGGTAAATGCCCCCGGCTCTTTCACCGCAATGCCTTCGGCCAGCGTATCCCCGCCACACGGCGATCCTTCCTGCGCGATCTTGTTGCGCATGGAGGGATAGAGTGCAGCTTCGACCCCGACGATCTCCATGTCGGGTTTGAGCGCGCGGGCCACAGTCGACATGCCGGACATCAGCCCCCCGCCACCGATCGGCGTTACAATGCAATCAAGCTGCGGTGTGTCTTCGAGCATTTCCAACGCCACTGTGCCTGCGCCTGCGGCGACGTCCGGATCATCGAAAGGATGGACGAAGGTAAGTCCGCCTTCCTTCTCCAGTTGGCGCGCATGGGCATATGCTTCATCGAAGGTTTCGCCTTCGAGCACCACGTTTCCGCCCACGCTTTCGGTCTGCATTACCTTAACTACGGGCGTGGTACGCGGCATCACAATGGTAACGGGAACATCCAGACGAGTACCGTGATAGGACAGTCCCTGGCTGTGATTGCCAGCCGACGCAGCAATCACTCCGCGCGCGCGCTGTTCTTCGTTCAACTTGAGCAACGCATTCAGGGCACCGCGCTCTTTGTAAGCGGCGGTGAACTGCAGATTTTCGAATTTCAGCCAAATTTCTGCGCCGGAGATTTTTGACAGGGTAATCGAATGCATCGTCGGGGTACGGACAACAGCGCCCTTGATCCGTTCGGCTGCGGCTTTGACATGATCGAGGGTCAGCGCTGCAAGCGCCTCTGATTGCGAAATGCTCATAAGCAAAGCGCCCTAGGGGCGGTGGCGCATACGCGCAACGGGGATGCAAACTGTGCTGTGACAAGCTGGCCTGTCAGCAGGCACCATTGGCAGGACGGCTTAGAGCCTTTACCGCCTGCCTGCATGACACACAGACCGATAGTATCTTTTCTCGGCCTAGGCGTAATGGGCGGCCCTATGGCCGGACATCTGGCAGCGGCTGGATATTCACTACGGGCATGGAACCGCTCCGACAAACGACGCGGCGAATGGGCCGATGCTCACAGTGGCAAGGCAGACGTGGCGGGGTCCATCGCCGAGGCTGCCAGCGGTGCGGACATTGTTATCGTATGTGTCGGCAATGACGAGGATCTGGCACAAGTGGTATTGGAAGCAGACGGCGCGCTGGCCCACATGGCCGAAGGCACCCTGCTGATCGATCACACAACCACGTCTGCCGCCATGGCCCGGTCCGTGGCAGACGAAGCCGATGCGCGCGGTATCGGTTTTGTCGATGCCCCTGTTTCAGGCGGACAGGCGGGCGCGGAGAATGGAAAGCTGGCAATCATGTGCGGCGGCTCCGTTGAAGACTTCGCCCGCGCGGAACCTGTAATGCAAAGCTACGCTGCGCGAATTGTCCATGTGGGCGATGTCGGTGCTGGTCAAACGGCCAAAATGGCCAACCAGATGTGCATCGCCGGAACGCTGGCGGGCCTGTCCGAAGCGGTCCGGCTGTCGCAAGCATCAGGCATGGATACGGGCAAGGTGTTCCAAGCCATCAGCGGCGGAGCGGCGCAAAGCTGGCAAATGGACAATCGGTGGGCGACTATGGCGGGGGGCGAGTTCGACTTCGGATTTGCTATCGCCTGGATGCGGAAAGACCTGGGGTACGCTCTGGACGAAGCAAAACGTCTCGGCCTGTCATCCCCGGTCAGTGCGCTGGTCGACCAATTCTACGCAGACATTCAAGCAATGGGCGGCACGCGTCAGGATACCAGCGCCCTTATCCGCCGTCTTCCCAAAGGAAATGAAACGTTATGATTCGCATACCCCTGACGCTGGCAGCCCTGGCCGCTCTTGCCCTGCCCAGCCCCGCGCTGGCCGATCTGTTGATCGACAATGTCGACGGTGTGCGGATCGATTCCGATGGAGAACTCGACCGGTTCACCGGGCTATGGGTCGACGATGACGGCCGCGTGAAAGAAATACTGGACCGGCGGGACGACCGGCCCGAAACAGATTTTCGGCTGGATGGAGAAGGCCGTGTCCTCATGCCCGGCCTGATCGACGCCCATTTGCACGTCATGGGTGTAGGCTTCGGCGCGCTGACGCTGGACCTGTCTGACACGACGTCTCTGGCCGAGGCTCAGGCAAAAATTGCCGCATATGCGCAGGAAAACCCTGGCCGTCCGTGGATTTTGGGCGGTGGCTGGAATCAGGAAAAATGGGGTCTTGGCCGTTTTCCTACAGCAGCCGATCTGGACGCCGTGATTCCTGACCGGCCTGTCTGGCTGGAGCGGGTAGATGGCCATGCAGGCTGGGGCAATTCACTCGCTCTGCAGCGGGCAGGCGTGACCGCGGCGACAAAGGAAGTCTCCGGAGGACGGATTGAACGTCTGCCCTCCGGCAAGCCTTCCGGTGTTTTTATCGATGCTGCGGGGGATCTGGTGACCAAGATTATCCCCGAACCACGCCCCAAAGACCGCGATGCCGCGCTGGCCAAGGCGCAAGAGAGACTGCTCGCCCTCGGGATTACTGCTGCAGCGGATATGGGGACCACGCTGGAAGACTGGCAGGCGATGCGCCGCGCCGGAGACGAAGGCCGGCTGAAAATGCGCATCATGGCCTATGCTGCCGGGATCGATGCGATGGAGGCGATTGCCGGTCCGCGCCCGACGCCCTGGCTGTATGATGACCGGCTACGCCTTGGGGGGGTAAAGCTCTATCTTGACGGTGCGCTGGGATCACGCGGAGCATGGTTGAAGGCGCCCTATGCAGATGATCCTGATAATACGGGACTGCCCTTCCTATCGCCAGCCCAGATCAGAAACCTTATGAGCCGGGCTGCGATGGATAATTTCCAAGTCGCGGCTCACGCCATCGGTGATGCAGCCAACGCCGAGTTGCTGAGCGCGATCAAGGAACTGGGTGAAACTTACACTGGCGACCGGCGATGGCGCATCGAGCATGCACAAATCGTCACCCCTGCCGATCTTAGCCGGTTCGGAGAGAACGGGATAATTGCCTCGATGCAACCGGTTCACCAGACATCGGACCGCCTTATGGCCGAGGCGCGCCTTGGGTCGGATCGGCTCGGCGGAGCCTATGCATGGAACAGTATCGCAGGCACCGGCGCACGGCTGGCCTTCGGCTCCGACGCTCCGGTAGAATCGCCCGATCCGACAGCAGGTTTGGTAGCAGCCTTCACCCGCGAGGATGCAGACGGCCAGCCCTTTGGCGGCTGGCTGCCGATGGAGGCTGTGTCGCGCGAGGCGGCGCTAAAAGCTTTCACGCAGGATGCCGCCTATGCCGGGTTTGCCGATGGCCGTTTCGGGCGTTTGGTAGAAGGGGAGCGGGCCGATTTCGTGCTGGTTGATCGTGACCCGATACTTGCCTCCCCTGCCGAACTGCGGGCTATGCAAGTTCTGCAGACCTGGATTGGTGGCGAAAGAGTTTACCTGGCCGGAGAATAGTGGAAAAGTGCAACTCATCCGCTGCCCGCACCGCTTTGGCGAAAACCAAGAACCAATCATTTATCTATTGTTTAGAACAATGTGCGAGATGCAATTTGCACCGGTCCATAGCGGTTGCAACAAATCTCTTTCGCGTCGCAACGCGGCACCCGGGCTCAAGCCGCCCAAAACTTAGTAATTGGAGAATACCATCATGGCATTCCGTAAACTTGTATTGGCAACCGCCGCAGTCGGCCTCGCCGCCGCCCCTGTTATGGCTGAAGTCTCTACAGAACGCACCCAGCCAGTGGGCGAATCCAGCAAGCTCGCTGGTCAAGGTTCAGCCCTGTATCTTCTCGGCGCAGCGGTCGTGATTGGTGGCATCATACTGATCGCCGATAGTGACGACGACGATGATGACCCGGTCAGCGCATAAACTTAATGGTTTCGAGGCTGTAAGCTGCCTCATTGCCCAGAAATATGGGGCTCGTGAGACAATCGCGGGCCCCATTTTGTTGGTAATCCAGTCAAAATTCCTATGAATTGTGGCGCGAAGGCCACGGTCAGGGGCCACATTGGGCTTGCACGGAATGCGACCGGTCTCTAATACGGCCTCTGAAATCACTAAGTTTATGGTTCAGGAGACCAATATTATGAAGCTTCGTACTCTCGCCGTAGCAGCCGCTGCAGTTTCGCTTGCAACCGCGCCTGTCGCAGCTGAAATCGTTTCCGAGCGTTCCGCTCCGACAACCAATGCAAGCGAAGTCGGTGGCAGTGGTGTTATTCTCGCACTGCTCGCTGCAGCTGCTGTAATCGGCGGCATCGTAATCGCTGCTGACGGTGGCGACGACGACGCGGTTAGCTCGTAAGCTTCACGCGAATTTATGAATTTCAAGAAAGCGGGGCCTTCGGGCTCCGCTTTTTTTGTGCCCACCAAAAACCCTTACCAATACCAGATAAAAGGACAGTGTCTGAGTTGGGCAGCCTGAATTTGCTTAACTCATCGGGACGCTAGGCCATTTGATAGCCGGCCGCTTTGTAAGGTCAGCCAATATTTTTCCCGTCAGATACTTTTCGCAGGCCCCTCTTTGGGAATGTTCCGGTCTGCCTTGGCTCGCCTCCGTTCACCAAACCGCATCAACAAAAGCGACCCTTCGTACAAAATGTACAATGGCAGGGCCAATATGAGCTGCGATCCCGGATCGGGCGGAGTCACAATCGCTGCAACTGCCACCACACCCACGATGACATAGCGCCGCGCCTTGGACAATTGTTCGCGGCTGACAATTCCGGCCCGGTTGAGCAGCAGAAGCAAGACCGGCAACAGGAAACTGATCCCGAATGCGAGAATGAATTGCATTACCAGACTGAGGTAATCGCCTGCGGCCGGCAGGGCTTGTATATCCAGTCCGCCAGCTTGACCTTCAAATCCGAGAAACCAGCGGAAAGCAGTTGGCATGACTACGAAATAAGCCAGAGACGCGCCAGCAGTGAACAGGATCGGCGTGGCAAACAGGAAGGGGAGAAATGCCTTCTTCTCTTTTGCATACAATCCTGGGGCGATGAACGCCCACATCTGGTTCGCAATGACAGGGAAGCTGAAACAAAAGGCAGCAAACAGCGCGACTTTCAACTCCACGAAAAACACTTCGTACAGTTTGGTGTAGATCAGTCGCCCTTCGCCCGGCGGAAATGCATCGGTCAACGGCTGAGCCAGAAAAGCCAGAATATTGTCCGCGAAGTAGAAGCAGATCGCAAATGCGACAGCCAGCGCCGCGACCGCTCGAACCAGCCGGGTACGCAGCTCGATCAGATGATCGAGCAGCGGTGCCTGCGTTTGATCGAGATCATCATCAGCCATCTATCAACTCTGCTTGGGCGCAGGCGAAATATCAGGGGCATCCGCTGTGGATGTGTCCGCTGTGGTATCTACCCCGGCATCGACGCTGGTAGTGTCTGCGTCATCTCCAGCCTCACCGCTGGCACCTGCATTGCGCGCCTTTGCCTGCGCCTCCCGCGCTTCCGCTGCCGAAAGTGTATCGGTGCGCTGATCCAGCGGGGTCATCTGCTCGTCTGGATATTGCGCCATGATCTTGGCGTTCTGCTCGCGCCATTTCTTGTCGAGATCTTCCATTTCCGCCTCGCGCACCATCGCATCGATACCGGTGCGGAAATGCGCAGTGGTTTGGCGGAACTTCCCGATCCAGCGTCCGGCTGTGCGCATGGCATGAGGCAATTCTTTGGGCCCGATAGCAAAAATCGCTACGATGGCGATCACTAGCAACTCGGGCGCGCCGATATCGAACATGGTTCAGCCTACCGCGTGCGCCTCAAGCGTTCTTGTCGACAGGTTCGGTTGACTTGGTCTCGTTTACAGGCGGCGTATCGACACCCGGGCCGGTAATTCGTGTAGAGCTGTCATCAACAGGCTTCTCGTCATCATTCAGCCCTTTCTTGAAACTGCTGACGCCTTTGCCGAAATCGCCCATCATTTCAGAAATACGGCCGCGCCCGAACAAGACGAGAATTACGACTGCAACGATAATGATTTGCCAGATACCGATTTGTCCCATGGGACGTCTCCAAAAATGAATGTGTCACCGATATAGGCGCTATAAGCAGTGTGCGCCAGTCAGGCTTCGTTATCGACCTGCCGATTGCTTATCGAGCGATCGTCCGGAGTAGCTACTGCTTCGTCTCGCTCACCCGACAACGTATCGAAAACATCGTCCACAGGATCAAGCAGACCAGAGGCTCGCAATTCATCGATACCGGGCAAATCGCGGCGGCTTGCAAGTCCGAAATGGGCTAGAAAATCAGGTGTGGTGGCGTAAATTATAGGGCGTCCGGGCACCTCGCGTCGTCCGGCGGCACGCACCCAACCCGCTTCCATCAGCACGTCCAGCGTACCCTTCGCTGTCTGTACGCCGCGAATGGCTTCTATCTCGGCTCGACTGACCGGCTCATGATAGGCGATGATTGCCAGCACTTCGGTTCCGGCGCGGCTCAGGCGGCGGACCTGCTCCTTCTCACGCCGCAATATATGCGCCAGATCGGGGGCCGTCTGGAATTGCCAACGCTTACCCCGTTCGACCAGAGCGATGCCGCGCTTGCTGTAATGTTTGGCCAGGTTGCGCAATCCCTCGCGCACATCGCTGGCAGCGACATCGCCCAGATGAATGACCAAGGCATCCACCGTCAGCGGATCTTCCGAAGCAAACAATGTCGCCTCGATCGCGCGCTCCATGTCATCGGACGCGTCGCTCATGCCGGCATCCGAACGCGGCGAAGTTTAAGGGGGCCGAAAATCTCATCCTGAGCCAGTTCCGCCCGGCCCTGACGCGCCAATTCCAGCGCAGCCACGAAGCTGGACGCCATTGCAGACCGTCGCAGGCGCGGTTCGGCATGAGGCGGCTGGAAATCTTCCAAGGCAATCCAGTCCAGTGTCACACCAAGCATTGAGGAAACGCGGTCGAGCGCGCTCTCCAATGTCATCACTGGACGCTCGCGCACCATATGGACGGCGGGCGCTGTGCGTGCCTTCACCTGTCCGTAAGCTTGTACGACATCGAACCAATCGCATTTCCATGCAGTCATCCGGTCGATCCGCAAACCCTCTGGCGAGGGACGCAGAAACACATCGCGCCCTACCCGATCCCGCGCCATCAGACGCGCCGCCGCCTCGCGCATCGCACCCAGGCGCTGTAGCCGTAATTGCAAGCGCAGGGCCAGCTCTTCAGGGCTCGGATCCTCTTGCTCTTCCTTGGGAAGCAGCATGGCGGATTTGAGGTAAGCCAGCCACGCGGCCATCACCAGATAATCGGCCGCTAACTCCAGTTTCAGTGCTTCTGCGGTATCGAGAAAATCGAGATATTGATCGACCAGCGACAGAATTGATATCTGCAACAGATCGACTTTCTGTCGCCGTGCCAGATCCAGCAGCAGGTCTAGCGGCCCCTCCCACCCGTCAAGCGCCAGATACAGCGCGCCCTGATCCGTGGTTCCGGGCGCGGCAATGCCCTGCCAATCATTGTCCATTGCGCCTGTATCGGGCTGGCCGAGGATCAATGCTTCTTCGCTCATGCAGAAATCCTGGCCGCATCCAGCAAGGCATCGCGCTTTGCCAGCAATTCATCTCGCTCGGCCGTATCGGTTGTGGATGCCATAGCGGCGTGAACCCGCTCCAGTCGCGTGCGGCTGCCTTCACCGATTGAAGAGCAGGTCTCTGCAATCGCAATCATATCATCCATCCGGCCCCAGCAATTCAGAACGATATCGCATCCTGCCGCCAATGCCCGCTGCGAGCGTTCGGCAATGCTGCCTTGCAATGCCTGCATATCGATATCATCGGTCAGCAGCAGCCCGTCAAAGCCGATGGCCGCGCGAATGATGTCTTTGATGACCGTAGGCGACTGGGTTGCCGGATAGTCTGCATCCCACTGTGTAAACACGATGTGCGCGCTCATCCCCAGCGGCGCATCGGACAGTGCGCGGAACGGCGCAATATCGGTTTCCAGCTCCTCTGAAGAAGCGTGGACGATCGGCATTTCCTTGTGGCTGTCGCATGTTGCGCGGCCATGACCCGGCATATGTTTCAGGCACCCCACCACACCGCCTCGCTGCATTCCATCCAGCAAGGCGCGGCCTAATGCCGCCACCTGAACAGGATCGCTGCCCAGTGCGCGATCGCCGATTACATCATCGGTTTCCGGGCGGCGGACATCCATCGGCGCATGGTAATCCACGCTGATACCGACACCGGCCAGCTCCATCGCCATTGCCTGCGCATTGACCCGCACCGCTTCAATCGCGCTGGCCGGAGCGATTTCGTACAAATTGGCGAAAACCTCACCTGCGGGGTAGCGCGTCCACACGGGCGGCTTCATCCGCGCGACCCGCCCGCCTTCCTGATCGATCGATATTATCAACTGGTCGCGCCCGTGAATTTCCCGCAAATCGCCGGTCAATTTGCGCAGTTGCTCTGCGTCCTCGCAATTACGGGCAAACAAGATGTAGCCAGCCGGATCGGCCTCGCGGAAAAAGTCGCGCTCCTTTACGCTAAGCTCTGGGCCGGAAAGTCCGAAGATTGCAGGCGTTTTCATGCCGGTCAGACTCGCAAGAAACCCCGCAACCTGCAAGAGGGAGCGGGGTTTCGAATGTGGATACGATAAGGGCGGAAATTCCTGCCCGATCCGGTCAGATCACGGCTTTACCTGACAAGCCACACCGTCTGCCTTGAGTGCAGTGCAAAGGCGGTTGGCCGCTGCCATGTCGCCAGGTGTTGCCTGCAGACGGAACACCTTGCCGATGTCAGCCTCGCCCTCGACAATACGGTACCGCACGCCGGAAAGCGCACTGGTCTGGCGGTTTAGCTGGCGCCAGCCCGCTTCTGCCGTAGCCTTGTTGGAATAGGCGCCGACTTGCACACCGGGACCGCTGGGTGAACCTGAAGCGGCAGCACTGCCTGTATTGCCTGCGCTGGGCGTGCCGGCGGCCGAACCATCGGCAGCATCAGAGCCTTTATCCGCGTTTCGATCATTATTGCTTGGCGCATCGACGCTGGGGCGCACCGCTGTGTTGCTGCCAGAGGCACCATCGGCCAAGCGCCCTTCGCGGGTTTCGCCTTCACCCACTGCCGGAGCAACATCTCCTGTGCCGGGGAATTCCTTGCCCCCGGCATCATCGGGACGACGTTTGTAATCGCCCTCTGGCGCCTCGATCGTGCTGCCATCGGCAACCAGTTCCGGATCAGGCCCGCGATTGGAGAAAAACCAGATGCCTCCTACCAGCAGAGCAAGCGCCAGCAATCCGAGCATGACAAATCCGACCAGCCGTCCTGTATCGACACTGTCGTCATCGGCATAATCACTGGATTCCAGCCACGGCAAGGCTTCGTCATCGCCGTCCAGATCAAGGCCGTCATCCTCGATCTCCGAATTTAGCGGTGCGCCGTCTTCGCCCCATTCTTCGTCCTGATCCTGTACCGTTTCATACGCGGTGGTGTAATCTTCACCCTCTTGGTTCAGATCATCAGACCCGTTTTTTTCGCCCCCGTACATCGTCACATCTCCTCGACCGCCTCGACACCCAACAGGGCAAGGCCATTGCGAATAACCTGCCCGATTGAATCGACCACGAAAAGCCTTGCAGACGTCAGTTCATTATCCTGTGCCACGATGACGCGTTTTCCAGCGTCTTCGTTTCCTCCGTGCCAGTAGGTGTGGAAGGCAGCGGCAAGCTCGTAGAGGAAGAACGCAATGCGATGCGGTTCGCGCGCCGCTGCTGCGGCTTCTACGATACGCGGGAACTGCGCTGCCTGACTGACCAGCGTCCATTCGTCTCCACCGAGCCGTTTCAATGCCTTGCCGGACGGCGCCACGTCTTCTTCGGCTGCCTTGCGCAATGTGGAGCAGATGCGGGCATGGGCATATTGCACATAGAAAACAGGGTTATCCTTGCTCGCTTCGACCACTTTGGCAAAGTCGAATTCCATTTGCGCGTCGGCTTTGCGGGTCAGCATGGTGAAACGCACCACATCCTTGCCCACTTCCTCCACCATCTCTGCAATGGTGACGAAATTGCCAGAGCGTTTTGACATTTTCACCGGTTCGCCGTCGCGCATCAGATGGACCATCTGGACCAGCTTCACATCGAAGGGGATGGTTTTGTCCTGACCCTGCGCCAGTGCAGCAACAGCAGCCTTGATCCGCTTTACCGTACCGGCATGATCCGCGCCCCAGACATCAATCAGCGCGTCGGAGCTTTCCGCCTTTTGCAGATGGTAGGCCAGATCGGCACCGAAATAGGTCCATGTTCCATCGCTTTTGCGAATCGGACGATCCTGATCGTCGCCGAATTTGGTGGAGCGGAACAGCGGCAGCTCGACCGCTTCCCAATCTTCCAGCGTCTTACCCTTGGGGGGCGCCAGCTCGCCATCGTAAACAAGATCATGCTTGCGCAGCCACGCTTCAGCCTGCTCCGGTTTACCCGCTGCCTGCAGAGCAGCCTCGGACGCGAAAACATCGTGCTCGATACCCAGCAGTGCAAGGTCGGAGCGGATCAGGTCCATCATCCGGTCGACAGCGAAAGCTTTGAACAGATCGAGCCACTCGGCTTCCGGTGCACCCCTGTAGCGATCACCGAACTCAGCTTTTGCTGCTTCGCCGACCGGTTTCAGATAATCGCCGGGGTATAGCCCCTCGGGGATAGCGCCGACATCTTCCCCCAAGGCTTCACGGTAGCGGATATGGGTAGACCGGGCGAGCGTATCGACCTGGCTGCCCGCATCGTTGACGTAATATTCGCGGGTCACATCATGTCCGGCAAACGCCAGCAAGGTCCCCAGCGCATCGCCTACCACCGCGCCGCGCGCGTGGCCCATATGCATCGGGCCGGTGGGATTGGCTGAAACGTACTCGATATTTACCGACTGGCCTGCGCCCATTGCAGAGCGGCCATAATCCGTGCCCAGTTCTGCGATTGCCGCCAGCTCACGCTCCCAAGCGTTGTCTGCCAGCCGCAGATTGATGAACCCCGGACCCGCGATCGACGTTTCTGTGATATCGGGGTCGCGGGCCAGATGCTCGATGATTTTCTCGGCCAGCGCACGGGGATTGGTCTTGGCCAGCTTGGCCAGAACCATCGCGGCATTGGTAGACAGGTCTCCATGCGAAGGATCGCGCGGGGGTTCCACGGTCACATTGCCGCGCGGCGTTTCCGGAGGCAGGCTGCCTTCCATTTCCAGAGCGGACAGGACGGCATCGACCTTTGCCGCAAATGCTGCATGCAGGGTCTTGGTATCAGGTTTTGTATCAGACATGGCTGCGCGCCTATCCTATAGCAGACATCACGGAAAGCCGGAGTGGCGCAAGCCCGCCGTGGCCGATTACCGCGTAGCGTTATAACCCAGTTGTGCCTCGGTTAGCTGGAAACCGACCAGCAGTTCGAATGTCGCGCGGCTGACTGCGGTCTGCACTTCGGGATCGGACAGCGGGTCAATCGCTGCATCGGGATCACCCGGCTTGCGCTTGCGGGTAATCCGCTCGCGGATATCTTCCGGCAAAGTGGCGGAAGCACGATCGATATAGGCAGCTGCTTGTGCCGGTACGCTGGTGCGCTCCTGCCCATCGGCAAAAGACAGGGTGACCGTGCCCACACGCTTGCTCACAACGGATGTACCGCCGCGCAGGACAGTGGAGTAATAGGGCAACTGGACGGTCCGCGCACCGCTCACATCGGTGCGGCGGGCATTCACGTTGAACTTGGCAACCGAGTAAATCCGCGCACCATCTTCGGCGCAGGTGCTTTCGACATCGGTAATCGTAGCGGTAACATCGACATCGCTCGCAAGGCGTGAGTTCGGGGTGCGGAATGTCGTCAGATCCCCCGTATAGTCGGGAATGCCCACTGCCGGGCATACGGTGCGCACAGCTGTGACGCCTACACCTTCGCCCAGGACAAGATCGCCTTCTCGGCTGCAGCCAGCAAGCGCGAAAGCAGCGGTGGTGGCCAGAAACAAATTGCGGCGTGACATCATGACGTGGAGGGTCCCCGAGTTTTGGACGATCAATTCGATTGCTGTTGCTCTAGCGGCGGCGTGGCGAAAGCGCTAGAGGCGGAGGTATGAACGCCTCCTTGCCCATTCACAGTTCCGCTGACCACGCCGACAGGCGGAAAAAGTCGCCCCTCGTTCTTCTTATTGCCGCTCCGCGTGGCTTTTGCGCAGGTGTCGACAGAGCGATCGAGATCGTCGAACGCGCTCTCGAAAAATATGGCGAACCGGTCTATGTGCGTCACGAAATCGTCCATAACCGCTTTGTGGTCGAAGGGCTGAAATCCAAGGGCGCAATTTTCGTCGAAGAGCTGGACGAGGTTCCTGACAATCGGCCGGTAGTGTTCAGCGCCCACGGTGTGCCCAAAGCCGTTCCTGCAGAGGCAGAGCGGCGTGAATTGCTGTATGTCGATGCCACCTGCCCGCTTGTCAGCAAGGTTCACCGTCAGGCGGAGCGCCAGATCGAGAAGGGCCAGCACATCATCTTTGTGGGCCACGAAGGCCACCCGGAAGTGATCGGCACGATGGGTCAGGTCGATGATGGCCAGATGACGCTGGTAGAAACGATCGAAGATGTAGCAAACCTCGATTTTCCCGATGATCTGCCGCTGTCTTATCTGACCCAGACCACACTATCGGTAGACGATACCGCCCAGATTATAGACGCTCTCAAAGCCCGCTTCCCCCGCGTTATCGGCCCGAAAGCGGAAGACATCTGCTATGCCACGTCCAACCGGCAAGCTTCGGTCAAGGAAATCGCCACAGGTAGCGACCTGGTGCTGGTTATCGGGGCGCCGAACAGTTCCAACTCCGTCCGGCTGGTAGAAGTCGCCCAGCGCTGCGGCACAGATGCGCGGCTGATCCAGCGAGCTAAAGACATCGATCCCGAATGGCTCCACGGCGTCGGTACACTGGGCCTGACGGCAGGTGCTTCCGCACCGGAGAAGCTGGTGCGCGAAGTGGTCGACAAGTTGTCTGAATGGCGTTCGGTTGAAGAACACACTTTGGTTGCGACGGAAGAAAAGATGATCTTCAAATTGCCACGCATGCCTGAAGAATAGGTTTGCCCGATGGCGGTCTATACCCACCTTTCGGCAGAGCGCATGAGCGATCTGATCGCAAACTATGACGTTGGTGCGCTGGTTTCCGCAAAAGGTATCGCCGAGGGCGTATCGAACAGCAACTGGCTGGTGGAAACCACCGGGCAGGACGGATCCGGCGCGCGCTTTATTCTGACTATGTATGAACGCCGCATAACGCTGAAAGATTTGCCATTCTTCCTCGATCTGCTTGATCACCTGGCAGAAAAAGGCTGCCCTGTTCCGCGCACCATACACGATAGAAATGGTGCTGCCTTTCGCATGGTTTATGACAAGGCGGTCGCGCTGATTGAATTTTTGCCGGGCCTCTCGGTCGACCGCCCTTCTGCCGAGCAGGCGCGGTCTGCAGGCAAGGCACTGGCCGGTATGCACCACGCATCGCAGGATTTTGCCGGAACGCGAACCAATGATCTGGGGTTGCAGGGCGTCTCCGAGCTGTTCGAAAAATGTTCTGGCAGGCTGGCGGAAATCGATCCCGATCTGCCCCAGATCACCGCTCGTCACATGCCTGCCATCAAAGCCGCATGGCCGGACGATTTGCCCAAGGCCATCGCCCATACCGATCTGTTTCCCGATAATGTTCTGGTGGAGGGCGATCAGGTAAACGCCCTGATCGATTTCTACTTCGCCGCGCGCGAGGCGATGGCATATGATCTGGCTGTGACCCATCTGGCATGGAGTTTCGAACCGGGGGGCGGTGCCTTTCGCCGCGACGTGGGCGACGCGCTGATTGCCGGGTACCAGTCTGTCCGCACGCTATCTGATAAGGAACGCGAGGCGCTTCCCACCCTGGCAAAAGCTGCGGCGATGCGTTTCATTGCGACACGCAGTTATGACTGGCTGTTTACTCCGGACGACGCGCTTGTCACCCGTAAAGACCCGATGGAGTTCGTCCAGCGGCTGAAATTCTACGACGAGGCGGGTCATTCCGTCTTCGCATTGGCAGAGGCCGGGGGCACATAGACCGATATGAAGCAGGTCGAGATGTTTACTGATGGTGCGTGCAAGGGCAATCCTGGCCCCGGTGGCTGGGGCGTCTTGCTGCGGATGGGGCGTCACGAGAAGGAAATGAGCGGCGGAGAAGCCGACACAACCAACAACCGGATGGAACTGACCGCGGCTATCCGCGGGTTAGAGGCCCTGATCGAGCCGTGTCATGTCACCTTGTATTCGGACAGCAAATATGTCCTCGACGGGATCACCAAATGGGTCGATGGCTGGAAGAAGCGCGGCTGGATCAATGCCAGCAAGAAACCTGTTCGCAATGCCGATCTATGGCATGAACTGATCGACGCGGCAGAGCGCCACCAGATGGACTGGCGCTGGGTCAAGGGGCATAGCGGGCACCCTGAAAACGACCGGGCCGACCGCCTCGCAAGCGACGCGGCCGACCTGATCGCCGTGAGTTAACAGCCTTCAGGAATTGTCGACGGTTTCCGCGCCGGGGCCGTTTTTCTGGATCGAAGCAATCGCGTTCCTTGCGCTTTCCTTGGTGGAATAGCCCTGCGTCGAGAACATGATTTCGCTGTTATAGCTGAAACGCGCGCGAAACTCGCCTGCCTTATCTTTATAGATTTCGAAATGATGAGCCATCGGGTTCCCTCTTAATATCGGAAAAGTAAGCTAGCCGGCTTATTCCCGGCTGAAGCGCGAGGGGCAGTAGGTACCGCGTGAAATACCCCCTGTGAATGGGTCGCTGCCGGTTTCACCCAGCAAGATCGATGCGCCCAGGCGCGCTGCGGCGGGCGCTGTCTGGATACCGAAGCCGCCTTGCCCGGCAAACCAGAAGAAATCATCCGTTCTTTCGGCAAAGCCATAAACCGGCAAACGATCGGGCGCGAAACTGCGCAGGCCGGCCCAGCGGCGTTCGACGCGGTCGACCGGCCAGTCGACCACATGCTGGAACCTGTCGATTGCCTGTGCCACTGACAACTCGTCGGCAGCTGCATCGCACGGCACGGCCGGATCTTCGTCATGCGGGCTCAGCCACAGCCGGCCGTTCTCCGGCTTGAAATAGAAACTGCCTGCCATGTCGAGGACAAGAGGAAGATCGGGTGGCGGCTGGGTTGCCAGCGCCAGTTGCACCACAGTGCGCTTGTACGGGCGGATCCCCAGGGGAACAGCACCCGCCAGTTCCGCGACGCCATCTGCCCACGCACCAGCAGCATTGACCAGTATTCGAGCTTCGAAAGTGCGACCGTCGCGGCATATCAGCCGCCAGCCATTTGCAGTACGGCCGGCTGAAACCACTTCCGCGCGGCATTCCAGCCCCGCCCCGCCCCGCGCTGCACGGCGTAAATAATGCTGGTGAAGCCCAGCCACATCGATATCCGAGCATGCCGGTTCATGCACGGCGCAGGTCCAATCCTCTCGCAAACCCGGAACAGCTGCTATCAGATGGTCTCGCCCTACTTTGTTCAAAGTTGCGCCTGTTTCGGAATAGCGGCCCAGAAACCTGTCCAGTTCAGCCTCGTTCCCGCTGCGCACCATATGCAGTGCTCCACGCCGTGTCAGGAAACCGTGAGAGCGCAGATATTCGCTCGACGCCAGCGAGAGAGGAACAACGCCCGGCCCACCATAGGTTTCGGACCAGAAAGCCGCCGAGCGGCCCGTGGCATGGTAGCCGGGAAATTCTTCCCTCTCCAGCATCAGCACACGGGTTTCGCGCCCACCGATCTCCCCGATTTCGGCGGCCAGACTGGCTCCGGCAATTCCGGCACCGATTATTGCGTAGTCGTAAAATTTCATGGCGGTCCGCGTCAGTCTGTCGCAAGCTCCTGATTCGGTTTGGCCTGCGAAACTATCCGTTCGAGAAACCTGTCGATCGCCATCATAGCACGGCTGCGCACGGGATCGTGTTCGCGCAGGATTTCATGGTGTGCCTCGTCTCCGAACGCGGCCAGTTCACCCTTCGGTAGATTTCGAACGGCGTGACCCACCGCTTTCCACGAAACCAGCTTGTCGTTGCTGGTGGCGACGATCAGTACCGGCACATCGATCTTCGCCAGAACTTCTTTGCGTGAAAGCCAGCGCATGGATGCAAGCGCACGCTCCACCCAGCCCCAGCTACCAGGCCCCATGACAAGCTCCGGCCGGCGCTCCCGCCACCATAATTCGTCGTCATAACGATCTTTATCATGAGTCAGCAAAGCCTGCCGGGCGGCTAACGGTTCTCCGGGTTTTTCACTCCATTTCCAGGCAGGCCTTGCGGCATCCCCGATCTTTGCCATGAACCGCGCGGCGAGATGCGTAATGCCTTGCGGAACAAAACTGTCGGTGAAGCCCAGCATCGGTGCCGACAGTATCAGCGCATCGGGCCTTATCCTGCCCTCGGCAACAGCGCGCAGCACCAGATGCCCCCCCATCGAATGCCCCACAAGAACATGCGGCCCCGGCGTCTCTGCGATCCAGCGCGACCACAACTGTGACAGGTCGCGCGTCCAGATTGCAAAATCGGATATATGGCCTGTTACGCTGTCATTACCCAGCCGCCCGCTATCGCCCTGCCCGCGCCAGTCGGATGCGGTGACCCGCCATCCGGCCCGGTGCCATTCGTCCAGCGTCTCGATGTATTTCTCGTAATTGTCGCCCCTGCCCGGCAGGAACAGGATCGATCCCTTGGCCGCTTGGCCGGATGCAGGCCGCTGCCAGTCGATTCGGCGGATGGAATACCCGTCGGCGCCCTGCCAGCGGCTCTCGGTCGCCGCGTCCGGAATGGCCCGTCTGTCGAAGGGGCCGGCTTGGGTGTCGGGGGGATGGATAACGGCGCGCCTCTCGGGTTGGTTACTTTTTGGTAAGCGATAATCTGTAGCACCCGAATTCCAACGAGGACCACGGGGGCTCATCATGCTGGGCGATTATATTCACTACGGGCTGCTTATCGCCCTTGCAATCGCGCTGCTTGTTGCAGCGTTTACCGACATTCGTCGCCGTCAGATCGATAACTGGCTGAATGCCGGTATCGCATTGGCGGCGCCTGTTTTCTGGTGGGCCAGCGGACTGGATCTATGGCCCGGGGTCGCCATGCAGATCGGCGTGGCTCTGCTCGCCTTCGCAATTCTGGCGGCTCTGTTCGCCATGCGAGTGATGGGCGGCGGCGATGTGAAGCTGCTGGCTGCTCTCGCGCTGTGGATCGAGCCGATGTTTTTCCTGCAACTGCTGGTTGTGATGGCGCTGGCAGGCGGGCTTCTGACCATTGCACTGGGCGGCTGGCACGTAATGCACCGCCGCAAGGACAAGCTGGCAATCCCGTACGGTGTAGCAATCGCCGTCGGCGGACTGTGGGTTCTGAGCGCCCATCATATCCCGTCGGCCGGTGCAACAATCGGCCTGTAAATCAACAATGGGATTGAATTCACCGATGAGGTGAACCCGATTTTAACCATCTGCCACGTATCAACAAAAATTATAGCAGTTCCGGACGTCTGCCGGGACCGAATTAGGGGGCTTAGAAAGCCATGGACCGGAAGAAGCTAGTACTGCTGCTCGCAGCTTTGATCATTGCGGTTGGCACCGCGCTTGCTGCACGCAGCCTGTTCGCAGATGCGTCTGCACCTGCAGCAGAGGCGGCAACAGTCGCACCCACGGGACCGAAGGTTCTTGTGGCTCAGCGCGCATTGCCCACGGGCACCATCATCACTGCCGATGCAATTGGGTTCCAGGAATGGCCCGAAGAAATGGTTCAGCAGGCTTATTTCATCGACGGTGAAAGCGACATCGCCCAGCTTCTGGGCACAGTCGTTCGCCATCCGGTTACTGCGGGTGAGCCTGTTACGCAGGGATCGCTGGTTGCACCGGGCGACCGCGGCTTCCTCGCCGCCGCCCTTGGTGCCGGTATGCGGGCCATCACTGTGCCTGTGTCGGCGAAAACCGGTGTGGGCGGCTTCATCTTTCCAGGAGACCGCGTCGATCTGATGCTGACTCAGGCTATCGAAGGCGGCGAAGATGGGGGTTCGCTGAAAGCGACAGAAACCATTCTTCGCAACCTTCGCGTGCTTGCAACCGACCAATCGACCACGCAGGAAACGAACGAGGCTGGCAACACGGTTGTCCGCGCCTTCCGCACCGTCACTCTGGAAGTCACTCCAAAAATCGCCGAGCAAGTCGCGGTTGCGCAAACCATCGGCACGCTCAGCCTGTCGCTGCGCTCTATCGCGGATAATCAGGCCGAACTGGAGCGGGCGATTGCATCGGGGGATGTGAATATCCCTGAAAACGCCACACCGGAAGAAGAAGAGAAGCTTCTGCGTGAAGCGATGGCCCGTCCCAATACCGGTGCCAGCAGCTACCAGACCGGCGGCGATGTATCGCGCTTCCAACGCTCAACCCTGCCCAAACCAAGGGCGGAAACGCGCCAGCCGGCCGCAGGGTATCCCGCACAATCAGCCGGTAACACGGCTGCTGCGGCTCCCGCCGCGCCAAAGGGCCCCGTTGTCCGGGTTACCCGTGGCAAGGCCACCACCGAAGTCGAAGTGACCAAGTAACATGGATATTTCCTGCACCCAATCCGCCCCTTCATTCGCGGCATCGAACAATGCTGGCCGGACCCAGAAAGGTAACGCCATGAAACGCCCACTAAAACGACCTATGACTGGCAGGGCGATCGCCTCGCTGCTGCTCGCAGGGTTCGCATTTGCGCCCTTTACGGGGATGCTGGCAACCACCGCGCAGGCCCAGAGCGTGACCCAACCTTCGCGGAGCATCGATCTTTCGATCGGACGCGGTGAACTGATCACTGTACCGGGCAATATGGCCGACGTCTTCGTCGCCGATGACCGGGTTGCAGACGTACAGATCAAGTCGCGTAGCCAGTTGTACCTGTTCGGCAGGGAGGGCGGGGAAACGACCGTCTATGCCAGCAATGCGGCCGGCGATATCGTGTGGTCCGCCAATGTACGGGTCGGCACCAACATCTCCAGTATTTCCCAGATGCTCGATCTGGCAATGCCGGATGCGCAAATCCGCAGTTCCACGCTGGGTACCAACACGGTGCTGCTGACCGGAACCATTGCAGCGCCTGAAGATGCAGCGGAGGCCGAACGTCTGGTTGCTGCATTCATGGGCGAAGACACCAATGTCATCAGCCGCCTGCGCATGGCGACACCGCTGCAGGTCAACTTGCAGGTCCGCTTTGCCGAGGTAAACCGCACTCTGGTTCGCGAGATCGGGGCCAACCTTCTCTCGGCAGATTCTACCGGAGGCTTCCAGTTCGGTGTCACCACCGGACGCGGTGCCATCCCGCAATATACGCCGGGCGGCCCCGTCGGTGTCGGGGTGACTGCGGGCAGTGAAGGATCGACTGTCGTTACAAGCATCGGGAATGGCACCACCATCGCAGGTCTTGGCCGTCTTCTCGGTCTCGATCTGGCCGGAACGCTCGATCTGGCAGAGCGCAACGGTCTGTCGACCACACTCTCCCAGCCGAACCTTACGGCTCTGTCGGGCGAAACAGCCAATTTTCTGGCGGGCGGCGAATTCCCCATCCCGATTAGTCAGGGCCTCGGTTCCACATCGGTGGAATATCGCAAGTTCGGGGTCAGTCTGGCCTATACGCCGACCGTGTTAAGCAACGGCCGCATTTCTATGCGCGTCAAACCCGAAGTGTCGGAACTGTCCACACAGGGTGCTGTGACACTGGACGGCTTCCAGATCCCTGCGTTGACGATCCGGCGGGCAGAAACAACCATCGAACTCGGCTCCGGCCAGAGTTTCATGATTGCCGGCCTGATGAGCAACAATGCCCAAAGCACGATCGAAAAAGCTCCGGGCGCAGGTGACATCCCCATTCTGGGCAATCTGTTCCGCAGCCGTAGCTTCCGCAAGGGAGAAACCGAGCTGGTAATCGTAGTGACACCGTATCTGGTAGAACCCGTCAATCCGAGCGACATCAAGCTGCCGACCGATGGCTACAGAACAGCAGACGAGCTTCAGCAGCTGGTAGGCTATCTGGACAATGACGGGGAATCCGGGGTTGCACGCCCTGGGCCGACAGTGGTTGATCGCACGGCTCCGCCTCCCGGTGTGTCGCAGACTACGCCTGTACCCGCTCTGCCCGTACCGGGCCAGAGCGATCCCGAGCGCATCGCCAAGACATCCAAGAATGCGAAACGCGAGGAACGGCCCGCAGTGGCTACTCCCGGTTTCAGCCTGAAGTGAGAGAGGGAAGACCGATGACAAATTCCAAACGACTTTTTGCCGGAGCTGTTTCCCTCTCCCTTGGTCTCGCGCTGTCAGCGTGTGGCGGGATGGCGGATAATCGCAGCCTGTACAGCACCAAGCAGCCGGTTGTGGAGCGCACGAGTTATACATTCGACGTCCGCTCCGGCGCTTCGGGCCTGAATGTTACCGAAGAGCAGCGGCTCGCAGGTTGGTTCGAAAGCATGGATCTGGGCTACGGCGACCGTGTGTCGATCGAAGACCCGATGCGCAGCCCCTCCACCAAGGCGGCTGTCGCCTCGCTTGCCGCACGCCACGGAATTCTGGTCAGCGAGGGGGCACCGGTCACGGCAGGCTTCGTCCAGCCGGGCAATGCCCGCGTGGTTATAACCCGGTCAACCGCCAGTGTCCCGGGATGCCCCGATTGGTCGGCCAAATCGGACATGAACTACAACAACGCAACCAGCCCCGGCTATGGTTGCGCTAATAACGGCAATCTGGCGGCGATGGTCGCCAATCCGGAAGACCTGGTTTCGGGCCAGCGGGGCGACGGCACCACCGTGATCCGCACCTCGAACAAGGCAATCCAGGGCTATGTCGATCAGCCGCTGACCGGTTCCGAGGGTCTGCAAGGTTCCGGCCTCAGCGAAGGAGGAAACTAAGTCATGAATGCTCCGTGGAGTGCCGGTATGCCCGGCAATCGTGATCCGTTCGCCGCCTATATTTGCGATGATACCGCGCTGGATATCCTGCGTCCGGTTATTATCGAAATGGGCTGGCAGCCGGAAAAGTGTAACAAGGGCGGCCTGCGCAATGCAGTCCAGTCCCTGTCTGTTTCGGCCAGTCCGAACATCCTGATGGTCGATCTGTCGGAAAGCGGTGATCCGCTGAACGATATCAATGCGCTGGCAGAAGTGTGTGAGCCCGGAACGATCGTTATTGCAGTCGGGCAGGTTAATGATGTTCGCCTTTACCGGGATTTGCTGTCGAGCGGCATTCACGACTATCTGTTGAAGCCGCTTTCGGCAGGCCAGTTGCGCGATTCGCTCAGTCAGGCGCAGGCTGTTTTCAGCCAGCCCAAATCGGCCGATGGCGACGGAATGAAGCGCCATATCTCTACCGCTGTGGTGGGAACTCGTGGCGGTGTGGGTGCATCAACCCTGGCTACTTCGTTGGCCTGGCTGTTCAGCGCCGACATGAAGATGCCGACCGCTCTGCTTGACCTCGACGTGCATTTTGGAACCGGCGCCTTGTCGCTGGATCTGGAGCCGGGCCGAGGTCTGACCGATGCGATCGATAATCCCAGCCGGATCGACGGCCTGTTTATCGAACGCGCCATGATCCGTGCGAATGACAATCTTGCAATCCTCTCGGCAGAGGCTCCGATCAACTCGCCGCTGATGACCGATGGCTCTGCTTTTCTGCAATTGGAAGAGGAATTTCGTCAGGCATTCGAGATGACGGTAATCGATATGCCGCGCAACATGCTGATCAATTTTCCGCAACTGCTCGCCGATGTGAATGTCGTCGTATTGGGGGCGGACATGACGCTGGCCTCGGCCCGTGACACGATCCGCATCCTGTCATGGTTGAAGACAAATGCGCCGCATGCCCAGGCCATTGTTGTGGCCAACAAGGTGCAGCCCGGCATTGCCGAAATCAGCAAAGCGGATTTCGAAGCCTCTATCGAGCGCAGGATCGACATCATCGTCCCCTATGATGCGAAAGCGGCTGCCAATGCTGCCAAGCTGGGTCAGGTCTTCGTGGATGCGAACGCCGGTAGCAAGGCGACCGCTGCCATCCAACAGCTGGCCGACCGCGTTGTGGGCGCCAGCGAAGAAGCTGCTGACGAAGGAGCCAACAGCAAAAAGTCCCTGTTGGGAAGCTTCGACCTCAAGTCGCTGCTGTCCAAGAAGGACAAATCGCCCAAGGCTGCCGTCACGGCAGAATAAGGTCGATGCCGGGCTCTGGCACACGCCAGATGCCAGGCTGACCATTCCAGCCGGACTTTGAAGGAAAGACCCGACCAATGAGCATATTCCAGCTCCTGCTATTCGCTGCCGGCCTGATGGCTTTGATGGTCGTCTTGTACATGGCTTTTGCCGGCCCGTCCGCAAGCAAGGAAAGCACCCGCCGCCTTCAGGCGCTGCGTTTCCGCCATTCGGAAAGCACCGATTCCAAGGTCGAAAGCCAGCTGAAGAAAGCGATCGCATCACGCAAACCCCGCGCGGCGAAGCTGGCCGGTTCCGGCTCGCGAAGTGAAGCACTGGCTATGCGACTGGACCGCACCGGTAAAGGCTGGAGTGTCCAGCAGTATCTGTATGTTTCATTCGGGATATTTATGGCGGTGTCGGTGCTGATTTACCTGCGCTCCGGGGCCTTTCTGTTGTCGGCCATTGTCGGCCTCGTCATCGGGCTGGGGCTGCCGCACATGGTGGTCAATTTCTTCATCAATCGGCGCACGAACCAGTTCAATGCAAAGTTTGCCGATGCCATCGAATTGCTTGTACGCGGGTTGCGTTCCGGCCTTCCGGTCACCGAAACGCTCGCCATCGTTGCGACCGAAATTCCTGGCCCGGTGGGCGAGGAATTCAAAGGCGTTACAGAGCGGATCAAAATCGGTCGGACGATGGAAGATGCGCTGCAGAATACTGCCGACCGCCTTGGCATCGCCGAATTCAATTTTTTCTGCATTACTCTGGCGATCCAGCGCGAGACCGGCGGCAACCTTGCCGAAACGCTCTCCAATCTGGCCGACGTGCTGCGCAAGCGAACACAGATGAAACTGAAGATCAAAGCCATGAGTTCGGAATCCAAGGCATCGGCCTACATCGTCGGTTCCCTGCCCTTCATCGTGTTCGGGCTGATCTACTGGATGAACCCGGAATATGTCGCGGGCTTCTTTGAAGAAGACCGTCTGATTGTTGCCGGTCTCGGCGGCATGCTGTGGATGTCGATCGGTGTATTCATCATGGCCAAAATGGTCAGCTTCGAAATCTGATTGGGGAATAGAAAATGATCAACTCTCCACCAGGCCCCACGCTTCTCGGCGTCGATGTCATGCTTGTCGGGACAATCCTGGCAGGTGTAGCGGCGATGGCTATCATGCTGGCGATCTATGCCGCCCTGACCGTACGCGATCCGATGGCCAAACGGGTCAAGGCGCTCAATGGCCGACGCGATGAATTGAAGGCAGGGATCGTCACAGCTTCCGGCAAGAAACGCCAGAGCCTGATCAAGAAGACCGACACCACCGAGAAGGTGAAAGACACCCTCTCCAGCTTCAAAGTGCTGCAGGAAAGCCAGGTCAATGCGATCAAGCAGAAGCTGGCCCATGCCGGCTATCGCAATGAAGAGCTGGCCGTGGTGGTCATCGGCATTCGCGCCGTCCTGCCAGTTGTGACCGGCATCATAGCCGCCATCGTTATTTACGGCACCAATATGTTTCCCGACTGGTCACAGACCAAGCAGATCGGCGGACTGGTTGCGGCGGTGGGTCTGGGATACAAGGCGCCTGAGATCTTTCTGAAGAACCGCGCCGGAAAGCGTACCGAATCCATCCGCAAGGGCCTGCCCGATGCGCTCGATCTGCTGGTCATCTGCGCCGAAGCCGGCCTGACGGTGGATTCCGCATTCAATCGTGTGGCGAAGGAACTGGGCCGGGCCTATCCTGAACTTGGCGACGAATTTGCCCTGACCGCGATCGAGCTGTCCTTCCTGTCCGAACGCCGTCATGCGTTCAACAATCTGGCCTACCGTGTCGATCTGGAATCGGTGAAGGGCGTTGTCACTACGATGGTCCAGACGGAACGTTACGGCACTCCGCTGGCATCCGCATTGCGCGTATTGTCGGCAGAATTCCGGAACGAACGGATGATGCGGGCCGAAGAGAAGGCCGCGCGTCTGCCGGCCATCATGACGGTTCCACTAATCCTGTTCATCCTGCCCACGCTGTTTATCGTTATTCTCGGTCCGGCAGCCTGCTCCATCTCCGACGCTTTTGCCGGAGATGGACCTCCCGGCAGCGCAGCCGGTTAGGCCTACGCCTTAACTCGAACCGATATGTTCGGCCTGTTGGCGCAACCGCGCCAGCAGGCCGCGCATCGTTTCATACTCTTCTGCCGTGAAGCCCGCCAGCAGCTGCGCCTCGATATCGCGGGCCAGTGGCATCACTTCGCCATATATGCCGCGCCCGGCATCGGTCAGCGCCAGCCGGTGCGACCGGCCATCGTCGGGATGCGGCGTGCGAGTGACCAGCGCGCGTTTCTCCAGCACTTTGCAAGCGCGGTTCACGGCGACCTTGTCCATCAATGTCGCGCCGACCAGCTCCCGCTGGGTCAGGGCTTCCCCTTCCCCCAATATTGCCATGATCCGCCATTCGCCGATCGTCAGTCCGAAGCGGCTGCGATACAGTTCTGCAATGCGTGCGCTTACGGCGTTGGACGCGACAGAAAGGCGGTAGGGCAGGAAATCTGCAAGGGTGGTGCTTTCGGTATGATTGCCGTTCATGACACCTATCCCAGCACCCTGCCTGCCACCGCATCCAGCTTCGCCAGCAGCACGGGGTCGCGCGCGTCGAGCGCGGTAATCAGCGCATATTCCATCGCAGTGTCGATCGGGCTGGCCCCGCGCGCTTCCGGCAGGCTGGATAGCAGCGCGGCCAGTGTTTTTCGCGCCAGTTCGGCATTGGCAGCCAGCGTCGCCATTATGTCATTCGCCTCTACACCTGCCTCGGCATCGCGCCAGCTGTCGTAATCCGTCACCATGCCGAGCAGCGCGTAAGGCAGCTCCGCCTCGCGGGCCAGGCGTGCCTCGGGCATTCCGGTCATCCCGATCACATCCCCGCCCCAATTGCGATACATCCGGCTTTCCGCACGGGTGGAGAATTGCGGGCCCTCTATGGCGACATAGGTTCCGCCCCGGTGGACAGTGCCGCCCGCCCGCTCGACTGCATCGGCAGCCAGCACGGAAAAGCGTTCGCAGACGGGATCGGCCAGGCCGGCATGGGCCACCATCCCTTCACCGAAGAAGCTGGAGGGTCTGCCACTGGTTCGGTCTATAAACTGGTCCACCGCGACCATCTGGCCGGGAGCCATTTCCTCGCGCAAGCTGCCAATCGCGCTGATAGCCAGCAGGTCGGTCACGCCGCAGCGTTTCATCACATCGATATTGGCGCGGTAGTTCACGCTGCCGGGAGAGAGGCGATGTCCCGCCCCATGCCGTGCCAGGAAGGTGACTTTAACGCCGCCGACGCGTCCCGTGGTGACCGGGCCAGAGGGCTCGCCAAACGGCGACGATACCTCGATCTGCTGCTGGTCATCCAGTGCGATGCCTTCGTAGAGGCCACTGCCGCCCAGAACGCCGATGTGCCAATTGCTCACTTGTGCGCTCACTTGTACTCTGGCTCCTCCCACCACGGATAGAAGTCGGGCATATCCCCACTCACCGTATCGGGATATTCGGGTGCGCGCTTCTCGAGGAAGCTGGCGATGCCTTCCTTCGCATCGCCGCCCCGGCTGAGGCGATAGATGCTGCGGCTGTCAACTTTGTGCGCTTCCATCGGATGGTCTTCGGTGGATAGACGCCACAGCATCGCGCGCGTCATCGCCACAGACACTGCGGAGGTATTGTCCGCAATCTCGCGTGCCAGTGCTATGGCGGCGTCCATCAATTCGCCCTGCGGATGGATGGATCGCACAAACCCGCCCTCCTTCGCCTCGGCGGCGTCGAAGATGCGGCCTGTGAAGCACCATTCCAAGGCCTGCTGGATACCCACGATCTTGGGCAGGAACCAACTCGACGCTGCCTCCGGCACGATGCCGCGTTTGGCGAACACGAAGCCGAAGCGGGCAGTGTCTGCCGTCAACCGGATGTCCATCGCGCATTGCATTGTCGCGCCAACCCCCACGGCCACGCCGTTGCACGCGCTGATCAGCGGCTTGGTCGACTGAAACAGCCGCAGCGTCAGCAGCCCGCCACCATCGCGCACACGGGGATCGGACAAATCATCGACCGGGTTCGGATCGGAGAATACATGCCCGCCGCCCTCCGGTGTAAGGTCAGCGCCCGCGCAGAATGCCCGGTCGCCGCTGCCGGTAAAGATTACCGCCCGCACGCTGTCATCGGCATCGGTATCGTCCAGCGCCGCCATAATTTCCTCGCCCATGATGCGGGTGTAGGCGTTCATCTTCTCCGGACGATTAAGCGTGATCGTGGCTATGCCATCGGCTTTGTCGACGAGTATCTGCGTATATTGGGTCATGGGATCCTCTCTGTTTGGCGATCTACCTGACACAGGGGACCGGCTAAGGAAACACCCGGTTTCAAGCGCAGTTGCCTGCCTGACCGCACACTGTCTGCGCCATCGTCCCGGCCCCTTCCGGGCAACTGCTTCGGAACACGTCAACGCAGCGGTCGTTGGCGTCATATATCCCTTCTGAATGTGCCTGAGCCTCCCGCCCCGCACATTTTCCAGTTTATACAAAGGCTTTTCATGACCACGATTCAAACAAACAATCCTGCCACCCGCGAGCAGATCGAGACATACGACCTGATGAGCGAGGCGGAGGCATTCGCCAAGATAGAAGACGCGCACAAAGCGTTCGAGGACTGGCGTAAGCTCAGCGTAGAAGAACGCGCGCCATATCTGCGCAAGATCGCTTCTGTATTACGCGACAATTCCGACCGCCTTAGCGAAATGATGACCCGCGAGATGGGCAAGTTGCTGCGTGACGGCAAAACCGAGGTAGAACTGTGCGCCCGGCTGTTCGAATACGCAGCAGACAATGGCCCTGAAGAGCTCGCCGACGAGGAACGCACCCATTCGGGTGGTAAAAAGCGCGGGATTGTAACCTATTCGCCCATCGGCGTGATTTACTCGGTACAGCCTTGGAATTTCCCGATTTACCAACCGGTTCGGGTGCTCGCCGCCAATCTGATTGCGGGCAATGCCTGCATCCTGAAACATGCATCCATCTGCACCGGCAGTGGTCTGTTGCTGCGTGACCTGTGCAATGAAGCCGGCCTGCCAAGCGGCCTGTTCGACGTGATTTTGATCGACCACGACGTGTCCGATGCAGTCATTGCACATGACAAAATTCGCGCCGTTACCATGACCGGCAGCGACGGTGCCGGCGCCCATATCGGCAAGACCGCCACAGAAGCGCTCAAGAAAACGGTTCTGGAGCTTGGTTCGAACGACGCATATCTGGTGCTGGAAGATGCCGACATCGAACTGGCCGTCAAGACCTGCATTCAGGGCCGTCTGTACAATAATGGCGAAACCTGCGTGTCGGCCAAGCGGTTCATCGTGACAGATGCTGTGTACGACCAGTTTGTGAATGCATTCGTTGAACAGATGAAATCGGTCCGCATGGGTGATCCCAAGGATGACGACACCCAGCTTGGCCCTGTGTCCAGCGAGGAACAGTTCAACACTCTGGTCGAGCAGGTGGGCAAGAGCGTCGATGGCGGAGCGACCCTGCTGTGCGGCGGCGACCCGGAAGATAATCCAGATGGCTGGTATTATCCCGCGACAGTTCTGGCCGACTGCAAGCCGGGAACCCCGGCCTATGACGATGAACTGTTCGGCCCCGTCGCGTCCGTCATCCGGGCAAAGGATGATGAGGATGCAATGCGTATCGCCAATGACAGCCGTTACGGCCTAGGCGGCGGCATTTTCAGCAAGGACGAGGAAAAGGCAGTCCGTCTTGCTAGCAAGCATTTCGATACCGGCATGATCCGCATCAATTCGTTCGGCGCCGCAGATCCGAACATGCCGTTCGGCGGGGTCAAGAATTCCGGTTACGGACGCGAGCATGGCGGTTTCGGGATGAAGGAATTCGTCAACATCAAGGCAATCTACCTGCCGTGATCCCGGCCACCCACAACGGCACCGACAGACAAAGGAAACAGCTATGAAAATTCTGGTCGCCGGCGCTACCGGCAACACCGGTACGCGGCTTGTAAAGGAGCTTTGCAGCCGCGGCCATGACCCTGTGGCTCTGGTTCGCTCGTCTTCCGACACCAGTGATCTGCCCGAAAACGTGGAACAGCGTCTGGGCGATCTCTCGGACCTGCAGAAAGGCATAACGGAAGGCTGTGAAGTGGTGATCTTTGCAGCCGGCTCCGGCGGCGGCACCGGCGAGGACATGACAGATGCTATCGACCGCGACGGAGCCATCCGGCTCGTCGATCTGGCAGAGAAAGGCGGTGTCCGCCGTTTTGTCATGCTCAGTTCGGTCGGCGCAGGCGATCCCGATCCTGACAGCGAACTTGTCCATTACCTGAAAGCAAAACACGATGCGGACGAACGTCTGAAGAAGAGCAGTATGGAAACAGCCATCCTGCGCCCCGTCAGCCTTACGGACGATGGCCCTACCGGCAATGTCAGACTGGGTGATGACGTGGATCCCAGGGGTAAGGCTGCACGCGGCGATGTCGCAGTCATTCTGGCAAATGCGGCCGAGCAGGAAGACTGGGTTGGTGCAGTGCAGCTAATGGAAACCATCGGCTGACCGAACGACCTGTCACGGCGGAGGGTCGCAGAAAACCATCCGGCTTACAGCAAAAGGCCGCCCGCAGATTGCTGTGCGGGTGGCCTTTTTCGTTCTTAAACGGGTAATCTTTTGGGCGCTGGGCAACACGGGCTGTACGATCAAGGCGCGCATCTTTACCCACGAAGCACCCAATGGGGGCGGTGGGATAATCCAGCCAGGAACACCTCCCGGTTCACGATCGCCAAGCCCAGAAAAACCCTGTAACTTTTGCGAGACAACCGCGAAGTTGCTATCGGCGCATCAGCTAGGCAACGGGACAAATATCATGCCGATCAAGCACTACCGTTCACTCGTCATGGCCCTGTCGTTTCTGGCCGGCCTGACAACGCCCGCCCATGCCATCGATTGCGTAACGGGATCGACGGAGCGCGAGAAGACCGTCTGCCAGTCCGACATCCTGCTGGCGTTCGATGCGGTGTTGAACACGGCGTATCGCGATGCCCAGAAATTGTCCGCCAATCCGGTGGAAGCCGACCCGGACCGTGATCTGCGACGCGAACAGCTGGAGTGGATCGCAGCGGCCGATGAGTGCAGCACACAGACCGCCTGCATTCGCGGACTGTATGCCAGAAGATATGCCGCACTGCGGGCCTATTCCGATATGCGGTTCGATGGCCTGGAAAAAATGGCCGGGCTGTCAGACGTTCTGGAGCTGTGGGTTTCCGCCGATCCGCCAACGAACGGCATACCAGCGGTCATGCGATCAGACAGCAGTAACCGATATCTGATGGCAGTGCCTGTGAGCGCGGGCAAGCCCTTCCCGTTTTACGAGATGTATGTCCTTCAGCAGGACAAAGGACCGGAGAAGATATCCTTCCCCGATCTGGATGTATCGGCGGGAATGGCAAGCGAAAACAATGACAGCCCTGCCCCAGTCAGCGCCCCAGCCCTCACCATCGGCACACAGTTCCAGAGAGTTCAGGTGAATGGGCGCGATCTGACCAGTGACACCATGACCGGCGGCGCAGGATCGGAATGGGTGCATCGGCAGTGGCATGTCGATCTGGACAGAGTGGGCGATGTCCGTCCGGTCTTGACCGAATATGAAATCGAGAATGTACGCGGCGACTATAGCGTGAAAATCGTCGGCAAATAGGTCTTCTTGGCGAGCCGTGACCCGCTGCCTGTGCATGTTACACAGGCAGCGGGCCGGATCGGCTTTAACGTGGAGACATACGGATAGCACCATCGAGACGCACATCTTCGCCATTGAAATAGCCGGTCTCGATCATCGTCATCGCGACATTGGCGTATTCTTCGGGGTATCCGAGGCGCTTGGGGAACGGGACGGACTGGGCCAGCGCTTCCTTCACCTGCGGCGGGGCGGCGTTCATCAGCGGGGTGTTGAAGATGCCGGGTAGAATGGTGTTTACCCGGATACCTTCGCGCATCAGGTCGCGCGCGATCGGCAGGGTCATGCCCACTACGCCGCCCTTGGAAGCGGAATACGCCGCCTGGCCCATCTGGCCGTCTTCGGCGGCAACCGAAGCGGTGTTCACGATAGCACCACGATCGTTGTCGTCACTCAGCGGATCGAGCGTCATCATGCCAGCTGCCGATTTGGCAATGCAGCGGAACGTGCCGATCAGGTTGACCTGAATGACGAAGTCGAACGCGGATAGCGGGAAATGTTTGATATCGCCCGAAGCTTTGTCGCGGCTGGCGGTCTTGATCGCGTTGCCGATACCGGCGCAATTGACCAGAATACGCTCCTGCCCGTGGGCTTCGCGTGCCTTGGCAAAGCCTGCATCCACATCTTCGTCGCTGGTCACGTTAACCTTGCAGAACACGCCGCCGATTTCCTTGGCGACGGCGTTACCGGTTTCTTCGTTCATGTCGAAAATGGCGACTTTCGCGCCCTTGGCGGCCAGTGCGCGCGCGGTAGCCGCGCCTAGGCCGGATGCGCCGCCAGTGACGACGGCGGGTGTGTTGGCTGATACTTCCATGAGTTATCTCCTTAAATTTGAAATCCGGAATCTAAAACCCGTTCGCACCGAGCTGTCGGAAGCGAAGCTGACCTTCAGGTCAAAGGCTGCTCTTCGCTTCAAACACGGCGCCCAAAGAAAGGCGGTGCTTCGACAAGCTCGGCATGAACGGTTTCGTATGTACTTTCTGAACTAAAGCGCCTCGATAATCGTGACGTTGGCGACACCGCCGCCTTCGCACATTGTCTGCAGGCCGTATTTCTTGCCGCGTGCGCGCAGGGCATGGACCATCGTGGCCATCAACTTCGTACCAGAAGCACCCAGCGGGTGGCCCAGAGCAATCGCGCCGCCATTGACGTTCAGCTTTTCGGGATCCGCACCAGTGTGCTTCAGCCATGCCATCGGCACAGGAGCGAAGGCTTCGTTGACTTCATACAGGTCGATGTCATCGATTTTCATACCTGCCCGCTCCAGAGCACGGTCGGTGGCGAACAGCGGTTCTTCCAGCATGATCACCGGATCGCCTGCCGTCACGGTCAGGTTATGGATACGTGCCAGCGGGGTCAGGCCATGCGTCTTCAACATCTCTTCTGAAACAACCAGAACAGCGCTGGACCCGTCGCAGATCTGGCTTGCAGAGGCTGCGGTGATCTTGCCATCTGGGCTCAGCAGTTTGACGCCCGAAATGCTCTCCAGCGTGGCATCGAAGCGAATGCCTTCGTCCACAATATGCATTTCAGTGCCTTCGGGCGTTTCGATTTCGACCGCGACGATCTCGTCCTTGAACAGGCCCGCTTCGGTTGCCTTGATCGCTTTCGCATGGCTGCCAAGAGCGAAGCTGTCGATCTGCTCTTTGGAGAAACCATGCTTCTCGGCGATCATTTCCGCACCCATGAACTGGGACCACTGGATGCCGGGATATTTTTTCTCAAGGCCGGGCGACTTATAATTGCCCAGACCTTCTTTCATATGGAACATCGCGGTAGAGCCCATTGGCACCCGGCTCATACTTTCAACGCCGCTGGCGATCACCACGTCCTGCGTGCCCGACATAACAGCCTGCGCGGCGAACTGGATCGCCTGCTGGCTCGATCCGCACTGGCGGTCAATCGTAACGGCTGGCGTGCTCTCACCAAGATGCTTGGTCGCAAGCACGGCATTGCGCCCGACCTGCATGGCCTGCTCGCCGCCCTGACTGACGCAGCCCATGATCACATCGTCCACTGCCTTGGGGTCGAGCCCGCTGCGCTCCATCACCGCGTCCAGAGACTTCGCCGCCAGATCGACGGGATGGACACCTGCAAGACGCCCCCCGCGGCGACCCCCGGCTGTGCGAACGGCTTCGACGATATAGGCAGCGGTCATGAATATTCTCCTAGAGGTAAATTTGAAGGATAGCCCCCGACCATGCATACAGTAATGGATTACCGCGTTGATCGATGAGCCTGCTCGCTTACAGAAACATAGATTTTTTTCCGGGTGCTACGATCATGGAAATGGGATCAGTTCATCCGCTCCACACGGAAAGATCGTTTTGACCCGATCTTGGCTTTGTAGCTCCCCAAGGCAGCCTTGCTGATATTAACCACTGTACCGGATTCGATTTTCCCAAGAACAGGTGTGCTGTCGGTCTGCCGCCAGCGCGCTCCGTTCTCCAGAACAAAATAAACCTTCCCGTTGCTTCTGCTGAAGTCCGCGATTGGCATGTCTATTTCAGTCACATCCTCAAAATCATGGTTAGAACTGGTCCCGTTTCCACTTTCTCGGCCGAAAAGATTGATCTTGGGCAGGTTGAACCCAAAAAGACCACGACGCGTCTCGCCCATTTGCTCGCGATCCACAACTACCAAGTCTCCTTCCAGCGCTGCCGCCTCGACTTGTTCCATCTCTCTGTCGAAGCATTCCAAGCGCCGTTCCGCATCGACCAGATCACGGCATTGAAACAATTTGTCCATTGGCGCAGCCACTTTGGCATCTTGCTGGCCAGGATCCACGTGTGCCGGAGCTGATAACGCTGCCGCCGGGGCTAACAGGGCGCTTAAAACGCTAAGAATAAGCGGAAAAACATAATATCTAACGCGCATTTATACCTCGGGTTGCTATGTTAACTTTCGGCGATATCAACTTGCATACAGCATAGCTAGTGCTTTCAAAAATCGGCCTTAGGCCATTACCACCACCAGAGTTGTAAATACGCGTCATCGCTGTCGAACCGCAGTGTTGCAATCCGGTTACAGCCGCAGGCAATTAAGAGCGCGTGCTAGCTTTGTCCTTCACAATCTAACTGCCCTTCGCCATTCCGCACTCAGGACCGAGGCGTATTGAGACAGGCGCCCCGGCCATCTACTAAGCCTGGTCCGTCACACGAGATATTTGGGGTGGGGCAGAATAATCACACAACCGGCTCCGGTTGTATAATGCGAAGGTGATAATCACATGAAGAAATTGACGAGCTATAAGTTCGGCGCCGCTTCTTTCGCTCTTGGTGTCGCTATTGCGTCGACGCCGGCGATGGCACAAGGCCAGCCGACTACCGAAACGCTAGAAGCCGAAGGCACGGCTGACGCAACCAATGATCAAGGCTTGATCGTGGTTACCGGTTCCCGCATTGCTCAACCCCAAGTGGAATCATCTTCGCCACTGCAAATTATCGATGATGCAGCTATCGACGATTCTGGTGCCATTAACGTCCAAGAACTGCTCCTTGAGAACCCGGTCTTCGGTTCGCCAGCACTCAACCGTACCAACGCTGCGTTCCTCACGTCGGGTACGGGTGTTGCAACCGTCGACCTTCGTGACCTCGGCTCTGACCGCACTCTGGTCTTGGTCAACGGTCGCCGCGTCGTGTCCAGCCTCGCGGGTTCGTCCACGGTCGACCTTAACGTCATCCCGACACAGTTCATCAACCGTGTCGATATCCTGACCGGTGGTGCGTCCTCACTGTATGGTTCTGACGCTGTGGCCGGTGTTGTGAACTTCGTTTACAAAAAAGACTTCCAAGGTATCGAAGCCAATGGCCAGTACGGTCTAACGGAAGAAGGCGACGACGTTCGCTATCAGGCGAACGTTACTGCGGGTACCGACTTTGTCGATGGCGCAGGTAATATCATGGTCCATTTCGGATATTCGAACGAGAAGGGCCTGCTTTCGCGCCAGCGCGAAAACACTCGGTTTGATGATTTTGATCTCTTCAGGTTTACCGGCGATCCTGCCGATTTTGGTACGTCTGTGACGCCCTTCTTTTCAAGCTTTCCTCCGCAGGGTCGCTTCATTACTTCCGGCGGCACGTTCACCTATGATGACAATGGTAACGTGAAGCCCGGATTCTCGACCAATGGTCCAGATCTGGATGGTGATGGTTTTGGTGACGGCGATCCGGGTGCAGACGGCTTCAATCGTCAGAATTTCCGCACTCTGGCTGTGCCCGTTGAGCGCTATGTGTTTGCCGCTGCAGGTGAATATGAAATTTCTGACGGCCTGAACTTTTTCTTTGAAGGTACTTACAACAAAACTAAATCTTCACGGATCATTGAACCATTCCCGCTGGAGTCTGGCGGAGCCAATGGGATATTCCCCACAGATGGCGGTTTCAACATCGAAAACATCTATGATGGTGATGTTGTTCGTAATCCTTATGTGCCGGATGAAATTTTCGATGCTGCAACAGACAGTAATGGCGATGGCCTTCGTGATATCGGATTTACTCGCCGTTTGGCAGAATTCGGCACTCGCTCCGGCACGACTGAACGTGATTTCTATCGCTTTGTCCTCGGCTTCGACGGCGATATTGGTGAACGCTTCCGCTGGGACGTCAGCTACAACTACGGCAATGTCAGCGAGAACCAGATTTCGAGCGGTCAGGTCAACGTAGTGAATTTCCGCGATGCGCTAGCCGCCATCACTGACGTAGACGATCTTAATGGTAACGGCCTTACAAACGACGTGGTTTGCCTTAACGCAGAGGCGCGCGCCAATGGCTGCTCGCCTGCCAACATCTTCGGATTTGGCTCGCTTTCTCAGGGTGCCGTTAATTACATTCAGGCGCAAGGTACATATCAGACTGGAATCACTCAGCAGGTTATTCAGGGTAACATCTCCGGTTCGCTCTTTGACCTTCCGGCCGGTCCGGTCGGCATCGCTGCCGGGTTCGAGTACCGTAAGGAATCTTCGTTCTCTGACAACGATGCTCTGACCAATCAGGGCCTCAACGCGGGTAATGTTCTGCCAGACACTTCGGGTTCGTTCGATGTGCGTGAAGGCTTTGTCGAACTTCGCGTTCCGCTACTCGCTGATACTACTGGTTTCGAATTGCTCGAAATCGGCGGTGCCGCACGAGTATCGGATTACTCGACTGTAGGCACTGTCTACAGCTACAGCGGCACTGTGGTCTGGCAGCCGGTTCAGCCGTTGCGCCTTCGCGGTACATATGCTCGCGCAGTCCGCGCACCGAATGTCAGTGAACTCTTCTCCGGTCTGTCCCAGACATTCCCGTCCGGGCTGACGGATCCATGCGAAAATATTGGTGCAACGGGCGGCGGTGCCATCGGTACTAACTGCCGTGCCGATGCCGGTGTGGCTGCGAACATCGCCGCCAATGGAGTATTCACCCTGAATCAGTCTGACCTTCAGGGGATCAGCGGCTTCAACGGCGGAAACCCCAACCTCGAAGAAGAAGAGTCGACTTCTTACACCGGTGGCGCAGTTTTGAGCCTTGGTGCATTGGGTCTTGGCAATGCCACGATCACGGCCGACTATTACAACATCGAAGTTGAAAATGTGATTGGTACTTTCCCCCGTCAGTTTACGCTCGATCAGTGCTACGGTCAGGGTAACCAGACCTTCTGTGATCTGATCACGCGTCGGCAAGACGGAACAGCGGTCAACAGCGCTGGGTCCATCGACTTGATCAATGCACTGGCGGTCAATTCGGCGACTTTGGAAACCGAAGGTCTCGATATTACAGGCAACGTGAGCTTCCCGCTCGGTCTGGTTGGGCAGGATGATCGGATCGCCCTACGCGGTGCGTACACTCATATCTTCAAGTACGACTATACACCGATTGCCGGTGCTGATGCCGATCCATCCGATGGTGAAATCGGTACTGCAAAAGACCGTTTCACACTTAACGCAGCATACCTGAACGAAGACTTCAAGATTTCGCTGACCGGTACCTATATCGGCAAATCTTATGAAGACGATCAGTTCTGCGCTGCGTTTGATCTTGAACCGGAGTGCATTTCGGTAAGCGATGAATTCTATCTCGACCTGCAAACCACATTCTATGCTGCAGACGCGCTTGAATTCTATGTTGGTGTTGATAATCTGCTCGACAATGACGCACCGAGTATCCTGAGCGGTACTTCCTACAACAACACCGGTACCGATACTGCGGCGGGCGTTTACGACCTGTTCGGACGACGCTATTATGCGGGTGTTCGCCTCCAGTTCTAATAAGTAACTGGTTTGCTAGATTGGGGTGGCGAGCGTGCTCGCCACCCCTTTTTTATGGGATAAAAACTATGATTATAAAATTCTTTGCTGTTGCTCTATTCGTGGGTGCCAGCACGCAGGGTTCGGAACCCATCGAAAAAGAAGTTGTGCAGGCCGAACCGATCTCTCAAACCCGTCCCATCCAAGCGATAAAAACCAGCGATGCCGAGAAAATCGTCTGTACGTACGAAATGGTTGCTGGCAGCAAGATCCCAACAAAGCTGTGTATGACGAAGTTTCAGAGAGAACAGCTAGATCGCGATATCAAAGAAGAGCATGGTCGTCGGGCAAGCGCTAGCGAATGTAATGATCGAAATTTTTGCTGAGAGGCCTGACATTCAGACCAGCATGATCGTCCTCGGTTGATCGTTAGCTAAGACAAAGACCACGAACCGCGATTGTACCGCGTGTTTCAAGATACGGTAATTGGAAACCGACTTACTGAGAAACAACCATCTCTAAAGCGCCATCGCCTTCGTCAATGTTGACTGTCGACCCATCGGGGACATCGCCCTGCAACAGCTTGTCCGCCAGCGGGTCCTGCACATAGCGTTGCACCGCGCGTTTCAGCGGACGAGCGCCGTAGACCGGATCGTATCCCACCCGGCCCAGCCAGCGCAGTGCAGCATCGGTCAGATTCAGAGTGATTTTGCGGTCGGTCAGTAATTTCTGCACCCGGCCCACCTGAATTTCCACGATCGGGGCCATATGCTCCATGCTCAGACGGTGGAACAGGATGATCTCGTCCAACCGGTTCAGGAATTCGGGACGAAAATGGCCGCGCACGACTTCCATTACTTGCGGTTCGACATCCTCGACCTTCTGATCGTCGGTCATATTCGCCAGATGTTGACTGCCGAGATTTGAGGTGAGGATAATCAGCGTATTGCTGAAATCCACGATCCTTCCCTGTCCGTCGGTCAGGCGTCCATCGTCCAGCACTTGCAGCAGCACGTTGAACACGTCGGCATGGGCTTTCTCGACTTCGTCGAACAATACCACCTGATAGGGGCGCCGCCGCACGGCTTCAGTCAGAACGCCGCCTTCTTCATAGCCGACATAACCCGGAGGCGCACCGATCAGGCGGGCAACCGCGTGCTTCTCCATGAATTCGCTCATATCGATGCGTACCATTGCGCTGTCATCGTCGAACAGGAATCCGGCCAGCGCCTTGGTCAGCTCTGTCTTGCCGACGCCAGTGGGGCCCAGGAACAGGAAGCTCCCCAGCGGACGGTTCGGGTCTTGCAATCCGGCCCTAGCGCGGCGGATCGCCTTGGATACAGACACGACGGCCTTTTCCTGCCCGATTACCCGCTTGCCGATTATCGATTCCATCTGGAGGAGCTTTTCTCGCTCGCCTTCCAGCATCCGGTCCATCGGGATGCCGGTCGCACGGCTGACCACGCCAGCAATATCGTCCTCCGTCACTTCCTCGCGCAGCAGAGCATTTTCGGTATGTCCGCTGGCCTCGGCCAATTGTTTTTCGAGCGCAGGGATCTTACCGTAAGACAGCTCTCCCGCCTTCGCCAGATCGCCGGCACGTTCGGCCTGCTCCAGCTCTATCCGTGCTGCATCCAGTTCTTCCTTCACCCGGCTTTCGGCGTGAATCTTGTCGCGTTCGTTTTGCCAGCGTGTGGTCAGTTCACTCGATTGCTGCTCGAGTTCTGAAAGTTCCTTGCGCAAAGTCGCCAGCCGATCCTTAGACGCAGCATCACTTTCCCTGCCAAGCGCGCTCTCTTCGATCTTTAGCTGGATAATCCGGCGGTCGAGCCCTTCGATTTCCTCCGGCTTGCTCTCCACTTCCATACGGATGCGGCTGGCGGCCTCGTCCATCAGGTCGATCGCCTTGTCGGGCAGGAAACGGTTTTGAATATAGCGGTGGCTCAGCTGCGCTGCGGCAACAATCGCGCCATCGGTAATCCGCACACCGTGGTGCAGTTCATACTTGTCCTTGATCCCGCGCAGAATGCTGATCGTATCTTCCACGCTTGGCTCGTCGATATAAACCGACTGGAACCGCCGCTGCAGCGCAGGGTCCTTCTCGACATATTTCTGATATTCATCGAGCGTAGTCGCGCCGATGCAGTGCAGTTCACCGCGCGACAATGCAGGTTTGAGCAGATTGGATGCATCCATACTGCCTTCCGAAGCGCCTGCTCCGATCAGCGTATGCATCTCGTCGATAAACAGAATAATCTGCCCATCGGCACCCTTCACCTCGTCCAGCACGGCTTTCAACCGTTCCTCGAACTCCCCGCGATACTTCGCGCCGGCAATCAACGCACCCATGTCGAGGGACATCAGCGTGCGCCCCTTCAGGCTGTCGGGCACGTCGCCATTGGCAATGCGCAGGGCAAGCCCTTCGGCGATCGCGGTTTTACCGGTCCCGGGTTCGCCGATCAGTGCAGGGTTATTCTTCGTGCGCCGGGCGAGAATTTGTACGGTGCGACGGATTTCCTCGTCGCGGCCAATTACCGGGTCCAGCTTGCCTTCACGCGCAGCCTCGGTCAGATCGCGGGCATATTTTTTCATGGCATCGTAGGATTCTTCGGCGCTGGCGCTGTCTGCGGTGCGTCCGCCGCGCAATTCGGTAATGGCGGTTTCCAACTTCTTTGCATCCAGACCGGCAGCCTTCAACGCCTGACCGGCAGACGTGGTCGTCGCAAGAGCGAGCGCGACCAGCAGCCGCTCGACTGTCACATAGGCATCGCCCGATTTCTCGGCGATCTGCTCTGCCTGATCCAGCACGCGTACCGCGTCATTATCCAGACCCGGCGTCTGCTGTGCGCCTCCTCCACTGACAGCCGGGATTTTGGCCAATGCCGCATCGACCTCATCCTCGACCATGCGCGGCGCGCCGCCAGCACGAGCGACCAGTCCGCTGGCCATGCCTTCGGGGTCTTCGATCATCGCTTTAAGCAAATGCCCCGGCGTTATTCGCTGATGGTTCATGCGGATGGCGACGGTTTGAGCTGCTTGCAGGAAACCCTTCGCGCGGTCGGTAAATTTTTCGAGATTCATCTGATCCATGCCTCTGTAGTGTTACCGTATCCATATAATGTTGCATTTCTGCAACACAAGTGCCGACATTGCATTCGGCCGGTGTGTTAGTTGCATATAGGACCACTGGCTGCCCCTGCGAGTCCGCATGCGCAAAATACTTTCAGGCACTGCACTGCCGCGCTAGGCACGTCTGCAAGGGGAGCCTATAGACATGAAACCGATTTTCGCGCGTACTGGCTGGGTGGTTCTTGCGCTTGTCCTGATGGTGCTGGTGGCTCTGATGGTGTGGGAGCCATTTGCCGCGCGAGAAGGCCGTGCGCCCGTCACCACGCGTACTTACACTGCAGAAATTATCCGCGACGATTTCGGCGTTCCGCACATTTACGGGAAGACCGATGCAGACGTGGCATACGGCGTCGCCATCGCCCATGCAGAGGATGATTTCTTCACCCTGCAGGATGTCGCAGCGATGACGCGCGGACGGTACGGAGCTATCGCCGGGCAGGACGGCGCTCAGGTCGACTATATGTATCACCTGCTGGGCAGCCGGAAGACCGCGCAGCAGGAATACCCCAAGCTGCCCGCAGATACGCGCGCATTGTTCGATGCCTATGCTGCCGGAATGAATCATTACGCGGCTAACAATCCTGATGAAATAAAACTGGACAAGCTATTCCCGATCAACGGCGAGGATGTCGCGGCAGGTTTTGCATTGCGGCAACCATTCTTCTTCGGCCTCGCCAATGTGATCGGCCCGCTGGTGGCCGGCGAACCATTGAATCGGGAGCACGGCCAGAAAATACCCATGCCCCCGACGCCGGGTCCAGAAAGCCGACCAGGCGATGCCGAGCCGATTATGGTGGAGGAAAACGAAGCACCACCTGTTGCTTCTGCTCGCCCCCTGCCCGTTTCGATGGGAGAAGACGGTGGCTATGCTGGATCCAACGCCTTTGCCGTCGCGCCTGCAAAATCTGGCGGACCGACCATCCTGATTTCCAATGCCCACCAGCCGTGGCGCGGCGGGGTAGCGTGGTACGAACTGGTCGTGGAAAGCGAAGAAGGCTGGCACTATGCGGGCGCGAATTTCCCCGGCAGCCCCTTCCCGTTTCTGGGCCACAACGAAAATCTTGGATGGACCAATACGGTCAATACCCCCGACATGGTCGATGTGTACAAACTGGAGATGGACGACACCGGCACGCGCTATAGGCTGGATGGCGAATGGCGCGATCTGGAAAGCGATACCGTCACTTTGCCGGTCAAGATCGGGCCTCTTGTACTGCCGATCCGCCGCGATGTTTATCGCAGCGCCCACGGCCCTGTCATTAAGAACGGCAACGGAGCTTTTGCCGTACGCTATGGCGGGATCGGCAATCTTGGTTCGGTTGACGCCTATTACCGGCTGAACAAGGCCAAGACGTTCGAGGAATGGCAGGGTATTCTTGCGCGCATGGACATCCCCTCCACCAATTTCATCTATGGCGACGACGCAGGCAATATCGCCAATATCTACAATGCCGCGATCCCGGACCGGGTGGCGCAGGTGGATGGCCGGACAGTCGACTGGCGCAACGTATTGCCCGGCGATGACAGTGATCTGATCTGGTCCGGCCCGGTCGAATATGAACGCCTGCCTCGCTACGTTAACCCCGCAAGTGGGTGGGTGTTCGAGGCGAACAACAACCCCTTCATGGATGCAGGCCCGGGCAGCGATTTGTCGGAGGCCGATTTCGCGCCGGAGATGGGCATCGAGACGAAGAATACCAATCGCGGAACACGCGGGTGGAAATTGATGAGCGAAGCGAACCTGCTCGACCGCGCTGCGCTGGAGAAAATCAAGTACGATACGGTTTATGAACGCGGCGGCTATGTAGCCCGGATGCTGGACGAGGTGGCGAAAACGAAACCGCGCAGTCCCGATGCCAAGAAGGCGCGCCGGATGCTTGGCGAATGGGATATGGCCGCAGACGGTATAGGCGAGGCCGATGCGCTGGCCCTGCTGATGATCCGGCCTTTCATGGGCTCGTCCTATCAGAACACGCCGTGGCCCGATGCACAGGAGGAACTGGAACGATCAACCGAGCATTTGATGGAGCACTTCGGACAGCTCGATCCGCCCATGAGCGATCTGCTGCGGCTGCGTCAGGGAAAAGGGAAGTACGCAGTCGATCTGCCGCTGGACGGCGGATCGGATACACTGCGCGCCTCCACCTTGTGGGATGTGGACGATGACGGACGGCTGTCCGTCCGGCACGGCGACAGTTTCATCCAATGGGTCGAATGGGAAGCGGGCAAGCCTGTCACCAGCCGCTCCATCCAACCCTTCGGCTCTGCCACCACACGCCCTGACAGTCCGCATTACACAGACCAGTCGGCGCTGTTTGTTCGACACAGATTGAAACCTGTCCACTTCTGGCGCGGGGATGTGCTGGCCAACGCCGCCAGCCGCAAAGTCGTAACCAACGCCCGATAGGAACAGACTGGCGCGCCATTTGTTGACATCAATGTAAGCAGCGGCGAAAGCTGTATCTGGAATTCAACACTTATACCAAATCAGGAGAATATTATGTCTGTAGCAGGTGCGTATGATACTGTCGTGAAAAGCCCCATGGGCGACCAGAAGGGCACGTTCACCGTAGTGCCCGCTGATGACGGCACTTTTACCGGTTCGATGGAAGGCGGCATGGGTTCTATGGACGTCGAAAACGGCAAGGTCGATGGAGACAAGCTGACCTGGAACATGGACATGACGGTTCCGATGCCAATGAAACTGGAATGCGAAGCAACGGTCGATGGCGACCAGCTGACCGGTAATGTCAACGCAGGTGCCTTCGGCGCTATGCCGCTGACCGGCGAACGCAAAAGCTGATTTTTCTCACACGCAAACAAAAGGGCCTTCGGAGCGATCCGGAGGCCCTTTTTAGTTGCCCTGGACTGCAAAGAAATCGGCATTGTCGCCAAGCTGACATTTTTTCGCAGTCAAACTGACATCGCACGCGGCTAGCGGGGGCGGGAATTACCCTTGCCCTTCACCCATTCGAGGTAGCAGCCCCATGAAAGTATTTCACGTCCGCGCCGCACTGCTCGCAACCATTGCCCTGCCGGTATCCCCCTTACTGGCTCAGGATCGTAGCATTTCCGCTGATGACGCTTCGGAACAGTCCGGCAATGTGATCGTCGTCACGGCGCAGAAGATCGAGCAGCGGGCGCAGGATGTACCGATAACCATCAGTGCGACCACCGGTGAACGGATCGAGGAACTGGGTGTCAGCGATCTCGACGAACTTTCCAACTATGTGCCCGGCCTCAATATCCAGGAACAGAGCGCTAACAATCCCGGCATCGTTATCCGCGGCATCACTTCTGATTCGGGTTCCTCGCAACAGGGGCCGCGGGTTACGCTGTATTATAACGGCATCGATATTTCCCGTTCGCGTGGATCCTACCAGTCGATTTATGACCTTGACCGGGTGGAGGTTATCAAGGGACCGCAGGCAACCCTGTTCGGAACCGCTTCCGCCGTAGGTGCCATCAGCCTGGTTTCGGCAAAACCCGAACCGGGGGTCTCTGGTGAAATACGCGGTGGTTACGGGAATTTTGACCAGACCTTGCTTGCCGGCCATCTCAACGCCGGGTCCGATGTTATCGCAGGCCGCATCGCATTCGAATGGCGCACGCGTGACGGCTATGTCGAAAACCTCGCATCCAGCCAGACCGAGGATCTGTATTCGCAGGATCAGCTCGGCATTCGGGGGTCGCTTCGTTTTACACCGAATGATGATCTGACAGTGGATCTGACCGGCACCTATGACCGGCAGCGCAATGGCGGTACACCGTTCATATCCGGCACTTTCCCGACGGAGGCTGGGTCGGCCACACCCTTCGGACCGGCTAATCTGGGCGGGTCGCCCTTCTCCTCAGATGCGCTGGGCAATGGTCAGCTCGGCCTTGTACGCGATGTCTATGATGTCAATCTGACAGCGCAATACTCCATCACCGACAGCCTGACATTCACCACAGTCAACGGATACCGCGAGTTCGACAGTGCCGAGGTGTTCGACGCCGATGGGTCTGCCGCGCCCTTCCTCGAATTCGCCGAAATCGCTGAGGGCTGGCAGTTCAGTCATGAGGGCCGCTTCGCTTATGCCGATACGATGTGGCGCGCATCCTTCGGCTACAATTTCTTCACCGAGAAGGGCCACCAGACCGTGCCTTTTTCGACCGAGGAGGGGCTGTTCCTGCAATGCCTCACATCGCTGTTCGGCGCACCTCTTATCCCCGGAATCCCGTGTGTTGCGCCCGATGGCAGCGTGCCTGCCCTGGGTGTAACGGGCTTAGCCACAGGCGGCGCGGCGACTGCAATTCCCTATTCTTCAGTGTTCGAGGACCGGGGTGACAACCAGAGTTATTCGGTTTTCGCCGACGCAACCTTCATCCCCGCTGACAGTCTGGAACTCACCGCCGGGGCGCGTCTGCTGATCGAGCAACGCAAATCGGGTTATGTCTCGAGCGTGCCCAATTCGGTGCTGAGCGACGCACCGCTGATCCCTGGGCAGGTCAGCACCGGTGGCCAGCTGTTCGAGGCAGACCGCAGCTTCTCCGCCGTACTGCCCCGCTTCAATGCTCTGTACCGTATTTCGCCCGCGGTGAATGTCTTTGCCACCGTGTCCAAGGGCCGCCGTTCGCCAGTCGTGCAGCTTGGTGCGGCAAACGGCGCGGCCGGAACCGTGCCGAACCTCCAGCTGGTGCCAGAGGAAACTGTCTGGAACTACGAAGGTGGTCTCAAATTTTCCGACCGGATGATCTCCGGTTCCGTGGGTGTATATTATCAGAAATATGACGGTTTTCAGGTCAGCGTTCCACAACTGGATCCTGCCGGTCAGCCGACCGGAACATTCATCACGCAAAGCGTTGGCAAGGCCAGCAATCTGGGGCTCGAGGCGGAACTGGCCATCGACCCGACGGACTGGCTGCAGATTTTTGGCAATGTCGGATATATCGATGGGGGGATCGACGAAAGCGATGCCATTTCCGCAGAGTTTTCAGGAGCGCGCTTCCGCCTTCAGCCTGAATGGCAGGCCGCCGCAGGTTTCACCATCGACGCCCCGCTGGGCAATGGTGTTCGCTTCTTCGCTACGCCCAGCATCACCCATCGCAGCCGGATATTCTTCGAAGTGCCGAATAACCGGGATATCTCGCAAGAAGGTGTGACCCTGATCAATGCACGCGCCGGGTTCAGTTTCGCCGAGGAGCGGTACGAAATCGCCGGATTTGTCCGCAATGCAACTAACGAGAATTACCTGCTCGATGCCGGCAATACCGGTGGCGCATTTGGTATCCCTACCTTCATTCCGGCAGAACCGCGGTTTTACGGCATCCAGCTGACGGCGAAATTCGGGGATTGAATTTCAGGCGCACCGCCGGGGCACATGCTCCGGCGGTGTCAGTCCAGCTTGGCCTTCAGCAATTCATTGACCACCTGCGGATTGGCCTTGCCCTCCATCGCCTTCATTGTCTGACCGACGAAGAAGCCGAACAGCTTGTCCTTGCCGCCCTTGTACTGCTCCACCTTGTCCTGATTGGCGGCGAGGATTGTGTCGATCTCCGCTTCGATGGCGCCGCTGTCGGATTGCTGTTTCAAGCCTTCGGTCTCGGCAATTTCAGCAGGATCGCGGCCTGTTTTCAGGACGATCTCGTAGATTTCCTTGGACTGACCGCCCGAAACTTCACCGGCATCGACCATCTTCAGGATTGCGGCCTGCGCGGCAGACGTGGCGTATTCAAGATTGGCCTCGTCACCAATGGACTTGATCACGCCCGGAGCGACGGACAGCGTCCAGTTGGCGACCTGCGTGGCGACATCGCTTTCGGATTTGCCCAGCGCGCTGGAGGTTTCAGCCAGCAGTGTTTCGAACCGGGCGAAGGTTTCCACTTCGGCAGTCAGCTGCGCGGCGTTGTAATCGTTCATGCCCAACTGCTGAGTATACCGGGCGCGCTTGGCGTCGGGCAGTTCGGGCAGGCTGTCGCGGCATTCGGTCAGAAACGCATCGTCCAGCTCGATCGGCAGCAGATCGGGATCTGGGAAGTAGCGATAATCATGCGCATCTTCCTTGCTCCGCATGCTGCGCGTTTCGTTCCTGTCGGGATCATACAGGCGCGTTTCCTGCACCACTGTGCCGCCATCTTCGATCAGATCGACCTGACGGCGGGCCTCCCCCTCGATCACGGCCATCACGAAACGGACGGAATTGACGTTCTTCGTTTCCGTGCGAGTGCCAAGTGGATGTTCTTCAGTGATTGGGCCCGGCTTGCGGACGCTGACATTGACGTCGGCGCGCATGGAGCCCTGCTCCATATTGCCGTCGCACGATCCGACATAGCGCAGGATGGAGCGCAGCTTGCGGACATAGGCACCGGCCTCCGCGGGAGAGCGCATATCGGCCATGCTGACGATCTCCATCAGCGCAACGCCGCTGCGGTTGAGATCGACGTAGGACATGGTCGGATGCTGGTCATGCATCAGCTTGCCTGCATCCTGCTCCACATGAATCCGCTCGATCCCGATGATCTTGTCCTCGGGAATGCCGCCCTTGGGATCGGCCTCGATCAGCAATTGCCCCTCACCCACGATGGGGTGGTAAAGCTGGCTGATCTGATACCCTTGCGGCAAATCGGCGTAGAAGTAGTTCTTCCGGTCAAACCGGCTCCACGCATTGATCTGCGCTTCGATCGCCATGCCGGTGCGCACAGCCTGCCGGATGCATTCACGGTTGGGCACAGGGAGCATCCCCGGCATCGCCGCATCGACAAGGCTGACCTGCGTGTTTGGCTCGGCCCCGAACTCGGTATTGGCCCCGCTGAACAGCTTCGCCTTGGAGGAAACCTGCGCATGGACTTCGAGGCCGATCACGACCTCCCACTCGCCCGTTGCGCCTTGAATGCGGTAGTTACTCATCGCCGATCAACTTTCCGTCTTTGTCGAAACGCGCCTCGCCATGTTTGATCTTGCGCGAAATGTAAGCAGGCACAAGGTAGAGAACAATGACGACGGCAATGCCTGCGATCAGTTCGATACTCACCACCACTTCTCCGCCCGCGCGGTGAACCCGGCGCGCTGCTCGATCGCCAGACCGGTATTCAGCACGCCCTGCTCGTCGAAGGGCTTACCTACAATTTGCAGGCCCAGCGGCAGTCCGTCGGAATTCAATCCGGCAGGCACATTCATCGCGGGCAGGCCAGCCAGCGAAGCAGGCACGGCGAACACATCGTTGAGATACATCGCCAGCGGATCGGACTGCATTTCGCCCAGACCGAACGCCGCACTGGGCGTAGTCGGGGCAAGGATTACGTCGCATTCCCCCCACGCCTTCTCGAAATCCTGCGCGACCAGCGTGCGGATCTTCTGCGCCTGCGTGTAATAGGCATCGTAGAAGCCTGCGCTAAGCACATAGGTGCCGATCAGAATACGCCGCTTTACCTCATCGCCGAAGCCATCCGCGCGCGTGGCGGCGTACATATCCTGCAAGCCAGAGCCATCAGGCAGATCGCGCAGGCCATACCGCACACCGTCATAGCGGGCGAGGTTGGACGATGCCTCTGCGGGCGCGATGATGTAGTATGCGGGCAGCGCGTATTTGGTGTGTGGCAGCGAAATCTCGACGATTTGCGCCCCTGCATCCTTCAGCCATTCCTCGCCTTGCTTCCAGCTGTCGAGGATGTCCTGCGGCGTGCCTTCCATGCGATATTCGCGCGGGATGCCGACTTTCTTGCCCTTGAGATCAGCATCCAAAGCCGCTTCCCAATCGGGCACGGGCATATCCAGGCTGGTCGAATCCTTGGGATCGAAACCGGCCATCGCGCCCAGCATGATCGCGCAATCTTCAACGCTGCGCGCCATCGGGCCAACTTGGTCGAGGCTGCTGGCAAACGCCACCACGCCCCAGCGGCTGCAGCGACCATAGGTCGGCTTGATGCCTACAATGCCCGTTACGGCGGCAGGCTGACGAATAGAGCCGCCGGTATCGGTGCCGGTGGCGGCAGGACACAGCCGTGCAGCTACGGCGGAGCTTGAGCCGCCCGAGGAACCGCCAGCGGTGAGCGCGGTGTTGGAGCCTTCCTTGCGCCACGGGCTTTTTGCAGGGCCGAAGTAAGACGTTTCGTTGGAGGACCCCATCGCGAACTGGTCGAGGTTCAGCTTGCCCAGCATGCCTGCGCCCGCGTTCCACAAATTGGCGGACACGGTGCTTTCATACTGCGGCACGAAGCCTTCCAAGATGTGGCTGGCAGCGGTGGTCTGTGTGCCTGCGGTGCAAAACAGGTCCTTCATGCCGATCGGAACGCCGCCCATTTTGCCCAGCGGCTTGCCAGCGGCACGCGCAGTGTCGGCCGCGTCGGCAGCTTCCAGCGCCTTTTCCGGCGTGGTAACGATGAAGGTGTTCAGTTCGGCCGCCGCTTCGATGGCAGCGTTGAAGCCGGTGGCCACTTCGCGGGCAGTGAATTCGCCCGAGGCAACACCGTCGCGGATGGCTTTAACGCCGAGATTGGTAAGGTCTGTCACGATGTAAAATCCGTTCGCCCTAAGCTTGTCGGAAGCGCAGCTGGCATTGGGTGCCAACGGCTGTCCTTCATCATCAGCGCAGGTCCAGTAGAAAAATGCAGGGCTTCGGCAAGCTCAGCCCGAACGGTTGAAAGTGCGTTGCAGTCGGTCACTCAATCACCTTGGGCACGCCGAAAAATCCGTGTTCGGCTGCGGGCGCGTTCGCCAGCACCTTGTCCCGAACGCCGCCGCCGGTCAGCGGATCGGCATCGACCACATCGTCGCGCAGACGCTGGGCCATCGGCATCACCGCGGTCATCGGCTCGACACCGGAGGTATCGACTTCGCCCAGCTGGTCCACCCAATCGAGGATGTTGTTGAGTTCGGGCACCATACGCTCGCACTCCGCATCATCCATCTTGATGCGGGCCAGGCTGGCGATCTTGGTGACGGTCTGTTTATCGACGGACATCGGATACGCTCTTCTTAGTTCTGCGGAGGAGGGCCGACGGGGGGCGGAGGCGCGGCGAGCCCGCCGGGCGCACCGTTCTGCCCCTGCTGCGCCTGCATAACCTGTTGCAGCGCCTGCAAGCGGCGCTCGAAATCTTCACGGCTCATCAAATCCGAAACCTTGACTTCGAAAGTAAGGTCGGCGCCGGGCGGGATAGGCGAGCCGGGCTGCGGATCATCGCCATAGGCTTCTTCAGCCGGAATGTTTAGAATATATTCGCCGCCCTTGCGGGTCTCTTTCAGGCCTTTCAGGAAACCAGGGATCATCTGGCCTTCTTCCAGTACGAAAGGCGCTCCGTCAGGAAACACGCCCTGTATCGGGGCCACTTGCCCCTGCTGCTGGTCGAAAACAGTACCGTCAGCCAGTTTGCCTACATATTCCACGAACACCACCTCGCCTTCGCGCGGTGCGGGTCCGGTTCCGGCCGTGACAGTATCGACGCTGGTGCTGCTTGGAATGGCAGCCCATGCCAGGCCCACGCCGATCAGCGCGGCGATGATCACGCCGATCCAGAGCTTCGTCAGAGAACCCTTGGCAACGGGTTTTAAAGGCACACGGGTAACTTCGGTCATAAAGTGCTTCCTGAAAGGCGTTTCTTGCCGGGCGAACCGGGCTTGCCAAGACAAACTAGCATGCCTGATAGCAAGAGGGCGCGGAAATTGCTTCCACGCCCTCTTGGCTGTTCACAGTGCTTGCTTCAAGCGATTAGACCACTCGAAGCAGGGGTAATCCTGCTTAGCCGTCGCGTTCCATGCGCTTGCGGTCCATCTTGCGGGCGCGGCGCACGGCTGCGGCCTTTTCACGGGCACGCTTCTCGCTAGGCTTTTCGTAGTGACGACGCAGCTTCATTTCGCGGTACACGCCTTCACGCTGCAGCTTCTTCTTGAGCGCGCGGAGGGCCTGATCGACATTGTTATCGCGAACCATGATCTGCATTTAAATCAAAACCTTTCGAGCCAAGGGCCAGAGCCGCGCACCTGCGCGGAATATGCCGCTTTCGCAAATAGAAAAAAGCCGAATCCGCACGCGGACCGGCACACACATTTGCCCTGATAGGATAATTCGGCGGTTTGGGCAAGGCATTGCGCGCAAACAGTGGCGCGCCGCGCGCCTGCCCGCTATGGGGCGCAGGCAATGTCCACCCTTCCTACCCTTTCCGCAACCCTCTCCGTCGCTGTTGGCGGGGCCGCGGGTGCTGTCCTGCGCTACATGACCGGCCGCTGGATGACCGGCTGGCTGGGCGCCCCGGCTATGGGCGTGTTCCCCTGGGCCACGCTGGCGGTGAATGCCATCGGCAGCGTGCTGATGGGCTTTCTGGCCGGATGGCTCGTGCGTAGCGGGTCGGGCGTGGATGAAAATATGCGCCTTCTGCTGGGCGTCGGCCTGCTGGGAGGGTTTACCACTTTCAGCGCTTTCAGCCTCGAAACGGTTCTTCTAATCCAGCGCGGGCAGTTCACCATCGCGGCGCTGTATGCCATTCTGTCCTTCTCCCTTGGCATCAGCGGATTGCTGTTCGGCCTGACTGCAATGCGGGCTATACCATGACCGATGAACCCCAGAAACCGGCGAAGAAGCCATCCGACAATGTCCGCCAGTTCACTGTCGAGGCCGATGACGACGGTGTGCGGCTGGACCGCTGGTTCAAACGCAATCTGCCGCAGGTCGGCTTCAACACCGTTTCGCGCTGGGCGCGCACGGGACAGGTCCGGGTCGATGGCGCGCGGGCAAAACCCGATGACCGGCTGGCAACCGGGCAAGTCCTGCGAGTACCGCCTGGCGGGGACGATCCACGCCGCGCGGCGCCGGTAAAGCGCCAGCTGACACCGGCCGATATCTCCCTCGCCCAAGGCATGGTGATCCGCGAGACGGCCAGCGCCATCGTGTTGAACAAGCCCCCCGGCCTTGCGACACAGGGCGGCAGCAAGACGACCAAGCATGTCGACGGTTTGCTCGATGCCTTCGCCCCGGAAGAAGACGATATCCGCCCGCGGCTGGTTCACCGGCTCGACAAGGATACCAGCGGCGTCCTGCTGGTTGCCCGCACGCCGGGCTCCGCCTCCGCCTATGCAAAACGGTTCGCAGGGCGCAGCGCCAAGAAAGTCTATTGGGCGCTGGTCGTCGGCGTTCCCGATGTACGCGAAGGCACCATCGATGCCCCGCTGGCGAAACAGCCCGGCAGCGGCGGCGAGAAAATGCATGTGGACGAGGAAGAAGGCGCACCCGCCGTTACCCGCTACCGCGTCGTGGAAAAGGCAGGAAACCGCGCCTGCTGGGTTGAACTGGAGCCAATGACCGGCCGCACCCATCAACTGCGCGTGCATATGCTGGCGATTGGTCACCCGATCGTGGGCGACGGCAAATATGGGGGGCAGGATGCCTTCCTGACAGGCAGCATCAGCCGCAAGATGCACCTTCATGCAAGGCGGCTGGTAATCGGCGAGCCCAAAGGCGCAGACGGAAGTGGCGGCAAGCTGGACGTAACTGCCGACCTGCCCGAGCATTTTGCTGCGTCGATGGAACAGCTTGGTTTCGACCTGTCGCTTTCCGACGCCACGCCATTGCGCGAAGATATCAACGCACGCAGCCCTTCCGAGAAAAAGCAGGCCGCGCGCCAGCACGCCAAACAGTTCCGCAAAAGCCAGCGCGGCGAGCGCCGATCGCGTGGCGGCACTGCTGCGCCGAAGAAGAAGCTGGGCAAGAAAAGCGGCGGACGTCCGGCAAAAGCTGGACCGAAACCGGGCGGTAAGGGCGGAGCCAAGCCGAAGGGACGAGGGCGGTGATGGGCACAAGCCAAACCTCCTCCACAGTCAAACTGGTCGTTTTTGATTGCGACGGCACGCTGGTCGACGGGCAGGCACCTGTTTGCGACGCGATGGAAACCGCCTTTGCCGCGGCCAATCTTGCCCCCCCGCCCCGCCATGCCATCCGCCAGATTGTCGGCCTCAGCTTGCCGCAAGCGATCCGGTATCTTGAGCCCGAAGCCGGTGAGGACATCGTGGCGCAGATGGTCTCGGCCTACAAAGACGCCTTTCGCAGCGCCCGCGAGCGCGGCGAAGTGGCCGAACCCTTGTTTCAGGGCATGGCCGATCTGATCGCTGCCTTGCGTTCCGAAGGCTGGGCCTTGGCCGTCGCCACCGGCAAATCGCAGCGCGGCCTGATGCACTGCCTCGAAACCCACGGCCTGACAGGCAGCTTTTCCAGCCTGCAAGGCGCAGACGGACATCCTTCAAAGCCCGACCCGGCCATGCTCAATACCGCAATGGCCGAAACGCTTGCTATCCCCGCCAACACCGTGATGATCGGCGATACACTGTACGATATGGAAATGGCCCGCGCCGCCGGGGTTCGCGGTATCGGCGTTTCCTGGGGCTATCACGACAACGCCACTCTGCTGGAAGCAGGCGCGCATGCCATTGCCGATACATCGGAAGAATTGCGGCAATTGATTTCGGGGCAGGCTGGATGACCGATGCAGAAGCCCGCCGCCGCCATGTGCAACTGCTAGGCATCCGTATTCTGGCGATCGGTACCGCCATTGTGGGCGTGGTGATAATTTCGGGCCGCCTTATCGCCGAGCCTGCCATTGGCTACGCCCTGTTCGTTATCGGAGCCGCCGAATTTTTCGCCCTGCCCTATTGGCTGGCGAAGCAATGGAAAAAACAAGACCAATGAAGCGGTTTTACGATGACGTTACGCTGCAGGAGACAAGCGGCGGCTGGCAGGTCGTGCTGGATGATCGAGCGGTAAAGACCCAAGGGGCGACCCCGCAGATTGCGCCTACGCAGGCGCTGGCAGAGGCCCTCGCCGCAGAATGGAAGCGACAAGGCGAGACAATCGACGGGCGCAGTTTTCCGCTGCGCGACCTGACCGACTTCACTCTCGACCGTGTGGCGACAGCTGCGGATGACACGGTGGGCAAGACGCTGGCTTTCGCCCGCACCGACACCCTGTGTTATCGCGCAGATCCCGGTACGGCCCTTTCACGCCAGCAGAACGCGCTTTGGGAACCCCTGCTGACTGATTTCGAGGGGCGCGAGAACATTGCCCTGATCCGGGTTGCCAGCATCGTTCATACCGAGCAGCCCGAAGCGAGCATTGATGCCCTTCGTTCGCGGCTGGAGACGTTCAGTGCATTCACATTGGCAGGCGTCTTCACCCTCGCCTCGCTTTCCGCATCCATGTGTATCGCTATGGCTGCGCTGGAAGACGGGGCGGATGCAGAAATGCTGTGGAATGCGGCCAATCTGGAGGAGGATTCGCAAGCCGAATTGTGGGGCCGCGATGCAGAGGCAGAGGCGGCGCGCGAAGAGAAGCGTGCCGCGTTTCTGAAGGCTAACGAATTCCTCGAATTGCTGGGAAGGTAACCCGGCGGAGAATCAGATGAGCCAGTCGGCCACCTGCTCCGCCACATCGTTCGCCGCTGTGTTCAGGGCTGCGCCAACCGGCACGCCTTCTGCCTCGACATCGGCCACCCTGCTGGTGAACCGGCGGGTTTCCAGTGTCCCGTCGGCCAGCGTGCGGATACCATCGAACGTCACCGTCACATTGCCGCCGATCGCATCATAGCCGAACTCGCGCAGTGTGCCGCTGAGCACCTCTGCCGGAACGATGGTGGGATCGTCGCGCTCCATCACCAATCGGCCCGACTTGCTACGCACGGTTTCAGCCAGCAGACGGCGGAAAAGGCGCGCTGGCCGCTCTACCCATACCGCGTCTTTAAGATAGGCGACGCTGGAATCATCGACCTGTACCGGAATGCGGGTAACGGCGATCTGCTGCGGAGCATCCGGCTCCTCTACCAGCAACGCATTTTCCTTCGGCCCACTTGCACCCGGACCGGCGGGGCTTGCGGCAGAAGAGGTCAGCGTCAGCAGCATCTCTGGCGCTTCCCCGCCAAGGCTGATGCATCCGGCGAGCAGCAAGGAGATGCCGCTAATAACGACTCCTCGCAGCGAAGACTGGACGGGAAAACGAGGGGTATGGGTCGGGCTCATGGACATTCTCAAGATTCGTAATCCGGCAGTGCGGGCGATCCGATTAGCGCGCTGGCGCCTTCATTTTCAATCCGCTCGGCCACCCGACGCAGCGCGCGGCTCGTTGCCTGCAAATCGCGCAAAGTGGCGTTGGCAGCAGGCAGGGTGGAAGTATTCAGCTGCTCCAGCGCAGGGTCGGCTTTTTCCAGAGCGTCGGACAGGCTGTTTGCGGCGGTCTGCGCGCTGCCAAGTGTCGTGCGCACTTCCTGGGAAAGAGCAGTGCCTTCTTCGTTCAAAAGCCCGTCGGCAGACGCCATCACGGTATTGAACTGCGCGAGCGAACTCTCCGCCTCGCGCAAAGTATTTTGCATCTGAGCCAACGTAGCGCGCAAAGCAGGGGCAGTTTCGCTCACCGATGTACCGATGTCGCGCGTCATCTGGTTGGAACCATCAACCAGGCCCATGATGCGTTCTTGGTTTTCGTCGCCCAGCAATTTGTTCAACTGGGTGATTGTCTTGCTGGTGTTTTTCAGAATGTCGGGCGCGCTGGACAGAATTGCCCCGATACCGCCCTCTCTGACAGGGATGGGCGGCATTTCACCGCCCGGTCCGGGTTCGATCAGCCGTGCGGTTTGCGCGAGTGCAGGATTTTCATCCGTCGCTCGGCTCAACTGGATCGTGGAAACCCCCGTCAGGCTGCCGCGTAATTCGGCGAATGTATCGGAGTAAATCCGCACCTGATCATCGATTTGAATCTCGACCCGAACGCGGTCGCGCGCTTCACCCACGCTTGGAGCCAGCGTGATAGAGCTAACCTGCCCCACCGGCACGCCGGAATAGGTCACGGTCGATCCGTTGACCAAGCCTTCCACCGATTGTTCGAAGAATATCACATATTCCTCGCGGCTGGTTTCATTCAACTTGGCCAGCCAGACGATGCCGGCAGCCAGCATCGCCAGCAGCAACAGAGTGACTGCCCCCACCCATAAATGATTTGCCCGTGTTTCCATTGCCTTCGCCTATGCCCTTTCGCGGCTTGGCTTGTCCATCGCCTTTACCCGAATGCCGTAACTATAATGCAGTTTACGCCTCATGGTTTCTCATAAGCGCTGGATGCGGCCCGGCCACGCGGCCCGCCGAAATATTCTTTGATCCACGGATGGTCCTGCGCGACCAGCTCGGGAATGGTCCCCACAGCGATCACTTGTTTGTCGGCCAGCACGGCCACCCGGTCACATATGGAATGCAGCGTATCCAGATCATGGGTGATCAGAAACACGGTCAGCCCCATCGTATCCGTCAGCTCGCGGGTCAGGCGGTCAAACTTTGCCGCGCCCACCGGGTCAAGGCCGGCGGTCGGCTCGTCCAGGAACAGCACTTGCGGATCCAGTGCCAGCGCACGGGCCAGGCCCGCGCGCTTTTTCATACCGCCGGATAATTCGCTGGGATATTTGCTGGTCGCTTCTTCAGGCAGACCGGACAGCAGCACCTTGTACCGGGCAATCTCCTTGCGCAGATCGTCGGCCAATTCGGGATAGAACTGCTTGAGAGGAACTTCGACATTTTCCCCCACGGTCAGGGTAGAGAACAGCGCACCGCCCTGAAATAATACGCCCCAGCGACTGCGAATATCGATACCGTCACTGCCATGCGCGCCGGTAATCGCGCGGCCCAGTACCTCTATATGTCCCTCACGAGGGGTTTGCAGCCCGATGATGGAGCGCATCAGGACCGACTTACCCGTGCCCGATCCGCCGACCACGCCCAGAATTTCACCGCGCTTTACCTTCAGCGACAGATCGTCGTGAATGCGGAAATCGCCGAACTGATTAATCAGCCCTTCGACTACAATCGGGTATTCGCCGCGATACAATTCGGGAATGAAGTCGGTTGCATCGTCCTCGACTTCATAGATCAGATCGTCGCGGTCCGTCACGCCCAGCCCAATTCGGTAAAGAACACCGCGAAAAACGCATCGAGTACGATGACGGCGAAGATCGCCTGCACCACCGCCATCGTGGTGCGCTTGCCCACTTCTTCGGAATTCCCCTCCACCTGCATACCTTGATAGCAGCCGGCAATGGCGACAATCAAACCGAAGACCGGCGCTTTGACCAGAGCGACCCAAAGATCGTATGTCGGCACAACTTCCTGAATCCGCAGCAAAAATGAATCGAACGGGATGCCCAGCGTCAATGCCGATATGGTCGCCCCGCCGATAATGGTCAGGACGATGGCATAAAAGCCGAGCAGCAGCATCATCACCACCGCCGCCAGAATGCGCGGGATCACCAGCGCTTCCACCGGATCAACCCCGATGGTGCGCATGGCGTCGATTTCCTCGGTCAAGTTCATGGTGCCGATCTGCGCCGCAAACGCAGAGCCGGAGCGGCCCGCCACCATGATCGCCGTCATCAGGACGCCCAGTTCGCGTGTAGCGAGGCGGCCTGTCAGATTAATGGTCAGAGCTTCGGCACCGAATTGCTGCAGCTGTGCAGCGCCCTGCTGGGCAACCACGATGCCGATCAGGAAACTCATCAGTCCGATAATCAGCAGGGCATGCACACCCACCAGTTCGAACTGGCGAACCACGGCCTTGATACGAAACCGGCTGGGGTGACGGATGATGTCTTTTACCGCGATCAGGACCGCGCCCAGAAAACCCACCACGTTTACTACACCGGCCAGCATATCCATTACGGCCCGGCCCGGTTCGCCGAACAAGCGGTTCATAAGCGGCTGGCGCACGGGCCGGATCGGCGCTTCGCTGGCGGCAGAGGCCACCGTATCGATCAGATCGCTGAGCGTCTCGCTTGCGCCTTCGATGGACGCATCCAGCCGCCGGGTCGCACGGAACACCGTCCACGCGCCTGCTGTGTCCATATCCGTCACTCCGGACAGGTCGAACGCAGCGACAGGCGCCTCCAGTTCGCGGAATTGCTGGTCGATTACGGCAATGGAGGAGATGGTGAGAGGGCCGGACACGGCAACGCGGTGCGCCCCTTCCGCATCCTCTATAATTTCCAGATTGGCCCATTCCCGCATCGTAAATGCGCTATGAGGATAATAGTCTCATACGGCAAGAGTTCTTGCATCCATTGGCCCGCAACAACAACCAGTTCGCTTGATTGCGCCGTGTACCGCTGGCAAAGCCGCAGACCTTATGAAAACCGAGCTCCCCACCACATTCGACCCCGCCTCTATCGAGGCCCGCTGGTATTCCCATTGGGAGGAAAACGGCCTGTTCCGGCCGGAGCGTCCCGGTGCAGAACCCTATACGATTGTGAACCCTCCACCGAATGTGACGGGTAGCCTTCATATCGGCCACGCGCTGGACAACACACTTCAGGATATCGTGATCCGGTATGAACGCATGCGCGGCAAGGATGCGCTGTGGGTTGTGGGTACGGACCATGCAGGCATCGCCACGCAGATGGTGGTGGAACGCCAGCTGGAAGCCAGCCAGGACAAGCGCACCAATTATTCCCGTGAGGACTTCGTGAAGAAGGTCTGGGAATGGAAAGAGGAATCGGGCGGCACGATCACCACCCAGCTTCGCCGCTTGGGCTGCTCCATGGACTGGAGCCGCGAGCAATTCACGATGGACGAGCATTTCAGCAAGGCCGTGCTGAAAACCTTCGTCGATCTGCACAAGGACGGGCTGATCTACCGCGACAAGCGGCTGGTCAACTGGGACCCCAAGCTGAAAACCGCGATTTCCGATCTGGAAGTGGAAACGCAGGATCTGAAGGGCAATTTCTGGCATTTCAAATATCCGCTGGAAGACGGCGTGACGCTGGCCGATGGCCGCGATTACATCGAGGTTGCGACCACCCGTCCCGAAACGATGCTGGCCGATATGGCCGTGGCCGTGCACCCGACCGACGAACGCTACGCCAGCGTGGTGGGCAAGTATGTCGTGCTGCCGATCACCGGACGCCGTGTGCAGATCGTCACGGACGAACACGCCGATCCGGAACTGGGCAGCGGCGCAGTGAAGATCACGCCGGGCCATGATTTCAACGATTTCGATGTGGGCAAGCGCGCCGGATTTGCGCCTGCCGATATGCTCAACATGCTGGATGCAGAGGGCAATGTTTGCCAAGTAAACGATCCTGACAAAATACCTGACGAATTCATCGGCCTGCACCGCTTCAAGCTGGACGGTAAAGACGGTGCGCGTGAACTGGTGGTTCAGCGGCTGAAGGAAGCGGGCTACCTGATCCCGCACATCACCAAGACCAAGAAGGGCGAGGAACAGGAGCTCGACGCGGAACCCCGCACCATCGCCACCCCGTTTGGTGATCGCGGCGGGGTAGTGATCGAGCCGTGGCTGACCGATCAATGGTATGTCGATGCGGAGAAGCTGGCCGCCGCCCCGATTGCGGCGGTGAAAAACGGCGATGTCGAAATCGTCCCTAAGACATGGGAGAAGACGTTCTTCAACTGGATGGAGAATATCCAGCCGTGGTGCGTCAGCCGCCAATTGTGGTGGGGGCACCAGATTCCGGCCTGGTATGACGACGACGGTAATCCCTATGTCGCCATGACAGAGGAAGATGCGCAGGCACAGGCTGGTGCAGGTGTTACCCTATCGCGCGATGAAGACGTCCTCGACACATGGTTCTCCTCCGCCCTGTGGCCCTTCGCCACGCTGGGCTGGCCGGAGCAGACCGATCTGCTCGCCAAGCATTACCCCAACAACCTCCTCGTCTCAGGCTTCGACATCCTGTTTTTCTGGGATGCGCGGATGATGATGATGGGCAACCACCTGACGGGTGAGAACCCGTGGCCGCGCCTGTATCTGCACGGTCTGGTGCGCGCAGCCGACGGCTCCAAAATGTCCAAGTCCAAGGGGAATGTGGTCGATCCGCTCGGCCTGATCGATCAGTATGGCGCCGATGCGCTGCGGTTCTTCATGGCGGCGATGGAAAGCCAAGGCCGCGACATCAAGATGGATGACAAGCGGGTAGAAGGGTATCGCAACTTCGCCACCAAGCTGTGGAATGCGACGCGGTTCTGCCAGTCCAACGGCATCGGCGCGAGCGACACTCTGGCTGCGCCAGAAGCCAGGCTGGCCGCCAACCAATGGATCATCGGCGAAGTCGGAGAGACGGTCGCCAAACTGGATGCCGCGATGGCCGATCTGCGCTTCGATGCGGCGGCGAACACGATCTATCACTTTGTTTGGGACCGGTTCTGCGACTGGTATCTGGAACTGATCAAGCCGGTGTTTGCAGAAGGCGCGAGCGAAACGGCTGCTGCCGAAACACGCGCCGTGGCCGGGTGGACGCTCGACCAAATTCTGGTTATGCTGCATCCCTTCATGCCGTTCATCACGGAAGAACTGTGGTCGAAGCAGGGCGGCGTTAATGATGTCGATCGCGCGGATTACCCGCTCATCACCGCCAAGTGGCCCGAACCAGACGCGCAGGTCAGCAAGCAGGCGACCGGCGCAATCGACTGGGTGATCGAACTGACAATGGCCGTGCGCAGCGCGAAGAACGAACTGGGCATCCCGCCGGGCCAGAAGCTGGCGGCGTTCATCGACAATCCCTCCCCCACAGCGGCAGGCGTGATGGACCGCAGCAGCGCGGCCATCGAACGGCTGGCGCGGCTCGCCCCGCTAACCGCTGGCGCAGCGCCCGATGGACCGGCCATGCAGATCACTGCGGGGCCGGACGTGCTGGTCATCCCGCTGGAAGGCGTGATCGATATCGGCGCGGAGAAGGCACGTTTGGCCAAGGCGCTGGAAGTTTCGCAGAAAGAAGCCAAATCGCTGGAAGGCAGGCTCGGCAATGCCAATTTCGTTGAGCGCGCGAAGCCCGAAGCGGTCGAGAAGGCCAAGGAAGACTTCGCCCATCACAGCGCGGAAGTCGGGCGGCTGACAGCGGCGATGGCGCGGCTGGGGTGACGGGCCTTCATTTCGGTACGCAGCGTTTTCCTACAGCCGCGCAATATGCCAGAGGAGTGGCTTGCAAGGCATCGGCTGCGTTGGTTCACCGGAAATTCGGTGTGCAACGTGTCAACTGAATCCAACAGGACAAAGATCTGTTTAATCAGCGCCTTAACCCGAAAACCTTTGGCTGACACCTGTCAAATGTGTCAAGTAAAGTAGGAAATAAACGCAAACCATGACGCAACTTGTGCTTGCCACAGAGGATGAAGGGCAGTCCCGCAGCGGCGCTGGGGCCAAACCGGAAATCTTCGCCTCTGTGCAGGGCGAAGGGCCCAGCGCGGGGATGCCGGTGGCATTCGTGCGCCTGTCGCGCTGCAACCTTGCCTGCGTGTGGTGCGACACGGCTTACACCTGGCATTTCAGAGAAGATGAGCGCCCACACCGAGATGGCGTGACGTTCGAGCGCAAGGCCAATCAGGTCACACTGGACATTGCCGATGTGGTACAGCGGATCGCGGCGCTGGGGCAAAAGCGGCTGGTCATCACCGGCGGCGAACCCCTGCTGCAAGGTGCGGGGCTGGCCGAACTTGCGCAGGCCCTGCCCGATATGCGGATCGAGATCGAGACCAATGGCACGGTCGCTGCGCCCGCCCGGCTCGATATTCATGTCGACCAGTATAATGTCAGCCCGAAATTGGCCCACAGCGGCAATCCGGCGCAGCTTGCCCTGATCGCAGAGCGGCTGGATTCCTATGCGCTGGACGATCGCGCATGGTTTAAATTCGTGATTGCCAGCCCAGCCGACGTGGACGAGGTTCTGGCCCTCCAGCGCGCCCATGCCATCCCGCCGCAGCGCATATTCCTGATGCCGGAAGGGACCGACAGCGCGGCCTTGCGGACCCGAGAGGAATGGCTGGTCCCGCTATGTCTAGAGCATGGATACAGGCTCAGCGACCGGCTGCATATTCACCTGTTCGGCGATACTAGGGGGACGTAGTTTATGTCATGAACCCGCATCCGTTTGTTTGTTTGGCCTCAAGCGCCGGCGGTCGCATATGCTCCCTTAGGCTTTCCTCGCATTGGCTCGGGCGGGCAGTCGCCCTTGCGGAACCTATCGGTTCCGAACCATTCCAAGCCATCGGCCTTGCTGCGGAGCACGGTCCGCGCCCAGCGGACCGCAAGGGCACGCGCCCGCCCCGCAGGTGCCCGACCAACGGGAGGAACAGCATCGAGGACGCACCTGCGGATGCAGGTGCGAAAAGCAAGTGCGCTACTGCCCCTGGCTGCGCCAGCGCTGGACCACGCGGTGTACTGCTTCTTCCTCGTCTCCGGATTCGCGCCAAAGCTCGACAAAACTGGGGTCTTCCGAAGCGGGACGTTTCGCTTCTTCCAGATTATCGAACGAAACGCGGATCGGGATCGCCACGCCTTCGCCGCAGATAATGCATTCGCGGTTGCGCAGGGCGGGAATGGAATCGAGGAAACCGCGCGCGCCTTCGGGCATGGCGGCTTTCACAAAGGCCTGATCGCGGTCGTTATTAAGACGCATGGAAATGATGGTGCCGCACTGCGACAAAACGCCTTCTGCAAGGTCGGAAGGCCGCTGGGTAATCAGGCCCAGGCTGATGCCGTATTTTCGGCCTTCCTTGGCGATCCGCGACAGGATGTTGCCCACGCTGGAGCCATCGGCATTCGCTTCGTTGGGCACATAACGGTGGGCTTCTTCGCACACCAGCAGGATGGGCCGGGTCTTTTCCTCGCGGCCCCAGATAGCAAAATCGAACACCAGCCGGCTGAGCACGGCAACCACGGTAGAGGTAATATCCGACGGCACACCCGACACGTCGATGATGGCGATGGGCTTGCCTTCACCCGGCATCCGGAAAATTCTCGACAGAAAATCGGCCATCGTATCGCCGACCAGCATTCCGGAGAACATGAACTGGTAGCGCGGATCGTTTTTCAGCTCGTCCAGCTTGGACTTGATACGCATGAAAGGCGCGCTGGAAGTTGCCTTGTCCAGCTTGCCCATTTCGTCCTGGATCGCACCGGACAGGTCGGACAGCAGATAGGGAATGGGGGAATCGACAGTAATTTTGCCCATCTGCTCTGCCAGACGGTTTTTGTATCGCGCCTTCAGCAGGCATTTGGCCAGAATATCGGCATCCACTTGGCGTTCGTTGCCGTGGCTGGTCAACAGAACTTCGCAGTGTTCTTCGAAGTTCAGCAACCAGTACGGCATCTGCAGATTGGACACGTCGAGGATTATGCCGGTGTTGCGGAACGCGGCAGAATACTCGCCGTGAGGATCGATCATCAGGATATGGCCCTGTGGTGCAGCCTCGCAGATACGGTGCAGCAGCAGCGCAGCACTGGTCGACTTACCAGTGCCTGTGGAGCCCAGCAGCGCGAAATGCTTGCCCAGCATCGCATCGATATACACCCCGGCGCGGATATCCTTGGTCGGATAAACCGTGCCGATCTGAATGTTGGAGCGGCCATCGCTGGCGTAGATCTGGCGCAGATCGGCTGTGGTTGCGGGATAGATCAGCGCGCCCGGAACCGGGTAACGGGTCACACCGCGGCGGAACGAATGGATGCGCCCCGTCAGCTTCTCTTCCATGCCTTCGCCAAGGAAATCGATATTGGCCAGCACGCCCCCACCCTGACGGCGATCCTGCTTCTGATTGCGGACACTGGCCAGAAGCCAGCTATTGCCGACGCGAATCTTGACCTGGCTGCCCACCTGTCCGGCAAGCCCGACAGACGGATCGTCGTCTGCCATGCATTCGTTCAACCGTTCCAGATCCAGCGCGATCTGAGAACCCGAACCGGCAATTTCCAGCACGACGCCGATGGGTTGCATGGCGTTGGAGGACGCATCCATCCTGTCCGCCTGTTCCTCACCCGCAGTTCCCGCCGGGGTAAATTCCTGCCTTGCCATGTCGGTCATTCGGTGCGCCCCGTTCTATCCAGTAAACTCTGGCGCAGTGGCTAGGCCAATCAGGGTTAAGATTGCGCTAAGACAATCAGGAGCCACCGCCTCAGCTCGAAGCGAAGAGCCGCCCGGCGAGCCAGCCCATGCTAACCGACAGCATGATGGCGACCAGGCCATAGAAGAAAGGCTGGATCTGCGAGAATGTTTCGATCAACCGTCCGAAACCGACCTTGCGCACCTCCACCCGTGCAATGGCCGAAGAGACCACGCGCCCCTCATCCACCGCGAATGTTTCGGCGGTATAGGTTCCTGTCTGCACGCTGGAAGGCAGATCGATACGCGCCTGATACAATACGCCCTCACTCACCTGCACGCCGCCATCGTCCTGCTTGTACAGCCCCTGACGCGTTCGAAGATCGACCAGCCCGTTGCGAAATCGCAATTGTTCCGCAGGATCGATCGCGCCGGTTGGGGACAATTGGATAAAGCTCGTGCCGAACTCGAAAATAGCGGCGGTCCGTCCATCGACGATGGTATCGATGGGTGACGACGAAGCGACGGCAAAAAAGCTGGGCGCAGAACGGAACGGGACATTGTCGGCATTGATCCAGATGCCGCCGACCTGCTCCTTCTCGCGCACCGTTATCGGGAAGGACGGCCCTTTGAGCACAACCACGATATCGTAATCCCGCGCCGCACGCCTGCCCGAAGGGTCGAGCACAGCGCCGAACAGCAGTAATTCCGTACCGGTAAATCCCTGTCGCACCAGCACATCGTCCTGCGACACTTCAGGCACAAGGATGGGATCGCGTTGGGCAGTCAGGGCGAAAAACAGCGCCAGAAGGAGAACCACCCGTTTCATAACGGTGCCACCGAATAAATCTCGTCCGGCTGGATGCCCAATCCGTAAACCATGCGAAGCGCCACGAGTAAAACCGTTAGGGCAAGTACAACGCGCAGCAGATCCGGCTTCACCTTCAGGGCGATCCGCGTCCCGAACTGCGCGCCCAGCACAGATCCCAGCAGCAATAATGCCGCCAGCACCAGATCGACCGCGCGGGTCGTCATCGCATGGATCATGGTCGCCGCTATCGTCACGAACAGAATATTATAAAGGCTGGTACCGACCACCACCTGCCCGCTCATTCCCAGAATATACAACATGGCGGGCACCAGCATAAAACCGCCGCCAACCCCCATCAGCATGGTGAGAATACCGATAAATGTGCCCAATATCAGCGGTGCAAGTGGAGAAATATACAAACCCGAACGGTAGAACCGCCAGCGATAAGGCAGTGCAGCTACCAGCGGATGATGCCGCCGCCGCGCCGGGTCCGAAACCTGCCCCTGCCGCCGCGCCATGATCGATTCCAGCGATTCCCGCAGCATCAGCGCGCCAATAGTACCCAGCATCAGGACATACAGAACATTGATGACCACATCGATCTGGCCGACCGACTGGAAGAACCGAAACAACAGCGCCCCCAGTACTGCGCCCACCAATCCGCCCACCACCAGCACTGCACCCATCCGGTAATCCACTCCGCCGTGCTTCGTATGTGCGAATACGCCGGACACGCTCGCCCCCGTCACCTGAGTGGCAGCAGAGGCGGCAGCAACCGTGGGCGGAATACCGTAGAAGATCAGCAGCGGCGTAGTCAGGAATCCGCCACCCACGCCGAACAGGCCCGAGAGGATACCCGTCAACGCGCCAAGAGCGACGATGATTATTCCGTCGACCGAAAGGTTCGCGATGGGAAGATAGACGTCCATGAGTGACCGAAGTGACTATACCAGCGCGCAGCCCCTTGGAAGCGCCGCTTGTTCTAAAAGCCGGTGGTAAGGGTAACTGTTACACCGGAACCCGGCTGTGCATCGCCTGCTGTTCTGATTCGATAGTCAACCGACAGGTGTGCCGGAACAGGGCCGCGCTCCAGTTTGAGGCCAAGGCTCGGCCCCACATCCAGCCGCGCTGCGCCCTTTTGCGCCCCGCCCCATGCTCCTGCCCCGACATCGAGTGTGCCCCAATCGACCTGCGCCACATCCCGGGATATCTTCAAATGCCCGTCGGCGAAGGCGGTAGAGAAATCTCCGCCTACATAACCACCTTGTGCGTAGAACGTTGCGCGCACACCCATCGGTAGGCTTTGCGGCGAAATTTCCGTTGTCATGAATGCCGCCGGGCGGATTTCCGTCGTTCCGGCCTGCTTGGTCGCCCTCATTTCAGCATGGGCGCGGAGGGGAAGGTCCGCAATTGGCAGGGCATTGAAGCCCGCAGCGATCTCGCTTCCCCCGCCCGAAACCAAGGCCCGCGTCGCACGGACATACGCATTGGGACGATGATTGCTGCCGGGCGTAATCCGATACCTCAGGACCGCACCTGCCTGACTAGCCCCGTAGCTGGGAGACGGTGCTGCCGCCGCCAAGGCACTTCCGGAACTTTGGCGCCACAGCATCCAGCCATCAATGCTCCATCTGTCGACAGGTTGGCGCTCGGCCTGCGATGGCAGTGCGATGGCCTCGGTAATGACAGCGACGTGCGTTTGTATTGAGGGCGCTTTGGCGGCTTGCCCTGGAAATAGTGGAGGAGCCAGCGGCTCATGCGGAACAGCCAACCTGCCGACTTGCGCTGGCAAGCTCGATTGCCGACCCCTCAAAGGAACCTCGCGGCGAACTGTCAGTGTGCGGGTAAACGGCGATGACCAGTTGATATGATCTATAACTTCAGGCGCATTACCTTCGGCTGCAGAGGCATGATGTGCGGCAGGTGCCGGCGCGGCACCCGCGAACCCGGGAACACTATAATTCTGCACGGGAGGAGGAAAGGGGGATTGCCAGATGATTGTCCGCAGAAGCCCCCACCCTGCCAGCAAAGCTGTGAGAGCGAACAATGGAGCGCCAGGACGCCGTGCGGCCGGTACGCTCATTTGCGAACCTTTGCAAAACGGCCGTCGCCATCCATTACGGGGTGGCCGCTATGCGAGGTCTTGTCCCATGTCACCGCAGCTCCGCGTAGCGTTCGCCAATACGCCACACAGGCGCGGCGTCCGGCCATGATCGCAATGATATTTGCGAGCGGAATTCTGGCAACAGCCCTGATCCCTTCTACCAGCCCGTATTCGCTGGCAGTAAAGGCAAACCGCCATGCAGCGCGCCACGCAAGGGCGAATGCGCTGGCCAAAAGCACGAACCGCAATACTGGCGTCAGCCTGAAGGCCGGCCCCCATCCGAGCCAGTGGGCGATTTGCAATCCGGCTGCGAGCGCCAGCGCGAAATATGAGAGCGCCAATACTAGCGCTGTTAACGGCCCGCGCCGATCACGCAGGCGCATCCAGATTTCGAACGGGCTGCGGGTCCATCCGATCCGGTCCCACCCATGCAGGGCGATTCCGTTGACCCAGCGGGTTTTCTGCCGGACCGCCTCTGTAATACCGGATGGAAAACACGCACGGGTTGCGACCAAATGTCCGCTGCCATCCCGTTCTCTTAAAAACTGTGCCTTTGCACCAAGTTCGCCCAGCGTCAGACCCAGCTCGTAGTCTTCTGTCAGGCTATCGGCAGCAAAGGGCAGTCCGGAAGAGTGTCCTTGCGCGACACGGTCGAGCCACGAACGGTCAATGGCGCAGCCAACACCGGCGGAAGGAATCGACGCTCCGCCGAGACCGCGCACCACCATCGCTTTTCCGTGCGCTTCGGCAAATTCCTCGCAATAATGGCTGCCGATCCAGCGGGAAGATGGCTGCGGCGCCGGCAATACCGGCAATTGGACGAAATCCGCCGAGGCCATTGCCTTATCGATCAGCAGGAGTGCTGCCCTGTCGACCATATCTTCGGCATCGTGCAAAATCACCGTCTCAATCCGCCCAAGCCCGCGCTGTTCGTCCCGGAGGATCGCGAGGTACAAGCTGTTGAGGCACCCGGCTTTGGTGGTTGGGCCCGGCTGAGTTTCGACAACGAGGCGGACGCGTGGATCCTCACCCGCGGCCTCCGTTGCGGCTGCCATAGTTTCGGGATCATTGGGATAGATGCCGACATACAGCCGCAGTTCGCCCTGCGGCCAAACGTGCAGAATGCGCTGAATGGTGATGCCGATAACTTCTGACTCAGCCCATGCCGGGATCATTACCGCCGTCCGGCGTACTAGCTGAGCCGTTCCGTCGAAATCGGCAGTCAAATGCGTCGTCCGGGCTCGTCCGGTCAGCCGGTAATATATCCACAGCAGATCAACTGCCCATTCATCGACAGCGCCCGCCAGAAACATCAGACCTGTAAACAACAGCAGCTCGTGCTGGATCAGCACAATCCACTGTGCGGCAGAGAATCCGCCCAACTCCATGATACGCCCCCATTTTTCCCCGGGGCCGCCGCTTATCCACACAAAGGCGCCCTTGCAACGCCGCCAACTTTGCGGAAAAGGACGGGCAACCATGTTGAGACCGATAAGAAAACCAATCGCCCGCGCTATTGCGCCTGTTCGCGCCCTGTTTGTCGGCGATGCCTCGGCCGGTGTGTTGCTGATTCTGGTGGCCGCCGCTGCCATGCTGGTGGCCAATTCCCCGCTTGCCGACGCGTATAAGGATTTGTTCTACGGTGAGCTGTCGTGGACCCCTATCCCCAAGCTCGACGATCTGCATTTATGGATCAACGATGGTTTGATGGCGATTTTCTTCTTCGTTGTCGGGCTGGAGGTAAAGCGTGAATTGATCTGCGGGCAGCTATCCACACCGGAACAGCGCCGCCTGCCGGTTCTGGCCGCAGTGGCGGGTATGGCTGTGCCCGCGCTGGTCTATGTCAGCCTGATCGGCGGCGACTCGGAATTGATGCGCGGCTGGGCCATCCCTGCGGCAACTGACATCGCCTTTGCGATGGGTGTTCTGGGAATTCTCGGCAACCGCGTTCCATCTTCCTTGCGACTGTTTTTGCTGACCGTGGCTATTGTCGATGACATTGGCGCAGTGCTGGTGATTGCTGCATTCTACACCGCCAATATCGACGTTATGTGGCTGGCGATATCGGTTCTGGTTTTCGGCGTGATGGTCGGCATGAATCGCTTTGGCGTAACCCGCATGTGGGCGTTCGTGCTTGCCGCTATGATTCTGTGGGTATGCGTTCTATTCTCTGGCATTCATGCAACCATCGCCGGGGTTGTCGCCGCTCTGACCATTCCTATGAACAACGATACGGGCCATTCGATGCTCGAAAAGATGGAACACGGGCTTGCCCCGTGGAGCGCTTATCTGGTGGTGCCGATCTTCGGCTTCGCCAATGCAGGCGTCAATTTAGCCGGTATGGGATTGAACGAAATTCTCGCTCCACTGCCCATTGCGATTGGTGCGGGTCTGGTTATCGGAAAGCAACTTGGCATATTCGGAATTATCGTGGCGGCTGTTAAACTTGGCATCGCAAAGGCGCCAGAAAAAGCCAACTGGATAGAAATATGGGGCATTACGATTCTGTGCGGGATCGGTTTCACCATGTCGCTGTTCATCAGCGGGCTGGCGTTCGACAATGATCTTCTCATCGACGAGGCCAAGATCGGTATTCTCGGCGGTTCGCTGATCTCCGCGATCTTCGGCTACAGTGTATTGCGGCTGACAACGACGCATCCGGACGAGAAGCCGGTCGAGACTAATCTACCGTAAACTGCAAACGGCTCCGCCCCTAAACAGCCTTTCTCACCAGCTGCCGGTATTCTCCATACTGGCCCAAGGCTCCTGCGGTTCGAGATTGCCGTCCTGCAACAGTTCGACAGAGATGCCATCGGGCGAACGGACAAACGCCATGTGCCCATCGCGAGGGGGGCGATTGATCGTTACTCCTGCATCCATCAGACGCTGGCAGGTTTCGTAGATATTATCCACGCGGTAGGCCAAATGGCCAAAATTGCGCCCATCATCATAGGTTTCGGGAGCGCTGCCGTCTTCGGGTGGCCAGTTATAGGTCAGTTCCAGTTCTGCCACATTTGCCTGCCCCGGCGCGGCCAGAAATATCAACGTAAACCGGGCTTGCTCAACCTCGAAGCGGCGCACTTCCTCTAGGCCGATCAGCTTGAAGAAATCGACCGTTGCCTGCGGGTTGGTCACGCGGATCATGGTGTGGAGATAATGGGTCATATGCCACCCATAAACTCGGGGCGGCCCCTTCTACAAGAGACCGCCCCGTGGCTGCTGTATTTCCAGATGCTTTAGAAGCTGGCGTTAAGCGTCACGACAAAGGCATCGTCGACGAAATCATATGCGCCTGCCGGAATATCGCCTTCCGCCCCGACATAGGCCGCGCCGATGCTGAGCGGAGTGCCCGCAATTGCGGCCTCTGCACCGATAGACCAGTCGAATGCCTTGCCATCGTTGGTAAAGGTCAGGAAACCATCGGTATAGCCGAGCCTGCCTGTCAGGGTGACAGGCGTGCTGGGAATGCCGACACCGACTTCGCCGTAAACATACAGGTTGTCGCCCCCGCCGAGCGAATCCTGATCAGGCGCATACGCGATGCCCAGAGTCGTTTCTGCAGGGCCGACGGAATAGCCGACCGACCCGTACACTTCGACATAATCGAAATCACCCGGCCCGGCATCGGGATATAGATATCCGATTACACCTACGTCCAGCGCTACACCGTCGGACACGTCGCCGGACCAGCCGCCGTAAATGTCGAGTTCGGTGCTACCAAAGCCAACGGTTTGTTCGTCGAGGCTGGATGCCCATGTGCCAATGTAAAAACCGCTGTCATGCGCCACATCGACACCGCCCTGAATGGCAAATTCGCCGCCCGAGAGATCGGTACCGCGAAACCGATACTCGCTGGCCAGGGTCGTATTGGCGGAGACAGAAAAGCCGCTTGCGCTGCCCTCATCGACCTGCTCGGCCGGATTGGCAACGGATTGCGCTGCAGCGGGCGCTGCAATGAAAAAAGCACTTGCTACGGCGAATGCAGAAAACGGAAGTGCGGCGATGCCGCGATTGGACGTAAGCATAATCAGGCTCCTGGAGCTCTTTGGAGGTTGCTTCGTCCCACCTGCGTCCCGGAAGGCAGCGCGATTTTTAGTGCGCCGTTCTCATCCGATACGAACCAATGATGCACACGAAAGCCAAAGCGCACAACAATGGATTTTCCTTGGTAACATGCAGCTAATCTTTCGTTGCAAACAGGCAACAGTTGATGTTCACGCACCGCTCAGCGTTTGCCCTGCAGGGGCCGAGCGCCTATCTTGCGTCAAAGAAAACGAACACCACGGCCTCCATGCTGAATTTTATCAAGTCCCTTTTTCGTCCCCGCGAAAGCGTGAAGGGCGCCAGTGTGCCGGATGGCACCCGCGTCTATGCAATCGGCGACATCCACGGCTGCTTCGATCTGTTCGAAGCGCTAGCGGACGCCATCGAGCGGGACGACGCAGAGCGCGGGGCTGCTGACACAACGGTTATCCTCCTGGGCGATCTGGTCGATCGCGGGCCGGACAGCCGCAAAGTCATCGAGAGCGCACGGCGGTGGCAGAAAAGCCGCAAGGTCCGCATTCTGGCTGGTAATCATGAGGAAATGTTTCTCGAGAGCTTTACCGACAAAGGTGTACTTCGCCACTTCCTGAAACATGGAGGGCGCGAGACAATCCTGAGCTACGGTATTCCGAAGAAGGAATATAACGACGCCTCAATCGATAGCCTTCAGGCCAGTTTACAAGAACTCGTACCGCAGGAAGACCGTGATTTCATAAACGGGTTCGAGGAATGGATCGCGATTGGCGATTACGCTTTCGTTCATGCCGGTATCGCCCCTGGCGTTCCGCTAGAGGAGCAGAAACGCCGCGACCTGCTGTGGATACGTGAACGGTTTCTGGCCCATGACGAGCCTCATCCGCAAATTATTGTACACGGCCACACGATCTTCAAGGACATTGACGAGCGTTCCAACCGTATTGGCGTCGATACCGGTGCCTTCCGGTTTGGTCGCCTGACCGCTGTAGTGTTCGAGGGCCATACCCGCCGGTACATCCAGTCGGTAGAGCAGGACGGCGTGATTGCTATCGAACACCGCGATACGCTACCTTAACCGGCGGCGGCTAAGCGCTGCGGCATGAAAACTTTACGTTTTGAAATTGAAGGAAGCGGGCAATGAAGATTGCGATGGTTGGCTCTGGCTATGTCGGGCTGGTTTCCGGTGCGTGCTTTGCCGATTTCGGCCATGACGTTGTTTGCATCGACAAGGACCCGGCGAAAATTGCCAAGTTGCAGGACGGCGTAATGCCGATCTACGAACCCGGGCTGGACGCGCTGGTCGAAAGCAACGTGAACGCGGGCCGCCTATCCTTCACCACCGACCTTGCCGCAGGGGTCGAGGGCGCATCCGCCATTTTTATTGCGGTGGGCACCCCCAGTCGTCGCGGCGACGGGCATGCCGATCTGACCTATGTCCATGCGGTTGCGCACGAGGTGGGCGAAGTGTTGGCCAATGATGCCGTAGTGGTAACCAAGTCTACCGTACCTGTGGGTACCGGCGACGAAGTGGAACGCATTCTGGCAGACAGTGCGGCTGTGAAGGATCGCGGCCTGAAAGTCGCGGTAGTCTCCAACCCGGAATTCCTGCGCGAAGGCGCGGCCATTGGTGACTTCAAGCACCCTGACCGGATTGTCATCGGCGCAGAAGACGATTTTGGCCGCGACATTATGACCGAAGTTTATCGCCCGCTGTTTCTCAACCAATCGCCGCTGCTGTTCGTCAACCGGCGCTCCAGCGAGCTGATCAAATATGCCGCCAACGCCTTCCTCGCGACGAAGATCACTTTCATCAACGAAATGGCCGATCTGTGCGAGAAAGTCGGAGCAGATGTGCAAGATGTCTCGCGCGGCATCGGGATGGATGGCCGGATCGGTCCGAAATTCCTTCATGCCGGGCCCGGCTATGGCGGCTCGTGTTTTCCAAAAGACACTCTCGCTCTGCTGAAAACGGCGGAGGATTATGAAAGCCCCACCCGCATTGTAGAAGCGGTGGTGAAGGTGAACGAAACCCGCAAACGCGCGATGGGCCGCAAGGTGTTGGATGCCATTGGCGGGGCAGAATCAGCGCGCGGCAAGAAGGTCGCACTGCTGGGCCTGACATTCAAACCCAACACCGATGATATGCGCGATGCGCCTGCCATCGCCGTGGCTCAGGCGCTGGGCGATGCCGGTGTAACAGTCGCCGCTTACGATCCCGAAGGCATGAAACTGGCCGCTCCGTTGATGCCAGAAGTGATCATGTGCGACGATCCCTACGCCGCAATCGAGGACGCCGACGCCGTGGCCATCGTAACCGAATGGGACGCCTTCCGCGCGCTGGATTTGGGCCGCGTGAAAATACTGGCCAAGGCGCCGGTACTGGTGGACCTGCGCAACATTTACTCGCCACAAGATGTGCGGGATGCAGGTTTTGAATATTCCAGTATTGGAAGAGTATAATGCTTACTCCGCCCAGAACGCGCGCTTGAGTGGCTTTCGCAGGGTATTGAATACCGCAAAAGCGACCAGCGCGGCGAGAGTCATGTAGGCGTAAGCAACCAAGGTTCTTTCTGAGCGCTGCGAATAAATTTCTAGCAGGGCTCATAAGAACACCAAACTGTCCGACCGGCGCCCTGCTTGCAGAGTGCTGCGACGGACGGGCGGTGGCTCTATCGTTATTGCAAAACCGGTTCTCGGGTGCACTCGTTCTTTGAGCGGTTTAGTATGCCAGGGGGCCTGTAAGCCGGGTCCTGTCCTGCAGCCGGTATGCAAAGGCACCAACGCCGCAGCGGCAGTCATTCATCTGGGCGACCCGTTGCCGGACCGCTCATGCAGCCAACCCGGACCTCTCGGGGCGAAATGCCCCTGCCTTCCCTCCGAGGAGTTTGGGCGCGAGATCCCTATTTGGCCTTGCTCCGGGTGGGGTTTGCCGTGACGCGAACCGTTGCCGGCCCACCGGTGCGCTCTTACCGCACCCTTTCACCCTTACCTTCCCGAAAGAAGGCGGTCTGCTCTCTGTGGCACTTTCCCTGGGGTCACCCCCGGCGGGCGTTACCCGCCACCCTTATTTCGTGGAGCCCGGACTTTCCTCGATTTCTAACGAAACCGCGACTGCCCGGCCCCCTGGCAGTTTTTGATTTACTGCGGACCCTTGGGATCAGCAAGCACCGTCTTTTCTTTCACTGGTTTGTGACTGACCCAATAGGCGCCCGGGATGGTTGATCGATCGGGGGTGGTCGCTGGCTTGAACTTTGCATGGCGCAACAAAGATGCGCAACCTGTCCGATCAAGCTCCGCATTACCACTCGAAATGAGTATCCCACATCCAGCGGGCTTTCCACTTTCGTCGATCACCAATTGGAACCTTATCTCGCGAACTTCTTTTTCGAGGAGAGCTTGGTTATAAGTTTCATCGAAAGCGGCAAGCCGCCATGCATTTGAGTCGACCGCAACGGGATGAGCAATGCTGCCTGAATGATTGGGTAAAACATACCGGATCGATAGAATCGTGTGTGTTTCAATGCGGTTCCCGTCTTCATCGAGGGCAGGCAAATAACGAGCGTGCGTCACCATACCAAGGCATGCCGCGTGGTCGAGCGTCAACGAACCGCTGGATTTCTTGACCTCGCAATTTTTTACACCGCCCTCTTCGTCCACAAGCAATTGCATTTGGACGGCGCCCTCCTCGCCGGCTTGCAATGCTTGTACGGGATAATCCGCTTGGATCCTTGCCGCCCAGCTGGCCACGTTATCTGGTCGTAGACTTCGGGCCTTCCCACCGTCTTGGGCGCGCACCGGCGTATCGGTGGCAAGAACTAGCGAGATGATTAGAATTAAGATCACCAAGCGCATTGGAGTTTCTCTTTCAGTCATCACCGCGCCTGACCCCGGTCACGGTCAAGCAACAGCTTGAACAGGATGGCACGAACCTGACCATCGATCTGTCCATCGATGCGCTCCGGCCGCCAGCGGCGCTGGAAGGCTTCCACTGCCTTGTGCCCTTCGGTGACGTCGTATCCGAAGCGCTCCAGACCCAGGTAAAACGCCGCGTCATTATCGAATGGATCGCCCTGCTCCAGTTTGTCCGGCTTGGGCAGGCAGAGGCCGTATTCGGCCAGCCGGTCCCACGGGAACAGCTCGCCCGGATCGATCTTGCGGGCGGGCGCAACGTCGGAATGGCCGATCACATTGGCGCGCGGTATATCGTGATCCTTCACGATCCGCGCGACCAGCGGGACAAGCGCCTTGAACTGAGCCTCGCTGAATTCGCGATAGCCACCACGATGGCCGGGGTGATCCAGTTCGATGCCGATGCTAGCGGAATTCACATCTTTGTGACCACGCCAATAGGATAGTCCGGCATGCCATGCCCGCTTCTCCTCCGGCACCAGCCGGACGACCTCACCTGCCTCCGAAATCAGATAATGCGCGCTGACCTTGGCTTCCGGATCGCATAGCCGGTCGATGGCAACCTGAGCGTTATCCATCTCGGTATAGTGAATAACCAGCATGGAAACCGGCAATGTCCGCTCGTCACAATTAGGGGACAGATATTCGCGGTGCACCAGTTCCTCGTCCGGAACCGGCTGCGGCTTCGGCGTTCCCTCTCCCTGATTGCTGCGGTCCATCAGCCGATCATCCCTTCGCCCTCGGGCAAAACAGCGCCCAGCAACAGCGCCTCTTCGCTGCGATGGAACTGGATTGAACCGCCCAACTGTTCCGCCAGCGCGCCAACCATCCACGCAGGCGCGGTGCGGCCTGACAGCTCGGCTGGATTCAGATCGCCCTGCATGGCCAAACCTATCGTGTCGTCGAAAGCGATCTTCTTACCCGCCGCGCGCACTACAATCTCGCTTGCGCCATTGTTGCGTTCCGCCCCGATATCCAGCGTACCGCCTCGCACAAGCGCGTCGAGCGCAATATGCGACAGGTTCAGCAGCACTTTCACTGCCGGTTTCGGCAGGGTATCGACAGCCAGCGCCCATCGGATCTCAATCCGTTTGTTATCGCCGATCAGCGCCGCAATGGCCGCTTTGGGCTCGTCCACCGGCACACGGTCGCCAAATCCGCCCGCAGCCCCGAAGGCAAGACGGAAAAATTTAAGCTTGTCGGCACTGGCCTTTGCGCTTTGCGCCAGCAATTCCAGGCATCGCTCGCGCATTTCCGGATCGGTTTCATCGGCCAGCAATTCCAGTCCGTTGGTCATCGCGCCTACCGGGCTTAGCAGGTCGTGACACAGGCGGGAGCACAGCATACTGGCGAGTTCGACGGGATCAGGTTGAGTCATTCAGATAACAGGCCCTTCTATTGGCAAAGAACAAAAATTGACGCGGTGCCAAACCATGTATCCTGACCAAAGCTTTGAATTTACAGCGGATCATTCGAGAACCATAGTTTACACCCGCTGCGGGAAAACCGTTCAATTCGCTCTTCCGCCAACTTTCAAAGATACCACTAGCGGCCTCAATCTCCATAGGAAAGCGGTACGAAGGCTTCCGGTAAATCTCGCCAGAAACGCACCGTTCTTCTCGCGATGATGGCCCATATCCGCCCGTCGCCGTCTGCGCTACTGCGGTCTGTCTCCGAAGGCGCCGGCGGGCCGGCCGGGTGCGAATGGTAATATCCGATCACCTGCGTCCCGCCCCCGCGTGCTGCCCGGTGTGCGTCGATCAACGCCTGCGGATCGATTTCGAAATGGGTCGCGGGCTGCGAGTGGACATTGGCGGTAGGCTGGATGGAGGTGACGCGCATTCCCTCCCCCAAAATGAGGCCGCAGCATTCATGGGGGTGAGCGCAGGCGGCCTCGTGGATCATCTGCTCGAGATGCGTGCTTGTGACTTGAACGAACATTGCCCAATGCCAGTAGCATGAATACGCCCGAGATCATCACCGGAACAATCGCCACTGCCGGCAGGATAGACAAATCTCTGGCCGAGGCGAGTGGCTTGTCGCGGGAACGGGTCAAGGCTCTGATGGCGGATGGAGCCGTGCTGGTAGGCAAGACCACGGCCACCAATCCTTCCGCCAAGATGCAGGCGGGCGCGCAGTTTACGATTACCTTGCCCCCCGTCACCCTGCCCGAAGCAAAACCGCAGGACATCGCGTTGGATGTTGTGTTTGAGGACGAACATCTGCTGGTGGTGAACAAGCCGGCGGGCATGGTAGTCCATCCGGCGGCAGGCAATCCCGACGGCACGCTGGTAAATGCACTGCTGTATCATTGCCGCGGCGAATTGTCGGGTATCAACGGCGTCGCCCGGCCCGGCATTGTCCACCGTATCGACAAGGACACCTCCGGCCTGCTGGTGGTCGCCAAGACCGACGCCGCACATGAGGGACTGGCGGCGCAATTTGCCGCACACACGATAGAGCGCCGTTACCTCGCGATATGCGCCGGTCGCCCGCGCCCGGCGTCCGGCACGATTGCCACAAGGCTGGGCCGAAGCAGCCGCGACCGGAAGAAAATTGCGGTGCTGCCCGACGATTCGCAACGTGGCAAACACGCGGTTACTCATTTCCAGACGATAGAAATGCTTGAAGGGTGCACACTCATTGAATGCAGGCTGGAAACGGGACGCACGCATCAGGTGCGCGTTCACTGCGCATCAATCGGTCATGCGCTATTAGGGGATCCAATATATGGAGGGAATCCCAAGGGTTTGCGCCCGGTTCTCCAACGGCTGGACTTCACGCGGCAGGCTTTGCATGCCGCTACACTCGGCTTCATTCATCCCGCCACAGGCGAATGGGTGGATTTCCAAGCTGACCTGCCATCCGATATGGTGGAACTAATCGATGAAACTGCACGTTGAAATCGATGAAACGTACTGCAAATCGGAAACGGTTCCGTCTATATGTAACCCAGTGACCCGATTGTCCGGATGCCTGCGCAGGGTCCGCACCATGTGGTCGACGCTAGAAAGGTCAGGAACAACGTGAGTAATAACAAAGCAGTGGCCATTCCCTCTCTCGGCGGGGAACAGAGCCTCAACCGCTATTTGTCAGAAATCAAAAAATACCCCGTGCTGACGGCAGAGCAGGAATATATGCTCGCCAAGCGCTATGAGGAACATGAAGATCCCGATGCGGCGGCCCAGCTCGTCACATCGCATCTGCGTCTCGTGGCGAAAATCGCCATGGGGTATCGCGGCTATGGCCTGCCG
>CAJXSN010000002.1 GCA_913060895.1 uncultured Sphingomonadaceae bacterium
ACCCGCGGGCGCGCAGCGATGCCTATGGCAGCCGGATCAACCGCTCGCACTCGCCACTGCTCGCCAATAGCGTGCCGTGGATCTCGATCGTCATCGGGTCGGTTTTGCCGGTCTTCCCGATTGCCGCCGGCCTCCCGATGATGCCGCCCTTCGGCCTGCTCATGCTGCTCGCCTGGCGGCTGGTGCGGCCCGGATTGATGCCCGTATGGGCGGGCATTCCGCTGGGCTTGATCGACGATCTCTACAGCGGGCAACCCTTCGGCTTCGCGATCATGACATGGTCGCTGATCATGCTCGGCATCGAGCTGATCGAGGCGCGGCTGCCGTGGCGTGCGTTCTGGCAGGATTGGTTCACTGCGGGTATACTGATACTCGGGTACCTCGTCGCCGGATGGCTGTTCTCCGGCGGCCAACCGACCTTCCATTCGCTCATGGCCCTGGTTCCGCAGCTCGTGCTCACCATTCTCTTCTTCCCCATCGCAGCGCGGCTGGTCGCGGTCCTCGACCGTACCCGTCTCAAGCGCTGGAGGGCACGCTGATGCGGTTGCGCAAGCGCGCGCGCCCGCGCGAAGTCGTCACCCAGTCGACGCTCGAGAACGCCTTCGACCGGCGGACCTTCGTCATCGGCACCGCGATGGGCGGGCTCGGCGTGCTGCTGGCTGCGCGAATGGGCTACATCGCCATCGCCGAGAACGAGAAATACGAGCTCGAGAGCGAGAGCAACCGGGTCAATCTATCGCTGATCCCGCCGCGGCGTGGCTGGATCCTCGATCGCAATGGCGCCCCCCTCGCCTCGAACGAGGCCGATTTTCGTGTCGATCTGATCCCCGAGCGGTTGACCGATCCCGAACGGCAGGTGGATGTGCTGGGCGATCTGCTGGGCCTGGACGAAATCCGTAAAGTGGATCTGCTGGACGAAATTGCCAAAGGCACCAGCTATCAACCGATCGAAGTTGCAAGCGGGCTGGAGTTCGAACAGTTTGCCGCTGTCAGCCTGCGTCTGCCGGATTTGCCCGGGGTAATCCCCCAGCGCGGCTTCTCCCGCTATTATCCCACCGGTGCCAGTGTCGGCCATCTGATCGGCTATGTCGGCATCGCCAATGCGGAAGAATACGAGCAAGAGCGCAATCCGCTGCTGATCACGCCCGGATACAAGATCGGCAAGGACGGGCTGGAGAAGGAATTCGAACAGGTCATCCGCGGCGAGCCGGGGGCGCGCCGTGTGGAAGTTACCGCCTCGGGGCGGATCGTACGCGATCTGGAAACTCGGCCCGACGTTCAGGGCAATCCGTTGCGGACCACTATCGATGGTCCGCTGCAGGACTATGCAGCGCGCCGGATTGGTCTGGAAAGCGGCTCCGTCGTAGTGATGGATTGCGAAACCGGCGATCTCCTGTGCATGGCATCCATGCCCAGTTTCGACCCCAACAGCTTTTCTGCCGGCATTGGTAGCCTGGAATATTCCATGCTGCGTGAAAACGACCGTGTCCCTCTGCGCAACAAGGTCTTGAAAGGTCTGTATCCCCCTGGATCGACAGTGAAGCCAATGCACTCACTGGCCTTCCTGAAAGCCGGTGTCGATCCGAACGAAACGATTTCCTGTTCAGGCGGACGGCGTATCGGGAACCGGTTCTTCAACTGCTGGAGCAATCACGGCAGCGTAGATATGGCCAAGAGCATCTATCAAAGTTGCGACAGCTATTATTACCATTTCGCCCAAAAGATCGGTTTCGATAAAGTGGCCCAAATGGCCCGTGATTTCGGTTTGGGGCAGGAATACGATCTGCCCGTGGCGAGCCAGTTTTACGGTACCGTGCCCGACCCGGCGTGGAAGCTGAAAAAATACGAGCGCAAGTGGGAGCCGTTCGACACGGTCAATTCCTCTATTGGTCAGGGATATTATCTCACCAGTCCGCTGCAACTGGCAGTGATGTCGACTCGTCTGGCAACCGGCAACATGGTGATGCCGCGGATGCTGATGTCTTCCAAAACGCCGACCTTCAAAAGCGAGGGCTTCAGCGCGGAGGATATGGCCTATGTCCGCCAGGCAATGAGCGATGTTGTCAACGGTCCGGGCACGGCAGGGCGTGCCCGCCTTCCGCTCGACGATGTGAAGATGGCCGGTAAAACCGGAACGGCACAGGTCGTCAGCCTCAGCGTGTCCGACGGGCGGTCCGGCCCGTGGAAATACCGCGATCACGGCCTGTTCGTTTTCTTCGCGCCGTTCGACAAACCCAAATATGCAGGCGCGGTTGTGATCGAACATGGTGGGGGTTCGGGCGCAGCCTACCCCATCGCGCGCGATGTCATGACCTTCCTGTTCGATCCTGCGAAGGGCATGGACGCCCTGCGCGGGTACGAGAAACAATGGGGCGGAACGGCGCAGCAAAGGCTGGAGCGCAACTATGCCGCTTATACGCAGGCCGCCGGAGAAACGGTTCGCCCGATCCCGGAGCGGAACGAGAACATCACCGACCGTGTGGATGCAGAGGCCCGTGCGGCTGCGGCCCAGCAAGAGGCGATTGCGGAGGAAGTTCGCGCATCGCGCCCGGCAGAAGGCCGTTCAGGTTCACCGCCCCCGTCGCCAGCCGCAGGGGTGCCCTGATGAGCTCCATCATTCCTGCCCCTATCGCGCGCCAGCCATGGGGCATGTTGATACCGTTGCTGGTGCTGACCGGATTTGGCGGACTGGTGCTGTTTTCCGCAGCAGGGGGCAGCCTCCAGCCATTTGCGCTGTCGCACTGGATACGCTTCGGCGTCTTTCTGGTTATGGCTTCGGTGCTGGCGATGTTTCCGCGTGATCTGGCGCGCTTCGCTGCCTATCCGGTTTACGGCATCATCCTGCTGTTGCTTTTGGCTGTCGAAGTCATGGGGACGCTGGGCGGAGGGTCGCAGCGCTGGCTTGAACTCGGCTTCATGCGGCTCCAGCCATCCGAGCTGATGAAGCCTGCCATTGTGCTTGTGCTGGCGCATTTCTACGCTTCGTTACCCACCGGCATGATCAATGGCTGGCGCGCGCTGTTGCCCGCTTGCGGACTGGTCGCAGCGCCGATGGCACTGGTGCTGATGCAGCCCGATCTTGGCACGTCATTGGCCATCGCTTTCGGCGCCGGGGTTGTCATGTTCCTGGCCGGTTTGCCGCTCAAATGGTTTATAGGAGGCGGGGCCGTGGCTGCCGCTGCCATCCCGCTGGCCTATTTCTTCGGGCTGAAGCCTTATCAGCAGCAGCGGGTGACGACGTTTCTCGATCCCGAGAGCGATCCGCTGGGCACAGGATATCACATCACCCAGTCGAAAATTGCCATCGGTTCTGGCGGCCTGTTCGGCAAAGGTTTCAATGAAGGGTCGCAAAGCCATCTGAATTATCTGCCCGAGCCGCATACCGATTTCGTTTTTGCCACTATGGCTGAAGAATGGGGCCTGATGGGCGGCATCTTTGTCCTTGCGGCCTTCGGGGCGATTCTTGGCTGGGGCTTGAAAGTGGCGCGCAATGCAGAGGACCGCTTCGACCGGCTACTCGCCGCCGGAATGACGGCGACGATATTCTTCTACGTTTCCATCAACCTGTTGATGGTAATGGGGCTTGCTCCTGTAGTCGGTATTCCCCTGCCGTTTATGAGTCATGGCGGGTCTTCGATGATGACCAATATGATCTGTATTGGCAGCCTGCTGATGGTGCATCGCTGGAACCGTAAGAAGCGTGGCAGCGGGCTGTCGGACTGACCGGACGCGATATACACCGCGTTGCCGACCCATGCGTCCACCACGGCTTCCCCTTGCAACGTATCGCCAAGTCGCTATGTGCAGCGCTCCGCAGCGCAAGGCTTGATTCGACCGGCCTGTAATCGCCGCTTTTCCGGCGGATATCGTGAAGTGTGGACGCATAGCTCAGTTGGTAGAGCAGCTGACTCTTAATCAGCGGGTCCTTGGTTCGAACCCAAGTGCGTCCACCACCACCCTTCAGCGTGATTTTCCTCTCTGGAACCTCATAAGCCGGGATGGATATTTGCGCCCACTGCAAACGGATCACATTGAATTGACACCGTCACATTGAAATGTGATGACGGGGTATGACACAAATATCCATCGACCGCGTTCGCACATTTCTCGCCACTGGCACCATGACACGGGCCGGAATGGCCCGCGCTGCTGGTTTGCATGCCAACACACTGCGTGACTGTAACGAGCCTGACTGGAACCCTACGTCGGAAACTTTGGCCAAGCTGGAGCGGTTGATCGATGCGCAGGACGAGAAGCCCGTGCTGGTTCCTGTCGAGGAAATCATCGAAGAAGCCCGCAACGGCCGAATGTACATTCTGGTCGATGACGAAGACCGGGAGAATGAGGGCGATCTGATCATCCCCGCCCAGATGGCGACCCCCGATGCGATCAACTTCATGGCAACTCACGGCCGCGGGCTTATCTGCCTCGCCCTCGACAAGGCGCGCGTGGAAACCCTTGAGCTGGAACCGATGAGCCGCAACAACCGCGAAAGCATGCAGACGGCTTTCACGATTTCCATCGAAGCCAAGGAAGGCGTCACCACCGGCATCTCCGCCGCCGATCGTGCGCGGACCGTCTCTGTGGCAATCGACACCAGCAAGGGGCCGGAAGACATCGTCACACCCGGCCATGTCTTCCCCCTCACCGCCCGCGATGGCGGGGTGCTGGTGCGCGCCGGACATACGGAAGCCGCGGTCGATATATCGCGCCTGGCCGGTCTAAACCCGGCGGGGGTGATCTGCGAAATTCTCAACGAAGACGGCACTATGGCCCGGCTCGATGATCTGGTTTCGTTTGCCCGCAAGCACGATCTCAAGATCGGTACGATCCGCGACCTTATCGAATACCGAATGCGCAATGACCATCTGGTAGAGCGCGTCGACGATAGACCGTTCGATTCCGATTATGGCGGCCATTGGGGTCTGGTTACCTATCGCAGCACGATTGACGGGCGTGAACACTACGTCCTGCAGAAAGGGCATGTGGTGCCTGGCGAACCCACCCTCACCCGCGTTCATCCGATCAGTGTTTTCGATGATGTTCTGGGCCAGCCCGGTCCACGCAAACGCACGCTGCAACGTGCGATGCAGGCCATCGGTGATCATGGATCAGGAGTGATCGTTATTATCACAGGGCGCCGCGCCGGGGGCGGTTACAGTGAGGAAGACGAGGTCCGCAATGTCGGCATCGGCTCTCAGATTCTGGCCGATCTGGACATCCGCGAAATGATCCTGCTGAGCAATTCGCAACCCAATGTCGTTGCGATCGAGGGTTATGGCCTGAACATCGTCGATCACCATCCCATTCCGGAGTAACCAATGGCCCGTTTTCTAATCGTCGAAGCCCGCTTCTACGACCATCTCAACGATCAGCTCATCGCAGGTGCGCGCGCCGCGCTGGAAAGCGCCGGTCACGAGGCCGAGGTGCTGACTGTACCCGGCGCGCTGGAAATCCCCGGCGCAATCGCGCTGGCCGTGGAAAGCGGCGGGTTCGACGGCTTTGTCGCAATCGGTGTGGTGATCCGCGGCGAAACCTACCATTTCGAAATCGTAGCTGGCGAAAGCGCGCGCGGGATCATGGCGCTGACGATGGACGGTATCGCCATCGGCAACGGCATTATCACGGTGGAGAACGAGAGCCAGGCGCAGGCCCGCGCCAATCCCGCAGACAAGGACAAGGGCGGCGAGGCAGCCAAGGCCGCCATCGCCCTGTTGGAATTGCGGAACCGTTTCGCGCTTTAGCGGCGGATACGCCCGAAACAGGCCCTGCCGGCATAATGCGCGCTGGCCCCCAGCTCTTCCTCGATGCGGATCAGCTGGTTGTATTTCGCCAGCCTGTCAGACCGTGCAAGCGAGCCTGTCTTGATCTGCCCGCAATTGGTCGCAACCGCGAGATCGGCAATGGTGGAATCCTCGGTTTCGCCTGAGCGGTGTGACATCACAGAAGTGTAGCCTGCACGGTGGGCGATATCGACGGCCTCCAGCGTTTCCGACAAGGTGCCGATCTGGTTGACCTTCACCAGCAGCGAGTTGGCAAGACCGTCGGCAATCCCATCGCGCAGACGATGCGGGTTGGTCACGAACAGGTCGTCTCCGACCAGTTGCACCTTGTCGCCAATCGCATCAGTCAGGGCCTTCCAGCCTACAAAGTCATCTTCCGCCATCCCGTCTTCGATCGAAAGGATGGGATAATCATCGCATAATTTGGCGAGGTATTCCGCCATTTGCTGGCCATCGAGGGACAGGCCCTCGCCCGAAACCTCGTATTTCCCGTTGCGGAAGAACTCGGTCGAAGCGCAGTCGAGCGCCAGAACAACATCGTCGCCCGGTTTGAAACCAGCCTGAGACACCGACTGCATAATGAAATCCAGTGCATCACGCGTACTGGAAAGATTGGGAGCAAACCCGCCTTCGTCCCCGACCGATGTGGACAGGCCCTTTTCGGCCAGCCCCTTCTTCAGAGTGTGGAAAATCTCCGCTCCCCAGCGGACCCCCTCGGCCAGCGTTTCTGCACCGACGGGCATCACCATGAATTCCTGGATGTCGATCGGGTTGTCTGCATGCTCGCCGCCATTGACGATATTCATCATCGGCACCGGCAGAACGTGGGCGGACACACCGCCGACATAGGCCCATAGCGGCATTCCCCGCGCTGCCGCGGCGGCTTTCGCGGTCGCCAGGCTGACACCCAGAATGGCGTTTGCACCCAGACGGCTTTTGTTCTGCGTGCCATCAAGATCGATCATGGCCATGTCGATATCGCGCTGGTCTTCGGCATCGAGACCCAGAATGGTGTCGGCAATCTCTTCGTTCACCGCGTCGAGCGCCTTGAGAACACCTTTACCAAGGTAGCGACCGGTGTCTCCGTCACGCAGTTCCACCGCCTCATGCGCGCCTGTCGAGGCACCGGAGGGAACAGCTGCGCGGCCCATGCTTCCGTCTTCCAGCAACACATCGACTTCGACCGTGGGGTTACCACGCGAATCGAGAATTTCGCGGGCGTGGAGGTCGATAATCGCGGTCATGGGAAAGCTCCGGGTGTTATGTAGTCCTAAGACACCTCTATACAGAGGTCGGCAGCGCTCTATGCCGAGGAACAAATACAGGCAAGGCGCGTTGGGCCTTTGAAGTGTTTATCCTGCGGGGTAAGCGGACGAAACAATCGATTTATGCGAAGGACGACAATCATGGCCACTTCCACCACCAAGCCCAAAACGAAACGCACAGCCAAAACCACCAAGGATGCCGCTGCAGGCGATGCCGTCGGTGCCGCGGCGGGTTCCGCTGTAAGCGAGCCGACCGGCGGAGCGGGCGAAGCAAAAACCCGTTTCAACGCTGCTCTGGATGAAGCCCGCGCCGGTGCCGCCGCTTTGAAGAACGAAGCCACCGACCGAGCAGCCGCTTATCGCAACCAGGCTGGCGACAAGAGCGGAGAGTACACCGATCAGGCAAAGGCGAAGGCTGGCGAACTTGTGGTCGATGGTAAAGCCAAAGCCAGCGATGCGATTTCCGCACTGGGCAAAATGGTTGCTGACAATGCAGCCGTTATCGACGAGAATTTCGGGCCTAAGTACGGTGACTACGCTCGCAATGCTTCGCGTACGCTGCAGGAAAATGCAGCCAAGCTGGAATCCAAGAGCGTGGATGAGCTGAGCGACGATGCGACAGAATTCGTGCGCAAGAGCCCCGGCCTTGCAGTCGGTCTCGCCGCAGTGGGCGGGTATATGATCGCCCGTCTTTTCCGCCGCTAATCAACGCGATATTCTATCAACACTGCACCGGAACGGGTGAACATGCTGGATAATGCATCGCCCGAGGGGCAAGATAATAAAACGGAGTGGGATGCTGGAAACAGTAATCCCGCTCCGTCTGCTGTGCGCTCCACAGAAACCGATCAGGAACCTTCGCTGGGAGACGATCTCAGCGCATTGATAGATGACGGCAAAGCCTATGTGGAAGCCGAACTCACCTTCCAGAAAAGCCGCGCATCCTTTGCCGGACAGGAGGCAAAGGCGGGTATCGGCTTTGCTCTGGCCATGTTCGCCTTGCTGCATCTTGCGCTGATTGGAATAGTCGTCGGCCTGATTTTAGCCTTGGGGCCCATTGTCGGTTTTTTCCCGGCAACCGGAATTGTGGTTGGTGTGCTGCTGCTATGTACCGCGCTGTTCGGTTGGCTGGCCGTTCGCCGTTTCAAGGGTATCAGCAGGGCTTTCGATAACAAGAAGCTCGAAACCTCACCAGGAGACACCGCATGAAAACCCGCGAGCTCGACATGATTGTCGATCGGGAATTGCGCAACGGGGCTCTTGCTTTGGTCAAGGCGGATATTGCCAATGTTAAGCAGGATCTTTCGACGAAAGGGATCAAGGACCGGGTGACACACCGGATGACGGATGGTGCAGTCGATCTGTTCGAAGATGCCACGGAAATGGCCGACAACAACCGCGGTGCACTGGCCGCGCTGCTGGCCGCGGTCGGCATCTGGTTCGCACGCAATCCGATCCTTTCGCTTCTTGGTTTAGATCACACTGCACTAGGCGAATTGTTGTCCGGTAATGATGCGTCAGACGCGGATTACGAAACCGATCGTGCCGGTCAGCGTGGGCAGATGCCATTCGGGCCGGACGATTATACCGGCTGATCGCGCTTTCCCGGCCTTCCCGGAACAGACCTGCCTGCGGTCCATTGATTATACAGACACATAAAAACACCGGAGTATCATGATGAGTAGTAAGGAAAAACGAGACGAGTTGCGGGCCAAAATCGAAGCGGGTGAACAGCGTAATGCAGAACGCTCCGTTGGTGATTATGCCCGTGATGCAAGCGAAGGCGCGACCCGCTTCGTAAAAGAACATCCCGTAGCCGCTGTCGCTGGCGTGGCCGCAGTGGGCCTCGCCATCGGCGCCATGACCCGCCCCGGACGCAGGGCAGGCAAGCGTGCAGGAGCGCTGGCCACCTATGCTACCGATATGGGCCTTGCCTATGCCAGCGGCCTGCTGGATCAGGCAGGTGATGTAGCCCGTGCCGGCGGAGATAGGCTGGAAGATTTCGGCGATGATATTGCGCTTACAGCACGCAAAGCTCGCCGCTCTGCAGTATCCACCGCAGGCAACACTCAGGACGATGTCCTCAGCCTGTCGCGCAAGGCCGCACGCCGTGCCGGCCGAAGCTACCGTGATGCCAAGGCGCGGATTGCAAGCTGACCGCACTTTAAAAACGTCAACGCGTCGGCGCGGCAGGCATTTGCCTGCTGCGCCGACTGCGTTAAGGGGGATGTGAAAATTCTTTCAGGCGGTCAGCAACTGGCGCGCTATTATCCTCCCCCCTAGGAACGCAGCAATGGATACGCAGAAAACAAAACAGACCCTTTTTATGGTGATGGGTGGCCGCGTGGACGATCCGCGCGAACTGACGTTCAAGGATCCAGAGGGTATTCATGTCGCTGGCGTCTATTCCGATTACGATAACGCTGTGGAAGCATGGCGCGGCAACGCCCAACGTACTGTCGATGATGCAGAAATGAAGTACGTCATCGTACCGCTGCACGATATCCTCGATCCCGAAGCCTGATAAAGCCGCGTGGCTTACGCTATCCGTCCTTATGCCGATGGCGATGCCCCGGCCCTGTCGCTGGTCACGCTGGCGGCTATCGCCACCATAGGCCCCAGGGAATATTCGCAGGAGCAGGTCGCCGCATGGTCTGCGCGCCATATCCAGCCAGAGCGGATCGCCGGGCGCGTTGCGGCAGGTGACGTGGTGTTTGTGGCGGCCGATCTGGACGACAATCCTGTCGCTTACGTCCTGATGGAATCAGATGGCCATGTCGATATGCTCTACAATCACCCCGACCATACCCGCAAAGGATTGGCGGGGCGCCTGCTGATGGAAGTAGAGAACAAGGCCCGCATGCTCGGCCTGAACCGCCTTTATACCGAGGCAAGCGAAACGGCCCGCGCCGCCTTCGAACGCGCCGGGTACGCAATGGGCGAAAGGCGCGATTTTACAATCGAGCACATGCGAAACCCGGTCGCAATTCACAATTACGCGATGGAGAAGCCTCTATCCTGAGGCTGGCCCTGTTCCCAATCGATCAGATGAATTCGATCTTTTCAACCAGATAGAACTTGTCGCCGGAAGGCACGGTGACTTCGATTTCGTCGCCGGTGTTCTTGCCGATCAGGGCACGTCCAAGGGGTGACTTGAAGGAAATACGGCCACCCTTGGCATCCGCCTCTGTCTCGCCGACGATCTGGTATTTCACCGCTTTGTCGTTATCGTCCAGCAGAGTGACGGTGGCACCAAAAACGATCCGGTCGCCCGACAGCGTGGTGGGATCGATAATCTGCGCACGGTTGATCTTGTCTTCGATATCACCCAGTTGCGCCTCGATCTGGCCCTGGCGTTCCTTGGCCGCATGATATTCGGCGTTTTCGGACAAATCGCCATGCGCGCGCGCTTCTTCGATTGCGTCCACAACCTTCGGACGTTCGGCGCGCAAAGCTTTCATATCGGTCATCAGGCGTTCGTAGCCGTCAGCCAGCATCGGCACTTTATCCATTGTATTCCCTGTCCTGTCTTTCGCGTTCCGACACGCCAAAAAATCCATTGGCCGCGCCTTGCGGGCGGCAGCATGGATCGGGATGTCGGGAAGGAAGCCTTCGTTATGTCGAGCTATAATAGTCCTGCAACGACCGGACTTCAAGTTTAGAGGCATCTACCGTCGCAATCGCCTGCGCTGCGGCCACGCTGGCGGTGGCTGTGGTGTAGTATGGCAATTTTGCCTCCAGCGCCGATGCACGGATGGATTTGCTGTCCATCAGGGACTGCCAGCCCTCTGTGCTGTTGAAGATCAGGTCCACCTTTCCATCGATGATCGCATCGACGATATGCGGCTGCCCTTCGGCCACCTTGTTCACCCGTTCCACCGGCAGGCCCTGTTCTGCCAGATAGGTTTGCGTGCCACCGGTGGCGATGATCGACCAGCCTGCTTCGACCAGTTGTTTCACCGCCGGGACGATCACGGCCTTGTCGCTCTGTTTCATGGATACGAAAAGCGTGCCCGTTGCAGGCAGGCTCATCCCCGCCCCCATCTGCGATTTCAGAAACGCCTCGGCAAAGCTGCTGTCGATGCCCATCACTTCGCCGGTAGAGCGCATTTCGGGTGACAGAATGGGGTCCGCACCGGGGAAGCGGCTGAAGGGGAACACGGCTTCCTTCACCGACATATGCGCGGTGTCGAGCTTGAACGGTTCAAAACCGGACAGCGGCTCGCCTGCCATCACCAATGCGGCAATTTTGGCAATCGGGCGGCCAATGGCCTTGGCGACGAACGGCACTGTGCGGCTTGCACGCGGGTTTACCTCGATGAGATAAACCTCTCCGTCCTTCACCGCGAACTGGACGTTCATCAGGCCTTTTACATTCAGCGCGATGGCCAGTGCCTCGGCCTGACGCTCCATTTCGGCAATGATTTCGGGGTCGAGGCTATAGGGCGGCAGGGTGCAGGCGCTGTCGCCCGAATGCACGCCCGCTTCCTCGATATGCTGCATCACGCCTGCGATCCGCACGTCTGTCCCGTCGCTGATCACGTCGACATCGCATTCCACCGCATCACGCAGATACTGGTCGACCAGAACGGGGCTGTCACCGGACACATTGACCGCTGTTGCGATGTAATCATCCAGCTGCGCCTCGCTGTCGACGATTTCCATCGCGCGGCCGCCCAGAACGTAGCTGGGGCGCAGCAGGACGGGATAGCCGATGCGGCGCGCGGCGGCGGCGGCTTCGTCACGGCTCTTGGCGATGCCGTTATCGGGCTGTTTCAGCTTCAGCTTGTTGACCATTCTGGCAAACCGTTCGCGGTCTTCGGCCAGATCGATCGCGTCGGGGCTGGTGCCCAGGATCGGGATGCCCGCATCCTCCAGCGCCTGCGCCAGTTTCAGCGGAGTTTGCCCGCCGAACTGGACGATCACGCCCACCAGCTCGCCATTCGATTGTTCGACACGCAGGATTTCCAGCACGTCTTCCGCCGTCAGCGGCTCAAAATACAGGCGGTCGGATGTGTCGTAATCGGTGCTGACCGTTTCGGGATTGCAGTTGACCATGATGGTCTCGAACCCGGCTTCGCTCAGCGCGAAACACGCGTGGACGCAGCAGTAATCGAATTCGATGCCCTGACCGATGCGGTTGGGCCCGCCACCCAGAATAACGATCTTGCGGCGGTCAGTCGGATTGGCCTCGTTCTCGGCCTCTCCGAAGCTTGGGGCTTCGTATGTCGAGTACATATAGGGAGTAATTGCTTCGAATTCGGCAGCGCAGCTATCGATGCGTTTGAACACCGGTTCCACACCCAGCTTGCGGCGCAGGGCACGCACTTCTTCTTCGGATGTCGCCCCGGCCATTGCCTGCAGGGCATCATGCAGCAGACCGGAACGCCGCGCCTGTGTTTCGCCCAGTCCGCCGGCCACGCCAACGCTGCGGACTGCCAGAGTGGCAAGGCGCCTGTCGGAAAAGCCCATCGATTTCAGACGGCGCAAGCTGTCTGCGGTGTTGGGCAAGCCATCTGCGGCAATTTCGTTTTCCGCCGCGATGATTTCCTCGATCTGGCGCAGGAACCACTTGTCGTAGCCGGTGATGCGGTTGATCTCGTCCACGTCGAAGCCGTCGCGCATAGCCTGCGCCACCTGCAGCAGGCGATCCGGTGTCCGCCTGGACAGGGCGGCGGTAATCTTTTCCTTCGTCGCACCTTCCAGCGCGGTCACCCGGTTGAACCCGTCGAGGCCGGTTTCCAGCCCGCGCAGGGCCTTCTGCATGGATTCCTGAAAATTGCGGCCAATCGCCATGACTTCGCCGACGGACTTCATGGCAGTGGCCAGATCGTTCTTCGCGCCCTTGAATTTCTCGAATGCGAAGCGCGGGATTTTGGTGACGACGTAATCCAGCGTCGGTTCGAAACTGGCGGGCGTGGCGCCGGTAATGTCGTTGGTTATCTCGTCCAGAGTGTAACCCACCGCCAGCTTCGCCGCGACGCGCGCGATGGGGAAGCCTGTGGCTTTGGAGGCCAGCGCGGAGGAGCGCGACACACGCGGGTTCATCTCGATCACGATCAGGCGGCCATCCGCCGGATTAACCGCGAACTGCACGTTCGACCCGCCGGTTTCCACGCCGATTTCGCGCAAGACAGCGATGCTGGCATTGCGCATGATCTGGTATTCCTTGTCGGTCAGCGTCAGCGCGGGCGCGACGGTGATGGAATCGCCCGTGTGGACGCCCATCGGATCGACATTTTCGATGGCGCAGATGATGATCGCATTGTCGGCCCGGTCGCGCACGACCTCCATCTCGAACTCTTTCCAGCCGAGCAACGATTCCTCGATCAGCACTTCGGTGGTCGGGCTGGCGTCCAGCCCCTCGCGCACGATCCGCTCGAACTCCGCAGTGTTGTAGGCAATGCCGCCGCCCGTGCCGCCCATTGTGAAGCTGGGGCGAATGATGGAGGGTAGGCCGGTGCGTTCGACGATTTCGCGCGCTTCCTCCAGAGTGTTGGCCACCCCGCTGCGCGCGCTTTCGAGGCCGATTTTATCCATCGCATCGCGGAACCGCTGGCGGTTCTCCGCCTTGTCGATGGCGTCGGCCTTGGCCCCGATCATTTCGACGCCGTATTTCTCCAGCGTTCCGTCCGCATCCAGCGCCAGCGCGCAGTTGAGCGCAGTCTGCCCGCCCATCGTGGGCAGAAGCGCGTCGGGCCGTTCCTTGGCGATGATCTTGGCAACGATATCGGGCGTGATCGGCTCGATATACGTCGCATCCGCCATTTCCGGATCGGTCATGATCGTGGCGGGATTGGAATTGACGAGGACGACGCGGTAGCCCTCCTCCTTCAACGCCTTGATCGCCTGCGTGCCGGAGTAATCGAACTCGCACGCCTGCCCGATGATGATGGGGCCAGCGCCAATGACGAGGATCGAGGAGATGTCAGTGCGTTTGGGCATTAGTTTGCCTTATTCAAAGCTATAAATGCGACTATGAGCGCGCCAATTGATACCAAAAATGAAAGAAATGAGATGCTGAGATTTCCCAATTTCTGAAACTTGTCGCTTGCTAACCGATCTGTGAAGGAGGGTGGCGTGTGGGCCATGCGAAACCTTGCGGCGTAAGCCACTCCAGAGCTACCAATTAAAAACCACTTTTTTCCTGGATAGCGGACATCCGGTTTGAATGAGCCATAGTTGTGCCGTTCCAGATGTTCAGCGGTCAAAGATGTCCAACTAGGCGGTGCGCCGGTTTGAACAAACTTACAAACATCCCCTACCTCAATAGGTACTACCTTCTCACCAATTTGCCGATCGGCTATTTCGATCAAGACCTTCTCGAAGAAATCGTTAAAATCATTTGATCCGCTCACCCCAACATCCCCACGAACTTCTCGAACAGGTAAAAACTGTCCTGCGGACCCGGCGAGGCTTCCGGGTGATACTGCACCCCGAACGCCTTCTTGCCGCTGATTGCAATCCCGCAATTCGAGCCGTCGAACAGGGAGCGATGGGTTTCCTCCACGCCTTCGGGCAGAGTGTCGCCATCGACAGCGAAGCCGTGATTCATGCTGGTGATCTCGACCAGACCTGATGTCTCGCCCCACCCCGCCCCGACACGCTGCACCGGATGGTTTGCGCCGCGGTGGCCCTGGTGCATCTTGGTGGTCTTTGCGCCTGCCGCCAGCGCCAGCATCTGGTGGCCGAGGCAGATGCCGAACAGCGGCATATCGCGCTCCAGCAGAGCCTTGATCACCGGCACCGCATAGTCTCCCGTCGCCGCCGGATCGCCGGGGCCGTTGGACAGGAACACGCCGTCGGGGGAATGCGCCATGATGTCCTCAATAGAGGATTTCGCCGGAACCACCGTGACCCGCGCACCGGCCTTCACCAGATTGCGGAAGATGTTGTCTTTGGAACCGTAATCGATGGCGACCACATGGGGCAGAGCGTCCCCCTCCCGCTTGCGGGAGGGGTTAGGGGTGGGTGAGCCTTGGTCCTGTGCGTCCAAAGGCCCACCCCCGGCCCCTCCCGCAAGCGGGAGGGGAGATTTCGACCAAGGGGCCCGGCCATATCCCTTGCCCAGCGTCCACGAACCGCCTTCCCAGTTTTCCTGTTTTTCGCGGGATACGCGCTGGGCGAGGTCCATCCCCTCCAGCCCCGGCCATTCCTGCGCGCGTTTCAGCAGCGCGGGCAGATCGAACTTTCCATCGGGCGCGTGGGCGATCACGCCGTTGGGCGCGCCGGACAGGCGGATGAAGCGGGTCAGCGCACGGGTGTCGATACCGCTCAGGCCGATCTTGCCCCTGTTCGCCATCCATTCGACGAATTCTGCCTCGGACCGGAAATTGCTCTGCGGCGTCACCGCCTCGCGCACCACGCAGCCGACGGCGCTGTCCACTGCGCCTTCCACATCTTCGCCGTTTGTGCCGGTATTGCCGATATGGGGGAAGGTGAAGGTGACGATCTGCGCGGCGTAGCTGGGATCGGTCATCACCTCCTGATAACCGGTCATCGCGGTGTTGAAGCACACTTCGCCCACGCTTGCGCCAACCGCGCCGAAGCCATGTCCCCACAGCGCCGTTCCGTCGGCCAGCAGCAGGACTCCCGTCGCAGATTTGGGCTGCGCAGGGGTGATGTCGGCAGAAGCCATAATGGGGCGCTCCGTTAGCTGGTTTTCCGGCGATGTCGCTAAGCCATGTCGGCTAAGGATGCCGGGCCGCGCCGTCAAGCGTGGCGCGCGCTCATTTTCTCGCTATGATGGCGGCCATGCAGGCCAAAGCGCCCAAACCATCCACAGGAAACAGACACATGCTGCGCGAAAATATCAAAAGCGAAACCGTCACCGCCATGAAGGCCAAGGACAAGGAGCGCACCGCAACGCTCCGCCTGATCGGTGCGAAGATCAAGGATCGCGATATCGAACTGCGCACATCGTCCAAGGAAATCCCCGACGATGAACTGGTAACCGACGTGCTGACCAAAATGGCCAAGCAGCGGCGCGAATCGATTGCGATGTACGAAGATGGCGGGCGTCAGGAACTGGCGGACAAGGAAAAGTCCGAACTGGCCGTGATCGAGGAATTCCTGCCCAGCCAGCTGGACGAAGCCGCCACCGTTGCCGCAATTGCCGCTGCGAAGGAAAAGACCGGCGCTTCGAGTATTAAGGAAATGGGAATGGTAATGGCCGAACTTAAGGCCAAGCACGGCGCGGCCCTGGACATGGGGCTGGCCAGCCGTCTGGTTAAGGAGAGTTTCTGATGCGCCGCTCGATCAAGAATATCGCTGCACCTGTTGCCCTTGCACTGGCCTTGGCCGCCTGCGGCGATGCCGATCCCGACGCGACCGAAATGGACGCTGCGACCACCGATGGCGAAACCGCCCTGCTGGGAAACGCGATTGACGCGGGCGACTTTGCCGATCTGGATCTCGGCGCGAAAATCGTCGGACCGCAGGGGCCGGAAGTGAAGGCCGCGCTGTCCAACGATGCAGGCAATTTTGCCGACATGACATCATATGTGGCGTGCCCTGCCGGAATGGACGTCTGCGAACCTGCCAGCGCGCCAGAAGGCACGATCTACACCTATGTCCACACCGTATTCCCGGGGGAGGACAATGACGCCTCGACTGGCAGCGGCGAAGGTGCCGACAGCTCCGATGTCGAACAGGCAGAGCTGTTCCGGATGCTGGCCCCCGCACACGGCTTTACCGGCAATGCAGGCTATTCGAAGCTGGAGGCCGAGGGCGCAGTGGGTGCAAAGGTCGAGGTGGCCGTTACCTGCGAAGAAGGCGCTCTGGCATGGACAGTCAGCGCAGGCGATGGCGGCGACCAGTGGGGACAGGGCGAGCCGCTGACATTCTACTGGCAATCCACCCTGCCACCGGCCGGCCCGTCCGACCAGTACCGGCTTTCGGCGAATTACACGGCGGCAACCGGTGCAGGCCCCTACCCTGCGGCCAGCGACACAGCGACCAATGCGTGTCTGGCAAACCGGTGATGCGTAATGCACAGGACGGCTGATAAGGTTTCGCTGACGGCTTGAACACGCCCGCCATTGGGGCAATACTGCGCCGATGGCGCTTTCCCCCCAATGGCTGGACGAATTGCGTGCGCGGGTAACGCTGTCCAGCGTGATCCAGCGCACGACCAAGCTGCAGAAGGCGGGCCGCGAGTGGAAGGCGTGCTGCCCGTTCCACAATGAAAGCACGCCCAGCTTTACGGTCAACGATCAGAAGGCATTCTACCACTGCTTCGGCTGCGGAGCGCACGGCGATGTCATTCGCTGGATAACGGACCAGCGCGGACTTGGCTTTATGGACGCGGTGAAGGAACTGGCGGCCGAAGCCGGGATGGAAGTCCCCGCCCCCGATCCCGTCGCTGCCCAAAAGGCGGAAAAACGCGCCGAGCTGATCGACGTGACGGTCGCGGCGCAGGAATGGTTTGTCGAACGGCTCGGTTCGGACATCGGCGCGAAGGCGCGCAAATATCTTGGCTCGCGCGGTTTCAGCGACAGTGTGATTCGCGAATTCGGCTTCGGCTATGCGCCAGATGAAAAACAGTCCCTGCCCGGAGCACTGGCCAGTTTCGATGAAGCGATGCTGGTCGAAAGCGGGATGCGGATCGAAACCGAAGACGGAAAAAAATACGACCGGTTCCGCGATCGGCTGATGCTGCCCATTCAGGATGCGCGCGGCCGGGTGATAGCGTTCGGTGGACGCATTCTGGACAAACGCGACGGCGTTGCGAAATATCTCAACAGCCCGGACACGCCGCTGTTCGACAAAGGCAGCACGCTTTACAACCTGCACCGCGCCAGCCCCGCTTCGCGCAAGACCGGTCGCATCGTCGTGGTCGAAGGTTATATGGATGTAATTGCACTGGCCAATGCGGGGATTGTCGACGCCGTGGCCCCGCTGGGCACTGCGCTGACCGAGCGCCAGATCGAGCTGTTATGGCGTATGGTGGAGCGGCCCGTACTGTGTTTCGATGGCGATGCTGCGGGGCAAAAGGCCGCAATGCGCGCCGCCACGCGCGCCCTGCCCCTGCTGCGGCCCGGCCACTCGCTGGGCATTGTACGGATGCCGCAAGGTCTTGATCCTGATGATTTTTTGATCGAGCGAGGCAAGGCTGCGCTGGAGAAACTGCTGGACGAACCTGCAAGCCTGCTGGATACCCTGTGGCAGTTCGAGCGCGAGGCGCAGCCGCTCGATAGCCCGGAGGCCAAGGCGGGGCTGAAGGCGCGGTTGCTGACCCATGTCGATACGATCGAGGATCAGGATATCCGGTCGCTTTATCGGCGCGAACTGCTTGATCGTTTTTCCGCCTTTGCCTTCCCCAAACGCGACAACAACTGGACGCCCAATAGTGGAAGGAACGGCGGTAATAGCTGGAAAAACCGCAATTTTCCCTCCCGTCCTGTCACTTCCAACGCCGCGCGGGCCAGCCTGAAATCTCTGGCAGGCGGCGGAAACCGAGACGCCTTGCTCGCAGGCGTATTGGCCGGATTGCGCCGCTTTCCTGACCAACTGGACCGCCACTGCGAAGATCTGTCCGATCTGGCGGAGCGTGACCAGAAAGTCGCGGCTGTGATAAATCCGCTCTTCGAAATACTCGAACCGCTTGAAGCAGACGAGGAAACGCCCATATCGTCTCCAACAGGACGTCCAGCGCTCCCGGATAATAATCGTTTTGCCTTCCTGCGGGAAGGGACAGATCCGCAGGCCGCGCGCGACATTCTGGCTGAAGCCGTTTCGTTGCTGGTCGAACGACCTGCGCTGGAGGCTGCTCTTGCCGCCGCCACTGCTCGTTTCTCGACCGATCCTGAAGGTGCTTTCGCCGACCAGCAAAGATTGCTGAAGCGAAAGCTGGAATTTGAAGCGCGACTCGGCCAAATGGCAAGTATGCGGGCCGCTGCCGAAGACGAAGCGGTACCCGAAACCGACAACCCCGCGCCTACACCGGAAACGGCGGACAGCGCGCCAAATACATGAAACGAGGCCCATGGCGTCCAAGGCAAAATCGAAGCAGTCGGAAGATGCTCCCCTGATCGACCTAAACGAATCGTCGATCAAGAAGCTGATTACCAAGGCCAAAAAGAAAGGCTACGTCACCTTTGACGAGCTGAACGCGGCCCTGCCTGGCGATATGGGTTCCGACCAGATCGAGGATGTTCAGACGGCGTTGTCTGAAATGGGCGTCCAGATTGTCGAGAACGACGAGGAAGCCGAAGCGCAGGCCGAGAAGGAAAGCGAAGTCGCGGAAATCGCGGTCGACGGTTCCAAAGATCCTGCGAAGAAGCCGGTCGAAAAGACCAAGAAGCTGGCTGCCGGCGAGCGGACCGACGATCCGGTGCGGATGTATCTGCGCGAAATGGGCGCGGTGGAACTGCTCAGCCGTGAAGGCGAGATCGCCATTGCCAAGCGGATAGAAGCAGGCCGCGACATGATGATTATGGGCCTGTGCCAAAGCCCGATCACCTTCCACGCGATCATACAGTGGTCAGAGGCGCTGAATGCCGAGGAAATGCAGCTGCGCGAGATCCTCGATCTCGATGCCATGCTTTCCAAAGAACCGCCGGCCGACAAGATGGCAGACGATGCCGAAGACGATGATGATGGCGAGATTTCCGAGGAGACCGCTGGCCCCACCATCGTCGATGATGACGAAGATGATTCCGATCACGAAGAAGATGACGGCGACGAAGACGGCGAAGGTGGTTCTTCCAAGAAGAAGGATGACGAAGAGGAAGAGGACAACACCATGTCCCTTGCTCAGATGGAAGCGGCGCTGAAGCCCGATGCCATCGAACGGTTCGCCCGCATCACCAGCCTGTTCAAGAAGTTCGAGAAACTCCAGATCGAGCGCGTAGAGACGCTTGGCCGCGGCGAGGCTTTCACACCTGCCAAGGAAAAGAAATACGAAAGCCTGAGCGAAGAGCTGACGGCCGAAGTTGAAAGCATGCAATTCCATGCGACCAAGATCGAATTTCTGGTCGACAATCTCTACGCCTTCAACCGCCGTCTGACTGCTCTGGGTGGCCAGATGCTGCGTCTGGCCGAACGCCACAAGGTAAAGCGCGCGGACTTCCTGCAAGCCTATATCGGTAACGAACTGGACGACAACTGGCTGAAAGACCGGATCAAGAAAGACAAGAAGTGGGCCGCCTTCGCTGACAAGGAAGGCCCCTCTGTCGAGCGTATCCGTGCTGAAATCTCCGACATCGCCAGCGCCACCGGAATGAGCCTGCCCGAGTTCCGCCGTATCGTGAACATGGTGCAGAAGGCGGAGCGTGAAGCGCGCATCGCCAAGAAGGAAATGGTCGAGGCGAACCTTCGTCTCGTGATCTCCATCGCCAAGAAATACACCAATCGCGGCCTGCAATTCCTTGATCTTATTCAGGAGGGCAACATCGGCCTGATGAAGGCGGTCGATAAATTCGAGTATCGGCGGGGCTACAAGTTCAGCACCTATGCCACATGGTGGATACGGCAGGCGATTACGCGTTCGATCGCCGATCAGGCCCGCACGATTCGTATCCCGGTCCACATGATCGAAACGATCAACAAGCTGGTACGCACAAGCCGTCAGTTCCTGCACGAGCAGGGCCGTGAACCGACGCCGGAGGAAATGGCCGAACGCCTGTCCATGCCGCTCGAGAAGGTTCGCAAGGTGATGAAGATCGCCAAGGAACCGATCAGCCTCGAAACGCCCATCGGTGACGAGGAAGATTCGCATCTGGGCGACTTTATCGAAGACAAGAACGCTATTATTCCAGTGGACGCGGCCATTCAGGCAAACCTGAAGGAAACCGTGACGCGGGTTCTGGCCTCTCTCACCCCCCGTGAAGAACGTGTGCTGCGCATGCGCTTTGGCATCGGGATGAATACCGATCATACGCTGGAGGAAGTGGGCCAGCAGTTCAGCGTGACACGCGAACGTATCCGCCAGATCGAAGCAAAGGCGCTGCGCAAGCTCAAACACCCAAGCCGGTCGCGGAAAATGCGGTCGTTTCTGGATCAGTAATTAGGTGAAAAGGGCGGCCTTCGGAGCCGCCCTTTTTATCCTTTCAAACTCGCATAATCCGCAACCGTATCGGCAACAGGGTCTAGCCTGACGAACAGCGCGATTGCCGTGGCTGCGAATATGCACAGTATCGCCAGCCCTAGAGATTTGCGGGCATTTACCGCCGGGATCAGCAAACCAAGCAGCGGCAGCGTCAGCGCGGCCAACAACGCGGTGAGCGAGGGTATGCTTGGTCCGACGCCTTGCATCAGTTGATGGCCGTATTGCAGCAGAAACCCGCCCACCAGCGCTCCGCCAATTATTTTGGGCGCAGCGTCCCATGGCTTGGGCGTGAACTGCGCAATCACTGTAGCAAGCCCGCTAATCAGCAGCGGAAAGACCACGATGAAGGCTGTGGTCGGAGCAAGTATCTGGGCCGCCAGCGCGATCACCACACCGAATACGCTGCCCTTGCGTCCTGCCCATAGAGGGGCTGTTGCCGCCAGAATACCGATGCAGATCAACAGTGCCTGTACCTCCAGCATGGGGGTCGCCGCCAGTCTGTCGTAGTAGGCATTGGGCGCTGTAGAACCGGACAGCCAGTTCAACGCATAAAGCAGCCCGCCCCCGCCGATGATAACGCTCAGCGATGCAGCGACCGAGCGCCACAGGCGATTGGTATTGCCCAGAACTTGTGTGTTCGTCCGCAGTGCAAAGATATGCAACGCTGCGGTAAGTGCCAGTAGCAACCAGCCCACGACAGCGCCGTAGTGGATCACCACCAATCCAAACAGATCAAAGAATGTCCGGTTGGGCTGCGCGGCAGGCAAAGTCTCCGCCCCGCCCAGAGCCCGCATCAGCTCCAGCGTCTGCTGCCCCATGTCCTGTACCGATCCCTGATCGAGCCGGTCTGGCGTAGCCTTGGGCGAGTGATACAGTCCGGGCCTGCCTATAAACGAAAGGTTATAGGCCACCACATCCATTTCCAGTGCGGGTGTCAGGTCCGTATCATTGGGCAGGGCTTCGTAAACAAATGTCGCCAGTGACGATCCACCCGGGGTGCCCACGGCGTTTGCATACAACTTCACTGCGTTGCCATTATTGCGCGAGGTTTGGAACAGGGTCGTGCGCCCACCTCCACCGCGTGCCTCGACATTGATGATCGCGCCGATCCGCGTCCGCAGCGGGTTCTCGGCAAAAAACTGCCGTGCGCCAACCAGCCCCAATTCCTCTGCATCGGTGATGAGGGCGACTACATCGCGTTCCAACTGGCCCTGCGCGCTGGAGGCACGCAGGCTCTCGATAATGGAGACTATTCCTGCCGTGTCGTCCGGGGCTCCGGGGGAATTCCACACCGTGTCGTGATGCGCCATTAACAGCACTGCGGGCTTGGTCCGGTCACGCCCCGGCAAAGTGGCGATGATATTGGTGAAGGTCAGGCTGTCAGGCCGGGTCCCGCTCCAATGCCCCATCTTTTCCAGTCCGCGCTCTGGCACCTGCCCCTGTGTAGCGGTGACCTCCATCCCCAGTTCTTCGAACCGGCCGATGATATGCGTCCGCACCACAGCATTTTCAGGCGATCCTGTCACATGGGGCCGCGCTGATATGATCCGCACATCCTCCATCGCGCGAGCAGCGGAAAAATCGGCTGCCGGTGCGTTTGCACCAACCGCCCCGGGCGGTGTCGTGCCGATAATAGCCAGCGCGAACGCTCCCAGCAGAGCAGCGAAAAACGTCAGAATGCGCATGGTTCACGAGTCCCTTGTGTCGGTATCGAACCTGCTTCAGATGCGCCGTTTTGGCAACCACCCTGCCCTGCCACCGCAACGGCAGAAAAGACCAAGGTCAGGGGTGGAGGGAATCGCTGTGTGCTTCTATGGCAATGGCCATGCGTATTGCCATAGCCTCAGACCATGCCGCCCTCTCCATGAAAGCCGAGCTGCGCGAGTGGTTGGTCGAAATCGGACACGAAGTTGCCGACCTTGGCCCGGATAGCGGTGACAGCGTGGATTATCCCGATTTCGGATACAAACTTGCAGGGGTCGTGGCCGATGGAACGGCAGAATGCGGTGTCGCCCTGTGCGGCAGCGGCATCGGCATTTCCATGAGCATGAACCGCAACCCGAACATACGCTGCGCTTTGGTATCGGAGCCGCTGTCGGCAACGCTCGCTCGTGAACACAATGATGCGAACTGCATTGCGATGGGCGCGCGGCTGACCGGCATGGATATGGCCAAAGCCTGCGTCACCGCCTTCCTCGAGACCCAATTTGCAGGCGGCCGCCATCAGCGGCGCGTTGACAAACTCTCCAATCCTTCCTGAAGAGAACCATCATGAGCACAGCCCCCGCTACGGAAACCGATACCGACATCATGCACCGTTTCTGGCATGACGACCTAGCCGCGGCCGATCCCGCAATTGCCGAGGCAGTGCGCAACGAGCTCTCGCGCCAGCAGGACAAGATCGAACTGATCGCCAGTGAAAATATCGCCAGCAAGGCAGTGCTGGAAGTTGCGGGAAGCGTCTTTACCAACAAATATGCCGAGGGTTATCCCGGCAAGCGGTATTATGGCGGCTGTGATTACGCGGATGTGGTCGAAACACTCGCGATCGACCGGGCCAAGGAACTGTTCGGCTGCCAGTTTGCCAACGTTCAGCCAAACAGCGGCAGCCAGATGAACCAGGCGGTTTTTCTGGCTCTGCTTCAACCCGGCGATACGTTCATGGGTCTGGACCTGAATTCCGGTGGCCATCTGACACATGGCAGCCCTGTCAATATGAGCGGAAAGTGGTTCAACCCAGTCGCCTATGGTGTGCGGCAGGACAACGAACTGATCGATATGGACACGGTCATGGCTACTGCGAAGGAGCACAAGCCAAAGCTGATTATTGCAGGCGGCACCGCCTATTCGCGCGTCTGGGACTGGGCTGCGTTCCGCAAGGTGGCGGATGAAGTCGGCGCAATCCTGATGGTAGATATGAGCCATATTTCCGGTCTGGTTGCGGGCGGCGCTCATCCCTCCCCCTTCCCCCACGCCGATGTCGTGACCACCACGACCCACAAATCGTTGCGCGGCCCCCGCTCGGGTGTGATCCTGTGGAATGACGAGGAATTGACCAAGCCGATCAATATGGCGGTCTTCCCCGGTATGCAGGGCGGCCCGCTGATGCACATCGTGGCCGCGAAAGCAGTCGCGTTTCTCGAAGCACTGCGTCCCGACTTCAAGACCTACGCTGCGAGCGTGGTCGATAATGCCCGCGCACTGGCCTCCAGTCTCGAAGAAAACGGACTGCGGATTGTATCGGGCGGGACCGACAACCACTCCATGCTCGTCGATCTATCGGCCAAAGATGTGACCGGCAAAGCGGCTGAGAAGGGCCTCGACCGCGCATGGCTTACCTGTAACAAGAACGGTATTCCGTTCGACACCCGTAGCCCGTTCGTGACCAGCGGTATCCGCCTGGGCACTCCTGCCGGCACCACACGCGGCTTCGGTCCTGCGGAATTCCGCACCGTCGGCCGCCTGATTGCCGAAACCGTCGATGGCCTTGCGAAGAATGGTCCGGAAGGGGATGCTCAGGTAGAAGAAGCCGTCCGCACCCAGGTCTCCGAACTGTGTGCTGCCTTCCCCGTATATCCAGGACGATAAGAGAATGACCAATTCATCGAACGACCGTGACCCGCGGGGCTCTGAAAACCCGCAATGGATTGAGGATGCCAAGGCAGAAGCATCCGGCATGGCGAAAGAAGGAATGAAGCACCCTTCGACCAAGCCTGTGCTGGCGGGCGCAGCCATTGGCGGACTCGCAGGCGCATTGCTGCCTGTGATTTCACTGCCTGTAGGTATCGCTGCGGGTGCAGCCTACGCATTTTACAACCGGATAAAGCGCTGAATGCGGTGTCCCTTCTGCGCGCACGACGACAGCCAGGTAAAAGACAGCCGTCCCGCAGAAGACAATGCTGCGATCCGGCGCCGTCGGCAATGCTCCTCCTGCGGTGCACGTTTCACTACGTTTGAACGCGTTCAGCTGCGCGAAGTCACGGTAGTGAAATCCGGGGCGGGTGCAGAAAAGGTTCGCCGTGAAATGTTCGACCGCTCCAAGCTGGAGCAGTCCATATCGCTCGCCTGCCGCAAACGCGATGTCAGTTCCGAACAGATCGACCAGCTCGCCTCCGGTATCCAGCGGCAGGTCGAAACCACTGGCGAGAATGAAATCGCCTCGCACCGTATCGGCGAGATGGTAATGGACGGCCTGCGCCAGCTCGACAGCGTGGCTTATATTCGGTTTGCTTCGGTTTATCGCGATTTCAGCGAAGCGCGCGATTTCGAGGAATTTGCCAGCACTGTGCAGGAAGCCGCGAAGGGCGAATAGCGGATGCCAAACAAGCCCATTATAGTGCTGGTCCGCCCTCAGCTGGGCGAAAATATCGGCAAGGCTGCACGGGCCATGCGCAATTTTGGTCTGACCGAAATGCGGTTGGTCGCCCCGCGCGATGGCTGGCCCAACCCATCTGCAGGCCCCTCCGCTTCTGGCGCGGACGATGTGCTGAATGGCGCCAAAGTCTATGACACCACCGCCGAAGCCGTTGGCGATTGCGCGATGGTGTATGCAACTACGGTGCGCAAACGCGGCGTTACCAAGCCGGTTGTCACACCCGAACAGGCGGCAACCGAAATCCATTCCGCACAGGGGCTGTCGGCCATAATGTTCGGCCCGGAACGTTCCGGTCTGGACGCCGCAGACGTGGCTCTTGCCCGCGCGATACTGACCGTTCCGATCGATCCCGATTTTGGTTCGCTCAATCTGGCACAGGCCGTTATCCTGTGCGCGTATGAGTGGTCGAAAGGCGTCGCTCTTTCCCAGCCCCCACGCGAAGAATTACTCCCCCCTGCGCCGCAGGAGGAGCTGGAGGGACTGATCGGCCAACTGGACGCGATGCTTGAACCGCGCGGCTATTTTCTGCCCGAAGCCCGTTCCGAAGTGACCCGCCGCACGCTGCGTACCGTGTTGACCAAACCGGGCTGGAACAGTCTGGAGGTGCGTACTCTTCGCGGGGTACTCAGCCGGATTGGCCGTGCCCCGCGCGTTACCGATACGGATTACAACGACGGCGATCAGGTCTCGTAACTTAATCGGTGGATCTACTTCCGGGTTTCAGCCGCGGGTTCTATCCCATTCGTTCAGTTCGTAAGTAATCGACGTTTCGACCAGTTTTTCCCAAACTTCGCCCAATGCCTGTGACGGAAGGTTACGTTCTGCGGCATCCGCCACCACATTATCGATGACCTGTTTCTTGCGCCCTTCGTCGCGCACCGTGTCCCGGCTCGGTTTGATCCGTGCCGCCGCCCGCATATAGCCAAAGCGGCGATCCAGCAGGGCCATCAATTCACGGTCGGTCGCATCCACTCCGGCGCGCACATCCAGCATGGTTTCACAATGGTCAGGCAGTCGAATATCGTTCATGGAGGGTGCCTTGGCGAGCGGACGGCGATTTGTCGAGCGGATAGGTCCGCAACGCTTGCATTTCTCCCTCTGTCCGCTATTCGGCGCGCTCACTTCGGCAATGCGGCTGTCAGCAGCTGCACCCGATTGGCCCCGCATCCCGGTGAAGCGGTGGCCGCATACGGCAAAATCGGCTGTGTGGTGCGAACCGGGTTCAACGGGGCGGCAATCGGCAGCTCCAGGCAAATCGAAGGAATACACTATGTCGAAGCGTAAAGCATCGAAGCACAAACTTGATCGCCGTATGGGCGAGAACATTTGGGGTCGCCCCAACTCTCCCGTCAACAAGCGTGCTTATGGTCCGGGCCAACACGGTCAACGCCGCAAGAGCAAGGTTTCCGACTTTGGTCTCCAACTGCGGGCCAAGCAGAAGCTGAAGGGCTATTACGGCGATGTGACCGAGAAGCAGTTCCGCCGCACTTACAAGGAAGCGGCCAGCATCAAGGGCGATACCGGCCAGAATCTGATCGGTCTGCTTGAGCAGCGTCTGGACATGATCGTCTACCGTGCCAAGTTCGCCCCCACGATCTTCTCCGCCCGTCAGATTGTCAGCCACGGCCACATTCTGGTCAATGGCGTGAAGTGCAACGTGGCATCGCGCCGCGTAAAGGTTGGCGACGTCGTATCGCTGGGCACGAAAGCGCAGGAAATGGCCCTCGTGATTGAGGCGCAGAGCCTGCCCGAGCGTGAAATTCCCGATTATGTCGTTCCCGATGGCAACGAGAAGGTTACCTTCACCCGCGTGCCGAAGCTGGACGAGGTTCCCTACCCCGTCACGATGGAACCAAATCTCGTGGTCGAATTCTACTCGCGCTGATCGACGCATCGCGAAACAAAAAGGGCGGCCTTCGCGGGCCGCCCTTTTTTTGTTTATGCGTCACTGGCCCCGAATAATGCGGTATCAGTTGCGTCGGTAGCGGCGGACGAACGTGGCCTGAAAATCGGCGAATGCACCCTCTGCGATCGCATCGCGCATCGCCTGCATCAGCTGCTGATAAAAGCCTATATTGTGTTCGGTCATGAGTATCGCGCCCAGCATCTCTCCTGACCGGACGAGATGATGCAAATAGGCGCGGCTGTATTTGGTGCAGATGGGGCAGTGGCAATCGTCATCCAGCGGTCCGGTATCTTCTGCGAAACGGGCGTTGCGGATGTTAAGCGGCCCGTTCCAGGTGAAGGCCTGGCCGTTGCGCCCCGAACGTGTCGGCAATACGCAATCGAACATATCCACTCCGCGCGCTACCGCACCGACCAGATCGTCCGGCTTGCCAACACCCATTAGATAGCGCGGGCAATCGGCGGGCAGTTGGTCCGCCGCATAGTCCAGCACGCCGAACATCGCCTCCTGCCCCTCGCCCACGGCCAGACCGCCAATAGCGTACCCATCGAAACCGATCTCTGTCAGCGCCTGCGCGCTTGCCCCACGCAGACCCTGATCCAGCGCACCCTGCTGGATACCGAAAAGTGCGGAGCTCGTTGCGTGCTGTTCGCCTGAATCGAACCCGTCGCGACTACGTTTGGCCCATCGCATAGACATCTCCATGCTTTTGGCAATTTCGTCTCGCGGCCGGTCGGCGCGGGGGCATTCGTCGAAAGCCATAACAATGTCCGAGCCCAGCAGGCGCTGGATTTCCATGCTCCGTTCAGGCGTCAGCATATGCTTCGAACCATCCAGGTGGCTGCGAAATTCCACCCCTTCCTCGGTCAGTTTGTTGAGGTCGGACAGGCTCATCACCTGATAGCCGCCGCTATCGGTCAGGATCGGGCGATCCCATTTCATAAAGTCGTGCAGCCCCCCCAGACGTGCGACCCGCTCGGCCCCTGGCCGCAGCATTAGATGGTAGGTGTTTCCCAGAATAATATCCGCACCGGCTGCGCGGACGGCTTCCGGCTTCATCGCTTTTACTGTGGCGGCTGTGCCTACCGGCATGAAGGCTGGCGTCCGGATATCGCCGCGCTGCATCGCGATCATACCGGTCCGCGCCTTGCCATCGGTGGCATGGAGGGTGAATTCGAAACGGGGTTTGGCCGTCATCGTTCAGAAGCCATAGATCAGGGTGAAGCGGGATAGGGTGTCGGTCGATTCAGAACCTGCGGGCGGGTCGCTTTCGTAATCGACCTGGTAAGAAAATCGTGTCGACACATCGTTGCTCACTTTGAACTGCAAACCGGTGATGAAATTCAGCGAGGTGTTGGCCGAATCTACGATCAACACGGCGCTAGAACCGCCCCCTCCCTCTGACACAGCGTTCGCATCCTGAGTGAACTTGATCCGGTCAGTGATTTGCCAGTCGAAATCGAGACCGACCAGTCCGGCGAGATTGCTGTCGCTTGTGCCATCGACAAATTCCGTTTTGCGTAAAGTCGGGCCAGCTTTGACAGATAGTGTCATCGGCGGGCCATCGAGAATGGTGTAGCCGATACCGGCAGAAAGCGAATAGCGCGCATTGAAGCCCTGAAACCGGTCGCGCTCATATTGGGCCAGGCCATAGGTGAAAAAGCCGTCATCGATCTGGTATCGCGGTTCGTAGGCGGCGAAATACTGTTCGCGCGTGGTCACTCCGTTGCTGCGCTGGTAATCGACGCGACCACGCAGTTCGTGGCTCCAGTCGATACCATCACGCTCAAGCTGGATTGCCGCGCTGATCCCGGTATTGCTGCTGTTGCCGGTGGCGCGGAAGGCACCCAGTTCGCCCTTGCCCGACCAATTGTCCAAAATGCCGGCGGAGCGAAGAGCCTGCTCTTCTTCAATCGCGGCAAGCGCTGCGATCTTTGTCTGGTCTGTGTCGAATGCCGTACGCAATGCGCGGATTTCCGCCACATCGTCGGGATTGGTCTGCTTGGCTATTTCAACAATAGTGGCCACCTTCTTTGGGTCGCCACTGGCAATGGCCGCGTCTATCATCGCGCGCACAGGGTCGGGCAGCTGGGCATGGCCGGCCACAGGCGCTGTCAGCGCACTGACAGCAACGGCAATAGTAAGAATACGCATGGCGCGGCTGCTAGCGGCTCATGCGCGCAATCGCCACCCTGTGCGAAAGATGAAGGTGATGATGGCCACGCAGATGGCGAGGAAGCCCAGTGTCAGGCCAAACGATATCTCTATAGGAACGTCTGCGCTTCCGTAAAATGTCCAGCGCAGACCGCTGACCAGATAGACAATAGGATTGAACAGCGCAGCGGCCCGCCACGGATCGGGCAGCATATCAATTGAGTAAAATGTTCCACCCAGGAAGGTAAGTGGCAGCAGGATCAGTTGGGGGATAATGCCCAGTTTCTCAAAACTGTCGGCCCAAATGCCCAGAATAAATCCGAACAGGCTGAAACTGGCCGCGACCAGCATGATGTAGAATACCGCCAGTACCGGATGGGCAATGGAATAATCCACGAACAAGGTAGCTGTCGCAAGGATGATCGCTGCCAGTATCAGCGATTTTGTCGCTGCTGCCCCGACAAACCCGACCAGCGTTTCCGCTACGCCTATTGGCGCGGAGAGCAGTTCGTAAATCGTGCCTGTGAAGCGCGGCATATAAATGCCGAAGCTGGCATTGGAGGTGCTTTCGCTCAGCAGTGTCAGCAGCAGCAGGCCGGGAACGATGAACGCGCCGTAATCCACTCCGCCAAGATCGGGCATACGTCCGCCAATGGCGGCACCGAAAACGATAAAATAGAGCGAGGTGGTGAGCACCGGCGCAAGGATCGACTGGAACGCGGTACGTAAAGCGCGGTACAGCTCACGCTGGTAAATGGCCCTCATGCTACGGAAGTTGAATCCCATCATGCCGCTTCTCCCGCGTCGTTCTCGACCAGACCCACGAAGATATCTTCCAGGCTGCTTTCACGGATTTCGATACCGACATAATCGATATCGGCGCGGACCAGTGCCTTGGTCAGTCCGGCGACTTCTGCACGGCCCTTGCCCGATCCGTCACCGCCGCGATAACAAAGCTTGGATCCACCGTTCTCGAGAGTCACAGGGAAATCTTTCAGGGCAAGCGGTAGCTGCGCCAGTGGCACGGCCAGAGTGATAACGGCTTCGGTGGTGCCGAGGCGTTGCATCATCGCATTCTTATCGTCCACCATCAGGACTTTCCCTTTGCGAATAACCCCCACCCGGTCAGCCATTTCTTCGGCTTCCTCGATATAGTGAGTGGTGAGGATGATCGTCGTCCCGCGCTCCCGCATTTCCCCGATCAGCCGCCACATATCCTTGCGCAGTTCCACGTCCACCCCTGCTGTCGGTTCATCCAGGAACAGGAGGTCGGGCTCGTGTGCCATTGCCTTGGCAATCAGCACGCGGCGTTTCATTCCACCCGATAGAGCACGGATCTGTTCGTCACGTTTGTCCCACAGGCTGAGGCTGCGCAGCACTTCCTCGATCCGTGCCTTGTCGGGAGCCAGACCGAACAAGCCGCGTGAATAGGAGACCGCGCGGTGCACAGGTTCGAACATATCGGTCGAGAGTTCCTGCGGCACCAGACCAATTCGTGCCCGGGCGCTGCGCCAGTTGTTGCGGATATTGTCGCCGAACACCTCGATGGTGCCAGAGGTCGGCGTCACCAAACCGCAGACGGCACCGATCAAGGTGGTCTTTCCGGCTCCATTCGGGCCAAGCAGTGCAAATATCTCGCCCCTGCGGATGGTCAGATCGACATTGTTCATGGCGGTCAGGCCACCGGGATATGTCTTGGTCAGCCCGGACAGGCGAAGAATAATGTCATCCATTCCGCGCTCATGGCAGCAGCAGAGACGAATCTCCATAGCTGTAAAAACGATACCCTTCCGCAATGGCATGGGCATAGACATCCGTGATGCGTTTTCGCCCGGCCAGCGCACTGACCAGCATCATCAGGGTCGATTTTGGCAGGTGAAAATTGGTCATCAAGCCATCGACGGCGCGAAAGTTATATCCCGGCGTGATAAAAATAGAGGTATCGCCTTCGAAGGGCCGGACCATTCCGCTGTCATCCGCTGCGCTCTCCAGCAAACGCAGCGATGTCGTGCCCACTGCGACAAGACGGTTGCCCCGCGTACGCACGCCGTTCAGCCGGTCGGCAGTTGCTGCGTCGATCCGTCCCCATTCGGCGTGCATCTGGTGATCGTCCGTATCGTCAGCCTTCACCGGCAGGAATGTGCCTGCGCCGACATGCAGGGTGAGCGTTTCACGCTGCACGCCGCGCGCATCCAGCGCCGCGAGCAGTTCAGGCGTGAAATGCAGTGCAGCGGTTGGCGCCGCGACCGCACCGTCTTCCTCGGCAAAAATGGTCTGGTAATCCTCGCGGTCCCGCTCGTCGGTCGGGCGCTTGCCAGCGATATAGGGGGGGAGTGGCATGGTCCCTGCCCGTTCCAGCAACAGTTCGACAGGTTCTTCGCCTTCGAACGCGAGTGTCCAGCTACCATCGGCAGCCCGGGCTTCGGCGCGCGCATAAACATCGGCGCCGAAATCAATTCTGTCGTCATCGCGCAAGCGCTTGGCATTGCGAACGAAAGCTTGCCAGCGGCGCAGATCAAGCCTTTTGTGAAGAGTCGCGCCGATAGTCGCTTCCCCTCGTTTGCCAGTCAGCTGCGCGGGAATGACGCGGGTATCGTTGAACACCAGCACATCGCCCGGCTCCAGCAGGTCGGGCAGATCGGCTACAGATTTGTCAGACAGCGGATCCTGCCCTCGCGCCACCAGCATCCGCGCAGAATCCCGCGGAAATGCCGGGCGCAGGGCGATAAGATCTGTCGGGAGTTCGAAGTCGAACAGGTCGACGCGCATATGGCTGCTCCCGATCCCCGGACTGGCCGGGTTTCAAACCAGATTTATTCGCTGAGCGGGGCGTTCAGATCATCGACGCTGACGCCATCGAAACCGGGCGCGTTCTGCTCAGGAACAGCGACGGGCATCGGCGCGGGCACCGGCTTGTTGTCGCTGGCGATGGATGCTTGCAGGATACGTGTGGGGTTCGCAGGTGGCTCGCCCCGCTCAATGGCATCGGCCGCATCCATGCCCGAAATGACCCGGCCAAAATTGGTGTATTTGTTGTCGAGCGAGAAGCGCGGATAGAATACGATGAAGAACTGGCTGTTCGCGCTGTCTTCGCTCTGCGCGCGTGCCATTGAGACCGTGCCGCGCAGATGGGCGACCTTGTTGAATTCCGCTTCCAGGTCAGGAAGCTGCGAGCCGCCCTGACCCGTACCGGTCGGATCGCCGGTCTGCGCCATAAAGCCATCGATAACGCGGTGAAAAATCACCCCGTCGTAAAAGCCCTGCCGGGTCAATGTCTTCACCCGCTCCACATGGGACGGCGCCCAATCCGGCATCAGGCGGATGGCAACCCGGCCACCATTGCTGAGATCGAGGAGGAGCACATTTTCACGGTCTTCGGCAGCATTGAAATTGACCTTCGCAAACACCCGCGGTGCGGCGGGGGCTTCGGCTTCCTGCGCGGCAGCGGGTGTCAGAGTGAGCGCGGCGAAAGCACCGGCAGCTAGAAGGCGTTTGAACATGAAAAGGGCAAGTCCTGAATATGTGCTGTTGTTATGCCGCAAGCGTCTAGCGATCACGCCCTGTCACTTCAATGAATGTAGATCACTGGAAGCCCAAGACGGCGAGAGCTTGTTCGTCAGTATTCCCCGCGCCGCCCGATCGATTCCACCCGAGCGTTCACCAGATCGCGTACCGCGGGGCTGACGAACGGGCTGATATCGCCGCCGTAAAGGGCGATTTCCTTGACCAGTTTCGAAGCAATCGGCTGCAGGCCGACATCGGCCATCAGGAAGACCGTCTCGATCTCGTCGTCGATCTGCTGGTTCATGCCCGCCATTTGATATTCGTATTCGAAATCGGCAACTGCGCGCAGACCGCGCACAATGATGCTTGCACCCTGTTTGTGGGCAAACTTCATCAGCAGGGCATCGAACCCCACCACACGGGCATTGACGATTTTCATCTGCGCCAGTTCGGCGGTGACCATGTCCATCCGCTCTTCCGGCGTGAACATCGGGTTCTTCGACGGGTTGGTGGTGACACCGATAATCAATTCATCGACCAGTTTCGCCCCGCGCCGGATGATATCGCGATGCCCTCTGGTGATAGGATCGAAGGTGCCCGGATAGACCCCGATGCGCGGCTGTCCCGCCACTTTATCTGCGCTGGTGCTCACCTGTCTCTCTCCACAATAAATTTTGCCAATGCGATCAGCAGTGCTGCATCGGAACCATACTGAGCCAGATGGCCTGCAGCCTGATCCATAAGGGCGCGTGACTGGTTGCGTGCGCCCTCCACGCCCATCAACGTAACGAAGGTCTGCTTACCCTGTTCGCTGTCCTTGCCCACTGCCTTGCCGACGGTTTCTTCATCGCCTTCAACATCCAGTAGATCATCTGCAATCTGGAAGGCCAGTCCTACGTCGCGTGCATAAGAACGCAGCGGAGCGCGGCCTTCCGGTTGCAGTTTGCCCAGAATAGCGCCCATCTCGACACTGGCGGCAAGTAATGCGCCGGTTTTCAACTGCTGGAGGCGAGTGATCGTGGGCAAATCGTAAGTCGCGCTGTCGGCGGCCATATCCATCACCTGTCCGCCAGCCATGCCGTTCATGCCAGAAGCCGAAGCAAGCGTGCGCGCCAGTTCCGCGCGCGTAAAGGGATCGGTGAAGGAGCGTTCATCGGTCAGGATTTCAAACGCCAGCGCATGAAGGGAATCCCCCGCCAGCACAGCAGTAGCCTCGTCGAAAGCCTTGTGCACCGTAAGCTTGCCGCGGCGCAGATCGTCATCGTCCATGCACGGCAAATCGTCGTGGATCAGCGAGTAAACATGAATCGCTTCCACTGCGCAGGCCGCGCGCAGCGCCGGATCGCGCGCGACGCCCAACATTTCTGCAGTGGCCACCAACAGCAAGGGACGCACCCGTTTGCCCCCGCCCATAGTGGCATGGCGCATCGCCTCTACCAACCGGCGGCGGGTGTCGTTCGGCACTGGAAGAAGCTCGTCGAAAACCCCGTCGATGTCCTGCTGGATCTGAGTGAACGCCGCGTCCAGCTTTATGCCGCTAGTGTCGACCATTTCCACGATACCGATCAGCCCTGTGTAGTGCTGTCGAAGGGGCGCGTTCCAGAGGCATTGCCGCTGCCATCCTGCACAATCGCCTCGATCCGGGCCTGCGCCGCATCGAGCCGCGCCTGACACGCCTTGCGAAGCTCCTCGCCCCGCGAATAAAGATTGATCGATTCGTCCAGCGGAACGTCCCCGCTTTCCAGCTGGCGAACGACCTGCTCCAGCGCGCTAAGCGCCTGTTCGAACGACATCTCGGTGATCGCCGGTTGTGTGACTGCTGTATCGTCTTCCATATACCGAGCATTGACCGCACCCCCCACGATGGTCAAGACATGCCCACCACAAGGGGTGCATTCATGCAGTGGATTATCGCCAATATCGTCGCTTCGGTGGCATTCGGTATTCCCGGCGCGCGCGGCCAGCGAACAGCCCTGAACTCCTCTTGCACTCATATCGCTGCCGCAATGACCGGATATCTCAAACCGGTTTGGGCGGGGTTGGTTTATTCTGTCTGTCTGGCGGGGGTGCTCTGGTTCACCACCAAGCCGGGTCTCGCTGGTAGTTCGAAGGCCGCAGCGGTTCTCAACGTGGCGCTGCCGTGCTGCCTTTGCTCAGCAACCTATTTTCTGACGAGACAAACGGTTCTGAAGTATTGGCCCATTATAGAAAAATCGCCGCCATCGCGCGCCGCTTTTGTGCGACTGCAGCCGAGGCCTTCAGCGCAATATGGGGTGCCTTGCGCTTCACCTGAATTTTTCCTTTTCCCGAGTCTGCGCAATTTACAGAAGGAACCAGCATAAGCCATGTTCATCGGCCATTTCTCCGCTGCGTTCGTTGCAGCCGCCGCATCGCGCCGCGCACCCAGCCTGACTGCATTGTTCGTCGGGGCGCAATTGGTTGACTGGGGCTTCTTTACCTTCAGTCTGATCGGGCTGGAGAAAATGCGCATTGTGCCCGGGATCACCGCAATGAACCCGCTGGACCTGTATTTTATGCCCTATACTCACAGCTTGTTAGGTACGGCAGTGTGGGGATTTGCGTTTGCTCTGGTCGCACTGGTCAAATGGCGGGATGTCGTTGCTGCAGTGATCGGATTTCTGGTCGTCATGTCGCACTGGGTACTGGATCTTGTGACCCATCGCCCCGATCTGACGGTGGCAGGAGGACAGCACAAAATCGGTCTGGGACTGTGGGATCATCCCCTGCCCGCCATATCGCTGGAATTGGCGCTGATCTTCGGCAGCTTTCTCTATTTCATCCGCCGCACACGCGGGCCGATTGTGCCTCCGTTGATCCTGCTGGGCGTATTATTGGCGATGCAGGCGCTCAACTGGTTCGGGCCGCCGCCAGTAGAAGCGGGGCCGGCACTTTATCTTACATCGCTGGCTGCGTTTCTGATTTTGACCCTGATTGCCGGATGGGTCGGTTCGACACGGTGGCATAAACGCGAGGTCGGACTGGCAGTGGAGAGCCTGCATCGCTAATGCGCGAGGCATGGCTACACACACCGCACAGTCCAGCGACTCGATCACTCCGGAAATAGTCGAACAACACGGGCTATCGCCGGAAGAATATGAAAACGTTCTGAAGGGATTAGGCCGCGAGCCTAATCTGGTCGAGCTTGGTATATTCTCGGTCATGTGGAGCGAGCATTGCTCTTACAAATCCTCCCGCTTCCATTTGAAGAAATTACCGACAGAGGCACCGTGGGTGATTTGCGGACCGGGCGAAAATGCAGGCATCATCGACATTGGTGACGGGCCAAACGGCACGAAACTGGCCGCTATCTTCAAGATGGAAAGCCACAACCACCCCAGTTACATCGAACCCTATCAGGGCGCAGCGACCGGGGTGGGCGGTATCTTGCGCGACGTGTTTACGATGGGCGCGCGTCCGGTTGCCAACGCCAACGCCCTGCGTTTTGGCCGGCCTGAGCATCCCAAGATGAAGCATCTGGTGCAGGGCGTGGTTGCCGGCATCGGCGGGTACGGCAATTGTGTGGGTGTGCCGACCGTGGCGGGCGAGACAAATTTTCACCCGGCGTATGATGGCAACATTCTGGTCAACGCGATGACTGTGGGCGTCGCCGATCAGAAGAAGATTTTCTACAGCGCAGCAACCGGTGTGGGCAACCCGATCGTCTATGTCGGCAGCAAGACCGGACGCGACGGTATTCACGGCGCAACAATGGCCAGCACCGATTTCGGCGAAGACACAGAAGCCAAGCGCCCCACCGTGCAGGTCGGCGATCCTTTTACCGAGAAGCTGCTGATCGAGGCGTGCCTTGAACTGATGGCAACCGATGCCATTGTCGCCATTCAGGATATGGGGGCAGCAGGCCTGACATCGTCGGGCGTGGAAATGGCCACAAATGGCAAGGCTGGTATCCACCTTGATATGAACGCCGTACCGTGCCGTGAAGAAGGCATGACGCCATACGAAATGATGCTGAGCGAAAGTCAGGAGCGTATGCTCATGGTTTTAAAGCCGGGCAAAGAAGCTATGGCGGCCGAAATTTTCAGGAAATGGGAACTGGATTTCGCGGTCATTGGCGAAGTGACCGACACGAGGCACATGGTGCTCGAATTCGATGGCGAAATCGTATGCGATATCCCGCTGGGCCCGCTTGCTGCCGATGCCCCGGAATACGAGCGGCCTTATCTGTCGAAAGAAGCTTACAAGGCGTGGGCCAAGGTCGCGCCTCTGGGCGAAATTTCAGAAAGCACCGACATTACCGGCGATTTGCTGAAAATGATGGCCAGCCCGGCCCTCGCCTCACGCCAGTGGATTGCCCAGCAGTACGATTCGCAGGTTGGCGCTGATACGCTGCAAACTGGTGGCGATGCAGGCGTGGTGCGCGTTCACGGCACGCAGAAAGCGCTGGCCATCACCACAGATTGCAGCCCGCGATATGTTTATGCCGACCCCTTTGAAGGCGGGAAGCAGGCGATTGCAGAGGCATACCGGAACCTGTCCGCCGTGGGCGCGCGACCGCTGGCCGTTACCAATTGTCTCAATTTCGCCAATCCGCAGCGGCCTGAGATCATGGCCCAGCTGGTCCACGCTCTGGAAGGTATGGGCGAGGCTTGCCGTGCGCTCGACTTTCCAATCGTGAGCGGCAACGTCTCGCTGTATAACGAAAGCAAGGCGACCGGCGGAGGGTCGGCGATCCTCCCCACTCCCGCAATCGGCGGCGTGGGGCTTATCGAAAACTACGCGCAGATGATAACCAGCAGCTTCGTTGCAGAGGGGGAGACAGTGCTTCTGATCGGCTACGGTCCGGGGCATCTGGGACAATCGCAATGGCTGCGCACTATTCACGGGCGCGAGGACGGGGATGCACCACCTGTCGATCTGGCGGTCGAAAAACGACTGGGGGAACTGGTCCGGGAACTGATCGCCGAAGGCCGCATCACTGCAGCTCACGATGTGTCGGATGGCGGGCCACTGGTTGCGATTGCGGAGATGGCGATGGCTGGCGGGATCGGCGCAGAACTGGCTATGCCGGACTCCGAAAAAATGACTGCCGCCCTTTTTGGCGAGGATCAGGGCCGGATGCTGGTGACCACCAGTGATCCTACGGTGATCGAGCGCGCCAATGCGGCCGAACTTTATGCCACCAAAGTCGGCACGACCGGCGGCAATGGTATTGCAATCAATGGCCAACACGTCAGCATCACGGCACTGCGCGAAGCCAGCGCCAGCTTCTTTCACGACTGGATGGAGAACCAGGCTCTGTGAACGCTGGTCATTCAGACGCACCGCTTGCCAAAAAGCTCAACCTCCGGGACGAACAACGTGTCTGGTTCGAGGATATGCCAGCCAATATTCAGGACGAGATCGACGAATACGCGCTGGAGCTGATCTTCGTTGGCAGCCCGGCCGAAGGCTTCGATGCCGGGCATATTTTCGTGGTCGATGCTGAAACGCTGACAGATAAATTGACGCGCCTGCGCCCCTTTTTGTCGTCAGACGGGCAAATTTGGGTCAGTTGGCCAAAACAAGGCTCAGATCAGCAATTGGCGCTCGATCAAACTGATGTACTGCGGATCGGAATGGCGGCAGGCTTTGTCGACACCAAGGATTGCACAGTCGACGAAATATGGTCCGGCATCAAATTCGTAATTCCCAAGGCCGAGCGCTGATCCGCTAAGGAGTTCGCATTGCCCGACATAATCTGCAGGCGCGTACGCACTCTTTACGCATTATCCGCAGACATTCGTAATACGTCTCCGGACGGTCCAAACTCAGCCGCTCACGCGCAACGTCGATATTTGTGGCTGTATTCGGTCAGGACATAAAACATGTTTTGGTACTGCCCGGGTGCATCCGTGGACGCCCCCATCTATGTTCGGTAACCTCCAAAATATAAAAATTAGTCTATCAATCTTAACCGGCATTATAGCTTCGCAGGAACAACAACCTGTTCAAATGCAAACCACGGGCCGATAGGTTTAACCCATGCAAGAACATGCAAGCATACCCTATTTTCTCCCGGCTATGTCCGACGATGAGCGCGTGGAACGTGCTTCTGCGATGCAGGAAAAGCTGTCACGGCGTAGAACCTGCCGCGATTTCGCCAACACTCCTGTCCCGCGCGAAATTATCGAGCAGGCAATTCTTGCCGCAGGCAGCGCGCCAAATGGTGCAAACCATCAGCCATGGCATTTCACAGCGGTGTCTTCTCCTGACAAAAAGCGCGCTATTCGCGAAGCGGCGGAGGAGGAGGAGCGCCGGTTTTACGGCGCGGATGGAGACGATCCGAAAGCCAGCGAGGAATGGCTCTCTGCCCTCGCCCCGATCGGTACCAGTGCCAATAAGCCGTTTCTAGAAACTGCACCGTGGTTGATCGTGGTGTTTGCCCAGCGCAAAGGCGGGATCGAGGAAGACGGCAAGACGCAGAATTACTATGTCAATGAAAGCGTCGGGATCGCCTGCGGAATGCTGATTGCGACTTTGCACGAAGCTGGGCTGGCGACTCTGACGCACACTCCCTCGCCGATGGGTTTTCTACGCGATCTGTGCAACCGGCCCAGCGAGGAAAAGCCGGTAATGATCGTGGTGGCCGGCCTGCCTGCAGAAGGCGCGAGTGTTCCTGCACACGCAACCCGTAAGAAGCCGCTCGAGAAAGTGTCCAGCTGGCTTTAGCATAAAGCAGTATCAGGTGGCCCAGTGGACCTGCGGAATATCCAGCAATTTCAGCACCGATGTCAGATCGCCCCGGTCAATCCAGCCATTCGCCGCCTCGCGTGCTTTGGGCTTTGCGCGGTAGGCAAAGCCATAATTCGATGCAGCTATCATCGGAATATCATTTGCCCCGTCGCCTGCAGTCAGGGAGCGGGCACTCTGACTCAGCTTGCTAAGCTCGGCTTCCAGTGTAGATTTCTTGGTGCCGCTGTCGACGACCGGACCGGCCAGCTCCCCAGTCAACGCACCATCCGCCACCGCGAGCCGGTTACCGACCACCTGATCGAAGCCAAGTATTTCCGCGACGACATCGGCAAAATGGTGGAAGCCCCCTGTGACAAGCACAGTATGGCATCCCTTTGATTTTAATGTCTCCACTAGCACCCGCGCGCCTGGAGTCGGTCGAATGCGCTCCTCCAGACACCGCTGGATCGCGATTTCGTCCAGCCCAGCCAACAATCCAACCCGTTCCCGTAGTGCACTTTCGAAGTCGAGCTCGCCTAGCATGGCGCGCTCAGTGATTTCGGAAACCTGATCCTTCAGCCCTGCGAAATCCGCCAGCTCGTCGATACATTCCTGTCCGATCATGGTTGAATCCATGTCGGACACAAACAGGTTCGGCAAAGTAATCAAATCCGGTGCGACCAGACCATCTGTAGGTCCCAAATGCTCGTCCACAGCTTTGCGGAGCGATGCGACGTCACATTTTGGCAGCTCCAGTTGCAGCACTTCCCCACAATGCTCCAACATCACGGCCCGCGCGACCGGCATCGCCTGACTTTCAAGCGCGGACAGAAGCGCATCAAGACGTATTCCCAGTAAGTCCGGGTCTGCTATCAGCCGGGCGATGAGCACTGTATACTCTCCAGAAGAAAAGGTTGCAGACCGTGCGCTGCATGGTCCGGTCGCGCTCATTGCAGGGCCTACAGCAAGCGGCAAGAGTGATTTGGCGATCGAGCTGGCTTTGCAATTGCATGCGCGGCGGCGTGATGCGGTAATTATCAATGCCGACAGCATGCAGGTTTATTCTGATCTTCAAGTCGTGAGCGCGCGGCCTACTGCCGAGGAAATGCGTGGTGTCCCGCATCGCCTTTTCGGCATATGGGACGGAGCGCATGCCTGTTCCACTGCGGATTGGGCAGCGGCCGCCAAGGAAGAGGTTGATCAAACACATGCTGACGGCGCAATCCCAATTCTGGTGGGTGGGACTGGGCTGTACTTGCAAACTCTACTGGAAGGGATCGCGCCGATACCCGAGATTGCCAACGATACCCGGTCCCGTGTCCGAAGCCTGGCCAAAGACGAATTGCGCAAGAATCTTGTTGAATTGGACCCGCAGGCAATGTCGCGCATCGGGGAGAACGACACCCAGCGCATGTCCCGGGCGTTGGAGGTGGTGCTGTCGACCGGCAAGACGCTTGGGCATTGGCAAAAGTATAAGACTGGCGGCATCCAGCAGGAAATCGATCTGCACCCGCTCATTATGCTGCCCGAGAGGGAATGGCTGTATAGCAGGTGCAACGCACGGTTCGAATGGATGCTCGATAACGGAGCGATGGACGAGGTGGCCAAGCTACTGGAACGGCAGCTCCACCCCGATTTGCCGGTCATGCGCGCTATCGGCGTTCCGGAAATCGCGGCTGAAATGGCCAGCAGATCGGTCGATCCAGGTGCCTCGCTGAAGGAGCGCGGCAGTGCTTCGACAAGGCAGTATGCCAAGCGCCAATATACTTGGTTTCGCAACCAATCTCCCGCTTGGTGGCCCAGAGATAATGGGGAGGGAACCAAAAATGCCATTATTTCCCGACATTTTGAATTATTATTACAATAGTAGGTCTTGACAAGTTAGATAATAACTAATAATGCGGTTCCAGACCCAAAGGGCCCGGCGTTCCCCCACGCCGGGCTCTACTTTTAAGGACGGTACAAATGACCGCTTCGGCCGACGCCAGCGACAACACCACCACTCTGCCATCAGCGCGCACCGGCGCGGCGGTTCTAGTAGACAGTCTGGTGCGTGAAGGGGTGGAATTCGTGTTCGGCTACCCCGGCGGCGCAGTTTTACCGATCTACGACGAATTGTTCGGCGACGAACGCATCCGTCACATACTGGTGCGGCACGAAGCTGGCGCGGCTCACGCGGCAGAAGGATACGCGCGCAGCACCGGCAAACCGGGCGTGGTTCTGGTTACTTCCGGCCCCGGCGCCACGAATGCCGTCACCGGCATCGCAGATGCGTTTATGGATTCGATCCCGTTAGTGGTCATCACCGGTCAGGTCCCCACAGCGCTGATCGGTACCGATGCGTTTCAGGAAGCGGACACTGTCGGCATCACCCGCCATTGTACGAAGCACAATTACCTCGTCAAAGACCCGGATGCGTTGGAAGCCACTCTTGCAGAGGCGTTCCGCATTGCCACCACCGGACGCCCCGGCCCCGTACTGGTGGACATACCCAAGGACGTTCAGATTGCAGGCGCCAGTCGCGGGGTGAAGGAGCCGACACTCTCCTCCGATCGTTATCAGCCACGCACCGTCGCAGCGGGAGATGAAATTGCCCAAGCGATCGAGATGATCGCAGCCGCCGAGTGTCCTGTCTTCTACACTGGCGGCGGGGTTATCAATTCCGGCCCCGATGCCAGCAAGGCCCTGCGCAAGTTGCAGGAACTGATCGATGCACCCGTCACCTCCACCCTGATGGGACTGGGTGCGTTCAGCGCCGACCATCCCGACTGGCTGGGGATGCTGGGAATGCACGGTACGTTCGAAGCCAATATGGCGATGAACAAATCCGATCTGATTATTGCAGTCGGTGCCAGGTTCGATGATCGGGTGACAGGGCGGCTGGATGCCTTCGCCCCAAATTCGAAGAAGATCCATATCGATATCGACCGGGCCAGTATCAACAAGGTTGTGCCCGTCGATCTGGGCCTGATCGGCGATTGCGGAACGGTGTTGAACCAGCTGATAGAAGGCTGGGCGTCACGCCAGCACGCGGATCGCGGCGAATGGAAAGCGCGCATTGCCGGATGGCGTGCGCGCGAATGCCTCGCCTATCCCCATACCACGGGCTCGCAAGGTCTGATGATGCCACAAAAAGCGGTCGAGCGGCTGTTTGCCCTGACCCGTGATCGTAATCCCATTATCACCACCGAGGTCGGTCAGCACCAAATGTGGGCAGCCCAGTATTTTGGGTTTATGGGGCCGAACAAGTGGCTCACCAGCGGGGGCCTTGGCACGATGGGTTACGGCCTTCCTGCCGCGATCGGCGCGCAATTGGGTAACGCCGATGCGCTGGTGATCGATATTGCGGGCGAAGCCAGCATTCAAATGAATATTCAAGAGCTTGGCACAGCGAGCCAATACCGCCTGCCGGTGAAGGTCTTCATCCTCAACAACGAATTTATGGGAATGGTCCGCCAATGGCAGGAACTGACCTATGAAAGCCGTTATTCCAACAGCTATTCCGACAGTCTGCCCGACTTCGTGGCGCTGGCAGAGGCATATGGCTGGAAGGGAATACGCATCGAAGACGAAGCCGGATTGGACGGCGGCATCGATGCGATGTTGGCGCATGATGGCCCGGTGATTGTCGATTGCCGCGTATCGAAAGAAGCCAATTGTCTGCCGATGATACCCAGCGGGGCGGCGCATACAGACATGCTTCTGTATGGGGATGAAACGACGGGCACTATGGACGACAAGGCCAAGGCGCTGGTTTAGGATTATTCAATGAAGATAGAGAAAACCTCCGCCGAGCGCCATGTGCTCGCCGTAACTGTCGATAACGAACCGGGAATTCTGGCGAAGATCACCGGTCTGTTTACCGCGCGCGGTTACAATATCGACAGTCTGACCGTGGCCGACATCTCAGAGGACCATGCAGTCAGCCGGATCACCGTTGTTACCAATGGCCCGCCTGCAGTAATCGACCAGATTCAGGCTCAGCTGGAACGGCTTGTGCCAGTCCACCGTGTGACTGATCTGACCGAAGAAGGCCCCCATGTCGAACGCGAACTTGCGTTGGTGAAAGTCGCTGGCACAGGCGACAAGCGGGTCGAGGCCTTGCGACTAGCGGATATCTTCCGCGCCCGGCCCGTGGACACTACGACTGAAAGCTTCATCTTCGAAATCACCGGCCCGCCTGACAAGGTGGACAGCTTTATCGATCTGATGCGGGGCCTCGGCCTTGTTGAAATCGGCCGTACCGGCATCGTCGGAATGATGCGCGGCGCCGGAGAAGCCTAGTTAAACTCAGCTGCAATCAACAATCTCTGTTATTCACGCGCAGGCGGCAATCCAGCTAGGGACTGCTTCATAACTGGATCCCCGCCTTCGCGAGGATGACGATCGATATAATGGGAAAGACCACATGAAAGTTTATTACGACGCCGACACCGACCGTAAACTGATCGAGGAACGCAAGATCGTGATCGTCGGTTACGGCAGTCAGGGCCATGCCCACGCCCAGAACCTGCGCGATAGCGGTGCAGGCGAAGTGCGCGTTGCCCTGCGTGAAGGATCAGCTACGGCAAAAAAGGCGGAGAGTGCCGGTTTCACCGTCATGTCCAATGCAGAAGCGGCAAAGTGGGCTGACATCGTAATGATCCTGGCGCCTGACGAGACGCAGGCGCACATCTGGAACACCGACCTGAAAGACAACATGAAGCAGGGTGCCGCCCTCGCCTTCGCTCATGGTCTGAATGTTCATTTCGGCCTGATCGAACCGCGCGAAGATCTCGATGTGATCATGATCGCGCCGAAGGGTCCCGGCCACACGGTGCGTAACGAATACGAGCAGGGCCGCGGTGTGCCCGCCTTGATCGCAGTGCATCAGGAAGGTTCCGGTTCCGGCGGCAACGGCTTCGCACAAGCCCTCGCCCTCGCTTATGCCGGCGCAATGGGTGCAGGCCGGTCCGCAATTATCGAAACCACCTTCAAGGACGAATGCGAAACCGATCTGTTCGGTGAGCAGGCCGTTCTGTGTGGCGGCATCAGCCACCTGATACTGGCCGGGTTCGAGACGCTGGTCGAGGCCGGATATCCCGAAGAAATGGCTTACTTCGAGTGTTTGCACGAAACCAAGCTGATCGTCGATCTGCTGTATGAGGGCGGTATCGCCAACATGCGCTATTCGATCAGCAACACTGCTGAATATGGCGATTACCACACTGGCCCGCGCGTCATCACCGATGAAACCAAGGCCGAAATGAAGCGTGTGCTGGAAGACATTCAGGCGGGCCGTTTCGTCCAGCGTTTCATGATGGACAACATGGTCGGCAATCCAGAGATGAAGGCAAGCCGGAAACGTCAGGAAGCCCATCCAATCGAAGCCGTCGGCACGAAGCTGAGAGCAATGATGCCTTGGATCGGCGACAACCAGCTGGTCGACAAAACGAAGAACTAGGCCTGCAAAGCAGTCGCGGGCTGCGGAACCCCTCCTGTGCCGGTGCATTGAATTAATAATCCCGGCACAGGAGCACCCAACCTATGAAAACCTCGTTCGCAATAGTCGCCGCCCTTTCTGCCAGCGCAACCATGGCGCTTGGCGCAGCCTCAGGTATCGCGCAAGACGCACCCGAAATTCCGGGCGTCGTCGACGTGTCCCGTATTCAGGCCGGAAGCTACGCCACCGATCCTGCGCACACCGTAATCCAGTGGGAAGTGGATCACTTCGGCTTCAATCCGTATTTCGGCTTGTTCGGCGATGTTGAAGGCACAATGGCCTTCGACCCAGCCAATGTAGAAGCAACCACTCTGGATGTGACCATCCCCGTCACGTCTTTGGCCGTAGTGAGCTCTGGTCTGCGCGAGCATATGTTGCGGCCCGGCAAGGACGGAGGTTCGCCTGATTTCTTTGGCCCCACCCCTCCGGCTGCCAAATTCACAACTACCGATGTTCGGCAGATTGGTGGAACCAGTGCGGTTGCAACTGGCGATTTGACCCTGAACGGTCAGACCCGCGAAGTATCGCTGCTGGTTGAATTCACGGGAGCTGGGAAGAATCCGGTCAACGAGACTGAAACCATTGGCTTTACAGCCACTACCGATGTCGAACGTTCTGACTTCGGCATCGGCTATGCGATCCCGATGGTCTCCGATACGGTCGAGCTAACCATCACCGCTGCGTTCGAGCGACAACCATGAAATTTCGGGGCTTCATGATTCCTGCACTGGTTGGTGCGCTTGCTGCTTGTGGAAGCAGCAGCGATGTCGATGAAACGGGGGCTACAGGACGCGCCGAGCCAGTGCCAGTCACCGACTTTTCTCGGGTTACTCCCTCGGCCCGAGATGAAGACGATGGTGATGCAGACGAGTGTAGATCCGCGCTTGCCGAGCCGTATATTGGGCAGGATGCCGGAGCACAAACTCGGGGACAATTGCTGTCTGCCGTTGTGCCGGTAACTGATGTCCGGTGGATCGGCCCTGATGATATCGTGACAGAAGACAATGTTGCCGATCGTCTGAACATCACCCTAGACGAAGATGACGTTATCATCGCTGCGACATGTGGTTGACCAAATATTTGCCATAGCAGGGTTGCGTCCGGCGACATTTATGGCAAGTGTGTTTGCATGACACGCAACGCATCGCTTCTACTACGACTTACTCGCCCTTGGGCGTGACCTGACGCGTGGCCTATGGGCGCGCGACAAGCGCTCAAGGGAAATCTCGACCAGTTTTATCAGAGATGCCAAGAGTGCGAACCGTCATGACAATGCTCAGTAATCCGTCTGAAAAGTACAGCGCCTTCCCGCAAGTTCCGTTAGTCGATCGGCAATGGCCATCGCGCACCATCACTACTCCGCCCCGCTGGCTCAGCACCGACCTTCGAGACGGAAACCAGTCGATCATCGACCCGATGGACAGTGTTAAGAAGAACCGTTTCTTCGACCTGCTTGTTGAAATCGGCATTAAAGAAATCGAAGTCGGCTTCCCCAGTGCAGGAGCGACAGAGTTCAATTTCATCTCAGGATTGATCCACTCGGGCCGCGTACCTGACGATGTGCTGGTACAGGTTTTGACACAAAGCCGTGAGGAACTGATCCGCACGAGCTTCGAGAGTCTGGCGGGTGCCAAAAAGGCTATTGTACATCTGTATAATGCAGTGAGCCCGGCATGGCGCGACATTGTCTTCAACATGAGCCGCGACCAGGTGCGCGATATTGCTATCGCTGGTGCAAAAGTCATGCGCGATGAGGCAGCCAAACGTCCCGATACCGATTGGCATTTCCAGTACAGTCCCGAAACGTTTTCTACTGCCGAAATCGATTTTAGTCTCGAGGTTTGCTCCTCCGTTATGGATGTTCTGGCACCTACACCGGAGCATCCGATTATTTTCAATCTGCCTGCTACAGTTGAGGCGGCGACGCCCAATATCTACGCGGACCAGATCGAGTACTTCGCCCGCAACATTCCCCATCGTGAGAGCGTAGTGATCTCGCTCCACACGCATAATGACCGCGGCACCGGAGTTGCAGCGGCAGAGCTGGGAATGATGGCCGGTGCCGACCGTGTGGAAGGCTGCCTGTTCGGTAATGGCGAGCGTACGGGTAATTGTTGCCTCGTGACCATGGCGCTCAATATGTATACTCAGGGCGTCGATCCGGGCCTCGACTTTTCTGACATCGACCGGGTTATTGAGACGGTGGAATACTGCAACCAGCTGCCCGTGCACGAGCGGCACCCTTATGGCGGGGAACTTGTCTATACAGCATTTTCAGGCAGCCATCAGGACGCGATCAAAAAAGGTTTTGATGCACATACTCGCCAGAATGACGAGCGGTGGCGCGTCCCCTACCTGCCGATCGACCCTGCCGATTTGGGCCGCAACTATGAGGCAGTCATCCGGGTCAATTCACAATCCGGCAAGGGCGGTTTCGCTTGGGTGCTTGAGCAGGATCAGGGCCTTAAACTGCCCAAAAAAATGCAGGCTGATTTCTCCAGTCACGTCCAGCAAATGGCCGACCGGTTAGGACGCGAACTGAATGCGGCGGATATTTGGCAGACCTTCCGCAGCGCCTATCATGTACAGACCACAGACAAACATTTTCAACTGGTCGATTATGAAGAAAATCGTGCTGCCGACGGAACGCGCCTGTTCGCCGGAACGATTGCGGTGGCGGGCAGGGAAAAAAGTGTCAGCGGGCGCGGTAATGGGCTGATTTCCTCCGTTGTAACAACGATCGAGAAAGCGTTCGGTTTGCGCCTGGAAGTGCAGGATTATACTGAACACGCGCTTGGCACAGGCACGGATGCTCGTGCCGCCGCTTATCTCCAATGCCAGGATGAGCATGGTAGCACGATCTGGGGATGCGGGATTGACGAAGATATCGCTACAGCATCAGTTCGCGCAGTGCTGAGCGCAGCCAATGTGGCGATAGGACAGCGCAACGACTAACCGACAGGCGGAGAAATGAAATGACTGAAGCCATTCTCGAACCCGATCTCCCGATTGTCGATCCACATCACCACCTTTGGGATTTGCGCCCGATGGTCCCGATGTTCCCAGAACCGCATCATGCTTTCATCGCTGCGATTGCACAGAAATCCTATTACGGGTTCGATGCGCTGCGTGAAGATACAGCCACTGGCCACAACATCGTTGCCACCATATTCATGGAATGCGGTGCATTTTATGATGCCGACAGGACTGAAGATTTCAAATCCGTGGGCGAGGTTGAATTCGTAAACGGTGTGGCTGCGCAATCAGCCAGCGGCCTTTATGGCAATTACCGCGCCTGTGCGGGCATTATCGGCCATGCCAACATGATGCTGGGCGATAGGGCGGCGCCTGTCCTGGAAGCTCTGGTTGCTGCGGGCAATGGCCGGTTCCGGGGCATTCGCCATCAGGGTGCATGGGATGCAGATCCAGATGTTCTTGGCCCACCCTTCCATGCGCCCGAAGGCCTGTATAACAGCGCATCGTTCCGCGAAGGTTTTGCGCATCTGGGTACAATGGGTCTGACCTTCGATGCTTGGGTGCTGGAACCTCAACTCGGAGATGTTATTGATCTGGCCAAGGCGTTTCCCGACCAGCCCATCTGCCTCGACCATTGCGGCACACCGCTAAATATTGCGGGATATAAAGGCACTCTGGAAGGAAATTTCGAACGTTGGGAAGCCTCCATCCGGGAGCTTGGAAAACTTCAGAATGTCAGTGTGAAACTCGGCGGACTGGCTATGGCGTTTTGCGGAATGCCCGAAACTGGCCCTGCCAGTGGCAAAGGCTCGGAAGAACTGGCCGCGCTATGGCGCCCTTATATCGAAACCTGCATCGACACTTTCGGCCCCGAACGCGCCATGTTTGAAAGCAACTACCCAGTCGATCATTGGGGTGCGAGCTACCCTGTTCTCTGGAATGCATTCAAGCGCATCACATCGGGCGCCAGTACAGACGAGAAAACTGCGCTTTATAGTCGCACAGCAACACAATTTTATGGGCTTGAAAATGTGCTGGCACATCAGTGACGTTACGGCATCGCAATAATGTTCGCACCCTCTCCGAAACCTCATAAAACGCCCCTCTCGACTTGCAGGCACCCGCGCCATAAGCGGGGTGTGAATACAATATACCGGAGAGCAACACGATGAGCCTGCCAGCACCGTTCGACCGTATGCGTTTGCCCGTAATTGGGTCGCCGCTTTTCATCGTATCCGGTCCAGAACTGGTGATTGCGCAGTGCAAGGCCGGTATTGTCGGCTCGTTCCCTTCGCTCAACGCGCGCCCCCAATCGCTACTGGATGAATGGCTGCATCAGATTACCGAAGAGCTTGCCAAACATAACCGCGACAACCCCGATCGGCCCGCCGCACCTTTCGCAGTGAACCAGATTGTCCATAAATCGAACGACCGTGTCGAAGCAGATATGAAAACCTGCGAAAAATGGCAGGTTCCCATGGTAATTACCTCGCTTGGCGCGCGGGAAGAAATCTTTCAGGCTGTGAAAAACTGGGGCGGCATCACAATGCACGATGTCATCAACAACAGGTTTGCGCACAAGGCGATCGAGAAGGGGGCGACCGGCCTGATCCCCGTCGCCGCCGGTGCAGGCGGCCATGCCGGCGCGCTGTCACCCTTCGCGCTGATGCAGGAAATCCGCGAATGGTTCGATGGACTGATCGCCCTCTCCGGCTCCATCGCGCATGGTCGATCCATATTGGCCGCTCGGGCGCTGTCTGCCGATTTCGCCTATATCGGCAGCGCGTTTATCGCCACGGAAGAAGCCAATGCCGATCAGGGTTACAAGCAAGGAATTGTCGACGGGAATATGGACGGTATTGTCTACACCAACCTGTTTACCGGCGTTCATGGAAATTACCTGCGCAGCTCGATCGAAAAAGCCGGTCTCGACCCGGACAATCTGCCGACCAGCGACCCAAGTAAGATGAACTTCGGTAGTGGCGGCAACACCAAAGCAAAGGCCTGGAAAGATATCTGGGGCTCGGGTCAGGGGGTCGGCGCAGTGAAAAACGTGGGTACCGTTGCCGATATCGTTGACCGGCTGGAGAGCGAATATACCGAAGCGAGGGCTGCTTTGGCGAAAGCGACCGGCTGATGATCGCTAAGGGTTAAAAAACGCCCTGCCGCAATCCCTCTGCTAATGCGGCGCCCAAATCACGGCATGCGGTCAGTTCTTCGTTGCAGACAGTTTTCTCGGCGAGAATCTCTTTCGGTGTTTGCGCGTCGGTGTTCACGATCAGTGGCTCTGCCACGCGTTTCAACCGCCAGCCTTTTGCAATCCGGTCCATCTGACGCTGGGCCCCCTCCCCGTCAGAACCCGCGGCAATAGCAGTCGCAAAGGGTCGGCCTTCCAGTCGTCCGAGGACTGGATAATAGCATCGGTCGAACATTTCCTTCATCATGCCGGTCATGCTGGCGAGGTTTTCCGGGCAAATAAACAGATAGCCGCCCGCGTCCAGAAGATCGCCGGGCTGCGTTTCTTCAGCCCGCAGCAGGCGCGCAGTGGTGCCTGCTTCCTCCATCGCCGCATCGGCCATAGCGCGCGCGGTTCCGGTGCGGCTGTGCCAAACAATCAGTAAAGTATCGCTGTTTTCCATTTCAGCGAGCAGGAAACCGCCTAGCCTGTCTAAAGTCAATCCGCTGCGCGTTTCCCTCGAGGCTGCAATACGGTAGATTGTTCCAATGGCTTCCAATGCAATCTCTGCCGTCTGCGGCGTAGAAAAATCGCTCAGCGGGAAACGCTGGCGTTGGCGCGGTGGCAATATGGCGATGCCGAATATGGGGGGCGATGATGGCGGGGTAGGTTCAGGCGTCGCCGGGCTGGAGGATGACATCATCACTCAGCTGCTGCTGGCACGCGGCGTTGAACGCGCCGATCTGGAGCGACACCGCAAACCCAGCTTACGCGGATTCCTGCCTGACCCGTCCGAGTTTCGCGATATGGACACAGCGGCAGAGCGCGTCGCGCAGGCGATTATCGCAGGCGAGACGGTGACGGTATACGGTGATTACGATGTAGACGGCGCGACCAGCGCAGCCCTGTTGATCCGCCTGATGCGGATGCTGGATGCGGATGCGCAATACTACATACCCGACCGCTTGTTAGAGGGATACGGCCCAAGCGGCGAAGCTCTGGTCAAGCTGGGCACTGGTGGATCGACTCTGATTGTCACAGTCGACTGCGGTGCGATGGCTTACGATGCGCTGGCACAGGCGCGCGAGGCGGGAATCGACGTAATCGTCGTGGACCATCATAAATGCGGTGTGGAACTCCCGCAGGCAGTCGCTCTGGTCAATCCGAACCGACTTGATGAGAATGATCTGGCTGCCTCCCACGGGCATCTGGCTGCGGTGGGCGTGGCCTTCCTGCTGGCCATCGCAATTGTCCGCACATTGAGGCAACAGGGCTACTTTGCAGATCGCAAGGAGCCCGATATTCGCGCTCTACTCGATCTGGTGGCGCTGGGCACTGTGGCCGATGTAGCGGCGCTGCATGGCCTTAACCGGGCGTTCGTGTCTCAAGGGCTGAAAGTTATGGCCAAGAGAGACAATACAGGAATGTCAGCCTTGATCGACGCAAGCCGCCTGAAACGCGCGCCGCAGTGCAGCGATCTTGGCTTTGCACTGGGTCCGCGCATCAATGCAGGCGGGCGTGTCGGCGAATCGACTTTGGGTGTGCGCCTGCTGACCACGCAGGATCCAGAGGAAGCGCGCGCCATTGCCGAACAGCTTTCCGCTCTCAACGAAGACCGCCGCCAAATCGAGGCCGAAGTTCAATCTGCGGCAGAGGAACAGATTGCCGCACAGCACAACCGCGCAGTGCAAATCGTATCCGGCAATGGCTGGCATCCCGGCGTTATCGGCATCGTGGCGGGACGGATCAAGGAAAAGACTGGCAAACCTGCTCTCGTTATCGCGCTGGACGGCGATACAGGCAAAGGATCGGGACGGTCCATCAGCGGGGTCGATCTGGGTGCAGCAATCATTGCAGCGCGCGAGGAAGGCCTGCTGATGGCAGGAGGAGGCCATGCGATGGCGGCAGGCCTGACAATTGCGGCGGACAAGTTGGAGGCTTTCTCCGAATGGATCGATGCGCGATTGGAGCAAGCCGTCGCGCGCGCTGACGAAGGGCGCGAAATGGTGCTGGACCTGTCGCTGTCAGCGCGCGGGCTGACGCCCGACCTGGTCGACACGCTGGACGGTGCTGGCCCGTATGGGGTCGGTTGGCCTGGCCCTCGCGTGGCAGTGGGGCCAGTGCATATTATCAAAGCAGACATTGTCGGTGCGGATCATCTGCGGCTGATTGCCGGTGGCCCCGACGGTGGATCGTTGAAGGCTATCGCTTTTCGCGCGGCGGAAACCGATTGGGGGCAGGCACTGCTACACGGGGCCAAAGGACGGCGACTATGGCTGGCAGGTCGTGCAAAAATCGACGATTGGGGCCCCACACCGCGCGCAGAACTGCATTTGGAGGATGCTGCGTGGGCTGATTAGCGAGCGATTGTGGGAAGTTTCGCCGCATTTCCGTGCGGAACGGGGTTGACCGCATCACACCCCCTCCCTAAATGCGCGGCTCGCCTCCGGGACTGGTCCCGAGATGGCCCCTTCGTCTAGCGGTTAGGACGCGGCCCTTTCACGGCTGAAACACGGGTTCGATTCCCGTAGGGGTCACCATCCGGAGGCGCATTTCTCTCTTCCCTCCGATGGCTGCTGTTGCTGCGTCTGCGGACGCGGCGCAGCATAATTTCGCGAAATTGCTCTCTATGGCTGGCGGCAATCGTGCTGCGCGGCTAATGCGGCTGTCGTGAACCCCGCACAAATCTTCTTCTGGCCAGCCATCGTTCTGGCAGCTGTTACCTCCGCTTCGCTGGGTTTTTCCGGATTGGCGTTCCCGCTGGCATTGTTACTATTCGTCATCTGGAGCGCATCGATATGGATTCTGGCCCGCGAGCCGAACGATCAGCGTTTTCTTTCCGACGAAGAACCTGCTGCGTCTGCAGTTACAATTGCCGAGAGCATGGCGGCGATGATTGAACACTCCGGAACGCCGCAGCTGCTAACCAAAGGCGCACGCATTACCGTGGCGAACAAAGCTGCCCGGTCGGTTCTTGGTAATCATATAATGGGGCAAGACCCGCGCGTCGCCCTGCGCCATCCCGAAGCCATTTCATTGATGGACTCGGCGGAGCATGGGGAGGCGATTGTCAGCGGGCTGGTCCGGCGGCGAGACATCTGGCGATTAAGCCGTCACGTGCTTGATGAGGATTATGCAGTCATCGAGCTGCTCAACCGGACCAGTGAAGCCGACATCGACCGCGCTCATACCGATTTTGTCGCCAATGCCAGCCACGAATTGCGCACGCCTCTTGCCTCGATCATCGGATATGCCGAAACTTTGCGTGAAAATCCGGGCGAACTGGACACTGAGACAGCTGCGAAATTTTTAAAAACGATCCACCGTGAGGCGCGCCGTTTGCAGAGCCTTGTCAACGATTTGATGTCGCTTTCACGGATTGAGGCGGAAAAGCACGAACAGCCCGCCAAGCCCGTGGATTATTCCGCATTGGTGGAGCGCGCATCACGCGATGCGGCTGGGGCAGATCGAACCGGACGGATCATACTGGATGTTGTTGGCGGCCTGCGCGTGGCGGGCGATTCCCAGCAATTGGAACAATTGGTTCGCAATTTGGTCGACAATGCACTGAAATATGGGGCACCCGAGGGACAAGTCTCTATTTCTCTCGATGCTGGCCCCAATGACAATGCACGTCTGACCGTATCAGACGAAGGCGAGGGAATTCCGCCGGAACATCTGCCCCATCTGACCCGGCGATTTTATCGTACAGATCCGGGGCGCAGCCGCGCATCGGGCGGAACCGGGCTTGGCCTTGCAATCGTCAAACATATTGTCGAGCGGCACCGCGGTCGCCTGGAAATCGATAGTGTATTGGGTAAAGGAACCTCCGTTATCGCCAGAATTCCTATGTTGGCTGCCGAAAAAGAGTAACCCACGCGAACATGAAGCCGGATCAATGTCATCAATCTGCAACACAGATTGAACATGGGCAGGATCTGAGCCGGTGAGCAGTTTTCACAAGATTACTGCCCGCTATCCACTCTTGCCACTGACAGGCGATGGCGAAGCCGACAGACCCCTGCTACTTCGCAGCCATCGCGATTGAAACACAAGAGGAATTGCACCGCTGATGTCGCCGGCCCTGTTATTGTTTGTTGCCCTTGGCCTTGGGCTGGTGGGCTGGCTGGCCGGCCGTGCGAAGGCATCTGCTTTCCAGCGGGCCGACACGTCCAAACGTCCGGTTGCCCGCCCGAATTACCACGGCTGGTATGTTGCTTTGTGGGTCGGTGTTCCGCTTCTGGCATTTGCTGTGCTGTGGATGGCTCTGATGCCGATGCTGGTGATGCAATCTGTGCTGGCCAGCGACGCAGCCGCTTCCCTCCCCGAATTCGGGTTTATGCGCGACACTCTGCTATCCGAAGCCCGCTCGGTCGCGACCGGTGCTGCGCCTGCAGTGTTCGATGCCGCCGCGCGCCCGCTGATCGAACCGTTCCGCGATGCCATCCAGCGCTACACGGTAATCGGCATGGTTCTGGCGATGAGTATTGCAGTGATATGCGCACTGTGGTCCTACTCGCGCCTGAACCCGACCTTCACGGCCCGCACGCGCGTAGAACGCGCCGTTATGGCTGCACTGGTAATTGCGTCGCTCGTGGCGATCCTGACAACGTTCGGCATTTTGGTCAGCCTGATATTCGAAACGATCCGCTTCTTCGGTTTTGTCAGCCCGATCGATTTCTTGTTCGGAACCAGCTGGAACCCCGATCCGATGTCCAGTCCTGATGCCGATCAGGGCGACCGCTACGGCGCGATTCCGCTGTTTTGGGGCACAATTTATATCGGCGCCATTATAGCTATGATCGTCGCCATTCCGCTTGGTTTGATGAGCGCGATCTATCTGACACAATATGCCGACCCCAGGGTCCGCGCATGGCTCAAGCCGGCGCTAGAAGTGCTCGCCGGGGTGCCGACCGTGGTTTACGGCTATTTCGCCGCGCTGACGGTCGCACCTTTCATCCGCGATGTTGCGCGTAGCGTCGGAATAGAAAACGCCTCCAGCGAGAGCGCACTGGCGGCCGGCCTGGTGATGGGCGTGATGATAATTCCGTTCGTTTCTTCGATGGCAGATGACAGTATTGCTGCCGTTCCAGGTTCCATGCGAGATGGCAGTCTGGCGATGGGCGCGACACAGTCCGAAACTATCAAGCGCGTGCTAATACCCGCCGCCCTGCCCGGCATTGTCGCAGGCATAATGCTGGCCATCAGCCGCGCTATTGGTGAAACAATGATCGTGGTCATGGCCGCTAGCACTGCAGCGAATCTCTCGGGCAATCCGCTGGAATCGATGACTACTGTGACGGTGCAGATTGTCGCCATGCTGACCGGTGAAGGCAGCTTCGATCATCCAGCGACGCTCAGCGCGTTTGCTCTGGGCTTTGTCCTGTTCCTCGTGACGCTGGTGCTCAATTTCATCGCCCTTCGCGTCGTTAAACGGTTCCGTGAAGCATATGAGTGATACGACGATCTCTCCCGCCGCCGAGGCAGGCTCCGGAATCCGGCAGGCTGCGTTCGAAAAGCGCCTTAAGCAGCGTTACGCTTCCGAGAAACGCTTCCGGCTGCTCGGACTTGCCGCCGTGACATTCTCAGTTGCGGTCCTGCTAATCCTGCTGGGCACCATGCTGTATAACGGCGCAGGTGGGTTCCAGCGTGCGGAACTACGCGTGCCGATCGATTTCGCCGAAGCTGGGCTGTCGGTCGATGCTGTTACTCTGGAGCAATCGGAGGTCCAGTCGCTCGAAGCGCAGGGATTGCCGCAGGTAGTCGACTACTTTGCCGGAGAGGCATTGGGGGAAGATGGCGCAGCAGAGGTCAGCGGTGAAGCTTGGCGGGAACTGGCCGCCAGGATCGTTGCCGATCCCGATTTGGCGCGCGGTGAACAGGAATTGTGGGTCCCTGCCTCTGCCGATCTCGCACAGGGAATGGAAGGTGAAGGCTCGGCCGAATTGCAGAGCCTCGCTTCGCGTCTCATTTCTGACGGCGCGCTGGAGAAACGCCTCGACCTCGGTTTCCTGCAACGATCCGACGCGACCGACCCGCAATTGGTGGGTATATGGGCCGCGCTGAAGGGATCGATATTGACGATGATCGTCACTTTGGCTTTGGCCTTTCCTATTGGAGTTCTGGCAGCACTCTATCTGGAAGAATACGCACCCAAGAACCGCTGGACCGACATTATCGAAGTGTCGATCAACAACCTTGCCGCAGTGCCATCGATCATTTTTGGTTTGCTGGGCCTTGCCGTGTTCCTGACGATCTTTCCCAATATGCGCTCTGCTCCGCTCATAGGCGGGATGACACTGGCGCTGATGACTATGCCGGTCATCGTGATTACCGGCCGCAACGCAATCAAGGCGGTACCGCCTTCAATCCGCGATGGTGCATTGGCGGTTGGGGCATCGCCCATCCAGGTAGTTTTCCACCATGTGCTGCCACTGGCCCTGCCCGGTATCCTGACAGGTACTATCATCGGCATGGCGCGCGCACTGGGCGAAACCGCTCCTCTGCTGATGATCGGGATGCGCGCTTTCGTCGCTAGCCCACCCGATGGCTTTACCACGCCTGCCACCGTATTGCCGGTCCAGATTTTCTTATGGTCAGATGAAATTGATCGCGGTTTCGTGGAACGTACGAGTGCTGCTATAATTGTTTTGCTGATTTTCCTGCTCATGATGAATGGGCTGGCGATTTACCTGCGCAACAAATTCGAGAAAAAATGGTGACCGTAAGACACGAAAATCTGCCCGCTACCGATGCGAAGATGCGCACCACCGACGTTAATGTTTATTACGGTGACAAACAGGCTATCGATTCGGTTTCGATCGACATTCCTTCACAATATGTGACAGCGTTTATCGGGCCCTCGGGCTGCGGGAAGTCCACCTTCCTCCGCTCGCTTAACCGTATGAACGATACGATCCCCTCCGCCCGGGTAGAGGGGACGATCGAACTGGAAGGCGATGATATCTACCGCTCCGGCATGGACGTCGTGCAGTTGCGCGCACGGGTTGGAATGGTGTTCCAGAAACCCAATCCCTTCCCCAAATCGATCTACGATAACATTGCCTACGGGCCGAAGATACACGGGCTGGCCGAAGGTAAGGATGCACTGGATGCCATCGTCGAAAAATCGCTGACTCGCGCAGGTCTCTGGAACGAAGTGAAGGATCGGTTGGACGAATCCGGTACAGCCCTGTCGGGTGGACAGCAGCAGCGGCTATGCATTGCCCGCGCGATTGCTGTGGACCCCGAAGTGATCCTGATGGACGAACCCTGCTCTGCGCTCGACCCGATCGCAACGGCCAAAATCGAAGAACTTATCGACGAGTTGACCGGCCGTTACGCCATCGTCATCGTTACCCACTCCATGCAGCAGGCCGCCCGCGTGTCTCAACGCACGGCCTTCTTCCACCTCGGGAAGATGGTCGAATACGGGGCGACCGAAGATATCTTCACCAATCCGATCGAGGAACGAACTAAAGATTATATTACAGGGCGGTACGGGTGATGATGGACCATACAGTCAAGGCATTCGACGAGGATATTACCAGGCTGCGCGGCTTGATTGCGGAAATGGGCGGACTGGCCGAAGTTGCAGTCCACGAGGCGATTGATGCAATGGTTCGCGGCGATAAGAAACTGGGCGATGAAGTGGTTGCGCGGGACAAGAAACTCGACGCGCTGGAAACCGAAGTTGACAAGCTGGCAGTGCGCATAATCGCTTTGCGGGCGCCTCTGGCCGATGATTTGCGTGAAGTCATCGCTGCCCTGAAAATAGCCGGTGTGGTCGAGCGGATCGGCGACTACGCCAAGAACATCGCCAAACGGGTATCACGGATCGAGAAGCGTCAGCATTTCGAACCGCTGACTTTGTTACCGACAATGGCCGAACTGGCGGCGGAAATGGTTCATGACGTCCTGACCGCTTATGCTGCACGCGACCCCGAACTGGCGCTTGAAGTCATCGCAGCGGATAACAAGGTCGACGCATTCTACGACAGTATCTTCCGCAATCTGGTCAGCCATATGGTCGAGGATCCTAAAACTATTTCGACCGCTGCGCAGCTGTTGTTCGTAGCCAAGAATATCGAACGCATTGGCGACCATGCCACCAATGTCGCAGAAATGGTCCACTTCGCGGCCACTGGGGATTACCCGCCCGACGACGATAGTTGAGTCCCGGTTGCCACCCGCCCGCAGCCAGTAGGAGGACACCCACATGCCAGCAGCCAGCCTGCTTCTTGTTGAAGACGATCCAGCACTTCTGGAATTGCTCGAGTTTCGCTTTACCCGCGAAGGGTACCGCGTCCGCGCTACTGATGACGGCGACGAGGCGATGATGCTGGCCGGGGAAGAGTTGCCGGATCTCATTATCCTCGACTGGATGATAAATGGAACCAGCGGCATAGAAGTGTGCCGCCGCCTGCGCCGTGAAAAAGCCACTGCGCATGTCCCGATCATCATGCTGACTGCGCGCGAAGCGGAGGATGACCGTATTCGCGGCCTGGAAACCGGCGCTGACGATTACATCACCAAACCGTTCTCTCCACGCGAACTGCTTGCCCGGGTTTCTGCCGTGATGCGCCGTATCCGCCCGGTATTGGCCGGCGAGGCAATCGAAGTGGCCGACATCACGCTGGATCCGGTAGCCCATCGTGTCGATCGGGGTGGAAAAATGCTCCAGCTTGGTCCGACAGAATATCGTTTGCTGAAATTCTTTATGGAAAGCCCGAACCGCGTGTTCAGCCGGGGGCAGCTGCTCGACGGAGTGTGGGGTACGGAAAGCGATATCGAATTGCGCACAGTGGATGTCCATATTCGTCGCCTGCGCAAAGCCATCGAAATGGACGACGCGCCCGATTTGATCCGAACGGTGCGCTCCGCCGGATACGCTTTCGAAGCGGCCTAGCGGCAGACCCCGCCTATCGCACGGCGGGCACGGTCGAAGTGAAAATGATCGCGGTGCGCTGCGTTGTAATCAGGCGACAATACGGTACTGAAGCCTGAGCAGGCCCCGTCACGCACAGTGCGCAGAAATGATGCCTCGTCATCCTCGCCGTGCCAGTCGGCGAGCACGGAAATGCACTGCCCGTCAGCAAGTACAAAGCCTGAAACATCCATAGCATTCCCAGTCGCGTGCTCGCTCCAGGCCCCATCGCTTCTGCCATAGAGGCGGCGGCAGCTATAGGCGCCAAGATGTTCTACGGTAGCGACTTTCTGGCCAAATGTGGTCACGGCCAACGGCTGGACGGTGTGGTCCAGCCACAGTTGCATGGCGATTGCGACCGAGCAGGTGGTAGCGGGCCGGGGTGCAGAATAAGGGTATTCCTCCAGCATGGTGCGATCCGGGCGGAGACAGGCACCCTTGCCCGCAGGCTCCAACGAGGTGAAAGCAACTTCGCTTGTGGCCAGCACGTCGCGGCATTGCGCCGGATCGTCGGCCAGAGCGGCCAGCTTGGTCCCGGTTGCCAAGCCAATCGGATCCCGCAAATCGAGCGGTGCCCAGGGGTCATGCTGCGGATTGTCTTGCAGCCAGGCCCAGGCGGAAAGCCCTACAGCTCCCACTATCAGCATAATTATCGCCCGTCTGTCACCTCTAAACCTGCCGATGCGGCGCGATATTTGCCGGTCTTTAAGGGGCCTATTCAATTCCAATCCTTCGGTGTCGCTACAAACGAGGCATCGGAATTAATGCCAGGCAAACTTATAACGTTCTTCACGATAGTACGAGTGATGCAGCAAATGTCACAATCAATGCGTACTCAGTTCCGCCAACCGTATCTTTACCGCTGACAAATCAGCATCGAACAAACGCGCCTGCTTTTCGCGGGCTTCGCCGTCGAGCCGTAGTAAATAGGACGGGTGTGCGGTGATCCAGAGCTCGCTGCCATCTTCCAATGGAACAGGCGTACCGCGTGCCTTAGTGATACTGACCGTTTTACCTAAAAGGCTGCGAGCGGCACTTGCGCCCATAGCCAGAACCAGCTTTGGCTTCACAATAGTGCGCTCGGCCTCCTGCCACCAGCGGCAGGTATCGATTTCCTTGGCCCCCGGGCTCTGGTGTATTCGGCGTTTACCCCTAGGCAAGTATTTGAAGTGTTTGATAGCATTTGTGACATAGGCCGCACCGCGATCAATGCCGGCTTTCTCCAGGTGCACGTCTAACAATTGGCCTGCCGGGCCGACGAACGGGCGGCCAGTCGTATCCTCGTGATCGCCTGGCTGTTCGCCCACGATCATGAGGTTTGCGCTGAGCGGCCCCTCACCCATCACAGCATGATTATCAAGGTTGCCGATAGGACATTGGCGGCAGGTCTGAATTGCACTCTCGATAGCCGGCAGCGTTTCCGGGGTATTCTCGAACTCTTGCCCGGATCTCGATTTTCCGGCGTCGACCATCTGCGCTTCTCTCGCCTGAGCGCCTGCGATCAATTCTGGTATCAGCGAAGCCTCAGGCAGATTTTTCCAATACTTTTTCGGCATTTCGGAAAGCATTGCGCCGACTTTCAAACGAGCGGGATTAAAAATGGAAGCGTAATATTTGCGCCATAGATCCTCCATTGGATCATCGCCGGGGGCATCCTCCCGACGAGCGGGCGGGCCCTCATGCATAGCTTTCCCGTTCCAGTGCAACGTACCTCGCGGCGTCAGGATCGACCATTGCATATTAGCAAAACGACGGCGGAAAAAACCAGCATTTGCGCGCAGGATGTGATGGTCTGGCTCGAACCATGCTGCGTAATGATCGGTGCCCTTTCCGTCATTCACCTTTCGGAAACGGACGAAAGCGCGCATTTTGTGGCTGTCGCGTCGAACATTCTTGGCAAGTTCTTCTACATAGCGGACATCGGGATCGGTTTTGTCTTCCATGATGCGCGGGTTGGTTTGCAACCGCCACAACAGGCGATAAATCAACGCAAAGCGTCCCGACTCAGAATGCAACGCAGCGTTTTGTGCTACGCTGATAAACTGTCTGCTAGCACGAACGAACGGCGCGTTCTTGCCGAACTCCGGTAAACGGGCACCTTCAGATGCGAACAAGTCGCCCGATCCGCCCGGTTCCGTCCATGCAACATATTCGGGAGACACATTACATTGTATCAATTGCCGAGCCTGACCGCGCCAGAAGGCGAAGTCATCCGGCCTAGGCATGGCAACAGCATAATGTGTCGAAAGCTTGCCGCGTGAATGGGGGACTACAGCCTTCATGGCATAACCTGAGCCGTTTCGATGCTCGCAGTGAACCGAAACAATCCAAAGTATGTCGCTGTTTGGCTCTGAATAGCCGCGTCGCGTTTATATTCACAAACGAGAAGATCAAAAAGCGTGCTCATGCCGCAAACAGCTCCAGCTGCTCCTGCTGTGGAACGAGCAAGCGGCGCAGGTCCGCACGGTCCGTTAAGGCGGTAGGTCGCCAGTCACATGTCTCGATGAAGGGGCGTATCTTAAACAGTGATACCGCGACTTTTGCCACATCTTCCAAACGCAGCCTCCGATGGCGACGTGCTGCCAATAAACGGTGAACGCTTTTCACCCCCAGCCCCGGGACCCGTAGAAGCTGTTCCTTTGAAGCACGATTTACATCCACCGGAAACCATTCGCGAAATTTCAGCGCCCAAGCCAATTTCGGGTCGATATCAAGCGGTAGATTTCCGGCATCGTCCGTAGCCTGCATGATTTCGCCCGGCTTATAATCGTAGAACCGCATCAACCAGTCGGACTGATACAAACGGTGCTCACGGATTAACGGGGGACGCTTTAATGGTAAGATGGCGCTAGCATTGGGGATTGGGCTGAAGGCGCTGTAATATACCCGCCGCAGCCGGAAATTATCATATAGGCGACTGGCTTTGCCTACGATATCTGCGTCGCTCGCAGTATCCGCACCGATAATCATCTGTGTCGATTGGCCCGCTGGCGCAAAGCGCGGTGCAAATTTGAACCGCTTCCGCGAATCCTTTGCCTCCACGATACTCGATTTCATGCCGCCCATCGCACTTTCGATCTGGCGCGCGTCCTTATCAGGCGCCAGACGAGTCAATCCGCTATCGGTCGGCAGTTCGACATTAATCGAAACCCGATCCGCAAGCAGTCCCGCTTGATATACCAGACCGGGATCAGCCTCGGGAATTGTCTTGAGATGGATGTAACCACGAAAATCGTGGTCTTCACGAAGGATACGAGCCGTTTCGACCAACTGCTCCATAGTGAAGTCGGAACTTTTGAGGATACCGGAGGATAGGAACAGCCCTTCGATATAATTACGCCGGTAAAAATTCAGCGTTAGATCCGCAACTTCCTGCGGAGTAAAACGCGCGCGACGAACATTGCTGCTCTTGCGGTTGATACAATAATGACAATCGAAAATGCAGTGATTGGTCATCAGCAACTTCAATAGTGATATGCACCGACCGTCGGGCGCATAAGCGTGACAGATGCCCATCCCTTCAGTCGAACCTATGCCTTTGCCCCCCATCGAATTTTTCTTCGCCGTACCGGACGACGCACAGGAGGCATCGTATTTCGCTGCATCAGCGAGAATTTCGAGTTTTTGCAAGGTGCTCTGAACTGGCATTCGTTCTATATATGTTCTTTAGCGATGCCGCGCTACACATCATTTGACACCTCTGCCGCGGTTCTACCGACATCGTTTGAGACATGGCGTTACACGTCTTCCAGTATCGAATGACGATGCCAGCACAGTTACAGTCTATTGATACCGTATATCGATCGCGGCCCGGTTGCAGATATGTTCTTAGATACATAAACTCCAAACTGCCCTAAAGCCTTGGAATATGATAATATTATGTATTTGCCGCAATGAGACCAGTTAACCTTTATCTTGTTGACGAGGTATCCGCTGAGACCCGCCCTTACGCTGTTAGAATTTGTCGGAGCGGCAGTCGGAACAGGAACAAATGCCTTCGAGCGGCCGTTGCATGATCATATAAAGGAGACCGACAACCATGCAGTATGATTCAGGCAAAGCAGACGAATTAAAAACCGATTTCTGGAATGCTCTGGCAGATTCGCCGTTCGTTTTTCTCGAACGCAAGTCAGCCCCGACTGATGCCGTGGTGATGACTGCGCAACTCGACAAAGACGCCAACAGCGAAATCTGGTTCTTCACTACTCGCGACCATTCGCTTGCCAATATGGGCCCTGCCGTCGCAACATTTGCGGGTAAGGACCATAGTGTTTTCGCGCGGATCGAGGGCGAATTGACAGAGGAAAAAAGCAGCGAGCGGCTCGAAAAACAGTGGAGCAAAATCGTCGAATCCTGGTTCCCGAAAGGCAAGGACGATCCGAACCTGATAATGTTGCGTATGGATCTGGGCAAAGCCGAGATCTGGAACAGTGACCTTGGAGTGATCACAACGGCAAAGATGCTGTTTGGTAAGGATGTACGTAGTGATGCCAGTGAGCAGCACGTCGAAACCACCCTCTAGCGTCTAGCACTTAAACAATAAGAGCCGCCCCATAATTTTTGGGGCGGCTTTTTTTGAGTACAGTCCCTCGTCTCTATCCAAGCAGGCTCGGGAACAGTCCCGTCACCAGGATGATTGTAACAGCCAACGGGCAAAGCCACGCCAGCAGGAACCGCCAGATCGCAAAGGCTCCTTGAGAAAGGCCCGTGGTCCTTTCCAACAGCTTCCGGTCCGCCCTCCACCCTATGAACAGCGATGTCAGAAGCGCGCCGAGTGGCAGCATGATTTTGCCTGTGAAGCCATCGACAGTATCGAGAATATCGGTTTCGGCAAAAATTGACCAGAAACCGAGCGGACGGAAGTCTGACAGGATATTGTATCCCAGCAGACAGAATATCCCGATGACAAACGCCGCGCCGCCAAAAACCAATGCCGATCTGGGTCTTGACCAGCCCAGCTCACCCACGCCCCACGCGGTCGGAACCTCCAAAAGTGAAATCGAGCTGGTAATTGCAGCTACCAGGACGAGGACGAAGAACAGCAAGCCGATCAGAGATCCGGCAGGCATCGATTCAAAAGCGAATGGCAAGGTTTGGAACACCAGCGTCGGACCTGCCGCAGGATCTAGACCGACGGCAAAGACAATTGGGAAGATCATCAGGCCTGCCAGTAACGCAACGCCAGTATCGGCCAGCGCAATCGCCAAGGCGGTCGAACCCAGTTTGGTCCCCTGTCTTATATAGGAGCCGTAGGTAATGATCCCGGCAACACCCAGTGAAAGCGAAAACAACGCCTGCCCCAGCGCGGCATTCATCACCTCCGGCGTTAATTTTGACCAATCAGGAGTAAACAGGAAAGCTGCGGCCTCCCCGACATCGCCGACAATCGCACCGTAAATCGTAATCGAGATCAGTAGCGCGAAAAACGCCGGCATCAACCATGTTGCCGCTTTCTCGATCCCGCCACTGATGCCCCGGGCCACGATAAACAGAGTAGTACCCATAAAAGCAAAATGCATCGAAAGCAGCAGCGCCGGGTTGGCAAAAAGACTGCCCATCCGGCCTGAAATCTGTTCCTGGCTTTCACCTTCAAGCGCCCCGCGAAACGGGTCGCCGGCCAGTACGGCCTGACCGAAGTCTGCTGCGAACACGCCGACATAATACAGCACCCATCCGGCCACTACCGAGTAGAACGACACAATCAGAAATGCAGCAACCGCACCAAGGCCGCCAAAAAGCGACCAGCGTTCGGAAACATCGGATTCCCGGGCTACGCGCTTGATCGATCCAACAGCATCAGTCTGACCAGCCCGGCCGATGAAAATTTCTGCCAACAGCAATGGTAGGCCAAGAAGAAATACGCACCCAATGTAGAAAATAACAAAGGCTCCGCCCCCGCTTTCCCCGGCGAGCGTTGGGAAGCGCCATAGGTTGCCCAACCCGACAGCCGCACCGATGGCGGCCAGAATAAAGGCCGACCGGGACGACCAGCCATCTTTCGTGGAAGTTGCAGCGACCATCTTTTAGATTCTCCCCATGCCGATGTCCGTGAAACACCGTGCAAATCAACGCACAAACGTCATTCCCGAAACGTCCATGCAAGAATTCTTCTCTCCCGCCAAGTAGCAGGCTTTGCCTTATCGCGTTCTGGCGGCTAATCGTGTGCCCATGTCCACCACCTTTCAGATCGACACCTCGACCAGTCGCGCCAATCCGACACCCTCCCCGATGAAGCGCCTGACTGCACCGCGCATACGGGCCCGGAAGGTGCACGGAGTAACCGAGGAGCCGCTGGTTATGCTGACCGCCTATACCGCGCGGCAGGCCCAATTGCTGGATGCGCATTGCGATCTACTGTTGGTGGGGGATTCGCTGGGACAGGTAATTTATGGTTTGCCTTCTACCATACCGGTAACAATGGAAATGATGGCCAATCACGCCGCAGCTGTTGTTCGCGGCAGTTATCATTCGGTCGTCGTGGTGGATATGCCCTTCGGTTCCTACGAACAGTCGCCTCAGCAGGCATTCGAGAATGCTGCGATTTTGCTGAAGGAAAGTGGCGCAGCGGCAGTAAAGTTGGAAGGCGGAGAAGCGATGGCGGACACCGTAGCTTTCCTGAATTCGCGCGGCATCCCCGTCATGGGCCATATCGGGCTGACACCGCAGGCGGTCAATGTGCTGGGCGGCTACATGGCCCGCGGGCGCACCGATACAGAGGCAGACAAGATTGTCGGTGATGCAAAAGCACTGGATGAAGCAGGAGCCTTTGCCATTGTGATCGAGGGTGTTGTCGAACCTATTGCCATCGAGGTGACCAAGGCGGTTTCAGCGCCCATAATCGGGATCGGCGCATCCGCCCAATGCGACGGGCAGGTATTGGTTACAGAAGACATGTTGGGGATGTTTGAACGGGTACCGCGTTTCGTCAAAAAATACGGCGACATTGCCACGGTCATTTCTGATACTGCGGCAAAATACGCTGGCGAAGTGCGCGGCCGCAGCTTCCCTGACGAAGAACAGACCTATCAACCGCGCAAATAAGCTGCGCGCACAGAACACCCGATCTCTTTCAGGTAATTCCCAATGGCCACGTTGCTGCGTTTTTACACATTCTCGCTAGTCTTTACTGCCATCTGCTTTGCGCTGGGCGCTTGGTATGGCTGGGTCAGCACCGGCACAGTGGCAGGCATGCTGTCTCTGCTGTGGATCGTATTTGTCCTATCGATTTTGGAGGTATCGCTCAGCTTCGATAATGCCGTCGTAAATGCCACCGTGCTTCGCGATATGGACCAGGTATGGCAGCGACGGTTTCTGACATGGGGCGTATTGATTGCTGTGTTCGGGATGCGAATTGTGTTTCCCATCGCTATTGTGGCCATTGCCGCAAATCTCGGCCCACTGGAGGCGATCAACCTGTCGCTCAACGATCCGAAACAGTATGAGCGGATAGTGTCGGGAGCGCATATCGGAATTGCCGGTTTTGGCGGCGCATTCCTGGCGATGGTTGGGCTGACATTTTTCTTCGATAGCGACAAAGACATTCATTGGATCGCCGGAATAGAGCGCGCAATCAATCGTTTTTCGACCATTCCCGCAGTCGAAATTGGATTGGTCCTGACGTTGATTTACGCCGTTTCGACGCTGCTGGCTCCGTCCGAAGCGCTGACGTTTCTTACCGCTGGAATCCTGGGCCTTGTAACCTTTATCGCAGTCCATGCGCTTGGCGCTCTGATCGAGCAGTCAGAAGCTCGCAAACGCGCAACCGGGGCCGTTGTGCGATCCGGCATGGGGGGCTTTCTCTACCTCGAAGTGCTGGATGCTTCGTTCAGTTTCGACGGGGTAATCGGGGCTTTTGCGCTTTCCAACAATATGATCGTCATTGCGCTGGGACTGTCAGTGGGTGCGATGTTCGTTCGCTCCATGACAATCCATCTGGTGCGCGAAGGAACGCTTTCACAATACCGCTATCTTGAACATGGCGCTTTCTGGGCGATAATCGCGCTGGGCGTTATCATGCTGATATCCGCACGCTGGCATATTCCCGAGACCTTTACCGGTCTGATCGGAGCAACTCTTATCGGTATATCTCTGTGGTGGTCAATCAGACACAACCGGCGCGCGGTATCGAGTGATGGCATGGATGCTGCGGCTACACGTCCAGACTAACGCCCAGCCAAGGCCGATCCGTTTTCGAGGCTCTGCGTCTTTGCTAACGCGGTACGGGACACATCGCCCTGCTCTACCATAGCCAGCGCTTGTAGAGCGACCGGACTTTGCGGCTGTATGAATACGGCGCGGTGCGCACACCGTTTCGCCAGCTCCGGATTGCCTTGACGTGTGGCTACGACAGCGCGCAGCGACAGGACCTCCGGATCACGCGCAAATCCGTGCCCCATAGCCTGATCCAGCAAGGCCGATGCCCGGTCCATATCGCCCTTGTCATATGCGAAATTTGCCAGCATGGAGGCCAATTCCCCATTGGAAGGGTTGCCTGCCAATTGCGCCTCGGCCAACGTAATCGCATCTTCCCGGCGACCCATCGACCGCAAGGCGGCAATCATGCGCCGTGCTAGCGGCCACGGCCGGCGAATGCGAGCTGCATCGTTATAAACCCGCAAGGCCCCGCCTACTTGCCGGTTAGACAAACGCGCATCGCCCAGCAGTGCCATCGCGTCTGCCGAACCGGGATAACGATTGCGGAACTCTGTAGCGGCGGCCAAAGCCCCATTCCTGTCGCCGCTCACTATCCGTCCGCGCACAAGCGACAAGGCATCCTCTCCGTTATCGACCCCGCGCCTGCTGGTGACGGTCAAGGAAACAGCAGGCTGCATCGCAACCAGATTGGCATCACGCGTTTCTGCGGCTCTGTCCAAGAGGGCTGCTGCCATATCGCGCTCTCCGACCGCTTCATGGGCTCGCGCTACAACCAACCGCATATAGGGCGACGCACTCAGCAGCCGTGCCTCTTTGCTAAACCGATGGATCAGTTCACGATGGTTCCCCCCCAGCGATAATGAGCGGGCGAGGAGTTCGCGCACTTGCCGGTTTTCCGGTTGCAGTCGGTTCAGCCGGTCGAACGCCTGCGCCGCGCTGGCATAATTCCCCTGTTCCAGATCGATAACCCCGCCCAGTAAAATGCCAGCAGGCATGTCGCTGGCAAAGTCACCGCTGCGAATCAGCAATTTCCGGGCAAGATCGAACTCAGCACCGCGGGCGGCTAGCACAGCCTGCAGGAAATAGGCTCGCAGATAGCCGGGATCTATCTTCACCATCCGGCGGGCCACCGCCAGGCTTTCTCTTGCCCTGCCCAGCTCTGCCAGAGTGGCAGAATAATCTGCCAGAATACCCAGATTAGCAGGCTGCTTTTCCAGCGCCCGCTCGAAATAAGGCAGCGCTGCAGCCATGCCCTCTGCATCGCGTGCCAATTGGCCACGCAGCAATAACGCCTCAGGATTGTCAGGACCCAATTCGATAGCCCGCATGGCGGCATCCACAGCCTGCGACTGCTCGCCTCCGCGATACCTCAGTCGGGCGATATAGACCCACAGTTCGGCATCATCGGGCATGAAGGATAGAGCTTTGTCGAAAGCAGTGCCTGCAGCGGGTAAATTTCCGACCTGCATTTCCAGTTTGCCAAGCATCAGGAACCCGCGCCCGGCGGTATTTTCGGTAAACTCGCCTGCTTCCAGCCATTTGCGCGCTTCGGCTGTTTGGCCCTGCAGCAACTCTGCTTCGCCCATCGCAGCGGCAACCGCGTCGCGCGAACTGCCATTGCTCAGCATATCCCGCAGCGCCATCTCGGCTCCGAATCCGTCGCCGGAGCCTAGCATGGCCTGCGCACGTTCGGGCGGCGGCAACTGCGCCTCTGCCTGGTCGCACGCGGTCATTGATAGTGTCGCAATCAAGGCGAAATGGCGTAACGCAGTCATGCTAGGTTTGCAGGTCGTACTGCTTCAGCAAGTCGTATAAAGTAGGACGGCTGATCCCCAGCATCCGGGCGGTGCCGGAGATGTTGCCCTCCGTGCGGGCCAATGCGTGGCGTATGATCTTGCGATCCGATTGCTCTCGCGCAGCCTTCAGGTTGAGAACATCGCTGGCCCCATCTTCGTCCGTACCCAGGTCGAGATCTTCTGCGCCGACCAATCGCGTATCGGCCATGATCACGGCTCTCTTCACGCGGTTCTCCAACTCGCGAACATTGCCCGGCCAACCCCATCCATCAATGGCGGTTAGCGCATCGGGAGCAAAGCCTTTGACCTGCGGGTTCATCTCGGACGCGAAACGTTGCAGGAATGCTTTGGCAAGCAAAATGGCATCTCCGGGGCGTTCTGCCAGCGACGGAATCTTTACAACGATTTCGGCCAAGCGGTAAAACAGGTCTTCGCGGAACGTGCCTTCGGTTGTCATTGCTTCAAGGTCTTGATGAGTTGCGCAAACGATACGCACATCGACATCAATCTGCTTGCGGCCCCCGATCCGCTCGATCACCCGCTCTTGCAAAAACCTGAGCAGCTTGACTTGCAATGGGAGAGGAATATCGCCCACCTCATCGAGGAACAGCGTGCCGCCATTAGCCTGCTCGATTTTACCCTCGGTCGTTTTGACTGCTCCAGTAAAAGCACCCCGCTCGTGACCGAACAGTTCGCTTTCCAACAGGTTTTCGGGAATGGCAGCGCAATTGATCGCGACAAACGGTTTATTCTGCCGTTTGCTGGCATCGTGCAGACCCTTGGCCAACAGTTCTTTCCCTGTGCCGCTTGCCCCCAACAGCATCACTGATACGTTTGTATCAGCCACACGTTCGATAGTGCGGGCAACCTTGGCCATCTCCGGCGCACCGGTAATCATCGTGCCCAAGACACGCTTTTCCTCCCCTACTTTTCCAGCAAGCCTGGTATTTTCGGCCTCGATCTCATGGAGTTTGTAAGCCCGGCGAACAATTAACCCCAAAGTGTCGATGTCGACTGGTTTCTGGTAGAAATCATAGGCTCCGCGCGCGATAGCATCGAGCGCGCTTTCGCGGGCTCCGTGCCCCGAAGCGACCACAACTTTGGTATCTGGTTTGATTGCCATGATTGCGTCGAGCACTGCGAGACCCTCGCTCACTCCGTCGGGGTCCGGCGGCAGGCCGAGATCGAGGGTAACTACGGCAGGTTCGTCGGCACGAAGTGCTGCAATAGCTGCCTCACGCGTACCTGCGATAACTACATCGAAGTCATCATAGGCCCATTTCAGCTGCGCCTGCAGACCTTCGTCGTCTTCCACGATCAGCAATTTTGGCAACGAAGGTTCGTTGGATTGCGACATTAAGCGACCTCATCCATTGGTATTGAAGGTGGTGATTGCGGTGCTGCTGTATCCGAGAGCAGACATGCAGCGGCGGCCAGAGGCAGGGTAATTACAAAGCGCGTGCCGAGCCCCTTGCGCGACGTAACATCCAGACGCCCACCCATCGCTCGTACGAGCTCGCGAGCTTCGAATGCTCCGATCCCAAAGCCGCCATTTTTCGAAGAGACAAAGGGGCGGAAAAGGCCGGTCCGTATAAATTCAGAAGACATCCCCTCACCGCTATCGGCAATCTCGATGCGCGCCTGCAACCCGTCACTGGTGACATCGATATAGACAGGCAGATCGGGCGTACTGGCATCGAATGCATTCTGTACGATATGAATAAGCGCCTGAGAAAGCGCTTCCCAATTCGCGTGTATTATACAGTCTTGCGGGGCGGTAATTTGCAGTGTGTGCTGGCCCTCGAACCGCTGGTGCACGGATGCCAGCAGGCGGTTAAGCACAACCGGCTCAAGTTTGCCCTCCTGGCCTGATTTATATCCGCCGAGTCTGTCGATCAGGTTCTGTAATTTAGCTGATGCGGTGCGCAGGGTGATGAGCATATCTTTGCGGAAATCTGGCTTGTCTGCGTGGCGCTCGGCATTGCTGGCGAGCAGATTTAGCTGGCTTGCCAGATTTTTGATGTCGTGCATTACAAAAGCAATGCGGCGGTTAAACTGGTCGAACTGCGCCGATTGCATCAATGCCTCATGCCCGGCTTGTTCCGCCAGATAGCTGGAGACCTGACGCCCAGCGAGTTTGAGGAGATCAAAATCCTCCCAGTCCAGTTTCCGCGGCTGCGCAGGTCGCGCGAGCAGAATCGCGCCGACCAAACGTTCAAAATGCATCAGCGGCACGATGGCCCAGCACCTGCCGTCCGCCACGATCCAACCGGGCAAAGCTGCGCTTTCGCCTGCGCGGTCCTTACCCCCACGCACTGCGTCAATATCGATAATATCGCCATGTGCCTCCAGCACCTGCGCCAGATCAAGCGGGATCGAAACGCCTTCCTCGCTAGCGAGCAACTGCCCGACATGACTGGTCTCGGGAAATTCGCCCTCTTCATTTACTAGGAACAGCAAGGCTGAAGGGCTGGCGGTAATGTCAGCCACCGCTTTCAAGATCCGCACATTCAACGCAGTCTCAGCAGTGGGACCACTGCTGATAGTCTGGGTGAAACGCAGCCATTCCTCGCGGTAATCATAGCGATGCCGAAAGAAATGCTTGAGTGCGATGACTTTCACCAGAGCGCGCATTTTTTCGCTAGGCAACCATATAACGCCCAGCACCAGTGCGCCTACCAACAGCCCCACCTGAGCAAGCCGCGCAGCATCACCATCAAACACGGCAAGCAGTTCTGATAAAGCAAACATGGCAAGCAGATACGCACCGACCGAAACCAGCGAGATCGTCTGTAAAGTTGCAATGCGCGAAGGGCGCAGCTGGATCGGAGTGGTATTCGGGCGTGTGCCAAGAATGAGGCCGATCGCCCCCAACGCAATCACAAATCCGCGGAAAGTGGCAAGTTCTACCACTGGCCCACCGGCAAGAAACGTGATCACATAGTAATTGAGTTCAAAAGCCCAAATGCCTGCCAGTCCGATTATCATTGGGCGAAGGCCCTGACGGTTGTTTTCTCCGGCCCCGGCATAGAGATTTTGGACGAGCAGCAACGCGCCAACGGTCACCATCATCCGCAGCATAAGCGAACCATGCACAACCACGGAATCTTGCGGCATGACCATCACCGTCAGCACAGCCATCATAATCTGGACGAGTTCCACACCGACCAGCACAATGACGATAGGCCTCAGCGTCAGACGCTGACCAGCTGTATCGAACAGCCGGTGGATCAGAATTATAAGGGAGATATTGCGAACTGACTCTGTAATGCACGATGCCAGCGACCATGGTCCGGAGGCAGCTACACTGCCCGCCCATAAGGCCATAGTCAGTAAGACGAACAGCGCGGGATAGCGTGCCGGTAATCCATTACGCCCCCCACGCAGCAACCACATGACGGCCAATCCGCATACGACGGCTGCCGCGAAATGCAGCGCCAGCAACACCGCGGATAAGGAGGCGAAGCTGTCCGTCAACGCGCGCCTTCCGACCAAAGAACTACACGCAGAGTTTGCAGCAGGATCAGTAGATCAAGGAATGGTGTGTAATTCTTGGCATAATAGAGATCATATTCCAGCTTATGTCGTGAATCCTCGATGCTGGCCCCATAAGGATAATTGATCTGCGCCCAACCGGTTATGCCCGGCTTCACCATGTGGCGCTCTGCATAATAGGGCAGTTTGTCATCAAGATCCGCCACAAATTTTGGCACTTCCGGGCGAGGCCCGACAAAGCTCATCTCGCCTTTCAGAACGCTCCACGTCTGGGGCAACTCGTCGATCCTGACCTTGCGGATAAACTTCCCGATCCGGGTGATGCGAACGTCATTCTTGTCGGCCCATTTCTGGCCGTCTTTCTCTGCGTCGGCGGCCATCGACCGCAGTTTGATGACATTGAACGGAACGCCAAACAGGCCAACCCGCTGTTGTCGGAAAAAAGCAGGCCCCTTGCTGTCGAGCTTCACCAAGATGGCAAACAGCGCGATAACAGGGAGGGTCAGGATCAGTAGCACCCCGCTGGCAACAATATCGAACAGACGTTTCGCTGCGCTTGATACCATGCGTCCTGACGAGAAACCGTCAGAGAAGATCAACCAGCTAGGGTTGACCGTATCGAGATCGACCCTGCCCGTTTCTCGCTCTAAAAAGCTGGAAAATTCATTGATATGCACGCCGCGTGTTTTCACGCGTAACAAATCCTTCAAGGGCAGTGAATTGCGCCGTTCTTCCAATGCCAACACCAATTCGCTGACGCCCAGGTTTTCGACGAAGCGTCCGATATCGTGGATTGCAGCGCGCGGGATTGCTTCTTCGACCACCAGCGCGCCTTCGTTCATTGCCAGATAGGAAACGATAGCAAAGCCGCTTTCAGGCCGGTTGCCCAGCTTGCGTAGCCGCTCTGCCCGCTCTCCGGCGCCCAGTACCAAGACTCTGCGGCGAAAAGCGGATGTCCCCAAAAATGCGTTTACCAACAAACGCCCGATTATCAGCATCAGGATGGAAAAGCCCATCGCGTACAGCAAGGTCGAGCGCCAGAATGTTGTGCCTGGCGCGATGAAATCAATCACCGATAGCGCAATAATACCGATACTGATTGCCACCAACAATCGGGCACATGCATACCTCATGGAACGCAAAGCGTCGGACCCATAGACCCCGACGGCAATCATTGCGATCCAGATGGTCACCGCAAATCCGCCCAATGGCAGAAACCGCTGGCTGATGGCGCCAACATCCAGTCCGATTTGCGAAGCCCGCATATGCCACGCAAATTCACCAGCCAACACCAGCAGGAGCAGATCGACTATGCCGAGTAGCAACACTGCGTGAGGGATATAATGTTTGAAAAGACGGATCATTATACACGTGCTTCCAGCAAAAATGGCTTTTGACCAAGCACTGGATTAGAGGTGATAGATGAAATGTCGGTAAACTTTACACCAAGGCTATGTGGCGCTGCGTGCAAGCAACTTGATAGTTAATAACGCGGTGAGGGCACGCTCAATGGACCTATGGGCCGAATTCAAAGGGCGTCGCTGCGCGCGAAACTGTATCAAACGCCAAATTTGCGCCTCTGGGCGGCAGGGAACGCTGGCGGCAATCAGGGCGCCTGCACCGCTCGCACCCCAGACCGATCGGCTGGGCCTGTTCACGTAGCAAGGAGAGCCCTCGGGCCTGAGCCAACGGCTGCGCCAGACGCGCCTCTAGGCCCAGAACAATAGAGAATTTCCCATCCCCGCCGGTGGCATCAACAGCATGCGACAACGTAACCCATTCGCGGCCCGCATCGCTGTCTCCGTCAACCCTGACAGTCTGCGCGATCCACCTGTCCGGCCGCTCGAACGCTTCGTGAACTTGCCACAATGGGCATGAATCTTCAGTCTCAAGCAGCAGTGTACCGCTGGCTCCGGCAAAGCGTTTGGAGAATTGTCCTGCCCGATCCACTCTCGCCATAAAGAAGGGCAGCCCGCGCTGCCCCACGCGCTGGAGCGTGGTAAGACGATGCGACAATTGCTCAGCACTTACGTTAAAACGGCGCTCTAGAACCGGTAGATCATATCCAGTTGCATCGCAGGCACGCAGGAAGCGCGAATAAGGCATGATAAGGGCAGCAGCAAAGTAGCCAGTTAAATGGCGCTCGAACAGTTTTCGTGCACCCTCATCCTCGAATTGCGCCCCGGCCGCCAACTGCGCGAACGAGTCCCCATGTTCCAATAATCCCAATTGAAGGGCCAGCTGGAAGTTACGAGAGGCAGGAGATAGCATTTCCGCCAATTGTACTTGCCTAGCATGCAGATCGAGCCGTCGCAGTGTTTGAGGCATGACCTCCCGGGGCAGCACGCGGATAGCCAACTGATGCCGTTCACGGAGGCGTTCTGTCAGAGCAGCACCCATATCGGCACGCGACAGACGTAATTCGTCAGCTAACTCTTCCGCCGCATTATCAAGGTCTGCAAAATGATTGCGCCAACGCTCGATCTCCCGGCGCGAGGCTACCAGGGGATCGTATTGTCGGTCTATGCCATTACTCGCCTTGTCGAATAGGCGCACAAAGGCAGCGGCGGCCTGCGGAGCTGCAGCAAGAAATTCCGCCGCCTCCTCCCTGTCGATTCCCAAATCGGCAAACCGTTCATCCCCCAACCTGCGTGACAGTCCATCCAGTCCGCCAATCGCTTCGTCTGCTTTCAATCTCCGAGGGTCGAGATCGAACTGCTCGACCAGCTGGACTACCACCCGAGCTGAAACGGGGCGCTTATTGCGCTCGATCAGATTGAGATAGCTGGCAGATATACCGAGGCGCGCAGACATAGCTGCCTGCGTAAGGCCTTCACGTTTACGGAGGCGGCGCAGGGCCGGCCCGGCCAGAAGGGAAGATTCACTCATTTTGTAACTATCTTTACACTGTGACAAGTTACTATCGCTTAAACCGTGCAATAAGACAAGATAGTTTGTAAGTTTTTCTATATTATCGCATCGTGTGCAGCCATAAGAGGCGGGTAGATAAGACCTCCCCAAGAATGGAAGCACCGAACATGACCTATCAAGAAACGACCAACAAAATCGCCAAAACCATTTCTGAAAATGGCGCGCCCTGGAATGCCATCGATGCTGAATCCGCTGCCCGGATGCGTTTGCAGAACCGCTTTCCTACCGGCCTCGATATTGCGAAATATACCGCGAAAATCATGCGCGACGACATGGATGCCTATGACGCTGATCCAGCGCAATATACCCAGTCGCTCGGCTGCTGGCATGGTTTCATCGCTCAGCAGAAAATGATTTCCATCAAGAAACATTTCGGGGGCACGAAGCAGCGTTACCTGTATCTGTCCGGCTGGATGGTTGCCGCTCTACGCAGCGAATTCGGCCCTCTGCCAGACCAGTCGATGCACGAGAAAACCAGCGTCCCCGGCCTTATCGAAGAGCTCTATACCTTCCTGAAGCAGGCGGATGCTCGTGAGCTGGGTTTGATGTTTGCCGATCTGGACGCCGCGCGCGAAAAAGGCGACGAAACAGAGGCTAAGCGCATCCAATCCGCAATCGATAATTACGAAACGCATGTCGTTCCGATCATCGCCGATATCGATGCAGGTTTCGGCAACGCCGAAGCTACGTATCTGCTCGCCAAGAAGATGATCGAAGCCGGCGCCTGCGCCCTGCAGATCGAAAATCAGGTCTCTGATGAAAAACAGTGTGGCCATCAGGATGGCAAGGTCACCGTGCCGCACGAGGAATTTCATCAAAAGATCCGCGCGCTGCGTTATGCCTTCCTCGAAATGGGCGTAGAAGACGGCATCATTGTCGCCCGCACAGACTCGCTTGGCGCTGGTCTGACAAAGTCGATCGCCTACACCAAGGAAGAAGGAGATCTGGGTGACCAGTACAACAGCTACCTTGATTGTGAGGAGGTCTCGCCCAACGCAATTAAGAACGGCGATGTCTTCCTGAGCCGCGAAGGTAAACTGCTGCGCCCCAAACGTCTTCCGTCGAACCTCTATCAGTTCCGCTCCGGAACAGGTGAAGACCGCTGCGTTCTGGATGGCATCACCAGCCTTCAGGCCGGTGCCGACCTGCTATGGATCGAAACCGAGAAACCCCATATCGGCCAGATTGGCGGCATGGTGAACCGCATTCGCGAAGTCATTCCCAATGCCAAACTGGTGTACAACAATTCGCCCAGCTTCAACTGGACACTCAGCTTCCGCCAACAGGTGTTCGATGCATGGGAAGCAGAGGGCAAAGACGTATCCGCTTTTGATCGTTCTGGCCTGATGAGTGCGAATTACGACGATACCGATCTGGCGAAGGAAGCGGACGAGCGCATTCGCACTTTCCAGAAGGATTCGGCGTCGCAGGCTGGTATCTTCCATCACCTGATTACCCTGCCAACCTACCACACGGCCGCGCTCAGCACAGATAATCTCGCCAAGCGCTACTTTGGCGAAGAAGGGATGCTGGGTTATGTCAAACAGGTCCAGCGCGAAGAAATTCGCCAGGGTATTGCCTGCGTGAAGCACCAGAACATGGCCGGTTCGGACATCGGCGATGAGCATAAAGAGTACTTTGCCGGGGAAGCTGCATTGAAGGCAGGCGGCAAGGATAATACTATGAACCAGTTCGCCGCAGCATAAGCAGCGGGATCGGGAGAAAGATAATGACCGAAGGTACACCTCCGACAAAAGAACCGGGCCGTGCCCGTGCGCTGCTGTCGACTGCCGACTTCAAATTGCTGAGACGTGCGCTGGAAAGCCATGCGAAGGCGACCGAAGATCGGGAAGAATTGGCCAAGATCAATGCCCTGCATCACCGTCTGGGCAATTACGGATAAAACCAAATCACATCTCCTGGGGAGGAGACCGGCGGTCGGCGGAGCAATCCGTCGGCCGCTTTTTTTATTGGGCTGCCTCCGAACCGCTTCAATAGAATTGCTTAACATGCCGCTGGTAATCACAGAGGCATGGTACGAAAGACTAAAGCTACGCCGAATGCGGCAAAGATGTATCGTCACTTTGCTGCAGTGACGGTGGTTATCACGATCGCCGTCGCGTTGATGGCCGATTCAGATAGCCGCCGCGAAGTCGTGGCTGCTGTCGAGGAGCATCAGTCCGGGGCCGAACTACAACAGCAGAGCGACGCGATCGTCGCTAGCGGAAGTCTGATTGACAATTCGCACTCCGGAGACATCGTCGGCGTTTTTGGTGATGACAGCTGGGTCGGCCACTCCGGTGGCAGGAATTCCAGTATTATCAATCCGGGTTCTCAGGCAGAGAAAGATATGCCTTGGGTACGACTGGGTATGAGCCAGAGCGACTTTGAAATGCTGCCACCCGAACAACGCAAGCGGCTATTGGCCCGACTGCAATCCAGCCAGCCCGACCAAGCAACAATAGCCCATATCAGCGAGCAATCCCTGCGCCGGTCCGGACGCACTGCACCATCGTCAGATGCGCCCGGCTCTTCCCGCCCTTAACCTGCAGCAACGCCGCCTACTCACCACCAGCGGGCATCAGACGCAATGTAGCATCGGCCAGAGCCTCTGCCGCTGTCGCGATTACCTTCTCAGCATCGGGAGCCCAGTACGGGCTGTGCAGCGAAGGCAGGGTGCCTTCCCCGCGCTGCGCTGCATCGAACTGCTCCTGCGGCACTCCGCCAACCCAGAAAATAAGCGATTGCACTTCATCGGGCGAATAACGTCTGAACTGGCCGAAATCCTCGCCGCCCATTACGCTGGGCACCTGCATAACCCGGTCGGCACCGAACCGCTCACCAAAACCAGCCATAATCGTTTCGGTAAAGTCAGGGTCATTGTAGGTGGCAGGTGTGTATTGATCGGCAATCGTGACCGTCGGCATTTTATCATCCGGCATTCCCGCTGCCATCGCTTCGCCCATCGCCACGCGAATAATACCGTCAAGTAACATCTTGCGAGATTCGTCGCTGTAGCTGCGAACCGTCAGCTGCAATTTTGCTTCGTCGGAAATAATGTTGTGCTTCGCCCCGGCATGGAAACTCCCCACGGTAATTACAGCCGGATCAAGCGGAGAGCTTTCGCGGCTGACAAGCGTCTGCAGCTTCATCACGATAGCACTTGCCAGCACCACCGGGTCTTTAGCGGTATGAGGATACGCGCCGTGCCCGCCGATACCGGGCACTACAATATCCACGCTATCGACGTTGGCGAGGGCAAAGCCGGGGGAATAGCCGATCATTCCGGCAGGAAACTGCGCTGCGTCGTGGAACGCGATCGCAAAATCCGGTGTGCCGAACCGCTCATACAGACCATCCTCCAGCATCGCCGGAGCACCCTCGCCCAGCTCCTCTGCCGGCTGCGCGATCATCATGAGAGTGCCCGACCAATCGTTTTTTCGATCAACCAGCAGCTGCGCAGCGCCGATCCAACCCGTCATATGGGTATCATGGCCGCAAGCATGCATGACGCCGGTTTCTACGCCCGATGCAGGTATGGCCATCTGTTTGGACGCATACGGCAGACCGGTTTGTTCCACCACTGGAAGACCGTCCATATCGGCGCGCAGCATCACCGTGGGGCCAGCGCCATTCTTCATCATCGCGACCACTCCGGTCTTGCCGACGCCTTCGGTCACTTCAAAGCCCATTGCGCGCATTCGTGAGGCAAGCTTCTTGGCGGTTTCGACCTCTTCGAAACTTAGTTCGGGAGTCGCATGGAGATCGCGGTATAGCTCCATCAGTTCGGGCATATCAGCAGCCAGATCGCGGCGAAGAGTCTCGTCCTGTGCCCCCGCCGAAACGCTAGCTGCCAATGAAAGAGCTGCTGCCCCGATCAACCAACGCTTTGCTGCTATCATGCCCATATCGCTTCCCCGTTATTTACCTAACAAAACACAAAGTTGATGCGGCGCATTCTGCCTGATCCCCGAATTTTCGGCAGAACCCTTCGCCGGAAATGATTTTGGCCCAAAACGCGAAGTTGGCATACGGGCGTGAATCACAACCTGCCTACTGTTTGTACATTGCGGATGGTGTTGCACAAGCGGGCCATGCAGCAATTCCACACGCCGCCATGCTGCATATCACCAATCTACATATCGTAAGTCATCACCAGCAGGAACGACAGCGTTACCACCATGATGATGACCAGCGGCACGCCGGTGCGGATGTAATCCTTAAATTCGTAAGACCCCTCTGCCATGATCAGCATATTGGTCTGGTACGCAATAGGCGTGGCGTAACACAGATTGCATCCGAACAGCACAGCCAGCACCAGAGGCTCTGCCGGAAGGCCAAGCTGGTTGGCGATGCTGAAGGCAATCGGTGTTCCAACGGTGGCGGCCGTTGCATTGGAAGCGAAGTTGGTCAGGAAGGTGACGAAGATCATGATCGTCGCCAGCACGGCAGCAGGTGCCATGAACTGCAAACCGTTGGCCAGAACCAGCCCCAGCCAGTCTGCCGCGCCGCTTTCATCGATAATCCTTCCTATGGCGATGCTCGCAGCAATCAGCACGATGACTTGGCCGGACAACGCGCGGCCCACACGGTCGAACTTTACACATCCTGTTACGAACATCAGGATAGCACCGGCCAAAGCGGCAATCGCAATCGGGATTAGGCCGATGGAAGCAAGGCCAATGGTGCCGCCCATAATGCCTGCCGAGAGCCACGCTTTCGAACGGCGAGGCAGTTCACGCATTCCCTCAAGCATCAGCAGATTGTCGCTACGAGCAAATTCCTGCAAATCATCGGGTAGTCCCATGACGAGGAGGACATCCCCTTCCACCATCCGAAGATCGCCACCATCGCTGTATTTGCGCTCCTCTCCGACCAAGCGCTCGGGCCGGTGGATGCCGATAACGGCAACGCCGTGCAGGTCGGCAATGCCAGAGCTGGGCAACGTGCGTGTGATCAGCCGACTGTCCGCTGTGATGGCCATTTCGACCACAGCGATGTCAGCTTTCTGCGCGCTCGCTTGACGCTGCATACGGTCCAGGACCCAAGTGGGCGCTATCTCGCCCTCCAATACGCGCATCGCCTCTTCAATGCCGTCATGTGTCCCCGATAGCAGGAGCCTCTGCTGCACCTGCAGAACGCCTGTGGGGGCATTCACGAATTTTACGTCTTCGGGCAGGCGCGCTTCGATCTCGGATGCCTTAAGGCCAACTAGTTCGCTGCCCTGGCCAATGCGCAGACGCGTTGTGAAATGCCTGTCGGTATGCTCGTCCTCGACCCGGTTGTCTTTCAGCAGGCGCGGCATCACCAACCACAGATATGGCAATGCGACTGCACCGGCGAGCAGCACAATGGGTGTAAAATGGAACACGTCCATTCTCGGCATTCCCAAATCCACGGCTATCGAGACGACAAGAATGTTCGTCGATGTTCCAATAGTGGTTGCCACGCCCCCAATAAGCGAGGCCGCGTTTAGGGGAATCAGGGCTTTGGATGCAGGCAGCGCTCCGCGCGCGGCGAGCGTAACGAAAATCGGGATCAGCAGGACCAGAACCGGCGTGTTGTTTATGCCCATCGACAGGACAAAGGCGATAATCAGGCTGACCAGCAGGCCGACCTGCAGGTTGTATTTGAACACCTGTTCCAAAAGGCGGGCCGCAGGTTCCAGCGCGCCCGTGACCACCAGTCCCCTGCCCATCACCATCAGTGCGCAGATCGTGATGAGCGCGTAATGTCCGAAACCCGCAAACGCGAGAATCAGACCGTCCGTTGGTCTGGCTCCCTCCAGCGGGAAAAAATACAGACCCACGGCAATTACCGCGATCGTCAGCAGCGACACAATCTCTGTCGAAATACGTCCACGCACGAACGCGATAAACATCGCCACGGTGACGACCATGGCGGCAATGGCATGGGGTGATGGGGGAGGTATCATATGACGGGATCGTGAATCCCTTAGTCAGCCAGCGAGCGCAAGCGTTTTAACGAAACTATGCGCCGAACCTTCCGCCCGCCACATAGTTCTAGCCTGCCAACTTCACTTCGTGACACCCGCTTATCCTGCACCCTCATCCACAATTGTCATCACGATCAGGATGGCGAGGAGCGCGGTAGCCAGCGTGCCGGCAGCGCCCGCCGGCTGCGTCCAGGCCATGCCGTTGGCCATTCCCAGCAGGCACAGCACTGCAGCAGCAATACCTGCCAGAATACCTATCGCGCCCACCCCCTTTGCCAATCCACCGCCGCTGGTAAATGCAGAAACGCCAAAGCCGATTGCCGCCAGAGCGAACATCGCCTTACCGTGGAAGTACAGGAAGAATGCACCCTGAAGGACACTCTGAAATATGGCTTCATCGGCCGCTTCCCGCGCTGGGCCGAATATCGCCAAACCCATGCCAACCTGTATCAGATTGACCAGACCGCCCACTGCAATCGCCGCCCACGCAAGTGGATGCACCCTGTCGCGGTTGGCCAGCACCAGTGCAACGATGGCGGGAATAGTAAACAGCGCCATTTCGGTGACCCATGTGACCCGCCGCAATGTCTCGCCTGCGGAATTCGATACGATGGTTATGTAGAAAACCTGAGTGAGCGCCGTGCCGAACAATGCGGCCGCAACAATCAAGGCGCCGCGCCGAATGGTGAATGTCATTGTTTGTTTCCCAGTTTCATGCGGACCCGGACGCGTCTTTTGGCGCGTACTTCGGTCTAAATTCGCTGAAGGTTACAGGAGCAAGGGCGGGTGCGCCACACGGTCGATCATGGAACCGCATCGAAAGAAAAAATGGTGCCCCTGGCCGGACTCGAACCGGCACTCCGTTAGGAACTCGATTTTGAGTCGAGCGCGTCTACCAATTCCACCACAGGGGCGCACCATGAAGACGGCGCGCGGATAGCCTTACTTGAGGGCATTTGCCAAGAGTTTGTGCAAACGCGAGTGCAATGCATCGTTTGCGGCCAGCACTTGGCGCGAGTGAATTGGCTCTGACCGGCCACGAAAATCGGACACAAAACCGCCCGCCTCGCGGACCAGCAGACATCCTGCGGCCGTATCCCAATCCTTCAGCCCGCTTTCCCAAAAACCGTCGAATCGGCCTGCTGCCAGCCACGCAAGATCGAGTGAGGCCGCGCCGTATCGGCGAATACCTGCTACTTCTGGGCCGATGGCTCCAAAAATGCGCCCCCATTCGGCGAAGTCGCCATGGCCCTGAAACGGAATTCCGGTGGCGATCAATGCTTCAGAAAGTCCCTTGCGGGATGACACCCGCAGACGCTTGTCCTGCAACCACGCACCACGCGCTTTCTCGGCCCAGTAGGTTTCATCTGTTATCGGCTGATAAACCACCCCGGCAGTTACTTCGCCCCATGGATCACCACTCATCCCCGCGCCGCCCAGTTTGGGCTCCTGCACAGCGATGGAGATCGCAAAGTGCGGGATTGCGTGGAGAAAGTTGCTGGTCCCGTCGAGCGGATCGATGATCCAGCGCGGCTTGGTCGGATCACCTTCGATTATGCCGCCTTCTTCCAGCACGAAACCCCAGTCGGGCCGCGCCGCCAGCAACTCATCATAAAGCGTTCGCTCGGAAATCTGGTCAGCTTTGGTCACGAAGTCCGCAGGGCCCTTACGGCTCACCTGCAAGTGTTCGACTTCGCCGAAATCGCGGCGCAGTTTACCGCCCGCCTTGCGTGCGGCACGCTCCATGACGCGCACTAGTCCTGAATACATAGACATGAGGTTTTAGCTCGCCTTGCCGACGTAGGTTTGCTCATAAACGTCGACGACAATTTTCGTGCCGCTTTCGATGTGGGGCGGGACCATCACTCGCACGCCGTTTTCCAGTACTGCAGGTTTGTAACTGGAGGAAGCGGTCTGCCCCTTGACCACGGCATCTGCCTCGGTAATGGTTGCCTCTACCTGCTCGGGCAAGGCCACCGAAATCGGCTTTTCTTCCCAAAGTTCCAGCTTCACGGTCATACCGTCGGTTAGAAACGCGCGCGCATCGCCCAGCAGATCGGCGGGCAGATTGATCTGCTCAAAGGTGTCCTGATCCATGAACACCAGCATATCGTCATCCGCATACAGGAACTGATAATCTTGTGTTTCAAGGCGGACTTTCTCTACCGTGTCGGCGCTCCGGAAGCGAACGTTGGTTTTCCGCCCGTCCTCAAGGTTTTTCATCTCGACCTGCATATATGCACCACCCTTCCCGGGCTGGGTGTGCTGGATCTTGGCAACTTTCCAGATGCCTTTTTCATATTCGATGATGTTTCCGGGACGGATGTCCACGCCGCTCATTTTCATGAAAGTGTGCCTCGTAAATCTGGAGAAAACGGGCCGGACAAAGCGGTCAGACCCGAAATTACAGTCGTGCATTAGCTGCTGGGTCAGCTTGCGGCAAGGAGTGTGGCGATATGGCGGCTGACATGATATTCTCCCGATCCATGAAGAACCACGCAATCCATATCATCTGTGCTCTGGCAGCCAGTTTGGCACTGGTTAGCGGCGGCCCTGCCCTTGCCCAGCCCGCAGGCAAGCTGGAGACATTGCCGCTGGGCCAGTATCGCTGCTCAGTGCCCGGCAGTGCAGCGGGCCAGGCCTGGCTACCGGTCGAGGCAATGGATTTCGTTATCGGCAATGCTTCAAGTTATACCAGTACTGATGGCAGCGGAACTTATCTGGCTACGGCAAAGATGGTGACGTTTACCCGCGGCCCTATGAAGGGTGTACGGCTGGAACGGCGTACCAAAAGTATTCTGCAAAAGCGCGAGGCCGATGGAGAACTTGGCCGACTGCGCTGTGTGCGAAGCCGGTCTGCCGGCTGAACCTACGTCAGTCCGGTCCGTCAGATCGCTGCTGAGCGGTCTTACCAGTCAGCAGCGGGTATGGATTGATCGCATTGGCAGGCTCCCACCACTCGGCATCCTTGGTGGTACGCAAAATAGCAAAGTGCAGATGCGGTGCATCCGCTTCTGCATTACCTGAACTGCCGACGGAACCTATCCGCTGGCCGCGCCGAACACGCATTCCTTCACGCAGGCCCGGCGCATATTCTTCCAGATGCGCATAATAATGAATCGTCTGTCCGTCTGTAGAGCGAACATAGATCGTCAGGCCCCCTGCATCGGAACTGAACAGTTTCTCTATCTCGCCTGGACCGGCCGCAATAACCGAGGTTCCGTTGGGAGCCATAATGTCGATTGCTTCGTGTAGGCGATCACCGCCGGTGCGCGAGGCCGAGTAGGTATCGGTAAGATCGCTACGTCGGACATTCAGAACAGGTACCACCAATTGAGCAATCTCGCTATCCGTCGGAGCCGAGACATTGTTTGAATCGAGCGGCGGAGCAATCTTGCGACCGTTTTCGGCATCATTGCCCGCCTGGCCTGCAATCACTACCCCACTTGCCGAAGGGCTGGGCGCGGCATCGGCCGGGCGGACACTGTCACGCTGCCCTTCACCCGTGGCGTTTTCGATCAGGCTTCCACCGGCAACAATCCACACTGCCGATGTCAGCGTGGCCGTGATAACGATGGTGAGAAGACGATCAAAAAATTTCATATTTGTCCAATAGACCATCGAGCGCAGGAAATCACGCGCTAGCAGATTACTGCGCTGGCTTGTGCGCGTTCGCCTGCGCCATTGCTGAAGCGAATGCGTTTATAACTATCACCTCGTCTCCACCCCAGACAGCGCCCGAAACGGCCAGAAAATCTGCACCGGCGGCGACAAGCGGCTGACAATTTGCTGGCGTTATGCCTCCAATGGCGACGCATGGGATCTCGAAAACGCCGGACCACCATTCGAGGATTTCCGGCTCTGGACGATGCTCTGTTTCCTTGGTCGTGCTTGGGAAAAACGCTCCGAAGGCCACATAATCCGCTCCTGCCTCCCCCGCCTCCATCGCAAAATGGCGGCTATCATGGCAGGTTACGCCGATCTGTGCTTGGGTTCCGAGCTCATCGCGGGCGTCGCGCGGATCCCCGTCACCCTGCCCCAAATGGACACCATCGGCGTCCAGTCGGCGGGCCAATGCGGGATCGTCGTTGACGATGAAGGCCACATCCCGTGCAGAGCAAATTGCCTGCAACGGCGAAGCAAGCCGTGCCGCCTCATGCTGGTCCACATTCTTTACACGGAACTGGAAAGCAGTGATCAGTCCCTTGCCGGCATCTAGAGCACGCCCGAGCCGCTCGGGAAAATTGCCGCCTACATAGGGCGGAGAGATAAGGTAGAGTTGGCAGGCGGGTGCATAAACGGATGTATTGTCGGGCATGGACGCTTCCCTAACCTCAGAGCGCGCATACGTCACCATTCACCTCTCGGCAATTATCAAAGGCTCACTCCGACATCATGACAATACGCGGCCCCTTACTAGCCCCGATGCTCCTTTTGGCCGGATGCGCCGTGGTCCCCGCAGGAAATCAGGTACCCACTGCCCCTGCGCCAGAGGGGTTTCAGGTCGGGATCGACCGGCCGGTGCGAGTGGGAAGTGTGAGCGTGACACCTAAGAAACTGGTCGAAGATTCCCGTTGCCCGGTTAATGCGCGCTGCGCTTGGGCCGGACGGGTCATTCTAAAGGCGCAAATCGATGGTGACGGCTGGCGCGATACGACCAACCTTACCCTTGGCGAAGAGTATGAAACGCACGGCATGCCGGTAAAGCTGGTCTCCGCAACGCCAGAACGCACTACCGATAGCGAAACGGACGAAACGAAGTATCGCTTCTCCTTTAAAAGGCCTAGCTAAAGTGGCAGGTAATGACGGAGAACCGCCAAGCCCCCACATCGTTAGCCCGGCTGCTTACTCGCGGTGTAGATCGCGTCAATTGCGCTCGACAGAGCTTCATCAAAGCGCGCATCATCCATCTGCGCACGCAATTCTTGCAGAAGGGCACGGCTGAAACTGGCGATCATACCGTGGTTTTTGGCCAGCTCGGTGCAGGCCTCCTCGCGCGAATACCCGCCGGACAGAGCTACCACGCGCAGTACTTTGGGATGTTCGGTTAGCGCTTTGTAAGTATCGGGCTCACTCGGGATAGTAAGCTTTAACATCACTTGCTGGCCGTCGGGCACACGGTTTAACTGGTCCAGCATTGCGGCGAGAAGCTGAGCCTCGGCCTGCGGACGGCTCTCGCTTTTGAGGCTCACTTCAGGCTCCAGAATTGGGACCAGACCATTGCCCAAAATTTGCAGGCCGAAATCCATTTGCTGGCGGACATTGTCGGCCACGCCGGTTTCATCCGCTTCGTGGATGACGCTGCGCATTTTCGTGCCGAACACGCCCAATTCCTTCGCCCGCTCGCAATTTGCATCCAACTCGGGCATTTCCTTCATCAATTGCACACCGTTGGCAGTGTCATGCATTCCTTTGTCGACCTTCAGGAAAGGAACGATACCCTTGCCCGCCAGACGTTGAGGGATGGGAATGCCTTCGGGGTTGCAACCTTCCATTGTCTTTTCAAACAAGATCGCGCCGACCACTTTGTCGCCGGTAAAGGACGCGCTTTCCACAATACGACAACGCATTTCGTGGATCTTGGCGAACATTTCCTCGTCGCCGGACCATTCGTCTTCAGCCACGCCATAACCAGCCAGCGCCTTTGGTGTGGAACCGCCGGACTGATCCAATGCCGCAATAAAGCCGTCGCCCTGCGCCATTTTGGCTTTCATCTGATCGAAGTTCATCTGTCTTGGTCCTCAAAGAAAACGGGCGCCGCCTGAATGCGCGCATCATTATTCATGGCAGGCCCTTTAGCCAGCGTTGCCCCCCGTCGCAACAGGGCCTGCAACTCGAGCCGCGTAACCTTTCCCACTGCCGCGCGTAGTATTGGAATACCCAAAGGAGGCCAGAATGCTCGATAAGACTCAGGAACGACTATGTGATGAGAACCTATCCGACTTCAGCGACCTGAAAGCGCTGACCATCAACTGCACACTCAAGCCATCTCCGCAGGGATCGCACACGGACAAATTGCTTGGCATGATCGAGGCAATCATGGTTCGCAACGAAGTCTCTCTGGAGCAGGTGCGTCTGGTCGATCACTGCATAGCCCACGGCGTCTATCCCGACATGACCGAGCATGGGGCAGAAAGGGACGACTGGCCTGACATATGGGAAAAGGTGAAGGCCGCAGACATTCTCGTAATCGGCACACCGATCTGGCTGGGCGAGAAAAGCAGTGTCTGCCAGCAACTGATAGAGCGGCTATATGCCCATTCCGGCCAGACCAACGACAAGGGTCAATACGCCTATTATGGCAAAGTCGGCGGGGTCATCGTCACTGGCAACGAAGACGGTATCAAGCACGTCGCAATGGGCACTCTCTATTCGCTGCAACATGTAGGTTACACCATTCCACCGCAAGCCGATGCGGGCTGGATCGGCGAAGCAGGACCCGGCCCGAGCTATGGCGACCCCCTCGAAGATAGCGAAGGTTATGTTGGCTTCGACAATGATTTCACCCGTCGCAACACGACTTTTGCTGCTTGGAATATGCTGCACATGGCGCGGATACTAAAGGATGCTGGCGGAATTCCGGCCCACGGCAATTTGCCGGAACTATGGAAAGAAGGGCGCCGGTTCGACGCACCGAATCCTGAATATCGTTAGGCGAATCGGCGCAAAAAGTTTGTTCGCGTCTCCATACGCGCCAGAGCCCCATCCAGTTGCTGACGGATCGTATTTAGAACACGCTCGATATGCGCGGGCGGGATGGTATCGGCCCGGCGATCATAGCCAGACGGTTGTAGGCCCATTCCGAACAGCAACTCGGTCCAGGTCTGCTCGTCGGCATAATCACGCTCGAACGAGGGAACGCGCGCACGGCTGCGAAACTGGTCGATGCGGATCTGGAGGCTGTGTGGAGGCGGAGAGGCGCGCACTTCCTCCCACACCAAGCCTGCGTGCGCTCCCAAATACAACGGTGCGAAGGCGAAATCTGTAATACCGCGCACCGTCTCGGCGTGCTTGCGATTGAAAGCATCCGCTTCCGCTTGCATTTGTGACCGCACTGGCAAGCAATCGGCCAACAAAAGCGACTGCGCCTGAAGAAGCACTATGTCCGCCGACAGCATGGAGCCAATTTGTACCGATGCCGTACCGAGCCGAACCAAATTGTGCAGCCATGGCGTGTCGGTGCAGCCATTTCCGACAGTTGCTATAACGGCGCTCTCACTCGTGAATTGCAGAATAGTCTCCTCAGTCGTTTCTGTTGAGCAAGCGAAGGTAAGCAGTTGACCGCTTGCCGTGGGCGTGATCGCCAGCAGACCATCCTCCTGAGCGCGATAAATAGGCATTACAGGCTTGCGATCCGCCACAAGCGCAATTGTTGCGACCTGCCCAAATGGCACAATCTGCAAAGGCCTCAAATCCTCCGGGCACCCCGCAACGTCACTTAGATCACCGGAGCAGTCCACAAAGAAATCACCCGGTATCTTCGCGCCCGAATCCAGCGTCACGCTTCCAATGTCGCCGCAGCCATTAATCTGTGCCGCCGCAACCCTGCCCTTGGAAATCGTGCAAGCACCTTCGCATCGCGCGCGCAGCATCGCGGCATATCTCCCGCGGTCGAAGCTCACCTGCGGCCCGAGCATTGCCAGCGGCGAATCCGGCGCATCAGCTGGAAGCGCCATCTTCCCAGCCTCCGCAGCGCGCGCAGCAAAACGGAACGGCGCAAAGCTTTGTCCGAAATCAGCGTTCCCGGCAGCCATCTTCAGAAGCAACTGATGCAGGGCCACACCGCCAACTGCCGGCAGCGTGCCCGATGGCGCGGTGACAAAGCGGCTGCCTTCGCCGCGCCAGTTCTCCAGCACACTCCCCAGAGATAATGCCGCATCGCAATGTTCCAGCAGAGTAGCGCAATCGATCCCTGTTCGCGTGTGATAGCCACTGCCGAGAGGAACCGTTGCACCCCGAGGACCATAAATTCCGCCATCTTCGATTACATGAAGCTTTATACGAGGGGGCAATTCGCGTTCCAGTAAGGCGGCAACCGGCCACACGTCGGCTGAGCGACCGGCCAGAACAATAGTGTGGACCGCGCTGCTCATTACGCCCCGCTCTGCTTAAAGCTCGCGCCGTATTGGTGGATGAAAGAAAGATGCTCTTCCATTCCTTCCGCGCTCTCAAGAAGAGTCGAATGGATGCGCTCCAGATGAGCCTGCCGTTCGCCGGCGGACATTGTATCTACACGCGGGTCCAGCGTTTCCGGTATGATGTTCTGCCCGATAAATACCGACAACCAACTCTGGAGCAAAAACAGCCCGTCTGAATAGTCGGGGGTCAGACCGCGCGACCGGAAAGCATCCATTTTTGCAGCGAGACTTGCTGGCAATTCCATGTGCCGCATATCGTCCCAGAACGGTAAACCTTCCCGCTGGTTTGCGACATAATGCAGCAGTAGGAAATCCCGGATGCGCCCATATTCAAGATCCATCAGCCGGTTGTATTCGCTTACATCCGCCAACTCGCACCGGTCGGTAGGGAACAGGTCGATCAGCTTCAGAATACCCGTCTGAATGAGATCGATGCTGGTTGATTCGAGAGGCTCAAGAAATCCGCCCGACAGGCCTATGGCCACTACATTGCGGTTCCACATCTGTCGCCGCTTGCCGGTTTTGAATACCAGCTGGCGGGGCTCAGCAATCGGTGTGCCTTCCAAATTTCCCATCAGCACATCCAGCGCACCCTGATCGGTAGAATACCGCTCGCAATAAACGTGCCCATTCCCAATTCGGTGTTGCAACGGGATACGCCATTGCCAACCCGCATCGCGCGCGGTTGCGCGGGTGAACGGCGTGGATTCGGCGCCGATCGCGCAGGGGACAGCCCAAGCACGGTTGCATGGCAGCCAGTGGCTCCAATCCTCGAACCCGGTCTGCAATTCCTGCTCGATCAACAAGGCGCGAAAGCCCGAGCAATCGACGAACAGATCGCCTTCTATGACCTGCCCCGAATCCAGCACCACAGACACAATGTCTCCAGCGTCCGATCGTCGAGTTTCGACAATGCGCCCCTCCTGCCGCTTTACCCCCGCAGCCTGAGCTACATCCGCCAGATAGGCCGCATACAGCCCCGCATCGAACTGGAAGGCGTAATTGTAAGCCAGCATACCTTCCTGCGCAGAAGGAGGTTCGAACCGACCATTCCAACCGGCAACAATGGGCAAGGAATAATCGCCGAGCGCCGCCGTCTGGCCGCCATTAGCACGTTCCTTCAGCCAGTAATGATGGAACGGAGCAGGCCCGATGGTTTCTCCGTACGTACCGAACGGATGCATATATCGATCGCCAGGCCTGCCCCAGTCACGAAATTCAATGCCCAACTTGATGGTCGCGGCAGTGCGGGACATCATGTCGCGCTCGTCGATCCCAACTATCCGGTTGAAATCTCGGATGTGCGGCAAGGTCGCTTCGCCCACGCCCACCGTGCCGATTGCGTCGGATTCTACAAGAGTGATCGACAGACCAAGGCCGCCCAGCGAACGTGATAATCCCGCCGCCGTCATCCAGCCAGCGGTCCCGCCGCCGACAATGACTATTCGTCGGATTGTTGGGGAAGGCTCCGCTGTTCCTGTCATCCCTATCAGCTTTGCAGCGCCGCGACTCCGGGCAGGACCTTACCTTCCATCCATTCGAGAAAGGCGCCGCCTGCCGTTGAAACGAATGTAAAATCGTCCTTCACACCGGCATGAGCGAGGGCAGCGACCGTATCCCCGCCGCCTGCCACAGAGACCAGCGAGCCGTCCTGAGTCAGGGCAGCTGCGGTCTTGGCCAGAGCGACTGTTGCCTCGTCGAAAGGCGCCGTTTCAAATGCCCCTAGCGGACCATTCCATACCAGAGTGCGGCAGTTTTTAAGAACATCGGCCAAGGCTTCAACAGCCTGCGGTCCGATGTCTAGGATCATCTCGTCTGCGGCCACTTCGTGCACATTGCAGACGCGCAAAGAAACTGGGTTTGCTGCAAATTCCTTTGCCACCATAACGTCATACGGCAAATGGATGGTGCACCCTGCTTGATCGGCCTTGTCCATGATGGCGTTGGCCGTGTCCGCCAGATCATGTTCGCACAAAGATTTACCCACATCCACGCCGCGTGCGGCGAGGAAGGTGTTGGCCATACCGCCGCCGATAATCAGGTGCTGAACCTTGCCTACCAGATTATGCAATACATCGAGTTTCGATGACACTTTGGCGCCGCCCACCACTGCCGCAACCGGCGTTTCCGGCTTGCCGAGCGCCACGTCCAAAGCTTTCAACTCGGCCTCCATAGCGCGGCCGGCGTAGGACGGCAGCAGGTGCGCAAGGCCTTCAGTGGAAGCATGGGCCCGATGCGCGGCGGAAAACGCATCGTTCACATAGATGTCCCCATGCGCAGCCATTCCAGCGGCGAAGTCGGCGTCGTTCGTTTCTTCGCCTGGCCAAAACCGGACATTGTCGAGCAGGCCGATATCACCATTGCCCAGAATGCCGATGGATTGTTCTACAACCAGCCCCATGACTTCTGGGATGAACATGATCTCTCGTCCGATGACTTCCTCGACATCACCTTGCACCCAGCTTGTGCTCATGGTTGAGTGCCGCTGGCCCTTGGGGCGTCCGTAATGAGCGAGCAGCAGCACTTTGGCGCCTTTGTCCGCCAATTCTAGAATGGTCGGTTTTGCAGACTCCACCCGTGTGACATCAGTGGCTGAACCACCCTCCATAGGCAGATTCAGGTCTACCCGCACAAGAACAACCTTGCCCGAAAGATCGGTGGGAAGATCGTCCAGAGTTTTGAATTGCGTCACAGGCCGGCCATCACTCCGGCGGTGTCGATCATACGATTGGAGAAACCCCACTCGTTGTCATACCAGCTAACCACGCGGGCCAGCTTGCCTTCCATCACAGCTGTTTCCAAGCTGTCGACGGTAGAACTGGCCGGATGGTGATTGAAGTCACCGGACACCAGCGGCAGGTCGGTGTAATCCAGAACGCCCTTCATCGGGCCATCCGAAGCCGCCTTCAACGCGCCATTGAGTTCATCGACACTGGTGTCACGGCTCGGCGTAAACACCAGATCAATAAGGGAAACGTTGGGTGTCGGCACGCGAACGGATGATCCGTCCAGCTTACCGTTAAGTTCGGGTAGAACGAGGCCGACAGCGCGTGCAGCGCCCGTGGTGGTCGGTATCATATTCTGTGCACCGCCGCGCGCACGGCGCATATCGGAATGCATCTGATCGAGCATACGCTGATCGTTGGTGTAGCTATGTATCGTCGTCATGAAACCACGTTCGATGCCGACTGTGTCATTCAGCACCTTGGCCACAGGAGCAAGGCAGTTGGTGGTGCAGCTGGCGTTGGAGACAATATCGTCTTCCGCAGTCAGGCTGTCCTGATTTACGCCGTACACGATAGTTTTGGAAACGCCCTTCGCAGGGGCGGAGATCAGCACCTTGCGGGCACCAGCGGCGATATGCGGGCGGCAGGCTTCGTCGCTCTGGAAAAAGCCGGTGCATTCCAGCACAATGTCGATACCCATTGCCTTGTGTGGCAGATTGCCGGGATCACGCTCCGAAGTAACAGCAATTTTTTTGCCGTTAACGGTCATTTCGCCGTCGCCGTGCTCGATTGTCCCTGGGAAACGGCCGTGAGTAGAATCGAAACCGAACAATAGAGCGTTAGACTTGGTATCCGCCAGGTCGTTGATCGCGACCAGTTCCAGATCGTGATCGTCTCGCTCCAGCAAAGCGCGCGCCAAGAGGCGGCCGATACGTCCGAAACCGTTGATTGCAACTTTAGTTGCCATGAAACTTCTCCTGCCTATGCTTTGATTTTATTCATTATCTGCGGAACGATAGCGTCCACAGTGAAACCGAATTTTTCGAAAAGGTCACCTGCCGGGGCCGATGCGCCGAACCGGTCTATACCGATATTGATCCCGTCTAACCCTGTGTAGCGTTCCCACCCGAAGGTCGTACCTGCTTCGATGCTGACCCTTAAAACGTTATCAGCTGGCAAAACGTCAGAGCGGTACTCGTCAGACTGTTCATCGAAGAGTTCAGTCGAGACCATCGAAACTACATCAGCGCCGATACCCGCAGCCTCGAGTTCTTTTGCGCAATCGATTGCGAGTGATACTTCAGAACCACTGGCAATCAACACGACGCGCTTATCGGCTTCCGCAGACTTCAGGCGGTAAGCACCCTTGGCCGACAGATTCTCGCCTGCATCTTTCAGACGCAATTGCGGCAGACCCTGACGGCTGAGCGCGAGGATCGAAGGGCGATCCTTGCTCTTCAGAGCAATCTCCCAACATTCCCCCGTTTCGATCACATCCGCCGGGCGCATAACGAGCAGGTTGGGCATCGCGCGCAAGGACTGCAAATGCTCCACCGGCTGGTGAGTCGGGCCATCTTCCCCCAGCCCGATGCTATCATGCGTCATGACATAAATCACGCGCGCCTGTTGCAGCGCGGAGAGGCGGATCGCACCGCGGGCGTAGTCGGTGAACACCATGAATGTGCCGCCATAGGGGATAACCCCGCCATGCAACGCCATGCCGTTCATAGCCGCCGCCATGCCAAATTCACGGATGCCGTAATATCCGTAACGCTCTCCATAAGCGTCTGCGGTGAAGGGTTCCATTCCAGCTGTTTTGGTGTTGTTCGATCCAGTCAAATCTGCAGAGCCACCGAATGTTTCCGGAACGCGGGGGTTAATCTCCTCCAGCGCCATCTGGCTGGCAACACGGGTCGCCACCTTTTTCGGTTCAACATAGAGGCCGGCAAAATAATTGCTGCCGAATACCGTTTCTGGCAGGTCACCCTTCATGCGGCGTTCGAATTCGCTACGCTGGTCGTGGTTCAGGAAGCGGGCCTCCCATTCGCCATGCTCTTTTGCACCCGCCTCACCGGTAGCGCGCCAGTCTGCCAGCACTTCTTTCGGAATATTGAAGGGCGCTGCATCCCATCCCAACGCTTCACGGGCTCCTGCGATTTCTTCGTCTCCCAAGGGGGCACCGTGCGTTGCACTGGTTCCCTGCTTGGTCGGGGCGCCGCGTCCGATAACGGTGCGGCACGCAACAAGCGAAGGACGGTCATCGGCTTCGGCCTCTGCAAGAGCGCGCGCAATATCATCGAAATTGTGACCATCGCATTCGACAGTATGCCAGCCTGTCGCCTCGTAGCGGCCGCGAATATTCTCACTGGTGGAAAGATCCGCGGCGCCGTCGATGGTGATGCTATTGTCGTCCCATAGGACGTTCAGACGGCCCAGTTTAAGATGTCCGGCCAATCCTATAGCTTCGTGGTTGATGCCTTCCATCAGGCACCCGTCCCCGGCGATCGTCCAGGTTTTGTGGTCGACCAGATCATCCCCGAACTGCGCATTCAGATGCCGCTCTGCCATCGCCATACCGACGGCCATTGCGAGACCTTGGCCCAGTGGGCCGGTGGTGCATTCCACGCCGTCCAACAGGAAATTCTCAGGGTGTCCAGCGCAAGGGCTGCCCAGTTTGCGGAAATTGCGGATGTCATCCATCGTCGGCTGGGCATACCCGGACAAATGCAGCAGGCTGTAAATCAGCATGGAACCGTGCCCTGCGCTGAGCACGAACCTATCACGATCATGCCAGTCCGGCGCAGCTGGATCGAATTTCAGAAACTGCGACCACAAAACCGCGGCCACATCGGCCATACCCATCGGCATTCCGGGATGCCCGGAATTGGCGGCCTGCACCGCATCCATTGATAACGCACGAACGGCATTTGCCATCTGTGTAAGGCTGGCGCGATCTTTGCTCGCGGAATCGGGGCTCATTAGACGGACGTCTCCTGCATCGGCAACGCGCCTCTGGCGGGCGCGATTCGGCCTTTGGGAAGCCTTCGCCGTGCCGCCGCACAAGGTCAAGGCGGGCTAACGTTACAGGGATGGTACAGCGCTGCCTGATGCGATTTATCAACAGGGCGCGGCAAACCTTTGCTCTTGAAGCAAAGTCGGAGTAAATTAGTTACTGTTATGCAAGCTGATCGTACCGAAAACTTCATCCAGCGGATCGAAACCGCACTCTCCCGCATCGCAAAGGCTGCGGACGAACCCGATAATCCTTCGGGCAGCGCGCAGATCCCGCCTTCGGTTTCCCAACTGGTCGTTCAGCACGAAGCTTTGCGGGAGGAAGTCGCTGCCCAGATACGCCGGATCGACGATGTGGTCGGGAAGTTGGAACGATGAACACCATCGAACTGGTCGTCGGCGGACAGACTTATGCCATCACTTGCGAAACGGGCGAGGAAGAGCATGTGCGTAACCTGGGGGCGACCATCGACGAAAAATTCGTTGAGATGGGCCCACGTTATACGCAGAATTTGCTGTTTGCCGCCCTGCAACTGGCCGATGAGTTGCACGAAGCGCGCAAGGCAACTGCTTCTGTAGAATCTGACAAGCGCAAACTACAGGACGGATTCGATGCCTACCGTGCTGAGAAGGCACAGCAATTACGCGACGCCGATACGCTGAAGGGGCAAGGTGACGTCATGATGGCGCGCATTGCGGAACTGGAGCAGGAACTAGACCGGATGCAATCGGCCCAGCAGAGCGCTGCGGAACATGCCAACGATGTGCGCCAGGAATTAGCGGCCCTGCGCGGCAAGGAAACGGATCGGGAAGCCTTAGAGAACCGGCATCTGGCTCAAATTGCGAACCTGACCAAGGAACTGGCGCAGGCCAAAGCGACCCCAACAGCTGCCCCAGAACCCGAAAACAGTTTAGCCACTGATCCCGATCTGGCCCCTGCGCTGGAACGTTTCGCCTTATTGCTCGAAGAAACCGCCGAGAAGCTTGAGGAAAGGCGCGGGTACAGCTAAATAGAGGTCGGCGGAACTGCCCGGCACGAGCCCGATTGGAACATTCCTGAGGCTATAAGCTTTCCAAAGGGAGCTGTCCCTACCCTGGAACATGGGCCCCTGCGCTCTTCAGAGTGGAACCTGGGAACCGGGGCAAACGGCACCCACCTGACGTTTTTGCGTCAGAGAATTTCCCGGCAAACGACTCATGGTGGTTCCGCTACTTTTTCCCTTCACAAGAGCACATGGACCCGATGGATACAAAGCAGGCGCTCCGCAAAACTTACCGCGATGCGCGTCGCGATCACTTTCAGGCGCAACCACAAAGCATCCGTGCCTTACTCTTCCATCGTCCGCCTGCGCCACTGCTTGAACTAATTCCCAACGACGCGACAATCGGGCTGTATGCGGCGACCGGAGCTGAAGCGCCGACTACCGCTTATGCGAAGTTCTTTCACGAGCATGGCCATGCATTGGCCCTCCCCCGGTTTACCGGTCCCGATAAGTCGATGGAATTTGCCGCTTACGACGATCCTTTCGCTGAAGGCGTTTTGGAGGAAGGCCCCTATTCGGTTCCGCAACCTTCAACGCAGTGCCCGATTGCCGTACCTGACATTCTGTTTGTCCCACTTGTGGCCTTCACCCGCGATGGAGAGCGGCTGGGTCAGGGCGGCGGGCATTACGACCGCTGGCTAGCAGATAATACTGCAGCGAAATCAATTGGGCTGGCATGGGATGTACAACTGGCTGACAGTTTACCGGTGGAACCACATGACCGTTCTCTTACTGCTATCGTGACGCCAACCCGGTTCTACGGACCATTCGCATGAACGAAGAACCCAAATGGCGCGTTCCTGTCGGCGTACTGCTAATCCTATTCGGATTAATTGTGTATGCTCTGGTTGTGGCCCGCTATGTGCCGCAATTCATCGCGGGCTGGCCCACCGTAGCCCAGAGTCTGGTGTATCTATTCTTCGGTCTGGCGTGGCTGTTGCCTCTCGGGCGCTTTCTGGCCTGGATGGAAACTGGCCACAAACGCTGATTGCCGGGTATGTTAGTGAAGGCATGCCATTCCCCCTGAACACGCGCCGCACCACTCACCCTTTTGCTGTCATCGTCATTGACGCCCGCCCGGCTTAGCGTAGGCACGCAAGCCTTGGGGCGATGGGGAATGCATGACCAAAGAAACGCAGCGCGCGAGACAAACGCTTGCCGGTGGTCAACTGCCGACATTCGGCAAGCCTTCGTTTGGTACCAAGCTGGCGTTCGGCTTCGGATCGGCGGCCTTCGGGGTGAAGGACAGCGGCTTCAGCTATTTCCTGCTTTTGTTTTACGGTACGGTCGTCGGGCTTGAGCCGGGACTGGTCGGGCTGGCAATTCTGCTTGCACTGGTACTCGATGCAGTCAGCGACCCGCTGGTCGGTTACTGGTCGGACAATTTCCGGTCTCGCTGGGGACGGCGCCATCCATTTATGTATGCGTCGGCCCTGCCCGTTTCTTTCAGCTTTTTCCTTTTATGGAACCCGCCAGACTGGAGCCAGGGGGGCCTGTTTGTCTATCTGCTGTGCATCTCGGTCCTTATCCGCACTTTCATCACCTTTTACGAGACACCCAGCTACGCTTTGCTGCCTGAGTTGACGACCAATTACGAAGAACGCACTTCCATCCAGCTGTTCCGGACATTTTTCGCATGGGTCGGCGGCAATTTGCTGACAGTGCTGATGTTCGGCGTGTTGCTCGTTCCCACAGAGCAATATTCCGACGGTATTCTCAACCATGAGGCCTACGCTACATTCGGTATTCTGGGTTCGTGCTTGATGTTTGTCGCCATCATGATCTCCTCTCTTGGCACGCATCACAGGATACCTGGCCTACGCCAACCGGGCCCTCCCAAACGCAAGACAGTGAGGCAGGTTTTCGGCGAGATTTCCGAAACGCTGCGCGACCGTAATTTCCTGATGCTGTTCTGGGCCTTTGTCATGAACTCAATCGCAGCGGGAATCGCTGCGTCACTAGCGTTCATCATGCTTAGCTATTTCTGGGAGTTTACCGAATTCCAGCGGTTCATCTGGACTGCATCGGTATTCGTTTCGGCATTGGGCGCTCTGCTTCTGGCACCGCGCTTGGTGCGCCGTTTCGGGAAACGCCAAACAGTATTGAGCCTTGGCATCATTGCCTTCAGCATAGCGCCCATGCCTGTGGTGCTACGCCTGCTCGGCCTACTACCGGAAAATGGCGACCCGTTGCTTTTCCCATTGATTACCATAATCAATACCGTCGATCTGGCGATGATTATCGCCCTGCAGGGTACGATGTATTCGATGATTGCCGATCTGGCGGAAAGTGGGGAGCTACGCACCGGGCGCCGCACAGAGGGCGTTTATTACGCCGCCGTGACCTTTACGCGCAAGACCACAGCGGGCCTGGGCGTATTTGCTGGGGGTATGATGTTGTCTGCCATAAGTTTTCCTGATGGCGCAACGCCGGGGAGTGTCGATGCCGAAACCATCTGGTGGTTAGGTGCGCTGTATGCGCCTTCGCTATTAGTATTGTGGGCGACAATGCTGTTTGCCGTCAGCCGTTTTACCATCGATCGGGACCGCCATCAGGCAAACGTGCGCGCGCTGGCCGCCGGAAACGACAAGCGCGCGCGATAGTTCGGTATTGTCGCTTAGGATGCGGCTTGCTTGTTCATCCGACCGAGTATTGCTTCTGCCTCGCTCATGATGCCGTCGATCAATTCTTTACATGTCGGAATATCATTTATCAGTCCGGCGACCATGCCGCAGCTCCACGCGCCCTTGTCCATATCCCCTTCCATCATGATCTTGGGGTAGACGCCTGCAACCTCGTCAATGATATCTTCGAACTTCAGGTCATCGCCCAAACGCTTTTCCTTCTCGATCAGACGCTCGACCGCTTCATTGGTCATCACCCGCTCCGTATTGCGCAAGGAACGCATCACAAGGCGCGTATCAAGCTCGCTGGCAGCAACGATGGCCTGCTTCACGTTCTCGTGCACAGGAGCTTCTTGTGTGGCGATAAAGCGGGTGCCCATGTTCATCCCCTGAGCGCCCATCGCCAGACTGGCGACGAGGCTACGCCCGTCGGCCATACCGCCGCTGGAGACAAACGGTATTTCCAGTTCGTCCGCAGCGCAAGGCAGCAGGATAAAGTTCGGCACGTCGTCCTCGCCCGGATGACCTCCGCATTCGAAGCCGTCGACCGACACGGCGTCACAGCCGATGTCTTGTGCTTTGAGCGAATGTCGCACGCTGGTGCATTTATGGATTACCTTGATCCCGGCGTCTTTCAACGGGGGTAGAAGTTCCGAAGGATTGCGACCGGCGGTTTCCACCACCTTCACGCCGCCTTCGATGATTACCTTCACCAGCCCTGGATAATCAGGAGGTGTCAGCGTGGGCAGCAGGGTCAAATTCACCCCGAACGGCTTGTCCGTCATGTCGCGGCACTTGACGATTTCATTGGCCAGCTTCTCCGGCGTGCCCAATGTGAGGCCGGTAATAATGCCCAGCCCCCCTGCATTAGATACCGCGGCCGCCATTTCGGCAAAGCCGACAAAATGCATGCCACCCTGAATAATGGGATGCTGAATGCCGAACATTTCGGTGATGGCGGTTTTCATAGATGCGTGTCCTTCCCTAAATCAGTTAGTCAGACCTTTGCCTTTCAAACGGCAAAGCTCAATGACCAATTTCATCTGTCTGGGGAAGAGTGCATCACCTATCCCGCAAAGCGAGAAAAGTGGCGCGAGTGACGGGACTCGAACCCGCGACCTCCGGCGTGACAGGCCGGCGCTCTAACCAACTGAGCTACACCCGCGCAATCGGCAGCACCGCTGCTCGGGAGCGGCGCAGTTAGGCCAGCCTCCGCAGCCTGTCAATGGCTCGATAGCAGAGAGTTTGCGGGAAATTGTAATGATCGGCGACGGGATAAATCTTCGGCTGGAATTAACTATATCTTGGCGCTTTGGCTGCAAGCCGGTTTTGCAGGTCCGGGATCGCTCGGAAGACTGAAAAACGGGGATTTTTCATGCGCCGATTTGTACTTGCCATAGGCCTGGCAGCGCTGGCCGCGACAGCAGTCGCCGCGCAACCCAATATCGCGATCGAACGATCCGTTTATATTGAACAAGAGGAAAAACAGAACGGACGCATCGTGCGTGCCCTGCAACCGGCCACCACATTGCAAAAAGGCGATCGCGTTGTCCTGATGCTGCGCTGGCGTTCACCGGGTCGCGGCAAAGATTTTGTGATGTCGAGCCGTCTCCCGCGCGACCTCGCCTTTCGCCGCAGCGGCGGGCAGAATGCGAAAGTATCGATCGATGGTGGGCGCAACTGGGGAAAACTGAACACATTACGAATCGGAAATCGCCGAGCCACGCCCGAAGATGTGACGCATTTGCGCTGGCACGTCAGCGATGCCGATGCCGCGATCGGCCGCGGCGCAGTCAGCTTTGCGGCAGTTGTTCGTTAGACCCTATCCCGAAACTATCAGAACCGGCGTTTCGAGCAGCTTTTTCAGTGCCTGCACGAAACTGGCCGCATCATAGCCATCGACGACCCGGTGATCGCAACTGATAGAAATATTCATCACCTTACGTTTCTCAATCCGCTCACCCCCCTGGCCGTCCGATACGAACATCGGCCGCTCGATGATCTTGTTCGGGCCGATTATGGCCACTTCGGGCCGGTTAATCACAGGCGTGGTAGCAATTCCGCCCAGCGGACCGAGTGAGGTGACCGTCAGCGTACCGCCGGTAAGTTCGTCCTTGGCCGCTTTGCCTGTCCGCGCCGCCTTTGCCAAACGGTTAATTTCACTGGCCATCTGCCAGACGTTCTTCGCCTGCGCATCCTGCAGCACGGGAACCATTAATCCAGCATCAGTCTGCGCAGCGATGCCCATCTGGACAGCACCATAACGCGTCACAATGCCAGCCTCGTCATCATAGCGGGCATTTATCATCGGGAACTCGGGCAGAGTCTTGCAGATTGCGGTGATTATCAACGGCAAAATAGTCAGCTTAGGCTTGTCGCCCCGGCTGCTGTTCAGCTGCGCGCGCATTGCTTCCAGATCCGTCACATCGACTTCTTCGACATAGCTGAAGTGGGGTATATTGCGCTTTGACGCTGTCATGTTCTCGGCAATGCGGCGGCGCATTCCGATGACTTTCTTTTCTTCGTCGGGCCGCACAGGAGCCGCACCGGAATAGCCGGCATTATAAGTCAAGAACTGGTCGAGGTCACCGTGCCGTACACGTCCATCCTCAGCCGGTTTGACCTGCCCCAGATTGATGCCCAATTCCTTCGCGCGCTTGCGCACGGCTGGGGTGGCCAGAACTTTGGCAGGCTCTTGGCGCTCTGGAATAGAAGATACAGGCTGGGCCGGTGCTGGATCAGGATCCGCGGCCATTGCATCATCAGCGTCGGATTGATCGGGTGTTTCGACCTCGATCCGCTCCTCAACTTCGACGGTCTTCGACGCCGGTGCCGGAACTTGCGCCGTGTGCTCGTTCACATCATCGGGCACTTTGCCCTCGATTTCCACAGTCACCAGCATTCCGCCGACGGAGATTATGTCACCTTCTTCTCCCGCGATCTCGGTCACCACGCCATCAACAGGGCTTTCGATGTCTATTGTCGCCTTGTCGGTCATCACGTCGACCAGATGCTGGTCTTCAGTTATCGTATCGCCGACCTTAACGTGCCACTCGACGATCTCCGCTTCGGCAACGCCTTCGCCCACATCGGGCATGTTGAAAATGAATTTCGCCATGTCGGATTACTCTTTCAGAAGCCGGTCAATCGCCTCGCCGAGGCGGACGGGGCCGGGGAAATACGCCCATTCGAGGCTATGGGGATAGGGAGTGTCGAAGCCTGTTACGCGCTCGATCGGGGCCTCTAGATGATAGAAGCAGCGCTCTTGCACCAGCGCGGAGAGCTCTGCGCCAAAGCCTGAGGTTCGAGTAGCCTCATGCACGATCATGCAGCGGCCAGTGCGCTTTACCGATGCCTCGATGGCTTCGATATCAAGCGGCACCATTGTGCGCAGATCGAGAATGTCTGCTTCAACACCCTTCGCCTCGCAGACGGCCTCGGCCACATGAACCATAGTGCCATAGGCGAGCACAGTCATCTGCTCTCCCTTGGTTACCTGTCGCGCCTTGCCCAGTGGAACTTTATAATATCCTTCCGGAACAATGCTGTCCTTATGCCGCTTCCAAGGCTCGACCGGGTTGTCGTAAAACCCGCTGAAGGGGCCGTTATAGATGCGTTTCGGCTCGAAGAAGATGACCGGATCATTATCCTCGATGGCACTGATTAGCAGGCCCTTCGCATCGTACGGTGTGGCCGGAATGACCGTTTTCAGGCCGGACACATGGGTGAACAGCGATTCCGGGCTCTGGCTGTGGGTCTGGCCGCCAAAAATACCGCCTCCGAACGGGCTCCGCACTGTCATAGGCGCAATATACTCACCCGCAGAGCGATACCGCAGGCGGGCCGCTTCGCTGATCAGCTGGTCCAATCCTGGATAAATATAATCGGCAAATTGAATCTCCGGGATCGGTCGCAGGCCGTATGCCCCCATGCCGACTGCCACACCAATGATACCGCATTCATTGATTGGAGTGTCAAATACACGCGACTTGCCGTGCTTTTCCTGCAGCCCTGCAGTGCATCGGAACACACCGCCAAAATAACCGACATCCTCACCAAACACGACTGTATCGGGATCGCGCGCCAGCATAACGTCGAGCGCTTCGTTGATCGCTTCGATCATGTTGAGGCGGCGCTCACCACTTTCTTTATCGGCGGACTTCACTGAGTTTTTGGTTACAGTCTCGCTCATTGTTTGGGGAGCCCTTCGGGAAACTTGGTTTCGCGCTCATGGATCGCCTGCTCGGCCTGCTCCTGCAGATGCCAGGGCAGTTCCTCAAATACATCCTCGAACATGGTGTGGAAGGGATGATGCAGACCATGGCCAAGAATGCCGTTCTTCTCGGCCTCCTTGGTCGTCTTTTTGACCAGATCGACGCATTCGACATCAAGCGCCGCCTGCCGTTCTTCGTCCCACTCGCCCAGCGCAATCAGATGTTTTTTCAAACGGTTGATTGGATCGCCCAGCGGCCACTCCTCGCGCTCTTCGGCACTGCGATAGCCACTCGGATCGTCGGAAGTTGAGTGGCCTTCCGCCCTGTAGGTGAAGAATTCGATCAATGTCGGCCCAGCATTGGCCCGTGCCCGGTCGGCAGCCCATTTTTCAGCAGCATAGCATGCTAGGGGGTCGTTGCCATCGACCCGCAGGCTGGCAAGGCCGTAGCCGAGACCCCGCGCCGCAAACGTCGTCCGCTCTCCGCCGGCAAATCCGCTGAAACTGGAAATTGCCCACTGGTTGTTAATCACATTCAGGATGACCGGTGCATTATATACCGTGGCGAAGGTACAGGCAGAATGGAAGTCGCCCTCGGCCGTACTGCCTTCACCCACCCATGTCGCGGCGATCCGGCTGTCACCCTTGATCGCCGATGCCATCGCCCAGCCCACTGCTTGCGGAGTTTGCGTAGCCAGATTGCCAGAAATGGTGAAGAAGCTGTGCTTGCGACTGGAATACATAATCGGCAGCTGGCGGCCTTTCAGCTTGTCACCCTTGTTCGAGTATATCTGGTTGATCATCTCGATCAGCGGATATCCACGTGCAATCAGAACGCCCTGCTGGCGATAGCTGGGGAAGACCATATCATCGCCGGCCAGCGCCATAGCAGTTGAAACGCTGGTCGCTTCTTCACCAGTGCACTTCATGTAAAAGCTGGTCTTGCCTTGGCGCTGGCCACGGAACATCCGCTCGTCAAAAGCGCGAACCAATGCAAAATGGCCGAGCATTTCACGCAAGGTATCGGGAGTCAATTTTGGGTCCCAAGGCCCATGTGCTTTGTTGTCCTCACCCAAGACACGGATCAGATCGTGAGCGAGTGGTGCAGTCTCTTTCGCTTCACATACTTCGTCGGGCCGTATCTGAGCGCCCGCTTCGGGAATATCCAGATGGCTATAATCAACCGTATCGCCGGGCCGATAATGTGGTTCGGGGACATGGAGAGTTAGGGAAGGTTTATTCTGCCCTGCATTTCCCTGTGTCGAAGCCGCGTCTTTGGGCCTGTCGGCCATAGAATTCTCTCCCGCTGCCCGCCCATAAAGACGGACGCAATATTTCTTCCATGCGCATTTTTATTGCGCGCGGGGCGGCGGGTCAAGGTTTGTGGACTTAAACCGCCACAGGTGCTTTTATAGGAGCTTGCGGAGCGTAGTCATGGACCGCAAAATCCTCAATCGTATAGCCGAAGATGGTGTCCGGCCTTCGTACTATCTCAAGCGTCGGATGGCCTCGAGGTTCCCGTGCCAGCTGCTCTTCGACCAGATCAGCGTGATTGAGATATAAATGCGTGTCGCCGGCCATCCATACCAGTTCCCCTGGCTGGAGATCGGTCTGCTGCGCAATCATGCGCTGTAACAATGCAGCCGACCAGAGGTTGAACGGCAGGCCCAGCGCCACATCACAGCTGCGCTGATACAGCACCATGTTTAACCGGGCACAGTCACCCTTTCCGGCAACGTGAAACTGATAGGTCTTGTGACACGGCGGGAGCGCCATCCGGTCCAGCTCGGCCACGTTCCACCCTTCAATGATATGACGACGGCTACCGGGATTGTGGCGCAGGCTCTCGACTACCTGCGCCACTTGATTGATGCTTTCACCAGGTTCGTAAGTACCATCCTTGCGATAGCGCCATGTCGGCCAATCCGTCCATTGTTTGCCGTAAACAGGCCCCAGATCGCCCCACTTTGCAGCAAATGTCTCGTCATCGGCAATCCGTTGAACGAATGTGTTCAGTGCAATGTCCCGACCCGTTTCCCGGACGTAGCGCGCATGCGGCCATTCGTTCCAGATCTTCACGCCCTGGAGCACCAGTGGACGGATGTTTGTATTGCCAGTCAGAAACCACAGCATCTCGCGCGTGGCGGTTTTCCAATAAACACGTTTGGTTGTAAGCAGCGGCATCACTCCGCTTGCAAGATCAAACCGCAACTGCGTCCCGAATACTGAACGGGTCCCTATGCCAGTGCGATCGACCCGCTCGTCGCCGTCACGCCAGATACGCTCCATAAGGTCGAGATACTGCTGTTCGGGATGGTGCGCTTCTGTCTTCATCACTGACTATAATAGCGGGTAAATGTCCACTTGCCACCCTGCCGAGCCCAACCTATATGCACGCGCCTTGCCTCGACCCGCATTGCTTCAGGGCGAAACGGGACCGACACGGTCGGGGAGTAGCTCAGCCTGGTAGAGCACTGTCTTCGGGAGGCAGGGGCCGGAGGTTCGAATCCTCTCTCCCCGACCAATTTCCTTATTGCGCTGACAGACCTATCCCATTGCCGGACGAGCTACCGTTGCACGATTAGGCGCACGGGCAATTACCAGCAGGATCAGCACCGGTACGAAATACACCAATGTCTGCGTAATTCCGTGGGCAAAATTCATGCCGATAGTCCCAAAGCCCAATCGCCAGATACTCACTGCGTAGATCAGCGTAACCGGGAAAGATATGCCAAGAAGAGGTCGGCACGATTCGTAGAACACCCGCAGCATGGCTCCGAACAAAAGCATCGGCAGGATCAAGCCGATAAAACCGAAATTCATCCACCCTTCCGCAATCATGCCCGACGGCCAGCCCGACAAACGCACGTCTTCACCAAAAATTTCGCCCTTAACATACGAGCCCAAGCCCACTTGTGGTTTGTCCAACCACATTGATCGTGGAATCGGAGCCGAGAGCAACGCCGCATAACTCTGACCGTTGAGGTAAGGTCGAATTTCCGGAACGCGGTCGATTATTGCAGAAGTCCGAACGAAATCTAGTGAGTTGCCTGAGCCAACAACCCTATCGATTGCTGTCAGATCACGGGTCATATCAGTTTGATTTTCCTCTCTAAGAACGCCAAGAGTCGCAACAATAAATACCCCCGAAAGGACTGCGATAACAATTGTGCGCGACCGCAATTTGCCATAATAAAACAAGAAAATCATCAAGTTCAGCATAAGAAGAATTAGGCTAGATCGTGAGCTTGTTAAGAAAGGACCTACAATTGCCAGAAGGGCGACACCGGCTAGTACGGCCAGGTTGAAACGTGTCAGCCGAAGCATCCGAAGAAGCATCAGCGCGCCCATGAAGAGAAATGTGTACGCGCCAAAGCCCGCGATAAATCGCTCTGTTCCGGTGCCGTAAATAACCTGACCGCTATCATCGACGTATTCGTGAACACGCTTGTAACTTTCGCTTGCAAACCCGCTATCGAAGCCGATGCCGAAGGAGTTTACCAGCATTAGAGTTCCAACGAGTGCCATTCCGCAGCCAATAATTACGCTGAGCCATGTCCGACGCAGTGAAAGTGAATAGTCTCGGATAAAAGAGAATTTTTCCAGATGAATACGCATTGTGGCAGTCGCATAGCCAACACATAGAGCTGCAATGCTGGTCAAAATCCAAGGCGCGTTTGTCAGCACGTCGTCGAATGTAGTTTCCATCATAATGAATTCGACCCGATCGCTTTCCGACCAATAAAGCCAGAATGCTCTGAGCGTAGTTCCAAAAAAAATTGCCAAAGCAACGAGATTGATGGGCTCGAACGGATCAAACCGCGTTGAGCGAAACAAGCCGACTCCTAACGGCAGCAAGAAGGAAACTGTTGCTACGGAAAGATATGTGATTGAAGACTCGTTGAAAGCCATTCCCCACATAAGCAACACTACTGCCAGCACAGTGAGAACGACAAACCCGTAAGTCGCAGCTTGTGACGATCGCTTTTGCGCAAGGTTCCCCGCATTGTATGAGCCCGCAATGTCAGATCGCACGCTATTGATAAAACCTGCCATGCATGAAGAACCATCTGTATTGCTGTTGCGGCGACCAGCTGTGTACTGAAATACCGAGTTTCCGCCTGCTAATCAGAGACGTGGTATAGGTCAAACGAAGACAGTGGCATCCAGCAAACGTTATGGTCTGCCCACAGAGTTCGATTAACACGATTTCGTTGACTGTCTTGCACCATATCGATTGGCTGCTAAAAAGCGCACCAGATCGCACCCCCAATTTCGCAATCTAACGGAAAATCCTATTGTCTAGAAAATCTGCTCTCATCACCGGTGTGACCGGTCAGGATGGCGCGTATCTGTCGCAGCTATTGCTAGACAAGGGATATGACGTTCATGGTGTAAAGCGCCGCTCATCCTCCTTCAACACCGGCCGGATCGAGGACATTTATCAGGACCCGCACGAGGAAGAGCAGCGTTTTCACCTGCATTACGGCGATCTGACAGATTCGACCAACCTGATCCGCATCATTCAGGAAACGCAGCCGGACGAGGTTTATAACCTCGCAGCGCAGAGCCACGTCGCAGTCAGCTTCGAGACGCCGGAATATACCGCCAACGCAGATGCCATCGGCACGCTTCGTTTGCTGGAAGCCATCCGTATTCTGAAGATGGAAGAGAAGACCCGTTTCTATCAGGCATCGACCAGCGAGCTTTATGGTCTGGTGCAGGAAGTCCCGCAGAGCGAGACCACACCTTTCTATCCTCGCAGCCCTTATGGTGTGGCCAAGCTCTATGGTTATTGGATCACGGTGAACTACCGCGAAGCCTACGGGATGCACGCCTCCAACGGCATCCTGTTCAACCATGAGAGCCCGTTGCGAGGCGAAACCTTCGTTACACGCAAGATCACTCGGGCTGTGTCAGCAATTAAGCTGGGCCGTCAGGACAAGCTGTATCTGGGCAATTTGGATGCTAAGCGCGACTGGGGCCATGCGAAAGAATATGTCGAAGGCATGTGGCGCATGATGCAGCAGGATACGCCCGGCGATTACGTACTGGCGACCGGCGAAACCGTAACCGTGCGGCATTTCGTGGACATGGCTTTTGCCGAAACCGGTGTGACGATGCGCTGGGAAGGCGATGGCGTACATGAAAAAGGTTACGACGCAGACGATGGACGTTTGCTCGTCGAAGTCGATCCTCGCTATTTCCGCCCGACCGAAGTCGACCTGCTGATCGGCGATCCGACTAAAGCTCTTGAGAAGCTAGGCTGGAAGCACACCACCTCGGTGGGGGAACTGGCCGCAGAAATGGTCCGAGAAGACCTGAAGGTAATGCAGAACGCGCCGATTCAGAAGGACGCGTGATGTTCGATCTTGCAGGGAAAACCGTTTATGTCGCCGGGCACCGCGGCATGGTCGGCGGCGCAATTGCTCGTCAGCTAGTGGAACAGGATTGCACCATCCTCACCGCAACACGGCAGGAACTCGATCTGCTGGATCAGGCCGCTGTGTTTGCATGGATAGAACAGGCCAAGCCTGACGCCATTGTGATTGCGGCGGCCAAGGTTGGCGGAATTCTAGCAAACGCCAATTACCCTGCGGATTTTCTGTATCAAAACCTCGTAATCGAAACAAATCTGATTGAGGCCGCAAACCGCGCTGGAGTCGACCGGCTGCTGTTCCTTGGTTCCTCCTGCATCTATCCCAAGTTTGCCGAGCAACCAATTCAGGAAGATTCGCTGCTTACCGGTGCGCTGGAACCAACCAACGAATGGTATGCGATTGCTAAAATCGCAGGGATTAAATTGTGCCAGGCCTACCGCAAGCAGTATGACCGCGACTACATATCAGGTATGCCGACCAACCTTTACGGTCCTGGCGACAATTTCGATTTGCAGTCTAGCCACGTGATCCCAGCCCTAATGCGCAAGGCGCATGAGGCTAAGCTCGCTGGCGATGACACGATAACTATTTGGGGTACAGGCACGCCGCGCCGCGAATTTTTGCATGTGGATGACTGCGCCAGTGCATGCGTTCATTTGTTGAAGACTTACAGCCATGAGGCGCATGTCAATATCGGCTCTGGCGACGATCTGCCGATATACGATTTGGCTCAACTGGTTTGCGATGTGGTCGGCTTTGATGGAGACATCGTGCGCGATAAAACCAAACCAGACGGCACCCCGCGCAAATTGATGGCCGCAGACCGCCTGCGGGCGATGGACTGGAAACCCTCGATCTCTTTGCGCGACGGGCTGGCCAGCACCTACGCCTGGTTCCTTGAGAACAAGGCCCAAGCACGCGGCCCGTGAAGCCATGCGGATTTTATTTCTCGGCCTTAATTATGCCCCGGAAGAAATTGGCATTGCAGCCTATTCCACAGGTATGTGCGAGGACTTGGTCAAGCGCGGCCATGAGGTTCAGGCTATCGTTGGCAAGCCCTATTACCCTGGGTGGTCGGTGCCGGAAAGCTTCCAAGGTGGCGGAGCAAGGCATTCTGTTGAAAATGGCGTCGATCTAACCCGCGTCCCGCACTATGTCCCAGACAACCCCACCGGAGCGCGGCGAATAATCCATCATGCAACCTTTGCATTGAACGCGCTGTTGCCCATGGTTCGTACCTCCCGCGCTTTCAAGCCTGATGTGGTCTTGACCATTGCCCCTTCTACAATCGCAGCCCCGGTTGCCAGGCTTGCAGCGAAGTTGGCAGGTGCGAAATCGTGGCTTCATATTCAGGATTTCGAGGTCGGGGCAGCGTTTGCCACCGGTCTTGTCTCCCCGTCTGGCATTACAGCAAGACTAGCGCGTGCGTTCGAGAAATGGGTTGTGGGCGGGTTCGACCGGATCAGTTCCATAAGTCATGAGATGTGCAAAAGTGTGGCCTCATTGGGTGTTCCAGAAGATCACATTGTTTCGTTTCGCAATTGGGCAGAAATAGAGCAGATCGCTCCACTTGACCGGGCATCGGATTATCGTGAGCTATGGGGCATCTCAGCGCCGCATGTCGCGTTATATTCTGGCAACATCGCAAACAAACAGGGGATCCGCATTGTGGTCGATGCAGCCCGCGCTTTGGCCGACCGTGACGATATCGAATTCGTTGTATGCGGGAACGGACCCAATCGAGCAGCCCTTGAAAAGCACGCCGAAGACCTGACCAATATCCAATTCCACGATCTGCAACCCAAGGGCCAGCTGTGTGAACTGATGAATCTTGCGACCATTCATCTGTTGCCGCAGCGCGCAGATGCGGCCGATCTGGTCTTGCCATCGAAGCTCACCAACATGCTGGCCTCTGGGCGACCGGTCATCGCGACGGCGAATAACGATACCGGCCTGGCGCAAGAAGTTAGTGGCAATGGACTGGTCGTTCAGCCTGAGGATACAAAAGCGCTGGCAAATGCTATTGCTCTGCTGGCAGACGATGAAAAACTGCGTACTATGTACGGATCTGCAGCGCGCATCGCAGCATTGGCGAATTGGCATAAGGATAAGGTGTTGAGCCGGTTCGAAGCAAATTTGCAGGAATTGGCAGTGGGCCCGAACACATTCGTCCGGCTTGATAAAGAGAAACGCTAATGAAGACGCCAGACAACGCTGCCATGCAGACGCAGAACAACTTGCAGCGTGCCTTTCCGGAAATCGGTGCAGGCGGTTTCAGCCGGGTGGATGGAACGGTGTCGTTTTACACTCGGATCAATGCGCTGGCCCGCCCTGACATGACTGTTCTGGATTTGGGGGCCGGACGTGGCGGACAGATCCACGATGCCGACACACCATTTCTGAAGAACTTGCTCACACTGAAAGGGAAAGTTTCAAGCCTGCATGGGGCTGATGTCGACCCTGTTGTCGAACAAAACCCTTTCATCGACCAGGCCCACATCATTGTTCCGGACGAACCATTGCCCTTCGCAAACAATCAGTTCGATCTCATCTTCGCCGATTGGGTGTTGGAGCATGTCGCGACGCCGGAATTATTCTCTCGGGAAGTCGACAGGATCCTGAAGCCGAATGGCTGGTTCTGCGCCCGAACCCCCAATCGGTGGGGTCTGACAGGTATGGCAACACGCGCAGTCCCCTCAAAATATCACGCACGGATCGTGGGTAAGTTGCAGCCGGGGCGGATCGCAGAGGATGTGTTCCCAACATGTTATAAACTGAATTCGCATAGCGACCTCGATCGCCATTTTCCCTCGGAAAAATTTCAGAATTACAGCTTCAACCACAACGCAGAGCCGCCCTATGTACAGCGTTCTCGGATGGCTATGGCAGCGGTGTTCGCATTCTTCCGGGTAGCGCCGTCGATAATGGGCACCAATCTATTCGTATTCTTACAAAAAAAGCCGGTAGAGGGTGGATCATGAAGCCCTTCAACCACCTTAGTTCTGCAGTTTTTCCGCTTCTGCTGATTGTCGGATGCACACCCGTTGAGAGCCGGGATTTTTTCCCTGATGACGGGCTGGACGATGCGGAAGAGCTCCAAGCCGAAATCGATGCCACAGCAGCGATGGGCGGCGGTACAGTAGCTCTGGATAACGGCACCTACAATTTGTCGCGCCCTGTCTACCTGCGCGATAATGTTGTATTGCAGGGCAATGGACCGAAGACGATCCTAACCAACGAAGGATTAAACGGAAAGTCCACTTGGGGGGGCGTGACCCTGTTTGCAGGCAATTTGGCAGCTGCAAGCTTCACATATAATGGCGGGCGAGGCCATCGCGGATACCGGGTACAACGCACCGGCGCTGCGTCAGTCCGGTTTGCAGATTGCACCGCACCAACGACAAAACCGGTGGCCGGCGATGTGGTCTGGTTGGCCTCAGAAAAAGGCGAGGAAGGCAGGGGCGGCTGGCATCGTCCTTATTCCGGCGAAATGCATCTGGTGACCAGCATTTCCGATTGCACTATTACTTTTGCAGACCCGGTAGAAATAGCAAACACTCACCTGATCGACTTGCATTGGCCTGAAACGGATAGGGTTCGCTACTCGGATGTAGAACGTAATCGCCCGATCAAATTTGCAGCTGTTCGCAATTTGCAGTTGCGCTCTTCTGCTAGCCAGGCAATGCTGACAACCGGCTGTTATAAATGTGTATTTGACGGACTGACCATCGGGCGCAGCCGCAGACTGTTGGCGGTTCAAGGCATGCGGAACGGTATCTATCGCAACATTAGCGGTATGTTCGAAGAGCGCGGAATCGAGTTCGCCATGTTTGCCACTAACAATGTCGTGGAAAATATCTCCGGACGTTACGAGCCGCGGATTGGGTATCCGTTACGCCCTGTTGTCCGCTTGGGCGAAAGCTCCCGCGACAATGTCATCCGGAATGTCCAGTTCAATCTTCTCAATGCTGCAGATGTTGCGAACCCAATTCGCTTTGATGAAAGTTCGAACAATATTCTGGAAGATATCGTTCTGACAGTAAATGATGACGCTCGCCCACCAAAATTTATCTATCGCCCGGAGGGTGCCAAGCGGGGACAAAGTCTTACTTTGCCCGCCGGGACGAATCTTAGGGGTGTAAAACAATGTTCTCGCATTCATGAGGCTCCTAAAGGAAGCCCTACATCTGAACCGCTAAGCTGCGAGGAATTCTGAGTGTCCGTCGCTTGTCCATTGCACAAAAGCGGCTTTGCCGAACGTGCGGAACATGGTTGGAGCGCTCCGACATCGGCTTTTCTGTCTGCTCGTCACTTGGCTCGTAAATCCGTGCTAGCACTGGCAAACCAGACTTTTAGAGAGCCGACCGGCAACTTCGTTCGCTGCCTGTACGGCCATGCTGTGTTTCCAGAGCAGCGCGAAACACTGCGCAATCTTGTGCGGTATTGCCGGAACCGGGGCGAGTTTATCACTACAGCGCAGTTGCGCACCATAGTCGAAAGCGGCGAAGAGCCGGATGGACGCTTTTTTCATCTCTCCTTCGATGATGGGTTCGCGAACGTGTACGAAGAAGGCGGCGCAGTATTGGCGGAGGAAGGCGTTCCATATGTCATGTTCATTGCCACCGACCTGATCGGTGCTTCGCTGGAGAAAATGCAGGCCTATAATGACACGGCGCTGAAATACCGCCAGCCTTTACGAACGATGACTTGGGATCAAGTGCGCCAGAGCATTGCGGACGGCGCGGAAATTGGGTGCCACACTCAAACGCATGCGCGCCTCTCACATATCTCTTGCGATACCGTTCAATTGGTAGCGGAGATCAGCGAAGCAAAGTCGATTATCGAGAATGAAACAGGCCGTGTATGCGACGCTTTTGCGTGGCCTTTCGGCAAACATGCCGACATCGATGAAGCGGCTCTTACTGCGATCAAGGATGCCGGTTTCTCAATTTGCTTCAGTGCCGAACGCGGTGCGGTGGTACCGGGACAGGACAGTATGTTCGAAATCCCCCGGCATCAGTTGGAACTTCACTGGCCGAAGTGGGAACTCGAACTGTTCGCTCGGGGTTATCGGGATTAAGAGATGGCTCTCTGGTCTATCCCTCGGTCCCGTAAACGTCTGACCATTTTTGGTGCGTATGGCGGCATTAACGCCGGCGATGAGATGATATTGCGTGCGCTCCTGCAACGGATTGTCCGTGAATCTGGTGCAGATCAACACGCACGTGTGATCGTAGACCGCCTACCAAAAGGCCCATCACTAACCAAAGACTACGTTGCACGGGATGTTGTGCCTGTCAGTTTCCGTGACATCGCACGCAGTTTGTCAGGTAGCTGGGGTTCCGATCTGGTGATCGGTGGCGGGCAGGTTATCGACGGACTCAATGGGATTAAATATCCACTGTTGCAACTGGCGCAAGCTCTGATTTCAAAAGCATCGGGGGGCCAAGTTAGCATTCTTGGTGCCAGCTGTGCCCGGCTTGAAAACAGCGGCGTTCGTGCCGTGTATGCGCGGCTCTTTGCTGCTTGCGACGCAATTTCGGCCCGTGACGAGCATTCAGCGCAAGATATTAGAGCAATTGGCGGTACCAACCTTTGTCCTGTCAAAACGGAGGCGGATCTTGTTTTCGGGATGCGGGATACGATCACCAGCAATACGCCGCTTGCCGATCGCAAGCTTATCCTACTTGCACCGCATCACGCCCCCTCATTGCCACTCACTGACGTTGAAGCATCGGCGCTATTGCTGGAAAAGCTTAGTAAACTCGGTGGAGATCACGAGGTTCGGTTGATCCTGCACGATGACAGACCTGATTTCGATACCCACTTCGTAAGGCGCCTGCGTGCTATAATGGGCGACGCTATGCCCTCTGCCTCCAATCCGAAAACCACCGATGAGACTATCGCATTGTATCAACAGGCAAGGATGGTGATTAGTGTCCGTATGCATCCTATCATCATCGGGGCCTGTGCAGGAGCGGCCTGTGTTCCCATAAAAGGCAGCCGGAAGCAGGAGGATCTGGCGGGCAGGATCGGACTGACGACAGTTGCCCTCACAGATGCTGCAAGCAAGTCACCTGAAGCACTACAAAAATGGTTCGACTGTTTGCCTGATCAAACCGCGCTTCGCGATCTGGAACGTCTTGCCAAATGACCGTACACGGGAATGATAGGCACCGACCTATGAATGAAATTCCTTTGTTGTTTGTAGGCCCCCTACCCCCACCTGTGCACGGTCAAGCCAACAGTACACAGTACGTGCTCAATCTCGTTCGGAGCGAACTTGCCCGTCCAGTCCGGGTTATCAATACAAGTGAGCGCGGGGTTATCGGCAATGCAGGTCGGATGCATCGCCTCGCCAGCCATCTGCTGGCTGCGAATGCAATCATTACTGGTCAATATGCTTGCGCATATTTGTCGGTAAATGCGCGTGGAGGCCTTGTTTTAACACGACTGCTTGCCCGCTTGGCAAAACTGCGAAAAATTCCGGTCGTATTTCATCATCACTATTATTGGCATTTCGCAGAATTCGACAAAGCAGTCGAAGCTATGGCACGAGCTGCTGGCCCGAGTGCATGGCATGTGACAAATTGCGTAGATATGTCGCGGCAAATGGAAGCCATCTACCCCGCGATCAGACGGACCGCCGCTTTCAGCAATATTGGCGCTGTACGTGTTCGGGCGATAGATAAGCGAGGGCGCGACAAATCAGCCAGCCCAACCTTGGGGCACATGAGCAATCTGTCAAAGGCCAAGGGTATCGAGAAATTATTCGAGGCTTTCCGAAGCGTTAAGGCAGAGTGGAGCGAGGCCCGACTCATTGTTGGCGGCCCCATAGCCGATGAAGTTGCGGAGCGGGCGGTGGCGGACGCAAAAGTCGAATTTGGCAATTCAGTCGAATTTCTCGGTCCGCTATCGGACGCGGACAAGCCTGAATTTTTTGAGCGGATTGATGTGTTTTTCAATCCCACTACGGGCGACACACAGGGCATCGTTAATCTGGAGGCGTTGGCGTCGGGAGTCCCCGTAGTTGCTACTGCCCTGTGCTGTATTCCGTCGGACATCGGTGAAACCGGTGGTTTGGTCGCATCGCACGAGCAATTGACGCAGAGCTTGCTCGAATATCTGGATAATAACAAGGACAGGTTGTCAGAAGCTGGAACAAAGGCTCAGAAGCGGTTTGACGAGCTATGGGACCATCACGTGGTGGAGCAGAAGCACTTGATGACAATCCTTGATAGACCGGAAAATCCCTAATGAAGCCAGATTTCCTCATTATCGGCGCGATGAAATGCGGGACGACTACGTTGTTTCGCGATTTGTCGAAACACCCGTCGATATTCGCACCGGGTAATAAGGAACCCGAGGTGTTCCTGCGAGACGTGCAGCCCCGCGACCACGCTGCGGACTATGCTGCATTGTTTGCCGGTGCTGATGCCCGCCAATTAAAGGGTGAGGCCTCGACCGCTTATACCAAACGCCCGGACATTGTTGATATTCCGGATCGAGCGCTGGCTCTGTGCGGCCCAGACCTAAAATTGATCTACCTACGTCGTGATCCTGTAGCGCGCATTGCCAGCCATTACAGACATGCGCTGGAACATGGGACGATTACCGTCCCCTTCTCCGTTGCATTACGTCAACATCCCGAATTGATCGCTTACACTCGTTATGATTGGCAACTGGAACTATGGCACCAAGCTTTTGGTCGTGAAGCAATTATGGTTCTCGAACTGGAGGATTATTCCGCGAACCGTCAGAAGAAACTCGCTGAAGTACTGCATTTCCTGGGATTGAGTGCATCGGAGATGCCTTCCATCGATCCAGAAGAACACGCCAACACAGCCGGAGAGGCAAAAACAATAAGAAACCCTCTGTTGCGCAGTGTGATCTACTCCAATTTTTATCAAAACAAGATCAAAACGCTGTTTTCCGACGAGTTACGCGCGAAAGTACGAAAGGCCATTCTGCCTTCTCCGGAACGGGCCGAACTTGATATTTCTTCAGCCGACCGTGTCTTTATCAAAGAAAGTCTATCGTCCAACTCGCCAATCCGCGAAGAGCCTGCTGTATGAACTTTGCTTTCAAAACCAAGATGGCAATGCGCAACAATCCGGTGCTGTTCCGGCTACTGTACACCAGTCGAGAGACGCCGATGATGAAGCGCCGCGTAGTGCGTCCGAATGACGCCGCGTTAATTGAGGGCTTCCCACGCTCTGCCAACACCTTTGCCAGTTATGCATTTTTGATCAGCCAAGGCGATGACATTAAGTTCGGCAATCATTTCCACAGCCCCGCCCAATTTGCCTTGGCGCGCCAATATGGCGTCCCTGCGCTGCTTGTAATCCGTGAACCGGTGGCTGCCTGCCTGTCCTTCGTCATTTTTGACGGATCGATGGAGCCACGCGAAGCTCTTCAGCGTTACATTTCTTTTCACGAGCCATTGATAAATCGGACCGAACATTTCTGCGTGGCTCCGTTCGACGAGGTTACCAAGAACTTTGGCAAATCTATTGCGCGAATGAATACCCAATTCGGTACCAACTTTAGCAATTTCGATCACGATGATGAGTCCGAAAAGCGCGTGTTTGACCGGATCGCTGCAGACCGAGCGAAGCGAGCAGAAAAATTTGGTGATCGCTACCGTGACCCCATGCGCGCTACAGTTCCCACCGCTGAGAAGCAGGCGCGGAAAAACGACCTCCGCCGCGCTTTTGACGAGCCCGAACTCGCTCCGTTGGTCATACGGGCGAGACAACTCTTCGATGGCTTGACTGCCGGATTGGAACAGGGAACGCGACGCCGAAACCCGCGATGACAACAGGTTTGCAATCTCTCAAAGACACCTTCGTCAAGCGGGCGAAAGGCGGTTCCATCCGACGGTTTTCACTCTCGATGTCAGCTGCGGTGCTGGGCCGTCTTTCGCTGCTGGCTCTTAGCATTCTTGTTGCCCGCAGTCTGGGTGCAACCGACTACGGAGCATTCACATTTGCCACAGGCCTCGCGCTGGTGCTGGGGCAGTTTGCCGGATTGGGTTGGCCCACACTGATGAACAGACTTATCCCGGGGTTCAAAAAGGATGGTGACTGGAGTTCAATGCGTGGACTGCTGCGCGCAGGCCCAGCGATCATTCTGACAGCGTCGCTCGTCTTTTCAAGCGTACTAGTGATCGTATCTTATCGGGTCGGCGAGCTTCGGCTCTCCTTTATACTGTCCGCGTTGCTTACCCCGCCGTTCGCTTTTTGCATCCTGCGGCGCCAGCAGTTGGCAGCGCTGAAGAAGGCACACTTTGGGATGCTTCTCGATCAGGGATTTGGCGCTCTCGTGACAGTCGGTCTGCTGTTGATCCTAGGGGGGCTGACGTTGGGTGAGACCGTTGTCGCCTATGCTATAGCTACGCTGGGAGGCACTATGATTGGCGCATCACTTGTGCGCAAATTTTCTCCGGTCGAGGTGTTTGCAGCAAAGGCGACCTACCGTTTGGCACCTTGGATGGCGACTGCTTTTCCAATCATGATCGGCCTTTCGGCAAAGCTGCTCTTAGGCAAGACCGACGTCCTCCTGCTCGCTCCACTCGCTGGGCTAGAGGCATCGGGAATATACGGTGCTGCCTGGCGTTTGACATACATTCTTACTTTTCCCCAAGTCGTCCTGATGACTCTCGTCACCCCCGCCCTCAGCGAAGCGTTTACCAGTGGTCAAGCAGCGCGAGCGCGGCGAATTGTGTTTCTGTCGCTCGGCTTTACGACGCTGACGACAGCTCCCTTCATCGTCGCATTCTTTGTCTTTGGGCCACAGATCATCGGGCTGATATTCGGTCCCGGTTTTGAAAACGCCACTGTGCCCCTGCAAATATTGTCTCTCGGACAATTGGCTGTCAGTTTCTCCATGGTCTTTGCCTCCGTCCTGATGATGGGAGGAAGAGAGCGCCTGTTTGCAGGATGGAACGTGATACTTCTCGCAATCAATATAGCGGCCTGTCTGATCCTGATCCCGTCGCTTGGTCCCATAGGGGCAGCGATTGCAATGGCGGGTACTGCAGGGCTGCTTTTGCTTGGTCAGGCTGCGCTGGCTTGGCAACTCGTCTTGCGGAGACCAATTGGACAATTGAAAGCGCAATACAATGTCGAGTAATTTTGTACAAAGCACGGTTCTTCGATCCATTGCTCTTCGGGCAGTGCGAACTGCAGCGCGAGCGCAATTCTGGCGCACCGGGCCCCGTGTTTTCGTCAATTCTATTCCCAAGGCAGGCACACACTTGCTCACCTCCGAGCTTGACCGAATAACTCCATTACAGAATTGCCGCCTACACTTGAATGCCGCCCAATTGGGCACGAATGATGCTGCTGACGGCGGCGCACCATCGATAAATAAGGAGAGTTTATCACATCAGATTGGCACTGTGCGGGGCAGCCAGTACTTTACCGGACATCTTCCGTGGTCCGTAGAGCTGCAGTCCGTATTATCTTCGGCTGATATCAGCAGTATTTTCATATTGCGTGATCCCCGCGATATCCTGGTTTCCCGTTATCACTATGTGACCGCGCTTAGACGGCACCACCTTCACGATTTTCTAACGAGCGTTTCTGATAAGCCGGTCGATGTGTATCGCAAGTTGGTGCTCGGGCATGAAGGCGCCCCCTTTATTCGCCCTATGCGTCATATGCTGCGCCAATACTTGCCTTGGCAAGCTGCTTCTGGAGTATTGACGGTACGTTTCGAAGATTTGGTTGGAGCAAGAGGCGGCGGAAATGATGCTATCAAGCAGCTTTGGCTGGAGAAAATTGCGGGGCACATCGGCGTAGCATTGAATAACAGGCAATTTGAACCGTCAGCCCCCCCAAAAAAGACGCCAACCTTGCGCAAAGGAAAAGCCGGTGCCTGGAGCGACGAACTCCCTTCCGAAATAGCCTCTCTTATCGACGAGGAATGCGGGCCGGAAATGATGGCTATCGGTTATCCGTAATCGGGCCTACGAGCCCAGTCGCGATATTTCACCTGCAGCGATAACAGCTATTGTTGACGAATTTGCAAATCTGCAAATTCGGCCTGTTGTGAACGACCGCCCAGATTCCGGCCGGTTTGGAGCATCAATTGCTGAACAGGGCACCCTGCCTCCGGTATACGGAATTCAAAGGATGATAAACTCCAGTCATCGCTCTCTCTACCTTCTGGCACTCTCGATTGCCCAAGGGATTGATCCAAGCATCCGACTATCCATGTGAGCTCATCATTCTGTCCTGACCGGCGAAGCATACTCATGCGATAACTGCCGGGAGAAAGGCGCAAAGTTTGCGTCACCGCAGGCGCCGTTACTCTACTGGAAGTGCGCACAAAAAGTGACGATCTTCCTTCGGGTCCGCCGGTCTCATTGACAGATACAACCGTTCGCTTGGCAGAGCCGTACTGCCAAGCGAACGGGTTAGTAGTTTCCTCGGTATCAACAGAAAGAGTGGCAAAGCGAACAAACGCGGCATCGTTGATTCCATCCCTTTGTGTCTCCTCGTCCACTTCTTCTGCGACGCGGGCCAGCGTATCTGTTTGTCCGAGCGTTAGAAGACTTGCATAAACTGCGGCTTTTTCGGGATCGCTGATTTGCGCGCCAGCGGCCTTCAAATCGACCAACATCGAACCCATCGAATTTGCAGCATCGGCATTAGCGAATTTGGGCGTAGCTGCGAACAACTCGGAACGCCACGGAGGGTTTTCCAAAAGCCGATCAGCAAGAAGCCCCCGCAACTCCGCATCACCGAGCATCAGGGAGACCAACTGGAAGCTTTCTGATGATATCTCACGACGACGAAGCAGCGCGTCCATACGGTCGATGACTAGCGGACGATCTGCTTCGGACAGGCCCACCATCATCAATTTTGCCTGAGATTGAGAGTCGCGCCAACCCAGCAATCCTACCGTCTTCAAGTGAGGATTGCCGAGAGTATCCAGCAAGGGTGTATCAAGACCCGACTCAATTTCTGCGAGGATACGAACGGAACTCTGATGAACAGGTTGCTGCTGAATGGCCTTACGAGCAATGCGCAATGCATTTTCAGTATCGCCGGTTGCTGCAAGCGCAATAGCTTCATCGCTCATTGCATCCGAGGACCGGTAGGGAGAGGCAAAGCCCAACCCGACCATACCCGCCTGATCAACGGCGCTGCCTAAGCCATGCCAAAGTATTAGAGCCGCTACAGCGAATCCGATTAGGCGCGTGCGACCATTACCAATACCGAATGAGTTTTTTGCATCTTCAGCAGTGGTCATAGCCAGCCTCGTCCTTATGAGTTGGCATAATCGTATTCATATTCCTGATAGTAATACTGATAGCCTTCGCCCTTCGCGTCGAATTTCGTCATCACCAAACCAAGCAGTTGTTTCGCATGATTATTCAAGCGGGCAATCATATCTCTGGTCTGGGCAGGCCGCCATTCACCGGCTTCTAGCGCAAACAGAGTCGCATCAACATGAGATGACAGGATCAATGCGTCGGACAGGCCAAGGACCGGTGGGCCGTCAATAAGAATATGATCGTATTTTTCACCGCACACGTCCAGAAGGTTCTTAAATGCAACGGATGAAAGCAGATCAACAGGGTTGGGTGGAATGTGCCCGGACGGCAAGAAATCGATTGCAAGCGGCTCCTGAACAGTACGGATGGCATCTGCAATAACCGTCTGGCCAGCCAGCACCTCGGCCAGACCATTTTCGTTATCTAGACCAAGCAGTTTATGCATATTGGGTCGCCGCATATCTGCATCCACCATCAGAACGCGGTTGCCGCGCCGGACCAGATTTTTTGCGATAGCAAAGCTGGTCGTCGACTTGCCTTCGCCGGCACGGCCACTGGTTGTAAACAACGATTTGGGCACCCCGCCCGTACCTGAAAGTGCGAGGATCGACGTCAAAGTCTGGAAAGATTCTGATATGTTCGAAAGATTCTCTTCCAACGCTTGCTCGATATCCACGCCCTTCGGACGCGGAATCGTTGCCAGTAGGGGAACCGACAGATGCCGGCGGACATCGTCCGGTGTACGAATGCGGTTGAAAATCTGCTCGCGGAGCAGAGTTGCCAGTGCCGCCAGAACAAGTCCGAGGACGAGAGCGATCATCATGTTACGCGTCGGTTGTGGAGCAAACGGAATGCGCGGACGCTCTGCCTTGTCAACAACGGTGATATTGTTGCCAGTCAAACCGGCGGACGCGGTAAGTTCACGGTAGCGCTGGAGTAACCCGTCGTACAAAGCACGGTTGGTCGCTACCTCGCGGTTAAGAATACTGTATTCTACATTGCGGGACTGCTCGCCTTGCTGTTGTCCGGTAAGGCCCTGCAGTGCTGAGCCCAATTCACGCTCCCTGCCTAAGGTTGCCTCATAATTGCGGCGGATCGAATCCTTGATGTTTGCAGAAATCGAAGAAATTTCACGCTCGATCTGGCCTAGCTCCGCTTCGGCTTCCTGAACTTCCGGCGAGTTGCTGATATAGCGCTGCTTAACTTCAGCTAGCTGTGCTCGCAGCTCGGCTCGCCGGCGAAGCAGATTGGAAACAGCAGAGTTCTGATAGACTGCAGGAAGACTTAAAGCAGGGCTATTCTGCGCAGAGCGCCACGATTGCTCTGCCTGAATGCGCGCGCTACGTGCCTGGACGAGTTCTTGGTTAGTCTGACTGATAGTATCGTTGGTCAAAGACCCGCTCGGGTCTCCATCCGCATTGCTTCCCGTCGAGACAATCCCTGTATTGCGCGCATATGTGGCGAGATTAGCTTCGGAATCTTCTAGCCGTTCTCGCGCTTCGGCCAGTTGTTCTGCGACGAATTGCCGAGCGTAGGCGGTAACATTGAAACGGCGGGTCAGGCTGTCTTCAATATAATTTTCAGTGTAACTATTTGTTACCCTCGAGGCCAAATTGGCATCGGGGCTGGCAAAGGTAATTGTGATGATCCTCGATTCGGGAACTTTTGTAACCGTGCGGTTTTGAAGCAGTTGTCCGACAACTGCTCGCTTGCGTGCGTCTGCAGCTTCACGGCCAGACAGGTCTTCCGAGACGGGGTTTGCATTCATCGCAACCAAAAAATCGTCATTGTTCAGCAGACCGAGATCTTCCGCGACTGCCTCTGCTATAGCACGACTTTCGATGATTTCGATTTGAGTGCGAAGAAACTCATCGCTGCCCTGGGCAGGAATCTCTGCCTGAACATCCTCGACATCCAGAACATTGGACTGACGGGAATCGACTTCCAACGTGGATTCAGCGCGGAACATCGGCACTGAGAGTGCAGTTAAAACAGCAGCGGCCAACATTGTGCCAGTAAGGACGCCAAGGATGATCCACTTGTTGCGCATCACCACAGCGCGCAGTTCGACAAAATCAATCAGTTGACCGTCATCGCTTCTGGCAGAGTCATTACCAATCATGCGGGTAGGCTCGACAAGAGGCACCTGATCCGGTTGAGCAAGAGGACCCGAAGGATTCATAAATCTGATTTCCAGCTAAATAATAAAAATTACAATGACCTCAACGCCATTAAAGCGCTCTGAACACTGCGGCTGCCAATGGCGAGGCACGAAGCAGCTCCAGATAATCCCGCCGTGCATTATCGAGATGCACCACAACCACATCACCAGAGATCAACTGTGGATCGTCCTGCATACCGCGTTCGATTGCAGTCAAATTGAACAACGCTCCAAACCGTTGCCCTTCGATTGTGCGGAAAACCACCACGTCATCGCGGCTTGCAAGTTCATTAGTTCCCCGTGCCCGTGCGATCGCTCCAAGCAATGTCATATCCTTGTCGGCAGAGAAAACACCCGAAGAATTCACCGCACCCTCGACCACAATACGGCGCGTCGCTGCTTCCAGCAGCATGACGGTAACATCGGGATTTCTCAAGTAGACCTGGCCGAGACCGCTCTCTATCTGCCGGGCCAATTCGAAAACCGTGTCTCCATTAGCGTCAAGTCGGCCGAGCAGGGGAAAAGCAATCGCTCCAGTGGAATCCAGCGTTATCTCGTCAAAAGACAAATCCGGCTCCCGAAATGTGCGAATGCTGATCTTGTCATTCGGACCGAGAGGATATGTTGAAGCATCGATGTCCTTGAGAGGAGCCTCGAATTGGGCAGCAACCTCGCCAATGGGACGGGACTGCTGCTCGATTGTGCCGCTACACCCTGTCAGAAGCAGAAGCAAACCACTCAGCATCAATGTGTTAATCCGCAAAACTCTCACTCCGAACACAAACCATCAGTATCCCACGGCGAGCGCTATCGCACGGTGGGCAGCTATAAGAAAGGGGGTCAATATGGGGGGCGCTTCAACCGATCCCCGCTATCGTGTGGCTTCGGCATTATCAAGCCGCAAAGCGCCGCAAATATAACGACAAGCGTCGTGGTACGCAGAGGATAATCGAAACTGCTGTGGATAAGCAAAACGAGTATTGCGAAAACCGCCAGAACAGCGATCCGCTGAGATGTACCGTCACGGCCGATGCCTTGGCGCAGCACCTTGACTGCAGCCCAAGCCAAAATACCCAACCCAGCCAACATCAGAATAATACCAGGAAGCCCGGCCTCCAAGGCAATCTCCAGATATTCGTTATGCGCACTGTTAATGAATTTTGGCCCAACTTCGGCGAGAGGCTGTTTGGCTTTATAATAATCGACAAAACTTCCGATGCCGATCCCGAACGGCAACGTTTCACCAATGAAATCGATGGTACGCGGCCATATCAAAAAACGCATTTCGTCGTCGCCTCCGAACCGCGAAAGTGTGGCGGCGAAAATACGATTTCCCGACAGCAAGGCGCCGGAACCTGCGGCGAATAGAAAAGCCACGAAACCAGCAATAATCGCCAGTCCACGCTTCCCGAAATCTCCTACCTGACTGGTCACAATCGCCAACCAGGCCACCAGAGCCAATGCTAGACCTCCGCGTGAACCAGTTGCCAGAACTGCCAACACAAATACCCCGCTCAGCGCAGCAAGGATGCCCAAACGCATCCCCCGGCCCATGCTACCCATCCGCAAATGAGGTGAGCCCAGAACGGCGGCCGTCGTTAACCAACCGACGATCATCAGATCAGCCTGATGGTTCCTGTTGGAGAAAAATCCAACTCCGAAGCCTCTGTTGGTCGCCGTATACATGTGCAAGGTCGTGGTGCCGCCAGCATACTGCAACAGGCCGAGCACGGCGCTCAAGAGTGCTACCGCGCTTATGCCTAGGGCGATTTTTGCTCTCTGCGTTCCGTCCATTCGGACAACAGCAGCAAAAATGGCGACCGGTGGGATCATCAAAAGAAGATTGTCGAACGCTTCATTCGGGACCAGTGTGAAAGGCCGCCAGCCATAGCCTAGCCCGAGCTCGCTTAGAACTTGCTGAGCCACTGGAACCGGATGCAGGAACTCCCATAGCACAAAAGGGAGCGGCAACAGGTGCAGGATAATCAGGCCAAATATGGAAATGATAAGCCAATAAGATGCCCGAATTAACTGATTGCTAGGCGGCTTGCGCGCTTTGAATGTGGCAACAAGCAAAGCAATAGCGGCCAACTGCACAATCATTTCACGCACCGCACTACCGTTGCCTTGTCCGCCAAATAAAACCGCCAACGCGATAACGAATAAAGAGGCGAACACAGGCCCATCACGTGAGCCATCGTTACCTTTTGAGAATAATGCCTGATTCATGGGGAGCGCTATAGGATGAGGCTTGTCTTCATGCCAGCACCACGTGCCCTTAAATGCCCGATCTATCGTACCATCGGATGGAACGGGAACGATGGTTGGGGATTGAATGGGCAAAGGAACCTAAACCATGCAAATTATCATTTTTATAGCCAGCATTCTCCTTCCACCCTTGGGCGTCGCCCTGAAACACGGGCTGGACCGCGATTTTTGGATTAATCTTATCCTCACTATAATTCTCTTCGTGCCCGGCGTAGTTCACGCAATTTATGTTAACTTTGTTCGCTAATACGTAATTTGGCTGAACGGGACCGGAAAGATCGCCACCGTGCGGTACCAAGCGGGCGCATTGCCCGGATGGCAGGTTTTGGCAGGTTGGCTGGCGGCGTGGCCGGATCGGTCTTGGGCGAAGGCGCGCGGCGGATGGCAGCGGGCGATCGGCCCACTATAAACGAATTACTCCTGACACCAGCCAATGCTTCTCGCCTTGCCGACCGACTGTCCCACCTACGTGGAGCAGCCATGAAACTGGGCCAGATGATCAGTATGGATGCTGGCGACATGCTCTCGCCAGAACTTTCGAGTATCTTCGCATCTCTGCGCGACCGGGCCGATTTCATGCCTGCCCGACAGCTGGATAAAGTGCTGGCCGAACAATGGGGCAAGGATTGGCGCAAGCAATTCCGCCGCTTCGAACCGCGACCGGTTGCCGCAGCAAGTATCGGGCAGGTCCATCGCGCCCTGACCCGTGACGGACGCAAGCTGGCGATCAAAGTGCAATATCCCGGTGTGGCAAACAGCATTGATAGCGATGTGGATAATGTCGCCACATTGCTGAAGGTTTCTGGCCTGCTGCCAAAAGAACTGGATATCGCACCTCTACTGGCTGCTGCAAAACAGCAATTGCATGAAGAAGCGGACTATCGGCGAGAAGGCGAACAGATGCAGCTCTATGCGGCGCGTTTGCAGGGCAACGCTGACTTTATCGTACCCAGGCTTGACAGTGAACTCACGTGTGACCGCATTTTGGCGATGAGTTTCGAGGACGGAATTCCTATCGAAAGCCTTGTGGACGAACCGCAGGAACTGCGCGATACAGTGTTTGAGCGGTGCATTCGTTTGGTAGCGCGCGAACTGTTTGAATTTCAGGTGATGCAGACAGACCCGAATTTTGCGAATTTCAGATACAAGCGCGGGGAGAGTGGGCAACCCGGGCAAGTCGTTCTGCTAGACTTTGGCGCAACACGAGATGTCGCGCCCGATATCGTTCAGGCATATCGCCGTCTAATGGAAGCCGGGCTATTAAGCGACACCGATGGCATCCGAACAGAAGCAGTAGCGGCCGGCTTCATGAGCTCTGCGGTTATCGAAAGGCATTCCAACCGAGTTAACAGGATGATCTGTATCATCACCAACGAAATGAGTGCCGATGCTCCCTTCGATTTCGGAGATCGCAGGTTTGTTCCTCTCCTTAGAAACGAAGGAATGGAAATCGCCAAAGACCGTGCAACCTGGCACCTGCCTCCGGCCGAAACTCTTTTCGTGCAACGAAAAATCAGCGGCACGGCTTTGCTCGGCGCTCGACTAAAAGCCAAGGCCAACGTTCGCCGCATCATCGAGGAAACATTGCAAAATACGGTGTGACCCGCCAGCAATTTTGTCTAAAAACCACCGTTGGACAGCCACATTACGGAACCATCATGACACACAAGACTGTTGCTATTCTCGTTATTAGCGCTGCGCTGGTTACCCTCACCGCTTGCAATACGGTAAAAGGCATTGGCCGCGATATTGAGTCGGTTGGCGAAGCAGGCGACCGCGCAATCTGAAGTATATGCAGCCGCTGTCCACCCTGGCTGCACGAACAGCTTTGCTGCGCAGCAATCCAGTGGTCGATATGCTCCTCTAGCACGTCGAGATGTACCGCGCCATTTTCCAGCGCCGCATCATGGAACGCCCTTAGATCAAACTCTGCACCCAATACTTCCTCTGCTCTGGTGCGGAGTTCGCGGATTTTCAGCTACCGATCTCAGCGCCTGCAACCGCCCGATATAGCTTTCGTAATCTGCTGCGTTGAATAGTGGTGAGCTACTGGGAAGCGAGGCGAGCCATGTGAACCAGCCGCCGCGATTGGTGAAAATCGTATAGCGGTTTTGATCGAAATCGGCACCAGCAAGATCGCCCTCAAAGCTGCGATTCAGAATCGCATAATCGACCTGCATGTCGGCGGGCAAACCGGATTCTTCAATTGCCTCCAACCGGGCCCGCGAGTGCGGGCGGAATTATGGCGGTAGAAAGGGCAAGTGCGGATAGAAAATAGCGCATTGGTTATGTCTCCCCGTGTTTGTGTGCCATTGCCCTATTGCGTGAGGTATGGCCGGTCCAGTATCCGTTCCGTCATGACCCAGCGCCCCGCCGTTCTGTTCGTTTGCCTTGGCAATATCTGTCGTTCTCCTCTGGCCGAGGCTGCTTTTCGCAAACGGTCCGCAGAGGCTGGCCTGTGTGTCGATGCGGACAGCGCGGGCACAGCCGATTATCATGTCGGCTCACCGCCCGACCCACGCAGCATTGCGGAGGCATCTCTGCACGGTGCCGACATTTCAAACTACGCCGGGCGGCAACTTCATATGCGCGACTTTCTGCGCTTCACCCACATTCTGGCGCTGGATCATTCCAATCTGGCGGATGTTCAGGCGCTTGCTCCACCTGATGCTACTGCACGCATAGGGTTACTGATGGACGCCGTAGAAGACGGGAAAAATGCAGCAGTGGCTGATCCGTATCATGGCAATCAAGATGCATTCGCTGAGACGTGGAACGATGTTGATCGCGCGGCTCGGGCGCTTGTGGAGAGATTCATGCGAGCGGTTATCTAGCCTCCTCGGAGCAGCTGCACTCCCCAGTCACGCTCCATCAAATACAGCAAAGTGCGTGCGGCTTGTCCTCTGGGCGTCGACAACCCGCCATCGCGCTCAACCAGAAGACGTGCGTCATCGTGGGCGACCGGAAGCCATTTTTGTATCTGATCCAACGTAGCGATGCGGAAGGGTGTATCACCCGATTGCCGCGTGCCGAGCAGTTCGCCACCGCCACGTAATTCCAGATCTTCCTCGGCAATACGGAAACCGTCCTGCGTTTCGCGCATAAGGGCGAGACGTTTCTTGCTTGTTTCGGACAAAGTTTCACCACGTAGCAGCAAGCAGACCGATTTCTCACTCCCCCGCCCTACACGTCCGCGCAGCTGGTGCAGCTGAGCTAGCCCAAACCGCTCTGCCTGCTCTATAACCATCAGCGTGGCGGCAGGCACATCCACCCCTACTTCGATCACAGTTGTCGCAATCAAAAGCTTTGCTTCTCCGCTAGAGAAGCGTTTCATTGCAGCATCCTTCTGATCGGGAGGCAATTGGCCGTGAACCAGCACCACCGCCTCGCCAAACTGCTTTGTCAGCGCAGCATAACGCGCTTCTGCGGCGGCGATATCCAGGGTTTCGCTCTCATTTACCATCGGGCAAACCCAATAGGCCTGCTGGCTTGTGTCCAGATGCCGTGCGACGCCGTCTACAACCTCGTCCATCCGCGCTTGGGGAAACACTCGCGTGTCTATAGCTTGCCTACCTGGAGGTAGCTCGTCCAAACGGCTGACTTCCATCTCGCCATATTGGGCCAGTGTCAGTGTGCGGGGAATGGGTGTCGCGGTCATGGCAAGAGTATGCGGGGTGGTCTTGCCTTTCTTTGCCAGCATCAACCGCTGGGCGACACCAAAGCGGTGCTGCTCGTCAATGACCACCAGGCCAAGATCGTTGTAAGTCACCGTATCCTGAAAAATCGCGTGAGTGCCGACAACCATCTGGATAGTGCCATCCATCAGCCCCATCAAAATACCTTCCCGCCCGCGTCCTTTGTCCCGTCCGGTCAAAAGAGCGATCTCCACACCTGTAGGCGCAAGCATCGTGCGTAATGTTTCGAAATGCTGGCGAGCCAGAATTTCCGTCGGCGCCAGTAACGCCGCCTGAGCTCCTGCCTCGACCGCTATCAACATCGCTTCTAGAGCGACCACCGTTTTACCTGCGCCCACATCCCCCTGAAGCAAACGCAACATCGGCGATATTTGTGCCATATCGCCTGCAATCTCCCGATTGGAGCGTTCCTGCGCTCCAGTCAGAGGGAAAGGCAATTGCAATCTGTCTCGCAAAGAACCGTCACCCACCAATGCGCGGCCCTTGCGCTGGCGATTGTCAGCCCGGACCAGCATCAGCGCCAGTGAGTTTGCCAGCAATTCGTCATAAGCGAGCCGGTCACGCGCAACGGCATTGTCGCTTTTATGTCCCAGCTTCAGGGCATCGGCCCATCCCGGCCAACCTTCCCGATCAAAAAGTGCAGGCTCAATCCATTCCGCCAAATCCGGCAATTTCGCCAATGACTGAGCCACCAGCCCGGCCACCTTTGGCTGGGTCAGTCCCTCGGCCAACGCATAGACCGGTTCGCACAGACGCTGCAGTGTCCCGCCGCCTTCTTCCAAGACATGATCAGGATGCACGATTTGCAACATATCGCCATATCGGTCGAGCCGGCCTGCCACCCACCGTGTTTCACCCACTGGCAGCAATTTTTTGCCGGTATAAGACGCGCGCCCGAAATAGGTGACGGCGATGATATTACCGGCTGCATCCTGCGCTAGAATACGATACGGCCCGCGCCCCTGACTGAACGGCGCTTTATGCTCTGTAGGAGTAAGCTGGAGGATAATCTGCTCGCCTTCACCCGCTTCGTCCACATTTCCCACTGCGCGCCGCGTTACGAAGCGTTCGGGCAAGTGATAGGCAAGATCGCGCACCCGCGTCAGACCAAGCCGGTCCAGAGGCTTTTTAAGCTTCGGCCCCACGCCGTCCAACGTGTGAACTTCGGCAAACAAAGGATTGAGTTTATCAGGGCGCATAGACCACAGCCTATAGCCTGTTGCGCGAGGTTTTCGAGTGGCCTAACCGCTGCCCATGGCACAAACCCTTACAACCGAAGCCAGACTGGCCCGAGCAAAGTTCCGCGCTTGGCATCGCGGCACACGTGAAGCGGATTATATGATCGGCGGCTTTCTGGACTATTATTCCGAAGCGTGGACAGAAGCCGACCTATCTTGGTTCGAGACTTTGCTGGACGAGGACGATGTGGACATCATGGCATGGGCGTTGGGTACGCAGCCCATACCCGATGCCTTTATCGGCCCCCAAATGGACGCCATGCGCAAGCTCGATTACGTTGAAATTCCCCGGTGAATATTGCACGGGCAGCGGGAACACTTCCCCCCGTCCTGCGCTAGCTGCAACTATGCCCGATCTCTCCCGTATATTGAAGGCCGATGCCCCCCTCACCCTCGCCAGCGTAGCTCGCGGGGCGCAGCCACTGGTGATGGCCGATCTTGCGCGCGCAGCCAAAGGGCGCGCTGTTTTCATCGCGCCGGACGAAAATGCCATGCGGTCAGTGGCAGAGGCAGCGCGATTTTTCGCCCCGGAATTGCAGGTTCTGGAATTCCCGGCATGGGATTGCCTGCCCTATGACCGGGCCAGCCCTGCCCTGTCGATCAGCGCTGCCCGGCTGTCCACTCTGCACGATTTGCAGGCAGGCAAGGCCGGGTCCCAACTGATCGTCACTACTGTTAACGCCGCGCTCCAACGGGTTCTCACTCCATTCCGCATACGCGAGAGCGTGCGCGAGCTGAAGCCCGGTTTCGAGATAGGTCATGCCAGTCTTTCCTCGCTGCTCAGCAGACAAGGTTATACCCGGTCGGATACGGTGGTGGATCACGGCGAATACGCCATGCGCGGGTCTATCGTCGATATCTTCCCTTCCGGCCTCGATCAGGGGCTGCGGCTCGATTTCTTCGGTGACGAACTGGAATCGCTGCGACTGTTCGACCCTTCGACACAGCGGACCACCGGCACGCTGGATCGCTTTCTACTGCTGCCCGCCAGCGAGGCTTTGCTGGACGACGATAACATTAAGCGTTTCCGCAGCCGTTACCGCGAACAATTTGGCGCCGCTGCTACACAAGATCCTCTTTACGAAGCCGTTAGCGATGGGCGCCGTCTGGCCGGCATGGAGCATTGGCTGCCGTTGTTCGAAGAGCGATTGGTAACATTGTTCGACCATCTAAGCCCCGACGATGCGATGGTGATCGACAACGCTGCGATTCCTGCGGGTGAAGAACGCCTGTCCGATATTGCTGATTACCGCGAAGCCCGGACCAATGCGACGGGTCAGGCGAAAGGTGGCTACCGCCCGCTCGACGCAGAGACGTTGTATCTGGGCCAGGCTGAATGGCAGCGCGCGTTGCTTGCCGTCCCAATCCATCGCACCGTTATTTTCGCAGAGCCGGAGAGCGAGAGCGTTCTTGACTTCGGGTTCAATTCGGCTCGCGATTTTGCGCCCGAGAGGGCTCGCGGAGATAACATCTACGAATCTGCTGCAAAACATCTGGGTGCACTGGCCAAAATAAAGAAGCGGTCGATCCTCGCTACATACTCCGAAGGATCACGTAGCCGGATTTCCTCTATTCTGTCAGAAGCAGGTGCGGAAACCCTGCTTGCCAACAGCTGGCAGGATGCATTGGGCAAGGCCGCGAAAGGTAAGACCGTAGCGCTTGTACTCCCGCTGGAAACCGGTTTCTCCAATGAAGAGCTGGAGCTTCTGACCGAGCAGGATGTGCTGGGAGACAGGCTGGTTCGGCGCAAGAAACGGCGGAAGGATTCCGATGCGTTTCTGGCTGAAATTCAGGCGCTCAATCGCGGTGATCTGGTCGTCCATATAGAGCACGGGATCGGCAGATATCTCGGCCTCGAGCCCATCGCCGCAGGCAAGAGCAAACATGACTGTGTGATGCTGGAATATGCCGGCGCTGATAAGCTGTATATTCCTGTAGAGAATATCGACGTTCTCACCCGTTACGGCAGTAGCGATCAAGCAGTCGCTCTCGATCGGCTGGGCGGAGAAGCGTGGCAGCGGCGACGGGCCAAACTGCGTGAACGCATTCAGGCCATCGCCGGCGAATTGATGAAAACGGCAGCTTCGCGCGCCTTGAGAAAAGCACCTGTGCTGGAGGCTGAAGAGGCAGGCTACAACCAGTTCCTGGACCGCTTTCCATGGGAAGAAACTGAGGATCAAGAACGCGCCATCGGGGATGTGCTACGCGATCTGGAGAGCGGACGCCCGATGGACCGGCTCGTTTGCGGCGATGTCGGCTTCGGCAAGACCGAAGTTGCTCTGCGCGCCGCGTTCGTCGCAGCAATGAACGGTCAACAGGTGGCGATAGTTGCACCCACCACCCTGCTCGCTCGCCAGCATTACCAGAATTTCACTGAACGCTTCGCAGGGTTCCCTCTAAAAATCGGACGCCTGTCACGTCTTGTTCCCTCAACAGAAATGAAGGAAACGCGTGATGCGATCGATAGCGGCGATATCGACATTGTAATTGGCACCCATGCAATCCTGTCGAAATCCACCAGCTTCAAAAACCTCGGCCTTGTCATCGTTGACGAAGAGCAAAGGTTTGGCGTCACCCATAAGGAAAAGCTGAAGCAACTGCGCGCCGATGTGCATATGCTCACGCTAACGGCCACACCAATCCCGCGGACACTGCAAATGGCCATGACCGGTCTGCGTGAACTCAGCACTATCCAGACCCCGCCTGTCGACCGGCTAGCGGTGCGTACATACGTCATGGAGTGGGACGATATGGTGATGCGCGAGGCACTTTTGCGCGAACATCACCGCGGCGGGCAAAGCTTCATCGTCGTCCCGCGCATTTCCGACATGGAAATGCTGGAAGACTGGCTACGCGAACACGTGCCGGAAGTTAAAATTGTTACCGCACACGGCCAGATGGGCGCTGGTCAGGTTGAGGAGCGGATGAGCGCCTTCTACGAAAAGAAATACGATGTGCTTCTTTCGACCACCATTGTGGAAAGCGGGCTGGATATTCCCGCTGCCAACACCATCATCATCCACCGTGCGGACCGCTTTGGCCTTGCCCAGCTGTATCAGCTGAGGGGCCGTGTCGGACGTGCCAAGCTGCGCGCATACGCCTATCTCACATATGGCGGAGACACCCAGCTTTCCGAAGTGGCCGAGAAACGTTTGAAAGTGCTGGGCGACCTCGACTCGCTGGGCGCAGGGTTCCAGCTGGCAAGCCACGATCTCGATATCCGCGGTGCTGGTAATCTGGTTGGTGACGAGCAATCGGGCCATATCCGCGAGGTCGGCTTCGAACTTTATCAGTCCATGCTTGAAGACGCTATTCTGGCGGCCAAGGCGGGCGAAGCAGGTCTGGAGCGCGATACACGCGACCTTAGCCCGCAGATCACCGTCGACGCACCGATCATGATACCGGATGATTACGTGCCCGATCTGGCCGTTCGCATGGCGCTCTATCGTCGCCTCAATCAGGCGCAGGACAAATCCGAGATTGAAGGCATGGCTGCCGAGATGATCGACCGTTTTGGCCCCCTGCCCGACGCCACCCGCAATCTTGTACGCCTGTTGGAGATCAAGCATCAGGCTATCACCGCCAACATCTCCAAAATCGATGTGGGTGTGCGTGGAACACTAGTTACTTTTCACAAGGACGACTTCCCCGATGGTCCAGGTCTAATCGCTTATGTCGACAGGCTAGAGGGGACCGCGAAATTGCGTCCGGATATGAAGCTGGTGATTAGCCGTGCTTGGAACAGCCCGGAAAGCCGCCTCAATGGATTGTTCCAATTGACAAAGGGCTTGAGCAGAATAGCTACCAAGGCGCAAAAAAAGAAAGCTAAACAAGCCGCTTAGGAGCGCCCCTCCGCCATTCGGATAAATGCGTCTGCCCTCATCGGCTTTGCGCGCAGAAATCCTTGATAGACCGCGCACCCTTCGTCCTTAACGATCTGCAGCTTGTCTTCGCTGTCTATGCCCTCTGCGACAACCGACAGCCCGATCGCGCGCGCCATCGCGATAATCCCGCGCAAGACTGCCAGATCGCGGGCGTCGTCCGCGATACCCTCCACCATGCTGCGGTCCAGCTTCAAAGCGCTGAGGGGCAACAGTTTAAGATAGCGGAAATTACAAAAGCCCGCACCGAAATCATCCAGCGACAGACCAATTCCGGCAGACTTGATATCTTCCAGAACAAGCGCCGCCATATCCAGATCCGCCAGAAGCACCTGCTCTGTAATTTCCAATGTCACGCGGGCAGGATCAAAGCCACTGTCAGCAAGCAAGGTCAAAAAATCCTCGGCAAAGTTGGGCGATGCCAGATCTGACGGCGTGATGTTTAGCGAGAGGCGCAGGTCGGCAGGCCAGGACGAAGCCATCTTCAACGCACGTTCCGCAACATGACGCGAAAGAGCTGATGTCTGGTCAGCGCGCCGGGCTATTGCAAACAGCGGGCCCGCTCCGACCAAGCCCAGTACCGGATGCTTCCACCGGGCAAGAGCTTCTGCCCCGAGCAGGCAGTCTTCCGGTAGTGAGTATTGGGGCTGAAAGCGTACTTCTATCTCATCACGCGCCATCGCGCCCATCAAGTCAGCTTCCAGCTGCGCACCACTGATACCGTCAGGGGAATGGCACCGGTCGATCCAGTCGATCCGCCGCCCAGGCTGCCCCTTCATCTCGCCCAGAGATTCCGCCAGACGATCTAACAATGCAGCGGTGTTTTCGCCCTGCTCAGCCCGGATCAATGCGATTCGCGGCCAAAGGCGCAGGCTGGCGTCGAGCTCAACAGCAGCAATCGGGAGCGCAACTGCATCGGCTAGCGCCTCTGCCAACCACTGCCACCGCTCACGGCTGCATTCTTCACGTAGCGCGAGTAGGAACTTTCCCCCTCCAAGACGCGCGGCGAGCCAGTCCGACAATTCAAACTCATCTTCGCCGAAATGAAGCAGCCGCCGGGCAATTTCCGCCAATGCGCCATCACCAGCAGCTTCGCCGTAAGCAAGATTGACCGTCTGGAAACGCCCCAGGCTCAACAACATTGCGTTTAACGGCGGGCCACCTTCCCGCAGCCACAGGTCAAGCCGCTCCAGCGACGCAGCGCGCCCTGGCAATCCTGTCAGCGCATCCCGTTCCATTGCGACCATTGCATTCATGACTGTAATCCTAAGCCTATCTGGCTGGGAAGTCTTTGTCCTTTGACGAAGCCGTCGTCTTATGGGACGGCCTGTCCGGAATGACCCGATCGGAGAAGCACATGGGCGGTTCGCACAATTTCACGAAGCTGGCGCTGCTTGCTGTCGACACCGACCACGCGCAAGCAGCCGGCAACGAGCTTGCTGAGCATTTCGATTTCGTGCCGCAGGATCAGGCCGATGCTGTCGTCGTGCTGGGTGGCGACGGGTTCATGCTGCAAACCTTGCACAAGATGCTCGACGAAGATCGGGTGAAGCCGGTCTATGGTATCAATATGGGCACTGTCGGTTTTTTGATGAACAAACCCCGCAAGCGGGGCGATCTACTCGCGGCAGTAAACCGGGCTACAGACCGAGAAATCGCGCCCCTGAGGATGGAGGCGACAACTCAAACCGGCACACAGCACATCCGCTTTGCCATAAACGAAGTCTCCCTGTTGCGCGAAACTCGGCAGACCGCGAAGATCGAAGTCAGCGTGAGCAACAAGGTACGGATCCAGGAGCTGGTATGCGACGGCGTGCTTGTGGCAACCCCCGCTGGCTCAACGGCCTACAACCTTTCTGCAAACGGACCGATCCTGCCACTCGATTCGGAACTGATCGCCCTGACGCCGATCAGCGCGTTTCGCCCCAGACGCTGGCGAGGTGCGATATTGCCGGAGCGTAATGATGTAACTTTCCGGGTGCGCGAACCGGATAAGCGCCCCGTAGCCGTGGTCGCCGATCAAACTGAATTTCGGGATATTGCCGAGGTCAGTATTTCCATCTCACGCCAGCAGGAACTCACGCTGTTGTTCGACCGCGGGCATTCCTTGGACGAGCGGATAGTGGCAGAACAATTCGTTACCTGAAGGGCGCGCGCCGGTGCGCTCTCTTACGGGTTTTCGGTCGTCAGCGAGATTTGCACAAGAACGGGCCTTGCCAAAGGTTTTATCCCCCCATATAGGCCCACCCCTGCCTGGCGGGCTGCTCCCCGATAGCTCAGCGGTAGAGTAGGTGACTGTTAATCACTTGGTCGTTGGTTCGAATCCAACTCGGGGAGCCACTTTTCAAATAGCCAGCAGCAAACGCCCGCCGACCCAGATGGTCAGCGCGGCGGTTAGTATGCGGACGAGCCTAGCCGGGAACAGGCGTAGCGCCAGCAGGCTGCCGATCTGTCCGCCGACGACCACGGCAATTAACAATGGCAAGCCGAATGCAGCTGCTTCGCTCAGACGATCCCAACCATTTTTCAACAACTGCCCGGTAAGCCCGAAAAGTGAATTCACCAGGATGAACAGGCTGGCTGTGGCAGCAATCGCCCGCGTTTCGTTCCATCGCGTTAGATGCAGCATCGGAGCGAGAAAAATTCCTCCGCCGATACCAACCAGGCCCGACAGAAAACCGAGAGGAACTACGGCAAACGGTATCACTTTCGCCGCACGGGTCGGGGCATCGCCATCACTGCGCTGTGGTGCGAACAAGGCAAGCCCCGCGATAATTAGGCATCCGCCCAGTAGCATGAAGAACGCATCTTCGCGGATTGGAATCAGTCCACCCAGCAACGCAGCAGGCGCCGCCAGAGCGGTCAGCAGCAGTGCCCCCTTCCACGGAGTTACATCTGCCCGCGCAAAGCGCACAGAACTGCCTGCCACCACCACAATGTTACAGCTGAGCGATAGGACTGGCAGCAGCCGGAAATCGAAGCCGGAAAGAGCTAGCAGCGCGCTGTAAGTTGACCCCCCGCCGAACCCGACTGAGGCATACAGCAAGGCTGTAACGAGGAAGGCAGCGGCGAGCCAGAACATGGTCTAGCGCGCCGCCTGCAATCTTACGCTAGTGCGCCGTGGCAATGCTTGTACTTATTGCCAGAACCGCAAGGGCACGGTGAATTGCGTGGAACATCTTGTCCGGCATAGGGATTACTGGCCGCACCGCCGGATGCGGCAGCTGCCTTGGCAGAGCCGGCCAGTGCCCCGAACAGTTCTGCACGCGACGCGGAGCCATCACCATCGTTTGAATTATCGCGGCCTGTCAGCGGATCGATATGACCAGTCAGGAAATCGGGCAGCTCGGGCAGTTCTTCTGGCGCAGGGGCCGCACGCAATTCACTTTTCATCAAAATGCTGGTGACATCCTGCCGCAGCGTGTCGAGCAAACCTTCGAACAGGCCGAAAGCCTCCTGCTTGTATTCGTTGATTGGCTGTTTTTGAGCGATCCCACGCATCCAGATCACCTGACGCAGCGCGTCCAGCGTGGCCAGATGCTCTTTCCAATGGTGGTCTAGCCGGTCGAGAAGAATGCCCTTTTCTACCCGCTTCCAGATCGACGGATCTGTCGAAGCAATTTTTGCGGCCATCTTTTCATCGGCCATCGCCTGAACACGTTCTTCGATCATTTCCGGCTCGACCTGTTCCTCATCCATCCAGGCGTCGAGATCGGGCGCCAAACCGAGCTTTTCAGAAATTTCTTCCTTCAGTCCGCGGATGTCCCATTGTTCGGGGTAGGAGCCGGGAGGACAGGCCGTACTGACTAGAGCGTTAATGGTATCGCGCCGCATATCGATGACCACATCATCGACTGCTTCGCTGTCCATGATGTCGGCACGCTGTTCATAAATGACCGTACGCTGATCGTTCATCACGTCATCATATTCGACAACCTGCTTACGCACATCGTAATTGCGCGCTTCGACCTTCTTCTGTGCGGTTTCGATGGCCTTGCTCAGCCATTTAGAGCCAATTGCCTCTCCGTCTTCCAGATTGGAATTCATCATTCGGGAGAACAGCGTGTCAGGCCCGAAAATACGCAGCAAATCATCTTCGAGACACAGGTAGAACCGCGACAGGCCGGGATCGCCCTGACGGCCGGAACGCCCGCGTAACTGGTTGTCGATCCGGCGGCTTTCATGGCGTTCCGTGCCCAGAACGAACAATCCGCCAGCCTCCAGCACCTGCTCGCGCTCTGCCGCAACCTCTTCCTTGATCTTGGCCAGAGCCGCATCGCGTGCCGCGCCTTCGGGCATATCCTTCAGTTCATCGTCGACCCGGAAATCGACATTACCGCCCAGCTGAATATCGGTGCCGCGCCCGGCCATGTTGGTCGCAATCGTCACCGCGCCCATCCGGCCGGCCTGCGCCACGATGTGCGCTTCGCTTTCATGGAAACGGGCGTTGAGAACGGAGTGCTTCACGCCTTCCTCGTCGAGGAATTTGCTGAGCATCTCGGACTTCTCGATCGAAACCGTGCCGACCAGCGTTGGCTGACCGATCTCACTCTTCTCGGCAATAGCTTTCGCGATGGCCTTGAATTTGTCGACGGTGTTTTTGTAAAACTCGTCGTCTTCATCAATCCGGCTGACGGGAACGTTGGTGGGGATTTCCACCACATTCATTTTATAGATATCCCAGAATTCGCTAGCCTCCGTGGCAGCGGTACCGGTCATGCCGGACAGTTTCGGATACATACGGAAATAGTTTTGGAATGTGATCGAGGCCATCGTCTGATTCTCGGGCTCGATTTTAACGCCTTCTTTCGCTTCCACTGCCTGATGAAGTCCGTTGGACCAGCGGCGGCCATCCATCATACGTCCGGTGAATTCGTCGATAATGACGACCTTTTCTTCTTTCACGATGTAATCGGTATCGACCTTGAACATAATGTTCGCTTTGAGCGCCTGATCCAGATGGTGGACGACCTGACTGTTCTCGACATCATACAGATTGTCGGTCGCCAGCACGCCTGAGTCTGCCAGCAATTGCTCAATCGCTTCGGCACCGTCCTCGGTCCAGCTTATGTTCTTGGTCTTCTCGTCCGCCTCGTACCATTCGGGATCGACCTGCTTCACAATGGCATCGATCGTCACATAAAGGTCGGTTTTGTCTTCGGTCGGGCCAGAGATAATCAGCGGGGTTCGCGCTTCGTCGATCAGGATGGAGTCGACTTCATCGACTATGGCGAAATTGAACGGCCGGTGTACCATCTGGCTGCGCTCGTGCTTCATATTATCGCGTAGATAGTCGAAGCCGAATTCGTTGTTCGTGCCGTATGTAATGTCCGCTTCGTAAGCCGCGCGGCGATCCGGTTCCGGTATATTGGGCACGATCACACCAACGGTCAGACCCAGCCATGTGTACAGCTGCCCCATCCATTCCGCATCGCGGCCGGCGAGGTAATCGTTGACGGTCACGACATGGACACCCTTGCCCTCGATCGCATTGAGATAAGTCGCCAGCGTCGCCACCAGCGTCTTACCCTCGCCCGTCCGCATTTCGGCAATTTCACCCCGGTGAAGCACAATGCCGCCGATCATCTGCACATCGAAGTGCCGCATACCTAGCACGCGGGTAGATGCCTCGCGGACGGTGGCGAAGGCTTCTGGCAGAATATCATCCAGCGTCTTGCCGTCTTGCAGCAGACCGCGAAACTTGTCCGTCTGGGCCTGCAGTTCGGCATCGCTCAGTGCCTGAACATCGGGCTCCAGCGCGTTGATCTGGCCGACCAGCTTGCCGATGGATTTAACATAGCGGTCGTTGGAAGAACCGAAGAACGATTTTGCGATACCTTTAAACATGACAGTGGCCACCTTGGCATTGAATTCTGGAATGGTTTTATGAAACGCGCGCCCGTCCTCTGGCGGACAGCGCGGCTGAAATTTTCGGCGATGGACGGCTTATTCGCGCGCCCGGTCGATCCGAATATAAATGGGTGCAGGTGCCGGAGCAGACCACTCGGCAAGGCGCACACCTGAAAAAACGGCATTCTGGCGGGGCCCAACAGCTATGGCCTGGGCCAGCTCTGCAGGAGTGGCGCAGAGGGCCGCTGCCGATTGCGCAAAGGTTTCGCACATCGTCGCAGCACTTTGCGATGGCTGGGCCTGCACAGGCTCACCTATGACGGCAAAGCCAGTCAATACAGCGAGCAGAGTGAGAAGGCGGCGCATCATCGTGCCGTCCAGATAGGATGCCTTGCTTAACAAGTCCATCCAAGCAGTCCGCCAGCTCTGGAAAAATGGTCAACTCTGGCATAGGCGCTACTGATTATGGACCTTACCCCCTCTCCGCTCGCCCGCCCATTTCCGGCTTTGCCTGACATCGCAGGGGTCACCGTGCGCACGGTCCGTGCGGGATACAAGGACTGGCGCCGCGCCGATCTGACTTTGGTCGAATTGTCCAAGGGGACAACCGTGGCCGGCGTTTTTACCCAGAGCGCCTGCGCGTCCAGCGAAGTAGAACTGGGCCGCGAGCAGGTTCAATCCGGCTCTGCCCGCGCTCTGGTGGTGAATGCGGGAAATGCTAACGCCTTCACCGGCTATCGTGGGCGCGAGGCGGTTGAGGCGATAATGGCTCAGGTCGCGGAAGGAATAGGCTGCGATCGCCATGAAGTGTTCGTATCCTCGACCGGCGTTATCGGCGTACCGCTACCTATGGATATCGCCCGCGCAGGTGTGGATGCCGCCTTGGATGCGGAACCGACGAGTTGGGAAAGCGCCGCGAAGGCAATCGGCACGACTGACACCTTTCCCAAAGGGGCAGGCGCTTCCGCTATGGTTGGGGGTGTCCGGGTGGAACTGGCGGGTATTATCAAAGGCAGCGGCATGATTGCGCCCGACATGGCTACCATGCTGGGTTATATTTTCACCGATGCGGCAGTAGATCCAGTCTTCCTCCAAAGTCTGCTGAACGGGATAAATGCCCGGACCTATTCTTGTATCACCGTGGACGGCGATACCTCGACCAGCGATACCGTACTGGCGTTTGCCACCGGTCAGGCGGGCAACGCAGTCATAGCCTCGTTTGACGATCCCGGCGCGGATGCATTTGCCGCTGCGTTGGAACAGGTGTGCCGTGATCTGGCCCATCTGGTGGTGCGCGATGGCGAGGGGGCGAGCAAATTTATCGAAGTTTCGGTGTCTGGGGCCTCTTCCAACGACAGCGCCCGCCGCGTCGGGCTGTCTATCGCGAACTCGCCGCTCGTAAAAACAGCGATTGCCGGGGAGGATGCCAATTGGGGCCGCGTGGTAATGGCAGTGGGCAAGGCTGGCGAACCGGCGGATCGCGATAAACTGTCCATAGGGTTCGGCGGACATTGGGCCGCGCGAGATGGACAGCCAATCGAAGATTTCGACGAAACCCCGCTGACCGAGCACCTGAAAACCCAAGACATCACAGTAGAAGTCGAGATGGGCATCGGCACCGGGCGCGCTACAGTGTGGACCTGCGATCTCACCCACGGATACATCGAAATCAATGCGGATTATCGCTCTTGAGTGCATCTGCCGATGAAATCGACCGCCGGATCGAGGCATTGATGAAGCGTGTTACGCAGGAAATTATCCTGCCTCGTTTTCAAAACCTGGCAGCGTGCGAGATCATCGACAAAGCGGCTGACGATCTGGTTACTATTGCCGATCGCGAGGCAGAGACGGCGCTTGCCGAAAGCCTTGCTTTGATCGATGCAGACTCTGCCATCGTGGGGGAGGAGGCGGCCCACGCCGACCCATCGATTATGGACGCACTCTCTGGCGATTGCTGGATTGTCGATCCCATAGACGGGACGCATAATTTCGCGCACGGTCAGCCACCATTTGGGGTTATTATCGCCAAAGCGTCAGGCGGTGTTTGCCAGTCGGGTTGGATACTGGATTGTCTGTCGGGACGATTTTGCTCGGCCCATCTGGGTAAAGGCGCGCGCATCAATGGGGAAGAGATCACTTCATCGCCAACCGGCTGCGCAAAACCCGTGGCAGCGGTGTCGATGATGTTTTTGACCGAAGACCAGCGTGTTTCGGTCACCCAGAACATTGCCCCGTATTATGAAATTGTGGAAATTCCACGCTGCGCAGCCGAACAATATCCGCGGCTCGCGCTGGGTGAAAACGACGTTTCCAGCTTCAAACGCACGCTGCCCTGGGATCACGCCGCAGGTATCTTGTGGCTCAATGAGGCTGGCGGAAAGGCAGCCCGGCTAGATGGCAGCGCCTACCGGGTGGACGACGCCGACAAGACAGGTCTCGTCGGCGCATCCTCACCGCGGATTTGGGAAGAATTTGTCGCCCGAACGCAGGCGAATGCCTCCTAGCGAATCAAAGCTGCTGTTCGATCCACGATTTCAGCTGGTTCTTTGGCGCCGCGCCCGTCATTTCAGCGATTTTTTCGCCGCCTTTATACAGCGCAAGATAAGGAATGCCGCGCACGCCAAGCTGGCTTGGCGTGTCGGTGTTCTCCATAATGTCCATCTTGGTAATCTTGATCTTGTCACCCAATTCGTCGCTGATCTCTTCCAGCGAGGGGCCGATCATCTTGCACGGCCCACACCATTCGGCCCAGAAATCGACCAGAACGGGGGTATCGCTTTCCAACACATCGGACTGGAAGCTGGCGTCGGTTACAGCAGTGGTTGCCATGAGTATTTCTCCTGATTTGTCGCACCCTACTTAGGGCGCGTCGTCTGTTACTCAACGGTAGCGGCAGCAAAGCTTTCCTGCGGGACCTGCAAAGCCATTTTGTGCGGGGCAAGCACAGCATCATCCAAAAGGAATAATTGCGGTGTTTGGGTGAACAGCACTCCGGCCTGTACGCTGCGCCCGGGATAAATTACCTCCAGCACGCAAACGTAAGCCGCCATCTGGGCGAGTATCGAACGCGAGATCGCATCGGCGGTGGCGGGCGGACGGCGCGCAGTTTTGTAGTCGACCACCAGAATGCGCTCCTGCGTTATCAACAGGCGGTCGGCAGTGCCGTTGACCACTTTGCCGCCGACAATCGCCGCCAGTGGCACTTCGGCCAACGATTCCGGACTGAACAATGCTGCAAAAATTGGATCGTCCAGCACATCCATTGCAGCGCGTATCATCTCTGCCTGCCCTTCGGAGTCGAAATCAGTAGCCTGCCGCGCCAGCCACAGGCGCGCTGCTTCTTCGCGTTTCTCGGCAGCGATATCGGGCAATCTCTCCAGCAACCCGTGGATGACTGTACCGCGCCGGGCGGCCTCAGCAGCGAATTCTGGTGGCAATGGAGGATCAACGCCGCGTTCGTCCCCGGCAGAGGAAGGCGCGAGAGGGCGCGGCGGGCGCGGTTCCGGGCCAACGGGGGTTATTGCCCATGTCGGCAAAACCGGCAGTGCAGATGCTCCAACGCTCTGCGATGCCGCACTGTCGGCGTTAATCGGCTTTTCGGGCAGACTGCCATAGCCGGCACTCGCGCCCCATATATCGTTTTCGCCAAACTCATCACCCATCAGAGGCTCCAGCTTGGCGTACCAGCTGTCTTCGTTGGGCACTTCTTCACGCAGACCCAGAGCCCCGCCAATATACAGTGCTTCTTCCGCCCGTGTCATCGCGACATACATCAATCGCCAATGCTCCTGCAGTTCCGCTGCGCTGCGCTTTTCTTCCTCATCAGCCAGAGGGCCCAATCTGTCATCCTTCCCAATGGGCGGCAGGGGTAGCGGCGCGGCATCACTGCCTTCCTGAGCCAGCGAGAGACCAGAGGTACGGGCTGCGTGCGGATTGCCGGTGGCATCGGCTAGTATCACGATTGGCGACTGCAGCCCCTTCGATCCATGCACGGTCATCACCCGTACCAGACCGTCGCTGCCGCCCGCGTCGCGCTTCAATTCGCCCTCGCCGGCGTCGAACCATTGCAGGAAACCCGCCAGGCTGGCTGTGTGTGTAGAGGAATAGGCGAAGGCGGCATTCAGCAACTCGTCGATCGGATCGTTGGCTTCAGTACCCAGCCTGCCGATCAGTTTCTTTCGGCCCTGCCACGGCCCTGCCAGCATCCAGTGCAACAAAGCTTCCGGCAGCTCGAAATCAACCTGAGCCAGCAAATCGCGCAGCTTTGCCACTGTCTCTTTTACAAGAGGAGCCTCGCTGCGTCTCAGATGTTCCCACAGTGCCTGGCTTTTCGGTCTGTGGCCATGCTCCAGCAAATCCTTCTGCGACCATCCACCCAGCGGTGAAACGAGCACGTGAGCAAGGTTGAGATCGTCCAGCGGGTTGACTGCGAACCGCAGGGCAGCGGTCAGATCTTTCACGGCAAGAGGTGCTCCCAGTCGCAGCCGATCGATACCTGCCACCGGCACTCCCGCAGCGTGAAGTCGTGCGACGATCAGCCCTGCCAGTTCTTTGCGTTTTCGCACCAGCACCATGATATCGCCAGGGCCGGCTAATCGTGCATCGCCCTTCTCCAGCGGATGCCCCTGATCGAGCCACAGGCGCACCTGCTGTGCAATTCTGTCGGCCATTCGCCGCTCCGGTCCCGGTAGCCAGCTGTCATCGGGGGCAGCTTCTTCGGCTTCTACCCGGTCCTCTGCCTTGACGCTGACGGGACGCCATAGCTCGACATACCCCGCCTGCGTTGCCCCGCGATGCAAGCTGGGCGGGTTTTGCAAGCCAAGCTTTTGCCAACCCACAGCGCCGATTGCTGCATCGACAAAATCGAGCACCGGTTGCGTGGTGCGAAAGCTTCGGTCCAGATCCAGATCCTGCAAATCGCGCAAGGCAACTGGAGGATCGCTGCGGTTTTCACGTGCAAATTCGCGCGCGCCGGCAGCCGCTTTCGCAATTTGTTTGCGATACGCCTCCTTCGCCGCCGCGAAATTTTCCGGGCTGGTCCCCTGAAACCCAAAGATCGCCTGCTTGTAATCGCCCACGACGAAGATGGTCCGCAGCTTCCCGTCACGCTGGCCAATGCCGGTGAAGAAATCCTCGGTCAAAGCATCGATTATGGACCACTGCGCCGCGTTTGTATCCTGTGCCTCGTCCACCAGAATATGGTCGAACTGCCGGTCCAGTTTATACCGAATCCATCCCGCCATGTCCTTGTCAGACAGCAGCTCTGCTGCGCGGCGGATCTGATCGTCGAAATCGATGAGCCCTTCGCGGGTCTTCGCCTCTTCCCAGGCAAGAGCAAAAGAGCGCCCCAGTTCCAATGCCGGGGCAAGCCATTGAGCCAGCGCCAGCAACCGCGATTGCTGTTCGATTGAAGCAAGGTTTTCGCGCACGCGTTCGACTGGGACGCAGTAGTCTGGATCGATTTTGAGAAGGCTCTTGAGGCTCTTCGGATCGCCCTTCTGAGTATACAAGGTGCCCGAAAACCGGTTCATTGTCTGATAGCGAACAGCAGGGTCGGAGCTAAGCCATTGATCGATGAAATCGCTTGCTTCACGCCCCGTCTTAGTACCCCATGTTGCCTGAGCATCCCGGCAGCGGCGCAGCGAGGCGACATCGAACATATCGTCGCTGCAGGCACGCGCAATCGTGGCTTCATCCAGATCAGGCGACAGACCAAACAATTGCAGCAACCGTCCCTGCATCGGCGGCATCCATGCCGCAGGCCCCAGCCATGCCGCCCGGGCACCAGCGCATTGCATCAACCAGCCCAGCGTTCCGTCTGGCCCAAGCCTGACGCTCAGGTCTGCCAGCGCCTCCATCTCCCGCGCTGTCCCCGTCTCTATCACGCGGGTCAGCACTTCACGCGACAGCAATACGCGGTTACGGTCCTCCATCGCGCGCGTTCCGGGCAGCAGGTCCGCTTCTTCCGGAAAAGCGGCTAGCAGATATTGCGAAAAAGCATGGATCGTATCGATCCTGAGGCCGCCGCCGGGGCAATCGAGAACCTGCGCGAAAAGCGTGCGGGCGCGGCGTAATGTTTCGGGATTGGCCGGAGCGCCGATATCTCCTAGCTCGGCTGCCAGCTTCACCTCGTCCAATCGCACCCAGCGGGCCAGCACATCGTTGACCCGCGTAGCCATCTCTGCGGCGCCCGCCTTGGTAAAAGTCAGGCACAGAAGGCTCTCTGGCCGACAATCCTCTTGAAGCAATAATCGCAAAACTCTGGCAGACAGGACCTGCGTTTTACCAGTCCCGGCGCTGGCCGAAAGCCAAACACTGTCAGCCGGGTTTACTGCATCGGCCTGACTACCCTCCAGCCTATAGACTTCACCGCTCATGACGCTTCGCCGTCAACATCACGGCCCTGCCATTCATCGAGCCGCATCAACTGGTCATAAGTATCATAGCCTGGCGCATCGGGATTGAGCCGGGCCGTAAACGGGTCCTGCCCTAGAATATAGGCATCTAACGCCTGATCCAGAAACTTACGCACGGTGGGCATGAAGTCTTCCGGCGGGATTCCGCTACGCTTATTGCCGGTTCTCAGAGGCGTCTGGATAGAGCCGAAGCCTGTCGCACTATCCTTATTCTTGGCCAGTGACCAATATTCAAATGCCGCAGCCGTGCCCTCACGCGCACCAAAACCGCCCTCTTCCACCATAATGCCCAGCGTACCCAATTGCAGCGCATAACCCGCCTCGACCTGAGAGCCGGAAGGCGCACTGCCGGTCTTGTAATCCACCACAGCAAAGGTTCCATCGGCCAGGCGGTCAAGACGATCTATGCGTCCTTTGATAGTCACGCCTTTGCGAATGATCTCGCCCTTTTCCTCGAACAGAACCGGCTCACGCCCTTCTTCCCATCCGATGGCTTCCTGTACCCATTCGAGAGCGCGCAGCAGGCGCGGTTCCCACAAACGGCGCGTAAGCGGGTGAGCATTCATCTGGTCCAGCTGTTTCAGGGCAATATCGCGCAGATCGCCCTCGCCCTTATGCCATCGCTCCAAAATATCGTGCGCCAGTGTACCCTGCCATGCAGGCGTCGGTTCGGCATCCAGGCCATCCCAATCATTCAGGCCCATAATCTGGCTGGCATAGAACTGATACGGATCGGACCGCAACCGGTCGAGCGCGGTGACGGACACCGGCACCAAGCGCTGCTTGGCAGATGGCATCGGCTGCGGCCGGATAGCCGGGATGACTTCCCCCGGTCGGTCTAAAGCCGCAGCCAAAGCTGGCATGATCTTCTCCGCATGGCCCGCGCCCAGATCACCGCCCAGCAGCGCTTTTACACGAAGCCAAAACCGCGATGCTATCGCAGGCCCGTCGACATCGCGCAGGGAGCGGCTCAGGACCACTTCCGGCGCGCCCAGAGCGCCTGCCAAATCGTGCGCCGCAAGGCCAATACGAAACTCTGACGCTGGCACGCCCAAAGCACGCAGCACCGCGGGGGCGAGCAACGGTTCTGCGCACGTTCGCGCGGGCCAGATGCCTTCGTTCAAACCAGCGCAAATCACCAAATCAGCGCGGTTCATGCGGGCTTCCAACAGGCCGTAAATCGCGATGCGGGAATGGCCGCCATAGGGTGGGCGCACATCGATCTGGTCCAGCGCATCCAGCAACACACTGTGCAGGTCGCGCGGGTCGAGCGAGAAGTCCGCCTCTCGGGCTCGCATTCGCCAGTCATCGATGAAGGAAGACAGGGCACGGCCATCCTCCTGTGCCCACAGATGCTCTCCACACAGCGTCTCGCCAGCTGTCACCAACAGGTCAAGCGCATTGGATAGCGGCTCCATCTCACCCATATTCAGCAAGGGCGAAAGAACGTCCGACAAGTCGCTCCACCACAGCGCCACATCCGCTTTGGCTGCGATAGGCGCAAGCGGGGCAAGGCCCCCTGCCGGACGCGGACCGCGCAAGCGTTTATCGAAGGCACGCAATAACCGCAGATGATCGCCCCGGTCGTTCCCGCGCCGCACCAGTGGATGTCCGAGCAGCGCCATTAAAGGCACAGGCGCGGCTTCCTCTGCAAGCACTTCTGCAAGCAACAGCAACAAACGCCCTGCAGGTGTCTGTGATAGAGCGCGGCCTGCGCTATCATCGGCTTCGATATTCCACCGGCGCAGATGATGGACAACCCGCCTTGCGAGGCCCGGGTCCGGGGTGACAATAGCAACACGCCGCTCCGGTGTCTCCAGCGCCTCACGCGCAAGCAAAGCAATAGCCTGCGCTTCGTCCTCCGGCGCAGCGCATTCCATCAGACGCACGCCAGACAAACGCCGCTTGTCTGCCGGCATGTCGATCCACCGCGTACTCGCCTGTGGAGGCAGGAACAGCGCGCCGATAGCGTGGCTGCGTTCTGGCGGTGCAGCAGTCATACCTTTGCGGTGCCAGGGGCGTACTTCGGCCCGCGCAATGCCCATACGGTTCAGCAGAAGCTTCAAGTGGTATTGCGGATGAGTGACAGCATCGTCTTTCGCAAATGGAGCGTCGCCCGGCTCAGGAGGCGCGCCTGCGCGGCCCAACTCGGCCCATACTTCGCTTTCCATCGTCAGATCGAGATCGGGCAGTATGACCGCGCCCTGCGGCAATTCGCTGACCACTTTCAGCAGCCGCGCAAGCGAAGGCGAGGCGCTGGTTATACCGGCCGCGACAATCGGAGTTTCGGGAGGGTTCGTTTTCCACGCTCTGGCCGTTCCGTCGAACAGCAAATTGCGCCGCGTAGCCGCATCTACCACCCCGCGGCGCTCCAGCTCTGCCAGCCAAAGCCGTTGGACCGTAGCAAAGCGATGCAGGCTGTTCTGCCAATGGCCAGCCAGATCGCCAAACAGCGCCAGCACGCGATCGGACAACAGTTCTTCCGGAGTGACCTCCTCCACCAAGAGGCGATCCATCGTCTGGCCAAAATCGCGCGCCATTCTAAGAATGGCGGGCGCTGGCGGAGCATCATCGCCCATCTCCGAACGAAGGATATCGGCCAGAACAAACAGCCGCTCCGTCGCATCCACGGCGGAGGGGGTGTCTGTAAAGCCCAGTGGATCAAGCAGAGGCCCGAGCGCCTCGTCGAGATCCAGATCGCCCACCACCGCCATCCGCGGCAGAAGCATTCCGGCACTGCCGCTTTCACCAAGCAAGCGGATAAACGCCTCTGTTACAGTACGTGCAGCCCGCGAACTTGGAAGCAGAAGGGTCAGCCGCGCAAGGCCAAAATCATCCTGCGAATACCGCGGCAAAAGACCGGCAACCAATGCATCGGCAAAGCCGCGATGGGCGGCGATCGAGTAAACATCCGGTCCGGCTCTGTCAGCCATGCTGCAACGCGTTTTCGGTTGGTTTGATAGATTGCGGCGTCCCGACTTCGAACCATGTTCCGGTAAACGGCACTGCGAACAGGCGGCCCTCTCCGGCCGCACGGTTCCATAATGTGTTGGTAGAAAATTTTTCGGGTTTCGAATCGCGCAGCAAGCGATGCGATACAATCTGGATACCGGTAAAGATAAAGGGCGCAATCCGTTCTGCCGACCGCCGCGTCACCCGCCCTTCCCCGTCAAGATGAAAGTCGCCGTGTCCGTTGAAATTTACTGCGCGCGAATGCGGGACCACCAGCAGCAGAGCATCCATCTGGTCAGGATCCCACCGGCCTGACAAATCCGCAAATGCGTTTTGCGGTCCGTCGAGCCAGATGTTGTCCGAGTTGAGGCAAAAGAAGGGATCCGGCAGCAGGCCTTCTGACTGCGCCTTGATCATTCCGCCGCCCGTCTCCAGCAATTCAGCACGCTCGTCCGAAATGGTAACTGTCGGCGACTTTCGCTCCACGAGGTGCGCTTCGAGCGAATCTGCCAGATAATGCACGTTCACCACCGCTTTACTCACACCAGCTTCGGCCAAGCGGTCCAGCGTGTGATCGATAAGCGGCTTTCCCGCGACCCGAACCATCGGTTTGGGTTGGCTGGCAGTCAGCGGACGCATCCGCTTGCCCATACCCGCCGCCATTACCATCGCAGTGTCGCTGGCCAAATCGTGGTGGGAACGCTGGCTCATGCGATAGTCCCGCCCGAGGATTCGCGCGTGATGGCGGGAATATTGGCGTTGAACCAGGCCGCGACCGGGGCCAATGCCGGGTGTTTCAGATCACGCTCCATCGCGTCCCAAACGCGCGGGATAAAATCAAGATAGCGCGACTTGCCATCACGCTTGTGCAAGCGCGTGAAGATACCGACGATTTTCGCATTGCGCTGCGCGCCCAGCACAGCATAATCCGCGTGGAAATACTCATCTGCACCGCTGGCGCGAACATACCGGTCCAGCATTTTCGCTTCCAGATCGACCGGAACCTCGCGGCGGGCATCCTGCAGCAGCGAGACCAGATCATAGGCGGGATGGCCAACCAAGGCGTCCTGAAAATCGATTAACCCCTGCTCTGCGCTGCCATCGGGCGCAGGGCCCAGCAGCATGATATTTTCGGCATGATAGTCGCGCAAGACCGTCACTCCGGGGGACTGGCGCGCGATCAGAGGAGCAAGCGTTTCCTCCCATGCTGTATCGAAACCATCGACATCGGCTTGCAGGCCGACAGCGGGGCAATACCATTCGGTGAACAGCCGCGCTTCGCGCTGGTAAGTCGGCATATCGTATGGCCCGAACGGACCGGGATCCCTGCGATGAAGGCTTACGAGAGCATCGATTGCGGCGGTATAGGCGTTCTCTTCACCCTGCGGATTGCTATCCAGCCAGTCGCGCATCCTGTCATTACCGAAATCTTCGGTCAGCACCCATCCTGCAGCTGCATCCTCGGCTATGATCTGCGGCCCGCGCTGACCATTGGCGCTCAGCCATTTTGCTACCTGAAGAAATGGCGCAGGGTCTTCTTCGGGCGGGGGGGCAAACATCAGCATTGCCCGCTCGGCACCTTTCACAATGCGGAAGTACCGTCGGAAGGACGCATCACCGGCCAGCGGTGCGATATCAGCGCCCGCCCATCCAGCAGCATCCAGAAACTTCTCAATTCCATCCGGCAAATCAGTCATTCAATCGCCCTAGCCAATCGGCACCGCGGGTAACAGCCGCGCTGCGCCCTTCACCAACAACTTCCAGTCTGATTGTCAGGCACCCTGCTTCATGTGCAAAGCCGCCTGCATGATCCGGCCATTCGGCGAGCAAGACGGCGCCCTCGCGGTAATCGTCCAATCCGATCTCTTCCGCTTCGGACGGCTGCTTCAGCCGGTAAAAATCGGCGTGAACGACCCGAGGGTCCAGTTCGTCATATGTCTGGATGATTTGGAAAGTTGGCGAAGGCACTTCGCTGCTATGCCCCAAAGCCGCCAGAATCGCGCGGGCAACGGTGGTTTTTCCAGTCCCCAGCCCGCCTTCGAGAGCGACGACATCGCCTGCGCGCAGTTGAGCCGCGATGCGCCTGCCGAACGCGTCCATTGCCGCAATGTCAGGCAGGTCTATGTTCACGGCAGATGGATCATTGCAGTGGTCCCGACATCGCGCTCGGAATGGATTTCCAATGTCCCGCCATGCAGCTCCACCAATTGCCGGGCGAGCGGAATGCCCAGTCCCTGACGCCGCTCCATTCCGCCACCGTTTCCGGCGGGGCGCAGACCGTCCATCGCGCGCGACAGCTCCTCCGCCGTCATCCCCCGCCCATTGTCCGAGATCACAATACGCACGCCGTCTTTCTTACGTGACAAGTCCACCAGCAGCTTGCCACCTTTGGGTGTGGCTTCAAGAGCATTGTCGAGCAACTGCCCGACCGCCCGGCTAAGCTGGCGCGGATCAGCCTCCAGCTTTGCCGCCTGCGAACCGCGCAGATCCAGCGACAGGCCTTTGTCCAGAATTGCCTGCTCCCGTTCACGGACGATGCCAGTTATGAAAGGCTGTAATTCCAGCTTCTGTTTGGCAATCGGCAGCAAGCCAGCCTCGCCTTGCGAGAGATCCAGCACATTCTCCACCTGCTCTGTCAGCCGCGCGACCGAATCGATGATGGCTTGCGTGTACTCGCGGGCCTGCGGCGTCAGCTCGCCTGCCACTCCGCCATCCAGTAGTTCGGCAAAGCCGCCAATAGAGGTGAGCGGTGTGCGGAACTCATAGGACATATTGGCCAGGAAACGCGTCTTGACCTGATCCGCTGCCTCCAGCGCCTGATTGCGTTCGCGGAGGGCGGTCTCCGCCTGCTCATTCGCGGTAACGTCCAGGGCTGTCAGCAAGCCGTTGCCATCGGGTAACGGGACGCCTGCAAATTCCAGTGTCCGGCCATCAGCCATAGACAGCCGCCCTGCACGTTCTTTCCGGTCGAGGGTAGCGGAACGGATAGTCTCGCCTACGCTGCTGGCGCGGCGCGGCCGGGAGAGGTTCGGCGCAATCGCCTCCACCAGCTTGTCTGCACCCGGATGGGTGTCGAGCAATTCCTCCGTCACGCCCCAAGTGGCTGCAAAAGTCCTGTTCCAGACTTGCAATTTCCCATCGGGCGCGAACACCGCCAGCGCTTCGAACAGACTGTCGAAAGTGGCTGTGCGGGTGCGCAACATGGTATCGCGGGTGGCGGACAGAGCCAGATGTTCGGTGCGGTCTTCCGCGATCAGCATCAGTCCACCGTCGGGCATCGGTTGGGCGATGATCTGCAGGTGCGTACCATCTGGCAGGGGCCAGTTTTCATCCATAGCCTGGCCGCCAGAAAACCATGCGCTATGCTCTGTCCGCCATGCCGGAAAGTCGCGCACTTCAGGGGTACGGCCTTCGTCGCGCGCTTCACTCAACCAGCGCTCGAACGCCATGCCCTGTGACCCACTGCCAGGACGAATTGAGAAAATACGGCGGAAAGGCTGATTGGCAAAAACGAGTTTCCGCTCTCCGTCGAACTGCGCCACACCCACCGAAAGGCGGTCCAGCATGGAACGCTGGGCCTGCGAATAGGCACGGTAATTGCGGGCCTGTTCCTCCATCTCCTGAATATCAACCGCGTAGCCGGCCACGCCTTCGCCCTGCACCGGCAAATCGCTCACTCGCAGGGCACGGCGTGTCCCGTCTATGGTCGCTTGGACCACCCGCTCTATCGGCTGGGATTGCTGCGCCGATTGTCCGGCGATTTGCGCGGCTGTCAGGCCGTCTACGGACTCGATCAGCTCGATCTGGCGTTCGATCACGTCTTCCGCATTGCCGCCATCGACCGCTTCGACATAGGCCGTGTTCACCAGTCTCAGCCGCGTATCGGATCCCCTGAACCACATGGGCATCGGGGCCGCTTCGATCAGATTGACCAGCGCGGCAAAATCGCCTTTCGCGCGGCTCGTTTCCTCTCTCATTCGGGCAAGTTCAGTCTCGCCTTCGCTGAAGTCGAAGACCCATACGATCGCTGCCCCGCCCGGTGAAATTTGCGCATCGGCGAGGGTTCCGCGCAGGGCCAGACTGCGCTGTGATCCCGGCACGCTTAATTCCATCCGAAACGGCGCCGCTGTTTTCTGCGCGCGGCGGACGTGACCGGTCAGCTCTTCCAGCTGCTCGGTCGACAGTCCGGTCTCCTCGTCCTTGTGAAGTTCGCTAAGAAATTCAGGCAGTTCCGGCAAACCCAGCCAATGCGCCAGACGGTCCGAACCCTCGATCCGTCCGTCGCTTCGCACCAGCAGCGGAATTGCCGGAGCTTCATCGATCATCCGGGCCAGTCGCCGCGCAGCATGGCGGCTTGCCTCTGCCTGCCGATTCCGGCTGCCTGCTGTAATCAGCAACCCCGCCGCCGCCGCGGTCCACGCAGCCATCAGCAGGGCAAGGAAAACCATAGCGGTGGGCGATAAAGTCATTGGGTTCCAGCTATGCGGGCAGCCAGCCCGATGCAACGGCTGCGCAAATGAAAAGCCCCCGCCAATCGGCAGGGGCTCCTCTTTTAGCGAAAAAGTGCAACTACAGAAGCATAACCTTCTGTCTGCGACCAGTCGCGCTCTATCAGTACCGGTAATGATCCGGTTTGAACGGGCCTTCCTGCGGCACACCGATGTAATCGGCCTGCTTGTTCGAAAGCTGGGTCAGCATCACGCCAAGCTTTTCAAGATGCAAGGCAGCGACCTTTTCATCAAGATGCTTGGGCAGAACATAGACATCGTTCTCGTACTGCTCGGGGTTCGTGTACAACTCGATCTGGGCCAGCGTCTGGTTGGTGAAGCTGGCGCTCATCACGAAGCTGGGATGGCCGGTGCCGCAGCCCAGATTGACGAGACGGCCCTTGGCAAGAACCAGCAGGCTCTTGCCATCGGGGAAGGTGACCAGATCGGTGCCTTCCTTGATTTCCTTCCAGTCGTAATTGTCGAGCGCGGAAATCTGGATCTCGCTGTCGAAGTGGCCGATATTGCACACGATGGCCATGTTTTTCATCGCCTTCATGTGCTCGGCAGTGATGACGTCTTCGTTGCCGGTCGCGGTGCAGAAGATGTCGGCGCGCTTCACGCCCTCTTCCATCGTCACGACTTCAAAGCCGTCCATCGCAGCCTGCAGTGCGCAGATCGGATCGATTTCGGTTACCATTACGCGGGCGCCGCCATCGCGCAGCGACGCAGCCGAACCCTTGCCGACGTCTCCGTAACCGGCAACGCAGGCGACCTTGCCGGCCAGCATCACATCGGTGGCGCGGCGGATGGCGTCGACCAGCGATTCCTTGCAACCATACAGATTGTCGAACTTCGACTTGGTCACGGAATCGTTCACGTTGATCGCGGGGAACGGCAGCTTGCCCTGCTTCGCAATCTGGTAAAGGCGCATCACGCCCGTGGTCGTTTCCTCGGACACGCCCTTGATATTCTGGACGCTCTTGGTGAGATAACCGGGCTTTTTCGCGACGTAAGCCTTCAACGCCTTCTGCATTTCGATTTCTTCGGCGTTCTGCGGATCGGGCATGGTTTCGCCCGCTTCCAGACGTGCGCCCCACAGCGCGAACATGGTTGCATCGCCGCCATCGTCCAAAATCATATTGGCCGTCTGATCGGCGTCGTCTTCGGTCGACCAGTCGAAAATGCGGCCCACATAATCCCAGTAATCCGCCAGCGTTTCGCCCTTGATGGCGAACACCGGAATGCCCTGATCGGCAATCGCTGCGGCGGCGTGATCCTGGGTGGAAAAAATGTTGCAGGTGGCCCAGCGGACTTCTGCGCCCAGTGCGGTCAGCGTTTCGATCAACACGGCGGTCTGGATCGTCATATGCAGCGAACCGGTGACGCGGGCACCCTTCAGCGGCTGCGCTGCGCCATATTCTTCGCGCAGGGCCATCAGGCCGGGCATTTCCGTTTCGGCAATCGCAATTTCGTCACGCCCATATTGGGCAAGGCCGATGTCTTTGATGATGTAGTCTTTGTCTGCAGTTGCAGTGGCCATAATATGCTCCTTAGGGAATGGCGCGGCCCGCGATGCGGGCTGCAAAATGTTGCCCGCGCAATAGCGGGGTGACTGCCCAAGAGCAAATATAAAGATATCCTTATATCGTGAATTCAACCTCTACGCCGTGTCCGCATTTTCCTTGCGCGCCGGGTGGTTGCAACGCCGCTAATCTTGCGCCCGAAAAATCTACCGCCTTCGCCTCGTCTTGCAACCAAAGTGCGGCGACCTATGTTCTAGGTTCACCTCCCCGCCCCCTCCATTCAAGGATTTTCAACCGACATGACTATCTCCAAAGGCGACACCCTCCCCGACGTAAAAATGACGAAAGCCACCGATGCTGGCCCCGAAGCGGTACAGTCTTCGGAATTTTTCGCTGGCCGCAAGGTAGCGCTGTTCGCGGTGCCCGGCGCGTTCACGCCGACCTGCTCTGCCAAGCACCTGCCAGGCTATGTCGATAAATCTGCAGAACTGAAGGCCAAGGGCGTGGATGAAATCGTCTGCACATCGGTCAACGATCCATTCGTCATGGGCGCATGGAACAAGGCAGATGGCGGAGAAGACATCACCATGCTGGCAGACGGCAATGGGGATTTCGCAGAAGCTATCGGCCTGACGATGGACGGCAGCGGCTTTGGCCTTGGCCAGCGCAGCCAGCGTTATTCGATGATTGTCGATGACGGGAAAGTCGTCGAACTGAATGTCGAAGAGCCCGGCGATTTCTCCGTTTCAAGTGCGGAGCACCTGCTCGGCCAGCTTTAGTACGCGGCAATTCAGACGATACGAAAGGGCGCCCTTTGCGGCGCCCTTTTTGTATCGGAAACGCCTTTTAGTATCCCATCAGGCTCAGCACTTCCTTGCGGCTGCGCTGGTCTTCCAGAAACGTACCCATCATGCGGCTGGTGACCATTGAAACGCCGGGCGTGCGGACCCCGCGAGCAGTCATGCAGGCATGGCTGGCATCGATCACCACGGCGACGCCGCGCGGCTCCAGATGTTGCCAGATGCATTCGGCCACTTCGGCAGTCAGGCGTTCCTGGATCTGCAAGCGCCGGGCATAGCCGTGCAATACGCGGGCCAGCTTCGAAATGCCGACCACCTTGTCCGTCGGCAGATAGGCGATCGCGGCCTTGCCGATTATCGGGGCCATGTGATGTTCGCAGTGGCTTTGAAACGGAATGTCTTTCAGCAGCACGATTTCTTCGTAACCGCCCACTTCTTCGAACACGCGGGACAGATGCACTGCCGGGTCATGTTCGTACCCCTGGCAGTATTCCTTCCACGCGCGGGCAACCCGTTTCGGGGTGTCCAGCAGACCTTCGCGTTCCGGATCGTCGCCTGTCCATTTGATCAGTGTGCGAATTGCGTCCTGCACATCCTGTGGCACATCGGGTTTGCCCAACGGGTTGTCTTCATCAGGGCCGACAAGACTGCTCATGTTTTCTTCCTCTTCAATCGATCCCGCAGCCGCGCAAGACGGCTACCTTCGCGGAACAGCCCCCCGTGGGCATACGGTTCGAACATATCGTCCGGATTTTCAGGGTCCAGAAACTGGGCTTCGGCCAGGGTTTCCTCCGTCTTCCCCAGCTCGGGTATCACGAAGGGGCGCAGTTGCCGAATGCCGTCCTGTCCCAGACGCTCTATTGCCTGATGCATCGATCCCAGTGAACCGGTCACTTCGGCCATAGTTTCCTCGCTCACCCCGCAATGTTCGGCCAGCAGCGAAAACCGCAGGTTCTTGATGGTATCTTCGAAACCCCGTTCGCGATTGGCTTTCCGCCCGCAATCGACGAAGACATCGCATTCGCTATCCAGCCCCATCGACCGATTGTTGAGATTGGCCGATCCAATCCGCAAGATGCGGTCGTCCACGATCATCAGCTTGGCGTGAATGTAGATCGACTTTTCACCCGACCATGCAACATACAGCTTGAACCTGTCTTTCGTATCGGCTTCTTCGATCAGCCTTGCGATGGCAGAGCGGGCGTGATCCATCGCCTGCATTTCCAGCCAGCCTTCCGCGTGCTCGGGATGGACCAGCACGATTTCTGGAGGATCATCCTCTCGCAGTCTTGAGATAATGGCGTCGGCAATCTTGCGCGATGTGAAATACTGGTTTTCAATGTAGATGAACCGCTTCGCCCCGGCGATCTGGTTCAGCATCAGCGTTTCGATTTCGGCGATTGCGGACACGTCTTCATATTCAGCGCGCGTCCGGGCGATACCGATTTCCACATCCTCGAACTCGACAGCCAGTTTATCGGGCCAGAGGCTTGTTTCGGCCGGCACCAGATTTTCCAGCGGATCGGCGCCGGCCCGCTCCCACCGGGCACGGCACAGGCCTGAAAGCACTTCGGCAACCTCGCCTTCCATCATGAAGGTCACGTCGTGCCACGGGCCGTAAGGCTGGCCCCGTGGCCGCTTACGCTTTGGCTCGATCTCCGTATGTGCGCGGGTGTCCCAGCGATCATGCGTCAGATCGATGCCGCCGCACACGGCCAGCTTCTCGTCCAGAACGGCCAGTTTCTGATGATGCGTGCAACCGACCGGATGTTTGGTATCGAATTTGAAATTGATCTGCCGTTTCGGCCACATCCGTACCAGATCCAGCACCATCGAACCGCGCGTGCTCAGCTGGAATATCGAAAGACCCCATTTCAGGATATTGATCTGCAAATCATCGCGATTGCGCGTGAGCCACAGCAGAAACCCTCCCAGTCGCGCTGGGTAGGATGCGTCCACCGGTCTTTCATACCAGCGCCTGCCCTGCGTCAGGTGAATGCGGGTGTCGAAATCCCAACCGATCAGCATGATCCGCCGCCGGGCATTCAGCATCGCCTGCTGCATATGGGCGAAATAACCCTCGGCATCGATGATAACCGATGCGCGCTCTGCCGTGGCATAACGCCAGACGCCCGGCTCGACAGATGTGTCGAGGCCGGGCGCGTCGCTATTCGTATCGGTATCGTCTTTGCCGCTTTTCACTGCAGCGGGCCTAGCAGTCTTATTCCTTGGCATCGCCCTTTTTTTCCGGGGTCACTTCGGCGCTCTCTTGCTCTTCTTCTTTTCGGCGGTCGAACACCTTTTCCATATGGGCAATGTCGTCATCGTTCAGATGCTTTTCAAAATCGGGGAAGTGATCCTCTTCCTCTTCATTGATGTGATGCCGGTAGTCGTGATCCAGTTGTTTGAACTTGGCCATCCACGCAGAAGAGGACATGTCCGTGGCCGCCAGATCGTTCAGTGCCTCGTTCAGCTCGTGATGCTCGGCAACGGAGTGGCGCGTTTCATCCGTGGTCGGCGGCTTGCGAAGCATGGTCGAATAAAGCGCCTGCTCTTCTGCAGCGGCGTGGCTTTTCACTTCCTTGGTGAATTTTTCCAGCAGATCCTTGCGGCGGTCGGTCTCGCCGGAGGTGTCGGCCATTTCGTCGAGCAGCTTGCGATGATCGTCGTGGTCTTCTTTCAGGCGGGCGAAAATGCCTTCTGCATTGGACATGGAATTTCCTTTCAAGGTGTTTGCTAGCTTAACACTGCGAAAGGCTTGAAAGTTCCACCTGCGCGCAAGAACCAAAAAAGGGACCGGCCCTGTCGGACCGGTCCCTTTTTATGGTGCACCCGGAAGGATTCGAACCTCCGGCCCCCTGATTCGTAGTCAGGTACTCTATCCAGCTGAGCTACGGGTGCGCATTGGAGGTGGGCACATACGGGCGCTCTACTGCGTTGGCAATCCCCTTTCCCCTGTAATCATGCGTTCGCGGGCAATCATTGCATCAAGCAATTCACGATCAAGCGGCGACATGGCGAGGCGCGCTGCCGTGCAGGGCGAAAACCAGTCCCACTTGCCGCCTTCCAGCGACTGCGGAGTTCCGCCGAATTCCGACGTGGTGAAGAGGAGCAGGAGAATTTCTCGCTCGCCGTCGCCGGCCTTGCGCGCGGCCTTCCCCACGGCAAATGATAGCGGCGCCAACGACGCGGCGCTCAGGGCGAGTCCGCATTCTTCGCTGATTTCACGCACCAGTGCCGAACGCGCGTCTTCGCCGAGCTCCACCTTGCCACCGGGAAATTCCCACAGACCGGCGTGATCACCGCCCTCCGGGCGGCAATGCAGCAGAACCGAGCCATTTGCGCGGGTGATGGCTGCAGCCACAACCACAAGAGGTGTCAGGTTTTTTTCCATATGCTCCCGCCATTTTTACACATTCTTTACGCTGACACCCGATTTAGCCGCCTATCTAGGGCAATTCACAGGTGGCCATATGCGCAATTATCTAAAAGCAATTCTGGCCGATACGTCGGGGGCGACCGCTATCGAATACGGTCTGATCCTCGCGCTGGTCTTTCTGGCTGTCATCGCTGCGGTGGCCGGGGTCGGGACAGAAACCATAGTATTGTGGGACACAGTTTCGGCCAAGATGGTCGAGGCAGGCGGGTCCTGACGCTCTACCTGACGGCAGGGCTTACAAATGTTTCGTCGTCTTAGGATTTTGTCAACGGATTGAACCTAGAAACCAAATCACTCGCTGCGGACCATCTGCAACGGGTCGGGTAACGAAGACTGAACTTGGAGACTATATATGAAATTTCTGAAAAATCTCGTCCGTGACGAACAGGGCGCCACCGCAATCGAATACGGCCTGATCGCTGCACTGATCGCCGTTGCTGCAATGGGTGCCATGAGCACTCTTGGTACTGAACTTGAAGGCACATTTGGTGACGTGGAGACCAGCCTGGCAGCTGGTCGCGCTGCTGGCGCCGAATAAGCCAAACCACAGACTACAAAGAAGGGCGGCAGGGAAACCTGCCGCCCTTTTTATTTCTAGATCCGATACAGGATCATGTCCCCCGCACGACTATCTTCACCTTCTGGCCCGCACGAAGCGTCTCGTCATTGGTAAGACCGTTCAGAACACGGAAGCGTGTTTCCTGCGCATTGGTAAAGGCCATCCGGTTCGCCAGCGAGGCAACCGTATCGCCGGAACGCACCGTAACCACATCCAGTTTGCGCGGAACGACATTATCCGCTTCGCTCTGCGAAATGAGGCGCATCGACTGGAACATTGACGAAAATGCGTTCGACTTGCCAGCCTGCGTAATGGCCTGGAAGTGATACGCCCGGTCGTTCGAAAATTCATAGGCGAAAACGACAACGTCCACCTGTCCACTGCCCGAATTCACACGGGCCGTGCCGTACACCGCCGGTAGTCCGTTGACAGTGGTCTGCTGGAGGCTCGACGGAGCGACCGTCTGCCCTTCCCCCGCCAGATCGGAGAAAACCTTGTTCACATAAGTGTTCAGGTTTCCATTATACGGGGCCAGCGTCATCTGCGCCTTGCCGCTTTGCCCGTTGATGGACACGGCGCGGGTGCCATTGACCATATAATACCCATCGGGCGCGGTGAATGACAGGCGCAGCTCAGGGTGAATGAACTGCCGGCCGTCAACAATGCCCTGCTCCGGATCATCGCCGTACATCATGCCGTCGATTTTCGTCAGGAACGTATCGCGATTGGTGACGCTTCCGGCCAGACCCTGCGCCTTCGATTCAGCGGTCTGTACGCGGCTGGCAGGATCGGGGTGGGTCGATGCCCATGCGGGGATGGTCGCATTCCGGCCCTCTACCTGCGCGTCCAGATTGTTCTGCAAGGCAAGGCTGCGCAGCACGGTGGACATTGCCATCGGATCATATCCGGCCTTTGTCAGATACTGGATGCCCAGTGCATCGGCCTCCAGCTCCTGACTGCGCGAGAATTTCAGGGTCAGCAATTGCGAACCCTGCAGGATGCCCCGGCTCAGCGTATCCCCGATACCGCTGTCGCCCAGCAGCACGCCCGATAGAATCGCGCCCGCCGCACCCAGAATGGAATTGCGTTGGGCGGTCTGCTGGCGGCGCTGCGAATGGCGCGCCGCGACATGGGCGACTTCGTGGCCCAATACTCCGGCCAGTTCGGCCTCATTATTCATCAGGGTAACCAGCTGGCGCGTTGTATAAACATAGCCGCCGGGTATGGCGAAGGCGTTGTTTACAGGGCTGTTTACCAGCGAAACCGTAAAGGAACTGCGGGCATTGCCGAGGCCCGACTGGACCGCGATATTCTGGCCAACCTGCTCGACATATTGCGCGTAAGGGCCGGTCATCGCCCCGCCGAATTCGGCCAGCAATTGCGGATGCGCTTCTGCGCCCTGTTGTGCTTCGCTCTGCGTGATAGGCGCAGACGCGCTCGGAACGGCACCTCCACCTGCGGCTGCGCAGCCTGAAAGGGCCAATGCCATTCCGGCAGTCGACATAAGGGCGGCGAGTTTTCTGCTTATCATACTGTAAAGGTCCCCGTGTGATGTGATGCGCGCGCATTCCACCATTCGCGGCGCCGTTAACACAAACCTAAGCGTATGAAGCGGGAACAGGTTCCCTACAGCGTTATCCCGCCATTTGCAGGAAGCGGTCTTCGCGCAGCTTCTGCAATTCGGCTGTAGACATTGCTGTAAGGTTCTTCAGCTCCTCCGAAATGGCGTCCGCCAGACTGGCGCAGGCGGCTTCCGGATCGCGGTGAGCGCCGCCAACAGGTTCGGGCACGATACGGTCGATTACGCCCAGACCTTGCAGATCCTTGGCAGTGATCTTCATTGCGCCGGCTGCATCGGGAGCCTTTTCTGCGGTGCGCCACAGGATCGATGCGCAACCTTCGGGAGAGATTACCGAATAGACTGCGTTCTGGAACATCAGCACCCGTTCGGCGCTGGCCAGAGCGACTGCGCCGCCCGACCCGCCTTCACCGACAATGGTGGCAACCATCGGCACCGGCAGAGAAAGACACGCCTCGGTCGCGCGGGCGATGGCTTCTGCCTGTCCGCGTTCCTCCGCCTCTACGCCGGGAAACGCCCCTGACGTGTCCACCAATGTCACCACCGGCAGCCCGAAACGCCCGGCCATTTCCATCAGGCGGATTGCCTTGCGATACCCCTCCGGTTTGCCCATGCCGAAATTATGCCGCAGACGGCTCTCGGTATCATGGCCTTTCTCATGCCCGATCAGCATAATCCGGCGGCCGCGCAATTTGGCAAAGCCGCCGAGAATGGCTTCGTCCTCACCGAAATTCCGATCACCGCCAAGCGGCACGAAATCTTCAAACGCCAACCGCACGAAATCGCGGAAATGCGGGCGCTGCGGATGGCGCGCAACCTGCGTTTTCTGCCACGGCGTCAGCGATTTGTAGATACTCGCTACAAGATCGGCGCTTTTAAGCTCCAGCCGTTGCAGTTCCTGGGAGATATCCACATCGTCGCCTTCCGCTGCGGCACGCAGTTCGGCAATGCGCGCTTCCAGCTGGGCAACAGGTTTTTCGAAATCGAGATAGGAATTCATCAGGAGGTCGCTACTCCGCTCCCCCTTCGTTCGCAAGCATCGTGCGCGCTAGCTGGTGGAGGCCTTCGCCAGCGGATGCCGTTCGTTCACCAGAGCAACCAGACGTGAGGCGTCAACATGGGTGTAAATTTGTGTGGTCGCGATGTCCGCATGGCCGAGCAATGTTTGCAGGACACGCAGGTCCGCCCCGCCTTCCAGCAGATGCGTGGCGAAGGCATGGCGCAGAACATGGGGGCTGATTTTTGCCGGGTCCAAACCTGCCCTGCCCGCCAGCCCCTTGATCAACTGGAACAATCGGACGCGCGTAATATGGCCGGTGCGCGAAGGAAACAGATGGGGCGAGTCGTCCGTGCGAACAGCCACCCAGCGGGCCAGCGCAGCTTTCGCCCTTCGGCTGACAGGCACCATCCGCGCCTGCCCGCCCTTGCCCGTTACTGTCAGGAACGGTGCGTCCCGGGGCACGGCAGCCAAGGGCAGCGACACCAGCTCCGTCGCGCGCAGGCCCGAACCGTACAGCATTTCGAGCAGCGCCAACGTGCGGACTGCCAGCGGCGTCTCATCGCTTGCCTCGTCCTCGGCAAGCGCAAACAGCGCCGCGATGTCGGTGTGGGAAAGGATTTTTGGCAGCGGCCGCCGCGTTGCGGGGCGCGGCAACGCATCGGATGGATCGTCGTCGCGCAGTCCCTCATCCTGAAGAAAAGCGTAAAACTGGCGCAGAGCCGAAGCTTTTCGGGCAACGGTAGAAGGGGCAAGCGACGACCAGTCTGCGCCAAGAGCTTGCAGGTCGCTTCGCTCTGCCACGGCGAGCGGGCCGACCAATTCCTCCGCCCCTTCCAAATCTCGGCGGTACGCAGCCAGAGTATTTGCTGCTGCACCACGCTCCGCAGCCATCATCGCCAGAAATTCTTCGATTGCGCTTGCCGCGCTGCCCGCATTTGACGCGGGCGATATCATCCTCGAGCGACTGCTTCTGCAGCGATCATCCGTGCCTCTGCCGCCAGGCCGGACTGGTTGAGCGCGCGGACGATAAAGTACAGGTGGCGCGGGGTCATTTTTTCCCAGCTTTCGCCTTGCATTCCCAGCCCGGCCAGCATGGCGACCAGCGCTGCATTGCGCGCTTCCCCCGCCTGCGAGATTGCTCTGCTCCAGGCGGTCTCGCGGCCGAAGCGCAGGCCGAGGTCATTGTTGAAATCATTTACTGCATCGTCTTCCAGACGGCCCAGCCCGGCAAGACCGGCAACCAGAAAACCTGATTTGCGCCGCCCCGCGCTTGCGTCATCACTCAGGAACGTATCGACAGCGCCTCCGTCCACCGGATTCGCCCGGCGCGGCTGCGCCAGTACCAGCAGCGCCCAGCCCTGACTCCCTTCGGAAACCACCGATGCCCATTGCAGAGCATCGCGGTCCAGCCCTGCGGTAAGCATGGACGTTATCAAATCGGCCGCATCATCCTCGAAACCCGTATTTGGCGGAATGCGCGCTGCTGCGTAAGCGGTCAGAACCTGCCGTGCGTAATCGGGCCGGGCGGCATTCCCCCCCCATAAATTGCGAAGGGCCGAAATTCGCTGCGCCGGTTCTTTGTTCACATACGCAACCCGCAGCTGCAACGCATCGCTTCCGATATCGCCTTCACGGCCGGACACCGCGTAATATTGCGAATACAGATCGACCAGCGCCTCGCTCGATAAAATGCCGTCCACCGCGGCAACCCCGGCCGCCGACATCCGTTGTTCGAAAGGCAGCATCGGCATGGTTGCCGCAATCCTCTGGTAATACGGGCCTGCCCCATCCAGCAATTTGGCAGGTATTTCCGCGCCCAGCGCATTGGCCATCGCAAACCGCCACGGGGTCAATTCCTCGACCTCATCCCATTCCAGATTGACTGCGCTGCGCCCGCTACCTGCTGCACCGGCATAACGCTGAGCCAGCAACGCGTCGATCACCGGAACATCGCCGGAGGACCGCATATTGCCAATGTCCCGGCGGGCCCGGCCAGTTTCACCGGCAAAAGACGCGCAGATCGCCCTCAGCAGATTCCATTGCCCGCCTTCGCGCACTTCGCCGCGAAATCTTGCCATCGGGCAGATGCCGGTAATGTCCGCAGTGCCGATATACGCATTGATTGCACTTCCGGCGAGGGCATTGTTCCAGTCCTCCGTATCGATGTCCTGCACGATTGCGCGGGCGGCGGCATGCTCTCCCATCCGGTTGAGCAGGCGGGCGCGCAGGGCAGCGAACGTAACAGGGTTCATCCCCTCCGGCGCAGTGAGGCGGCTGGCCAGGGCGCGGCGCAACATGATGTGCCCCCAGCGCGAAACCAGCTTTCCATCGGTGCCGGCCAATGCCGCGCGGACCAGCGGAGCGGGTTGCTGCGCGAGCGAAGCGGTGGGCAAGCCGCCCTCGCTTTCATCGAGAATGCCGACCTGTTCCAGCGAGCGCCGGGCGGCCGGTGGAATGTCCGTACGGGGACGCAGGCCCAACAGCGCATCCAGCTCGTCTGTTTCAAGCCGCTCGAGCTCTGCCAGAGAGGGCAATGAATCCGTTACTCTTGCGGTTCCTCCCGAAGGTGCGCCTGAAGCGGGAGAATCCGATCCCCCCCCATTGCCGGGCAGAGGCTGCACTACGGGCGTTCCCTGTGGACGCGGCGTAGAGCCGGGTGCAGGCGAAGGCGCAGGGCGTGATGTGGGTGCAGAGCTCGGAGCTGGCGTAGGTCGCGGTGCCGGAGTGGGCGCCGGATCGTCGAACCCCGGTGGCAGCAGGCTTTCGGGCGCATCCTGCGCGCCAGCAAAATTACCGGTTCCAAAGGGGACAATCAGTGCCAGCGCCGCTGCACCAGCCAACAAACCACGCTTCATTCCTGGCCCTCCGCCAAATCAATCGGGAGTTCGACTGGCTCTACAATCTGATCGAGCGGCTGCTCGCCGCCATCCCACCATGCCCAAACCAGAATTGCGACCAGTATAATAGCCACAATCAATCCGGCCTTACGCTTTCCGCCTGTGCCGCGCACACCCAATGTCAAACCCGTTACCTTGAAAATCATGCGGGCACGCTGCGCCCCTTGGTTGCCACCGCCCTAGCCTATCTCTAGGCCCCGCAGCAATGGAAACGCAGGCCGAAACCTTGAACAAAGCGGAGATCGCCGCCATTTCCCGACGGATCAAGCGGCCTGTGGTTCTGGTTGGCCTGATGGGCGTCGGGAAATCCACTGTCGGCCGCAAACTTGCAGAACTGACCGATCGTACATTCGTCGATGCCGATACTGCCATCGAAGATGCCGCGCAGTTATCCGTCTCCGAGATATTCAAGACGTATGGAGAAGCCGTTTTCCGCGATGGAGAGCGACGGGTCATTGCCCGTCTTATCGAGGAACGCCACGGAGTTATCGCCACTGGCGGCGGTGCATTTGTGGATCCGGAAACGCGCGCGCTGATTCTGGACAAAGCCATCGGGGTGTGGATCGATTGCGACATAGCAACGCTGGTGGAGCGCACGAGCCGCCGCAAGACGAGGCCACTGCTCAATCAGGGCGACCCGGCCGAAACACTTGAACGCCTGCACCGCGAACGGGCACCCTTCTATGAACAAGCGCCGGTTAGGATAGTGAGCATGAACGGCCCCCATATCCAGACTGCTACAATGATCCTGGAGGCGATCGACCGATGGCTGTAATTCCTGTCGCACTGGCTGGCCGCAGTTACGAAGTGATGGTCGCCCCCGGGCTGCTGGGTGAATTCGCCCGGCATGCAGAGCCGTTTTTGCGCAAAACAACAGTGCCCATCGTGGCAGACCGCAACGCATGGGATCCGCATGGCCGCACACTGCTTCAATCCCTTGAAACCGCTGGCAAGGAACACGCCCTGTTTCTGGTAGAACCCGGCGAAGGATCGAAAAGCTGGACCGGATTGCAGACTCTGATCGACTGGCTGCTGGAACAGGGCGTTGAACGCGGCGATCATGTGCTGGCGCTGGGCGGCGGCGTGGTTGGCGATCTGACCGGATTTGCCTGCGCGGTCTTGAAACGCGGCTGCGGGTTTATCCAGCTGCCCACCACGCTTCTTGCGCAGGTCGACAGCTCGGTTGGCGGAAAGACGGCGATCAACACGTCTGCGGGCAAAAATCTTGTCGGAGCGTTTCACCAGCCCTCGCTGGTATTGGCCGACATGGACGCCCTCTGCACGCTGCCAGAGAGAGAAATGCGTGCCGGTTATGCCGAAGTTCTGAAATACGGCGTGCTCGGCGATGCGGATTTTTTTGCTTGGCTGGCGCAGCATGGTTCCAGCGTTCTGGCGCTTGAAAGCGGCTTTCTGGAAGAAGCCGTCGCTCGCAGTGTCGCGGCCAAAGCGCGGATCGTGGCAGAGGACGAGCGCGAGACGAGCGGAGCGCGCGCGTTGCTCAATCTGGGCCACACGTTCGGTCATGCTCTGGAAGCTGAAACGGGCTTCTCCCACAGCCTTCTTCATGGTGAAGGCGTTGCGCTCGGAATGGTGCTGGCTGCAAGGTATTCCGCCCGTCTCGGCGAAATTGGCAGTGAGGAAGCAGAGCAGGTGACTGCAGCAGTCGCTGCGGCAGGACTGCCATCGGAAATTGCAGCACTAGGCCTTGAATGCACTGGCGAAACGCTTGCCAATCATATGCTGCACGACAAAAAAATGGACGCAGGAAGCCTGCCCTTCATCCTGCTGCGCGGTATCGGCGGCGCGTATCTGGCCCGCAATGTCGATATGGCCGATATCGCAGCATTCCTGACTGAACAATTGCAGGCGCACTGAACCTTCAGGACACGGCGCGGCGAACGTCGATCAGAACAAACGCGACCCGTTGGGAACGGGAAAATCGGGCGAGAACAACACCACTTCGCCCGCTTCGTCGGCAAAGCCCAGGGTGAGCACTTCGGACATGGCCGGCCCGATTTGGCGCGGCGGGAAATTGACCACCGCCGCGACCTGACGGCCGACCAGTTCATCACGCTTATAATTGGCGACGATCTGCGCGCAGCTTTTCTTCTCGCCGATTGCTGGACCAAAATCGATCAGCAGCCGGTAGGACGGCTTGCGCGCTTCGGGGAAATCCTCTGCGGCCAGTATCGTGCCAACGCGAATGTCGGATTTGAGAAATGTCTCGAAATCCGTTTCATCCGCCGCCGGGGCATCGGGTGCGTGGGTCAGATGCATTTATTCCAGTTCCAGAATGACGGCATCCACCGCCAGACTGGCACCCTCGTCGGCGTTGATCTTGGCAATCGTGCCTTCTTTTTCGGCACGCAGAATATTCTCCATCTTCATCGCCTCCACTGTCGCCAGTGGCTGGCCGGGCTGAACGTCTTCACCCTCTGTAACGTGCAGTTTCACCAGCAGCCCGGGCATCGGGCAAATCAGCATTTTGGACAGATCGGGCGGCGTCTTCTCGATCATGTGTTTCGTCAGGTGGGCGATGCGCTGCGGCAGAATGCGCAAGTGATGCGTGCGCCCGCGCGTGGTGATCGCGTAACCTGTTCTGGTGGGGGCCAGTTGAATGGTCATGGCCTCGCCCTCCAGCTCCAGATCGACCACGGTTTCACCCGGAGTGTAATCGAAGCTGACATTGACCGGATCGCCGTCGACAAGGATCGCGTCTTCATCCAGCCTGACTTCATAGGAAGTTGAGCCTTCTTCACGCTCACCGATCCGCACCGCCCAATCGCCCGGCGCATACAGATCGCCGCTCAGCTGCTGGTCGATCCGCCGTGCGCGGTCCGCATCGACAGTAGCAATCACGCCGCCAATTGCCGCAAGCCCGCGTTTCAAGCCGTCAGAAGCCGCAGCACCGGTAAAACCGTCGGGATATTCCTCGGCAATAAAGCCCGTGGTGAGCTCGCCCGAACGGAAGCGCGGGTGTTGCATCAGAGCGGACAGAAAATCGACATTATGGCCCAGCCCTTCGATCCGGAATGCGTCGAGCGCCTGAATTTGCAGGTCTGCTGCTTCGTCGCGCGTCTCCCCCCAAGTCACCAGCTTGGCGATCATAGGGTCGTAAAACATCGACACCTCGCCGCCTTCGTACACGCCGTCATCCACGCGCACACCGTCGACGCCGCGCCGTCCGTTGGCGCTGCCATCGTCGGTCCAGCCTTCCAGCGGCGGCTGATATTCCACCAGCCTGCCGGTACTGGGCAGGAATCCGCGATACGGGTCTTCGGCATACACGCGGTTCTCTATCGACCAGCCATCGATGCCGATATTGTCCTGTGTCATGTCAAGTTTTTCGCCCGCAGCAACGCGGATCATCTGCTCGACCAGATCGATGCCGGTGATCGCTTCGGTAACGGGATGCTCGACCTGCAAACGCGTATTCATTTCAAGGAAATAGAAGCTCTCGCCGCTCGGGTCCGCTCCGCTTACGATCAGTTCGACCGTGCCGGCGCTATAATACCCGACCGCAGCCGACAGGGCGACGCATTGTTCGCCCATGGCTTTCCGCATTTTCGGCGTAACGAAGGGTGACGGCGCTTCCTCCACCACTTTCTGGTGGCGGCGCTGGATGCTGCATTCGCGTTCGTTGAGGTAAAGGATATTGCCGTGCTTATCGCCCAGGATCTGGATTTCGATATGGCGCGGGTTGAGAATGAATTTCTCGATGAAAACCCGGTCATCGCCAAAGGAATTCAGCCCTTCCCGCTTGGTTGCCTCGAACCCTTCGCGCACATCCTGCTCGGAATAGGCAAGCCGCATTCCCTTGCCGCCACCACCTGCACTGGCTTTCATCATCACCGGGTAGCCGATCTCTTCCGAAATCCGCACCGCGTGTTCGGTGTCCTCGATCTCGCCGACGAAACCGGGCACCACGTTCACGCCCGCTTCCATCGCCAGTTTCTTGGATTCAATCTTGTCGCCCATAGCGGCAATCGCGTTCACCGGGGGGCCGATGAATTCAATGCCTTCTTTCGCCAGTGCTTCGGCAAAGCTGGTGCGTTCGGACAGGAAACCATAGCCCGGATGGACCGCATCGGCGCCCGTCTGCTTGGCCGCAGCAATAATCTTGTCTGCTATCAGATAGCTTTCGGCAGCGGGCGAGGGGCCAATATGCACCGCTTCGTCCGCCATCCTCACAAACGGCGCACGCGCATCGGCGTCGGAATAAACCGCGACAGTTGCGATGCCCATTCTCCGCGCAGTCTTGATAACACGGCAAGCGATCTCGCCGCGATTGGCGATCAGGATTTTCTTGAACATCAGTATTCCTGTTCCATATATGCCCGCAACGCTGCCGTGCGGTTCTTCGTCATTTGTGCCATGCATGCCGAATACGCCATGGGCCGCATGGAGCCGTTGCGATAATGATCGGCCGCGATCGTGCAGCTCGTATCACGGTATTTCAGCCAGGCGCGCTGCTGTTCCAGCAGATTGGCGAAATAGCGCCCATCGTCTTCTTTTTCGAAAAATGCGCTATCGCGATACCGGGTATCCTTGGACTTGGCGAATTCTCGGGCCTCGTTCCACGTTGCGTTCAGCCGGTCGTCTTCCGCTTCGTGCTCTCGCCATGCGCAGATGTTCATTTCAATCTGAATGCCGCGGTCCGCCGCCGCCTGATCGCACTCTGCCCCGTTATAAGGCTCGTCATGATAGGCAGAGGACTGAAGCATCATGGCGGCGAGCAATAGCGCGCTCATTCAGCAGCTTCCATTTCCGATATATCGGATCTGTCGCCGTTCGCGGCATTCCTCATCGGCTCTTCCCCCTTCAACGGGGTCAACCCCAGCTTGGCAAACAAAGCGCCGTCTCTGTCATCACCCGCATTCGTCGCAGTTAACAGCTTGTCCCCTGTGAAGATGCTGTTCGCTCCCGCCATGAAACAAAGTGCCTGTGTGGCCTCGCTCATGCTTTCACGGCCAGCGCTCATCCGGACCATACTCATCGGCATGGTGATGCGTGCCACTGCTATGGTGCGAACAAACTCGATATCGTCCAACTTGGCTAGCGGTGTGTCGGCCAGCATATCGCCCAGCACAGTGCCCTTCACCGGTATCAGGGCGTTGACCGGCACGCTTTCGGGATGTTGCGGCAAGGTGGCTAGAGTGTGGACGAAGCCCACCCGGTCCTCGCGCGTTTCGCCCATGCCCACGATGCCGCCGCTGCACACATTGATGCCCGCGCTTCGCACGTGATCCAGCGTTTCGATCCGCTCCTCGAATTTACGTGTGCTGATAACGCGCTCGTAATATTCCGGGCTGCTGTCGATGTTGTGGTTGTAATAATCCAGGCCCGCTTCGGCCAGCATATCGGCCTGTTTGGGCGTCAGCATGCCCAGCGTCATGCAGGTTTCCATGCCCATGCTGGCCACGCCCTTCACGATATCGACAATCGCGGGCATGTCGCGGTCTTTCGGATTGCGCCACGCCGCGCCCATGCAGAACCGCTGGGAGCCTGCATCCTTCGCCTGAGCCGCCGATTGCAGCACGGCGCGCACATCCATCAGCTTGGTCGCCTCGACGCCGCTATCGGCATGGACCGACTGGCTGCAATAGCCGCAATCCTCGGGGCACCCGCCCGTCTTGATGCTGAGCAGCGTACACATCTGCACCTGTTCCGGCGGATGGTTCTCGCGGTGGATGGAGGCGGCCTGAAACAGCAGCTCGGTGAAAGGGAGGTTGAAGAGGCCTGCGATTTCTTCGCGGGTCCAGTCGGTGCGGATTTGGGTCAATTTGAGTCCTTTTTCTGCCGAACGAGCCATCCGAAGAATGCCATCGCGACAATGATATACGAGGCCAGCGCTGAGATCGTGGCCACTACGGTTCGAAGCAACTGTTCGCTATCATCGAGCATCATGGGAACAACAAACGGCAAAAGCTGGCCCACAAACCACCAGTAAAGTCCCGATGCAAAAGCGAAGAATAGCGCTATCGTGATATTCCTTCCGCTCACTCCGCCGCCTCGTCCATGTCTTCACCGGCAGGCGGCATGTTGTGGCCCAGCAGGCGCAGCATGTCTGCGCCGCATTCAACCACGTTGCTGCCCGGGCCGTAGATGCCCTGTACTCCTGCATCGCGCAGAAATTCGTAATCCTGCGGCGGGATCACGCCGCCGGCGACCACTTTGATGTCGGGGCGTCCGGCCTCTTTCAGCTTCGTGATGAGTTCCGGGATCAGCGTCTTGTGCCCTGCCGCCAGACTGCTCGCGCCGATGGCATCGACATCGTGTTCCAGCGCCATCGCCACGGTTTCGTCAGGGGTCTGGAACAGCGGCCCGCTGACCACTTCGAAGCCCATATCGGCAAAGGCGGAGGCGATCACATTCGCGCCGCGGTCGTGGCCGTCCTGGCCCATTTTGGCGACCATGATCACCGGCTTGCGGCCAAGGCGGCGTTCCACTGCCTCCACGCCGTCTGTCACCTGTTTCCACCGGCGGTCGAATTCATACGCGGTGGCGTACACGCCGCTGACCGGTTTGGGCGTCGCGTCGTGGCGACCGAACACCGTTTCCATTGCAGAGGAAATTTCGCCCAGTGTTGCGTCATGCCGCGCAGCGTCCACGGCCAGGGCAAGCGTATTGCCGCCCTCTTCGCAACCCTTGGTCAACGCCTTCAGAGCCGCCTGACACGCGGCCTCGTCGCGCTTGCTGCGCACTTTCTCCAATCGTGCAATCTGGCTCTTGCGCACCGCGTGGTTGTCGATGTCCAGCGTGTCCATCGCGTCTTCTGTTTCGCGGCGGTATTTGTTTACACCGACAATCACCGCTTCGCCTTTATCCACGCTTGCCTGTTTATGCGCAGCGGCGCGTTCGATAGCGGCCTTCGGCTTGCCGGTCGCGACATAGGCGGTCATCCCGCCTTCCGCCTCTACATCAGCCAGCACCTTGCGCGCTTCATCCACCAGAGCGGCCGTCAGCGACTCTACATAATAGCTGCCGCCCAGCGGATCCGCGACATTGCAGATGCCGGTTTCTTCCTGCAGCACCAGCTGCGTGTTGCGGGCAATCCGCGCGCTGAAATCGGTTGGCAAGGCAATTGCTTCGTCCAGTGCATTGGTGTGGAGCGACTGCGTGCCGCCCAGTACCGCCGCCATCGCTTCCACCGTGGTTCGGATGACATTGTTGTAAGGGTCCTGCTCTTGCAAGCTGACACCCGAAGTCTGGCAATGGGTGCGCAGCATCTTGGACTTGGGATTTTGCGCGCCCAACCCGTCCATCACATCGTGCCACAATGCACGCGCGGCGCGCATCTTGGCGACTTCCATGAAGAAGTTCATGCCGATGCCCCAGAAGAAGGACAGGCGCGGTGCGAAGGCGTCGATATCCAGCCCCGCCTCCATCGCGCGCTTGGCGTATTCCTTGCCATCCGCAATCGTGAAGGCCAGTTCCTGCACCGCCGTCGCTCCGGCCTCGTGCATATGGTAGCCCGAAATCGAAATGCTGTTGAATTTCGGCATGTTGGCCGAGGTATATCCGATGATATTACTGACAATCCGCATGCTGGGTTCGGGTGGGTAGATATAGGTATTGCGGACCATGAACTCTTTGAGAATGTCGTTCTGGATGGTGCCGGACAGCTTGGCCGTGTCGATCCCCTGCCGCTCGCCCGCGACGATGTAGAACGCCAGGATGGGGATGACCGCACCGTTCATGGTCATGGAGACGCTCATGGTGTCGAGCGGGATCTGGTCGAACAGGATTTCCATGTCCGCCACGGTGTCGATCGCGACGCCCGCCTTACCCACATCCCCGACAACCCGCGGATGATCGCTGTCATAACCGCGATGGGTGGCGAGGTCGAACGCAACGCTCAGTCCCTTCTGCCCGGCGGCCAGATTGCGGCGGTAGAATGCGTTGGATTCCTCGGCGGTGGAGAAGCCCGCATATTGCCGGATGGTCCACGGGCGACCGGTGTACATGCTGGCATAGGGCCCGCGCGTGAACGGCGCGATGCCGGGGACGCCGGGATCGATGTCCGCCGTATCCTCACCGGTATAAAGCGGCTTGATCGCGATGCCCTCGGGCGTGTTCCACGTCAGGTCGCGCCCCTTCACTTCCTTGTCAGCAAGGGGTTTCCAGTCGGCGTAGGTGGGTTTGTCAGTCATTCAGTGCGCTTCTTTCGGCGTTTCCATAATTTCGGTCAGCTGGCCCATCATATCCTTGGGGTGGAGGAAAAAGATCGGCGTGCCATGCGCACCAATGCGCGTGGGGCCGAGGATGCGTTTGCCCAGCCCCTCGAACCACGTGCGGGCCTCGCCGATATTCTCAACCTCGTAACAGACATGATGCTGCCCGCCCGCCGGGTTCTTGGCGAGGAAGCCGTTGATTGGGGAGCTCTCGTCGAACGGCTCGATCAGCTCGATCTGGGTGCCGTTCATCCCGCTATCTGTGGGCGTATCGACGAAGCAGACCTTCACCCCCTGCTCGGGCAGATCGAAGGGTTCGGTGATCTGGACCGCGCCCATCACGTCGCGGTAATAGCGGATCGATTCCGCAATGGACGGCGTTGCGACGCCGATGTGGTTGAGACGGCCTAGCTTCATGAAATTTGCTTCCAAAACTGAAGTCCAAAGAAAGTCATTGCAACGATAACGACCAAACCGACCAATCGCATCGATTGGATCATCTTATATTCGAACGGTTTTTCCTCTCTCGAGAACTTGTAGTGAAAATAAACGGTTGCGACGCCCGTCCTATTCCCCTCACGCCACCATTGGAACTGCCAGTACGCAGCGAAGGCAACGAGGGCCGTCCAGAGAAACTCAAACCAGTCCATTACAGAGGAATATTGTCATGCTTCTTCCACGGGTTCTCAAGCACCTTCCCGCGTAGCTTCCGCAGGCCCAGAGCGATCCGCCGCCGGGTCGAGTGCGGATAAATCACCTCGTCGATATACCCCCGCGATGCCGCTACAAAGGGGTTAGCGAAGCGGTCTTCGTATTCCTTGGTTTTCTCGGCGATCTTTTCTGCATCGCCGCGGTCCTGGCGGAAGATGATCTCCACCGCGCCCTTGGCGCCCATCACCGCGATCTCGGCGGTCGGCCAAGCGTAGTTCAGATCGCCGCGCAAATGCTTGGACGCCATAACGTCATAGGCGCCGCCATAGGCCTTGCGGGTGATCACGGTGATCTTGGGCACGGTCGCTTCGGCATAGGCGAACAGCAGTTTCGCGCCGTGTTTGATGATGCCGTTATGCTCTTGGCTCGTGCCCGGCAGGAAGCCGGGCACATCCACGAAGGTCAGGATCGGGATATCGAACGCATCGCAGAACCGCACAAAGCGCGCCGCCTTCTTCGATGAATTGATGTCGAGCACACCCGCCAGCACCATCGGCTGGTTAGCGACCACGCCCACGGTGCGCCCTTCGATGCGGCCAAAGCCGCACAGAATGTTACCTGCATGGGCGGGCTGAACCTCGAAGAAATCGCCTTCGTCCATAACCTTACGAATGACTTCATGCATATCGTAAGGCTGGTTGGCATTGTCGGGGATCAGCGTGTCGAGGCTCGGCTCTTCGCGGTCCCATGCATCATCGGTCGGGCGCTCCGGCACGGATTCGCGGTTGCTGAGCGGCAGGAAGTCGACGAAATTGCGCGTCGCGAGCAGGGTTTCGATGTCGTTTTCAAACGCGATATCGGCAACGCTGGTCTTGGTCGTATGCGTTACCGCCCCGCCCAGTTCCTCCTGCGTTACTTCTTCGTTGGTAACGGTTTTCACCACGTCCGGCCCGGTTACGAACATGTAGCTGCTGTCCTTCACCATAAAGATGAAGTCGGTCATTGCGGGGGAGTACACCGCCCCGCCCGCGCACGGCCCCATGATCAGGCTGATCTGCGGGACCACGCCCGATGCCAGCACATTGCGCTGGAACACCTCGGCATAACCGCCAAGGCTGGCCACGCCTTCCTGAATGCGCGCACCGCCGCTGTCGTTCATCCCGATAACGGGCGCGCCCACCTTCAGCGCGGTGTCCATCACCTTGCAGATTTTCTCCGCATGGCGTTTCGACAGGCTGCCTCCAAACACAGTGAAATCCTGGCTGAACACATAGACCAGCCGCCCGTTGATCGTGCCGCTGCCGGTGACCACCCCGTCACCGGTAATCTTCTGCGTTTCCATCCCGAAATCAGTGCAGTCATGCTCGACATAAGTGTCGAGCTCTTCAAAGCTGCCTTCGTCCAGCAGCACGTCGATCCGCTCGCGCGCGGTCAGTTTGCCTTTGGCGTGCTGCGCGTCGATCCGCTTCTGGCCACCGCCCATGCGAGCGGCTTCACGGCGGCGTTCCATTTCGGCGATATTGGCGGACATAGTTTTGTGCAGCACCCCTGATTTCCTGATTTGTCAGGTCCGATGCCGCACATGCAACGGGTCGTCAACGTATCAAAAACGCAGCATTACCGTGCGTGCCAGTGCAGGAGAGGCAGATTCGACGGCGCGCAATACCTTTGTCATGCCGATATTCGCTTCCTCACGATCCTTGGCGATGGCTTCCACAATCGCCCGCGCGCAATCGGCGGCGGACATTTTTTTCAGATCGTTATCCGCATTCATCTGTGTGTCGACGACCGGCGGCAGAGCCTCGATCACGGTAATAGGTGTTTTTGCCAATTGCCCGCGCAAGGCAAGCGTGAAGCTACGCAGGCCAGCCTTGGTCGCGCAATAAACCGGGGTGCGGGTGGCAGGCGCAATGGCCAGCCCCGATGTAACATTGACGATCGCTGCCGATGACCTATCCCTCAATCGCGGGACGAGGGCCGATACCAAGCGGATCGGCGCATTGAGATTGGCGTAAATGCAATTATCCACCTCGTCGCTGTCGGGGGCAGCCGCGCGCAGGTCGTAATCGACCAGCTGACCGGCATTGTTGATCAGGACATCGATCGGCCGCTCACCCCATTCAGACAACAGCGCGTCGACGCCAGCCGCATTGGACAGATCGGCAGAGATCGTCTCGATCTTCTCGCCCTGCATGATCTCCCGCCTGTCCGGATTGCGTCCGGTAATTGTCACCTTCGCGCCGGCATCGCGCAATTGCAGTGCCATCTCGCGGCCGATGCCCGCGCTACCTCCGGTCAGAAGAATATGTTTGCCGGTGACTTCCATCGTGCCCTCAGATCAATCCATGTTTCTTGAGACTGCGCGCGGTATCTTCCAGACATTGCGCTGCGGGAATGAAGTCCATGCCCAGCACGTCCTTCGTATTGCTGCTGTCCACATCGCGCACCCGGCCCAGCTCACCCCTGATTTGCTTCATTTCCTTCACAACCGGCGCGAGCGTCTTGACCATGAAGTTCGGCATTTTCCTCTTCGCAACCTTACGGGCCAGATCGGGAACACGCTCGCGCAGGATATCGCCAATTTCGCGCATCCACAAGAATTCGTCCTGTACAGGGAAGCGTCCGCCGCGAATGGTATCGGGGTCAGCCATGATGGCCAGCACATGGGCCCGCGCCACGTCGCGCACATCGATCACGCCAATGCCCATATCGGGCATCAGGGGGATCGACCCGTTCATCATCATTTTTATGATAAGGATGGAAGTCGACAGATCGTCATTCTCCACAGGGCCAAATACAGCCACCGGATTGACCGAGCAGAACGCCATATCCGGCGCGTTTTTTTCCGCCCAGTCGCGAGCCTCCAACTCGGCGATGGTTTTGGACTTATGATAGGGTGGCACGTTGTCGCCGTTTACATTCGTCCAGTCGGTGTGGTCGAAATTCGTCTGCCCTTTCTGACCATAGGCGATGGCAGCGGCCGAGCTGGTCAGGACGAAAGTGGTAACCCCCGCCTCATGCGCAAACCGCAGCGCACGCAAGGCCCCGTCGCGTGCAGGCACAATAAGTTCGTCTTCATGGTCAGGAACCTCGACCGGGAACGGGCTGGCAACATGGGCCACGGCATCGCACCCGGCAGTAGCATGACCCCACCCTGCGTCGTTTTCGAGATCGGCCTGAAAGACATACAGCCGGTCACCCGCATCGGGCCAGCGGTTCCGGAGGCGCGGCTCGCTCCTGGCAGAATCGCGCACTGTCGTGTGGACCGTATGGCCGCCTGCCAGAAGCTGGTCGATCAGCTCTCCGCCGATATAGCCTGTGCCACCTGTTACCAGAACCGTCTTCGCCATTATCTCTCTCCCATCAAGAATATCTGTCAGCGCATCAGAACCAGTTCTTCCGCCATTGTCGGGTGAATCGCCGCGGTCGCGTCGAAATCTGCCTTGGTCAGTCCCGCCTTCACCGCGATGGCTGCGGCCTGCATCATTTCAGGGGCCTCGGGCGCAATCATGTGGATACCCACTATCCGGTCGTCGGCGGCGTCGCACACCATCTTGAACAGACTGCGTTCGTTACGGCCTGCGAGTACATTTTTCATCGGGCGGAAGTCGGACTGGAACACTTTTACCGAACCGAGTGCGCTTTTCGCCTCGCCTTCCGTCATGCCGACCGAAGCGATGGGTGGGTGGCTGAATACCGCGCTGGGTATGCAGGAATGGTCCACTCCGTAGGGCTCAACATCGCCAAAGACGCTGTCGGCAAAGGCCTGGCCCTCGCGGATGGCAATCGGGGTCAGCTGTACGCGGTCTGTTACATCGCCGACCGCATAAATGTGGTCGACACTGGTCTTGCTGAATTCGTCGACCTTAATCTCCCCGTTGTCGCCCAGTTCAACGCCGACAGTGTCCAAACCCAACCCGCCGGTATTGGGTGTACGCCCGATTGCGAACATCACCAGATCGACGTGCTCCTCCTCGCAATCGCTCAGCTTTACGAAATAGCCGCCGTCGGGGCATTCCTTGATGTATTCGAACACCGAGTTGAACTGGAAGTCTATGCCTTTCATGATCGATATTTGAAGCAGGCGATCCCGCAGCGCCTCGTCATAACCGCGCAGCAGCTGGTCGCCGCGATTGACGATTTTTACCTGGCTACCGAATTCGTTAAAAATTCCGGCAAATTCATTCGCGATATAACCGCCGCCCGCGATGATCACTTTCTTGGGCAGCTCGTCCAGATGGAACGCCTCGTTGGAGGTGATGCCATGCTCCACCCCTTCGCAATCCGGCAAACGCGGCTGAGCCCCTGTGGCGATCAGGATGTGTTTCGCCGTGATTTTCTTGCCGCTTTCCAGAGTAATCTCGTGGTCGCCGGTAATGACCGCGCGTTCCTTGAAAACCTTCACATCATGGCTTTCAAGCGTTTCTGTGTACGCCCCTTCCAGCCGGTCGACATCGGCCAGAACATTATCGCGCAGTTTGATCCAGTCGAAGGTCGCTTCTCCGATGTCCCAGCCGAATTTCTGGCAATCTTCCAGATCTTCCGCAAAATGCGCGCCGTACACCAGCATCTTCTTGGGTACGCAGCCCCGGATTACGCAGGTTCCTCCGACGCGGTGCTCCTCCGCAATGGCGACCTTCGCGCCGTGGGCCGCAGAAACGCGAGAGGCGCGAACTCCGCCGGAGCCCGCGCCTATCGTAAAGAGGTCGTAATCGTAGTCGGCCATGAAATTCTCCTGTTGTCCGGCGATATGGCGGGACACACGCCCGTTGCCAACCACTGGGCCAACCACCGAACTCTAAAGAGGTTTCTCCGACTCCTGATCAGAAGCTGCTAGTCCTGCGAAGTCCGGCCTCCACCGCCGCCACCGCTGCGCCGGCGATTGCCGCCACCGGAGCGACCGCCGCCAGACCGGCCACCACCCCCTTGGCCGCCGCTCTGACCGCCGCCTTGGCCGCCGCGGTTTGGCCGGCCGGCGCGTGATGTGTGCTTGCGCTTGGGCGCGCCGTTCTTTGGCTTGGCCTGAACACGGCCGCGCTGCTGCTTGGGCGCAGGTTTGGTCGGGCCGACACCTTCCACAACCGCGCGGAAATTTTCCGGCAAAGGCAGACGCTCGAACTCGGCATCCGTGGTCTTGTTGATGTCTTTCAGATACTGACGCTCGTCCTCGGCACAGAACGCAATCGCGATCCCGTCCTTACCGGCACGCGCGGTGCGCCCGATACGGTGGACATATTGCTCCGGCACATTGGGCAGTTCGTAATTCAGCACATGGCTGACACCCGGAATATCGATCCCGCGTGCAGCGACATCCGTCGCCACCAGAACCTTGACCCGGGCGCTTTTGAAATCATCCAGAGCGCGCTGGCGCTGTGGCTGGCTCTTATTACCGTGAATGGCGTTGGCGCTGATATTGGCCTGCGCCAGCTTCTTCACGATCCGGTCGCAACCATGCTTCGTGCGGGCAAACACCAGCACACGCTCCAGCTTACCGGGCGTTTCGTACCGGCCCGACAGGACCATCTCCAGCAGCGACTGCTTTTCGTCCTGCTGGACCATTATCAGATACTGGTCGATGCGCTCTGCGGTGGAGGCCGCAGGCGTGACGGAGACCTGCACCGGATTGGTCAGATAGTTCTTCGAGAGATCCTTGATGCTGGTCGGCATGGTGGCGCTGAACAGCAGGGTCTGGCGATCGGCGGGCAGCATCGGAACGATGCGCTTCAATGCATGGATAAAGCCGAGGTCGAGCATTTGATCCGCCTCGTCCAGCACCAGAATTTCCACGCTGCCAAGATTGAATGCCTTCTGGTCGATCAGATCGAGCAGACGGCCCGGTGTCGCCACCAGAATATCGGTGCCGCGGTGCAGCTTGTTCCGGTCCTTACCCACGGACGTGCCGCCGACGATGGACTGGACCTTCAGGCCCGCCATCGCGCCGTATTCACGGCTGCTTTCGGCAATCTGACCCGCCAGTTCACGGGTTGGGGCCAGCACCAGCATGCGGCAGGATTTGAACGGTGTCTGATTGTCCGCATCGCGCAGATTGTCGATGCTGGGCAGCATAAACGCCGCGGTTTTACCGGTGCCGGTCTGGGCAATGCCCAGCAGATCGCGGCCCTCCAGCAGATGCGGGATCGACTGCTCCTGAATAGGGGTCGGCGTGGTGTAGCCCTTGAGATCCAGCGCCTGACGGACAGGCTGCGACAGACCGAGCTGGTCGAATGTTTTTGTCATGATATGTGTATTGAACTCGCAATATAGATGCGGCGCGCTAGCGGCGATCCAACACGGATTCCGGGCGCGGCGCGGGGGTAAGGGCAACCCATGAAAGTATTACTTTCATGGGACCCGAAGGATAACCACCCGCGTGAAAAGGGAAGTCTGGGAAAATAGAACCGAGAGGCTGCCGGGGCTTGTAGCGTGTCTCGCTACCGCCGCTTCACGCTGGCGGGCGTCTCGATAGTTGGCATATGGTGCAATGCAGCGGGAAAGTCAAAGGAACCCTACTTTGCTTGACACTTTTGACACTGTGTCAACCAAGATATTCGGCTTACATATCTGATATCACTTGAAATAGCTCTGATGGATTTAATTGACACATTCTCTCTCCGATGGCCTGCGGGAGCTGCAGAAAGGCATCGGCCCGATCGGGTTCGTTATATCCCAGACACCGCTCTGTAGGACAGCGAAACCCGGTTTCAGGCGCTTACGGTGCCGAACGGTTTTTCCCTTCTATTCCAAGACCAAGAATTACGGGACTCAAACGCCCACCTATTGGGCCGGGAGACCAGTCACCCACCACCGTTCGTCCTGAGCTTGTCGAAGGACGCGCACCAACGGTAGAACCAAGAGAATGGCCTTCCACACCTACATACTGAGATGCAATGACGGCTCTTACTACACTGGCCACAGCGAGAATTTCGAACTGCGCATAGCCCAGCACTAGGCCGGAGGAACCGGAGGCTACACCGCCGTTCGCCGCCCGGTGACGCTGGTGTGGTCAGACAGCTTCCCTACCCGCGAGGAAGCGTTGTCCGCAGAACGCCGTATCAAAGGCTGGACCCGCGCCAAGAAGGAAGCGCTGATACGCGGCGACTGGGAGGAAATCCGGCGTTTATCCAGGAACCGGCAAAGTGACTAAAGTCAGCGCGCGTCCTTCGACAGGCTCAGGACGAACGGGTGTTGTGGGCCCAGCCGCTTTGATCACTTGGCGCATCCTCTGATCAGCTGAGCGTTGTGATGGCTCGTCCTCTGTTACCCCAACCCAGCCGCTTCCAACAGCGCCCGCGTGCTCGCATCGAACTCCGCCTCACCGCCCTCAATGTCGTTCGCCATCTTCTTCCCCAGCTCCACGCCGAACTGATCGAACGGATTGATCCCCAGCAGCACGGCGTTCGCAAATGTCCGGTGCTCGTGGAAGGCGATCAGGGCGCCAAGGGCAGCGGCGTCCAGATCATCCGCCAGCATGGCGGCGCTGGGGCGGTTGCCGGGGAAGGCGCGGGCGGGGTCTTTTCCGTCTGATGCCATATTGCCGCCGGCCATCAGCGCGGCGCCCTGGGCGAAGCAATTGGTCAGCAGGATGCGGTGGTGGACAGGGTCCAGTTCGTCGCCCGGCGCGATGCTGGCGATGAAGTCCACCGGGATCAGATGCGTGCCCTGATGCAGCAGCTGGAACACGGCGTGCTGGGCATCTGTGCCCACCCCGCCCCATGTGATCGCAGCGGTTGGGCCTTCGACCGGTTCGCCCTCCACCGTCACGCGCTTGCCGTTGGATTCCATCTCCAGCTGCTGGAGGTAGCTGGGGAACAGGCCGAACCGTTCGTCATAGGCGAACACGGCCCGCGTCTGGCAGCCGCGCACACGGCTGTAATACTGATCGGCAAAGGCAGCGCGCAGCGGCAGGTTCGCGCGGCCTTCGGTTTCGGCAAAATGCGCATCGACCGCCGCAGCGCCCGCCAGCATCGCCTCGAATTCATCCCAGCCTGCGCCCAGCGCCACCGGAAATCCGATGCTGGACCACAGCGAATACCGCCCGCCGACCGTTTCCATAAACGGCAGGATGCGGGTTTCATCGACGCCCCATTCTACTGCCTTTTCAGGATTAGCGGTCAACGCCACCACGCGGCCACCGGGATCGTCCACTCCATTATCGCCCAACCATTTCAGCGCGCTGGTAGCGTTGGTCATCGTCTCGATAGTGGTGAAGGTCTTGCTGGCGACAGCAATCATCGTGGTCGCAGGGTCGCATGCAGCAAACGCCTGCTCCAGCGCCACGCCGTCGATATTCGACACCACTTGGACATCCACCAGTGCCAGATCGCGGGTCAGCGCATCCACCGCCAGCGCCGGGCCTAGCGCGCTGCCGCCTATGCCGATATGGATCAGGTGCTTTACCTCGCCCAGCGCGCCCTGATGGATTGCCTCCACCAGCAGCTTCATTCGCAGAAGCAGCGCCTGCGCTTCTTCCACGCTCGCTTCCGCTCCGGTGCCGCGCGTTGCGGTGTGCTCCGCCGCACGGCCTTCGGTGACATTGATCGTCGCACCCGACAGCAGCTCGGCACGTCTTGCGGCAAACCCGCGCGCTTCGGCCAGCATCTCGAACCCGTCCAGCAGGCCATCATCAAGATGTGTCTTCGACCAATCGAACAGAATGCCGCCTGCCGTCAGCTCCTCCCCCCATTCGATCCGGCCCGAAAATTTCGCCACTCGCGCGTCATCGGCTGCAAACAGCGCCTCCAGCGTGTGCTGTTCCCGGGCCTTGATGTCCGCCCATGCCTGATCGATGTTGGAAGCCATATTCTGACGTTTTCCTTTTGCCGCTGGTCCCGCCTCGCCTAAAGACCCCATCAATGGTTGAAAAGACGCAAAACCCAGAAGCATCGTCCGGTCAGAAGCCTGAGAAGCAGGAAACCGCGGGCAGTTTTTTGCGTTTCATCCTGCTGGTCGCGCTGGGCGCCCTCGCCTTTCGCAGCTTTGCCTTTTCGCTGTTCAACATTCCGAGCGAGAGCATGCTGCCGCGCCTGATGAACGGCGATTATCTGATCGCGTCGAAATGGCCGTACGGGTTTACCAGCAATTCCCTGCCCTTCGACCTGCCGCTGATACCGGGCCGTTGGTTTGCCAGCCAGCCCGAACGTGGCGATATCGTTATCTTCAAGCATCCGGTCGACGGAACGGATTACGTAAAGCGCGCCATCGGCCTGCCCGGCGATACGGTGGAACTGCGGAACGGGCGGGTCATCCTGAACGGGAAACGCCTGCCGCGCGAAAAGCTGGATGATTTTCTCATCCCCGTATCTGCCAATACGCGCTGTTCGTGGGGTGCGAAGAGCGAGCACCAGCCCGATGGCCGTATCATGTGCCGATATACCCGCTATCAAGAACGCCTGCCCAGCGGCCGCACGTACGAAACGCTCGATTTTGGTCGCCTGCCGCAGGATGACTTTCCCGAAATCACCGTGCCCGCCGGGAATATGTTCCTTATGGGCGACAACCGCGACAATTCGCAGGACAGCCGCTTCATGCCCACCGCTGGCGGGGGCGTCGGGCTGGTTCCGCAAGGGTTGCTGGTGGGCCGCGCAGAGACGATCGTTTTCTCCACCGATGGCGGCGCGGAATTGCTGCGCCCCGGTTCGTGGTTTTCTGCAACACGCTGGCAGCGTATGGGGGACGGGTTATGATCAAGCCCACCACCGAACTGGCCGCGCGAACACGGCAATGGCTGATTGAAAACGGCTTCACTGTGAAGGACGATGCCCTGTGGCTGGCCGCCCTCACCCACGGCAGTACAGGTGCGAAACGCGATTATCAGCGGCTGGAATTCCTGGGCGACCGGGTGTTGGGGCTGACCGTTGCCGACTGGCTGTTCGAGCGGAACCCGGGCGCGGAAGGCCAGCTGGCGCAGCGCCTAAACGTCCTCGTCAGCAAGGGCAATTGTGCCGCGGTGGCCCGCGAACTGGGCGCAAGCGAGCATATCCTGCTGGGTAAACAAGCCCGGGAAGATGGCGCTGCCAACAGCAACAATGTGCTGGGCGATGTTACAGAATCCTTGCTGGGCGCGAATTTCCTCGATGCGGGCTTCGACGCGACCCGCACACTGATCCACGCGCTGTGGAACAACCAGCTGGAAGGCGACACCGGGCGTTCCAAACACCCCAAAAGCGCGCTGCAAGAATGGGCCGCCGGCAACCAGCATCGCGGGCCTGAATACGAACTGGTCGACCGTTCCGGCCCCGACCATTCCCTGCGCTTCACCGTCCGGGTAACTGTGCCGAAGGTGGGCCACGCAGAGGCCACTGAAGCCAGCAAGCGCGAAGCGGAAACCTCCGCTGCCAAAGCCTTTATGAAGCAATACGGATAATCATCCGCACCCCTTGAACGCCCGACCAGAACGGAAAACTGCATGTCTGAAACCACAACGAAATGCGGCGTAGTCGCCGTGATCGGTGCGCCCAATGCGGGCAAGTCCACGCTGGTCAACCAGCTGGTCGGCCAGAAAGTCGCAATCACCAGCGCCAAGGCACAGACCACCCGCGCCCGGATGCTGGGCATAGCCTTGCACGGAAGCGCGGGGGGCAAGACCCAGATGATCCTGGTCGACACACCCGGCATTTTTGCGCCCAAGCGCAAGCTGGACCGCGCGATGGTGACGGCGGCATGGGACGGTACGCAGAGCGCCGATGCGGTGTTGCTGCTAGTCGATCCTATCAAGCAGCGGCGGCACGAACTGGAACCGCTGGTAGAGGCGCTGGCCAAGCGGCCCGAGCGAAAGATCCTCGTTCTGAACAAGGTGGACAAGGCCAAGAAAGAACCGCTGCTGGCGCTGGCCGAAGACCTGAACGCGAAGGCCGAATTTACCGAGATTTACTTCATCAGTGCGCTTACCGGTGACGGGGTGCCGGAATTGAAAGACGCGCTCTCCGCGATGATGCCCGAGGCCGAGTGGATGTATCCCGAGGATCAGGTCAGCGACGCGTCGGAGCGCCTGCTGGCCACCGAAATTACTCGCGAGCAACTTTACCAACAGCTGCATGACGAACTGCCCTACGACAGCGCCGTGCGCCCCGAAAGCTACACCCAGCGGCCCGACGGCAGCGTGGAAATCCGCCAGCAAATCGTAATCGGCCGCGACAGCCAGAAACCTATTGTGCTGGGCAAAGGCGGCAGCATGATCAAGAGCATCGGCGAGGCCGCGCGCAAGGAATTGTCAGAGATGCTGGGCGTGAAGGTCCACCTGTTCCTGCACGTCAAAGTCGACGAGAAATGGGACGAGGATAAGGAAGTTTACGAAGAAATCGGCTTGGAGTGGAAGGGGTAGTTACCGCTTCTTAGCAATCGCGATCTTCTGCTGCTTGGCGAAGGTCTTGGTGGATTCCTCGCTACGGTTCAGGGCCTTGGCGATTTGTTTGATGCCTTGGCCCTTACCGGCGAGGAGCTTGAGCTTGCCCGCTTCCTCGCCGGTCCAGGGTTGTTTGTGCCGCTCGAAGCGTTCTTTACCCATCAGTCATCCTTGGCCGCAGGGGCCTTTTTCTTCGTTGCTGGCTTCTTGGGTGCTGGCTTCTTCTTTGCCGCCGCCTTCTTGGCCGGAGCCTTCTTTGCTGCTGGTTTCTTCGCAGCGGGCTTCTTCTTCGGCGCGGCCTTCTTCTTAGCGCGCTTCTTCGGCGGACCTTTGGCAATCCGTGCGTCGATCAACTCGATCGCCTGGGCCTCGGTCACGTCCTCCGGCTTAATGTCCTTCGGGATCGTGGCGTTGTTTGTGCCATCGGTAACGTAGGGGCCATAGCGACCCGGCAGGACCTTCATTTCGCCGCCGCTGGTCGGGTGCTCCTTGAACGTCTGTATCGGCTCGGCCTTCTGCCTGCCTCCCCCCTTGCGGTTGGCAGCCTCGGCCAGCAGCGACACCGCCGCATTCATACCCGTTTCAAACACATCGACCGTGCTGGTTAGCTTGGCGTATTTGCCATCGTGCCGCAGATATGGGCCGTAACGCCCTATGGCTGCTTCGATTTCCTTGCCTGTTTCGGGATGCTCGCCAACGATGCGCGGCAGGTCGATCAGCTTGATCGCCCATTCCAGATCGAACCCGTCGAGATCCTTGGGAATGCTTGCGCGTTTGGCCTCCTTGCCTTCACCCATCTGTACGTAAGGCCCGAAGCGGCCCGACTTGCGCTCGATGGGCAGACCCGTGATGGGGTGTTCGCCCAGCACGGCATCTTCAACTGCATCCTCCCCATCCGCGCCCGGCTGGGCAAAGCGGCGAGTGAACTTGCATTCGGGGTAGTTGGCGCAGGCAACAAACGCGCCGTAGCGCCCGCCGCGCAATGCCAGACGGCCACCCTCGCGGCCTTCTTTCTCGCATAGCGGGCAAAAGCGCGCATCCTTGCCATCTTCGCGTTCGGGAAACAGGAAGTCGGACAGATATTCGTCCAGAACTTCAGTTACTTCGGACGGTAACTTCTCCATGACCTCATCGGCCTTGGGCTTGAAATCCTGCCAGAATTTGGCGAGCAGCGTCTTGTATTCCTCGCGTCCGTCGGAGACGACATCCAGCTCGTCCTCCATTCCCGCGGTGAAGTCATACGCCACATAAGTGGGGAAGAACCGCTCCAGAAATGCGGTGAGAAGACGCCCCGATTCCTCTGCAAAGAAACGGTTTTTCTCCATCCGCACGTAATCGCGGTCGCGCACGGTCTGGATGGTGCTGGCATAGGTGGACGGCCGCCCGATGCCCAGTTCCTCCAGCCGTTTGACCAGGCTGGCTTCGGAGAAACGCGGCGGAGGCTGGGTGAAGTGCTGGTTAGCCTCTACGTCTTTCTTCGCCGGGGCATCACCCTTGCGCATGGTCGGCAGCAGGCCCTCCTCGTCATCCTCGCGGTCGTCGAAGCCTTCCTGATAAACAGCAAGAAAGCCGGGGAATTTTACAACCTGTCCGGTTGCCCGCAGCTCGTGCTGGCCGGTCGCATCACGCATGGTGATGGTCGTCCGCTCCAGCTGAGCAGTGGACATCTGGCTGGCCATTGCGCGCTTGAAAATCAAATCATACAGGCGGCCATCATCGCCCGCACCGGCGGATTTCTTGAGGAAACTGGTGGGGCGGATTGCCTCATGCGCTTCCTGAGTATTCTTGGCCTTCGTACTGTAAAAACGTGGTTTTTCCGGGCGATAGTCTTCGCTGTACCGGTCCACGATGGCATCGCGCGCGGCCATGATGGCCGACATATCCATTTGCACGCCGTCGGTCCGCATATAGGTGATCGCGCCTGCCTCGTACAAAGATTGCGCGCACCGCATGGTGTGACTAGCGGAAAAGCCCAGCTTACGCGCGGCCTCCTGCTGCAATGTGGAGGTCGTGAATGGCGGCGAGGGATTGCGTTTGAGCGGCTTGGTCTCGACTTCTTCGATGGTGAAGCGGCCCTGCTCCACTGCGGCCTTTGCAGCAGCGGCGCTGCCTTCATTGCCCAGCGTCAGCTTCTCCAGCTTCTTGCCGTCATATTTGACCAGCCGCGCATCGAAGGCGGTTCCGTCCTGCTCCATCTTCGCGACGATGGACCAGTATTCATCCGCCTTGAACGCCTCGATCTCGCGTTCCCGGTCGACGATCAGACGCAGCGTCACCGATTGCACCCGGCCCGCCGATTTCGCGCCGGGCAGCTTGCGCCACAGCACGGGGCTCAGCGTAAAGCCGAACAGGTAATCGAGCGCGCGGCGCGCCAGATAGGCATCGATCAGTGGCTGATCGAGTTCGCGGGGCTTGCCCATCGCCTCGGTCACCGCCTTCTTGGTGATGGCGTTGAAGGTCACCCTGTCGACCTTTGTCGGCAGCAGTTTGCGCTTCTTCAGCAGCTCCTGAACATGCCAGCTAATCGCCTCACCCTCGCGGTCGGGGTCAGTCGCGAGGATCAGTCGGTCGGCGCCCTTGGCCGCATCGCTGATTTCCTTGAAGCGCTTCTGCTTGTCCCGGTACAGCTCCCAATCCATTGCGAAGTCCTCGTCCGGGCGGACGCTGCCATCCTTGGGCGGCAGATCGCGGACATGGCCATAGGATGCGAGAACTTTGAAGTCCTTGCCGAGATAGCCTTCGATGGTCTTCGCCTTGGCAGGCGATTCGACGATAACGAGTTGCATTGTGGTGTGGGTATTCCCTTACGTGTGCGTATACGCGCGAAGGTGGGGTGCGTTTGGGGGCAGCGTCAAGTAAGGTTTTTGGACGATTGACCGACATCGATCCATGCGCGAGTTAGCAAGTGTGAACAATGCCGATAAAGATTTGATGGGTTGGTCAGCGATTGTTTGGATACAGTGCTTTACCTTGGCGTTGGGGATGGTTGCTGCGAACTACATTTCCGCGCCGCTCGGTTTGCTGATTTTTGCAATCGACCTCGCTCTGATCGCAACCGCCTACTTGACTGATTGGCGCTATCGTTGGCGGTCGACGGTGACGCTGACGGGTGTCTTCGTTATGCATCTCGCCGTCTTTTTCAAACCCGATGATCAACCAACCGTAAGCCTGCCAATCGCTATAATTGCTATGATGATCTGGATTATTTCTCTCTTCATCCCTCGCTCGTCGCCCCGGACTTGATCCGGGGTCTCGCTTGTCTTTTCAACCGTTGAAGCCATCGAATAAATCCCGCCATTCCGGGTTGGCCTTTTCGATCAACTCCAACTTCCAATCGCGACGCCAGCGTTTCAGGCGTTTCTCGTGAGCGATGGCCAGCTCGATATTATCCGCGCTTTCGGCCCAAACTAGGCGCGTTAGATTATGCTCGGCGCAAAAATTGGATCCTTTGCCCTCACGGTGTTGGGTGACACGGGCGGCAAGGTCTGCGGTTACGCCGGTGTAGAGTGTGCCTCTGTAGCGGTTGGTCATGATATAGACCCAGCCGCCTGTCATCGGGTGTTGTGCCGGAAAGTAGCGGGGCCCCGGATCAAGTCCGGGGTGACGTTGTGGAGGGTGACGGCGGAGTTCTTCATTTCAGTGACACCCTACCCGCAGCGTGCCGCTCCAGCCGCCCGGCGATTTCCAGTTCCAGCAGCGCCAGTTGCACCGCCGCAGCGCCCTCGTCCGACTGGCGGATGAGTTCGTCTACGGCCACGGGTGCGGTGGTCAGGAGGCTGGCGATGTCGGCGGGCTCGGCGTCTGCCATTTCCTCTGGCGCGTAGTCGTAGGTGGCCACTGGTTCGCGAAAGGTTGAGCGGGGCTGGCCGTCGAAGCCGCGCATCAGTTCGGCCACGTCCTCGGGTGATTGCACCAGCACTGCGCCTTCGCGGATCAGGTGGTTGCAGCCGTGGCTGCGTGCTTCCAGCGGGCTGCCAGGGATCGCCATGACTTCGCGCCCCGCCTCGCCCGCCAGCCGGGCGGTGATCAGGCTGCCGGATTTGACCGCTGCCTCCACCACCAGCGTGGCTCCTGCCAGCCCGGCGATGATCCTGTTGCGGCTGGGAAAGTGGCTGCCGCGCGGTTCGGTGCCCGGCGGCTGTTCTGCGATCAGCAGGCCTTCGCTGGCGATACGTTCCTGCAAATCGGTGTGCTGCGGCGGGTAGGCGATGTCGATCCCGCTGGCGATCACGCCGATGGTGCGGGGTAAAGCCCCCTCGTGACACGCCCCGTCTATGCCGCGTGCGAGGCCGGAGACGACCGTGAAGCCATCTGCCGACAAAGCTAGAGCAAAGTCCCGCGCCAGCTTCACCGCCGCCGCACTGGCGTTGCGCGCACCGACCATCGCAACGCAGGGCCCGCTCGCCAGCGACAGGTCGCCGCGATAGGTGATGATTGGCGGAGCGCCGCCTATTTCGGCCAGCAGTGCGGGATAATCGGGCTGGTCGTGGAACAGGTATTTCGCGCCTGCTTTGCGGACCTCCTCCACCTCTCGCTCAACCTTGGCGACAGGCGCTGCGCGGTAGCTGGACCCACCCTTCTTGCCGAGATCGGGCAGAGCCTCCAGCGCGGCCACCGCAGAGCCGAACCGGGCAAGCAATTGCGCATAGCTCACCGGCCCGATGTGCGGGCTTCGCAGCAAACGGATGCGTGCAAAGGCTTCGGCCTGCGACAAGCTCACCTGTCTGCGCCGACCTTGGGTTCCTCACCCTTCATCAGCCTCGCAATGTTCTCGCGGTGAAGGTAGATAATCAGCGCCGCAATCGCCGCCAGAACAGGAAAGAATTGCGGATAGCCAAACAGGGGGCCAGCCGCAGCGGCGCCGACAACGGCCGCCATTCCGGCGAGCGAGGAAATGCGGAAAATAGCCAGCGTGCTCAGCCAGATGCCCGCATATGCAAGGCCGATGGGCCAGCCCAGCGCAAAGGCGACACCGGCATGGGTGGCCACGCCCTTCCCGCCTTTGAATTTCAGCCACATCGGGTAGCAGTGACCGATCACCACGGCCCCTGCGGCAAAGGCCATCCCCTTCTCGTCCCAGATCTCACCAGCAGCAAATACCGCGACGAATCCCTTTGCCAGATCAAGCAGCAAGGTGGCAGCCGCCAGCCCCTTATTGCCCGTGCGCAGCACATTGGTCGCGCCGATATTACCGCTACCGATGGAGCGCACATCGCCCATTCCCGCTGCTTTCGTCAGCAACAGGCCGAACGGTATCGAACCGACCAAATATCCGAGCAATGCGGGGTACCAGGCTTCCATTATCAATCCTTATCCGCTCACACTGGCGGTGTCGAAAGGGGGGACCTTGTCGAAGGGTTGTATTTTACTCTAGGCGCTTCGTTAGAAGTAAGAACAGCCCTTCGACAAGGTCGGGGCGAACGGTAAAGGACCGTTGTGGACGCGAACGCCCCCATCCTGCTGTTCGATTCCGGTGTTGGCGGTCTGTCCATTCTGCCTGCGGTGCGCGAATTGCTGCCCGATGCCCCCCTGCTCTACGCCGCCGATTTCGCCGGTCTGCCCTATGGCATGAAGACCGAGGCCGAGATTGCTGCGCGGGTTTGCGGGCTGCTGGGCCGAATGAGCGAGCGGTTCCAGCCGCGCCTGATCTGCATCGCTTGCAACACGGCCAGCACCATCGCGCTGGCAATGGTCCGCGATGTGTTGGAAGTGCCGATTGTCGGCACCGTCCCCGCAATCAAGCCGGCCGCGCGCGCGAGCACCACAGGCGTGTTCGGAATCCTTGGTACAGAGGCTACGATTCGCCAGAGCTATGTCGACGATCTGGAACGTGAGCACGCGGTGGGCAAAACCATGCTGCGCCATGCCGCGCCCGGTCTGGTAACACTGGCGGAAGCAAAACTGCGCGGCCACGCCGTGCCTCTTCCAGCCGTTGCGGAAGCCTGCGAGGGGCTGATATCCCAATCACGCGATATCAGCATCGACATCGTAGTTCTGGCGTGCACCCATTTCCCGCTGCTGCGCGAAGAATTGCAGCAGGTTTTCGGCCCTGCCGTAACTCTGGTGGACGGTGCAGAAGGAATTGCACGGCGGGTCGCGACGCTGGTGGACGGACAGGAGTTTGCACGCACTGGTCCTGACAGGATGCTGGTGACGGGCGTAGCCGAACTGCCCGCCGCCCTTCGCCAGACCATGAGCATCTATGGCTTCGAATACGTTGATCGGTTTTAAACGGCCTTAACGCGAACCGTTCGCAAAGATCGCGGTAGAAAATCGCGGATAACCTGCCTATCTGTCGTCACCGAAGCGATGAATTACGAGCATATCTTTGATCAGGCGATCGATCGCCTCCATGCCGAAGGGCGCTACCGCGTCTTTATCGACATCCTGCGCAACAAAGGCGCGTATCCCAACGCGCGTTGTTTTGCCGGGCATAACGGCCCGAAACCGATCACTGTCTGGTGCTCCAACGATTATCTGGCAATGGGGCAGCACCCTAAGGTGATCGGCGCGATGGAAGATGCCCTGCACGATGTCGGCGCAGGTTCCGGCGGCACGCGCAATATTGGCGGCAATACCCATTATCATGTCCAGTTGGAGCACGAGCTGGCTGACCTTCATGGCAAGGAAAGCGCCCTGCTGTTTACCAGCGGATACGTGTCCAACGACGCGACGCTCTCCACCCTGTCCAAATTGCTGCCCGGCTGTGTGATCTTCTCTGACGAATTGAACCACGCCAGCATGATTGCCGGCATCCGCAATTCGGGCTGTCCGAAACGGGTGTTCCGACATAATGATTTGAACCATCTGGAAGAATTACTGGCTGCCGAAGATTCGGAAGCGCCCAAGGTCATCGCCTTTGAGAGCGTATATTCAATGGACGGTGATGTCGCTCCGATCCACGCGATCTGCGACTTGGCAGAGAAATACAACGCGCTGACCTACATCGACGAAGTGCACGCCGTGGGTATGTACGGCCCACGCGGTGGCGGCATTTCCGAGCGGGACAAAGCTGCCGACCGGATCGATATTATCGAAGGCACACTGGGCAAGGCGTTCGGCGTAATGGGCGGCTATATTGCGGCCGATGCCAAGATCATCGATTGCATCCGCAGCTACGCCCCCGGTTTCATCTTCACCACCTCGCTCAGCCCCGCTCTGGTGGCTGGCGTTCTGGCATCGGTGAAACACCTCAAATCCTCCAGCGAGGAACGCGATGCGCAGCAGACCAACGCCGCTGCGCTCAAGCTGATGATGCGCGATGCCGGTCTGCCTGTAATGGACAGCACCACGCATATCGTCCCCCTGATGGTCGGCGATCCGGTGCGGGCCAAGAAGATCAGCGATATCCTGTTGGCCGAATACGGATGCTATGTGCAGCCGATTAATTACCCCACGGTGCCGCGCGGCACAGAGCGTTTGCGCTTTACCCCTGGCCCTGCCCACACCGAAGCCATGATGCGCGAGCTGACGGAAGCTTTGATCGAGATATGGGACCGTATGGATATGGAATTGGCCGCGGCGGCCTAGAGTTTCCATTCCTTGTGCTCTGCGCTCGCTTCGCTAGAGCCGCCTGAAACACATTCAGGAGCATTCGATGAGCGGCACCCCGGACCAGACATTTGCAGAAGTTGTGCGCGGACGAAAATCGATCCGCGGCTATCTGGACAAACCGGTACCGAAAGAACTGATCGAAGAGATACTCGGGCTGGCCATGCGCTCCCCTACCTCGATGAACACCCAGCCATGGCATTTTCACGTTATTTCCGGAGAGCCCCTTGATCGCATCCGCAAGGGCAACACCGAACGCATTCTGGCTGGCGAACCTGACAGCCGTGAATTCCGCCGCGGAGAGCCCTTCGCAGGGGTTCACCGCGAACGTCAGATCGAGGTGGCAGTGCAGCTGTTCGGTGCGATGGGTATCGACCGAGACGACAAGGAAAAACGCCAGGACTGGGTGCTGCGCGGTTTCCGCCAGTTCGATGCGCCTGTCTGCGTCATCGTGACTTATGACCGTGAGCTGGGCACCAGCGACGACACCGCCTTCGATTGCGGGGCAGCTACCACTGCCTTGGTCAACGCCGCGTGGAGCCGGGGCCTTGGGTGCGTGATAAATTCGCAGGGCATCATGCAAAGCCCGGTCGTGCGCGAACACGCCGGTATCCCAGATGATCAGGTGATCCTGAAAGCCGTCGCTATGGGCTGGCCCGATCCCGATTTCCCGGCAAACAAGGTCTATACCAATCGCAAGGAACCGGTTGATGCCGTCCGGTTCGTGGGCTTTGGAAACGATCAATAGAGAGACCTGCTAGCCAATCCATACTGTCGAGGAACTGCATGCCGTTACAGTCATCAACGGCCACTACCCGTGCCCCAGAATAATGCCCCCCCCGTTTTCCCCGATTTCTTAGCGGGTTGATAACCACATTACGCCTACTGCTACTTTCACAAGTCGCAAGAAAGGTAGGTCGGCACAACGATGTCGGTGCGTTCAATCCTAAGCAATCTGGGCAATCGCCCGGACGGCCAGCCGGTCGGTGCGCCTGCCAACGGGAACGCCAAGGGCAAACGCCGTGTCAATGCGCATGGGCTGTCCGCGCATGATACCGCTCTGCGTCTTCAGGTTATAGAGGATATCGAAGAAGCCGGGATTGGCTGGATATGGGCTAGCGACGCCGAAGGAACCCTTGTTTACATCACGGACGCCGCAGCGCAGTCTGTCGGATGCACGCCAGAGGATTTGACCGGCAGGAAAGTCGTCGATTTGTTCGAGACCGATCCCGACAACCCCGAGAGTGGTAATCAGCGACCATTCAATTTCCGGCTCAAAGCCCGCAACCGTCTCACCGGCCTCACTGTCCGCTTTGCTCTGAATAAATCGCGCCGCAATGCAAAACAGACATGGTGGACCATTACTGCACATCCCAAATTCGATACCGAGAAGAATTTCCTGGGCTATCGCGGATATGCAAAGGATATCACCGCCCGATACGAACGTGAGCTGATCGAGAGCCGGTTGGCCGAGTACGATTCCCTCACTGGGTTGGCCAACCGTCATTATATGAACAAACGGCTCGATAGTATTCTGGCCACCTATCGACAGGCAGAGCGGTCCTGCGCCTTGATGATGCTCGATCTCGACAAGTTCAAACACGTCAATGATACGCTGGGCCATGCGGCCGGCGACAGCGTATTGGTGCAGGCATCGGAAAGGCTGAAAGCGGTTGTCGGCAATCGCGGCGATGTCGGACGGCTTGGCGGCGACGAGTTCCAGATCGTCCTGCCCGATATGGATGATCGCGGCACGCTTGGCGAATTGGCAGAGAAAATCATTGCCATTGTCAGCCAGCCTTACGCGCTGGACAATGAAAAACGCGCTATAATCGGGACATCTGTTGGTATCGCTATCGCGCCTTATGACGGGCTGGAGCGGGAAGACATTAGCAAGGCGTCAGATCTCGCGCTGTATGCTGCCAAAAATGGCGGGCGTGGCCAGTTCCGCTTTTACGCATCCGATCTGAAGAACGAAGAGCAAGAGCGGCAGGCGTTGCTCGATGATTTGCGTGATGCCTTGGCCGACGGCGATCTGGAACTACACTACCAACCTGTCGTCAATGTGCATGACAACACCGTAGTTTGCATGGAAGCACTTTTGCGCTGGCAGCATGCGGAACGCGGCTATGTCAGCCCAGACGTGTTTATCCCGGTTGCCGAAGAAAGCGATCTTATCAACCAGATCGGGGAATGGGCTCTGCGCCAGGCATGCAAAGACGCATCGCAATGGCCCAGTACGGTCTATGTTGCGGTCAACGTATCGGCTGTCCAGTTCGCCAATCGCGATTTTCCTGATGTGGTGTCGAACGTGCTGACCGACAGCGGCTTCAACCCCTCCCGTCTGGAGCTGGAATTGACGGAAAGCGTTTTTCTGGGTGACAGCGAGTCGATCGACGAAACCTTCAAAACGCTGAAACATCTGGGCGTACGTCTGGCTCTGGATGATTTTGGTACTGGTTACTCCTCGCTCAGCTATCTGCGATCTGCACCGTTCGACAAAATCAAGGTCGACCGCAGTTTCGTCGAATCCTGCACCGAAGAACAACAGAACAGCGCCAAAATCATCGCTGCCATTGTCGGACTGTCCAGTGCGCTCAGCATGGAAACAACGGTTGAGGGTGTGGAAGCATTTGACCAGTTGGAAGTGGTACGGGAAAAAGGCGCCAAATTAATTCAGGGCTGGCTGTTTTCGAAGGCCATGCGACAGGAAGTCATTCTGGAACGTATTGCCAGTGGCGAATTCAAAATCGAGCCCGAGGGCCCGGAACGCCATCGCCGCGAACGACGTTCGGTCTTCCGCAAGATCGGCATTATTCACAACGATCATCACTACCGGGCGACCATGCGCGACCTATCCACCAATGGCAGCAGGATCGAAGGTCTGATCGGCGTACCGGTCGGTACATCGCTGGTTCTTGATATGGGTGCTGGTCAATTGGTAGTATGCGAAGTCAAACGCTCGACCGATAATTTTATCGCGGTCGAGTTCGAGACACCGCTGGTTACCGACGGTGCAGGCGGCCTGTGTACGCGGCACCGTGTATCGCCTTATGCGCTGGCGACGGCCGGCATGCCCCTATCCGCGCTTCCCAGCGGTACCATCCAACCGCAGGCGACGCTATCTGGCCAAACGAAAAACAATCCGCAATTCATGGAAATACAGGTCGGTAGCAATCAAGCTGCCTAGAACCTCATTTGCCCCGTTGATTTCGCACCGGACCACCCCAATATAACGCGTATGAGCGATGGAACTGCTTCGTTCGGCACGGCAGGCGCAACACCGCCCGTTGATGGCGACCCTGTCCCACAATGGGTTCTGGACCTTATCGAGTGCAGCCCGGTCGCATCTGTCGTTTCGAATCCACGTTTGCCGGACAATCCTCTGGTCGCCATAAACAAGGCGTTCGAAGAACTAACCGGCTTTAGTTCGGACGAATGTATTGGCCGCAATTGCCGCTTTCTGGCGGGCAGCGAAACCGAACCGTTGCTGACCGAAAAGATACGCGAGGGCGTACGCGAGCGTAAACCTGTTCTGGTCGAGATTCTTAATTACAAGAAATGCGGGACGCCGTTTCGTAACGCAGTTCTGGTCGCGCCAATTTATGGCGATCACGACGAATTGCAGTATTTCCTCGGCAGCCAGGTGGAACTTGCCGATGACGACAGCAGCATAACTATCGGCCGTCGTCAGCGCGCCAACGAAGCGCTGAAAACGCTTTCACCGCGGCAGTTCGAGGTGACGCGGATGGTGGCATCGGGCCTGCGGAACAAACAAGTTGCCGCAGAACTGGGTCTTTCGGAAAAAACGGTCAAAATGCACCGCGGTTTGGCGATGGAGAAACTGGGCTTTACCTCAAGCGCTGACCTGGTCCGTATAGCTGTCGAAGCCGGGATCTGATCCGGTCTTTTGTGGATAATCCCCCCGGACCATCCGGCGGCGTTCTGCATCAACGCAGATTGACCACATTGTCACTTTCCGGCCGCTCCCGGTCGCCGCGATACAGGCTCTCCATCGGCTCGTTAGTGACCACAGCGGTGATGGCCGCATCGAACCCGTTGAAACTGGTTTTCATTACCGCTCCATAAGCGCCCAGCATCCCGATCTCGATATAATCGCCTGCCTGCACATCTTCTGGCAGCGGGAACGGACCGGGCATGAAGTCGGCGTCGTCGCAGGTCGGGCCGTAAAATGCGAAATCCATATCCGGTTTTATCAGATCGTCCTCCAGTGCGCGCACCGGGAATTTCCAGTCGACATGCGCTGCATCGAACAAGGCACCATAAGCACCGTCATTGATGTACAGCTCCGCCCCTCGGCGTTTCTCAACTTTCACGATCAGAGATGAATATTCTGCCGCCAGCGCACGTCCGGGTTCGCACCACAGTTCGGCATTATAAGCGATCGGCAGAGCGTAAAAATGCTGATGGATGATCTGGAAATAATCCTCCAGCGGCGGAGGTTCCATCCCCGGATAAACGCTAGGGAAACCGCCACCAACATCGATCATATCGATCACCACCGAGGCTTCGGCAATTGCGGCGCGTGTCCGGTCCAACGCCTGGACAAAGGCAAACGGGCTCATGGCCTGGCTACCGACATGGAAGCAGACGCCAAGCCAGTCGGCGTGCTGACGGGCCTCACGCAGTAATACAGGCGCCTCGGTCAGATCGCAGCCGAATTTGGCCGCGAGCGAAAGTGCCGCGTGCTCGCTCGAAACGCGAAGGCGCACACACAGACGCAGGTCCGTGGCGGGATTGCCCGCTTCATCGCGGCAGGCATCGACAATTTTCTCTAGCTCCTCTGCGCTGTCGAGGCTGAATGTTCTGACGCCGTGCTGGCGATACGCCTCACGGATTGCGCCGGATGCCTTGATTGGATGCATGAAGCACAGCGTTGCCTCAGGCAGTACAGAGCGCACAAGCCGCACCTCGGCAATCGAAGCGACATCGTAGTGGGTCAGCCCCGCATCCCACAGGGTACGCAGCAAATCGGGGGAGGGATTGGCCTTGACCGCGTAGAGCGACTTGCCCGGAAATTTCTCGATAAAGAAGCGAGCAGCGCGGGTGGCAGCGTGTGGCCGGGTCAGGATGACAGGTTCGTCCGGCCGCAGGGCGCGAACTACAGACCCTGCATCGGGGAAGACATCATCAGCATGAGTATGCAATTCAAGGGACCCCCGGACGGACTGGATTCTGAACAGGGCTGCCTTGCGGGATCATACCGGCCTTCATTCGAAAGAAGGCAGCAGCGGAAGCGCGCATATAATGCGCCTCTCGTTAATCGCAAATGAAATCAGAATGCGATGCCTGTGCATCACGACAATCCGCGACCCTGCGTGATGTTCCGTAAGCCTGACCTGCCGAAAACTACTGGAAAGAAATACCCGGCACCTGATCAACCACACCCTGCTCACTATCGTCCAGCCGGTGAAAATCGGCCTGCTGGAAGCCGAGTGCTCCGGCAAACAGGATAGCCGGAAAGCTTTCACGCGAAGTGTTGAAACGAGAGACTGCCGCGTTGAGCGCACGGCGCGAAGCAGCCAGCTTGTCTTCCACATCGGACAACTCGCGCTGCAATTCCTGAAAGTTCGTGTTCGCTTTCAGGTCCGGATAGGCTTCACCCAGAGCCAGCAGCTTGTCGAGAGCCACCTTGAACTGTGCTTCGTCCGACGATTTCACTTCGCCCTGTGCTGCTCGGTTGCGGGCGGAAATTACGCTGTCGAGTGTTTCTTGCTCGTGACTGGCATAGCCCTTTACCGTTTCTACAAGATTAGGAACCAGATCATGCCTTAGCCGAAGCTGCGCATCGATATCCGCCACACCCTGTTTTACATTCTGCCGCAGTGCAACCAGACGATTGTAAATGCCGATAACCAGCAGGACGAGTGCGCCCAGTACCGCCAGAATGATGATTACAGTCCACATTGCTTCACCCCTGCTGATTCACGTCCGCACTTGTCCATATACGCCGATATTGGCACCACACACATAGAAAGGGGTCAAGCAGTTTGGTTAAAATTCCCGATATAGACACCCTGATGGCCGGGCCGCTGGGTCGGTTCCTTACCGAGCAGCGCAGTGAGCGTGAGGCCGCAAAGGCGGATGCGTGGAACCGTGCATGGAAGGCCGCGATGGTTGGAGGCCCCATCGCCATTCTTGGGATTATTCTTGTGCCGGTCGATTTCGGCCTGAAAATGTGGGTCAGCTTTGCCGCACTCAGTTTTATCGGCGTTTGGGTCTGGAAGCCGATCGTGGCTGCGAAGAAGCGTGTCAAGATCGGCATCAACGAAGGCATCGCCGAGGCGCTAGGCTTTACCTACCACCATGACGGCGAGAAGGGTCGCGAGTATGAACTGGCAGAACAATTCGGCCTGTTGCCCGATTGCGATCGTGCTGGACTGGAAGATTTCTGGACCGGGACGCTGGGTGAACACAATTTCCACTTGCACGAGGCGCATCTGGAAGAGCGACGCGGCTCAGGCAAGAACAGACGCTGGGTGACGGTGTTTCGCGGGGCCATCCTGCGCATCGGCAGCGGACGGACGTTTCACGGAATCACCCTGTTACAGCGGGCCGGCAAACACAAAAGATGGTTCGGCGGTCGCAAGGATTACGTCACATTCGATGGCCACCGGATGGACATGGTGGATATGGTTCATCCCGATTTCGACGATACATTCGAAGTCTGGAGCGACGACCAGACCGAAGCGCGCTATCTGGTCGATCCACTCTATGTCGAGCGCCTCCTGGAGCTGGAGAAATCGTTCGAAGGGAAGGACATCTGCTCCCTGTTTGTAGAGAACGACATCCTGGTCGCGGTGAAAAGCGGCAATATGTTCGAAGGCGGCACGATGAACCCCGCCAGCGATCGCTTCATGGTCGAAAAATGCGCGCAGCAATTCGCTTCGATGGGCCAGCTCGCACAATCGGTGCGCAAGGATTTCGGCTTTACCCGGTGATGGGCGTTCAGCTCAGACGATTGCGGAAATCCTCGTAACCGAACTCTTTTACCTGATCCAGAATGTCGGTTTCGCTGTCCCATAACCAGATGCTCGGCAGCGGCACCCCATTGAAGGTGTTGGTCTTCACCATCGAATAATGCGCCTGATCGAGAAACGCGATCCGCTGGCCCGCTTTTGCACCGCCGGGAATGCGATAATCGCCGATGATATCGCCAGCCAGACAGGATGGTCCTCCCAGCCTGACAGGCGGCTGATCGGCCCCTTCCCCCAGCCCTTCGTTCAACATGGCAGGGCGGTAGGGCGCTTCGATAACGTCGGGCATATGGCACGTCGCGCTGATGTCCGTGATACCGAACGGCACTTCGTTGACACCGGTATCGAGGATGGTGCCGACCAGAATCCCTGCATCCAGCGCTACCGCTTCGCCCGGCTCCAGATAGATTTCCGCGCCTGTATCTTCCTTCGCATCCTTCAGGAATTCGACCAGCTCTTCCCGCTGGTAATCGGCGCGGGTGATGTGGTGCCCGCCGCCCATGTTGATCCATTTCAGCTGGCCGAAATACGGCTCAATCGCATCGAACACCTTGTCCCAGGTTCGGGCCAGTGGCTCGAAATCCTGTTCACAAAGATTATGGAAATGGATGCCCTCCACTCCTTCCATATGCTCCTCGGTAAGCTGGTCGAGCGGAAAGCCGAGCCTGCTGCCGGGGCTGGAGGGATCGTAACGCGGCACTTCGCCTGTTGGCACCTGAGGATTTATTCGCAGACCTACGGATACGTCTCCTCCCGTCAGCCGCGCCTGATCGAGAATTAAGGCCGCACGGGCCATCTGCGCAGGCGAATTGAAGATGACATGATCGGACAGGCGGCAGACTTCTTCCAGATCCTCCGGCTTGTATGCAGCGGAATACGTGCTGATCTCGCCATCATAGTATTCGGATGCCAGCCGCGCTTCCCACAGGCCGCTGGTGCATGCACCGTCGAGATACTCCCCTATCATCGGCGCTACAGAAAACATGCTGAATGCCTTCAACGCCGCCAGCATCTTGATATCTGCCTCGTCGCGGATTGCAGCCAGAACCTGTAAGTTGGACCGCAGCTTCGCAGCGTCCACCACAAAAGCCGGTGTGTCGACACGGCTCAAATCGAATTGGGCAAAGGCGCCCGGATCGCCAGCTTTGGTTTCCATCAGAAGCCAACCGGTCCGGCCAGTTCTTTCACGTTCCACGGAAGGCCATGCTCGCTGAGCATTTCCATGAACGGGTCCGGATCAAACTGCTCCATGTTGAACACTCCGTCGCCGTTCCAGGCGCCGGTCAGCATCATTGCGCTACCGATCATGGCGGGGACGCCGGTGGTGTAGCTTACGCCTTGATTGCCGGTTTCTTCGTAAGCGGCCTCATGGCTGCAAATGTTGTTGATGTAGAACGTCTTATCGCCCGATCCGTCCAGTGCTTCGCCAGTTGCGATGCAGCCGATATTCGTGTTGCCGGTGGTCGTCTCGCCCAGCGTTTCAGGCTTGGGCAGGACGGCGGCGAGAAATTGCAGGGGGACGATTTCTTTCCCCTGATATTTGATTGGCTTGATGCCCGTCATGCCGACATTCTGCAGCACGGTCAGATGTTTGATGTATTCATCGCCAAAGGTCATCCAGAAACGGGCGCGCTCCAGTTCAGGAATGAACTTGGACAGGCTCTCCAGCTCCTCGTGATACATCAGATAGGCATTGCGCTTGCCCACCTGATCGAAGTCGAACTCGGTCCTCACCTGCATGGCAGGCGTTTCCACCCACTCGCCATTTTCCCAATGCCGCGCAGGTGCCGTCACTTCGCGGATGTTGATTTCAGGATTGAAATTGGTCGCGAACGCCTGGCCGTGGTCACCACCATTGCAGTCCAGAATATCCAGCTGGCGAATGGTCTTCAGCTTGTGCTTCTTCAGCCACATTGTGAAGACACTGGTAACGCCGGGATCGAAGCCGGAGCCGAGCAGTGCCATCAGGCCCGCTTCCTTGAACCGGTCGTGATAGGCCCATTGCCAGTGATACTCGAACTTTGCATCATCCTTGGGCTCGTAATTCGCTGTGTCGAGGTAATTCACCCCCGCTTCAAGACATGCATCCATGATTGGCAGATCCTGATACGGCAAGGCCAGATTGACTACCAGCGAAGGGCCTACCTGGCGGATGAGGTTGACCATTGCAGGCACTTCATCCGCGTCGATTTCGTATGTGGAGATGCTGCGCCCGGTTCGTTTTTTTACACTGGCCGCGATGGCATCGCATTTCGATTTGGTGCGACTGGCAAGATGGATATCGGCAAAGATACCGGCATTTTCCCCCTTTGCCAATTGGGCCATCTTGTGGACGCAGACGGAACTGACGCCGCCGGCGCCGATGACGAGAACTGTTGCAGGCTTGGGGGACATAGAACGATGGCTCCAGATACGATTCTTGCGCGTTCTCTAGTCGAATGCGCTAGGGCCGCCAAATGATCCAAGCAGACAAAACTTTGCCAACATTGGCGGGCGTGGTTGCTGCGGCCAGATCCGTTGCCGCTATCCTGCCCCCTACTCCGCTCCTTCCGATCGAAATAGGCGGCGTCCGCTGCTATGTGAAAGCCGAGACACTGCAGCCTGTCGGCGCGTTCAAAATACGCGGCGCATGGTGGCGGCTCTCCAACCTGTCTGCAGAGGAGCGTGAAGCGGGTGTGATCGCGGTCTCCAGCGGTAATCACGCGCAAGGGGTGGCATGGGCCGCGCGCCGACTGGGTATAGCTGCCACTATCGTCATGCCGCGCGACGCTCCGCAGGTAAAACTCGATGGCACGCGGGCTCTGGGTGCTAAAATTGTGCTCTATGACCGGCCGGGCGAAGACCGGGATGAAGTTGCTGCCCGTCTGCTGGCTGAAAGCGGAGGCACGCTGGTCCATGCCTTTGGCGATCCCTGGGTGATTGAGGGGCAAGGCAGTGCCGGTATCGAAATTGCCGCGCAATTGGGCCGTGCGCCCTCCCGCATTCTGGTCTGCTGCGGCGGTGGCGGATTGTCGGCCGGACTTGCTCTGGGTTGCTCCGACAGTGACATTGTACCGGTGGAGCCGGTGGGCTGGGACATGGTTGGGCAGGCTATGGCCAAGGGCACCATCGTTAATGTTGCCCAGCCCAAGCCTGCAACCATTTGCGACGCTCTGCAGCCCGACGCGACCAAGGCCGTCAATTTGTCTGTCCTGCAAGGCCGCGCAGAACCCGGCGTCACCGTGACGGATGACGAAGTTCGCGATGCACAGCGATTTGCTTTCAATAAGCTCAAGCTGGTTGTCGAACCCGGCGGAGCGGCGGCACTGGCAGCTGCTTTGGCAGGAAAAACTGCTCTGAACGAAAATACAGTTATCATGCTGACGGGCGGCAATGTGGACCCCCAGGCCTTCGCATCTACAATCAGCGCCCCTCAGACATCCGGACAGGATGCATTTGACAACGGGACGCTGCACTTGCAGCAAGGTGTTCAGGCAGGGGAGAAATAACAATGCAGGCACAAATGCTAGCGCCAGCCGCCATATTGGTTGCGTGGTCGCTTATCATGCTGTTCTGGACAGCGGGCACCCGTTTTCCGGCTATGGCAAAATCTGGCGGAGACCTTAAAACGGCGAAACCGGGCGGGCGCGGTCAGGATCTTGAAGGTGTAGTTCCCGACAAGGTTAACTGGAAAGCGCACAATTACACGCACCTGATGGAACAGCCGACGATTTTCTATCCGACGGTGATCATGATCGCAATCATGGGCGCCTCTGGCTTCGATGTGCTGCTGGCATGGGTCTATGTCGGGCTGCGCATCGTCCATTCGATCTGGCAGGCTACGGTCAATGTAGTGACCATCCGGTTCCTGATCTTCGCCCTTTCCACACTGGCCCTGATTGTGCTTGCCGCCCGCGCTGTTATGGCGACCCTCTTCTTCGATCCCGGAGCACTGCCGACATGAACGATACGAGTATACTGCAGCCGACCGTGGCTCTGATGATCTGGACGATGGTGATGTGGGCGTGGATGTACGTCACCCGTATCCCTGCGATGAGCAAGCTGAATGTCGCTCCAAACGATGCGGCGATGCCGCGATCACTGGATGAAACCCTGCCCGCCAATGTGCAGGCGAAAGCGCACAATTATAATCACCTGCATGAACAGCCCACGGTGTTCTATGCCACTGCGATCATTCTGGCTTTGACGGGTCAGGGACACGATATGAACACGTTGCTGGCGTGGATATATGTCGGCCTGCGCGTGGCTCATTCACTGGTGCAGGTAACGGCCAACGTCGTGATGGTCAGGTTTGTGCTGTTTGCCCTGTCCAGTGTGGTGCTGATTGTGCTGATCTTCCACACCGCAGTGCAGGTGTTCGACATTCACTTGTAGCGACTGCGGGCAATATAACGAATGCGGGCCCCGGTTTGTACCGGGGCCCTGTCGTTTACTCCGCTGCTTCAACAGCTGGCATTTCATCTTTCGCAAAGTCCAGCGTGGCGAGGAAGCGTTCAGCATCCAGGGCGGCCATGCAGCCTGTACCCGCAGCGGTAACAGCCTGACGGTAGATGTGATCCATAACGTCTCCACATGCAAACACGCCGGGCACTTCCGTTTTGGGCGTGCCTGCGTCGACCAGCAAATAGCCGCCATCGTCCATCGGTAGCTTGCCCTTGAACAGCTCGGTCGCCGGGGCGTGACCGATTGCAACAAATGCTCCGTCCACTTCCAGAGTGGATGTCTCTCCGGTCTGCGTGTCTTTCAGCACGAGATGGTGAAGCGAACCGTCTTCGCCAGCTTCGAAACTGTCGACAGACTTGTTCCACAAAGGCTTGATCTTGTCCGAGGCGAAAACCCGTTCCTGCAATATCTTTTCCGCCCGAAGTTCATCGCGTCTGTGGATCAGCGTCACATCGTCGGAATGGTTGGTCAGATAAAGCGCTTCCTCGACTGCGGTATTGCCGCCACCGATCACGGCCACTTTCTTGCCCCGGTAGAAGAATCCGTCGCAGGTCGCGCATGCGCTCACGCCTTTACCGCCTAATTCCTGCTCGCCCGGTGCGCCCAGCCATTTTGCCTGCGCCCCAGTAGCGATCACCAGTACGTCACCGATATACTCGTCGCCGCTGTCACCCACGGCGCGGAAGGGGCTGCCACCGGCAATATCGACATCGACGATGGTGTCCCACATCATCCGCGTGCCGACATGCTCGGCCTGTGCCTGCATCTGCTCCATCAGCCACGGCCCCTGCACCACATCCTTGTAGCCGGGATAATTCTCGACATCGGTAGTGATGGTTAGCTGGCCACCTGGCTGAAGGCCCTGCACCACAATCGGTTCCATCATCGCGCGCGCGCCGTAGATAGCAGCGGAATATCCAGCCGGGCCGGAACCGATGATAAGCATTTTCGTGCGATGGGTAGCCATGAATGTCGTGTCCGTATGTTCGTTCAAAGGATTGCAGCGAACATGGGCAGTCGCTGCGCAAATGTCACTGGGTCAGGCGTTCACGCAGCCGCGCGCGCATTGCATCGTCCACACCGATCGCCTGAGTCAGATAATTATCGAACGACCCATGCGATGCCTTAACCGATGCAATATAGGTGGCGAGATATTCGGCCCGCACTTCAAGAAGATTACGCACAGCCGTCTTGTCCAGCTTGCCCAGTCGAGCCTCCATTCCCGGCAAGGATTGCCGTGCGAGAACCTCCAGACTTGGCGCGTCATTGGTCCTCAGGAATTCCCGCTCTTGCAATTCGCGCGGTACACCCAGCACCTGCAGCAGCATAGTAGCGGCCACTCCAGTGCGGTCTTTCCCGGCGAAACAATGGACCAGGCTACCGCCATCACGCTCGTCCAGCGCCTTGAAATAGCGGCCGAACATCGAAATCATCGCAGGGTTTTCCGGCATGCGTGTGTAAACCGCCATCATCCGCTGACGGGCGTATTCTCCGGTGGGCACACCATCACCGATATCTTCATGCGGAGGCGAACTGGTGGTTTCGCCCGGATGCATCAGCACCTCTGCACTGAAGCTATCGCTGCGGCGGCATGGATGTCTCTCGCGCTCGCTCTGGCCGCGCAGGTCGATAACCGTTCGTATATTCAGCGCGTCGAGCGCAGCCAGATCGGCGTCCTCGGCTTCGACATGCTGGCCCGAGCGGAACAGCACACCGGTACGCACGTGGCGCCCGTCTTGCGTTTCATATCCGCCGTAATCCCGGAAATTGTGAATGCCTGTCATAGGCAGGAAAGGTTCTCGAATCATGCCGACGGTCGTGGCAGGCGCACCACCGCGCGGCAACCTGTTCAGATAGCCCCACCCGCTAGATCGGCTGTGAATTGCTCGGTCCACGCTTCCACATTATCATTCTGGACCGTAGCAACGCTGGCATTGTAACGCCGTATTCGTTCCGCCTTTGGCATATCCAGTGCCGTATCAATGGCATGGGCCAGATCGTCGGGGCTATGCGGATTAACCAGCAGAGCATCGGGCAGTTGCGCCGCCGCACCTGCAAAGCGCGACAGGATCAAAACGCCCGGATCTTCAGGGTCCTGCGCCGCAAGATATTCCTTTGCTACCAGGTTCATACCGTCACGCAGCGGCGTAACCATGCCGATCTTGGAAGCGCGGAAAAATCCGAATAATTCTGCATGGCTATAGCCGCGGTTGACGTAACGGATCGGCACCAGATCGACATCGGACCGCGCGCCGTTGATCTGGCCGGTCTTCTGCTCCAGTTCCTCGCGAATGCGCTGGTAACTGTCCACATCTTCGCGGCTTGGCGGCGCAATCTGGATAAATACCAAATCGCGCACACGCTCAGGGTGCTGATCGAAAAAGCGTCCGATGCCGTCAATGCGTTCGGGCAGGCCTTTGGAATAATCCAGCCGATCGACCCCGATCATCGCGATCCGGTTACGCGTGGACGCAAGCAGACGTTTTTCCGCTGTACGCGCATCTTCGGTCTGCCCCTGTGCCTGAAAATGATCCCAGTCGATCCCGATGGGATAGGCCCGGGCGATGCACTTGCGCCCGCCATAGACAATTTCACCGGTATCTTCGTTGACTTGTGCGCCCAGTTCTTTCTGACAATAATGCAGAAAACTCTCCAGCCATTCCTGTGTCTGGAAGCCGACTACATCATATTCGAGCATCGTCTTTACCAGACGCTCATGCGAGGGCAGCGACACGAACAGCCGGGTTGGTGGCCACGGTGTGTGGAGAAAAAACCCTATCCGGTTCTTCAGCCCGCGCGACCGTAGCCGCTCGCCCAGCGGCAGCAGGTGGTAATCATGTACCCAGACCAGATCGTCTTCTTCAATCAGCGGAGTAACACTTTCAGCGAAGCGCTCGTTTACCCGCTCGTATCCTTTCGCCGTCTCCCGCTCGTAACGGGTCAAATCTAGTCGGTAATGAAACAGTGGCCACAATGTTGAGTTGGCATAACCGTTATAGTAGTCATCCACTTCCTGCGGCGTCAGATCGATGGTCGCGGTGGTTACACCCTCGCTGCGCTGCATATTGATAGTGCCCGAAGGCTTCTTGCTCTCGTTGCCGGACCAGCCGAACCACACGCCCTTGTGCTTTTTCAGGGCGGAATTGAGCGCGCCTGCGAGCCCGCCCTGTGCACCGGCAGCTCCGCGCGCCTTGGGCACGGCAACACGGTTGGATATTACGACTAGACGACTCAACGGAATTTTCTCAACAGGCTTCTCTCATCGGACTTCGCTCCAGGGCTTGGACAGCAAACCGGCACAATTGATTATACCTACCAGCGAGTAGGTCTGGGGAAAGTTCCCCCACAACTCACCCGTCTCCCAGTCCAGATCCTCACTCAGCATACCCGATCCGGTTGTATGCCCCAGCATAGTGCAGAACAGTCCGTGGGCCTCCTCGCTGCGTCCGGCCAGATGCAACGCCTCGATCAGCCAGAAGGTACAGACGTTGAAGGCCGTCTCCGGCGCTCCGAAGTCATCTTCTGCAGCGTAGCGCAGCATATGCTCGCCGCGCCGCAATTCCTTCTCGATGGCGGCGAAAGTGGATTGGAAGCGCGGATCGTCCGGCTTCAGGAAGCGCAGATCAATCATCTGCAGCAGGCTGGCGTCGAGGTAATCGCTCTGAAAACTGGCCTTGTAATGGCCTTCATCGCCGTTGCCGTCCGCTTCCACCCAGGCATTACGCTCAATGGTTGCGCGGATGGCATCGGCACGTTCACGCCAGTACGTTTCCCGCTCCGGCTTGCTCAGCAGCCCCGCTGTGTTGGCCAACCGGTCGCAGGCGGCCCAGCTCATCACGGCAGAATAGGTGTGGACTTCCTGCCTTGTACGGAACTCCCATAGCCCGGCGTCGGGCTGATCGTGCATCCTCCACGCCATTTCGCCCACCTCTTCGAGGCTCTCGAAATCATGATTGTCGGCGATCCGCAGCAAACGTTTGTCGACGAAGCCCTGCACCGTGGGCAGTACAATTTGACCATAGCAATCATGCTGTATCTGTCTGTACGCTGCATTGCCGCGGCGCACCGGACCCATCCCGCGATAACCCGCCAGATGCACTGCCGTGCTCTCGTCCAGCTCGCTTTCACCCATTACCGAGTACAGCGGCTGAATCTGCCCCCCCTTCGCGGCATCGACGATATTGCGTAGATAGCCGAGATATTTCTCCAGCACATCAAGCGCGCCCAACCGGTTCAGCGCCTGGACGGTGTAATAGGAATCGCGGATCCAGCAGTAACGGTAGTCCCAATTGCGCTCCGACCCTGAAGCTTCCGGAATGGACGTGGTCAGCGCAGCGACAATCGCACCGGTTTCCTCGTGCTGGCACAATTTCAGCGTTATGGCACAGCGTATCACCTCGTCCTGCCATTCAAACGGGGTTGCGAGACCGCGCACCCATCTTTGCCAGTAGCTGCGAGTGGATTGCTCCATCCGGCGGATCTCTTCGCGCAGGTTTCCAACGAACGGTTCATCCGGGCCAAGGAAGAAATGGGTGTCTTCCTCAAGGCGGAAGGACCGCTGTTCCAATATATAGCCAACTGCGGCATCGGTGCTTAGGCGCATCGCCTGTTGTCCGACCAGATAACGAACGTGATTGGTGCCGTGGGTCGTGCCCGCAGGCTCTGCCCCGTAGTTCTTCATGGGGTTCAAAATAACGCGGATCCGCGGGATGCCCGCAATCGGCCGCACGATCCGGCCGTAAGCGACCGGGCGATACATTCGCCCCTTGCGTTCGTAGCGCGGGCAGAAATCGAGCACTTCGGCAACGCTACCGTCCTCTGCCTCCAGCCGGGTCACCAGTATCGGTGTGTTTCGAATATAGCTTTGGCTGGCAGATACCTGCCCCTCCAGTTCGAACCGCCAGATGCCGGTGTCGCGCCGCTCGCCGTTCAGCAGACTGCAGAAAACAGGATCGCCATCGACCCGCGGGACGCAGCCCCAGACCAGCCCGCCGCGTGCATCTATCAACCCGCTGACCTGGCAATTGCCAATGGGCCAGAGATCGAGAGTGGCTTCGGAGTGAAACTCGGGTGCGGGCTGTTGTTGATTATCGTTCACAGGCCCAACCATTGATATACCTCGTCCACTCCGTCCAGCCGATACTGCGCACAAGACGATAATCGTTCGCCCACAACGATACCGAAACCACCCGCCTCGGCGCAGGCGGCAAAGCCGTCCTCATCGGTCACATCGTCGCCTATGAAGATGGGCAGACGCTCGGCAAATTCGCTCTGCTGCATTAGCAGGCGCACCGCTCCGCCCTTGTCCGCGCCGGGCTGCACCAACTCGACCACTTGCTTGCCTGACTTGCATGAGAGGCCATGCTGATCGGCAATTCCGGCAGCAAAGTCGTTCATAGCAGCGAACTTGTCCGGTGTTTTGCGTGAATGCAGGCCCGCTCCGTGGGGTTTGCTTTCATAATACAATCCGTTCTGGCTGGCGTAGGTTTTTAGCGCGGTCTTGGCTTCGGGCGGAATTGCCCGGGCAGCGCGAATCGCCAAGCCGTCAGGCCCCACAATATGCGCACCGTGAGAACCCGCGCGGTAAAGTGACGGCTCGCCCATAAATGCAGTCAGATCGTCGATCGCACGGCCCGATACCAACGCGAGCCCCTGATCCAGCTTGCCCGCCAGTCGCACCAGCCTGCCTGCCAGATCATCGGGAACGACAATCGCACCGGGTTCCGGCGCAATCGGCACCAGAGTTCCGTCGAAATCGAGAAACAGTGCAGGCCGCTTCAATTCTGCAAATTGCGGGGGATTCGGTAGTGACGGTGCGCTCATGCTGCACTGCAATAACAGCTGAACCGGAAAATGGTAGCGAAGGAGGGACTTGAACCCCCGACACCCGGATTATGATTCCGGTGCTCTAACCAGCTGAGCTACTTCGCCACATCGGCTGCACCGGGATTGGCCACTGAAATTCGGCCCACCGGGCAGGCAGGCGGCGCTCTTACGGCCCCGTATTCACTTGGTCAACAGCGCACTGACAGGTCGCCCGCACCCAAGGCCACACCGCAGCCGTCAGCCCCGGAAAGCAAAGTCGCGCACCGCTTCCCAAGGGCCGCCGCGATAGCGGAACAGGGACAGCCCCCCAAACGCGAATTTACGCGGCTCTATGGTGCCTTCCAGTTCGCCCTGTAGCGCCTTTGCCTCCTTGGACGTAACCTTGTTCTGGATGGTAACGTGCAGGCGCGGCCGGTGTTGGTCCTGCGCTGTCAGCAACCCACGGAACCGCTCGGCGATTTCGTCGCGTATATTCAGCATCTCCGGGCTTTCCAACTTTAACGCTGTACCCCCGCCCAGAGACATGATGCCGATCAGATGCGCCGGGACAGGTGCGATCTCCCCCGCCAGTCTAGCCAATGTACCAATAATCTCGTCACTGTAGGCCGCTGGAAGAGCGTGAAACAGCGTCACATGCGCTTGCAGATAATTGCGTTCCGGCGGGAAATGCTGGGTCCGCAGGCCGGTTGCCCAGCTGTGCAGATCACGCGGCAACCGGGCAGTCATGATAAACGGAGCGTCGTCGCCTTTACTCGCTTCGTATGCGCTCACATCTCACCACGCTCGCGGCGAAGATTGTACCATTCTTCGACATTGGCATTGTGATCTTCCAGCGTCGTAGCAAATTTATGCCCGCCAGTGCCATCGGCCACCATATACACCGCGTCGGTCGATTCAGGGTCGAGCACGGCGGCGATGGCTTCCCGGCCCGGATTCGTGATCGCCCCCACCGGGAGGCCGGTGCGGGTGTAGGTATTATAGCCGTTGATCGCGGCAATTTCCGACTGGCGGATACGGCGGCCCAGCGGCTTGCCCTTGGTCAATGGATAAATAATCGTCGGATCTGCCTGTAACAGCATCCCTGTTTTCACCCGATTGGAATAAAGCCCTGCGACCATCCTCCGCTCCCGCGCGACGCCGGTTTCCTTTTCGACGATACTCGCCAGCGTCACAGCTTCTTCGATATTGTCGACCGCGATGCCGGGTTTGCGCTTGGGCCATGCCTCTGCAAGATAATTGCGCATTGCCGCTTGCATTCGCGCCAGCACCGCCGTGCGGTCTTCACCGCGTTCGAAACTGTAAGTGTCGGGCAGTACGCTCCCTTCCACAGGCACCGGAATTTCGCCAGTCAGCAGCGGCTCTGCCATCAGTTTTTCGTGCACGATGATGGAGGGCGTGCCTTCCGGTATCGTCACGAAGCGGTTGATGACCTCCCCATGCTGAAAAGTGTCCAGCATGATCGCAGGCGAAGCGCCTTCCGGCACCAGAAATTCGCCCGCCTTTACCGGATCGCCGCTGCCAAGAATTTTCGCCCGCAACAGAAAACTGCTGGCGGAAGCTATCAGTTTTTCATCCTCCAGCTTGTTCGCAACCGATGTCAGGGTGGCGCCGGACGGAACGATGAAAGAGGTTTCTTCTTCCACCTGACCACCGGCCCACCAGCCGGATCCGAACCATGCGAACGCTGCCAGCACCACCAGCGCACCGGCGATGAACAAGCCTTTTATGGCTGTCATAGGTTCAGCTGACTTTACGCATAATCAGACTGGCATTGGTCCCGCCGAAACCAAAGCTGTTGTTAAGCGCAGCGCGGACTTCGCGTTTGCGAGCCTTCAGCGGCACCAGATCGACACCTTCGGTACCTTCATCGGGATTATGCAGGTTCAGCGTCGGGGGAACGACGCTGTCGCGCATGGCCAGAAGGCAGAATATTGCCTCCACCGCACCCGCGCCCCCCAGCAGATGGCCGATGGCGGATTTGGTGCTGCTCATGCTCGCCCCGCCCAGATCGCTACCCAGCACGCGCATAACAGCGGCCAGTTCGATGGTATCGGCCATTGTCGAGGTACCGTGAGCGTTTATGTAATCGATATCCGCCCCTGTCATGCCGGCCTTCTTCATGGCCATTTCCATCGCGAGTTGCGCGCCAAGGCCATCAGGATGCGGCGCGGTAACGTGATAGGCATCGCCCGACAGGCCGTAGCCTACAACTTCGCCATAAATCGTCGCGCCGCGTGCTTTCGCCCGCTCGTATTCTTCCAGCACGACTACCCCTGCACCTTCGCCCATCACAAAGCCGTCGCGGTCCTTGTCATAGGGGCGGCTGGCTTCTTTAGGTCGGTCGTTCATGCTCATATTGAGCGCGCGGGCCTGAGCGAAACCGGCCACGCCAAGCGGGCAGACAGTACCCTCGGCACCGCCGGCCAGCATCACATCGGCATCATCGTCTCGGATCATGCGCGCCGCATCGCCGATGGAGTGCGCACCTGTCGAACAGGCAGTCACCACCGCGTGGTTGGGGCCCATGAAGCCATGCTGGATCTGCACTTGTCCGGTGACGAGATTGATCAGGCGTCCGTGAACGAAATGCGGTGAAACCCTGCCCGGACCACGCTCCGCCAAGACCAGCGATTCCTTCTCGATCCCCGGCAATCCGCCAATACCCGATCCGATGGAGCAGCCCGTGCGGCGCTTTTCCGCTTCGCTCATATCGGTCAGCCCTGCATCTTCCAGCGCCTGCCCTGCGGCATCGATGCCATAAACGATGAACGGATCGACCTGCCGCTGGACCTTGTGGTCCACCCGCTTGTTCGGATCGAAGCCCCAGGGATGATCGGCAGGCTTCACCTCGCAGGCGATCTTGCACTTCTGGTCAACGGGATCGAAGCGCGTGATCGTGCCCGCGCCGCTTTCGCCCGCGATCAGGTTTTTCCAGGTGGTTTCAACATCCCCGCCCAGCGGGGTTACAAGGCCGAGGCCGGTGACGACTACACGCCGCATGCAATTTCTCCATCAGGAACATAATTGGCCGTAAAACACGTCAGGCCCGGCCCGGTTTTGCGGGTCGAGCCTGACGGTACCCGAGCTAGTTGAGCCGGGAAAGGGACCTAGGGGCCAGCAGCCCCAAAATCAGCCCTTGTTCTCTTCGATGTATTTCGTGGCATCGCCAACGGTTGCGATCTTTTCAGCCGCATCGTCGGGAATTTCCACGCCAAATTCTTCTTCGAAAGCCATCACCAGTTCAACGATATCAAGGCTGTCTGCGCCCAGATCGTCGATAAAACTGGCTTCCTGCGTTACCTTGTCGGCTTCGACACCCAGGTGCTCGACAACAATTTTCTGCACGCGGTCAGGAGTATCGCTCATAGTAATCAGACCCTCTCATTCGGGAAGTTGAAATTTGTCTTTCGCCCTAATGAACGCACGGGGGCAGCGCAAGGGTCCGCGTACAGGCGGCTTGCGCTGGCATAACCGTTTGACAGCACAGCCTATCTGCGGGTGCTTTTGCTTTCTTTACCAAATTCAGCAAAACCCGGGACCTTTTCCGCAATCCTGACGTTACATAAACATAAATTAAATCAGGAGATTACATATGACCAGCAAGACATTCAAAAGTCTCGTCGACACCACTTTCGATTCTGTCGAAGGATACCGCAAGGCAGGTGAAAAGGCCGACAGCACCCAGCTTAAACAGGCTCTTGCGCATCGTCAGAAGCAGCGTGAGCAAACTCTGCAGCAGATGAATGGTGTGCTGAGGCAGCAGGGTGAGGAACTTGTCACCAAAGGTACGATGGCCGGTGAGGCCCATCAGATGTGGGCAAGCATCACCGACATGTTCGAAAGTGGTAACGAAGCTGCTTCCGAGCGTGTGGAGGAAGGCGAGGATTACCTCAAAGGCAAGTTCGAGAGCGCGCTGGAAGACGACAACCTTGAAGCGCCAGAACGTGCGATTGTTCAACAGTGCTTTGCAGAAATCTGCGAAGGTGAAAAGTTCGGCGATATGATCGAGAAGCAATACGACTGATTATTTGTCGACTTAGCGATATAAATGAAAAGGGCGCGGAGCAATCCGCGCCCTTTTTCGTATCTTGCGCTTTCCAGTGCTTTTACCGTTCAGGCGCTCTTGTCGGCGTTACCTTCAGGCTTTGGCGGCTCCACCGTACGGATGTGCACGTCCCGAAGCTGGCGATTGGAGACAGCGGACGGTGCGCCCATCATCAGGTCTTGAGCCTTCTGGTTCAGCGGGAAGGCGATGACTTCGCGGATATTGGGCTCATCCGCTAGCAGCATCACGATGCGATCAATACCCGGGGCGCTGCCGCCATGCGGTGGTGCGCCCAGCTTGAATGCTTCGATCATGCCGGAAAATTCGCGGTCGACTGTTGCTTTGTCGTAACCGGCGATTTCGAATGCCTTGTACATGATATCAGGCCGGTGATTACGGATTGCTCCAGAGGAAAGCTCGTACCCGTTGCAGACGATGTCGTACTGCCACGCCAGAATATCGAGCGGGTCCTTGGTTTCCAGCGCTTCCATCTCGCCCTGCGGCATGGAGAATGGATTGTGGCTGAAATCGACCTTCTTCGTATCTTCGTCATACTCGAACATCGGGAAATCGACGATCCAGCAGAATTTGAAGCAGCCCTGTTCGATCAGTTCCAGCGTTTCGCCAACACGGGTGCGCGCGGCGCCGGCCAGTTTTGCTGCATCCTTCGTCTTGCCAGCTGCGAAGAACAGGCCGTCATTTTCGCCCAGCCCCAGTTCGTCATAGATGGCCTGCATACCTTCCGTGCCGTGGTTCTTGGCAATCGGGCCGCCAAACTCGCCTGACTTGCGGGTGACATAGCCCAGCCCGGCAAAACCTTCCTTGCGGGCCCAGTCATTCATTTCATCGAAGAATTTGCGGCTTTTCTCGTTTGTGCCCGGCGCCGGGATCGCGCGGACTGTTCCGCCGCTGCCAACGATTTTCTCGAACAGGCCGAAGCCCGATTTTTCGAAGTGCGCGCCAACATCGCTAATTTCGATGGGATTGCGCAGATCGGGCTTGTCCGTGCCGTATTTCAGCATGGATTCTGCGTAAGGAATGCGCGGAAATTCGCCCGAGGAGGTGACTGTCTTGCCACCGCTGAATTCGTCGAACACGCCTGCCAGCACTGGTTCCAGCGCCTGAAACACATCTTCCTGCGTCACGAAGCTCATCTCGAAATCGAGTTGATAGAACTCGGGGCTGCGGTCGGCGCGCAAATCTTCATCGCGGAAGCATGGCGCGATCTGGAAATAGCGATCAAAGCCCGCCACCATCAGCAGCTGTTTGAACATCTGCGGTGCCTGCGGCAGAGCGTAAAACTGGCCAGGATGCAGGCGGCTGGGCACGATGTAATCACGTGCGCCTTCGGGGCTGCTGGCGGCCAAGATAGGCGTCTGGAATTCCGTGAAGCCCTGATCCTGCATCCGGCGACGCAGGCTGGAAATCACCTGGCTGCGCAGCATGATGTTTGCGTGCATCGTCTCGCGCCGCAAATCAACAAACCGGTATTTCAGGCGGATATCCTCGGGATAGTCCTGCTCCCCAGCGACGGGCAGCGGCAATTCCTCGGCACGGCTTTGCACCGTGGCAGAGCGGGCAAAAACCTCAATCTCGCCAGTCGGCAGATTGGCATTCACCGTGCCTTCGCTACGTGCCTTCACTACGCCGTCGATGGTAACGACGCTTTCGAGTTTCAGGCCGTCGAGCAGCGCCAGAGCCTCGCTGTCTTCATCGGCAACGATCTGGGTTAAGCCGTAATGATCGCGCAAATCGACGAACAATACGCCGCCGTGATCGCGCTTCTTATGGACCCAGCCCGACAAGCGAACAGTGTCGCCAACATTGGCTTTGGTCAGCGCAGCGCAGTTGTGGGTACGATAGGCGTGCATGGTTTACCGGCTTCCATTCTCGGGAGATAAGGTTAGGGCGCAGGGTGCGCGCATGGGTGCAGGCTCCTCTATAGGGCCTTTCCATCGCGCGCGCTAACAGGCGAAGCGCATTAATTTGTCAAGCTGGGGTTTGGCAAATGCCGCGCACGCGCGAGGGCGGTACTCCGCTCCACAGGGAAAGAAAAAGCTGATGAAAATCCACGATCTGATAACCGATTCCGACACGCTTGCCGAATTGTGCGAGCGATTGGCGAAATCCGATTTTGTTTGCGTCGACACCGAATTTATGCGGGAAAATACTTTCTGGCCAGAGCTTTGCCTGGTGCAGTTGGGAAATTCCGAAGAAGCCGCTGCAGTCGATCCGCTGGCCGATGGCATCGATCTGACCCCAATGTGGAACCTGATGACGGACAACGAAGATGTCCTGAAAATTTTCCACGCAGGCGGGCAGGATGTGGAAATCGTCTATAATTTCACAGGCAAGACCCCCCACCCCATCTTCGACACGCAAATTGCGATGATGGCGATCAGCCAGTCCGAACAGATCGGCTATGCCAATCTGGTCGAAAGCTGGTTGGGGAAGACAATCGACAAGGGCGCACGCTTTACGGACTGGAGCCGCCGTCCACTGACGGACCGGCAGATCGAATATGCTATTGGCGATGTAACCGATCTGGCGGTCATCTTCCCGATGATCCTGAAAAAGCTTATCAAGACGGGCCGGGGCGGCTGGCTCAATGCCGAAATGGAAAAGCTGGCCGATCCGGCCAATTACCAGAACGACGAAGGCGATGCGTGGAAACGCATCCGGTCGCAGGGCCGCAATCCGCAGATGCTTGGTCGCCTGAAAGCCTTGGCCGCATGGCGCGAAGGCGAAGCAAAACACAAGAATCTGCCGCGTGGCCGCATCATGCGCGACGAAACGCTGGCCGATGTTGCGAGCCATCCACCCAGGAAACAGGGCGATCTGGCCAAGGTTCGTGGCCTCTCGAATGCGTGGAAAGACAATGATATAGGTAAACGCCTTATGAAGGTGTTGGAAGATGCCGAACCACTGCCGAAATCCGAAATGCCCGACAAGGCGAAGCGCGGCGCTCCTCTGGGCAAGGAAGGTGCGCTGGTTGCCGATCTTCTCAAGCTCCTTCTGAAGATCCGTAGCCGTGAGATCGACATCGCATCCCGTCTGTTGACCAAGGCAAACGAAATGGAAGCGCTGGCCGCCGGCGTACGCGACCTCCCGATCCTGAAAAGCTGGCGTTATGAAGTGTTTGGCAAAGATGCCTTGGATCTGGTCGAGGGCAAGCTGGCCTTTACCGTGCGCGGCGGCAAACTGCATATGACCCATGTGGATGATATACAGCAGGATATGCAGGACGAGAAAGCTGGCAGGGCCGAAGCCGGGCCGCAGGATCGCATCCAGGACAGGGCCGAAACCAAAGCAGCACTGGCCCAGGCAGCCGCTGCCGAATAGGACTGCCAGTGAGCACTTACCTCCCCACAATCAAGCAGCTGCAATATCTTGTTGCCCTGCACGAACACGGCCATTTCGGGCGTGCAGCCGAAGCCAGCTTCGTATCGCAATCGACGCTTTCTGCCGGTATCCGCGAACTGGAATCGCTGCTCGGCACTACTCTGGTCGAGCGGTCACGCCGGGTGGTGCGCTTCACTCCGCTGGGCAATCAGGTGGTGGAAAAGGCGCACCGCCTGCTGCGCGAAGCCGAAGAACTGTCCGATCTGGTGCAGGCTGCGGGGAAGCCGCTGGCCGGGACTTTGCGCATGAGCGTTATTCCCACGATCGCGCCGTTCCTGCTACCGAAGATATTGCCCCGTCTGCGCCGCGAACGGCCCGAACTGAAACTGTTCCTGCGTGAGGAAACGAGTGCCGATGCGGTCGAGTCCCTGCAGCACGGCCGCGTCGATTGCGTTCTGCTGGCGCTCCCCTTTCCCACCGGCGATGTGGAGAGCGAGGTCATTGGCGAAGACCGCCTGCTGATCGCGATGCCGAAGGACGATCCGCGCGACCCGCCCGAAAAAATGCGCCCCTCCGCCATCGATCAAGGCCGTCTGCTGATGCTGGAAGACGGGCACTGCCTACGCGATCATGCGTTGGCTGCGTGTAACCGGCCAGAATTGAAAGGCAACGCAGTGATGATCGGCACCAGTCTGCATACGCTGGTGCAAATGGTCGATAACGGTCTGGGCTGGACCATGTTGCCGCAAATGGCGCTGGATGCCGGAATTCTTAACGGAACCGAAGTTGTCGCCCGGCCCCTTACCACCAGTAACGACACACGCAAGATCGCGCTGATCTGGCGCAAGAACAGCCCGCGCGCGGAAGAATTCCGTTTACTGGCAGACGAGTTGAAGGCCGGGTGAAAGAGCCGCTTAATGGCTCGCATTCACTATTTCTTGGTAAAATATCCGATAAGGCCATTCATCCGGTCGTAAAGGATTTTTACAGTGCGCTCTTACAATCGTCTGTCTATGGATAGGGAAGTCGCCTGCCGCATTGATGGCAACCGCGACTTTGTAACTCTCTACAATATTTCCAGCGGTGGCTGCATGATCGAGAGCTTCAGCGATATGAATGTGGGCACGCGCATTGCCCTGGATCTGAACGGTATCACGACAATGGATGGCTGCGTTGTCTGGCGGATCGAAAAGAACGCCGGCGTCAAATTCGATGTGCCGCTGCACCCCGCCGCCGTCCAGTCGATGGATTTTGCCGCGATTGATGAAGATTTCGACCAGAACGATCCGCGGGATCGTTTCGGCATTCCGCTCGTCGGGACGTTGCATCGCGCGGCGGGACATTTCGGCTCTGGAGAAATAAGCTAGACCCCGCTGCCTGCAAGTTCAGTCCATGTGTTTCAGGCCGACGCGCAGATAATCCCACCCTGTCACAATAGTCAGCACGGCCGCCGCCCATAATGTGGTGAGCCCGGTCAGATGGATCCACTCGTATTGCGGCAAGGCCCCGCCACCAATCAGCGCACCGAGTGAGACAAGCTGGAACGTAGTCTTCCATTTGGCCAGTTGAGTCACAGGCACGGAAACCTGCAGCCCGGCAAGAAATTCGCGCAGTCCCGACACGGCGATTTCCCGTATCAGGATAATCAGCCCGGCGATGACGTGAAAATCGCCCACAATCGGTCCGCGCAGGAACCCTTGCGCCGTAAGCACCAGAATAACCGCCGCCACCATGATCTTGTCCGCAATCGGATCAAGAAATATACCCAACTTCGAAACGGTGCCCTGTGCCCGGGCGAGATATCCATCAAGATAATCGGTCAGGCTGATTATGCCGTAAAGCACGAACCCCATTGCATAGCCGAAAGTCCACCCGGGCCACCACAGAAGGTAGGCGAGCAATGGAACGGCGAAAATCCGTGACAAGGTGAGTATATTAGGCAGTGTCAGCATAGGCTTGTTGTCCCCCTAGCCGATCAGGCAGGCGGGAAAAAGAACATCCTTGCCCTTGTCCGCCGACCAGTTGCCACTAGAACAAATCGCGATGGACCAAACGGTCTGCGATCGGGGATAATTTTTTGACGACTGTCAGACTGCTGAGCCGTCGCCGGTTCCTGCCATTGTTCATTACCCAACTGTTCAATGCCTTTAACGACAATCTGTACAAAACCGCGATGGTTTTATTCGTGGTGTACCAGGTGTACAATTCGGAAGAGGCAGAAGGCATCTTCAGCGCGGTTGCCTCAGGCCTGTTTATCCTGCCATTTTTTATTCTGTCTGCACTTGCCGGGCAGCTGGCCGACATGCGTGACAAGGCACGCATCATCCGGATCGTCAAATTGTGCGAAATCGCATTGATGACCATTGGCGCAACCGGCCTGTATCTATCGTGGCGCGGGTTCGAGATGCCCGTATCCATCCCGCTGGGCTTCACCACCATCGACACCGGCTTGCCGATCGTCTTAATGCTGTTTGCCCTTTTCCTGACCGGAATACAGTCGACGTTTCTGGGGCCTATCAAATACGCCATTTTGCCGCAGCATCTTCGTAAAGACGAGGTACTGGCCGGAACTGGGCTGGTCGAAGCGGGAACCTATGTAGCCATCCTTGCGGGCACCATTCTGGCAGGTTGGATACCGGTCGAATATGCTGCGGGTGCGATTATCGTGGTATCGGTGATGGGCTATGTCTCCGCCCGGCAGGTGCCCGCCGCCCCGCCTCTGGGACAGGTCGAGAAGCTGGACTGGCATATCCTGCGCGCCTCTACCCGGCTGATCCGCAAAACAATGGATGATCGCCAGGTTTATTACGCGATACTCGCAATCAGCTTCTTCTGGACCATCGGCGCAGTGCTTTTCATCCAGTTTCCTCCTCTTGCCAAGAACGTCATCATGGCCAGCAAGGAAGTGGCCAGCGTGTTCCTCGTGGTGTTTTCCGTCGGTGTTGCCATCGGATCGGTTGCCGTAAACAAACTGCTCAAAGGAACGGTGTCCGCGCGGTTCGCACCTGCTTCGGTGCTGGTGATGGCCCTATTTGTGGTGGCGTTCTACATCGTGTGCAAGCTGTGGCAGGCGGACCAACCGACAGAGTTGCTGGATGTGGCCAGCTTTATCTCCTGGCCGATGGCCAGCATCCTGTTGCTATGCTTGCTGGGTATTTCGGTATCAGGCGGAATGTTCGTGGTGCCGCTTTACGCATTCCTGACCACCCGTGTTGCGAAGGATCAGGCCGCGCGAACTATTGCTGCCAACAATATCGTGAACTCCGGCGCTATGGTCGGCGGATCGCTGCTTGCAATGGTGCTTACAGCAGCGGGAGTACCGATTGCGGAGCAGATCCTGCTCAGCGCAGGGATGTGCATCATATCGGCATGGCTGGGTCTGCGCCTGTACAATGCAGAAAAAACCGATAGTTTCGTGGCGGCTTAAGCCAGAAAAACCAGCGCCGCCGCCAGCGTGGCGAAGTAGGTGGTGGCAAATCCGCGAATATCATCGCGTGTCGCTATGAAGCCGCTCCACGCCTTTGCCACATGCTGCTCTTCCGGCAAATGCGGCGGCAGGGAAGCGCGAAAGGGGTGGCGGGCTGTTTCGTCTGTCAGGACGAGAGAGCGTCTTGTTCGTTTCATCATCAAGCGCTTAACGTTTTGATAACCATTACGCTCCCGCGGAAAGCCGGGTGTCGCGTGGCGGGACAGTAACCGTGATGCTTCGCTTCGTGACGGCCATCGGCGCAATTGCCGCAATGCGCCCGCCCCGCTAGGCATCAAGGCATGAGACAAACGACAACGCCCGATGCCGCCCGCCTTCTGGTCGATTGCCTGAAGGAACAGGGATGCGACCGAATATTCACCGTGCCGGGCGAGAGCTTCCTTCAGGTTCTCGACGGGCTGGAGCAGCAGCATTCCATTGATGTCGTGACCTGCCGTCAAGAAGGCGGGGTCGCCTTTATGGCCTGCGCCGACGGAGCGATGAATGCCGCCGGGACTTGCAAGCCGGGCGTGGCGTTTGTCACTCGCGGCCCGGGGGCCACCAATGCCAGCATCGGGGTGCATGTGGCGCATCAGGATAGCCAGCCGATGATCCTGTTCGTTGGCGACGTGGCCCGCGATATGCGGGAACGGGAAGGCTTTCAGGAAATCGACTTTCCCGTTTTCTTCGGCCCCATTTGCAAATGGGCTGCACGTATTGAGAGTGCAGACCGCATTCCTGAATTTGTTGCCCGTGCCTATTCCGTCGCAGTCTCCGGCCGGCCCGGTCCGGTGGTTCTGGCCTTGCCCGAAGATATGTTGTCCGATGCAACGCAGGCTGTTCCACGGCCCGCAATAACCCGTCCCGCTCAGGCCCCCTGCCCCGATGCGATGCAGGCATTGATGGCCATGATTGGCGATGCAGCCAGCCCGGTTGCCATAATCGGCGGCGCTGGCTGGGATGCCAAGGCCCGCGAACACTTCCAGCTGTTCGCCGAACGGATCGGGCTGCCAGTGGCGACCGCGTTTCGCAGGCAGGACGCAATCAGCCCCTCTAGCAGGGTCTATGCAGGCAATCTGGGCTACGGCCCCAATCCCCGCCTTGTCGAGCGGGTGAAAAACGCCGATCTGATTGTCGCCGTCGGGACACGGTTAGGTGAGGCAACCACCGATGGATACACTGTCGTGACGCCCGAGCATTCCGGCCAGCAACTGGTGCACATTCATCCCGATCCCGGCGAACTGGGCCGAGTATACAGGACCGATCTGGCGATTTGCGCCGACATGGCCGAATTTGCCGAAAGCGCCGCGTTATGGGATGATGGCGATGTCCTGCCCTTCGATGCTGGCGCGCAGGCCCACTCCGAATGGGACGAATGGGCAACTGCGCAGCCAGCGACAGTGGAAAACACCAGCTACCCCCTCGAACTTGCCGCCTGTGTTACCTTCATGCGCGACACGCTGCCTGCCGATACGATTATCTGCAATGGAGCAGGCAATTTCGCCGGATGGTGGCACCGGTACTGGCGCTACGCAGGTTATCCGTCCCAGCTTGCACCGACCTGCGGCGCAATGGGGTACGGCGTACCAGCGGCTGTGGCTGCTTCACTACGCTTTCCCGATCGCACCATCGTTGCCGTTGCCGGAGACGGCGATTTCCTGATGAACGGACAGGAACTGGCAACCGCGGCCCAGCATAACTGCGACATAATGGTGATAGTAATCGATAACGGCGCTTATGGCACCATCCGGATGCATCAGGAGCGCGAATTCCCTGGCCGCATCTCGGCAACCAAGCTCAGCAATCCCGACTTTGCAGCGCTGGGTGCATCTTACGGCGCATGGAGCGCACGGGCCGAAACCACTGCACAATTCCGCGATGCGCTGGTGGAAGCAAAGGGCCGCACCGGCATACGCCTGATCCATTGTCTGATCGATGTCGAACAACTGGCCGCCAGCGGGGCGACCATCAGCGGGCTACGCACAAACTAAGCCCGGCCTGCCGACGGATTAAATTCCCGCCATCGACATGATGATGGACCACTCTTCCTCTTTGAGTTCAGCCACGGAAAGGCGGGACAGTCGTACCAGCTCACAATCGGCCAGCTGCGGCTCCGCCTTGATCTGTTTGAGGGTCACGGGATTGGGCAACTTCGTCTTGGGCACGACTTTTACTGCTGCCCACTTGCCTTCGGGATCGGTCGGGTCGGTAATACCCGCCACACTGACTTCACAGATACCGACAATCTCCAAGCCCTCACGCGAGTGGTAGAAAAACACCTGATCGCCGACTTCCATCGCTGCCAGATTGTTCTTTGCGCGATGATTGCGCACCCCGTCCCATGTGCCTTCTTTTTCGGCGACCAGATCGTCCCATCCATATTTGAAGGGTTCCGATTTCATCAGCCAATATCGGGCCATACGCTGGACTTTCTCAGTTGCTGGTCAGAAAATTTTATCCAGCATTGGTGATTACGTGGGCAAAGGTCAAACCCGCATTAACCGGAATTTCAACATAGGCTGGTAGCTGCGACGGTATGAGACTTGCGTCCAAACATCTATCGGGCAAGCAATCGCCGTCACGAGCGCTTGAAGCAGCCGCATCGTCGCGGTCTTTACGCGCGGAAAAGCGCGATCTTATGGCCTTGGGCATCGCCGCAGCAGCCATCATACTGTTCCTCGGCACCGGCGGCAAAATGGTTAGCCAGATGGCTCGCAGCTGGGCCAGCGAAAGCAGCGGAGGGGTCGATCCCACCGTCGTTTCCACCCTGATGCTGAACGTGGCGCTGATTATTTTTATAATGCGCCGTCACCGTGATCTGGTTCGCGAAGTTGCCGAACGGCGCAAAGCAGAGGATCTTGCGCGCGAACTTGCAGATATCGACCCCCTCACCGGCTGCCTTAACCGGCGCAGCATACCCCCCGCGACCGATAAGTTGATGGAAGAAGCGAGCCGGAGCAGCCGCGGTATCGCCTTTATCATGATCGATCTCGACGATTTCAAACAGGTCAACGATCTGAACGGCCATCAGGCCGGCGATGAAATTCTGCGCACGGTGGCAGAGCGTATCCGCAACCTGCTCCCGCGCGACGCGCTGCTGGGGAGGCTGGGCGGTGATGAATTTGCCATCGTCGTAAGCTACCAACCCATGCTGCCCGAACGGATCAACGCGCTTATAACGCGGATTATCGAGAGTATCGCCCAACCGTTCGAGCTGGGGGCTGCTACAGCTGAAATTACCATATCGGTTGGCATCGCCGCCAACCACGATACCCTTGCGGAGACAGGCGAGCCATATGATGCGCAGACGCTGATTCACAAAGCCGATATCGCGATGTACGAGGCAAAGAAACATGGCAAGAACCGCTCTTGCTGGTTCGAAGCCCCGATGGAAAAGGCATTGCAGGTCCGCAACGAACTGGAAGCCGCGATCCGCAAGGGAGTTAAAACCGGCGAATTTGTTCCATTCTACGAACAGCAGATCGATCTTGATACTGGCGAATTGGCCGGTTTCGAAATGCTTGCCCGTTGGCGTTCGCCCGACCTCGGTCTCATCGGCCCGGAAGTGTTCATTCCCATTGCCGAAGACATCGGCATTATCGGTGAGCTGTCGGAAAACCTGATCACTCAGGCGTTTGAGGATGCCCGTGACTGGGACCCGGCGCTAACCCTGTCGGTCAACATTTCACCGGTCCAATTACGGGATCCGTGGTTTTCGCAGAAAATTCTCAAACTACTCCTGGAAAGCGGATTTTCCGCCAATCGCCTGGATCTCGAAATCACCGAAAGCTGCTTGCTCGAAAACATCGGGGTAGTCCGCTCCATGATAACCAGTTTAAAGAATCAGGGTGTAAAGATCAGCCTCGATGATTTTGGCACCGGCTATTCCAGCCTGGCGATGCTCCGTTCCCTGCCGTTCGACCGGATCAAGGTCGACCGCAGTTTCGTCGGCGATATCGGCAAAGACGAGAACGGAAGCAAGATTATCAAGGCGATTGCCTCACTGGGCGACGGTCTGAAAGTGCCGGTCACGGCCGAAGGAATCGAGAACACTATAATTTTGGAAACACTGAAAAAGGTCGGCAAGCTAAAGGGGCAGGGCTATCATTACGGTAAACCCGAGGACGCGAAAGCGGTGCGTAAGCGACTGGTAGCCGCCGACCGTATGGCGTCACTGCTTGACACCCCCGCGGCCCCAGAAGACGACGCCCGGCGCCACTCACACGGCTAAACGGCCACCGCGCGAGCCGATCTCTGATGCGCGGCAATACGACACGCGGCCTTTACCTGCAGGGCAGCGAGCCATAGATGCGCTGCACGATGCAGGTTGATTTCACAAAAATGCACGGTCTCGGCAACGATTTCGTAGTGCTGGATGGACGCGAGGTCGCCTTGCCTGCGATGACGCCGGCCGTCGCAAAAGCTTTGGCCGACCGCAACACCGGGATCGGCTGTGACCAGTTGATTGTGCTGGAGCCGAAAGGAGATACTGCTTCGAAGGCCGATTTCCGAATGCGGATATACAATCATGATGGAGGTGAAGTGGGCGCGTGCGGCAATGCTTCGCGGGCTGTCGCCCTGCTGCATGGCAATGATGCGCGGGTGGAAACTGCAGGCGGTGTCATCGATGTGTCGCCCGTTCACGGCGGCGCACAGGTCGATATGGGCGTACCGCGCTTCGACTGGGAGGATATTCCGCTGGCCTATGCAATGGACACGGCCGCCATGCCTGTCGGCTGGGAGGAACTCAGCGATCCCGTGGCGGTCAATGTCGGCAACCCGCACGTTGTGTTCTTTGTTGATAACGCCGATGCGGTCGATCTTGCCCGCCTCGGACCACTGATCGAGAGCGACGCGCTGTTTCCCGAGAGGGTGAACGTCAATGTCGCCAGCCTGGCTGAAGACGATCATTTGCATCTGCGTGTGTGGGAACGTGGTGCCGGTCTGACCCGGGCATGCGGCACCGGAGCCTGCGCCACTGCAGCCGCCGCCTTCTGTCGCGGGTTAACCGGACGCAACGTCACCGTGAGCCTTCCCGGCGGCGATCTGGCGATTGCTTATGATGAAGAAGGCCGCATCACCATGACTGGCCCTGCAAAGGAGAGTTTTCGCGGCTGCTTCGAATGGAGCAACTTCGCATGACTGCGCCCATCGAAGACAAACCCAAACCGGCAGAAGTCATCTCGCTTGGTTGCCGTCTCAACATTTCCGAAAGTGAGCGCATCGGCGCGATGCTAGCAGGCGAGGACATTGTGGTAATCAACAGCTGCGCCGTCACCAGCGAAGCCGTGCGGCAAACCCGCCAAGCCATTCGCAAGGCCCGCAGGGCCCGTCCCGATGCCCGCCTGCTGGTGACCGGTTGCGCCGCAGATATAGAACGAGACGCGCTGGTTGCCATGCCCGAAGTCGATGGTTTGATTGCAAACGCTGGCAAGCTGGATCCGCGCATGTGGAATGCACCGCTCGACGCGGCACCTGTTGTGCCCGCCCGCACTCGCGCCTTTGTTGGGGTGCAGAACGGTTGCGACCATTCCTGCACCTTCTGCGTGATACCCCAGGGCCGCGGCGTCAGCCGATCCCTGCCCGTGGCCGATGTGCTGAAGGTGATAGAGCGCCATTTGGAGCAGGGCGCGCCCGAAGTGGTGTTGACCGGCGTCGATCTGACGTCATGGGGCCATGATCTGCCCGATGCGCCCGGCCTCGGCACTCTGGTGCAGGCTATCCTGCGGGCCTTCCCGGCCCTGCCCCGTCTGCGACTGTCTTCAGTCGACGGGATAGAGATCGATCCGTTGTTGTTCGACGTTATTTCCAGCGAGCAGCGGATCATGCCACACCTTCATCTATCGCTTCAGCACGGGCACGACCTTATCCTGAAACGCATGAAGCGGCGCCACAGCCGCGCCGATGCGGTGGACATCGTGGGCCGTTTGAAAGCCCGCCGCCCGGAACTTTCCATCGGCGCAGATCTGATCGCCGGCTTTCCGACCGAAACGGACGAGCATCACGCTGCCAATCTTTCGATTATCGCGGAACTGGCTGTGGTTCACGGCCACATCTTCCCCTACTCGCCTCGCTCAGGCACACCTGCCGCGCATATGCCACAAGTTGAACGTGCGGTAGTGAAAGGCCGCGCCGCGGATCTGCGAGCCGCCACATCCGCCCAGCGCGGCACCTGGCTGGAAAGCTTGCTCGGCACAACTCAGGAAGTCCTCGCCGAACGCGACGGGACAGGTTACGCACCCAACTTCGCCCGGGTAAATGTTCCCGCTGGAACACCCGCCGGAACCATCCTGACTATTACACCCGAACACATTGAAAAGGGCATGCTCCTTTGACGCAATCGAGCTGGACCGAACGCCTGCTGGGCGGGTTTCGTAAAACATCCGACCGGCTGGGCGAGAACCTGACCGCTGTTGGCGGCACATCGAAGCTGGACGAAGCCACGCTCGACGAGGTGGAGGATGCGCTGATCACGTCCGACCTGGGTCCAGCAGCAGCAGCCCGTATCAAGGACAAGCTGCGCGAACGCCGCTTTGGTCTCGAGATAACCGAGCGCGAATTGAAAGAGGCTGTGGCCGACGAAATCGCAGCGATCCTGCGGGCTGTTGCCAAGCCGCTGGAAATCAGCGCCTTCCCACGCCCGCAGGTCATTCTGGTGATCGGAGTGAATGGCAGCGGCAAGACGACCACCATCGCCAAATTGGCGCATTGGCTGCAGGAAGACGATTATGGCGTCATGTTGGCTGCTGGCGATACATTCCGCGCCGCCGCGATCGGACAGCTGGCGACGTGGGCAGAGCGCATCGGCGCGCCAATTATTCGCGGTGCAGAAGGCGGCGATCCCGCGAGTATCGTGTTCGACGGAGTGAAAGCCGCGACCGATCAGGGTATCGACGCTCTGGTCGTCGACACTGCAGGCCGCCTTCAGAACAAACGCGAGTTGATGGATGAACTGGCCAAGATCAGAAAGGTTCTCGGCCGGCTGAACCCTGAGGCGCCGCACAATGTGTTACTGGTGCTGGACGCGACCAACGGGCAGAACGCATTGTCGCAGATCGACGTTTTCAAGGAAGTTGCCGGAGTGACCGGCCTGATCATGACCAAACTGGACGGTACCGCACGCGGCGGTGTTCTGGTTGCAGCGGCGGAGCAATACGGTCTGCCAATTCACGCCATCGGCGTGGGCGAAACGATCGACGATCTGCGACCCTTCGATCCCGATCTGGTCGCCCGAGTGATTGCCGGGGTTGCCTAGCACCGGACGCTCCACACAATTCACCGTTCATCCAAAGCCAGTACAAGTTAGCCTCTTTTCTCTGTCACGAATTTCAGATGCAAAGCAGTCACTCGGCAGGCTTGGGGCGAGCGAACTTAGCGAGACAAAACCGATGAGAGATACCGAAAACCAAAAGAAACCCGCCTCCGGGTGGGTCAGTATCCTGATCGATTACGGGCCGCTTCTGGCATTCTTCCTGACCTATCGCTGGTTCGCACCGGAAGATCCGGAGCCGATTGCCGAAGTCGGCGCGGTTATTCGCGGCACAATGGTCTTTATGGCCGCTTCGGTAGTGGCCATCAGTGTGTCCAAATGGCGCAACGGCAAAATTTCGCCGATGTTGTGGTTCTCGACTGTGCTGATCGTGGGCTTCGGCGCGCTAACTATCTTCTTCGGAGACCCGCTTTTCGTTCAGCTAAAGCCGACGATCATCTATATTGTGTTCGGTATAGCTCTGCTGATCGGGGCGTGGCGCGGCAAGGCGTTGCTCAAGGTGTTGCTGGAAGCTGCATTCGAGGGCTTGACCGATGAAGGCTGGCTCAAACTGAGCCGCAATTGGGGCGTGTTTTTTCTGGCTCTAGCAGGGCTCAATGAATTCCTGCGCTGGTATCTCGATTTTGGCGGATGGCTGGCGGCGAAGCTTTGGGTGTTTTTGCCCCTCACATTCCTGTTCACCTTCACCCAGATCCCGATGCTGTTGAAGCATGGGCTGGGCCCAGAAGCGAAGGATGATGTGCTGGAGGAAGAACCGCCGACCGGCTGAAGGTGCTGATCTGAATGGGGCTCTGGCTATGCCAAACGGATTGGCTGCTCTTCTTTAGCTAAATCCCAATATTGTTTGCGAGGTTTACGTTAGCGCCTCAATCTCGCTTCCGGCTCTCTTGCGCGGATATGCGAGAATAATCAGGAGCAGGTCAGCTTTCGCGCGCAAGACTTTCATATAATCCAAGAGACGTATGGCAGGCATGCCAGCGCGCGTCAGATCCGCACCTGACTGCCCAGTTCCACAACGCGGTTGGTCGGCAAACGGAAGAATTCCATCGCTGTTGCCGCATTGCGCAGCATCCAGGAGAATATCTTTTCGCGCCAGATCGGCATGGCGGGATTGTCGCTGGGAAGCAGGGTCTGACGGCTGAGGAAAAAGCTGGTCTGCATCATGTCGAACTCGCCGCCGCATTGCTGCATAGTCTTCAGGCCAGTAGGCACATCGGTTTCTTCCATGAAACCATAATGCAGCACAGCGCGGAAGAAGCCGTCGCCGATTTCGCTGTATTCACACCTCTTGTCCGGATCGACATAGGGAATATCGGCAATCGTCACAGTCAGGATGACCACCCGCTCGTGCAGGACCTTGTTGTGCTTGATATTGTGCAGCAGCGCACTGGGTACACCAGCGGTGCTGCTGGCCATGAAAATAGCAGTACCGGGCACGCGAGTGGCGGAATTCTTGGCGCTCTTGGCGAAAATTTCAATCGGCAGGGCAACCTCGGTCATCCGTTCCCGCATGACCTTGCGGCCTCGCGCCCACGTGGTCAGCAGCGTGAACACCACTGCCCCCACCATCAACGGGAACCAGCCGCCGTCGCCGACTTTGGTCAGGTTCGCCGCGAAGTAAGCTCCGTCGATAATCAGGAAAAACAGGACAATGGGCGCTGCAACCCACCACTTCCATTTCCAGACACCGACAAACAACACACCCATCAGCAGCGTATCGATGGTGACGGCGCCGGTCACAGCAATACCATACGCGCTCGCCAGATTGGAGGAATTCTGGAACGTCAGAACCAGCACGATCACCGCAATCATCAGCGCCCAATTCACAACGGGGATGTAAATCTGTCCCGAATGCGCGTCGCTGGTATGGCGGACCGACAGGCGAGGAACAAAGCCCAGCTGGATCGCCTGATGGGTGATCGAGAACGCGCCCGAAATAACCGCCTGGCTGGCGATAAAGGTGGCGAATGTCGCCAGGATAACCAGCGGCAGTCGCCATGCCTCTGGTGCCAGAATGAAGAACGGGTTCTGGATCGCTTCCGCGGCTTCTGCTCCTGACAGCGACACGATCATCGCGCCTTGCCCGAAATAGTTGAGAAGCAGGCAAGGCATGACAAAACCGAACCAGCTCAGCCGCATTGGTCCGCGCCCGAAATGCCCCATATCGGAATACAGCGCCTCCGACCCAGTCACCGCCAGCACTACGGAGCCAAGCGCCAGAAACGCCAGGAACCCATCGTTCACGAAGAACATTACCGCGTAATACGGATTGAGTGCGTAGAAAATATCGGGATGCTGGACGATCTGGATGATGCCCAGCAGCGCAATCACTACGAAATAAACGACCATCACAGGCGCGAACAGAGCACCGACCTTTGCCGTGCCACTTCGCTGGATCATGAAAAGGAATATAAGCAGGATCAGTGCGATGGGAATGACATAGGGCTGCAGGCCCTGATCGACCACGGTCAGCCCCTCAACCGCTGAGAGAACCGAAATGGCGGGCGTAATCATACTGTCGCCGTAAAACAGCGATGTCGCAAATACGCCTAGCAGCACGACCAGCCAGCCATACCGCGTGGTCCCGATATTGCGGCTGATCAGCGCGACCAGAGCAAGGCTGCCGCCCTGCCCCTTGTTATCGGCCCGCATCAGGATGGTCACATACTGGATCGCCACGATCAGCGTCATCGACCAGAAGATCAGGCTGACCACGCCCAGCACATGATTGTAATCTATCGGCAGCGGGTTGGGCCCAACAAATGTCTCCCGGAAGGCATAAAGCGGGCTGGTGCCGATATCGCCAAAAACGATGCCAATTGCGCCCACTGCCATCTTGGTAGTGGAATCTATATGGGCCGGGCCGCCCCCCGGGGGTGCGCGGTCGATTGCTGCTGGTGCGCTGTCGCTCATCCGTCAGGAGACCTTACTTAGACTGACCCGTTGTCTTGGCAGTACGCGGCTCTCTGGGCGGCGTTGATGCAAAGCAAGGCGCGCCGGTAGCAGTGGCAACCATGCCGCGCAACAGCCGCTCAGGACCCCGCCTGCGCGGCAATCGCTGCCAGCAGGGTGTCGAGCGAGTTCAAACGCTCCTGCATATACGCTAGCCCGGCGGCATTTTTGCTGGCCCCTGCCAGTGCCTCTGCCCATAAATCGCGGGTTTCGAGCAGGCGCCCTGCACGCAATTCGGGCAGGGCGGCAAAGTAACCAACTGCGGGATTGCCTGGCAGGGCATCACGGGCCCGCTGATATGCATACAGAGCAGCCGGTGTGCCGTGTCCGTCTGAATACTCGACCAGCGCAACTGCCAGTGCGAGCCAGCCTTCGCCGTCATTAGGGTTTTCGGCAACGGCGTTGCGATAAAAGCCGGCAGCCGTTTCGAATTCGCCCCGCCGAGCATAGGTGTCGCCCGTCAGAACATAACGGCTGGGCGGGCCGGCATTGTCGAAAAATTCGCGGCGCGCATCGATCAGAACGGGGCTGGCGCGTACATCGGGGCTTTCGGCAGATCGCGGAGCGGAGGGCATTCCTGGAAAACCCTGCCACGCATATCCGGCAAGCCCGAACATCAATGTTGCAGCGAACAGCGTCCAGTAACTGCGTGCATGGCGCAGCAACACCGTGCCTGCGCCAAGCGCGCCCACACCCAGCAGGACGACGAACAACCATGTCATGACCTTCCCCGCAGTCGCCGCAGGAAAAGCGCAATACCAACCAGCAATAGCAAACCCGGAATGGCATAAAGCGGCCAGTTCGGGCCAATTACATCGGGAGAATAGCTTACATAATCCCCGTAACGTTCAACCAGCCAGTTACGGATTTCGTCGGAGCTTTCACCCGCCTGCACCCGGGTGCGGACAAGGTGGCGCATATCTTCCGCCATTTCAGCGTCGCTGTCGGCAATGGATTGGGACTGGCAGGTCAGGCAGCGCAGGCTTTCCATCAGTTCCTTTGCCTTAGCCTCCTGTACCGGGTCGGACAGCTGGACGTTGGCAAGTGAAGTTTCCTGCGCGCTAAGCGGCACGGCACTGGAAGAAATTGCTATCAGGAGAGCAGCAAGAAAAGCGAGATAGCGAATCATCGGCGCGCATCCTCCAGTTCCTGCAGCAATATCGGGATATCGCGCTCGCGAATATCGCCAATATGCTGGTGGCGGATGATGCCCTTGCCGTCGATCACGAAGGTTTCCGGCACGCCGCTAGAGCCGATGCCCAGTTGGACCATCGACCTCTGGTCGATTGCCAATCCGGTATAAGGATCGCCGTGGGTTTCCAGAAACTGCGCGATATCCTCAGGCGTATCGCGGATCGCGAGGCCTACGATCGGCACACCCGCCTCCTTCAAGGCTTCCAGCTGCGGAGCCTCCGCAATGCAAGGCAGGCACCATGTCGCCCAGATATTGAGCAGGCGGGGCTTACCATCGGTGAAATCGGCATTCGTTACCGGCACGCCGTTGGCACGGCCCGCAGGAAGCTCGAACACTGGTAGCGGCTTGCCCACCATTCGGCTGGGTACCGCGTCATCCTTCGGCTGCGTCAGCTGATAGGACGCGATTCCGACAAACAGCGTGAACATCGCCAACGGGATAAAGAATATGGCGCGTTTCAAGCCAGTGCCGCCTCTTCTGCCCGGCGCTCTTTCAGCCGCACTACCAGACGGCGGCGGCGGTGGCCGGTCATAATATGGCCCACTGCGGCCATCGCCCCGCCAAGAGCGATCAGAATCGAACCGTACCAGATCAGCGTCACGAAAGGTTTCCACCAAAGGCGCAACTGCCAGCGTCCATCACCCGCAGCCTGCCCCAGCACGACGTAAAGTTGCCCGTCCCACCGGTTGTGCAGCGCGCTTTCCGTTGTTGTTTGGACTGGCTGGACATAGCTGCGCGATTGCGGGCGAAGAACAACCGGCTCGCTTCCATCACTCACTGACAGGCGAGCTTCCAGCGCAGTCCAGTTCGGCCCGGCAAGGGGCTCCACTCCAAGCAGAGTGACTTCATAAGGACCGATTGCGGCGCTTTCGCCTGCGCTGACAGCCGCCAGCGTTTCCTTTGAAAAACCGCTTTCGCTCGCCATGCCGAACAGCGACACAGCAATCCCGAGATGCGCCAGTACCATACCCCATGTCGCCAGCGGCGTGCGACGCAGGCTTCGGCTATAGAGTGGCAAGACGCTTGCAACGCCCAGAACGGCAGCAAAGGCGAGGCCCAGCAGCGGCAGGATGCCCGCATCGCTGGCCAGCCAGCCCGCCACGAACGTCACGATACCAATAGCTGCCAGCAGGATCGCGGCCTTGGAAATGCGTCCGCCACTGTCCTGCCGCCAGCGCAGGATCGGGCCGACAGCCATTATTGCGAACATCGGCAGCGCGAACACCGCGCTGACCGAATTGAAATAGGGCGCACCTACGGAAACCCGGTCACCCATTGCCTCGGCCATCAGGGGATACAGAGTGCCGAGGAGGACCACGCCCAGAATGGCGCAAAGCATAATGTTGTTGAACACCAGCGCGGCTTCACGGCTGGCCAGAGCGAACCGTTTTCCCTCCGATATTGTGCCCGCCCGCCAAGCAAAAAGCGCCAACGCGCCGCCGATGTAAATCGCCAACAATATCAGGATAAACGCCCCCCGTTCCGGGTCCACGGCGAAGCTGTGGACGCTGGTCAGAACACCGGAGCGGACGATAAATGTGCCCAGCATACTCATGGAAAAAGCCACCACGCCCAGCATCACAGTCCATGTTCGCAAAGCGTCACGCGCAGCCAGCACGGTGACCGAATGCAACAATGCCGTCGCCGCCAACCACGGCATCAGCGATGCGTTCTCCACCGGATCCCAGAACCACCAGCCGCCCCAGCCAAGCTCGTAGTACGCCCACCAGCTACCCGCTGAAATCCCCAGGGTCAGAAACACCCATGCGCCCAGCACCCACGGCCGCATCGCACGAGCAAAATCCGGTGTGACCTGCCGCGTAACCAGCGCACCGACCACGAAACTGAAGGCAACCGAAAGCCCGACATAACCCATGTACAAAGTGGGGGGATGGAAGGCGAGGCCGAAATCCTGCAGCAACGGATTGAGGCCGGCACCCTGCGCTGCGGGTGTAGGCAGTCGTTCGAACGGATTGGAGCTGCCGATAATAAAGGCATAGAACCCGGCACCGACTGCGCCCTGAGCCGCCAGAACAGCCTGTATCGTCTTTTCGGGCAGGCGTTTCTCCAACGCTCCGATGGCCGCGCCCGACAGGGCCATCACAGCGATCCACAGCGACATGGAACCTTCGTGATTACCCCACGCACCGGTGATCTTATACAGCAGCGGTTTGTCGGAATGCGAATTGCTCGCGACCAGTTTCACTGACAAATCTGTGATGGCAAACAGCCAAAGCAGGCAGACAAAGGCCGTCATCGCCAGCAGGCCCTGCACGATGGCGGCAGGCCGGGTGATCGCGCCTATGTCTGCGCCTTCACTAACTGTATCGGCGCGAAGCGCCAGCGCACCGGTAATGAACTGCATGACGCAAAGCGCCGCTGCCATCCACAGCGCGGCAAGACCGATTTCTGCTGTCACCGGCCCCCGCCAGTCTCGGTCTCTGCGACCACTTGCCGGGCCTGATACTCGGTCATTTCCTGTAACTCGCGGGGGACATAATTCTCGTCATGTTTGGCCAGCAGGGAATCGGCCATGAATGCAGTCGGCCCCATCCGTCCCTCCGCCACAACGCCGGATCCTTCCACGAAAAGATCCGGCACGATGCCAGTGAAACGTACCGGAACTTCGGCTTCGCCATCACCGACCGTAAAACGTATCGAGACGCCATCGTCCAATTGCTGGATTGATCCCTCGCGGACCATACCGCCAAGCCGGATCATACGACTGTATACTGGCGGATCGGCCGCGAGCTGGCTGGGTGTATAAAAGTAGTTTGCTTCGCTGCGCAGGCCCCATGCGGCCAAAAATCCGGCCCCAACCAGTACAATCAGAGCAATAACGACCAGCACCAGACGCTGGTGCTTGGGCTTGGGGCGCAAAGTATTCATTTGCGTTTCGCCCTGTCCCGTCGTGCTTCGGCCCGGCGCATGGTTACGACGGCCCACACAACCAACAGTCCAACTGCGATGCCGCCCACTGCGTATGACCAGAGCACGAAATCCCATTGGTTGAGACCTTCGCGCATCAGGCCGCCTCCATTGCCTTGCGCCGCAGACGGGCCTCGGCTTGCATATCCGCAAGCAAAGCGCGCATCCGGGCCAGCACGACGCCGCCAAACAGCAGCGAATATCCCAATACTGCAATCAGCAGCGGCCAGAGATAAGCCGGATCAATGGCGCTTTTCCCCACAGTGATGCTGGGCGGCTGATGCAGCGAATTCCACCATACGACGGAGCGATTGATTATCGGAATATTAATCGCGCCGACCAGCGCGAAAATCGCCGGTATCCGGTCCGACACACCTTCACGTGCGCTTGCCTGCGACAGCGCGACGTATGCAGCGTAGAGGAACAGCAGCACCAACATACTCGTCAACCGCCCATCCCACACCCACCAGGCACCCCATGTCGGGCGCCCCCACAGGGATCCGGTGGCGAGGCAAATGGCAGTAAAGACCATCCCCGGTGCAGCGGCTGCGCGCGCCGCAATGGCGGATAGCGGATGACGCCAAATCAATAGGGCTGCACTTGCGCCTGCAATAACGGCCCATCCGCCCATACCCAGCCATGCGGCGGGAACATGTATAAACAGAATGCGCACCGTTTCGCCCATCAGCCGATCAGGTGGAACCTGCGTCAGGCCCCACCACGTCGCGCCGCACGACAGAACGATGCCCGACACCAGCATAACCGGCGTAAGCCAGCGAGCTAGCGCCAGAAAGCGGCGAGGATTGGCGAAACCGTGCATTTGGTGCTTTCGCGGACGTACAACTAGGGAAGCAGCCTCTTACAACCGGATATCGCGATAGGAAAGACAACCCTGAAGTCGCGCCTGCTCCGAGAGTGCGCCTACCGCCCGATCAGCTTCTGCGCCATCCGGTCGGCAACCGTATCGGAGGGCACACCGCTGCTGGCGCTTTCCTCCCAGATCTCCTCCAGGCGGCCGGGGATCTGTGCCAGACGTTTGCGCACTTCGTTGATATTGCCTGCTGCCCCGAGGCACCGCGACAGATATTCCATCGTAACGCTGATTATGCCGCCTGCATTGATGACATAATCCGGAGCATACAGAATACCGCGCTCGGCCAGCTGCGCGCCATGATGGGAGCGGGCCAGTTGATTGTTGGCCCCGCCAGCAACAATCGGGCAATCGAGACGGGCAATGCCCTCATCATCCAGAATCGCGCCCAGCGCATTGGGGCTGAAGACATCGCACGATGTGCTCATAATCGCATCGGCAGAAGCGGTTTCGCAGCCCAGCTCTACCGCCAGCGCCTTGGCGCGGTCATTATGGATGTCGGAAAGGGTCAGCTTCGCACCGTCTTGAGCGAGCAATTTGGCGACACCTCCGCCGACGCTGCCCGTGCCCTGCACGGCGACGTGGACACCTTTCACGCTGTCCTTGCCGAGCTTGTAACGAACAGCCGACTTGATACCGTGATAAATGCCCATAGCGGTAAACGGACCGGGATCGCCTCCCGCTTCGTCTCCTTCGACTGGCAGACCGGAAACATGGGCAGTGCGCTTGGACACGGCGACCATGTCCTGTTCGCTGATGCCGACATCTTCTGCCGTGACATAACGGCCACCCAGAGCTTCGACAGCATCACCGAAAGCGGCGAGCATCTCGGGCGACTTTTGCCTGTCGTCGTCAGCCAAGATCACTGCCTTGCCGCCGCCCATCGGCAAACCGGCCATCGCGTTCTTGTAGCTCATCCCGCGGCTCAGCCGCAGAGCATCGCGCATTGCGGCCTTGGGCTCGGCATAATGCCAGAACCGCGTACCACCCGCGCCAGGGCCAAGGTGGGTGGAATGAAGCGCGATAATCGCGGTCAGGCCGCTTTCCGGATGGCGTACGAGCTGCACCAGCTCGTGATCGTCGTAATCGGGTTCAGTCCAGAAAGCGGTCATGTTGCGTCCCTACGCAGATGCGAGAATATGCACATCGAAGTTGCAGAATGCGTGGAGAAAAATGGGGCGACCGAGGGGTCTCGAACCCCCGACCTCCGGTACCACAAACCGGCGCTCTAACCAACTGAGCTACGATCGCCATATGCCCCGAAACTGCCGTGCATGTCGGGGCTGTTACGCGTGCAAACATTCCCGTCAAGGGTGCTCACTAGCGGGGGCGAGCCTGTTGCATAGGTAGTGCCTATTGGGAAGCGAAAACTGCGCTGGCATTGCTCAGACGTAACATTCTTACTTTGCGCCTTGCGAACGAAGCGACGATAAATGATGCTGCGTCGGCAATGACAGCGCAAAACGAATCCTCTGCCGATCATCTGCTGTCTTATGGCGGGGTGCAGAGGCTGCCTTACAAAAAGATCGAGTTGCTCCAGCGACGCGCCTTTGCAGATCCCGTCCTGTGTGCTGATCTGGTTGCTTTGATCGAGCGGGAACGCCGCCCCTCTACCCTCGCAGATGCCAATGGCGACGAGTATTTCCGCACCAGCGAAACCTGTGATCTGGCCCCGGATCACCCTGCTGTGCGTAGCGTCGAAGCTATGCTGGATGAATTGACCGGCATCGACCCGGCTTATGGCGAACCCTTGCAGGGCCAGAAATATGACGTGGGACAAGAGTTCAAAGCCCACACCGATTATTTCGCACCCGACGGGGAAGATTACGACCGGTTCTGTTCGGTCGCCGGTCAACGGACATGGACCTGCATGATCTACCTCAACAATGTGGAGGCAGGCGGCGCGACCCGTTTCAAGGTTCTGAAAAAGAACGTCCAGCCCGAGACCGGAAAACTGCTGGCATGGAACAACCGCCGCCCCGACGGCGGTGTGAACCCGAATACGCTCCACCACGGGATGAAGGTGCGTCAGGGACTCAAATATGTGCTGACCAAATGGTACCGCGAGAAACCGTGGGGGTGGGAGTGAGGCCGGGGTTCGTCGCGATATACCGATGGAAGATCTCACCCGAGCATGTCGACGCTTTCCGCAAGCGCTGGCTGGCGGCGACGAAGCAACTTTATCAGGTCGGAGGGCAAGGCTCGCTTCTCGGCAAGGCTGACGACGGGACATATGTTGCCGTGGCGCTTTGGCCAGACCGCAAAGCCCGTGATCTTGCTTTCAGCGAAATCGGCGCCCGAGACGAGTGGCCACCTGCCGAAAGGCTTGAACCGATCCTCATTGATCCGATCGAAAACCTCTGGCAGCATTAAAATTGAACCAAAAAGGGCGGCCCAAAGGACCGCCCTTTAGTCTTGTCATCGCGCCAAAAGACGCGGGAAAAGCGTTACTTCTTGAGGCTGAGCCCGCCGAAACGCTTGTTAAAGGCTGCAACGCGGCCGCCTTCCTGAAGCTGCTGTTTGCCGCCGGTCCACGCCGGGTGGCTGGTGGGGTCGATGTCGAGGGTCATCGTATCGCCCTCTTTACCCCAGGTGGAGCGCGTCTGGAATTCGGTACCATCGGTCATCTTGACGTTGATGGTGTGATATTCTGGATGTGTTTCGGCCTTCATGGCGTATCGTCCTTAAAGCTGTTGCCCGGTACCGACCGGGCGCGCTGTTTGTATAGAAAGCGCGCGATTAAGCGTGCGCGCCGGATTTTGCAACCATCAACTCGGGTCGGCGATCATGGCAGTGAACTCGGCTTCACTGCTGGTTAGCCCCTCTACGCTCGCACGGCCCTTGAACTTGTAGACACGGCTACGCTTCCGGGTGAACTCTACTTCCAGATCGAGCAGACAGCCGGGTGTCACGGGGTTGCGGAACTTCGCGTTCTCGATACCCATAAAAAACACCAGCTTGCCCGACCCGGCCAGATCCAGCGTTTCAATGCCCAGGATCGCGGCGGCCTGCGCCATTGCCTCGATCTGCAGCACGCCGGGCATAATCGGCTGACCGGGGAAATGCCCCTGAAAGAAATCCTCGTTGAAGGTCACGCCCTTAACCGCATGGATTTTCTCGCCGAGCGTTATGGACTTTACCCGGTCCACCAGCAGCATGGGGTAACGATGAGGCAAAGCCTCCAGCACACGCCGGATATCATATGGCTTGTCTGTGTCCATCATCGTTACCCTGCTCTGCTATTTAAACTTAGCGGCCGCTTGGCTGCTGCGTGGTTGCACCCTGTTGGGCCGCTTGCGCTGACTGCTGCTGCGCCAGACCCGCAAGAATCTGCTGCACAGCTTGTTGCAGAGCCAGCGATTCGCGGCGCGGGCGCCAATTGGCTGGCGGGGTTGCCTGAACAGTCGGCATACGCTGGTCGAGCACGGCGACAATGTCCGCGGTGACATCGGCGGCATCAGCTGCGAACTGCACACTATCAGCAGGCAGCAACAGCTGGATATTCTTGGACTGGATAACCTGCTGCTGCGCATTGTTGTAATCAATCAAAAGCTGCTCGATCACATAGGTCTGCGCGAGAGTAATCGGCTGGCCTGCTTGCGAGATTTGCTGAAGCTTTTGCTGGACCTGTGTAGTCACACTTTGATTGGCACTGGCTTCGGCATCGGTCAGCTGGCCATCTCCATTCGTATCGAGGCTTTGCTGAAGCGTCTGCGCTTCCTGCCGCATGGTTCCAATCTGCTGCAGCTGCGTAGCATATGTTTGCGAAATCTGCTGGTAAGCAGCCTGCCGCGCGGCTGAGCGCAGGAAGACTGCCTCTGGGCTGCTGATGGCAATACCATTGACCTGCGCTGCAGCAGGGGCGCCGGCGAAGGTTGCGGTTGCGATGCTGGCAGCAGTGAGCGTTTTGGCGAAAATTTTCATTAGAACTGTGTTCCTACATTGAAAGATAGTGATTTTGTGTCGTCGCCCGGCTGCTTCTTGAGCACGCGGGCAAAGTCGATCCGGAACGGACCGAACGGTGAATTCCAGTTGACCCCAATACCGACCGAAATGCGTGGTGCGGATGAGTTTCCAAGAAACACTTCTTGAAATCCTGAATTCTGGCTAATTTTTACGTTCTCGGTCCCGTCAGGGGCAAACTGGTTTTCCACTATAGACGTAGTATCACCTATGGTTTGGGCATAAAGATTGAAGCCCTCCGGTCGGCTGGTAAGAACCGGCGTCGTCACATTGAACAACGCCCCGACATCCATGAATATAGATGGCCGTAAACCTAATTCACGCACGCCGGAGCCGAGCGGGATTTCAAGCTCGGCCCGCCCGAGATAATATGCATTACCGCCAAGTGCGTCGTCTTGAAGAAGTTGGTCGCGGTCTGTGATTACAATCTGATTGCCATCATCATCCGTTTCAACCCTTTGACGCAGAACACGCGGGCCGACGCCTCGGATATCGAAGCCGCGGATCTGAGGCTCCCCCAGAAAGAATCTATCGGTCAGCAGAACATCATCGACGCCCTCGCCCTCTCGATCCTTCAATCCTTTTATATAACCGCCCTCAGCTGTCAGCGAAAAGATAAACCCGTTAAACACAGACCAATATTTCGCTGCCTTCCCACGAATACGGGCGTACTCCACCGAACCGCCTAGACCGGCATACTCCCCTGTTATGCTAAAAGTTTCACCGCGCGTCGGGCGGAACCGGCTATTGGTCGAGTTATAATTCAGAGTCAGCCCGGCAATCGAGCTGGTCCGCTTACCTAAGGAATCGCACAGGAACCGTCCGGCTATAAGAGGCTCACAAGTTGAAATGCCATCACCGTCCAGATCGGCAAAGTACTGGTTTTCATCCAACGACACATCGTCATAGTTCAGCGTATAACTGCCGATCAGGGACATGTATTCTGTAACCGGCACACCAACCCGCAACGAGCCACCAGTGGTTGCCTGCTCAAAAGTCGTATTGCGATCAGTATTGGTAAAATTGAAGCTGCTATAATCACGGCGATAGAGATCGATACCGGCCGAGATATTACGATCAAACAAGTAAGGTTCGCTGAAATTAATTCCGAACGAGCGCGAGTAGCGCGACCAGTTGACCGAAGCGCCGACAGTCTGGCCGCGACCACGGAAGTTGCGCTCGCGAATAGAAGCCGACAGCAGGAAGCTTTCGATCGAGGAGAAGCCGGCCGACAGCTGCAATTCGCCAGTCGGCTGGTCTTCGACATTGGCTTCCAGAATAATCCGGTCTGGCTGCGAACCCGGTTTCTGCTCGATCTCGAAATTCTCTTGGAAGAACCCGAGCGAGTTAATCCGATTGGTCGAGCGCGCAACCTGAAGGGAGTTGAAGGCGTCGCCTTCGGCCAGACGCATTTCGCGGCGGATAACCTTGTCCTGCGTCAGTGTATTACCGTTGATGTCGACCCGCTCGATGTAAACGCGCGGTGCTTCGCGCAATACAAACGAGACATCCATTGTCTTGGTTTCACTGTTGCGGGCAAATTCCGGCTGAACATCGGCAAAGGCATAGCCGAACGTACCGGCCAGCTCGCTCAGCTGTTCGACCGTATCCTCGACCAGTTTCGCATTGTATCCGTCACCGGTTTCCATCGGCAGATTGGCGCGCAAGCCCTCACTGGAAAAGTCGCGCAACTGGCTTTCCACGGTAACATCGCCAAAATTGTATTTCTCGCCCTCTTCAACGACGTAAGTGATGATGAAATCACGTTTGTCGGGCGTCAGTTCGGCAACGGCAGATACAACACGAAAATCGACATAACCTTCGGTTAGGTAGAATTCGCGCAGCTTCTGCTGGTCGAATGCAAGGCGATCAGGATCGTAACTTGTGTTGGAAGACAGGAAGCTGGTGAGGCGCGCCTGCTTGGTGACCATTTCACCGCGCAGCGTTCCATCGCCGAACACTTCGTTACCAATAATGTTGATCTGGCGGACCTTGGACTTGGGCCCTTCGCTGATTTCGAACACCAGATCGACGCGGTTCTGGCTTAGCTCGACAATCTTTGGCTCGACGGTAGCTGCAAACCGGCCCTGCCGTTTGTACAGCTCGATAATGCGCGCAACGTCCGCACGGGTCTTGGAACGGGTGAATATCTGGCGCGGGGACAGCTTAATCTCCGGCAGGATTTTGTCGTTGTCCAGCCGATCGTTGCCTTCCAGAATAATTCGGTTGATGACCGGGTTTTCCACCACGGTGATAATTATATTTCCGCTTTCATTGCGGATAGAGAAATCGGAGAACAGCTCCGTGTCTGCCAGTTCTTTCAGTGTCTGATCACCCAGAGCCGCCGTATAAGTCTGGCCCGGCCGGATCTTGATATAAGACAGGATCGTCTGCGGCTCCAGCCGCTGCGCGCCGGAAACTGCGATAGTCTGGATCACATCGGCTTGCGCCTGGGGAGCGATGGTAGAAGCTTCGCCCGACTGGACCTCCGGCCCCGCCTGCTCGATCGGAAGCGGTTCCGGATCGCCAGCCTCTTGCGCCAGCGCGCCTGCAGGCAGACCGGCCAGAATTGTGCCGGAAAGGAGAGCCAGCGCGAATGTGCCCTTATGGTGCACAACCTTGGCGCCTGGCGTAGATTTACGGTTCATTTCGGAAGTTGTCCCGTCAATAGATTTTCGGTCCGGACCTGAGGCCCAGTTTGATCGGCTGTTATCATTCTGCAGCCGCCACGAAGTGATTGTCGCCAATGCCCGATGCGCCTGTTCCTTTCAAGAAGGAGTGGCCCGTCATGACCCGCCTTTCGTACCGCCTGACCTGTCTTTGCCTTATGGGCTATCACCCGAACAAGGAAAGCGAGGCCAGATCGTTAAATGTGACGAACAGCATTAACATGAGCACAAGTGCCATGCCGGTGCGATACGCCATCTCCATTCCTCTGGCACCAACTGGTTTCCGGCGCACTGCTTCAGCCGCGTAGAAAGCCAGATGCCCGCCGTCGAGCGCCGGGATTGGCAGGAGGTTAATGAATGCCAAGTTAAGCGAGATAAGGGCGGCAAAGTTTGCAAAGGCCAGCCAGCCCAAACTCAACTGCTCACCGGAATACTTCGCAATCTTTATCGGTCCCCCCAGTTCTTTCACCGAGCGGTCTCCGGTTACGATCTGAACAATCCCCGTAACCATCATATCGACCAGGCCGACCGTCTGCGCCCACGCCAGCGACAGCGCCTGGAGCGGGCCAACCGGCGTAATTTCGGGCGTACCCGATGCCACGCCCAGCCGGCCGATGCGCGATTCATTCCCGAACCTGTCGGTTTCAGTGACACTGGCTATAGTCAGCGGAATTTCCATCCGGTCACCGCCGCGCTCAACGGTCAGACTGACGTTTTCGCCGGGATACATCAGAACACGGCTACCAATTTCCTGAAATGACGGAGTGGCCTCCCCATCGATGGCCACGATCCTGTCGCCTACTTCCAGACCGGCATCCCGCGCTATAGAGCTTTCCGCGAAACCACCGATGGCATTGGTGGATTCGACTTTACCGTAAGCCAGATTGAATGCGCCAAAAATCGCCAGAGTGACGATCAGATTGGTCGCAGGCCCCGCAAAAACGATCAGCGCCCGTTTCCACAGTGCCGCATATTGAAACGCGCCTTGCCGTTCTTCTGCGCTCAAAGTGTCGCCGGACTCCGGATCTGGTATGCTGGCGGGGTTCATATCGCCCTTGAACTGGACATATCCCCCCAATGGCAGGGCGGAGACTTTCCAGCGCGTCCCATATTTGTCTGTGCGGCCCCACAATTCCTTACCAAAACCGATGGAGAACGCCTCTGCCTGCACACCGAACCAGCGACCGACCAGATAATGGCCCAGCTCGTGCACGGTAATCAATGGTCCCAGCAGCAGCAGGAAACCGGCGATCCACATCCAGAAAGGAGTCGTTTCGAACATTCAGTTGCTTTCTAACATGGCGGACGCTCTTGCGCGCGCATCGGTATCTATGGCCATTACATCCGCCAGCGTTGCGGGCGGCGGGGGAGCGTAATTGGCGAGGGTATTGGCCACCACTACTGCAATCTGCGTGAACTGTATCTTACCATCCAGAAATGCGGCCACGGCCACTTCGTTCGCGGCGTTGAGCACAGCAGGGGCAGCCCCGCCCGCCAGCGCCGCCTCGCGCGCAAGGCGGGTTGCCGGAAAACGATCCTCGTCCGGCGTTTCGAAGGTCAGCGTGCCGATACCCGCCAGATCAAGCGGCTCGCACGGCGTATCCATCCTGCCCGGCCATGCAAGGCAGGACGCAATCGGCACTTTCATGTCGGACGGGCCCAGCTGGGCCAGCGTCGATCCGTCGCGGTATTCGACCATAGAGTGAATAACGCTCTGCGGATGAACCACGATGCGCAATTTATCCAAGCCGACCGGGAACAGGTGATGCGCCTCGATCAGTTCCAGCCCCTTGTTGAACATGGTCGCGGAATCAACACTGATTTTCGCGCCCATGTCCCAGTTGGGATGGGCCACGGCTTGGGCCGGTGTCGCTGCGGCCAGCCGTTCCTGAGACCACGTGCGCAAGGGCCCGCCACTGGCCGTCAGTGTGATCCAGCGCACGTCTTCCGTCCTGCCGCCCTGCAGGCACTGGAAGATCGCATTGTGCTCGGAATCCACCGGAAGAAGCGTCGCGCCATGGTTCTTCACAGCGGCGGTCATCACTTCGCCTGCGGAAACCAGCGCTTCTTTGTTGGCGAGCGCAATCGTATTGCCCTGCTCGATTGCGGCCATGACCGGTTCCAGCCCGGCACACCCGACAATCGCGGCGACGGTCACATCGGCAGTGATCGCCGCAGCTTCACATAAAGCAGCCCGCCCCCCCGACACGGCAATGCCAGAGCCTGCGAGAGCATCGCGCAATTCCGGCAGACAGTTTTCGTCCGCCACCACCGCGTCCTGCACATTGAATTCACGGGCCAATGCTGCCAGCGCACCCGCGTTACGATTGGCGGTCAGGACTTTTACACCCCACGCGGACCGGTCCTGCCGAACCAAATCCAGTGTCGATGTGCCGACCGAGCCTGTCGCTCCGAAGATGGAAATGCTGCGCATCGGGTCAGGTAAATGTCATGCCGATAAATCCTACAATCAAAGCCACCGGCAGCAAACCATCGGTGCGGTCGAAAAATCCGCCATGCCCGGGGATCAGGTTGGAGCTATCCTTCATCCCCGCCCGGCGTTTCAGCCAGCTTTGAAAGAAGTCCCCGAATTGCGCGGTAATTGCCAGTATCGCACCGACAACGGCAGCGCCGCTGGCATCGGGCCAGGCAATATCGAACAGCTCGCTCCATGTGGTGTAGCCGCTGGTATAATGAAACGCGCCAACCATCAGGATCAGGAAAGATGCGGCAAACAGCATCCCGCCAAACAGACCCGCCCACGTTTTCGATGGACTTATCGACGGCGCAATCTTCGGCCCGCCGATCGTGCGCCCTACGAAATACGCCCCCACATCGGTGGCAACAACCACGCCGATTGCTGCAAGCAGATAGTAGGACTCAAGACCCGCAATAACGAGGCCGGCCAGGCCGATATAGATGGCCCCAGCCGCAATCGCTGTAACGCGGTACAACGGGTTTTCCGTGGCCCGCAGCACCAGCCGGACGAACTCCGCAAATGTAACCGCAGTGACCGCCCCCACAAACAGATCGAACCAGACACCGCCTGCCGCAAACGCAGCTGCGAGCACTGCCAGCATGACCAGTGCCGAAACAAACCGGACAGGAAGGTCGGCGTTCTTTTGGGGCGAGAGGCTACCTCCCACCATAACGACGCTCCCTCTGCGCGAAATCGTCCAGCGCCTGCTGGAGATGGTCAGGCGTGAAATCCGGCCACAGCGTGTCGACGAAAACCATTTCTGCATAAGCGGATTGCCACAGCAGAAAATTGGAGAGACGCACTTCGCCGCTGGTACGCACCAGCAGATCGAGTGGCGGCAGGTCTGCGGTGTAGAGATGCGCGGCAATCGTGTCGGCAGTCACCTCACCAGCTGCCGCCGCCCGGGCAGCCGCGGCAGCAATTTCTTGCTGTGATCCGTAATTGAGGGCCACCGCCAGAATATATTTCCCGCCTGCGGTCCGTTCCAGTGCATCTTCCAGCATCGTCACAATATCGGGGGCCAACCCCTGCCAGTCGCCGATAATTTTCAGCCGCACATCATTGGCGATAAATTCCGGCAGATCCGATTTGATGAACTTGCGCATCAAATTCATCAGATCGTCAACCTCTTCCTCTGGCCGCTTCCAGTTCTCAGAACTGAAGGCATACAGCGTAAGGCACTCGATTCCCATCTGTCCGACATCGCGGACAAGTTTGCGCACGGCTTCCACACCGCGCTGGTGGCCAATGGCACGCGGCAAGCCCTTGGCGCTCGCCCAGCGGCCATTGCCATCCATAATGATGGCGACGTGCTTCGCCTGGCTGGTGGCCTCTTCGCCCATAACTCCCCGTTCCATTCTGGCCGAGCTTGTCGAAGCCCTGCTCTTTTTGTTTCGTCAGTCCTGAAAGAAGAACATCCCCCACACTAGCTCAGAGCGATAGGTTCAGGTGAATTCCTGCCAGCTTGTATTCCCGCCAGCCTACTGGGTCAGGATTTCCTTTTCCTTTGCTTCCGACACCGTGTCGCATTCCGCCACGAATTTGTCGGTCAATTTCTGCACTTCGTCCTCGGACCGCTTGCGGTCGTCTTCGGAGATTTCTTTCTTCTTTTCGTCTTCTTTCAGCGCTTCCATCCCGTCGCGGCGAACATTGCGGATCGCGATTTTGGCATTCTCGGCATAGGTTCCGGCCAGCTTGGCCAGTTCCTTACGGCGCTCCTCGGTCAGATCGGGCATCGGCAGACGCACGGTCTGACCATCAGTCATCGGGTTCAGACCGAGATTGGCTTTGGAAATGCCCTTCTCCACCGCACTGACATTGCTTTTGTCCCATACCTGAACGCTCAACATGCGTGCCTCTGGCGCAGAGACTGTGGCCACCTGACTTAGCGGCATCATCGCGCCGTACACTTCGCACACAACCGGATCGAGCAGGCTGGTGTTGGCACGGCCTGTGCGCAATCCGCCCAGATCGCCCTTCAGGCTGTCCACGGCGCCCTGCATCCGGCGTTCGATATCTGCTTTGTCGTATTTGGCCATGTCGGCTCCCCTTACTGGTCTTGTACGATCGTCTGCGTGCCTGCGCCCGAAAGAACGCGGGCCAGATTGCCCTTGTCCCGGATGGAGAACACGACGATCGGTATCTGGTTATCACGGCATAGCGCCACGGCGGAGGCGTCCATTACCTTGAGATTATCTGCAAGCACCTTGCCATAACTCACCGTATCAAAACGCACAGCGTCGGAATTTTTCTTGGGGTCGGTGTCATACACCCCATCGACGCTGGTGCCTTTGAGCAAGGCGTCGCATTTCATCTCGGCTGCACGCAAGGCGGCGCCGCTGTCGGTGGTGAAATACGGCGCGCCCACCCCTGCGGCGAAGATTACGATACGCCCTTTTTCCAGATGGCGTTCTGCGCGGCGACGGATCACCGGCTCACACACCTTATCCATTTCGATGGCGGATTGCACACGAGTGGGGACGCCTAATTGCTCCAGCGCATTCTGCATGGCCAGCGCGTTCATCACGGTGGCCAGCATTCCCATATAATCGGCCTGGGCCCGGTCCATTCCCTGCGCGGCGCCCGCCATGCCGCGAAAGATATTGCCTCCGCCGATCACCAGGCAGATTTCCAGCCCGGTCTCCTTGGCGGCCTTAACCTCATTCGCCAGCTCCGCCACGAAGGCAGAGTCGATCCCGAATTGCTGGTCGCCCATCAGAACCTCGCCCGAAAGCTTCAGCAGAACGCGCTTCATCTCAGGCATTGGTATTGCCGGAAGTGCTGGAGAGGAAACGTCTGAGGGCGATCCAGAAGGCATGGGCGCGCGGTTTTTCCGTATTGCTGCAGGGCGTCTCGCTCCTTAGCCACGAAGCGTCGGAGTCGCAAAGGGAAAGCCGTCTGGGAAAAGCGCCATTACAGCGGCGTCGGCTTTCCAGTGTGTAGCCAACTCTCGTGAGCTGCGTTGTCGCAGTCGCGATTCGTTCATCTGTCTCACTCAGTATGAGCCTTATCCAAGTGGGCGTTCAGCAAGAGGATCGCTATCAGCAACCCTTTCGTCAGACCGTATTCCTGCACCAACATTCAATCGAATAGCCAGCCAGTTGATCGTCGGACCCTGAATAATGCTCGACATCAGGACCACGAAAAACACGATATTGAATATTGCGAAAGCGCTGGGAACCCCGGCAACCATCGGGAATGTCGCGAGGACGATCGGTACGGCGCCTCGCAGGCCCGCCCAGGACACGAAGAGCTTCGCCCTCCAGTCGAACTGGCGAAACGGTGCAAGACAAATGAATACACTCATCGGGCGCGCGACGAGCATCAGGATGAATGTGATGGCCAAGCCCGGTGCAATCACGTCCTCCAGATTTGAAGGCGTGATGAGCAGGCCGAGCGTCAGGAACATCACGACCTGTGCAAGCCAGGCCATGCCGTCTTGAAAGGTCGAAACGATGTGACGTGCTCGGTATATCCGATTTCCGGCCACCAGTCCGGCGATGTAAGCTGCCAGGAAGCCGTTCCCGCCCAGTACTTCGGCCAAACCATAGGCGATGAGAGCCGCCGCGATAGAAATAACGAAGGCCAGGCCGCCATGCTTGTACTGAGTGCGTTTTAACACCTCTGGCAGGAGGTATCCTACGCCCAGTCCGATGCCGACCCCCACTGCCATCTGGATGGCGAAGGCGGGAAACATGGATAGCGGGGAAGTGTCCGGTACGGTTATGAAGAGGATTGCCGCGCCGACCAGAAAAATGGCCATTGGATCGTTTGAGCCTGATTCCACTTCGATGACTGCAGGAACGTCACCATGAAGATCGAGCCCGGTAGAGCGCAGGATTGCAAACACTGCGGCCGCATCGGTGGACGCCACGATCGCGCCCAATAAGAAGCCTTGGTAGGGACCAAAACCGAGTATCAAAACCGATGCCAGCGCAACGATCCCCGCGCTTATCAGCACGCCGAGTGTGGCGAGAATCAATGCGGGCATCGCGACGCGTCGAACATCGCGCCAGTCCGTGTCGAGACCACCGGAAAACAGGATAAAAGTCAGGCACGCGATCCCGACACCCTGCGTCAGCACATAATCGTCAAACGCGATTCCGCCTGGCCCGTCCACGCCGACAAACATGCCCAGACAAAGAAATCCGATCAGCGCCGGGAGGCCAAACCTGCTCGAAAGGGTTCCAGCGAATACTGTTGCCAGAAGAAGGCCACCTAGCAGCAGGAGAGCGATTTCGGGACTTAATGTCGACATACCACCATGAGAAACCAGCAGCGGCCACATGACAAGGGAGAAGCACACGGATTCCCGAAAATCTATACGATGTCCGATTCCCGGAACAGTCAAGCTCGGCTGCGCATCTGGTTTCAAACCATTGTAGAGCAGATAAGCGGCGACCCGTCCCCAGATTTTCAGTTCAGGTTTATCCAAATCTCTCGCGATTTGGCTTTGCTGCACGCAAATTGAGCACGTCGCGGACTGTAGATACAAAACGGCCGCCGAACCCAAGGGGTCCAGCGGCCGTCTAGAAATCGAATGCAGGGCAATCAGCCTTTAAGCGTAGCTGCCACTTCGGCGGCGAAATCTTCCTGCTTCTTCTCGATGCCTTCGCCCAGTTGAAAGCGGACATAGTCCTTCAGCACGATAGTCTTGCCGGCATCTTTGCCAGCCTTGGCCACTACGTCGGCGATCGGGGTTTTGTTGTCGATCACGAACAGCTGCGATAGCAGAGCGTTCTCTTTCGCGAACTTTTTGATCGCGCCGTCGACCATCTTTTCCTGAACATTTTCAGGCTTGCCGCTTTCGGCTGCTTTTTCCTGTGCAATAGCGCGCTCACGCTCGATAACATCGGCGTCGAGCCCGTCCGCATCCAGCGCCTGCGGGAAGGCGGCGGCGATGTGCATTGCCAGCTGCTTGCCCAGCGGTTCCAGAACGTCTGCACCGGCATCGCTTTCCAGAGCAACCAGAACGCCGATTTTGCCGAGGTTCGGTGCAGCGGCATTATGCATATAGGGAACGACCATACCGCTGGAGACAGCAACGCTCTTCATCCGGCGGATTTGCTGGTTTTCTCCAATGGTCGCGACATTGTCGGTCAGCTTGTCGGAAACGGTGCCGCCATCGGGGTAGCCCATGCCCTTCAGCGCTTCGACATCATCACTGTCGGCGCTGAGCGCAGTTTCGGTGACCTTGCGGACGAAATCCTGAAACTGGTCATTCTTAGCGACGAAATCGGTTTCGGAGTTCACTTCCACCGCCACGCCGCTGGTACCCTCGACGGCTACGCCGACGAGGCCTTCGGCAGCAGTGCGGCTGGATTTTTTCTGTGCAGCTGCAAGGCCCTTTGCCCGCAGCGCGTCGACGGCGGCTTCGATGTCGCCGCCGGTTTCGGTCAGCGCTTTCTTGGCGTCCATCATGCCCGCGCCGGTCTTGTCGCGCAGGGTCTTTACATCGGCGATAGAGAAATCGGCCATGTCATCAATTCCTTGAGTTTGAATTGGGGGAATCTGAATTGGGAGAAAACAGATGGCGGGGCCGCATGATGCAGCCCCGCCTCGCTTGTTCGATATGTAGGAAGCACAGACACAATCGCAATTGCGCCTGCATCATCCCGATCAACTTCAGGCTGCGGCTTCTGCCGGCGGATTGACCATCTCGCCCGCTTCGCTGCCCTGGCCCTTGTTCTTACCCGATGCGGCGGCTTCGCCGAACGCTTCGGAGTACAGGCGGATGGCGCGTGCAGCGTCATCATTGCCCGGAACAGGGAAGGAGATGCCCGACGGATCGACATTGGTGTCGAGAATGCCGACAACCGGAATACCCAGTACGTTGGCTTCCTTGATCGCCAGATCTTCCTTGTTCGCGTCGATCACGATCATGACATCGGGAATACCACCCATGTCGCGGATGCCGCCAAGGGAAAGCTCAAGCTTGTCGCGCTTGCGCGTCAGCTGGAGGACTTCCTTCTTGGTCAAGCCGCTGGTGTCGCCCGACAGCTGTTCTTCAAGGGTTTTGAGTTCCTTGATCGAACCGGAAATCGTTTTCCAGTTGGTGAGCATTCCACCCAGCCAGCGATGGTTGACGAAATGCTGGCCACTCATGCGCGCAGCTTCAGCCATCGGTTCCTGCGCCTGACGCTTGGTGCCGACGAACAGAACCTTGCCGCCCGACGATGCCGTCGATGCGACGAAATCGAGAGCGCGCGCCATCAGGGGCACGGTCTGCGAGAGGTCGATAATATGAACACCGTTGCGTCCGCCGAAAATATACGGCTTCATGCGTGGGTTCCAGCGATGGGTCTGGTGGCCGAAATGGGCGCCAGCCTCGATCAATTGCTGCATCGTGACGGTAGGTGCCGCCATAGTAGAATTCCTTTCCGGTTATGCCTCTGGAAAGCGAGTGACTTGGGCGGAGATCCCGCGAGCCAAGCACCGGTATGAAGTGCTTCCCATGTGGATTTTTCCGCGTGGTATCGATTGCACAAATGCTTTCGAAGACACGGAAGTCAGCGCCTTTAGCCGTGGATTGTGATGAAATCCACCCTCAATTCGCCGTGCGTAAAATCCGTGTCGCCGCGAATTAGCTTGACGAAACGGAACATAAAGTGAACATTGCACATATTGCAGGAACGTCTTCGCGACTCCGCGTGTTCTGCCAAAAATATACACAAGCTTTCCACAGGCCTGTGCACAACGGATCGAGAAAAGTTATGATGATAACGATTGCCCTGTTCGCCCTCTTCGCGACCGCCCTATGCGCGAGTGTACTGTCTCTGCTCGATACGTGGATGCGCGGTCGCAACGCCTATCGCGCGCTGTCGGCACAACGGGGTAAAGCGAGTCAGTCGCCAGTGACTTTACGGGTTATTCTTCCGTCGAATTCCCGCTGTGCAGAGCAGAGCGGCTCGCCTGTACTGTTGAAACTTGCCGCTTGACGCGAGCATATTTCAACCACGCATATGGCATGACAGCCAGATAGCCGACACAAAGAACAGCCAGCGTCCACCAGGGCTCAACTAGCAATGCAGCGAACAACATCCCGATAAACAGGATCAGTTCCAACCGCACATTACGGCGCGGTCTGATCGACATCCAGCTCAGCGTGGCAATGTTGGAAATCATGAAAAACGCGATCATGGTCATCCACGGGCCGACAATCCAAGGTTCCCGGATCCAGTCCCACCCTGCAGCAAGCCAAAAATAAATCGGCAGAAACGCCAGCCCTGCCCCGACCGGTGCAGGAATTCCGGTTAGAAAACCGGCTGATTTATGTGGCTGGTCATCGACATCGATCTGGGCGTTGAAGCGTGCAAGACGCAGCGCGCAGGCAACGGCAAAGGCCAGCGATGCAAACCATCCAAGATTGGGCACTGCTTGCAACGACCATAAATAGAGGATGATTGCAGGAGCCATCCCGAAGGATAGCGAATCGGCCAGACTGTCCAGTTCTGCACCGAAGCGCGATTGCGCCTTGAGCAGGCGCGCAACGCGACCGTCCATCCCATCCAGCACGCCAGCCAATACAACCGCCAGCACCGCTTCGCGCCAGTCGCCCGAAATAGCAAACCGAATGCCCGTAAGCCCCGAACACAGCGCCGCTGCGGTAATTGCATTGGGCAGTACGGACCGAAGCCGCAAACCACCTCCATGACGGCCGATCGGCTGCTCGTTCTCGTCAGCCTTGGGCCCCATCCGCGGGGATTGCGGATCGTTCATAATTCGTCCTGGCGCGCTGTGATCATTGAATAAGCCCTTCGATTGTCGGCGCCTGGCCAACTCTGGCCAAAACCGTTTCGCCGGCGATGGTTCTCTGCCCCATAATGACATGCGACTCCGTTCCGGCCGGCAGGTAAATGTCGACGCGGCTGCCGAACCGGATCAAACCTACCCGCTGTCCCACGGCCACTGTGTCACCCTGTTTGACGAAGGGAACGATACGGCGCGCCACCAATCCGGCGATCTGCGTGAACCCGATGGTCACACCATCCGCGCGGCGTACAAGAATATGTTGACGTTCGTTTTCTTCACTCGCCTTATCCAGATCCGCGTTCACGAATTTGCCGGGAACATAGACCAGCCTGGAGATGGTGCCGGTAATCGGGGTACGGTTAATGTGGACATCGAATACCGACATAAAAATGGAAATTCGCGTGACCGGCACAGCGGGCAGCCCCGGAATTCCGTCCGCATCGGCCCCTTGCATATCCAGCGGAGCCTCGACCACCCGTATGGCCGAAACGACTCCGTCGGCCGGGGCGACAATCGCACTATCATCCTGCGGTACCACGCGCTCTGGATCGCGAAAGAAGGCGAGAACCCCGAGCGTCAGGAATGCGAGCGGCCACGCGATAGTTTCCCAGGCCATGAATGCCGCCAGCAGCGACAGACCCGCGACGACAACGCCATATTTGCGGCCTTCGGGATGGATCGTCGGCCATTCCCAGCCTGCATCGCCGCGGCCTTTATTATCGAGTAGATCACCTGACATAGTCACAGGGTTTAGGGCCGTGACTTCCCTGTCACAAGGGAAACCACACCGCTATCCGCATACAGATCGCGCCGCGTCAGACCCTTCGGACAAAAACGGTACCGGCCGAATAGCCGGCCCCGAAGCTGCAAATCAGTCCGGTATCATCGCTTTCAAGGTCGCTGCTGTGCTTATGGAATGCGATAACCGATCCCGCACTGGAGGTGTTGCCGTAAGTATCCAGCACTGTTGGACTTTCATCGTCATTTGCCTCATGACCCAGTACTCGCTGCGCAATCAGGCGATTCATACCTGCATTGGCCTGATGCAGCCACAAGCGGCGCAGATTCTCAGGCTTGATGGACAGGCGATCGGCCTCTTCCAGAATCATGGAGGCGACCATCGGTACGACCTCCTTGAACACCTTGCGCCCCTCCTGAACAAAGAGCTTGTCGGCACTGTCTGCGGTTTCCGGGTGCGCGCGGTTCAGGAATCCAAAATTGTTACGAATATTGTTGGAAAACACAGTTTTGAGGCGCGTACCCAGAATGTCCCAATGTCGATCTGGCGCTATCGCTTTGTCCTCGACCAGAACCGCAGTTGCCACATCACCGAAGATAAAGTGACTGTCTCTATCCTGCCAGTTAAGGTGGCCTGACGTAATCTCCGGGCTCACCACCAATACGCTTTTCGCATTGCCGGCTCGAATATAATCGGCGGCTGTCTGGATTCCGAACGTGGCGGAAGAGCACGCGACATTCATGTCGAATGCGAATCCGTCGATTTTCAACGCTTGCTGTATCTCGATGGCCATTGCCGGATAGGCCCGCTCCATATTCGATGCCGCGCACAGGACAGCATCGATATCCTCCGGCTTGCGCTGCACGGACTGCATGGCTTGCCGAGCGGCTGCAACGCCAATTTCGGCCATTAAGGACAGCTCCTCATTGCCACGTTCTTCCCAACGCGGTGACATTATTTCGGGATCAAGAATGGGGGCCTTCGTCAAGACATGACGGGATTTGATACCGCTCGCCTTCTCAATGAACTCTACCGAACTGGGGGTTAGGGGTTCGCGTTCGCCGGATGCAATTTCATCAGCGAATTTCGCGTTATAGCGCGACACATATTCATTGAAGCTTTTGACCAGCTCTTCATTGCTGATGCTTTCAAGCGGGGTGAAAAGGCCCGTGGCCGAAATTACTGGTTGGTGCGATGTTGTCATACATGACGAATAATACCGCGCAGCCGCGCTCACAAGAGAGCATTGCATACATAACCTCTTAATCGTCACATCGAAAGCGGCCTGACTGAGCGATACAATCTGTACGGAAGTGCGCCGGTTACTTTCTATCCGGACCTAACCGACATGGAGGAAGTCCAGAGTGCTGGCAAAATAGGGAGTTTCCCGTTCAAGTACGGCCTTGCCGCTGAATCCGCTGGACTCGGCCCCGTGATTTTTAAACATCCTCTGCAGAATGGGGCGGTGGTGGACAGGATAGGATTCGAACCTATGTACGCTTGCGCGGGCAGATTTACAGTCTGCTGCCTTTAACCACTCGGCCACCTGTCCACATCGCCTGCCGGTCAAAAGACCGATCCGAAATTTCCGGGGGTTTAAAACCACGGTGCGTGCCGAGAGGCGCCCCAATGGCGAAGCGGTGCTTGCCTGTCAATGGGGCCACTGGCAGGGCGGACCTGACAGACCAGAAAGGATGTACACACGCGATGGCCAAAGGCGAACGCAAACGGGCTTACAGAGGCCGCGCAGGCCGGATGCAGGGTGGCCGCGGCAGCGGCAAGGCTGCGGGTGGCAATGTCCGCCTATGGGGCCGCCATGCTGTCGAAGCAGCCTTGAAAAACCCCGATCGGGTCCACCGTAAACTGTGGGCCACTCGAGAGGGTGTAGCATCGCTGGATGGGGAATTGCCTCAGGATTTCACGGTCGAATATGCCGACGGGCACGATCTTGCCCGGCTGGTAGCCGGTGACGCGCCTCATCAGGGGTTGGTGCTGGAATGCGAACCGCTGGCAGATCAGTTTCTGAAAGATGTCATTGATGGAACCGGTCGCCCCGTGGTGGTGCTGGACCAGGTGACCGACCCACATAATGTCGGTGCAATCCTGCGTTCTGCAGCTGCGTTCGATGCTGCCGCCATTGTGACCCAAGACCGCCATGCTCCGCCAGAATCAGGCGTCATTGCGAAATCGGCATCGGGCGCACTGGAAACGGTGCCGTGGGTTCGGGTCGTCAATCTCGCCCGTGCACTGGAAGAACTGGCGGAGCACGATTTCTGGCGCATAGGGTTGGCAGGCGATGCCGAGATGAATCTGGCGGAAGCGCTTCCCGCCGGACCCGTGGCACTGGTGCTCGGCGCGGAAGGAGCGGGAATGCGTGCCAATATCGTTTCGCATTGCGACGCAGTGGCATCCCTGCCAATTTCGGAGGCGATCGAAAGTCTAAATGTCTCTAACGCTGCAGCGATTTCGCTCTACGCTATTGCTACACGATAATTGGGCCGTCCGTTAGCGCGCAACCAGCCGCTGAATTCATTACTTGGGGGAACGACGAAAATGATGACAAAACCGGCCGCTATGCGTGCAATAGCTGTGTGCACCGCCCTGACGATGTTGGCAGGCTGTTTCCTGCAGCCAGGCAAATTCGACGCCGAGTTGACCATCGAAAAGGGAGGCACCTTTGGCTATTCCTATAATGGGGAGATTTATCTTCTCGGCCTGAGCAAGTTGGCTGAGCTTGGGCAGCGGATGGATAGAGCGGAAGGAGAGTTCGTGGAACAGCCTTGCTATGATGACGGGCTGGAAAACGACGCTTTCGAAGAACGCGAATGCACCGAAGATGAAATCGATGCCCAGAAAAGCGATTACGACGATGAACTGGAGCGCCAGGCAAAGCAGCAAGAGCGCGAAACCGAAATGATGAAAGCCATGCTCGGCGGGCTGGATCCAACCGACCCCGATGCCGCCGACGAACTGGTCGCGCGGCTGGAACGGCAGGTGGGGTGGAACAGCGTCGAATATGCCGGAGACGGACTGTTCAATATCAGCTTCGCCACTCGCGGACAGCTTACCCATGACTTCGTTTTTCCAACGATGGAGCGCGTGCCGATGGCGAACCACTTCGTCCAGCTTGCACTGCGCGATGACAACAAGGTCCGCATGGATGCGCCCGGCTTTGCCGCAAGCAGTTCTGGCGATCCGTTCAGCAGCATGATGGGCGGAATGACCGGCATGTTCGGCGCTATCATGGCCGCCAGTGGTGATGGCGAAGATGAAGAAGACATGCTCCTCTTCCCCGAACTCGATGGAACATTCCGCCTAGTCACCGATACCCGCATCTTGGCCAATAACACCGATGAGGGGCCCGTAATGGTTAACGGCCGCAAGGTCCTGACCTGGACAATTACCAAGCGAACAAAAGTAGCACCTACCGCCCTGCTCGAGTATTCAGCCGCACCCTAAGGCCGCAGGCTTGCTCTTCCAGATGCGCATGCCACGCATCCGGCATTTACAGAACAGGCCCCGCTTGTCGATGGACAAGCGGGGCCTGTTTTTCGCCGCGGTCAAGGTATCAATAGACCCCTTGCTCTTGGGAAAACCTGTCTTAGTTGACAGCATCTTTCAGACCTTTGCCGGCCTTGAACTTCGGCTGGTTAGATGCCTTGATAGTCATAGGTTCGCCGGTGCGGGGATTGCGGCCGGTAGACGCCTTGCGCTTGGCCACGGAGAATGTGCCAAATCCCACCAAGCGGACTTCATCGCCATTAGAGAGAGTCTTTGTAATGGCGTCGAAAACGCCTTCGACTGCACTCGATGCATCGCTTTTGGAAAATCCGCTCGCCTCGGCGACAGCGCCGATCAATTCGTTCTTATTCATTTATTGTTTCCCCGGTTGAACAAAACATGGAATCGCTAATTAAGGGAAGCATCACACCCTTTTTCGCCAACACTGTCAAAGGCTAATCCAGTCAATTAGGTTCGCTTTTGAAACCTCAATAGAACTGAACCATCCCGAGACGTTTTCTCCGTCAACTCAATGGGCAGTATGCGCACCTTCGCCATGACCCGGAGCTGCTGGTTGCGAGGCCAAGTCATCCGCCTCCGTCCATTCGATCGGCTGAGGCATGCTAACCAGTGCACGCTCCAACACTTCATCGACATGGGTCACAGCAACAATTTTCAGCCCTTCTGTTACCTTATCGGGAATTTCCGCCAGATCTTTGACGTTGTCGTCCGGAATAAGGACCGTGGTAATCCCGCCCCTCAGCGCCGCCAGAAGCTTCTCCTTAAGCCCGCCTATTGGCAAGACACGTCCGCGCAGAGTTACCTCGCCAGTCATTGCGACATCAGGGCGAACCGCAACACCTGACAGGGTCGAAACGATCGACGTAACCATACCGACACCCGCGCTGGGTCCGTCCTTGGGCACAGCCCCCTCAGGTAAGTGGATATGGACGTTCTTGCGCTGGAATACGCTTGGCTTGATCCCGTAGGCAGGTGCACGGGCTTTTACGAAACTGAATGCGGCAGCGATGCTTTCATTCATCACCTCTCCCAATTTGCCCGTCGTCTTCACCTCGCCCTTACCCGGCGTAGTCACGCTTTCGATGGTCAGCAGCTCGCCGCCCACTTCTGTCCACGCGAGACCCGTGACGGCTCCGATCTGCGCCTCTTCCTCGCCCATTCCGTGCTTGAACTTTCGCACACCGGAAAAATCGGACAGGTTTTCGGGCGTAATGGCAACACTTTCAGTGTCGCCTTCCAGTATCTTACGCAGACTCTTGCGGCATAACTTGGCAATTTCGCGCTCAAGCGTTCGTACGCCTGCCTCACGTGTATAATAACGGATCAGATCGCGAAGCGCGTCCTCGCTCAGGCTGAATTCCTCCGGTTTCAATCCGTGCTGCTCGACCTGCTTTTCCAGCAAGTGGCGCGTTGCGATCTCGACCTTTTCGTCCTCGGTATATCCTTCCAGCCGGATAATCTCCATCCGGTCCAGCAGGGCCTGCGGCAGGTTGAGCGAGTTTGCCGTGCAGACAAACATTATGTCGGATAAATCGAGGTCCAGTTCCAGATAGTGGTCCTGGAATTTGGAATTCTGTTCCGGGTCCAGTACCTCCAGCAACGCAGATGCCGGATCACCGCGGTAATCCTGACCCAGCTTGTCAATTTCATCGAGCAGGAACAGCGGGTTCGATTTACCGGCCTTTTTCAAGTTGGTGACGATTTTACCCGGCAACGAACCAATGTAAGTCCGCCGATGACCACGAATTTCCGCCTCGTCGCGGACGCCGCCCAGCGACTGCCGCACGAATTCGCGCCCAGTCGCGCGGGCGATCGATTTGCCGAGACTTGTTTTGCCTACGCCCGGCGGACCGACGAGGCACAGGATCGGGCCTTTCAGTTTGTTGGTGCGGGCCTGAACGGCCAGATACTCAACGATCCGGTCCTTAACCTTCTCCAACGCGAAATGATCGGCATCCAGCACCTTCTGTGCTTCGCCGATATCCTTCTTCAGCCTGGACTTCTGCCCCCAGGGCAAGCCCAACAGAATATCAAGATAATTGCGGATGACAGTCGCTTCCGCGCTCATCGGCTGCATCGCCTTCAGCTTCTTGAACTCCGCCTCCGCTTTGGCGCGAGCTTCCTTGGAAAGCTTGGTATCCTCAATTGTCTTGCCGAGGGCGGCCATTTCGTCGCCTTCCTCGCCCTCACCGCCCAGCTCGTTCTGAATCGCTTTCATCTGTTCGTTGAGATAATATTCGCGCTGGGTCTTTTCCATCTGGCGCTTCACGCGCCCACGGATCTTGCGCTCTACCTGCAAGACGGACAATTCGCCTTCCATATGGCTCATGACCATTTCGAGCCGCTTGCGCGGATCGGGTTCCGTCAGCAGAGCTTGCTTGTCGGAAACCTTCGCACTGATGGCGCCGGCAACCGCATCGGCCAGCTGACCGGCTTCTTCAATTTCATCCAGATCTTCATCGGCGTCATCGCCCAGCTTTTTGTTAAGGCGGGCGTATTCGCCAAACTGCTCGACAACGCTGCGCATCATTGCCGTAATTTCGGTGCCGGAGACGGTCCGATCATCGATAGTATCGACTTCGGCTACCACCATTGCGCCTTCAACACGCAGCGCCTCCGTCGACGCTCGGTGCTGGCCCTCCACCATCACGCGCACAGTTCCGTCGGGCAGTTTCAGCATCTGCAACACCTGCGCAACCACGCCTGTGTCGTACAGATCATCCGCACCGGGATCCTCACAGCCGGGGTCCAGCTGAGCCAAAAGGAAGATATCCTTGTCCCCCTCCATAGCGGCTTCCAGCGCAGCCACGGATTTGGCACGGCCCACAAATAGAGGCACGACCATTCCGGGGAAAACGACAATGTCGCGCAGGGGCAGAAGAGGATAAAGCTGGGTCATGGTGTCTCGCAGGTTCGCGCCCGATCATAGGGACGGTGCGCTTCATTCAACCGAATATGGGGTCGCCCACCCCGCCCCGCAACGCCCATACCGGACACTACAGACAAGATGCGGGTTTCGTGAAGGTACAGTGCTCGTTGCTAGCCCATGCCGGGCAGGTTCATACCTGATGGCAGACCTGCGCCTTGCTGAATTTTCTGCATTTCTTCGTTGGACACCCTGTCCGCCTTGCCGCGTGCATCATTGAAAGCAGCGGTTACGAGGTCTTCGACCATCTGCTTTTCTTCCGGCTTCATCAGACTCTCGTCGATATCAACAGACAGAATTCGGCCTTTTGCAGTGCAGCGAATCTTCACAAGACCGCCACCGGCAACGCCTTCGACTTCGATCGAATCGAGCTTGGCCTGAGCATCGTTCATTTGCGTCTGGATCGATTCAGCGGCTTTTTGAGCAGCGGCGATCATTTCTTCCATCGATTGCATTTTAATGGCTCCAACTGGATTTTACAGGGGGCGGAGCGTCAGGCTCCTGAATCAATTCCGCATCGGGGAAGACTGCGAATGCAGCCACCACCATCGGGTCGTTTCTGATACGGTCTTGTGCGGCACGTTGTTCCGCTTCCAACCGTTCGTGCAGGCTGGGCGGCGCATCGGCTCCCGGGCGTTCCTCTACCTGCCAGCGCTTACCGGTTGCAGCCAGCAAAGCTTCGCGCAGTTCGGGAGAAATGTCGTCGGTGAAATGCGGAGCGCGGGTGAATACCAATTTCCCGTCGGTCATCTCGATCACGCGCACTTGCAGGCGCATGATACTGGCGGCGAGCGCGTGGCCCTTGTGCTCTGCGCGCTCTGCCAGCGTTCCGAAATCAGGAAGCGTAGACTGCGCAGCGCCAGGCGCAGTCGAACCTTCGCCCTTAGGGAGCGCCGACTGCGGAGCAGCCCTGGCAGCATCTTCGAACTTGCGCATCAGAGTACCGGGGTCTGGCATATCCGAGGCATGCAGAACCCTGAGCAACGCCATTTGCGCACTGACCAAAGGATCGGGCGCGGCCTTCACTTCGTCATAACCCTTCAGCAGCAATTGCCACAGACGATGCAACTGGCCGGGCGAAAGCCGGGTCGCCCATTCGGACAGCGCAGAGCGTTCTTCCGCGCTTGGACCATCCGCTTCTCCATCGGTCAATTGCGCAAGTGTAATCCGGTGGATCAGTCCCATCAGCGACCGCATGAGAGCCAGCGGTTCGACACCCAGTGCATATTGATCGTCAATTGCGGCAATCAGGTTCTTGGCATGGCCGTCCAGTATCGTGCCTAGCAAACGGCGCTGCGCACCTTTGTCGGCAAGTCCCAGCATGTCGCGGACCCGCGCGGCCAGAACTTTTCCGCCATCGCCCATATCGGCATGAGCAATCGCCTGATCGAGGATGGACAGCCCATCGCGCACAGAGCCCTCTGCCGCTCCAGCGATCATTGCGATTGCCTCGTCTTCGACTTCCACACCTTCTTGTGAGCAAACCCAGGCAAAGTGCTTGCCCAGCATTTCGGTCGGAATGCGCCGCAGATCGAACCGCTGGGTCCGGCTGAGGACAGTGACCGGGAGCTTCTCGACCTCGGTCGTGGCAAACAGAAATTTTACGTGTGCAGGCGGCTCTTCCAGCGTTTTCAACAAAGCATTGAAGGCATTGCGCGACAACATGTGAACTTCGTCGATAATGTAGATTTTGTAGCGTGCACTGACGGCAGCATAACGCACCGCCTCGACTATCTCGCGCACATCGTCGACGCCGGTATGGCTGGCCGCATCCATCTCGATCACATCGATATGGCGCCCTTCGGCAATTGCGATGCACGGTTCGCATACGCCGCAGGATTGGATGGTGGGGCCACCCTGCCCATCAGGCCCGATGCAATTAAGCGCCTTGGCAATCAGCCTGGCAGTAGACGTCTTCCCGACACCGCGAACGCCGGTCATTAGAAACGCATGGGCCAAACGCTCGCGCTCGATCGCATTCGCCAGAGTGCGGACCATCGGTTCCTGCCCGATCAGCTCGCTGAATGTCTGTGGACGGTATTTGCGGGCAAGGACGCGGTAAGGCGTTGTGGCGACAGGGGCCGACACTTCTGCTTTGGGCTGCGCTGGAACCGGTGGCGACTCCTGCTGCGTGTCGGTCGCGGGCGTAGCGGTAGACCCGAACATCGAGTCCTGCCCCGCAGCTTCCAACTCGGCAGCCGTCGGTTTCTCGGATACTTCGTCCTGCCCCCAAGGCGGCGTATCGGTATTGTCCGGTGAATCACCCATACCAACCTAGTTAGTCGGGCAAGCAGCTCTTGTCATGCAAGAGCGCGCCAGAATCTGGTTTTCTGGATAAAAAGGAGCCGAGCGACCCGTCGCAGTTCACCTGGGCTGCTTCCTTCCGGACCTGACCCGGTGAGCGAACGCAAACGTCCACCCGACTCCCGCGGTCCATATGGTTTGGTTCGGGGCAATTGGCAAGTGGTTGATCAGCCGGTAAATGCCTAAAAAAGGGAAAGTGAAACTATGTTAGAAAACACCCGCCGGCCGCGTATCACTGCAGCGATTTTCTTCCTGAGCGCCTGTACCGCAAGCAGTATGGCGATTGCTCAGCAGGGCATAGTGCAAATGGATTTCGGCGATGATCGATCAGACTACGCTAATAATGGCGAGTGCGACGACCCCCGCTTCACAGGTCGCGGAATGTCAGACACTCTTATGACAGACGATATGGGCCGCGACGCAACAGACTGCAGGGAATTGTTCAAGAAAGGACGGGTGCAGTTATCTCCACTATTCAAAGATCCGGTTGATGCCAGCCCCATCGATTACGGAGATAACAAGGGCGCTTACGCGGACGATAATGAATGCGACGACATCCGTTTCCACACCCCTGAAGCAGCCAGCACCCTGTATATGGTTGGCGATATTGGCCACGATGCCAGCGACTGCAAAGCTGCGGTCGAAAGTGGCCGGGCTTCATGGCAGGGGGCAGCTGCAGACCCGGAGCAACGGCGTCTGTTCGATTGATCAAGCGTCCTACAATGCAGGGCACTGGTTACCGGAAGTTGTCGGCGTAGGCCTGTAGCTTCAGCGTTTTAGGCGGTGTTGCGTGCACACGAGCGGCGATCCCGTGCTTTTCTGCATAGGCCCTCGCTGCGTCCTTGCTTTCGAAAGAAAGTACGACCTGAGCCTGAGTGTCCCCACTGCCGGTCCAGCCCATAAGGGGGTCCGCCATGCGGGCCTCACTCTGCTCGAATTCGAGCACCCATTCATCCATGCGCGCCTTGCCAGACTGCATCGCGCTTTTCGGTCGTTGATATATCCGTGCGGCCATAACGTGTAGCTTTAGGTCACTTGCCACTTTTGGAAAAGGCGTTTTTCGTTTTCAGGCTCGGCTTTTCAGCCCACGGCTCATCCGGCCAGCGGTGCTTCGGATAACGGCCTTTCATATCCTTGCGCACATCGGCCCAGCTACCGCGCCAGAAAGAAGGCAGATCGCGCGTTGCCTGAACGGGGCGCCCGGCAGGACTGGTCAGCTTCAACAGCAGCGGAATAGAGCCAACCATCGGGTGCCGGTCCAGTCCGAACATAGCCTGCACTCGCACCTCGACCGATGGTGCATCATCCGCAGTGTAATCAATCGCGTGCGTTGTTCCGGCGGGCGATATGAATTGACGTGGGGCCTCCCGATCAAACCGCTGACGCGTTCCCCAATCGAGTTGGCCCAGCACAGCATCGACCAGCACCCCCTCCCCAAGCTCTAAATTCCGCCGACCATAGACTAGCGGACTTAGCCAGATGTCTGCATTGTCCTGAAGGTTCTTCACCGAAAGCTCTGTCAGACCGATGAATTTTGCCCGCGCAAACAATGTTTCGGGTAGAAGTTGGTCGAGCCGGTCTCGGGCGGTGTCGAGAAGCAATGCCGCCATCGCATCGGGAGCAGGTGAAGGGTCTGGTCCGATTTTGATACGAATAGCGCCAATATGCGTTTCAAGCCGCGCTTCGATCCGGTTTTCCTTGTTATTCCAGCGTAATGTACGCCGTTCCTCGCCTAAATGACCAAGCGCACCCTCGACATCCGCCAAGCTCAATTCCGCACCCGAGGTGATCCGCGCTCCCTGTGGATGGCCTTGTGCGTCACCAATGATAATCCACTCCGCACGGGCAAGCGATGACAGGGGATCGAGGCGATAACCGCGGCCGCCGGCAGACAACCACTCCTCGCCGGAAGGACCGCGACGGCGCGCAATGAAGTCCGGTCGCGCCAACGCGAGAAATATCGCGGGCTCCTGCCGTTTGCTTCGCTGGCCGAGCATCAGCTTTTCGGCAGCCTGCGCCCATCGATTTGCCAGACGCCGCGTAGCATTGGCCCGATTTCCCCGATCTGCGTCCCATGCGGACAAGCGCCGCAGCAGATCCTCCCCGCGCCCGCCCAGACCGCGCTCCTGCAGCAGAAGCACAATCTTGGCAGTCTCGAGAGCCTGCCCGGCTTCTGCTCCAAACAAAATTGCAGAGGCCGAGACCGGGTCGACTGGTAACCTGGCAATGTCCTGCCCGCGCCCAGTTATCCGTCCCTGCACGTCCAGCGCGCCGAGTTTCATCAAGCGTCCGCGCGCAGAGGAAAGCGACGATGCAGGAGGTATATCGAGCCACGGCAACGATGCAGGGTCAGAATTCCCCCATTGAGACAGCGTCAATAGTAGCGGTGCCAGATCTGCGGTTGCAATATCCGGCGGTGAGTATTGCGGTCGCCCGGAGTGACCAGCCTTGCTCCATAAGCGATAGGCTACGCCCGAGCCTTGACGCGCCGCACGCCCTGCCCGCTGCGCTGCCGAAGCTTGGCTGGCGCGCACTGTTTCCAGCCGGGTCGCTCCGCCGATGGGATCGAAAAATGCCTGCCTGGAAAGTCCGCTATCTATCACGACTGAAACGCCATCAAGGGTAAGCGATGTTTCCGCGATCGCGCTGGCTAGCACTATCCTGCGCCGCCCCTGCACGTCCCGCTGAATAGCCGCACGTTGGGCTGCAGGCTCAACTTGTCCGTGCAATGGCAAAACGGGTGTGTCTGGGAACACCGTCTCAACCCGTTCCTGTACGCGGTCAATCTCACGCAGTCCGGGCAAGAAAGCCAGTATGTCGCCCGCCGTTTCGCTCCAGGCGCGCCTGATCGCTGACGTCATGGCGTCTTCTATCCTGCTGGATGAATCGAAGCCAAGCCATTCTATTTCCAGCGGATAGCTTCGTCCTTCACTTTTCAGAACCGGGGTATCTTCGCCCAGAAGGCGAGCAAAGCGAGCGCCATCAATGGTGGCTGACATTACCAGCAAGCGCAAATCGGGACGTAGGATTTGCTGCGTCTCAATGGCCAGAGCAAGCCCGAGATCGCTATCGAGATTGCGCTCATGCGCTTCGTCAAACAGAACCGCGCTCACGCCAGAAAGCTCCGGATCATCAGCAATCCGGTTAACGAAAATCGTTTCGGTCAGGACAGTAATACGGGTCTCGGCACTTCGCTTCGTATCGAGACGTGTCGTGTAGCCAACTATTTTTCCAACATTTTCTCCGGTGGTTTCTGCCATTCTCTCGGCAGCAGCGCGCGCAGCGACACGGCGCGGGCTCAGCAGCAGGATTTCACCGGTGCACCAGGGCTCGCTCAACAGTGCCGGCGCGACAGCCGTGGTTTTACCGGCTCCGGGCGGAGCGACAAGTACCGCAGCCGACTTTGAACGCAGAGCCTCAAGCAACTCATGCAGGACAGCTTGAACGGGAAGATCGGTCACGCTTTGAGCCTAAGCACGATCCCGTGTCGCTGGATCAATAGCTCCGCGACACGGCAAATTGTGCCGCTTCGATCATAGCTGCGCGGGCCTCCCCATCAGGAAAAATCGACAAGCTATCTGCTGCTCGCTGGGCGAAATGACGCGCGCGCTCGCGGGTCGCTTCAACTGCATCATGGCGTGCAATCAGCTTGATCGCGTGATCCAGATCGGCATCGGACGTCTTGTGACCGCCAATGGCAGCCTCCCAGAATGCACGTTCTTCCGCATCGCCACGTGCGTATGCGAGTATGACAGGCAGGGTCATTTTACCCTCACGGAAATCATCCCCGCGATCCTTGCCCATCTGGGCCGCATCGGCATCGTAATCCAGCGCGTCGTCGACCAACTGAAAAGCCACTCCCAGACTGCGCCCATAATCATCCAGCGCCTGCTCCTGCGCTTCGTCGCATTCCGCGACTACGGCCGAAATCCGGCTGGCGGCAGCAAACAGAGCAGCGGTCTTTGCGCCGATAATGTGAAGATACTTTGCCTCGCTGGTTGCGATACGGCGCTGTGCGGAAAGCTGTGCCACCTCTCCCTCGGCAATCACAGCACTGGCCGATGAAAGGATTTTGAGCACCTTCAGGCTGCCATCTTCGGTCATCAGCTCGAAAGACCGGCTGAACAGAAAATCCCCCACCAATACAGTGGCCGGGTTGCCGAAGATGATATTGGCCGCCGCTTTGCCTCTGCGTAATTCACTGCCATCGACAACATCGTCGTGCAGCAATGTTGCCGTATGGATAAACTCGACTGCAGCCGCCAATATGTAGTGGCGCGTACCCTGATATCCGACAAGGTCCGCACCGGCGAGGGTCAGCATCGGGCGCAATCTTTTGCCACCGCCCGCGATCAGATGGCCCGCCAGCCTGGGAATGAGAGGTATCTCGCTTTGCATCCGGTCAAGAATGACGGAATTGACTGCATTCATTCCCGACGCCGTTAGTGATACCATCGGCTCCAACGTCGGAGGTGGTGCTTGCGGGCCCTTTGGAAAGGTCAAAATGTCTGCGCTCATCGTGGCACGGTAAATGGGGCGTTGTCTGGCACTTGGCAAGAAACGAATTGCTGCTAGCAATGCATGGTTATGACACCGAACGATACACAGCGCGGCAGCGCAGCCGGCTCCGCATCAGATGAAGATCCGGTGCTTGTGACCTACAGACGGTCAATCGACAATATCGATGCTGCTTTGATTCACATGCTGGCAGAGCGTTTTCGGATCACGCAGGCCGTAGGTGATTACAAGGCAAAGGCTGCCCTTCCTCCGGCCGATGCCAGCCGGGAGAAACGGCAAGTGGCCCGACTGCGTGCCTTGGCCGAAGAAGCCCATCTTGACCCTGAATTTTCCGAGAAGTTCCTGCGATTCATCATCGACGAAGTGATTCGGCATCACGAACGGGCGCGGTTCAAATAAGGCAGTAAAATTTCGGACTTTGGGAAACCGATACATAAATGTTACATACGATGGATGAATGACCATATTCCAGCAATAGAGTCCGGTTAGCAGTTGCAAGCACGACTGCGCCAACATAGGCTCACTCTGAGATTTCTACACGGAGTATACACAATGAAATTTGGTAAGATTACTGCAGCCGTCGTCGCAAGTACCCTAGCGGTTGCCCCTATCGCGGCTCAGGCCACGGTAGCTGACCGCTCTGCTCCGGTCAGTGGCTCCGACGTCGGCGGTGAGTCGTCGATGGTTCTTGGTATCTTCGCGCTTCTCGCTGTGGGCGTTGCCATCGCAGCTAGCGGTGGAGATGACAATGATGATGACGCGCCAGTCAGCAGCTAAGCAATAGCTAATTTCGTTTTGATAAAGGGGGGCCATTGGCCCCCCTTTTTTATTAGATAACCACAGCGATTTTTCTGTATTTTTTTGTCATATCCTAAACGCTGCGGCGGTCTAGCACCTCATTTCCACTGGAAATACTACCTCGCACCAGTAGGCCTTGTGTGTCACAACTCCTTACACTCGAAAGCAAGTGTACTATTTCAGTGGGGACTGATTAGACCGGGGCAACACCAGTCGCACCAGTAATCCTCCCAAATCCTCACTCTCCCCCAGCGTGACAGTTCCACCATAAATTTCTGCGACATCGCGCACAATGGCGAGCCCAAGACCCGTACCTGGCTTACCTGTATCAAGCCGCGCTCCGCGGTCGAAGATACGGATGCGCTCTTCTTCGGGGATACCCATACCGTCATCCTCCACCCACACGACACAGGGATCGCGGCGATTATCGGTGCTTTCGGCATCGAGTGTGACGAAAACACTCCCACCACCATATTTCGCGGCATTCTCTATCAGGTTGCCCAAAATTTCATCCAGATCCTGACGCTCGATAGCGACCAGTATGTCCTTCCTGCCGTCGATATCGAACCGAACATTGGGATAAAGGCGCTCGACAGCCCGCTGCACAGCCTGTGCACTTTCATTCAGAGAAGTCCGCGAAAGCCCCGTTGCCCGGCGGCCTACCGCCCTTGCCCGTGCCAAATGATGGTCGACATGACGGCGCATTGTGCGTGCCTCGCGGATTACCGTATCCGCCAGATCGTGGGCATGCGCAGTCGCAGCGTTGTTTACGACAGTCAGAGGTGTTTTGAGAGCATGGGCCAAATTGCCGGCATGTGTACGCGCTTCTTCCGCTTGCCGTTCCGAGTGAGCCAAAAGAGCATTCAGTTCCTGTACCAGAGGCTGAACTTCGTAAGGCAGCGGATCAGTCACTCTATTGGTACCAGTAGTGCGAATCCGCTGGATAGCCTCACGCACACGGCGCAAAGGCCGCAGGCCGAAGTAACTTTGTAGCGCCGCCAATGTTAACAAGCCGACCGCCAGTACCGCGAAGCTCCACACCAAAATCGAGCGGATACGGGCTATTTGCGCATCCAGTTCATCGCGCGCTGAAGCGACGGCAAAAGTCCACCGCGTATCGCTGTCAGGAAGAACGACGCTCCGCTCAACCAAGCGTAGCGGCTCGTCAGCAAACTGGTCACTATTATAGAACTCCGCCTCGACTCCGGGGCTTTCCTCGCGAACCTTTAGTGTACGATCCCATAGAGAGCGGCTGGGCCAATCATCATGACCATCACCGCTAATCTGCCAATATAGCCCGCTATTGGGCTCAAGAAACCGCTGGTCGCCCAAAGGGCGATAGAGCAATACTTCACCATCCGGACCGATCTCGGAGGAGGCAATCAACGCTGTCTGGACATATTCCAGCTGTTCATCGAAATTCCGCTCCACCAGAGCGGTCAGGGTACGATCAAGGGCGAAGCCGCCACTCAGCAACAGGATGCTGATCCATATGGCGGAGATCACCATCATCCGCCGGCCAAGACTGCCAGTATGCGGAGGCGCGCTTTCAAGCGTATCGTTTATGCGTGCTTCATCTGGAGCTGCACTTACGCCCATAGCAGCGCCCGCGCGATCAGGCGCTGTCATTCTATGCTCTGGGAGCGTCGGCGGGATCGTCGAGGCTGTAACCAAGACCGCGAATGGTCGTTATGACTTCTGCGCCCAGCTTCTTGCGGATGCGGGTTACAAACACTTCGATTGTATTGGAATCACGGTCGAAATCCTGATCGTATATATGTTCGATCAGTTCGGTACGGCTGACAACCTTGCCCTTGTGATGAATAAGATAGCTCAGGAGCTTATACTCCTGAGCGGTCAGTTTAACCGGCTCCCCCTTCAGCGTCACACGGCCGCTTCGGGTGTCCAGCCGGACATCACCGGCCATCAGTTCGCTCGAGGTATTACCTGATGCACGGCGAATAAGAGCCCGCAGGCGGGCAATGAGTTCTTCGGTCTGGAACGGTTTGGCCAGATAATCATCTGCGCCGGCATCCAGGCCTGCTACCTTGTCGGACCAGCTGTCACGCGCGGTCAGAACCAACACCGGGAAATCCCGGCCTTCCTTACGCCACATACCCAGTACGGTAAGTCCGTCGATTTCGGGTAGACCCAAATCGAGGATAACGGCGTCATAGTTTTCGGTCGATCCGAGGAAATGGCCGTCTTCGCCATCGGTAGACAGATCGATGGCATAGCCGTTCTGTTCCAGCGTGCTTTTCAGCTGCTGGCCCAAAGTAGGTTCGTCTTCGACAATCAGAATGCGCATAGTCGCTTAAAGCCCTCTTCAATATGGCATGCCTTGTGGCGCTTTAGGCAGCTACGCGTCAATGTGTACGACGTTTCCCGCAAACATTCATCGATTATGTGCCATCGACAGTTCTGAACGCCTCAGTTGGATCGGCGAAGAACCCGGCCAGTGCGCGCATCGACATCAACGAACGTTACCTTGCCCGCACGAATAAATTTGAGGCGGTAAGCCACCGCCGTCGAGTCATAGGCAGGACCAAGGTATTCGGAACCGCGCATTTTCGGCACGATCCGCCGCTCTATCTCACGCAGCGACAACACATTGCCGGCCCGCATTTCCTTACGCGCTTCATCCTGCGGCTTGCGCTGTTGTGCGTCAGCCGGGGCGGAGAACCCCGTCAATGCAATAGTGGCAGCGGCGAAAGACAAAAGAGCGGTTTTCATGATGATCTACTATTATGCCAAGCCATTGAACACGCCGTGAATAGCGGGATTACCGGAGGCCAAACCTACTCGCCGAGCGACGAGGTGCTGGACTGCCCCGTCATCTCGAAAGTAACCGAAACCGATACACCCGCAGAAACCATGCCCGGCTCAATAGGCGCTGTGGGCGCAGCTGCATCAGCCATACGCGATGCCGTCTGTACAATTGCCTCTTCACGCGGACCGCTATTGCGGATCGATTCCGAGATTTGCAGAATACGTACGCCGGAATACCCTGCCAAACGCGCATAAGCCTCTGCACGAGTGCGGGCATTTGTCATCGCACGTGCCCGTGCCTCGCCCTTTGCCGCTGTATCATCGTCAAGCGAGAAATTGGGGCCAAAGATATTGGTCGCACCAGCCGATACCAGCGCGTCCAGAACTTCGCCCGCCCGGTCGATTTCGCGCAGACGCACGCTGATCCGGTTGGATGCCTGATAGGCGCGGAAGACCTGACGTTGGTTAGACCGGTCATAATCATACTGCGCATTCAGATTGATGCCCGTTGTCTGGATATCACGCGGCTCCACCCCCAACGCCTTCACCAAATCCACCACGCGGCGCATTTCTGCCGAGTTTTTGCGGAGCGCTTCCACAGCGGTGGACGCTTCGGTCGTCACCCCTGCGCCAATTGTAACAATATCGGGGGCCACCTCGATTTGCTCGAACACGCTCAATTCGATCACCGGATTGTTTGCCGTGATTTCAACTGTCGCTGCCGCAAGAGAGCTTGCAGAGGTCGCAAGGGCAAGACTGGCGGCAAAACCAGTGGCGAGCAGAGCATTGCGAAGCATAGTGTTCTCCTTAGATTGTGCAGGCAAGGTGGCGTGGCGCGGGTTACGCACCCCTGAACCAGCTTGCTGTCGCGGCCCCGTCACCCTACCTGCCCTGCATCATGGCACAACCACCGATACTTTCATGGGAAGGCCTGGGCCTGCAACAGGGCAGCCGCTGGCTGCTGGGCGGGCCCGAGCGCGAGAACATCGACTTGCATGTAGGGCCGCGTGACCGGCTGGCGCTGATCGGCCGCAACGGTGCGGGCAAGACTACGCTGTTCCGCCTGATCGAGAATTCTCTGGAAGCCGATCAGGGCATCCGCAAGGTGAAGGCCAATATGCGGATAGTGGTTCTTGAGCAGGATCCCGACCTGTCGGCCCATGAAACGCTCTTGGACTTCGCACTGACGGGTGAGAACCCGCCCGAGGAGTATGAGGTCGAGGCGATCGCCGGGCAACTGGGTATCGATATGGCAACCCCTGCGAAAGGCGCAAGCGGCGGGGAGCGTCGCCGCGCAGCGATTGCTCGTGCATTGGCGCAGGATCCCGACCTGCTGTTGATGGACGAGCCGACCAACCATCTCGATCTATCCGCTATCGAATGGCTGGAAAGCTGGCTGGAGCGCTATACTGGCGCCTTCGTTGTCATCAGCCATGATCGGACGTTCTTGAAGCGGTTAACCAACGCTACTCTATGGCTGGATCGCGGGATTATACGGCGCAAGGATGTCGGTTTTGGCGGCTACGAAGCTTGGGAAGAGCAGGTCTATGCCGAAGAAGCGCGTGCTGCTGCAAAAATGGATGCCAAGCTGAAGCTGGAAGCGCACTGGCTGGAACGCGGCGTCACCGCGCGGCGCAAACGCAATCAGGGACGGCTTGAGGCATTGTGGAAAATGCGGGCGGCACGCGCCACCATGATCGACACCAGCGGCACTGCCAAGCTGAAGTTGACTGCGGAAGAGGACTTCAAAAGCAAGTCCGTGATCGTGGCGAAGGATATTACCAAATCATACGAGGGGCGCGCGGTTATCAAGCCGTTCTCGCTGCGCATCCAACGAGGCGACCGGATCGGTATTGTCGGGTCAAACGGTGCGGGCAAGACGACGCTGCTTAAAATGCTTACCGGCGAGTTGGAGCCCGACAGCGGCACCGTCGAGATATCCAGAAAGCTGAGCGGCGTTATGATCGACCAGCAGCGCAGCCTGATGGAACCTGACAAAACCGTCCGCGACATTCTGGCCGAGGGCGGGGACTGGATCGATGTACAGGGCAATCGCAAACACGTTCAGGCGCATCTGAAAGACTTCCTGTTCGACCCGAAAATTATCGATACAAAAGTCGGCATCCTCTCTGGCGGCGAGAAATCGCGGCTGCTGCTGGCCCGCGAATTTGCCGCCAAATCCAATCTACTGGTATTGGACGAACCGACCAACGACCTGGATCTGGAAACGCTCGATCTGCTGCAGGAAGTGATTGCGGATTACGAAGGCACGGTGTTGATTGTCAGCCATGACCGCGACTTTCTGGACAAGACTGTTACCTTGACGCTGGGTCTTGATGGTAGCGGATCGGTCGATGTGGTTGCTGGCGGTTACGAGGATTGGGAACGCAAACGGCATATTCATGTGGTCGGCAAATCGCGCGGTTCCAAGCCGAAAGCGGAAGAAACCGTCAATTCACCTGCAACTGAGACAGCACCAGCACCTGTGCGCGCCGACAAGCTGACCTTCAAGGAACAGCGAGACTACGATCTGCTACCTGCTAGGATCGAGGAACTGGAAAGCGCCATTAGTCGCGGAGAAGAAATTCTGTCGGACCCTGATCTCTTCACTACAAATCCCCAGAAATTCGCCAATATTTCCAAAGGACTGGAAAATGCCCGCACTGAGAAGGATGTGGCAGAAGAGCGTTGGCTGGAATTGGCGGAGCGGGTGGAAACTGCGTGAGTTTGCAGGCGGAAATCGCCGCATGCACCGCCTGTGCTGCGCATGTGCCGCATGAGGTACGTCCGGTCGTCTCCTTCTCATCTACCGCACGCCTCCTAATTATCGGACAAGCGCCGGGTTCAAAGGTTCACGCCAGCGGTATCCCATGGGACGATGCCAGCGGAGACAGATTGCGCGAATGGACCGGCCTGACCAAAGAGCAGATGTATGATCCGGCCAAGGTTGCTCTGGTGCCGATGGGCTTTTGTTATCCGGGCAAGGCGTCCGGCGGGGACAAGCCGCCCCGGTCCGAATGTGCGCCGTTATGGCATCGCCGTGTACTGGAGACCCTTCCTGAGAACCGCCTAACCTTGTTGGTTGGAACCTACGCGCAGGCGCATTATTTGCCCGGCACCCGGAAGCTAACTCTAACCGACCGAGTAAAGGCCTATCGCGCGTATCTTCCCGCCGTTTTGCCCTTGCCCCATCCCGCCTGGCGCAGCACTATCTTCATGGCCAAAAACCCGTGGTTCGAGACGGATGTCTTGCCTGTACTCCGCCGCAAGGTCAGTCAGGTAATCCGGTAATAATCAGCCACCCGGTCCAGAGCGAGTTTCAACACCAGTTTGCCGGATCGGGCTGGCCAGTCGAGCGCCTTTTCAGACATCGCAAGGCTTTCTCCGCCGCACACTACGCGCCATAGGATATCTGTCAGCCCGCTGCCAGCCAGCGCCATCGCTTCGTCGAACCGGCGCTTCGCCGCAATCTGGCGTTCCGTTGCAGTCAGCCCCGCTTTGCCGCCGTTTACCCGCACGGGATCCCAGCGCATGGTAACATTCGCCCCAAGCTGGGCGCGCTCGTAATCAGCCCGCAAATGTTCGCCTGCATCGAATAGCCTGTCCTCCAGATGCCCCCGTGAATGCAGCCATGACAGAGGGGATTCGCTGGTGTTGATGGTCACAGTTCGCCGCGACCGCCTCGCTCGCGCTGTATCGTGCGCCGGACCTTCGGATGTCAGTTCGCGTTCGATCAGGGTGCGTGGCAAGTGTGCTTCTCCAAAAGAATAACCATATCGGGATACATAGTCTTGCCAAATCTCCTTACCTGTAGGAAAGCGGTTTCTCACCTTTTAGGTTAAGGATCGACAAGTGATTAATCGCATCAGGAGTATTCGGAAGGACCGGGGCATGACTTTGGCGGAACTCGCCGAAGCTTGCTCACCCCGAACAACGGCACAGACCATAGGTCGGCTGGAGACGGGAATGCGGAACCTCTCGCTCCAATGGATGGAGCGGATTGCCATTGCATTGGAAGTCGATCCGGAAACCCTGGTCCGTTCCGACAATCCCGATCATCCCCAAATTATTGCCACGCTGGACGGGGATGGCCCCCATCCGCTTATCAAACCGCTCGATGCCATCTTGCCCAGTGATTTGGGCGGTGAAGGTCCGCTGACAGTACTGAATGTCAACGTTGCGACCGGCCCTTATCTGCCAGGCGACCAACTCTGGTTGCGGCAAATTCTTCCCGATGACGTCAGCCGCGCAATGAATCGCGATGTACTGGTCCCCCGTTCCGGCGGCCGTTTTGCCTTCGGACGGCTTATAGACCGGCAAGGCAGCATGATTGGTCTCCTTCCCCCCGGAATGGGGCAGAAACAGCAGGTGGTGGACGATCCGCCCTGGATTGCCGTATGCGAGATGCTGGTACGCCGCCTGTGAGCCGCGTGTTAAAAAAGCCGGTCAAACGGGTTCTTTCCCTCTCCACATTATATCCCAACGCAGCCCGTTCGCGCTTTGGAACATTTGTCGCACGCTCGCTGGAGGCGCTGGCAGACCGCGGAGATTGGAACGTGACGGTTATCAATCCTATTGGTGTTCCGCCGGTTCTGTTCGGCGATTATGTCGATCAGGCCAATGCTGCCGTCGACGGGGTGGAGCACGGCGTATTGGTGCATCGCCCGAAATTCACCCTGATTCCTAAAATTGGTGGGCGGATCAATACGCGCATGATCGCGCGCGCAGTCTTGCCCCTGGCCAGACGTCTGCATTCGGAACGTCCGTTCGATATAGTGGACGCACAGTTCTTCTACCCAGACGGCCCCGCGGCCGCGCAAATTGCAGAGGCGCTCGGCCTGCCCCTCTCGATCAAGGCTCGCGGGGCCGATATTCACTATTGGGGAGCCAAATCCTACGCCAATCGCCAGATGCACGCCGCAAGTATGCAGGCAGCCGGCCTGTTGTCGGTCTGTGACGCCTTGGCGCAGGATATGGCTGCAATCGGTCTGCCCAGAGACAAGACTACCGTTCACTACACAGGGCTCGACCGCGACCGCTTCCGCCCACTCAACCATACAAAGCTGCGCGACCGGCTATCGGAAGAGCTTGGCATCGATGTATCGGGCGATGCGCCAATTCTGGCGACAGTGGGCGCACTGATCGAGCGTAAAGGACAAGCCTTTGTCATAGAGGCGCTCAAAGCTGTTCCGAGGGCTCGGCTGCTACTGGTTGGCAAGGGAGAGGACGAGGCAGAGTTGCGGACTCTGGCGGTCAATCAAGGGGTGAGTGACAGAGTGCATTTCCTCGGCTTGCTGGACCATGATCTGCTGCCACTGGTGCTGTCTGCAGCTAACGTCATGGTCCTGCCCTCTGCCAGCGAAGGCCTCGCCAATGCGTGGGTAGAGGCGCTCGCCTGCGGCACACCGCTGGTTATTACAGATGCAGGCGGCGCACGGGAGGTTGTGACCGGTCCCGCTGCGGGGCGCATCGTGAAGCGCAATGCTCAGGCAATCGCAGTTGGCATCAACGCCGTTCTGGCCGATCCACCCGAAAGTCAGGCTACGGTTGCGATGGCCGAACAGTTCGACTGGCGGGTCAATGGTGCAAAGCTGGCCGAGCATTACGAGGCGCTGTTGCCAGCGCCCCATCCCTGAACTGCCAATTCTGTGCAGTTACGCGGTTTCACCGCGTGCAATTTTTTCCTGTCGGTCCATTTCTGTTTCCTGGGGTACGAAGCTATCGCTCGATACACCGAGCCAGATCAGGATTGGTGCAGCCATATAAACTGAGCTGTACGTTCCGACGAACAGTCCCAGCACGATGGCTGCAACCAGGCCAAACAAGCTGGCAGGGCCAAAAAACAGCAGGGGCATCAGAGCCACGAGCAACGTCAGCGAGGTCATCACAGTACGTGCGAGTGTTTCGTTAACCGACAGATCAAGCAATTCCGCCATTGGCATCTTGCGGAATTTCTTTAGGTTCTCGCGTATACGGTCGTACACTACGATCGTATCGTTCAGCGAATAGCCGATGATCGCAAGAATGGCGGCGATGATTTGCAGGCTGAATTCCATCTGGAACAATGCAAACATTCCCAGCGCCAGCGATACGTCATGCGCCAGAGCGAACAATGCACCCACCCCGAACTGCCATTCGAAGCGAATCCAGATGTAGATTGCAATGGCCCCCATCGCGGCCAGCAATGCCCAGACGGCAGCAGAGCGGAACTCGCCCGACACCTTGCCAGAAACAGAATCCACGCCGTCTATGCGGACTTCGGGATGATCGGTTTGCAACGTGTCGGTAATCTCGCGCGTCAGGCGGTCGGCGAATTCCTTGTCGCCTTCTGCTTCTGGCGGCAACTTGACCCGGATCGAGACTTCGTTTGCTGCGCCGAAGCGCTGCACAACCGGGTCGCCGACATCGTCAATCGCCGTCAGTGACTGGCGAATTTCGCTGATTGGGGCTTCTGTTTCGCCAACGAATGTTGCGCGTATTTCCTGACCTCCGGCGAAGTCGACGCCGTAGTTCAAGCCCTTTGTCAGCACCAACCCCCAACTGGCCGCCATCAGCAAGACGCTGAACACGTAGAACGGCACACGCCATTTCAGGAATTTGATGTTTGTATCATCGGGTACGAGTTTGAGAAGTTTCATCGTATCGTTCCCTTAAATGTGCAGTTCCGAGGGGCGTTTGGCGCGCAGCCAATCCGACACCCACATCCGCGTCATCACCACGGCGGTAAAGACACTGGTGAACAGGCCGATTATCAAAACCACTGCGAACCCGCGGACAGGGCCAGAGCCGAACAGGAACAGCAGCACCCCGGCAATAAAATTGGTAATGTTGGCATCGTAAATTGCGCGGCTGGCCTCTCGATAACCATTCTCGACCGCCGCAATAACCCTGCGTCCCCGCCTGCGTTCCTCTCGGATACGCTCGTTGATCAGCACATTGGCATCAACCGCCGCCCCGATGGTAAGCACGAAACCGGCAATACCCGGCAAAGTCAGCGTTGTATTGAGAACAGCCATAATACCGAGGATCATCAGGACATTGAAAACCAGCGCGATGGTCGCATACACACCAAACCGTCCGTAAGTCGCGATCATCAATCCGATCACAAAGAGCGAGCCCAGCGCCATTGCAAGCATCCCGCGGCGGATCGAGTCTGCCCCTAGGTCGGGCCCAACGGTCCGCTCCTCTACCACAGCCAGATCAACCGGCAATGCGCCCGAACGTAGCGAGATCGACAGCGCATTGGCGCTCTCTGCATCGAAACTGCCGGATATCTGCGCACTGCCACCCAAAATCGGTTCGTTGATATTGGGTGCAGAAAGCACTTCTCCATCGAGGATAATTGCAAACGGCTTGTTCACATTATTCGTCGTCAGCTGCGCGAACCGCTGGCCACCTTGCTGGTCGAAAGTAATGTTGACGATGTTTTGCTGGTTTTCAGGATTAACTCCGGCCTGAGCATTAATCAGATTATCACCCTGAATGCCGCCCAGCCGACGCACAGCGATAGACGTGCCCTCGCCAGGCGTTCCCGCCGCGTAAGGGAATATCTGGCTGCCTGGAGGGGCAATACCCTGCTGCACATCGGTCGGAAGTGCAGTCTGATCGACCAGTTTGAACTCCAGTTTAGCCGTTTGGCCCAGCAGATCCTTCAGCTTGTCGGGGTCCTGTAGACCGGGCACCTGCACCACAATGCGGGTATCGCCCTGCCGGATGATCGTCGGCTCTCGCGTGCCCAGTTCATCGATCCGCTTGCGCACGACTTCAGTGGCACTGTCCATCGCTTGTGTAACAGCTGTTTCCAGACCGGCTGCGGTCTGCGTCAGGACGACCCGGGAGGAATCGACAACGGTCAGTTCCCATTCCTGTACCAGTCCATCGCCATTCATCTGCGGGGTCATCAACTCTCGGGCGCGGTCGATGTCGCCGCTGTTTTCCAGCATAAAGGACAATTGCCCCTCGCCCGTCGAAACATCGCCGATGCGGATACGCGGTTCGGCATCACGCAGTACGCTGCGTATACCCTCTTCCATATTTTCGAGACGCTGGGCGGCAACCTGTTCGGTTTCCGCTTCCAGCAGGATGTGGCTACCCCCGGCAAGGTCCAGCCCCAGATTAACAGTCGGGTCGGGCAAAGCCTCGGGCCAGGTCAGACTGGTCGATGACAGCAAGGACGGCAAAGCGGCGAGACAACACAGCAATGTGAGGCCCCAGAGCCATATCCGTTTAATGCGAGGGAATTCTAGCATCGTCTAATATGTCCCAGTCAGTCGTTAGCAGGCTTCGCGCCCGCTGGCGGGATCACGTCGCCAATGGTTGCCTTGACTGCTTTTACGCGGGTTCCCCCGCCCAGATCGATGTCGGCGTAATCGTCGTCGATTTTCACTACCTTGCCCACTAGGCCGCCCGCTGTGACGACCTGATCGCCTTTCTTCAGTCCGGCAACTTTGGTTTGATGCTCTTTCTGCCGCTTCATTTGCGGGCGGATAATCAAAAACCAGAATATCAGACCCATGCCGATCAGGGGCAGGAATTGCACCCATGCGGGCGGCGCGTCTGCGCTGGCCGCGGCGGTTAGAATGTCAAACATGAAAAAGTCCGGTAAAAGCTGAGTATCAAGGGGCGTTTGTGGTGCGCTCCCGGCAATATTGACCGACAGCGACACTCTGTGGCGCGCGCCTAGCAAGATTGCATGGGCTGAGCAATCGATTGCGGATGGTCGCGGGGACAGCGCGGCCCGGCGTCAACTGTCGCCCAATTGTTTGTACGGATGCAGTTGGAAGGAACACCTCTGCGAAAGCAAAGCAAGCTTGCCTAGAAGATATCGCAACCCTATAGGCGCGCCTTCCACTGATCGGGACGTAGCGCAGTCTGGTAGCGCACCACACTGGGGGTGTGGGGGTCGTAGGTTCGAATCCTATCGTCCCGACCAGTGGATATTCCCATCATACGCAATATGCTTTCGATACCCTTGGCAGAAATGTCCGGGGATTTTTCTGTGGCCAATTGCTGAGAAGCTGACCTTCTATAGCTGAGCTTTGGCGCACTCGAACCTGCCCGAAGTCTCGAGTTTTCGCGCTTCCGAAGAAACCATGAGCTTATATACGATTGTCCGGAAGCCAAACATGAACATGAAATAACAAACGTTTCTCGATCATGTTGAAGGAGTTCTTAACAAATTTGTCCCATTAATCTTATCCATGAAACGCATAGCAATCAAAAGCGGACTGCTGGCATCTGCCACTATTACCGCCATCGCCCTGCCCTCCGCCGCTATGGCTGCGGGTGTCCCTGCAGGTACGCCGATCGATAACACGGCGGAAGCAACCTATACTATTGGCGGCGTGACCGAGACGGTTCCGTCGAACACTGTCACCGTGCAGGTGGACGAAATCCTCGATGTTGCGGTCCAGTCGCTTGATGGTGGCAATGTCGCGATTGACGATAACGGCGCGGTTCTCACCTTTCAGGTCAACAACACTGGTAACGGCCCAGAAGCATACGAGATTGAAGTCGACCCGGCGATCGTTGGCGACGACTTTGATCCCTCCATCGTTAAATTCGCTTACGACAGCAACGGCAATGGCGTTTATGACGAAGGCGAAGACACGGTTATCCCCTTCGGCGGATCGACCCCGACCATTCTTGCCGACGATAGCCTTCGTCTGTTTGTCATCACGGAGCTGGATGGCGCGAACCCGGATGATCAGGACACGGCAGATGTCCGCCTGACCGCGACAGCTGAAACCGGCAGCGGCGACCCAGGCACAGTATTCGCCGGACAGGGCGTGGACGGTGTGGATGCAGTTGTCGGCCTGACGACTGCCCTCGACTCCGATATCGGCACCCTGATTGCACAATCTGTCTCTTATACACATCTGACGCTGCCGACGATCTACTCTGTGTAG
>CAJXSN010000003.1 GCA_913060895.1 uncultured Sphingomonadaceae bacterium
GAGATAGGAGTCCGTCTCGTGGGCTCGGAGATGTGTATAAGAGACAGGTGTAGGACAGCATAACTTCACACTAACTTCGCGCTAACTTCACTTGGCGTTCACGCCAGCGCTGGCTATAGGCTGTTCCCATGACGACAAAGCCCCTTCGCAACGCTCTGGGCGCCAGCATTCTGGCGCTATCCCTCACCGCCTGTGCATCGCTGGGGGGCGGGGGCGGACCAAGTGACACGGCCTATATCGCGCGTGATGTGGAAACGCTGTATGCCAATGCGAAGCAGCGGCTCGATGCCGGAAACGCCCGCGTCGCCGCGCCCTTGTTCGACGAGGTGGAGCGCCAGCATCCCTACAGCCCGTGGGCCCGCCGTGCCCAGTTGATGAGCGCGTTCAGCTATTACGTCGGTCAGGACTATACGAAGGCAATCCAGAGCGCGCAGCGTTTTCTGACGATCCATCCGGGTAACAAAGACGCGCCCTATGCCTATTACCTCATCGCGCTCAGCTATTACGAGCAGATCAGCGATATCCACCGCGACCAGAAGACGACCGAGCAGGCGTTGGCCTCTCTGAACGATGTGCAGCGCCGCTTCCCCAACACGCAATACGCCGCCGATGCGCGGCTGAAGATCGATCTGGTGAACGATCATCTGGGCGGCAAGGAAATAGAAATCGGCCGATTCTACCAGCGTACCGGCAAATGGCTGGCTGCGCAGCTGCGGTTTCAGAACGTGGTCGAGAATTACCAGACCACCAGCCACGCGGCAGAGGCGCTGTATCGTCTGACGGAAACCAGCCTCGCGCTGGGCCTGCCGACAGAAGCAAAGAAATACGCCGCCGTTCTGGGCGCGAACTATCCGGGCAGCGACTGGTACGACAAGGCGTTCGATCTGGTGGAGCGCCACGCCGCGGATGTCACCGTCAGCTAAGGCGCACCTGTATTATTGCCGTGGGAAGCAGTGCAATAGGCGCTGACTTGCCGTGCAGGCTGGGCTAGGGTTGCTCCAGCCATGCTGACCCGCCTCTCCATCCGCAATATCGTCCTGATCGAAGCGCTCGATCTGGATTTCGGCCGCGGGCTGGGTGTGCTGACCGGCGAAACGGGCGCGGGTAAGTCCATTCTGCTCGATGCGCTGGGGCTGGTGCTGGGGAACCGCGCGGATACAGGGTTGGTGCGGGCAGGAGAGGCCAAGGCCAGCGCCACCGCCAGTTTCGAATTTGCCCGGCTGCCCGGTGATCTGGCGCGGGCGCTGGACGATGCCGATATCGAAATCGAACCGGGCGAGGCACTGGTAATCCGCCGCCAGGTGAAGGCCGATGGCGGCTCCAAGGCATTTGTGAACGATCAGCCGGTGGGCGTGGCCTTGCTGCGCACTCTCGCGTCATCGCTGGTGGAATTGCACGGCCAGCATGATGACCGCGGCCTCGTCAATCCGCGCGGGCACCGCCTGCTACTGGACCGGTACTCCGGGGCCGATACCGCCCGTGTGGCAAAGGCGTGGACCGCGTGGTCCCATGCGCGCGAGGCACTGGAAGCAGCGCGCACCGCAATCGAGGATGCAAAGGCGGAGCAGGATTTGCTGATCGCTCATCTGGCCGAACTCACAACTCTGGAACCGCAGGCAGGCGAAGAAGCCCGCCTCGCCGAAACGCGCAGCCGTATGCAGAAGGGTGAGAAGCTGGCCGGCGATCTGGAGGAATTGCGGCATATCTGGGAAGGCTCGGATTCGCCGCTGGCCGAACTGCGGAGTGCCGCGCGCAGGCTGGACCGGATTGGCGGAGAACACCCGCTGCTGAAGGAAGCGCTCGACGCCCTGGACCGCGCCGTGATCGAGGCGGGTGAAGCAGAGGACAAACTGGCCGCCGCTGCCGAAGCGCTGGTGCATGATCCGCAAGCGCTGGACATGGCTGAAACGCGCCTGTTCGAACTGCGCGCACTGGCCCGCAAACACCGCTGCGAAGTGGATGAATTGCCCGGCAAGATGCGCAGCTTCCGTGCCGCGCTGGATGCCATCGAAGGCGGGGAGGCGGAGCTGGATGCGCTGGAACTGGCAGCGAAAGAAGCCGCCGCAGCGTATCGCAGCGCGGCAGAGAAATTGCACGGGCTCCGGGTGAAAGGCGCAGGCAAGCTGGACAAGGCGGTTGCCGCCGAACTCGCCCCGCTGAAACTGGATGCGGCGCGGTTCCAGACTGCAATCGAGGTGCTGCCGGAGGATAAGTGGGGCCCCACCGGCATGGACGCGGTCGAATATCTGATCGCCACCAATCCCGGCGCTCCGTTTGCGCCGCTGAACAAGATTGCCAGCGGCGGCGAATTGTCGCGCTTTATTCTGGCGCTGAAAGTCGCTCTGGCTGAACAGGGCGGGGCGGCCACTGTGATATTCGATGAGATCGACCGGGGCGTAGGCGGCGCGGTGGCTAGCGCTATTGGCGAACGCTTGGCGCGTCTGGCGCAGGACGGGCAGTTGCTGGCCGTCACCCACAGCCCCCAAGTCGCGGCGCGCGGGATGACACATTATATGATCGCGAAATCCTCCGAAGGCACGGTGACCAAGACCAGTGTCGCGCGGCTGGATGACGCAGGTCGCCAGGAAGAAATCGCGCGGATGCTGTCTGGCGCGGAGGTTACGCCCGAGGCGCGCGCGCAGGCGGACCGCTTGCTGGAGGGGGCGTGATGCGGCTCGCCCGGATTCTGGCGATCCTCGTGGTCGGATGTTCGGATGATGCAAGTTTGCCAGTCGAAGAAAAAACCGAGCCGGATTTTCTTGAGCCAGACGCATTCCCAGTGCTGCCAAAAGCTAACGATTCCATCGACACGTTGGAGACACTTGTCGAAGGCGAATTGCGGCAAATGGGCCCCTGTCTTCTGCTCCGCAGGCCGACAGGCAGAAGCGATGCGTTGGTACTCTCGGGACCAGGAATCGAAATTATGGGAACAGGCGCTGACTGGGTCCTGCGAGATATTGATGCGGGAAGCGAAGCGACAAATGGCGCGAGCATTGTGGCCGATGCAAAGGAATATCGCACGGACGCCAATGTCCAGCTCGCGACCGATGATGCAGTGCCATCCCCCTGCATCTCCTTTCCTCCGGTCGAGATCACAGGCTTCAAAATCGCGGGGCCGGATGTGAACGGCTCGAAGATCGCAATTCCTTCTCCGCCTCCCCCGCCACCGGCAGATGTCGATCCTATGATGCGCAACGTCGACGACAATGACGGGTTGGAGGGCTTCCCCGTCGAAGCGTTGATTGATCTGGCTGATCCGCGCGAGGCTTTATTATTGCATATGGCGCGTACTTTTCGGCAGAAAGAAAGTTTCGAAAATCGCATTCTGTGCCTGAGCGACGTCCCGTCATCTTTGGTTGAGCGCATTGGTGCAAATGTGGAAGGGGTCAGAGAGCAGTCGGCTTGCCGCTGGGAAGGTCCGGGCGTTGTATCGGGCGAGCCTCCGCGTCCCGCCGTGCTAATCCATGCAATGATCGATTGCAAAGAGCGACGCTGCGATGCCAACTCCGGAGGCACCTACGGCAATGTCGGCGCGGAAAGCTGGGGCTTCGTGATGCGTAGAACTGCCAAAGGCTGGGAAATCCGCAAGAATGGAATGATGGCGATCTCGTGACCGACCTGCAAAACCTACACGAAGCCGATGCCGCAAACGAACTGATGCGGCTCGCGCGGCAGATCGCCAAGCATGACCGGCTGTATCACGCGCAGGATGCGCCCGAGATCACCGATCAGGAATACGACGCGCTCACTCGCCGCAATGCGGAGCTGGAGGCGGCGTTTCCGCATTTGGTTCGGGATGACAGTCCGTCCAGGAATGTCGGCCATGCGATTGCTGCCTCACCTTTAAGCAAGGTTCGCCACGAGGTTCGCATGATGAGCCTCGACAATACGTTTTCTGACGAGGAGCTGGCGGAATTCGTCGCCCGGGTGCGGCGGTTTCTTTCGCTTGCCAAAGACGAACCTGTGGCTTTTACCGCCGAGGACAAGATCGACGGCTTGTCTTGTTCTCTGCGGTACGAGCAGGGCAAATTGGTCCGCGCCGCGACGCGCGGAGACGGGCAGGTGGGCGAAGATGTGACGCCCAATGTCGCACACATTTCCGATATACCCCAGCAAATTGAGGGCAATGCTCCCGAAATTTTCGAGATCCGCGGCGAGGTTTATATGTCCACTGCCGACTTCCTTGCGTTGAATGCGCGGCAGGAGGAAGCGGGCGAGAAGCTGTTCGCCAATCCGCGCAATGCCGCCGCCGGATCGCTGCGGCAGAAGGACGCCGGCGTCACCGCGACCCGCCCGCTGAAATTCTGGGCGCATGGCTGGGGAGCGGCTTCCGATGTGCCGGGCGAGACGCAGGTGGATGTGGTGCGCGCGTTGGAGGCTTGGGGCGTACCGGTATCGCCGCTGTTCACGCGGTGTGAAACGCTGGAGGAAATGCTCGCCAGTTATCAGAGCATTGCCGTGCAACGTCCTGACCTTCCATACGAAATTGACGGAGTGGTGTACAAGGTAGACCGGCTCGACTGGCAGCAGCGGCTGGGTTTTGTCGCCAAGGCCCCGCGCTGGGCCATCGCTCGCAAATTTCCTGCCGAGCAGGCCGAGACCACGCTGGAGGCGATCGATATTCAGGTCGGGCGCACGGGCAAGCTGACGCCTGTCGGGCGGCTCGCCCCTGTGCTGGTGGGCGGGGTGACGGTGACCAATGTCACGCTGCACAATCGTGATGAAATTCAGCGGCTTGGCGTGCGTCCCGGAGACAGGGTTCAGGTCCAGCGGGCAGGTGATGTCATTCCGCAGGTTGTGGCCAATCTGACGCTCGATGTGGAGCGCGGGGCCTATACCTTCCCGGACCGCTGCCCCGAATGCGACAGCGAGGCTGTTGCGGCTGAGGGCGAAGTCGATGTGCGCTGCACAGGCGGCCTGATCTGTCCGGCACAGCGGACCCAGCGGCTGAAGCATTTCGTATCCCGCGGGGCGCTGGATATTGATGGTTTGGGCGAAAAAACCATCGAACAGTTTTTTGCGCTGGGCTGGCTGGAAAGCCCGGCCGATATTTTCCGCCTTCGCAGCCGCCGCACCGATATTCTCGCTTTGGAAGGCTGGCAGGACAAGTCTGTGGATAACCTGTTGGCTTCGGTGGAAAACAGACGCCAGCCCGATGCTGCGCGGCTGCTGTTCGGCCTTGGCATTCGCCATGTGGGTGCAGTCACCGCGCGCGACTTGATGAAGCATTTTCATGAACTACCCGCGCTTCGCATGGCCGCCGAGAAAGCGCGGGCGAGTGATGAAGACGCAGCCGCCGAACTCACCGATATAGACGGGATCGGTACCGCTGTGGTCGAGGCGCTGGGCGATTTCTTCCATGAAGAACACAACCGCGCGGTGTGGGACGATCTGCTGACCGAAGTGTCACCGCCGCGATATGAGGTCGATACGCTCGATAGCCCCGTGGCCGGCAAAACCGTGGTGTTTACCGGCAAGCTGGAAACCATGAGCCGCGACGAGGCCAAGGCGCAGGCTGAACGTCTGGGCGCAAAGGCCAGCGGATCGGTCAGCACGAAGACAGACATTCTGGTTGCGGGGCCGGGCGCGGGCAGCAAGCTGAAGAAGGCTGCGGAATTGGGGATCGAAGTGATGGACGAGGCGGGCTGGGCCAAGATTGTGGCGGCAGGTGTGGAGGCGGGGGGCTGATGCTGGCCGAGCTTCATCCGCAAGCTCTGCGTATTGCAGAGCTGCTCCGCAAACGGGGCGAAAAAATTGCCGTGGCCGATGGCGCGACCGGCGGGATGATTGCCGCTTCGCTGCTGACCGTGCCGGGCGCGCTCGATTTCTTTGTCGGGGGCGGGGTGGTCTATTCGCTGCGCGCGCGAGATATATTGCTTGCTCAGCCACGCGAAGCCTATCGCGGAATGCGCGGCGCTAGCGAGGATTACGCGCTGCTTCAGGCGCGCTCCCTGCGGGACAACTTCCACGCCGATTGGGGACTGGCAGAAAGCGGGTCTGTGGGCGGATCGACCCATCCCACCGGCGCGCCGGCAGGGCAAAGCTGTGCGGCGCTTGTCGGGCCGGGGGACGGGCCGGCAAGCGAATGGACCCAGATGACGCAAACCGGCAGCGATGACCGGATTGCGAATATGGAGGCTTTCACGAGAGCCGCCCTCGATCATCTCGAGAGCGTGCTCTCGCGGTAAAGCCCCGGCGATGCCTAGTCCGCAGGCATCAGGTGAACTTCGCGCACTGCGCTGGTTTCCGGCTGTTCCAGGGCGAACACCACAGCATCGGCAATATCGGCGGGCTGCAGTTTGGTCGGCTTGGCCTCGTCAAAGAAATCGGTGTTGACCATGCCCGGCGTGATGACAGTGCAGCGGCCACCCCATTCGCGCATTTCCTCGGCAAGATTGCCGGCGAAGCCCTGCACGAACCATTTCGTCGCGCTGTAGACAGAGCCTTTGAAATGCTCGCGTCCGGCCTTGGAGCCGGTGACGACGAACGTGCCCTTGGTTTTCTTCAGTTCCGGCAAAGTGGCGTGGGCGGTGTACAGCACGGCGAGGATATTGACGTGGATCATGTCGTGCCATTCTTCCGGGTCCCCCTTTTCCATCCCGGGGGTTTCCACGCCCTTTCCGGCATTGGCGTACACAGCATCGAGGCTGCCGAATGTGTCGACCGTTTTGGTTACCGCTTTGTTCAGTGCATCGCGATCCGTGACGTCGCATTCCACAGCGAGCGCTTGATCGCCGATTTCATCTGCCAGTTCTTCCAGCCGGTCTTTTCTGCGGGCCAGAAGCACGACATTCCAGCCCTTGCTGGCTGCCGCACGGGCAGTGGCTTCGCCGATGCCGGATGAGGCACCGGTAATCATAAGTGTGCGCGATGGTTTGTCCGACATTTGGGAAACTCCATTAATTCGGGTTGTGTAAGGGATATAGCTCGGCAATGCGGGAAGCCGTTCGCAGGTTCCGCGATTGGCGGCGTAAATACCTCGCGCATATGAAAAAGGGGCTTGGGAAGGGCATGGCAACACGGGGCAGAATTTTAGCGGCGATCGCTGCTTTTGCTGCGCTGGCCGGGCTTGCGACGTGCCATATGTCGGGTGTGGAGGAGCAGTCCGGCGCCGCTATTGCGCCTTCGATTGAAGAGCGGGTGGAGGAAGCAGCCGAAGAGCTGACCGAAACGATAACGCAGCCGCGATCGCCGCAGGAAAGCTGGCTGGACGACCGGTTCTACGCCATCGGCAGCACGTTCGACGGGTTTCTGGGCATTGCGATGGTGGATGTCGATCGCGGCGCGGTGGTTCATTTCAATGGCCATGAAACCTTCCCGCAGCAAAGCGTGAGCAAGCTGTGGGTCGCGCTGACTGCCTTCGATCAGGCGGACAAGGGCACGCTGGATCTGACAGAGAGCGGCACGGTGCGGATGGCGGACCTGACCGTGTTCCATCAGCCGCTGCGCAAGCGGGTGATTGCGCAGGGCAGCTTCACCACAACCTATGCGGACTACATCCGCCGTGCTCTGACGGAGAGCGACAACACAGCCAATGACATGGTGTTGAAACGCATCGGAGGGCCGGATGCCGTGCGCGCCATGTTGGCGGAGAAGGAACTGGCGGATATCCGTTTTGGTCCCGGAGAGCGGGCCATGCAGGCGGCCATTGCGGGGCTGGAGTGGGACCAGAGTTACTCTATCGGCAAGACGTTTTTCGAAGTGCGCAAGACCGTTCCGCATGATCTGCGCCGGACGATATTCGACAACTATGTCGGCGATCCCGTCGACGGCGCGCGGCCTGTCGGAGCGGCGCGGGCGCTGGCACGATTGGCGGAGGGAGAATTGCTATCGGAAGGCAGCAACGCGCGGCTGCTGACCCTGCTGGGCGAGGTGAAGAGCGGGCCGAACCGGCTGAAGGGCGGACTGCCCGCAGGATGGAGCATTGGCCACAAGACCGGCACTGGGCAGGTGCTGGATATCGTCCCGCCGGGCGCGATCGGAGAACAGGCGGGCTATAACGACATCGGTATTCTGACAGCGCCCGATGGCAGCCGGTATGCTGTCGCGGTGATGATCGGGCGCACTGCGCGGCCCGTGCCGGAGCGGATGGAGCTGATGCACGAAGTGGTCGCAGCGATTGCAGAATATCACACGCTTGTCAGCGGCGCGGCCGCGACTGAGAGCGGTGCCTCGGCCGAGCTTTAAAAGCTGCGCCTGCGACGCAGCCACAGGATCGACCAGTCGCCATTGACGATGCGTCCGGCCAGTCGGAAACCCGCCTTGCGATAGGCGGCGCGCACCGCAGCTTCCTGCGTTTCGAGCAATCCGGCCAGAACAAGATGGCCGCCCGCAGTTACGCTGTTCGCAAAATCCGGCGCAAGGTCGATCAGCGGCTGAGCGAGGATATTGGCGATCAGAAGATCGAACGGCCCGCGCAACTGTAGCAGGGGGTCGTCCATTCCGTCTGCCACCACCATCAGCAATTCGCCCGTGCGCCCGCCCAATGGGACGGTGTTGGTAAGCGCATTGTCCAGCACCACGCCTTCGCATATCGGATCGATGTCCGATGCTGTGACGAGGGCGCCGGGCCACAATGCCATCGCGCCAAACGCCAGCAGGCCCGTGCCGGTGCCAATGTCGGCAATGTTGCGCGCATTCACGCCGCTGACACGAAGGCCAGACAGCATGGCCAGGCAGCCCGCAGTTGTTTCGTGCTGGCCGGTCCCGAATGCCATGCTGGCGGGGATTACCAGATCGAGCCATTCGTCTTCCGGAGGGGCATGATCGGGGGTGCGGACATGGAACGGGCCGGCACGGATCGGATCAACGCCTTGCTGGCTCAATGTCAGCCAATCCTCGTCCGGCAGTTTTTCCGGCACCATCTGCGGCGCGCCACCGTCGAACAGGGCAGCGATCGTGGCACGGTCGGCCTTGGTAGGTCGGCGATGAAGCCATGCTTCGAACACCCAGTCTTCGGGACGGTCCTCGGCAATCTCATGGCCTGAAACGACGATGCTGTAGTCCCAGTCGACCGCATTATCCTGAGCGTCGAGCGCTTGAGAGACGACGCCTTTCGGCGCATGAATGGTAAGTTTCCACGATGGCATGGGCGGCCATCTACCAGCGAGCGGCCCGGCGGGGAAGCGGCCGCACGCTAGCGGACGTAACTTGCACCGTTGGCATCCAGCGTAGCGCCTGTGAGACTGGGCGGGGCATCCAGCGCGCAAAAGGCGATCAGAGTGGCAATCTCCTCTGGCTGAGCCACAGCGCCCAGCGGAATATCCTGCAACAAGCCGGGACCGCCCCTGCTGGCCAGATAATCGCCTGCCATCGATGTGTCGGTAAAGCCGGGCGCGATGGCGTAGGACAGAATCCCATCGCCGGCATAGGCGCGCGCAATGGTCTTATGCAGCGCCAGCATCCCGCCCTTTGCCGCTGCGTAATGCCAGTGAGTGGGCGAATCACCCCTTTGGCCTGCCCGGCTGGCGACATGGACAAGCCGCCCCCGCTGCGCGCCTTCTGCTTTATGCTTCAGCCAATGCTGCACGGCAAACCGGCTGAGCTGGGCGGACGCTGTCAGGTTGATACGCAGGGTATCCTCCCACGAATCGAGCCAGATGATGTCTGCACTGTTTACCGGATTGGCATCGAACAGCCCGGCATTGTTCACCAGTATGTCAATTCTACCGCCCGCTTCTTCCAGCGCCTGTTCCCACAGCATTTGCGGGGCGGTGGGCTCGGTAAAATCCGCTGCAATCCGGCCATCGCCGCCAGCAGTCGAATGGCCGATAACGGTACAGCCGCGCGCCTCCAGCGCAGTATGCGCAGCAGCGCCGATGCCCCGGCTCGATCCTGTCAGAAGAATTGTCGTCATGGCTTACAAGCATAAAGGCATGGGGTAAGCTGTCGAGAACCGTCTTTGAACTTCGCGGTTTGGATGTTTACAGGACTAGGCCCTGCTTGCATGGACCGCATGGTTCGCTAAGTGCGTATCAGAACCATCACTCGCGCGGCACATCGCGCCTGACCGGAAGACTTCGAGCCTATGGCAAACCGTCCGCTATCCCCGCATTTGCAGATCTGGAAATGGGGGCCGCATATGCTGATCTCCATCCTTCACCGCGCCACCGGAGACGGTATGGCGCTGGTCGGTCTGGGTGTCTTCTTGTGGTGGCTGGGTGCGCTTGCCAGCGGGCCCGATGCCTATGACTTGTTCCAGACCCTCATGACATCGCCAGTCGGCTATATCGTACTGGTCGGGCTAAGCTGGGCATTCTTCACCCATATGATGAGCGGGCTGCGCCACTTCGTGTTGGATATGGGTGCCGGGTATGAGCTGGACACGAACAAGTTCTGGTCCGTTGCCAACCCGATTATCGCCATTCTTCTCACCATCGCCTTCTGGGCGCTGATCCTCTTCGTATAAGGACGCAGGGTTATGGGTAACGGTACATCGATCGGCCGCGTTCGCGGTTTGGGCAGCGCGCATGAAGGCACACATCACTGGTTGATTCAGCGCTTCACCGCGATTGGCAACCTGGTTCTGATGATCTGGCTGCTGGCCAGCATCATCATGCTGCCTGACATGAGCTATAGCACTGTCAGCGACTGGCTCGCGGAGCCGATCCCGGCAGCAGCTATGGTCCTGCTGATAATCAGCATTTTCTGGCACGCCCGACTTGGTCTCCAGGTCATGATCGAGGATTATGTCCATGAAGCAGGTACGAAATTCGCGGTCATTGTACTGCTTAACCTTACTGTAATTGCAGGCAGCGTCTTCGGCATTTTCTGTGTCGTACGTCTAGCCTTTGGAGGAGCTGCCTGATGGCAAGCCAGAACCCTAACGATACCGGTGCCACCCAGCGTCCCCGCGCAAGTGGCGAAGCCTATCCAATTATCGAGCACCAGTTCGACGTCGTAGTCGTCGGTGCTGGCGGCTCTGGCCTGCGCGCCACGATGGGCGCTGCCGAGGCGGGCCTGAAAACGGCGAACATCTCCAAGGTTTTCCCGACCCGCAGCCACACGGTTGCGGCGCAGGGCGGCATTGCGGCATCGCTGGGCAACAACACGCCCGATCACTGGTCATGGCATATGTATGACACGGTGAAGGGTGCCGACTGGCTGGGCGATCAGGACGCGATCGAATATCTTGCGCGTGAAGCTCCGCAGGCCGTGTACGAACTGGAGCACGCAGGCGTTCCTTTCTCCCGCAACAAGGACGGCACGATCTATCAGCGTCCGTTCGGCGGCCATATGCAAAATATGGGCGAAGGCCCGCCGGTGCAGCGTACTTGTGCCGCAGCCGACCGTACCGGCCACGCCATGCTCCATGCGCTGTATCAGCAGAGCCTGAAGTATGACGCGGACTTCTTCATCGAATATTTCGCACTCGACCTGATTATGGAAGACACCGCCGACGGCAAGGTATGTCGCGGCGTGATTGCGATGTGCCTGGATGATGGTACGCTGCACCGTTTCAAGGCGCAGTCTGTGGTGCTGGCAACCGGCGGCTATGGTCGCTGCTACTACACCGCGACCAGTGCCCACACCTGCACAGGCGACGGTGGCGGCATGGTGCTGCGCGCTGGCCTGCCGATGCAGGACATGGAATTTGTCCAGTTCCACCCCACCGGCATTTACGGTGCAGGTGTTCTGATCACCGAGGGCGCACGTGGCGAAGGCGGGTATCTGACCAATTCCGAAGGCGAGCGATTCATGGAACGCTACGCGCCGAGCGCCAAGGATCTGGCATCGCGCGATGTTGTCTCCCGCTCGATGGCGCTGGAAATGCGCGAAGGGCGCGGCCACGGGGCGGACGGGGATCACATCCACCTCCATCTCGATCATATTGATCCCGACGTGCTGGCCGAGCGGCTGCCCGGCATTACAGAAAGCGGCAAGATCTTTGCCGGTGTCGATCTGACCCGCCAGCCGCTGCCTGTCACTCCGACGGTGCATTACAATATGGGCGGAATTCCTTGCAATTATCACGGCCAGGTTGTCGCGGGCACGAAGGGCGATCCTGACAAGGTTGTGCCCGGTCTGTATGCAGTGGGCGAAGCGGCCTGTGTTTCGGTCCACGGCGCAAACCGCCTCGGCTCCAATTCGCTGATCGATCTGGTGGTGTTTGGCCGTGCAACCGGCCTGCACCTGAAGGAAACCATCAAGCCCCACGCAGCGCAGGATGCCCTGCCGAAAGACAGCAGCGATATGGCGCTGGCCCGGCTGGACCACTTCCGTCACGCCAATGGCGGGTCGCCCACTGCGCGCATCCGCGAAGATATGCAGAAAACGATGCAGAAACACTGTGCCGTTTTCCGTGACACGGAAACGCTGGCGGCGGGCAAGAAGCATCTGGCCGAGGTCAATACGCGGATGCAGGACATTCATGTGACCGACCGCTCGATGATCTGGAACAGCGATCTGATTGAGACGCTGGAACTCGACAATCTGATGGCGCAGGCCAGCGTAACCATCGCCAGCGCCGACAACCGTAAGGAAAGCCGCGGTGCCCACGCGCACGAGGATTTCCCCGATCGCGACGACGCCAACTGGATGAAGCACACCATCGCCTGGTTCGACGGCTGGGGCGGCGGCGTAGGCGGCAGTGGCAAGGGCGATATGACAATCGATTACCGCCCGGTCCACGAATACACGCTGACCGACGATGCGGAGTATATCGAGCCGAAGAAGCGGGTGTATTGATCGCGCGACTGCCTGTTTAGCAATGATAAGAGTTGCTATCATTGCCGGGATATTGCCCGCATTGTGCCGCGGCCTTTGACCAATGCAATTTGCCTAATGGTCGCCCGCAATTCGGTACAGATGGTTTGGCAAAGCTGACTATGCTTGCGCGCTCTTGACTGAAGAGCAGCGCAAGCGACTTATCTAATCGCGTCAGTCCCCAGCCGCCCGCCGCGCTTTCACTATCACCACGGGCTCCGCCAGCATCTGGCCGACCATCCAGCCTTCGCCCTTGTCCGGATCGATAGGCGCGGCGTGGATGCCTTCCACTACGTCCATTCCTTCGATCACAGTGCCAAACGCGGCGTAGCCGTTTTGCCAGACAGGGTCCGCCGCATCCGGATTGGCGTCCATGCCGGGCTGGTCTTGCAGCATGATCGAGAAATCGCCGGTCGCGGTGCCGGGATCGCCCATTGCCATCGAGATCGTTCCGCGAGAGTGGGTCAGGCCGGTAACGGTGGTCGGCTCGTGCGCGATAGGGGGCAATAATCGGTTGGGATCATTTTGCGCACCCCCCTGAATCAGGCCGTTCGGCTGATCGCCCCAGTCGAGGCTCATCGCGCGGTAGAACACGGCACCGTCAAAGCGACCTTCGTCCACATAGCGCAGGAAATTGGCGGTGGTGATCGGCGCAGCGTCCGCCGCCAGGGCGATGGTGATTTCCCCCATCGTGGTTTCGAGCACGACCTGGATTTCAGGCACGCTGTCGCCGGGTTCACCAGCGGGGACACTCTGCTGCGCCAGACCGGCGGCAGGGACGAACAGGGCAATCAGGGTAACGAAACGGGCGAATATATTCATGCCCGCAGGCTGACGTGATAGAACACTCTGTGCAAGATAAAGCGTGAGATGACAGGTTCAACGGCCATTCAGTTCGCCGCTTCCAGAGAACGCTTCATCGAACAGAGGAGGAAGTGATGCGCGTTGAACGATCGCCCGGGGTGAAGCTGCTTTTCGTGGGATTGGTCGGGTTCGCTCTGCTTGTTCCGCTGCTAATGGTCTATGCGTTGGTCAGTGACCGTCAGCATCAGGCGCGCACTGCGCAGAACAGCATTACGCAAGGGTGGGGCGGTGCGCAGACACTGGCAGGGCCGGTTCTGGTCATTCCTTATGACGAAGAGAGCACGGTATCTGAGACACGCAACGGGCAAAGCATTACCCGGCGCGTGACATCTCGCCGCGAGCTGTTTCTGGCACCGCAAACGCATGAGGCAACCACCGAGCTGGAGCCGGAGCGGCGCAAGAAGTCGATTTACGAAACCGTCATCTATCTCGCCAAAACAAACGGGACGGCCAGCTTTACCTTGCCGGATGATCTGCCCCGGTTGGGCGTGGAGCGCGATGCTCTGCGTCTGGACGATGCCGAGCTGCGCTTCGGCATTTCCGATCCGCGCGGATTGCAGGGCGATGCAAGCGCCACAATCGATGGACAGAAACTTGTCCTGAAACCGGGGAAGGGGACCGATGAGACGTCAGGTTCTGGTTTCCACGGCTATGCCGGGTGGGATGCAGCCGAACCGCTGGAATTGACCTACGCCTATTCGCTTCGGGGCAGCCGTTCCATATCGCTCGTCCCGAGGGGCGGACGCACCGATTGGGCGGTCACATCGCCTTGGCCGCATCCCAGCTTCGCGGGCGGTTTCCTGCCTGACGGGCGCGAAGTGGATGATGGGGGCTTCAGCGCCCGCTGGTCGATTGCCAATCTGGCGCTCGGCCAGTCGATTGCAACAATCGGCGGAAACAGCGCAGCGCCGCAGCAAGCGATGCCGGCCGACTATCCTGTTGTGTCCCTTCCGCAAACCTATGCCGGAACAGGGGGTTCGGGCCAGATGGCAGAGGTGCGTCTGGTGGAGCCGGTCGATCTCTACAGCCAGGTGGACAGAAGCGTGAAATACGGATTTCTGGTTATCGGATTTACCTTCCTGACTTTCCTGATGTTCGATCTGGTCGCTGGCGCGCGCGTTGCTGCGGCGGAATATCTGCTGACAGGGGCCGGGCTGGTGCTGTTCTTCGTCCTATTGCTGGCTTTTGCCGAAGTGATCGGGTTCGCTGCCGCCTTTGCCGGAGCAACGCTGGCGATTGTCGGCCTGTTGACGGCGTATAGCATGGCCGTGCTGGGCACGAGGAAGCGCGCGCTGACCGTTGGTGCCATCCTGCTTGGGCTCTACGCCATGCTTTATGTGCTGCTCAGCCTGGAAGACCTGTCGTTACTGATTGGCTCGGTCATACTGTTCGTCGCGCTTTCCGGCGTGATGTACGCCACACGCTCGATCGACTGGTCGAGTGTGGGCGGACGCAAGAACCCGGTAGAACGGGATGGGGTAGAAACCGCTGCGGAGGAAGCCCCCGCCTAACCATTACGCAGTGCGGGGGAGGATGGGATTACTCCTCTCCCGCAGGCTCCATGTCTGAATTGGCGGCATCGGCCGTATCTTCAACGGTTGCCGGAGCGGTCGACATGGGCCGTGCCGGAATCATGCAGCCCTGCTGCGCGCCCAATCCCTTCAGATAGCCACGGCGGGTCGATCCGGCGAGAATGGCCAGCCGCAGGTCGCGTTGGCGGTCTGCTGCGCCGGTAATCTCGCGGATGATACCGTCGAACGGAATCAACATTCCCAATGCACCCTGAGCGACCCGTTCCGGTGTCAGCCCGTCACTCCGGGCCTGCAATGTATCGAAATCAGGCCCCAGCACCCGGGTCAGACGCGTAATCTCGATATTGATGTCGGCGCATCCGGACAGGTGATCACTCGCATAAGGATTGACCAGAGCTTCCACCAGCACATCGGGCAGTTCGTCTGCATCGATGTTCAATATCTCCAGTGGGGTCCGTGCCACATCCTGAATATCGGGACCGTCGGTCACGACATCGCGATCCTGCGCTGCCGCGGGTAGGGCAGACGCAGCGACGACCGCACCTGCAAAAAGCAATTTAAAGGTTTTGAAAATAGGCATCGCACACTCCATCATCTGCACTGTCCAGCCCGCTGCGTAGCGCCTGCATCCGCTGCTGGCTGGTTCCGTGGGTAAAGCTTTCGGGATTAACACGCTGGCCGGCATTTCGTTGCAAAGTATCGTCACCGATGGCGCTGGCTGCCGTCATACCTTCCTGCATATCGCCCGGCTCGATCAGATTGCGGTTCTTACCCGCCCATACCCCGGCATAGCAATCGGCCTGCAATTCCATGCGGACCTGCAGTTCATTGGACCGGCGCGGATTTTGTTGCTGCACGCTGCGCACTTGCCCGGCAAGACCCGTCAGGTTCTGGATATGGTGACCATATTCGTGGGCCAGAACATAGAGCCGCGCGAAATCGCCGCCTGCGCCCATCTGCCGGTCCATCTGGTCATAAAATTCGGTGTTGATGTAGATGCCCTTGTCAGCAGGACAATAGAACGGACCGGCAGAGGAGGGCGCATTGCCGCATCCCGAACGGACGCCTCCCCCTGTGTAAAGGTCCAGAAAGGGTTGCTCGAACGTGATATTGACCCGCTGGAATTCGGGCGCCCATGTCTGGTTGAGTGATTGCAGGGCATTGCAGGCCTCGTTCGCATAAGGGCCTCGGGTGCAGATCTCCTGTTCGTCGGTGCTGGAGGCACGGCCGCTTCCGCCGGTGGTCTGCTGCACGCTTTCGACGACACCTATGGTCTGCATCGGGTCTATCCCGAAGACGAGCGCGCCGATTGCCGCGATCACCAGGGTGCCGCAGCCGAGCTTGCCTCCTCCGCCACCGGGGAAACCGCCGCCTCCTCCACCGCTGGAGCGGACATTGATATTGCCGGTGTTGAACGGATTAAGCCGCATGACATTCCCCTAAGTGCACTTTTCGTTTCCGCCGGGACTGGACAGCGGCGATATTGACCGCAAGACACGTCCCACAAATGCTTCGCAAATCAAACCTTAAAGAGGTCATCCATGTTTCTTTCCGGCAAACGCGCACTTGTTACAGGGTCCACTTCGGGCATCGGTCTGGCGGTGGCGCGTGCGCTTCATGCGGAAGGAGCGGATATCATCCTGAACGGTTTTGGCGAGGCGGACGATATTGCCAAGCTGACGGCAGAGCTTTCGGCGAGTCATTCGGGTGCAGACCTGACCGATGCCGGTGCGATTGCCGGGATGATGGAAGAGGCCGGCCCAGTCGATATTCTGGTCAATAATGCCGGAATGCAGCATGTGGCTCCGGTGGAGGATTTTCCGCCAGAGCAGTGGGACAAGATCATCGCATTGAACCTGACGGCAGCTTTTCACACCACCCGTCACGCTGTACCCGCGATGAAGGAGGCGGGCTGGGGCCGTATCATCAACACTGCCAGCGCCCATTCGCTCACCGCATCGCCGTTCAAAAGCGCATACAATGCAAGCAAGCACGGCATTGCCGGTTTTACCAAAACCATTGCTCTGGAACTCGCGCAGACCGGTGTTACGGCAAACTGCATCAGCCCCGGCTACGTCTGGACGCCGCTGATCGAAGGACAGATCCCGGATACAATGAAGGCGCGAGGACTGACCCGCGAAGAGGTGATCAATGATGTCCTGTTGGCCAAACAGCCAACCAAGAAATTTGTCCAGCCAGAGGAAGTGGGCGCCTTGGCAGTGTTCCTTTGCCGCCCCGAAACGGGCAACGTGACCGGCGCGAACTGGAGCATAGATGGCGGCTGGACAGCAGAGTAACCACGCAAAGGGCAGAAGAGATTTTCTGGTGGGGCAAGGACGGTCAATGGGACGATTGTTGAAATGGGCCGGGAAACGGCCTTTGGCGCGTGTTGCCGGACTGTCCCTGATGGCTACCGGCCTTGGTGCGTGTGCCACGATTGCAGATAATGGCGATGAACTGACGCGCATCGAAGCAGTGCTGGGCAAGCACATCGCCGAATTGTCCGGCCCTGATTATGGCGGGCGAATGCCAGGCACGCCAGGTGGAGCTGCAACGCAGGATTATATCGTCGCTGCGCTTGAATCCTACGGTTTCAAGCCGGGTATGCGCGGCCAGTGGCGTCAGGATGTCACCGTTCCCACCAAGCGGTATCGTGAGCTGCTGGTCGATGTGCCCGAGGGCGCAGATAGCATCGCCAGCGCCAATGTGATCGGTGTACTGCCGGGCACCATCGCCGACAGCGGCGCTGTGGTATTGCTGGCCCATTGGGACCACCTGGGCACCTGCGGTCCGCCAGCCGCCCCCGATCGCCTGTGCAATGGCGCTGTGGACAATGCCAGCGGTGTCGCCGTGATGCTGGAAATCGCGCGACGTATTGCCGAGCACGGCCCGCTGGAACGTGATCTGTATGTTGTAGCGACCACGGCAGAGGAGGCGGGGCTGGTCGGCGCAGAAGCTTTTGCAGATGATCCGCCCGTGCCGCTGCCGATCATCGTGGCCGCTTTCAATCTGGACAGCGTTGCCATTGCTCCGCGCGGTGCACCTGTTGCTGTTATCGGCTGGGGACGAACCGGGCTGGATGCAGGGATCGTAGAAGTCGTGCGGGCGCAGGGACGGCGCCTGTCCAACACCCAGCAACAGGCGCGCTGGATAGCACGGCAGGATGGATATGCGCTGCTCAAACGCGATGTCCCCTCCGTGCTCGTATCCAGCGCGTTTGCCGACGAGCGGCGACTGGGACAGTTTGTCGACAAAAACTATCACCGCGCCACCGACGACTGGAGCGCTGCCATAGAACTGGGCGGTGCAGCACAGGATATGCTGCTTCAGATCGCGCTGCTCAGACATTTCGGCAACACAGCATCCTACCCCGTCGGGGACGATTAATGCGTTGGCACTAGCGGCGCGCGCGCGCACGGGTTAGAGGGCGGCGCACGATTCTCTCCCCCATATGAAGCCCGATAACGGGCGAAAGGCGCATCGTGTCACGCAGTGAAATTCCCCTCGGCCTTACTTTTGACGACGTACTTCTGCGTCCGGCGGAAAGTGATATTCTGCCGTCTACGGCCGACACGCGCACATTCCTTACAAAGGCAATCGGCCTGAACATCCCCGTCGTCTCAAGCGCGATGGACACTGTGACAGAAGCCGACATGGCAATCGCAATGGCCCAGATGGGCGGCATCGGCGTGCTTCACCGCAATCTGGAGGTGGACGAGCAATGCGCCGCCGTGCGTGCTGTGAAGCGGTATGAAAGCGGCATGGTGGTCAACCCGATAACCATTCATCCCGAAGCGACACTGAACGACGCGCAGACCCTGATGACCCAGCACCGGATCAGCGGCATTCCCGTAACGGATCGCGGCGGAAAGCTGGTGGGTATCGTAACCAATCGCGATGTCCGTTTTGCCGAGAACCCGATGCAGCCTGTGCGTGAGCTGATGACGACGGAAAACCTCGCCACAGTGCCTCTGGGAACCGGGCAGGAAGAAGCGCGCCGGCTGCTGCATCAACGCCGGATCGAAAAACTGTTGGTAGTGGATAATGCAGGCAAATGCGTTGGCCTGATAACCGTCAAGGATATCGAGAAAGCCGTCGCTTACCCGCATGCAACCAAGGACGAGACAGGTCGCCTGCGCGTCGCGGCTGCCACCACGGTAGGCGACAAGGGGTTCGACAGAACACAGGCCCTTATCGACGCCGAAGTGGATGTGATCGTGATCGACACCGCTCACGGTCATAACGCCGATGTCGGCCTCGCGGTCGAACGGGTGAAGACCCTCAACAGCGCCGTGCAGGTTATCGCTGGCAATGTCGCCACCGCCGAAGCGACGAAAGCATTGATCGGAGCAGGTGCCGACGGGGTAAAGGTCGGTATCGGCCCCGGTTCCATCTGCACCACCCGCGTTGTGGCAGGGGTTGGGGTGCCTCAGCTCACGGCGATTATGGACAGCGCCGACGAAGCAATGAAACACGGCGTACCTGTAATAGCCGATGGCGGCCTGCGCACCAGCGGCGATGCGGCCAAGGCTCTGGCGGCTGGCGGATCCAGTGTAATGATCGGATCTATGCTGGCCGGCACCGAAGAAGCTCCTGGCGAAACCTTCATCTATCAAGGCCGCAGCTATAAAAGCTATCGCGGTATGGGCAGCGTTGGCGCGATGGCGCGCGGCAGTGCCGACCGGTATTTCCAGCAGGACATCAGCCAGCAGAAACTGGTTCCCGAAGGGATCGAGGGGCAAGTGCCGTATAAGGGCATGGCGAAAGACACTGTCCACCAGCTGGTCGGCGGGATCAAAGCTGCAATGGGCTATACCGGCAGCAAGACGATTGAAGATTTGCGCACCCGCGCCCAATTCGTGCGGATCACCGGAGCGGGCCTGACTGAAAGCCACGTGCATGATGTCGCGATCACCCGCGAAGCCCCCAATTACCCGCCGCGCTGAACGTAAGGCAAGCCCATGACCCCCGCAGCACGCGTCCAGTCCGCGATTGAAATTCTCGATACCATCATAGAGGCGGCGCGCAGCAATGGCGCTCCGGCAGATCGCATTATTGCCAATTGGGCAAAGTCGAACCGTTACGCTGGAAGCAAGGATCGGCGCGCAGTTCGCGAGCTGGTGTATTCCGCCATCCGCGCTTGCGGCCCTGTGCCCAAAACGGGGCGCGGTGCGATGCTGCGGCTGGTCGAAACAGGCGAGGCCCTCGCGCCATTGTTCGATGGCTCGCAATACGGCCCGCCCGCTATTGGCCGTAACGAGAAGCCAGCCGAAGGCGGCATCGCGCCAAAGTGGCTCGCAGAGAAGCTGGTGGCTTCGGGACTGGACGAAAGCGAGCAGGAAGCGCTGCTAGGCCGAGCGGCGCTGGATGTGCGGATCAACACGCTGAAGGCAGATCGTGGCAATCTCGATCTGCCGGTTGCTGGTGAGCCGCTGGCAGCACCGCAGGCCGTGCGCTTGCCATTGGGCACACAGGTCGAACAATGGGGAATCTTCCGTGACGGCCAGGTCGAAGTGCAGGATCACGGCAGCCAGATTGCCTGCCTTGCCGCGCAGGCGCAGCCGGGCGAAACCGTGATCGATCTGTGCGCCGGGGCCGGGGGCAAAACTCTGGCGCTGGCGGCGGCGATGGACAATGCGGGCACTCTGATCGCCAGCGATACCGACCGGGGCCGCCTGACAAAGCTCGGCCCGCGTGCGAGCCGGGCAGGGGCGGGCATGGTGCAGGCCCGTCTGCTGGATGCAGGGCGCGAACTGGAAGCTCTGGCTGAATATCGCGGGATGGCGGATTGCGTGTTCGTCGATGCGCCATGCTCGGGCACCGGTACCCTGCGCCGCAAGCCAGAGGCGAAGTGGCGGATCGATGAGCGCAGCCTGTCGCGCTATGCCGGAATACAGGACAAGCTGCTCGATATCGCGGCGGAATTGGTGAAACCGGGCGGGCGGATTGTTTTTGTTACCTGTTCCTTGCTGGACGAGGAAGGCGCGGGCAGGCTTGACGCATTTCTCGAACGTAGCCCGGGATGGGAAGCGGATTTGCCCAAACTGCCCGCCGGTCGGAAACACGGCAAGGGAATGCGTCTGACCCCGTATCACGACGGGACTGACGGGTTTTTCATCGCTCGTGCAGTATTGCCGTGCTAACCTGCTAATCTATGGTCGATACAGACCCCAAACACACTCCCCTGAAGGAAGTCTTGATGCGTTTCGCTCCCGCTGCTGCTGCTCTTTCGCTGGTTTTTGCCGTTCAGGCGAGCGTGGGCTACGGTGCGGATCGCGATCCTGCACCCCGTGCTGCCATGTTGATTACGGAAGGCCGGGCTGCGCTGGATGCTGGAGAGCCACAAAAAGCAATCGACGCGTTCGAAGCGGCTCTGGCCGTCGATCCGGGCTATACTCCGATTTATCTCGATCTGGCGAAGACTGCACGGATCGAAGGTCTGCAGGGCAAGGCCATCTCCTATTACCGCGAAGTGCTGGATCGCAATCCGAACGATTTCGCGGCGATCGCAGGCGAAGGCGAGGCTATGGTCGAGAAAGGCGCAGTCGAGAAAGCGCGGACCAATCTGTCGCAGCTGGAATCGCTCTGCGGTTCGAACTGCGCAGAGACACAGGCATTGGCAGCAACTATTTCGCAGGGGCCGCAGCCCCGCGTGCTGACGGCAGAAGCGGTTTTGCCCGATGCGCAGGTTACGCAATCGAATTGAGCCAGGGCGATCTTTGATCTGGATCGGATCATGCGCGTAAACGCGCAGTCTGCTTGAGCTAATCAATGTCAAATGTTAATCTGATCGTGCATTCAAGCGAGGATTGACCAGAATGAAAATTTCAATTGCGACCGATTTCAGCAGCCGGTCTGACCGTGCAATGGACCGCGCGCTTCAATTGGGTGAAGCGAAGGGATGTACTGTACGGGTAATAAATGCGCTCGAACATCTCGATGCCAGCCAAGCGGATTGGGATAAGCTTGAGCGCAAAATGAGCGAGTATATTGGCGATCCGCCGTGCGACACCGAAAGCGCATTTCTCGAAGGCGCGCCGCCGCTTGCTATCGCGCGCGATTGTGAAAACCAGAAGCCTGAAATGCTCCTGATTGGACCGGCGCGGTATAACTCGCTTGGCGATTACTTTCTCGGCACTTCAGTCGATTACGTTCTGCGCAATACGCGTCGTCCGGTAATTGTGGTGAAGCAGCGCCCTCGCTCTCCCTATCGGCACATATTTGCGGGGACCGACTTTTCTGCCGGCTCTGCCCATGCCATCGAAAAGGCCGTAAAATTATTTCCGAAGGCTGAAATGCATATCGTTCATGCCTGGCGAATTCCCTACGCGGGCTTTCAGGGCGATGCGTATGTAGGAGACGAAATCGAGCAAGGTGCGCAGGAGAAAATGAAGAGATTTATTGACGTCCTCACCGATCGCGTCCCGGCTTTGAAAGAGGCGACTACTTCGGTCGTCAAAGGCAACACGCAGTATGCCATAATGCAGGAAATCGACAAGCGTAGCGACCATGCAGGGGAAGCTTTGGTTGCTGTCGGTAGCCACGGAACCAGCGGTTTCCGGCAGGCTACCTTGGGAAGCCAGACAAGCGATCTGCTACGATATCTTCGTCACGATATTCTGGTCGTCAACACAGCAGAGGCTGACAATTGACATGGAATAGCGGCAATACTTTTTGCGAGAGAACGCTAGACCAACTTCCGAAACGCTTTCACCACCGCGCGGTAAACGTCGCGTTTGAAAGGCACGATCAGGTCCGGCAATTGTTCCGGATCGGCCCATTTCCAGGTTGAAAACTCAGGTGGATCATGCGCTTCCAGATCAATATCGCTGTCTTCGCCCATAAACCGGGCGAGAAACCAGTGCTGTTCCTGACCACGATATTTTCCGCCCCACAGCTTGCCCAGCAGTTCTTCCGGTAGATCGTAGCGCACGGGATCGTCCATCCGGCCGATGATTTCTGCCTTGTCGCCCGAAACGCCGGTTTCCTCGGCAAGCTCCCGCAGGGCGGCGGCTTCAAGGTCTTCGCCCTTGTCAACGCCGCCCTGAGGCATTTGCCAAGCGTCATACCCGCGCGAATCGATCCGCTGGGCCACAAATACACGCCCCTCTCGGTTCGCCAGCATCACGCCTGCGCACAAACGATAAGCCGTAATCGTATCGCTTTTGCTCAAGCTACGATCCGGTTCAGCTTGACCTTGATCGCGCCCAAAAATGCCTCGAGATCGGCTTGACCACTGGGAATGGCTTTGCGCAATGTGGTGAAGCCGTGAATGATGCCGGAGAATTCGAAATAGCTTACTTCGGTCCCCAGCTGGACAAGGTGTGCGGCATATTCACGCCCTGAATCGCGCAAGGGATCAAGGCCCGCCGCGCAGATCACGGTTGGTGGTGTGTTGCTGCAATCGCCCAGCATCGGCACATTGCGCGGATCGTTGTCATCCGGCGCATATTGCTGCGTGAACCAAGTCATTGCTGCACCTGTAAGCAGAAAGCCGTCACTGAAATCAGCAAAGCTCTGGTGCTGGGTAATATCGCTGGCAACCGGATAGATCGGAGCCTGCACCAGCACGGGAACATCGGCCGGATTGGCCATCAGCTGATTGGTGGTGACGATGGTCAGATTGCCGCCTGCACTGTCACCGGTAATCACCAGCCCGGTGACTTCGCGGTCCAGTTCCTTTGGCGAGGAGGCAACCCAGCGCGCTGCCGCTTCGCAATCGTCGGGCGCGGCGGGGAAGGGATGTTCCGGCGCCAACCGATAATCGACCGACACGACGGGAAGATCGAGAATATGCGAAATCTCTGTGCACAGATTGTTGTACACTTCCAGATCGCCAATCACGAAGCCGCCGCCATGTAGGAAGAGCACGACAGGGGATGGCCCGCGCTGCGCTTTGACGTCGTAAAACCGCAGCGGGATATCTCCCAGCGATCCGGGACAGGACAGATCTTTCTGCACGGCCATCTCGCGTGCCGGTGCTTCGGCAATTGCGCCCATCGCGCGCATCTGCTCGCGGCCGGTTACCGCGCCGACTTCCTCGACGCCCTGTCCGCCCATCTGCTCCAGCATATCGAGGAAACCGCGCACGTCATCGCGCACATAATGTTCACTATCGGCCATTGATCTTCTCCCAAAGTTTTACCCGGATACTCTCTGCTTTAGCAGTATCGATACAGCGCACTGCGCAGGCAATTCAACCACTCTAGACGCGTGGGACAGAAAAACTTGATTGCTCAGCCTCAGGCGCGCACCTAGGTCGCCAACACAACACACACCCGCAAACCCTCGCGGATGGACAGGAAATACTATGGCTACGCTGGCGGCACCCCGCGAAGAATATACCGACGCTCCCGAAGCAGTTGTGGTCCGCTTTGCGGGCGATAGCGGTGATGGAATGCAGTTGACGGGGGGGCAATTTACGCTGTCCACCGCACTGGCGGGCAATGACCTAGCGACCTTTCCCGATTTTCCGGCAGAGATTCGCGCACCGCAAGGCACGCTGTTTGGCGTCTCTGCGTTTCAGATTAATTTCGGCAGCCGGGAAATCAATACGGCGGGCGATGCGCCCGATGTGCTGGTGGCCATGAACCCTGCCGCGCTGAAGGTGAATATCGCTGCGTTGAAGCCCGGCGGCTTGATTATCGCCGACACCGGCGCGTTCACGAAGCGTAATCTGGACAAGGCGAAATACGATACCAATCCGCTGGAAGATGGCAGCCTGGCGAAATTCGACGTGCTGGCCTTCGACATTTCGGAGCGTACCATCGAGGCGGTGAAGCCGTTCGGCCTGGGTAACAAGGATGCCTTGCGGTCCAAGAATATGTGGACGCTGGGCCTTGCGCTGTGGATGTTCGAGCGTTCGCGCGATCCAATCCATGCGTGGCTAAAGGACAAGTTCAAGCGTAAGCCCGACATTGCCGACGCCAACATTGCGGCGCTGGATGCGGGCCATGCATATGGTGAAACGGCGGAACTGTCCGGTCCTCGCGCCACCCCGCTTAGGCAGCAAGCCATGCTGCCTGTCGAAAGCAGCCCCGGCCTGTATCGCACGATCACCGGCGCCGAAGCTGTGTCGCTGGGTTTGGTTGCAGGTGCGCAGCTTGCCGAACTGCCGATGTTCTTCGGCGGCTATCCGATCACGCCAGCGTCTGCGATCCTTCATCACCTGGCGCGGCTGAAAGAATTCGGCGTAACTACGTTTCAGGCGGAGGACGAGATTGCCGCGATCTGCGCATCCATTGGTGCCAGCTATGCAGGTTCCTTGGGCGTAACATCCTCTAGCGGCCCGGGTATTGCGCTGAAGACAGAGGCGATGGGCCTTGCCATTATGACCGAGCTTCCGCTGGTTATTGTGAACAGCCAGCGCGGCGGTCCTTCGACCGGTCTCCCAACCAAAACCGAGCAAAGCGATCTGTATCAGGCCGTTTATGGCCGCAATGGCGACGCGCCTATGCCGGTCGTATCCGCCAGCACCCCAGGTGATGCGTTTGAATGCGCCATCGAGGCGTGCCGGATCGCGACTGAATATATGACTCCGGTGATGCTGCTGACAGACGGCTATATCGCCAATGCGGCCGAACCGTGGAAAGTGCCGGACCCGGCCACCTTCACGCCGTTCCCTGCGAAATTCCTGACCGAGAAGAACGGTGTGGAAGGTGGTGAGGAACTGCTGCCATACGCCCGAGACGAAAAGGGCGCACGCCCTTGGATCAAGCCGGGCACGCCCGATTTGATGCACCGTATCGGCGGCATCGAAAAGGCGGAGGGCACCGGCCATATCGACTATGCCCCTGACAATCACCAGACGATGACCGACAGCCGCCGGAACAAGGTGCTGAATATCTCCGTGCCCGATCAGGAAGTGTGCCTCGGCGAAACTTCCGGCACGCTGGCCGTGGTCGGTTGGGGCAGCACGTACGGCCCGATCCATCAGGCCGTGCGCCGCGCTATCGCGAAGGGCTGCAAAGTCTCCCACATCCATGTGCGCCATATCTGGCCGATGCCCGCCAATCTGGGCGATCTGCTTAGAGGCTTCGACAATGTTCTGGTGCCGGAAATGAACACCGGCCAGTTCAAGACCGTACTGCGCGATCAGTTCTTGGTGGACGCGAAACCGCTATCCAAGACGAGCGGACAGCCCTTTGCCATCGCCGAACTGGAAGCGGCGATTGCGAAATTCTTCGACGACATTCCCGGAAACGAAGGCGGTCAGGTCGCGGTCAATGATGACCAGCTGCCTAGCCCAATGCTGGACGGTTGATGGCATGAATCTATCGCCATCACCGTTATCCCAGCGAAAGCTGGGATCTGTTTTCGCACCGAACGACCTTTCTGCACGAGATTCCAGTTTTCGCTGGGATGACGAGGTAAAGCTATGAATGCACCCGTAAAAATCGAAACCACGCTCAAGGACTGGGAAACCGATCAGGAGGTGCGTTGGTGCCCCGGGTGCGGGGACTACGCCATTCTGAAGGCTGTGCAGCGCACTTTGCCGCAGCTGGGTGCGGACCCGTCGAACACGGTGTTCATTTCCGGCATCGGCTGCTCCAGCCGCTTCCCGTATTACATGGAAACCTATGGGTTCCACACCATCCACGGCCGTGCACCTGCGCTGGCGACGGGGGTGAAGCTTGCCAATCCCGATCTCGATATCTGGCTGGTGACCGGCGACGGTGACGGCTTGTCGATCGGCGGCAACCACATGCTCCATGTCCTGCGCCGCAATGTCGATATGCAGATCATGCTGTTCAACAACGAAATTTACGGTCTGACCAAGGGGCAATCCTCGCCCACTAGCCGGGTCGGCACAAAAAGCCCGTCGAGCCCTATCGGCAGCGTTGATTACCCCGCCAACCCTTGCGCCTTTGCGCTGGGTGCAGGCGCACGGTTCGTGGCGCGTGGGTTCGATGTGTCGAAGAAGCTGCCCGAGGTTTTGAAGGCCGCGCATGGCCACCGGGGGGCAGCCTTCATCGAGATTTTCCAGAACTGCATCGTGTATAACAAGGATGTGTTCCACGATTTCGCCGCGCCCAAGGGTGTGGAGGACAGCCAGTTATGGCTCGAAGATGGCCAGCCCATGCTGTTCGGCAGCGAAAAGACAGGCGGTATGAAGGGCCTGAAGCTCAATACCAACACGCTTGGTTTCGAAGTAGTCGATGTGGCTGCCAATGCGGTCGGCGAGCCCGATTGGCAGGCCGCCGGGGTTCGGGTGCACAATGTGAAAGACAAGATGGTGGCGCACCTGCTGTCCGAACTGGTCTTCGGGGAATTTCCGATGCCGATGGGCGTTCTGTACGATGACCCCGCACCAACATTTGGCGAAGCTGTGAGCGCGGAGCGGGAACAGGCCAGCGCGGGCAAGGAAGCGAACCTCGCCAAACTGCTTGCTACCGGCCAGACCTGGACCGTCGATGGAACAGCGCAAGATCCGGTCTGACTATTTGCCTTTTGCTTACTCACGGCCTTTTTTTGAACAAATTGCAATTCCGTGCATTGATTAAGTGAAGCCGCCCGGATGGCGGCCAAATTTAATACGGAGTATACTATGAAACGCCTTTCCATCATGACCGCCTCTGCACTCGCCCTCACGCTCGCCGCGTGCGGAGAAGACGTCGAAGAGTCGGTTGTCGAAGATACGAGCGTAGCCGAAGTCGATGAATACGATCCGATGACCCGTGATTACACATTGAGCGAAGAAGCGACGACCCGGCGCTCCGAGTTCGATGAAGATGCTTTCAACACCGAATATGACGGCTATCGCGAAGATGTCCGGTCCGAACAGGTCCGAATGGGCAACGATGCCGACGCGAAAGCCGAAATGACCGATGACGACCGGGAAGAGATGGCGGCGGCTTCAGAGGCGCGCGAGCCTTCCACAAACATGCGGGCCCGTGAGAACATGACCTGGAGCTATCTCGACCGGAACGACGATAACAAGCTCTCGGTTGCAGAATACGCGATCTGGGCCGTGCCGCTCGATCCGAATGCAAAGGCTGAAAACGATCAGGGCGAACCGCAGCTGAAGGCCGATACTGCCAATAAGGCAGCCGACAGCTTTTTCTATTACGATATTGACGGCGACACTTACCTTGATCGCCGTGAATTCACCTCCGCGCGACGTGGAGAGAATTTTGACGACACATCCGATTCGTAATTGAACCGTTATGTTTAAAAAAAGGCGGCAGGGATGACCTGCCGCCCTTTTGCTGTCTGGCCGGTGCGAAATTTGCGTGGCAAGGGCTGTGAATGGACAATCTCACCCATTCCCTCGTTGGCGCGCTGCTGGGTCAAGCCGGGCTGAAGCGTAAGACGGGGCTGGCGATGCCAGCGCTGATTATTGGCGCGAACCTGCCGGATATCGACGCGGCGTGTTTCTTCTGGCTCGACGGGCAGGAGCATCTGGGCTTTCGCCGGGGGATTACCCACGGCCCACCTGCGCTGGTTTTGTTGCCGTTGATGCTAGCGGGGCTGCTGTATGGGTTCGACCGCTGGCAGGCCAAGCGCGGGAAACGGCCCGAGGGGCGGCTCTCGGTCAATTTCAAATGGCTGTACCTGCTCAGCTTCATCGGCTGTCTGACCCACCCGGCGCTCGACTGGCTGAATGTCTACGGCATCCGCCTGCTGGAGCCGTTCTCCAGCGAATGGTTCTACGGCGATACGCTGTTCATCATCGATGTGTGGCTGTGGGCGCTGATGGGGTTTGCGACGTGGTGGTCGCTGCGGCGAGAGAAGCGAGGCGGGGAGTGGCGGCGGCCTGCGCGTGTGGCGATAGCGGCGGCTCTGGCGTATATTGGGATGAATGGGGCGATTACTGTCGCTGCTGAGTATCATGCAAACAAACGCATTCCAGAAATATCCGCAATTGCATCGCCCCTTCCGTTGGCTTTTTGGGATCGAGAGATAATCTGGCATGCGGGCGAAGCCTCTGTTGAAGTCGCGCGTCCGCTATGGGGCGATTGGACATTGGCTCAAGGCCTGGCTCACGACTTGCGTTCTAGTAAAGCAATTGTCTTCGTGGAGGAGCAGGGGGTGCCCCCGAAGTCGGCTGCTGAACTTTCAGGAGAGGATGCTGATCTTGCAGCCTTTCTGTTTTGGTCGCGCACTCCTTTTGTAGAATGCGGTTCCGGCGGGACGGTCCTCCTCCGCGATGCCCGTTTCTATGACCCGATGGCCCGGGATCGGTTCACCGTCGCCTTACCCGATGTCGAATGCGTGGAACTGCCCTCTGAGTAAGCGCGTTTCCCTCACAACCCGCTCGTCCTGAGCCTGTCGAAGGACCGCACTTTCTTCGGGTGCCATGCGGAAGGTGAAGGGCACCCCTTCGACAGGCTCAGGGTGAGCGGGGACTTTTGAGATGACCAAACCACAAATCGTCTGGCTGCGGCGCGATCTGCGCTTACGGGATCAGCCCGCGCTTTACACCGCCGCTCAGGCGGGACCGGTGGTGCCGGTCTATGTGCTGGATGACGAGCGAACCGGCGACCGCAGCCTTGGCGGTGCCTCGCGCTGGTGGTTGCATCACTCTCTCCAAGATTTGTCCAAGAGCTTTGGCCGCCATAATAGCCGCATCATCCTGCGCCGGGGCGATAGTGTGAAGCAGTTTGCCGCCATTGCCAAGGAACTGGGCGCAGGCGCGATCCATGCGAACCGGCATTACGAACCGTGGTGGCGCAAGGCTCAGGGCGATTTGAAAGACGCGCTTGAGGGCATGGACTGCGAGCTGGAGTTGTATGACGGCAATTACCTGATGCCTGCTGGCACCGCGACCACCGGCAGCGGCGATCCGTACAAAATCTACACGCCGTTTATGAAGGCGATGAAGAACCTGTTCCCTCCGCGTGAGGAACTGCCCGCGCCGGAGAAACTTACCTCACCCGATGCTTGGCCTGCCAGCGATGATCTGGCGGACTGGGATTTGCTGCCGACCAGACCGGATTGGTCCGGCGGTTTCTCCGATCACTGGATTGTGGGCGAGGGCGCGGCGCACGATCGACTGGATTGGTGGGACGATACTATTGATGAGTATGACGATGGCCGCAATCTGCCCAGCGTCGACAAAACCTCACAGATGTCCCCGCACCTGCATTGGGGTGAAATCAGCCCGGTCAGCATCTGGCACGCTTTTAAGGACAAGCGCAGCGATGGCTGGCAAACCTATGAGAAGGAGCTGATCTGGCGCGACTACGCCCAGAACGTGATCTGCCAATTCCCCAAATACGCAAGCGAGAGCTACCGCGATCAGTTCGACGATCTACAATGGCGCAATCCCAATCGCGGCCATCTGATTCAGGAAGATCTGGAGGCATGGCAACGGGGGCAGACCGGCTACCCGATCGTCGACGCAGGTATGCGCCAGCTGTGGCACATCGGGTGGATGCACAATCGTGTGCGGATGATTGCGGCCAGTTTCCTGATCAAGCATCTGCTGATCGACTGGCGCCACGGCGAGAAGTGGTTCTGGGACACGCTGGTCGATGCCGATTACGGCAGCAATGGCGCGAACTGGCAATGGGTCGCAGGCACTGGCGTCGACAGCAATATGTTCGTTCGTATCATGGCCCCGCTCAGCCAGAGCGAGAAGTTCGATGCGGCCGGTTACATCCGCGAATGGGTGCCAGAACTGGCGCAACTTTCCGATAACGAGATTCACGATCCGGCAGATGAGAAGCGTGGGGATTATCCGGTAAAACGTATCGGCCACCGCGAAGCGCGAGAGCGGGCCCTGGAAGCATACCGGCAAATGAAGGACGGCTAGCTTGCCGCCCGCGTGCAGGCGCGCCATAGGCGTTGGCGATGGCGACGCAGCTTCACAATAACGCAGACAGTCCAGCCACCGGAGCACGCGGTGGTGGGCTGATTGATGGCGCACAGCGCTTCGCGCGGCGACCCGGACTGTTTGCACGGCTTGCCGCGCCCGCATTGGATAAAATGCTCGACCGTATCGATACCGCTCTGGTCAGCGGCACTATCCACGGAACGCTGCCAGATGGCACACCCCGAACTCTTGGTGGCCACGCGCCGGGCTTTGAATGCACGTTTGAGTTACGCAGCTGGAATGCACTGGTTCGGATTGCCAGCAACGGTTCTGTGGGGCTTTATCAGGCGTGGGAAGCGGGTGAGTGGTGGAGCCCCGACCCTGTGCCGTTGTTCGCAATGTTTGTGCAGCACGCAGACCGGTTGGGTGACACTGCGCGGGCCAAGGGTCCGTTCCGGCACGCGCTGCGACTGGCGCATTTGTTCAACCGCAATACGCCGGAAGGCGCGCAGAAGAACATCTCTGCGCATTACGATCTGGGCAACGATTTCTACGCCGCTTGGCTGGAAGAGACGATGGCTTACTCCAGCGCGCTTTATACCGACCCCGAGCAGTCCATGTCGGATGCGCAGATCGCGAAATGGAGGGCGCTGGAAGACCGCATCGGTGAAGCGAACTCGGTGCTGGAAATCGGCTGCGGGTGGGGCGGCATTGCAGGGCATATGCAGACACAAGGCCGTGACGTGACTGCGATCAGCCTGTCGGACGAGCAGTTGCATTGGGCCGAGGATCACAATCCCGGCCCCGACTATCGCAAGCAGGATTACCGCGATTGCACAGGCAGTTTCGACGCCATTGTTAGCGTGGAAATGGTCGAGGCGCTGGGCCGCGAATACTGGCCGACCTTCATGGACTGTGTTGAACGCAATCTGAAACCGGGCGGGCGCGCGGCGATCCAGTATATTTCCTACCGCGAAGACCTGTTCGAGAAATACGCGGCCAGTGCCGACTTCATCCAGGCCTATGTCTTCCCCGGCGGACTGCTGATTCACACATCGGAATTCCGCAAACTGGCGGAGGAGCGGGGGCTGGCGTGGCAGGATCAGTACGATTTCGGTCTGGATTATGCCGAAACATTGAAAACATGGCGGACCAATTTCGACACCGCAGCAAAAGAAGGCCGTTTGCCAGCAGGCTTCGATGCACGCTTTATCGATCTGTGGCGCTACTATTTAATGTATTGCGAAGGCGGTTTTCGCGGGCGCGGTATTGACGTGCATCAGGTAACGCTGGTGAAGAAATGATTTGGGGAGAGTGACGATGAAAACTGCTTTCGTACCGGGCCTGATGGCGGCTCTCGCACTTTCGGGATGCGCCGCAGCTTACAGCGCGCCAGAGACCAGCACCGCCTTCAATGCAGCCCCTGCGGTTGACGCAGAGAAAGAGCCAGTCACCTTCTCAATGCCCGATGGGGGCATCGATCTGGAGGGCGCTGCGGTGCTCTCGTGGGACGATGCGACCCGCGCAGACAATTTCCGACGGATGGAAGATTTCTTCCCCGGTTACGAAGTGCAGCCTGCCGCCGAACACCGCGTTCTGGCTTCGGGCGCTGCCTTGCCTGCCGACACAATCGCGTCAATCGATGCCTACATGATGCGCGGCGATATAGCCGGCATTATGGTGCTGCAAAACGGACTGGTGCGGTATGAAAAATATGGAATGAATTTTGGACCGGAGCAGCGCTGGACCAGTTTCTCCGTGGCTAAAAGCCTGACGTCCACCCTGTTGGGGGCAGCAGTGAAGGACGGATTTATTGCTTCACTGGATGATCCTGTCTCCAAGTATATTCGTGAGCTTGCCGGCAGTGCTTATGACGATGTTACAGTTGAGCAGCTGGCTACCATGACCTCCGGCGTGAAGTGGGACGAGAGCTACACTGACCCTAGCAGCGATGTCGCGCGGATGTTCGATATGCAGCCGGGACCGGGCGAAGATCAGGTCGTCGAATATATGAAAACTCTGCCGCGCGAAGCTCCGGCAGGGGAAAAATGGGTCTATAAGACCGGCGAAACCAACCTGATCGGCGTTTTGGTTGAAAACGCTGTCGATATGAAGCTGGCGGAATACGCGAAGAACAAGTTGGTCGATCCGGCAGGCTTGGCGCAGCCTCTGTTCTGGCAGGTCGATCTGTCGCAGCGTAATATCGGCGGTTGCTGCCTGTCGATGGCGCTGTCCGATTATGCCCGGATCGGCCAGTTCGCACTGGAAGGCGGTAAGGGCGTGGTACCCGAGGGCTGGTTCGATGCCGCCGGCGCGCCGCAGGTGGATTTTGGCGAAACATTCGGCCGACCGGGCTTTGGATATGGCTACCAATGGTGGACATATCCGGGCGGCAATTTCGGCGCGCAAGGCATTTTTGGCCAGTCGATTACCATCGCGCCATCGCAGAACATGGTGGTCGCGATATTGAGCAATTGGCCCAAGGCCAGCGATTCGGCTCAATCAGCCGAACGCCTGGAGCTTCTCGCAGCAATTTCCGCCGGAGCCGGAGCGGGAGATTGAACAATCCGTACCGCTGAACTGATCGGTCAGATGCTACGAAAGATCATCGCCTGCCCGTGACGGGCCATGATATTGTCGTGGACGATGGGGCTGAGCAAGTCGTAGAAGGCGCAGCCGACGATCGAATTGTCCCACCAGACGACGGTGGCCATACGCACTTCGAGGCCGGGCAGGGTCAGGAAGCATCTCTGCCCCTCGACCAGCCGGTTGACAGCCGCTGCACTGAAGCCGCTGATGGACAGGTCATGCACAACAGTCTGGAACGCCCGCCCACCGCTGACGCGCATTTGCGCAGGGATCGTCAAGTTGGTGCGCGGTGCGCTCCGATCTTCCTGGGCGGCAAGTTCATAACGGTCAATCGAATGCAGCGCCATTTAACCTCCTGTCGGGTTCGTGCCAGGCAAAAGCTGACTGACACGAGGGTCTCACGATAGGGGCTTTTGCGGTGCGGGCGCTTACCTCCCGGTAAGGACACTTGCCTAAGCGGGATTAACCCTCTCACGGTGGCCAGTTGCGAAATCCTCATTCAACAGCGCAACGATCCGGTCGGCCACGACTTCGGGTGGCTTCACTGTCGTCGGATCCTCTCCCGGATAGGCTTTCTCCCGCATCGCAGTGCGAGTGGCACCGGGATCGATAATAGCCACGCGGATGTGGCCGATCTTCTCGACTTCATGCGCGTAGGAGATGAGGATATTGTCAAACGCTGCCTTGCTGGCGCCGTATCCTGACCAATAGGCCCGCGGAGCCGCGCCGACACTACTGGTCAATCCGATGACGACAGCATCGTCGGAGCGTTTCAGCAGCGCGTCGAAATTGGCTAAAAGCGCCTGTGTGGCCATCACATTGATAGTCATTGCCTGCCCGAACTGCTTCGCATCAATCTGCGTTACCGGCGTGAGGTTGGGAAAATAAGCCCCTGATATGACCAGATAGTCTAACGTATCCCAACGGCCGCGAATCGCAGCGGCCAGACGTGCTACGCCATCTGTTTCGGTCAGATCGACAGGCGCAATGGTAGAGGCGCCTCCGCCAGCATGGATATCGTCCTCGACCGCTTCCAGGGCTCTCACGTCGCGCGCCGTCAGAATGACATGGGCACCCTGCGCAGCCAAAGCCTTGGCAGTAGCCGCGCCAATCCCTCTGGATGCTCCGGTGACGACGGCCAACTTGCCCTCGAGCGGCTTCTTATCAGACATTTACGCTACCTTGTTTACAGGAAATGATAGCTGCGCTGCGCCGTCTGCTTTTTGGGAAAGATCGGTCAGCGAAGTGGGGTAATCGCCGGTAAAGCAAGCGTCGCAGAATTGTGGGCAAGAGGCATTGCGCGGTTCTTGCCCGACTGCCTGATACAGGCCGTCGATCGAGATGAAGGCTAAGCTGTCGGCTTTGATGAATTCGCGCATCGGCTCCAGATCCATTCGCGCAGCAAGCAGTTTCGAGCGTTCCGGCGTATCGACGCCGTAATAACAGCTATTGGCGGTGGGTGGGCTGGCCACGCGGAAGTGCACTTCGCTGGCCCCGGCCTCGCGCATCATTTCGACAATCTTCAGGCTGGTCGTGCCGCGGACAATGCTGTCGTCGATCAGGACGATCCGCTTGCCTTCCACCAGCCCGCGATTGGCGTTGTGTTTACGCTTCACACTCGAATGGCGGACTGTATCGGAAGGTTGAATGAAGGTACGGCCGACATAATGGCTGCGGATAATTCCCAGCTCGAACGGCAGGCCGGACGCCTGCGAGTAACCGATCGCCGCAGGAACACCGCTGTCGGGAACCGGAACGACAAGATCGGCATCGCACGGGGTTTCCAGCGCCAGCTGCGCGCCAATGGCCTTCCGGGCCTCGTACACGCTGCGCCCGTCGAAAATCGAATCCGGCCGGCTGAAATAGACATGCTCGAAAATGCACGGACGGGGGCGATGGTCACCGAAAGGGCGGAAGCTGGTGACATTACCATCGTGATCGACCTCGATCATCTCGCCCGGTTCGACCTGACGTTCAAACTTCGCACCGATGACATCGAAAGCGACCGTTTCGGAAGCGAAAGTCACCGCCTCGGCCATACGGCCCATTTGCAGCGGACGGATACCCAGCGGATCGCGGACCGCGATCATGCCCTGCGGCGTCATGACTATCAGGGCATAAGCGCCCTCGACCAGACGCAGCGCATCGACCAAACGATCGCGCAATGTCGGATATCGGCTTGTAGCGACCAGATGGATGATGACTTCGGTGTCGGACGTGGACTGGAAAATTGCGCCCTTCTGCACGAGTTCGCTGCGCAGGGTGGCGGCGTTGGAAATATTGCCATTATGCGCGATGGCGAAGCCGCCGCTCGCCAGATCCGCATAAAGCGGTTGCACGTTGCGCAGGCCCCCTGCGCCGGTAGTGGAATAGCGGACGTGGCCCGACGCCATCGATCCAGGCAATTCGGCGATGGCTTCCGGCGTACCGAAATTTTCCGACACATGGCCCAGGCCCCTGCGCGAGGTGAAATAGGTGCCGTCGAAACTGGTAATGCCGACCGCTTCCTGACCGCGATGCTGCAAAGCATGGAGGCCCAGAGCAGTCGCCGCCGCAGCGTCGGTTGCCTTTATCACGCCAAAGACGCCGCACTCTTCGCGCAGCTTGTCGTCCATATTCAAAGTGTTGGGTTCGTCATGGAAAGAATGTGAAACCGTCATAAAACCGCCGCGCCAGCCGCCCCGCTCGGACAAGGACGCAATGGCCATGTTACGTTTCAATTACAAGCCTAGCAGTCAGGCTTGCCCGAGTCATCCTGGGCCACGCATTCCGGTCCGCAGCCGGCAATGCCGCGGGGGACGGGCGCACACGCTTCATTGCGCAGCAAGGCCCGTCTGACTAAAGGGACGGCCAACCGACCACTATTTGCGGCATCGACCCTTGTTTCTCAGCCAGTTTGAACGGACAATTGCACGCCGGTATCTCCTACCGGGCAAAGGCGAGGCGTTTATTGCGCTGGTCGCAGGGATCAGCGTGGGCGTGGTCATGCTGTCCGTCGCCATGCTGGTTATCGTGATGAGTGTGATGAACGGCTTCCGAGCGGAGCTGCTGGACAAAATCGTCGGGCTGAACGGCCATGCCATCGTACAGGCCTATGGTGGCAGACTGGATGACTGGGAGGATGTGCTGGAAGAAATCCGCGCAACCCCCGGCGTCGTCGATGCCTCCCCCCTGATCGAACAGCCATTATTGGTTACGTTTCAAGGGCGGGTCGAGGCAGCGCTGGTGCGCGGCAATACGCAGGACGATATCGAGGAACTGGGCGACAAGGTTTTGCTGGGCCAGATGTCTCGCCTGCAGCCTGATGCCAGTGTGGTTGCGATCGGGGCACGCATGGCCGAGAATATTGGCGCACGGGTGGGCGACACCGTTACTATAATCAATCCACAAGGGCGCACTACGCCGTTCGGCACTGTACCTCGTCAGGTGGGCTATGAAGTTGGCGCGATTTTTGAAGTCGGCCTGTATGACTATGACCAGTCTTTCATAATCATGCCGATCCCTGACGCGCAGACCCTGCTGCTGACGGGCGACAGGATTGGGATGATTGAAGTGACCACCGAAGATGCGGACCGGGTTGAGGAAATCATGGCGCCTATCACTGCCAGCCTGACCGGCAGGGCCATCGTATCTGACTGGAAAACGATCAATTCGACAATTTTCGAGGCGCTTCAGGTGGAGCGGGTGGCAATGTTTTTCGCTCTCAGCTTTATGGTGCTGGTTGCTGCCTTCAATATATTGTCCAGTCTGGTGATGCTGGTGCGTGCCAAAACGCGTGATATCGCGATCATGCGGACAATGGGCGCTACGCGGAAAAGTCTGCTGAAAATTTTCGTAACCACCGGCTTTACGATTGGTGCGATTGGTACGGTGGCAGGGCTAGCCCTTGGCTTCCTCGTCCTGTTTTTCCGCCAGCCGATTGTGAAAGTCATTGAAGTGGTCACGGGGCAAAATCTGTGGGACCCATCAATTCGTTTTCTGACCATGCTTCCGGCCAAGACCGATCCGATGGAAATCGTGGGTATCGTCGCGCTGGCCCTGGTGCTCAGCTTTCTTGCCACGCTTTATCCGGCGCTCAAGGCATCGGGCACCGATCCGGTTCAGGTGCTGCGTTATGAATGATTTTTCCGGCCCGGTGATTGAGCTGCGACGGCTGACTCGCAGTTTCCAGCAGGGCGATGTTCGTATCGATGTGCTGCGCGGTGTCGATTTAAAAGTGCAGCCGGGCGAAATCGTCGCGCTTTTGGGGCCTTCGGGATCGGGCAAGTCGACATTGCTTCAGGCGGTCGGCCTGCTCGAAGGCGGGTTTGGCGGAGAAATCGTGATTGCCGGACAGGCGGCAGAGAAATCCGATAGCGCCGCACGGACTGAACTGCGGCGCAACCATCTGGGCTTCGTCTATCAGTTCCATCATCTTCTGCCTGATTTCAATGCGTTGGAAAACGTCGTTCTACCCCAGCTGGTGGCCGATGTGGACAAGCCCGATGCGGAAGCGCGGGCGGAAGATCTGCTCACAGCGCTGGGTCTGGGGGAGCGCCTGACACATAGACCCAGCCAGCTTTCTGGCGGTGAGCAGCAGCGCGTCGCAGTAGCTCGCGGCCTTGCCAACCGGCCAAAGCTTGTTCTGGCTGACGAGCCGACCGGGAATTTGGACGAAGCAACCGCTGACAAGGTGCTGGAGCAATTTTTGGGGCTGGTGCGCGGCGAAGGCAGTGCAGCCCTTATTGCCACTCACAATGAACGGCTCGCAGCCAGGATGGACCGTGTGGTGCGGCTGCATGACGGATTGCTTGCCTGATAATTGGAAACCGGCCGTCTTTTATGCGTTATTCCCCGAAGGAGATATTTATGAGCGACCATCCAAGCACTTACGAAGGTACCCCCGAAGATACCGCAGGCGTGAATTGGGCCGACCGTGCAGCGCTTCACCGCAAGAACGAGGGTGACGGTGTCTTGGACGGAGCGACTGCCTTGCGGCGAGGTACCTTTGCCGACATGATCCGGCATATGATGTTGCTGCCTGAAAGTGAGCGCAGTGATTATGTGATCGAAAAGGCTGGTGACCGCGAGTATTCCGCTACGGAAGTGGCCAGCCTCTCCCAGCACAGTAATTTTCCGCGAAACAACTAGACCGCTGCGAGCGTGGCTTAAACAAAGACCGGTCGCCGCTAGGAACCTGACATGACAACGATTGCCGATTTCACTGTCGAGACGAACAAAGGCGAGGTGCTTGATCTGTCGGAGAAGCTGGGCAACGTCCTGCTGGTCGTCAATACCGCCAGCAAATGCGGCTTTACCCCGCAGTATGATGGGCTTGAGGAGCTGCAGAAAGAGTATGCAGAGCAGGGGTTCGAGGTAATTGCCTTCCCCTGCAACCAGTTCGGCGCGCAGGAGCCTGGCAATGCAGAGGAAATCGCTCAGTTCTGTAAGCTCAACTTTGACACCAGCTTCCCGTTAATGGGCAAGGTTGATGTAAACGGCCCCGCCGCATCGCCGCTATATGACTGGATGAAGAGCGAGGCGAAGGGCCTGATGGGCAGCACCGCCGTCAAATGGAACTTCACCAAATTCCTGATCGACCGCGAAGGCAAGGTGGTGCGCCGTTTCGCCCCGCAGGACGCGCCCAAATCAATCAAGCGCCATATCGAGAAACTGCTGTAACCTTCGGCGTTGGACAGGCAAAGGCCGGGCATCATGCTAGAATCGATAAATCAGTGGTTTCTTTCGCTTGGCTCGGAATACGGGGTTAATCCGTATGTTTTCGGCGCGATCTATGTCGGAGCAATTCCTTTTTTCATCCTCAGCATCGGCTGGCTGGTACGGCGAGCGAAAGCTGGAAAATCGACGGTCCTGCCGACTATGAGTGCGGGTTTCTTTTTTGTGTCCGCGTATCTTTATCTTGCAGTCGCAGGGCGTAATATTCCTGTATGGGTGTGGGTATTTCTGGCTGCACTGATCGTTTACGGCGCGTGGTCGAGCATTCGCGACACTCGGAAGAAAATCGCTGCGGCCAAGGAAGAGGCCGAAGCCCGATAGCTGGCCGATTGGCGGCTATGATTTCGAGAGCGGGCGGCTATCCACAGCCTGCCGATTTTCAGCGCTAGCGGGCCTTTCCGATTGAGCTTGGCTATCCCATAGTATTGCGATGGCATTTGTTCCTTTCATTCCCTTGCGCGTCCTTTCCAGTTATTCGATGCTCGAAGGCGCGATCGATCCGAAAGATTTTGCCAAATTGGCGGCGGACCGGGGTGTTCCAGCCATCGCTATTTGTGACCGCAATGGTCTCTATGGCAGCGTTGCCTTCGCCAAGGCGTGTTTTGACGGTGGGGTTCAGCCCATCGTTGGCACTTTGCTGGGCGTGGCGCGGGGCGAAGATTTCGGCGGTGAACAGGCCATCGATTATCTACCACTCTATGCGCAGGACGAAGCAGGATACGACAATCTTTGCCATCTGGTCAGCCGCGCGCATCTCGAACGGCCGCTGGAGCTGGAGCCTCACATCGCGCTGGGTGATCTGGAAGGATATACCGATGGCTTGATCGCGCTGACCGGCGCCAGCGAAGGCGGGTTGACGCGGCTGTACGCAGGCGGACAGGACAAGCATGCGCAGACCTATGCCGACCGGTTGCAGACGCTGTTTCCCGATCGTCTTTATGTTGAACTGGCACGCCGCGGCAATAAGGTCGAAATAGCGGCTGAGAAAGGTCTGCTGGAGCTAGCCTATGACCGCGGCCTGCCACTGGTGGCCAGCAACCCGGCAAATTTTGCCGATCCCCATTTTCACCGTGCGCACGACGCCATGCTGTGCATCGCCAGCAGTCACAAGATGTTCGAGGAAGACCGGCCAAAAACGGACAAACAGGCCTTCGTAAAATCACACCCGATGATGGTGGATGCCTTCAGCGACTTGCCGGAGGCATTGGCCAACACTCTCGTTATTGCGCAGCGCTGCGCCTATGCGCCGCCCAATCGTGATCCGATCCTGCCCAGCCTGGCCGGTGATATCGAAGGCGAGGCGCGGATGCTGGCGGAAGAATCGCGCAAGGGGTTGAACGCGCGGCTCGAAGCCTATGACGAAATGTCTGCCGAGGATCGCAAGGTTTACGACGACAGACTGGATTACGAACTGGGTATCATCAATCGGATGGGCTTTCCCGGCTACTTTTTGATTGTTGCCGATTTCATCCAGTGGGCGAAAGACAATGGCATTCCCGTGGGTCCGGGGCGTGGATCGGGGGCAGGCAGTCTTGTCGCCTGGGCGCTGACCATCACCGGGCTAGACCCGATCCGGCTGGGTCTGCTGTTCGAGCGGTTTCTGAACCCGGAACGTGTGTCGATGCCCGATTTCGACATCGATTTCTGCGAAACGCGACGCGGTGAAGTGATCCGCTATGTGCAGGCGAAATACGGCGCTGACCACGTCGCCCAGATTATCACATTCGGCAAGATGAAGGCCCGCGCAGTTCTGCGCGACGTGGGCCGGATTTTGGACTTCGGCTATGGCCGGACAGACCGGCTGTGCAAAATGATCCCGAACCACCCGACCGACCCGTGGACGCTACCACGCGCTCTCAACGGATCTGCGGAATTCAAGGCCGAGTATCATAACGACAATGATACGAAGGCGCTGATCGATCTGGCGATGCAGCTTGAAGGGCTGCCGCGTAATTCTTCCACCCATGCGGCCGGGGTGGTGATCGGTGATCGTCCTCTGGAAAAACTGGTCCCGCTTTACCGTGATCCGCGTTCCGATATGCCGGTGACCCAGTTCGATATGAAATATGTCGAAAGCAGCGGTCTGGTGAAGTTCGACTTTCTCGGGCTGAAGACGCTGTCGGTATTGCAAAAAGCAGTCGATCTGCTGGCGAAGCGGGGGATCGACGTCGATCTGGATGCACTGGTATGGGACGATCCGGCGGTGTTCCAGCTGTTGAAACAGGGCAACACAGTGGGCGTGTTCCAGCTCGAATCAGAGGGTATGCGGCGCACACTGACCGCTGTTAAGCCGACCAAGTTCGAAGATATTATTGCGCTAGTCTCGCTCTATCGTCCCGGCCCTATGGACAATATTCCGCTGTTCGGGAAGCGTAAGGCTGGCGAAGTTGCGATCGAATATCCGCATCCGAAACTGGAGGGTATCCTAGAGGAAACCTACGGAATCTTCGTCTATCAGGAGCAGGTAATGCAGGCCGCGCAGATCCTCGCCGGATATTCGCTTGGCGATGCCGATATTCTGCGCCGTGCAATGGGCAAGAAGAATCAGACCGAAATGGATTCGCAGCGCCAGCGGTTTATCGAAGGCTGCGCGGAAGTGTCGGGCATCACTGCGAGTAAAGCCAACGAACTGTTCGACTTGATCGACAAATTCGCCGGCTACGGTTTCAACAAGTCGCACGCTGCAGCTTACGCCTTGCTGGCATACCAGACCGCATGGCTGAAGGCGCATTATGCAGAGGAGTTTTACGCCGCGTCAATGTGCTTCGACATGCACCAGTCGGAAAAACTGGCGGTGTTTGTAGATGATGCGCGCCGTTATCCGGGACGGGAAGGCGGGGTGATAGTTGCACCGCCCTGCATCAATCATTCCGAATCTGAGTTTACGGTCGAGCGCGGTGATGATGGCTATGCCGTGCGCTACGCCCTCGCTGGCATCCGCAATGTCGGTGAAAAGGCGATGCGCGTCATTGTTGCAGAGCGTGAAGCAAATGGCCAGTTTGAAACCCTGGCCGATATGTTCGACCGGCTGCCGCAAGGATCGATGAACTCGCGTCAGCTGGAGGGTCTGATCGCGGCGGGTGCATTGGACGGGTTGGAGCCGGATCGCGGCAAGCTGGCGGCGAATGTCCCGCTGCTGCTGGCCACTGCCGATGCCGCAATGCGGGAGCGGACCAGCGGTCAGGAAGCCTTGTTCGGCGGTGATATGGCGCAAACCGATACTTTACGCCTGAAAGACGCGCCGGAATGGACCCGGGCAGAGCGTATGGCGAAGGAGCGGGAAAATTTCGGCTTCTATTTTTCCGCCCATCCGGTCAGCGCCTACCGCGAGGCTGCCAGCGCCAATGGCGCGCGTTCCTACGTCGCATTGATGGAGGGTGGGGCGCCTGCCGGGGGCAGCACCAAGGCCGTGATGGCCGCAATGGTAGAAGCTGTGAACATCGGCAAAACGCGTAAGGGAAAGGATTTCGTGCGCGCCGATTTCTCCGACAACACAGGCCAGTTCAGCGCGGCCTGTTTCGAGGATGGATTGGTGGAAAGCTTCCGTAAATGGGCGGCTGAGGGCACATGCATTCTGTTGAATGTGGAACTCGACAGTCCATCTCCAGACGAGCCCCCGCGCATTACTGTTCGGGGGGGGAGGCCGCTGGACGGGGTGGTCAGCAATCAGCGGATGCTGCTGACCCTGCAGGTTGCTCATCAGGCCGCTCTGTCGGAACTTGCAGCGTGCCTCGTTCCCGGCCAGCCTGGATTTGGCGAAGTGCTGGCACGATTAAACGGGGCCGAGGGGCAACCGCTGCTCAGTCTGGGCAATGACTTCAAACTTGGCGGCGATCTGGCGGACAGGCTGGCCGAGATTGATGGGCTGTCCGATATCAAGCTGGTGCCCAAGGCTGGGCCGCGCCTCCACCGAGCCGCATGACGGGCTATAGCCCTGCTTTAGACCACATAACGCGCTTTTTTCTTGCGGGCAGCGCGCGCATTGCCCACTCTCTCGTCAATAAAAACTGATGAGAGGAAGCCTGCAAAATGCTCGGACAGATGCAAGAATGGACCATGCGGATCACACACGTGATCGATTACGCGGCGAAAGAAAGCGGTACGCGTGAAATCGTGACCCGATGGGCCGATGGCAGTGAAACCCGCACGAACTGGGCCGACGTTCGCACCGATGCCAAGAAGATGGCGCAGGCATTGCAAGCACTGGGCATCAAAAAGGGTGAGCGCGTTGCCAGTCTGGCGATGAATCATTCACGGCATCTGGTCAGCTGGTACGGCGTCGCCGGTATGGGCGGGGTGCTGCACACAGTGAACCCGCGCCTGTTCGAGGATCAGCTGGAATACATCGTCAACCACGCCGAAGATAAGGTGATGGTGTACGATGCGGCATTCCAGCCGATCATCGACAAGATGCGCGACCGATGGACCACGGTGGAGCACTATATCTGTTTCGATTCCGGCGAGCATAGCCCAGCCTTTGAAGACTGGATCGGAGCGCAGGATGGCGATTTCGATTGGGTACAGGGCGAGGAAACCGACCCTTGCATGATCTGCTATACCAGCGGGACTACGGGCAACCCCAAAGGCGTACAGTACGAACACCGCAGCACGCTGATGCATGCTCTGTCGGGCCTGCAGCCAGCGGCATTCAATTTCAGCGCATCGAGTGTAATGCTGCCTGTTGTGCCGATGTTTCACGCCGCCAGCTGGGGCCTGCCTTATGCAGGTGGGATGGCGGGCATCAAGTTCGTGTTCTCTGCTGTCAACGACCCTGCCGTTCTGCATGAGCTGATGGAGCGCGAAGGCGTAACCGATAGCGCGGGCGTGCCCACGGTATGGCTCGCGCATTTTCAGTATTGCGACAAGGAAGGCATCGATCTTCCAAACCTGAAAGCCGCGACCATTGGTGGGTCCGCAGCGCCGAAATTCATGATCGAACGCCTTATGAAAAATGGCATCCGCGTGCAGCATGCATGGGGTATGACGGAAACCAGCCCGATTGGTACAGTTGGCGGCCCGACCTGGGATTGGGACGAGCTCAGCTTGGAAGAAAAGGTCGACAAAACCGCGATGCAGGGCCGCCCGACCTTTGGGGTGGAACTGCGGACCGTTGATCTGGACGACATGAGCACTCAGCTGCCGCGCGATGGCAAAACCAGCGGAGCGCTTCAGATTCGTGGCCCATGGATTATCAAACGCTACTTCAAGGCAGAGAAGGACGCGGTGGATGCGGATGGCTGGTTCGACACCGGCGATGTCGGAATCATCCATCCCGACGGCACGCTGCAACTTACCGACCGGACCAAGGACGTGATCAAATCAGGCGGTGAGTGGATCAGCTCTGTCGAACTGGAAAACGCCGCTGTGGGCCATCACGGAGTGGCCGAAGCAGCAGCCATCGGGATGTACCATCCCAAATGGGAAGAACGGCCGGTGCTGTTCGTCGTGAAAAAAGAAGGCGAGGACGTCTCAGCCGATCAGGTGATTAACTTCCTGTCAGACAAGGTTGCCAAATGGTGGCTGCCCGACGCGGTCGAATTTGTGGACGATATTCCACACACAGCGACAGGCAAGATCAGCAAGAAGGACCTGCGCGACAGGTTTGTGGATTACAAACTGGAGGTTTAGATCCTCCTTATAAAGGGGAGGGGGACCACCGAAGGTAGTGGAAGGGTGCGCCGCAGTTCGTCTGCCATTTTCAGGGCGCCCCTCCACCCCCGCGTTTTGCACGAGGTTCTCCTCTCCCAACCGGGAGGAGTTAGAGGATACAAATGACCGAAACCTACATCGACCCGTCGCCCGCCAATTTTCAGGCATTCAAGGATCTGCCGCGCGATCAGCCGATCCATATGCTGAACCTTCTGCTGTACCGTGATCATGCCGAATATCCCGAAGGGCATGAGCATCACGGTAATGGCTGGACCGGTCGCCGTGCTTACGAGGAATATGGCAAGACCAGCGGACCGATCTTCCGCCGAGTAAAAGGCAGCATCGTGTGGCGCGGGACATTTCAGACGATGGTGACTGGCCCCGACGACCGCGAGTGGCACGACGGCTTTGTGGCAGAGTACCCCAATGCGGGCGCATTCTTCGAAATGATCAAGGATGCGGATTACCAGAAGGCCGTGGTCAACCGCACCGCCGCGCTGGTGGATAGCCGCCTGATACGGTTCGCCCCAGGTGAGGGCGGAGATGGGTTTGGGTGACTCGTGGTTAATGTATTTTCGGGGTTTGTATTAATTGTATTAAAGCCTCGGCCAATCTCTGCGCAACTTGCCAAGCGTTGAAAAGCCTCATGTGAAGAATTTCGAGATCATTAACCATTAGGGTTCGCCCTTCATCGGTCTGTATTCTAAAGTTATGACGTTCGAAAAACCCATGATTTAATTTGTTGCGCGCCTGAAGCCCCGATTTGAACAAAGCCTCAGTTTCCTCTGCGATCTTTACACGAGTCCTAAGTTTACCGAGTGTTCGCCCTAAAGTGTCGCGAGAAAGTGCAGCGTAAAATTTGGTTGCCTCGTCCTGATTAAGATCTTTGTGCCAACCGTTGATAATGGCTTCGGCAGTAAGCAACATGGTACCAAGATCGGTTTCAAATAATTGAGCTGCTTCGGCAGTAAGTCCGAATTTTTGATAAAGTTCACTTCGCGTCGTCATGACATTGTCCTATAACAGCCGCATCTGCCCGCCAATTTCTGGCTTCCTGAATTGCGTACAATCCAGCTTGAGCTTTGCCTTTCCTATTCCCGCCCGCTTGCACGCCAGATGAAACCTTGCCCGAAATAAGTCGGCCCAGACTCCGCTTGGCTTGAATCGCGTGAAGAAATCGGGATCGTTGTCTTTTCCGCCACGGATCGAGCGGACGATGCCCATCACCTTGTCGCCGCGTTCGGGGTAGTGGACGCTTAGCCATTCGCGGAAAAGGGGCGCAACTTCGTGGGGCAGGCGCAGGGGTATCCAGCCGATGCTCTCCACGCCCAAGGCTGCTGCGCGGGTGACGATTTCCTCCATGAATTCATCGGTGATGGCCGGGATGATGGGGGAGATGGAGCAATGTGTCGGCACACCAGTCTCCGCCAGTTTGCCCAACGCTGCCAAACGCTTGGCAGGTGAAGCTGCGCGAGGTTCCAGCTTGCCGGACAGCTTTGGGTCCAGACTGGTGACTGATATCGCCACCGCCACCAGCCGCCGCCGAGCCATCTGTTCCAACAGGTCCAGATCGGCGAGCACACGGTCCGATTTGGTAGTGATGGTAACCGGGTGCCGCGCGTCCAGACACACTTCCAGCAATTCGCGAGTGATTCGGTAGCGGTTCTCTATCGGTTGATAGGGGTCGGTATTGGTGCCCATAGCAATCGGTTTCGGGCGATACTTAGTCCGTGCAAGCGTCTCGCGCAGCAGCTCCGCCGCGCCGGGTTTGGCGAACAACTGCGTTTCGAAATCGAGCCCCGGTGAGAGATCGTGATAGGCGTGGGTCGGCCGTGCAAAGCAATAGACGCAGCCATGCTCACACCCGCGATAGGCATTGATCGAGCGGTCGAACCCGATGTCGGGCGACTGGTTGAAAGAGACGATGGATTTGGGGCGTTCCTCCGTCACAAGGGTGCGGATTTTCGGCGGGCTGCCGTCGAGCGTTTCCATGTGGTCGCGCCAGTCACCGTCTGTTTCGCGACTCGCCAAGCCGAAACGGGTGGGAACGGCGGAAGACTGCGCTCCTCGCCCATTCGTAGCTGGTTCTTTCCGTCGTTCCATAAACCGGAACATAGAAAGAACATTCGTGGTGGGAAAGCGCTTATTTTTCTCTTAAACGCGGCATCAATTCGACAAAATTGCAAGGTCGGTTGCGGCTATCGAGTTGCTCTGCAAGGATACCGTCCCAGCCATCTTTCACAGCGCCGTTCGATCCGGGTAGCGCGAAAATATAGGTACCGCGCGCCACCACGCCGCAGGCGCGGCTCTGGATCGTGCTGGTGCCGATAGTCTTCAGGCTCAGATAACGGAACAGTTCGCCAAAGCCGGGAATGTCGCGGGTTTTTACCTGCTGCAGTGCTTCGGGCGTTACATCGCGCCCTGTCAGGCCGGTGCCGCCAGTAGTGACGACGGCATCGATTTCCTCGTCATCGATCCAGCGATGAAGATGGGCGGCGATTTCTTCCGCGCTATCCTTGCTGATTTCACGTGAAGCCAGTTCATGACCCGCACCTTCGATCCGTTCGGCCAGGATATCGCCCGACGTATCATCCTTTGCCGTACGTGTGTCGGAAACGGTCAGCAACGCGATCCGGATGGGCTTGAACGGGCGGTCCGGATCGATAGCCATTAGTGGTTCGTGTCCAGCGCGGCAAAGCCTTGCCCGGTGCCGGGGAAGGCGGGCCATAGCCCCTGCGCGAGTGCAGTGCGGGTGGGCGACCGGGTGGCCGCCTGCCGTTCATACATCCAGTAATTGCGCATTACGATCGCAACATAGCCGCGCGTTTCCCAATACGGGATCGATTCCATATAAAGCAGTGGATCATCCTGATCGTGCACTTCGGTGTTCCAGCGCCCGACGGGCCGCAGGCCAGCATTGTATGCTGCCATAATCTTTGGCAGCTTGCCCTGCGTCGCCCCGCTATCACGCAGCATCTGGAGGTGCCGCTGACCGAAAGCGAGATTGACCTGCGGGTCGGACAGATCGCGGGCATTGCCGCGCACGCCCAGCGAACCGGCATGGTCTTTCGCAGCGGCGGGCATGATCTGCATCAGACCGCGCGCACCGGCAGGGCTGACGACTTTTGCGCGGAAGTTCGATTCTTGCAGCGTGTGGGCATAGGCGAGAGCAGGATCGACCTTCCACCCGTCGATTGGTTTCCAACGCGGTGTGGGGAAGCGCAGGGCTGGCTCACGCTGAGCGCCCGAGGGGGCATTATGCGCCATCCAAAGCTGGGTGGCAGGAAGGCCCAGTTCGCGGGCCAGACGCGACAGGGCAGCATATTGCGACGGATCGCCGATACGCGCCTGATGACGCAGCACTTCGTCGGCCAGATCGTCGCGGCCAATCTCGGCCAGCGCCACGGTGGTGCGGACATTGGCCACGCCCCGCAGGTTTTGCCAGTCGGTTGCATCCAGATCGGGGGTTGAGCCGCCTTCGGGAAGCGCCTGACCAAGCGCCTCACGCGCCAGCATACCGTACAGCGTTTCATCCATGAGTGCTGCACCGCGCAACTGTTCCGCCGCGGCTTCTGGCTGGCGGCAGCGGATCAGGGCCCGGTTGGCCCAGTAATGAGCAGCTGCAGCCAGCTCGACATTGACAGCACCGGCGGCTGCACTGCGGAAAGCGTTGGCTGCGGTGTGGCAATCGCCAAGCCGCCATGCGGCCAAACCGTTGACCCAGTCACCTTCGGCAACCCATGCTCCAGTGCCCTCGGCAACGGTCTGGGCCATCGCCATAGCGGCAGCGTCCTGGTTCTCTATATAGTAGCTCCACGCGACCTTCTGCCGCCATTCGGCACGGGCTGCGGTGGACAGCGAGGCATCGACCCCGTCGAGCAGCTGACGAGCACCATCGGGATCGTCGTTCTTGATACGCTCGTAAATGGCGTTGCTGACGCTGGAAGGCATCGTACCATCTGCAACAGAACGCGGGCGAAGGCGCTTGGAGGCGTATGGTTGGCGGACCAGGCTTTGTTCACGCGGCAAATATGGCGCGGACATCAATCCGCGTTTGAGGCCAAGGCTGCTGATATTTTCGGCCTGCGGCAGATTGCTGCCTTCGGCCAGCCACGACTGAATGGCGGGCAGTTCCACGCGCGGACTGTTGGCGTGAAGGTAATACTCAGCCTTCGCTACAACGTGCAGCGGGCCGTCGGCGCGCTGGGCCAGCATGTTTTCGACATCGCCCCAGCGTTCTGCATCGATGGCGCGGAACAGATCAGCGTAATACTGCTGGTCTGAACTGTTGAGCAATTGCGGGACATTGTTCGACACGCTTTTTGCACGAAAGTAATCGGCGCTGGTGTTGGCCGATGCGGGCAGGGCAGCGCCGGTAGCGCACAAAGCCGCTATCCCCAGAAAAATCGGGCGAAGGGAAGGCTTCGAGAATTTGCCTGACTTAACCATTTTTACGGTCATTATTGATCTGTCCATTCGAGCCATTGTTGCCAAAACCGTTTGCGTTGACCGGCGCTGCGTAGAAGCGATCCGAGATCAGGTGCGGCTAATACAGGGATGCTGCGACCATCATGGTTAATTTCACGTAAATTCGCAGTGTCTTGCGCCGGTTCGTGCGCAATCAGCGGCAGGACGCGTCGGCCAAAGACTATAATGCGGTGCGGAGCCGCCAGTAGGAGATGATGGCGGACCAGTTTGCCATATCCGTTCGCTGCCAGATCATCCCAGTCCGGCTGTAGGGAGTGCGTGGGCAGAGCCGATGCGAGGTAAGTATCTTCTTCGCCAAGACCCATTGCCCGCGTGATTGCGCTCAAGAAAGCGCCGCGCGGGCCTTCCAGCAGGCGCTCGATGTCTTCCGCTTCAGGCTGGGCCACAAGAAAGAGCGTGTTCGCATTGGCTGCCCCGCGTGGTGCAACACGCTGCGGTGCGGACCCGGCATCACCATTTTTTTCGCCTGCCCACCATGTCTGGAACAGGGTCAGCTCCTGCGGCCAATTTTCAGGCGAACCGGCCATCGGCTGCGCCTTGGTAACGGTAATCCGATCGCCGCCCACAGGTTTGACAGGTGGTGGCATTTTTTTGCGCACCACCCTCTGTTCCGTAACGTCGGGCGCGGGCTTAGCCGTCTCGGTATCAAGCCAAACATTCGCCTTGTCCGCCGTATCGACCGACAATCCGGCCAGTCGCCACCAATCAAGTGCAGCCTCTATCTGGCGTTTCGCATCATGGGCGCTGGGAAGGGTTTCGCTGGGGGGCATGGCCGTAGGCAGGTCTTGACCTCAAGCAGTCCGGCAATCAAGGGTTTCTGCCAGAAAGCGTGAGGTTTTATACTCCGTATGACGCGCCATTATTGAGGCGCTGACAGACAGGAAAGAATATAGTCATGAGCGAACGGGAATCCATGCCATGTGACGTCGTCATCGTAGGCGGCGGTGTAGCGGGTCTTGCAGCGGCTATCCGGCTAAAGCAGATCAACGAGGAACTTGAGGTCGTCCTGCTGGAGAAGGGCTCTGAAATCGGGGCGCATATCCTTTCGGGTGCTGTGGTCGATCCCAAGGCTCTGGATGAGCTGCTGCCTGAATGGCGCGATATGGATTGCCCAATGGCAGAAACGCCTGTCACTGATAACCAGCACTGGCTGCTGGGCAAAACCGGCAAGTGGGAAATGCCGCATCTGATGATGCCGCCGTTCATGTCCAACGATGGCAACTATACAGGATCGCTCGGTAATCTTTCGCGCTGGATGGCGGAACAGGCCGAGGGGATGGGCGTGATGGTATTCCCCGGCTTCCCGGCCAGCGAAGTGATGTACAACGATGCGGGTGCTGTCTCCGGCGTAATTACCCAGGATATGGGCATTGCCGAAGATGGATCGCACAAGGGCGATTATCAGCCGGGTATGGAAATCCACGCCAAATACACGTTGTTTGCAGAAGGGGTGCGCGGCAACCTGACGAAGAAGTTGAAGGCGCGCTACGACCTAGAGGCAGATTGCCAGCCGCAGGTTTACGGCCTTGGGATCAAGGAATTGTGGGATGTCGACCCGGCGAAATATGTTCCGGGCCGCGTTATTCATACACAGGGTTGGCCGCTAACTGAAAGCGACAGTTGGGGCGGCGGGTTCATCTACCACCAGTCCAATGGGCAGGTCGCCGTCGGTTTTGTTACGGCACTGGATTATCACAACCCTTATGTCTCACCGTTTCAGGAATTTCAGCGCTGGAAGACACACCCCAAAGTTCGTGAAATCCTGGAAGGCGGCAAACGTGTTGCCTACGGTGCGCGGGCCATCAACGAAGGCGGCTGGCAGTCTGTGCCAAAGCTGGCTTTCCCGGGCGGGGCGCTGATTGGCTGCGCGGCAGGCTTCGTCAATGTGCCGCGGATCAAGGGCAGCCATACGGCGATGAAGAGCGGCATGCTGGCTGCCGAAAGCATTGCAGAGGCGGTGGCGGCTGGTCACGAGCATACCGAACTGATGGATTACGATACAGCGGTGCGCGAAAGCTGGATCGCCAAAGAACTGAAGCTGGTGCAAAACGCCCAGCCTGCCGTCAGCAAGTTCGGCGGCGATGTCGGCACGATCGTTGCCGGGGTCGATATGTGGATGCGCACCCTGAAAATCGGTCTGCCGATCGCGATGAAGCACAAGCCGGATTACGAGCACTTGCACCGTGCCGACTTGTACCAGCCTATCCAATACCCCAAGCCCGATGGCGAATTGACGTTCGACCGCCTGACTTCGGTTTCGTTCAGCTATACCAACCATGCAGAGGACCAGCCGGTTCACCTGAAGGTATGCGACCGCGAATTGCAGCGTGAAAGTGAGCTGGGTGTCTATGGTGGACCATCTACCCGCTATTGCCCCGCGGGCGTTTACGAGTGGCTGATCGAGGAGGGCAAAGAGCCTAAATTCCAGATCAACGCCCAGAACTGCGTCCACTGCAAGACCTGCGATATCAAGGACCCGAACCAGAATATCGAATGGGTTACTCCGGAAGGTGGCGGCGGGCCGAATTACCCGAATATGTGACGATTTCAGGTTCGCCACTGCGAGAAGCGTGGCGACGATGAATTCCAGAACAGGCGTGATACTCTGGATCGCGCCGCTGTGCTTGTGATGACGAGAATTTTTTGGCTATTACTCAAACCGCTTACGCCAAGATCAATCTGGCGCTGCATTTGCAGCGGCGGCGAGATGATGGGTATCAAGAGCTGGAAACCCTGTTCGCCTTTGTCGATACCGGCGACACCTTGACGGCTGACAGATCGGAGCATGACAGCGTCGAAACCTTCGGTGAGTTTGCCGGCGGAATCGATAGCCCGTTCGACAATCTCGTTGCGAAGGCGCTGAACGTGTTGCCGCGGCCGGATGGCTTGTCGGTCTCACTGGAGAAGAACCTGCCGGTCGCCGCCGGACTGGGTGGTGGTAGCGCAGATGCCGGTGCGGTGTTTCGTATGGTACGCGAACGCTACGGCTTGCCGGATGACTGGCAAGAGCGCGCCGCCGGTCTGGGCGCCGATGTTCCTGCCTGCGTCGATAGCGTAACCTGCATAGGACGCGGTACCGGCACGGAATTAACGCCGCTGAATAATGATCTGGCAGGCGCGCCGGTCCTTTTGGTGAACCCTCGCGTGCAGATATTCACGAAGCAGGTGTTTATCGAATGGAGAGGCATAGGGCGGGGCCGCCTGCAAGGGGGAACTGCGCGAGAAATCATGATGGCGAATGGCAATGACCTGCAAACGATCGTCACTGACGATCTGCAGATTATCGAAGTCGTTCTGGCGTTGAACTCTCTATCCGACACCGATCCGGTAATTCACCGCATGTCCGGTTCCGGAGCGACGTGTTTCGCTCTATATACCGATAACGCCGCGCGCGACGTTGCGCTTCAGGAAATCAATACGCGCCACCCCGACTGGTGGACGATGGCAGGAAATCTAAGATGATCGACGGACTACCGTATCGCCAGGTTGGCGAGCCTGTTCCCGGGCGTATTGTATGCGTTGCTGACCATGCCTCCAACCATGTGCCTGAAGACGTGCCGCTGGGTGTGCCTGCGCATTTGCTGGACACCCATATCGCCGTCGATCTGGGGGTGGAAGGCGTGGCCGACCGGCTGGCCCGCCGCCATGCCATTCCCGCACATATCGCCTGTGTCAGTCGCCTCGTTTGCGATCTGCACCGGCATGAAAACGATGATGCTGTCGTCCCGTTCAGTAGCGATGGCCACACTATCCCTGGTAATATCGGCGCAGATCTCGAGAAGCGTCTGGAGCGGTTTCATCGCCCTTATCACACCGCTCTTGGCGAATGGCTGGAAGCGGCCCGGCCGGAACTGATACTTGCCCTGCATAGCTTTACCCCGAAGCTGGAAACGAACGACGAGGAACGCCCGTGGGAGGTGGCACTGCTGTATAATCAGGATGACCGCGCGGCACGGCAGGCGATCCGTCTGTTCAGTGAAGAGGGGCTGACGGTGGGCGATAACCAGCCTTATTCGGGCAAGCAGCTCAATGCGACGATGGATCGTCATGCAGAAGCGCATGGCCGCCCTTATCTGACCATCGAAATCCGGCAGGACCTACTGAGGAATGAAGCCGGTCAGGCACGCTGGGCTGCACTGATTGGTGATATCGCCAACCGCACGGCGCTGGCGCTTAAAGGCGCCTAGAAAATCAGGTTCGGGCAAGGCCAAGCTTTCCTGCGCTTGACCAGCCTTGTATCCCGCGCAAGTAACAGCGTGAGAGCGCGGGTTGCTTACTGACCGGCGGCGTAAGGGAATAGCACTGCATGACCGAAAAATTCGACAAATCGAAACTGCCCAGCCGCCATGTCTCGGTCGGACCGGAACGTTCGCCGCACCGGTCCTATTATTATGCGATGGGATTGAGTGAGGAAGAGATTGCGCGCCCCTTCGTAGCACTGGCCAGCGCGGGCAATGATAGTGCGCCTTGCAACACGACGCTGGATGCGCAGGCTGATATATGCCGCACCGGAGTGGAGCAGGGTGGCGGTATGCCCCGCCGCTTTAACACGATCACTGTGACAGACGGTATCGCGATGGGCCATCAGGGCATGAAAAGCTCGCTCGTCAGCCGCGAAGTAATTGCTGACTCGGTGGAGCTTTCGGTGCGTGGCCACTGCTATGATGCGCTGGTCACTTTTGCCGGATGCGACAAAAGCCTGCCCGGAATGATGATGGCGATGTTGCGTCTGAATGTGCCCAGCATATTTGTTTATGGCGGGTCGATCCTGCCCGGCACCTATCGCGGCGAAGACGTCACGGTGGTCGATGTATTTGAAGCCGTAGGCCAGCACGCGGCAGGCAATTGCCCGCTCAAAGACCTGACCGCGCTGGAGAAAGTCGCATGCCCGGGGCACGGCGCCTGCGGTGGCCAGTTTACCGCAAACACTATGGCCTGTGTGGGCGAGGCGATCGGGCTGTCGCTGCCCAACAGTAATATGGCACCTGCACCGAACCGTTCGCGCGAGGAAGTCGCGGTGGCAGCGGGCAGGCAGGTAATGACACTGCTGGAACAGAACCTGCGCCCGCGCGACATTTGCACGCGCGCCGCCTTTGAAAATGCGGCCCGCGTCGTTGCTGCAACCGGTGGTTCCACCAATGCGGCCCTGCATCTACCCGCGATGGCCAGCGAAGCAGGTATCGATTTCGATCTGTTCGATGTCGCCGAAATCTTCAAATCGACGCCTTACATTGCCGATCTGAAACCCGGCGGGAAATATGTTGCGAAGGACATGCACGAGGCAGGCGGTGTCTATATGGGGATGAAAACCCTGCTGGATGGCGGCTTTATCGATCCTGAGCCAATGACGGTAACCGGCAAAACACTAGGCGAGAATATCGACGAGATCACGTGGAACCCCGATCAGAAGGTGTTCTATGATGTGAAGAACCCTATCACACCAACTGGCGGCGTGGTCGGCCTGAAGGGCTCGCTCGCTCCGGAAGGCGCGATTGTGAAAGTTGCCGGGATGGAGCGGCTGGAGTTTACCGGCCCTGCGCAGGTATTCGAATGCGAAGAAGATGCCTTTGCCGCAGTGGAAGCGCGCACCATTCGAGAAGGCAGCGTCATCGTAATCCGCAATGAGGGCCCCAAGGGCGGGCCGGGAATGCGCGAAATGCTTTCCACCACAGCCGCGCTGTACGGACAAGGCATGGGCGAGAAAGTCGCGCTTATTACAGATGGACGGTTCTCCGGCGCGACGCGTGGTTTTTGCATCGGTCATGTTGGCCCCGAAGCTGCGGAGGGAGGCCCCATTGCTCTTGTCCGCGATGGCGACAGTATCTCTATCGACGCGGAAGCAGGCACGATCGACCTGTTGGTGGACGAGGGCGAGCTGGCTGAACGGCGCATGGCATGGAAACCATATGGCAATGACTATGGTTCAGGGGCTTTGTGGCGGTTTGCACAAAATGTCGGCCCTGCATTCCGCGGGGCAACGACGCATCCCGGGGCGGCTGCGGAAAGCCATGTTTATGCGGATATCTGACCTCATTCTTCTGGTATCGGCCATCTCGCTGGCCGCGTGCAGCGAGGCAGAGCAAGTAAGCCCCGATCCGGTGGAAGAACCGGGCGCAGAAGTGGTCGAATGCGCGATCGGTGCTGGCAGCAGCTATGCCGCAGAGTGCTCGGTCGAACGGTTCCGGATAGACGGCGATGACGTGCTGATCGTCAACCATCCCGGCGGCGGTTTCCGGCGCTTTACACTGGAAAGCGACGGCAGTGGCTTGATGTCTTACGATGGCGCTGACGAAACCACGCGCTCTCTTGTTGGCGATGTTCTGGAATTAGCCGTCGGGACAGATCGCTATCGTTTTCCCGCTCGCCGGGTTGGCAGCACGCCCGCTAGCGAAGGCGGCAAGGATAAGCCGGATGCCGATGCACCGGATACCAACATTGCGGACAATGCCGGTTCGTGATCCAGTCCTGAGCGTTGCTGCGACACAGGCGGCGGAGCAGGCGGTGTTCGATACAGGAACGCCCCCGTACAGCCTGATGCAGCGCGCCGGGGATGCTGCTGCGCGATGGATTTGGCGCATTGCCGCCGGGCGCGGCGTCACCGTGCTGTGCGGCCCGGGCAACAATGGCGGCGACGGATACATCATTGCCGCACGGTTGCAGCAGTTGGGGTCCGACGTTGCTGTAATCGCGGCGATGAACCCTGCCACCGAAAGCGCAAAAAAAGCGCGAGCCGCTTACAGCGGAAAAGTTTGCTCTTCTGATGAACTGCGCAACGCCGGCGTTTTTGTCGATTGCCTGTTCGGCTCCGGGCAAAACCGGGCATTGTCAGACACTTTGCATGGGCTCGTTCAAACACTGCGTGCTCGTCACGACCATCATGTAGCGATTGATTTGCCCTCAGGGGTGCAAAGCGATAGCGGCGCGCTCCTAAATCGCGTCACGCCATATGATACCACTCTTGCGCTGGGCGCTTGGAAATGGGCACATTGGACCATGCCAGCCCGCGAAGCGATGGGACGGCAGGTACTGGTCGATATCGGCCTGGATGCTGGAGATGAAACCGGCGAACTAATCGGCAAGCCAGATCTCGGCAGTCCCGCCGCCGACGCGCACAAATATACGCGCGGCTTGGTAGCCGTAGTTGCAGGCGCAATGCCGGGCGCTGCTGCATTGTGTTCTCGCGCAGCGCAGCATGGCGGGGCAGGGTATGTGAAACTACTGTGCCAAGGGAGCGCGCCGCCTCTGCCCGACAGTGTCGTAATCGACGACCGACCACTGAGCGAAGCCTTAGCCGATAAGCGCATCGGCGCGATTGTCGTAGGGCCAGGGCTGGGCCGGGATGATACGGCTCGCGATTTAATGGCTCAAGTGCTGGAGACAGACGGCGATATTCCGACGGTTCTTGACGCCGACGCCCTGCATCTTCTTGGCCCTGACTTATGCGCTCAGAATAAGCGCCCACTAGTCCTCACTCCGCACAAGGGGGAGCTCAACGCTCTTGCTGCCTCTTTCGATTGCAGCGAGCTGCTCCAGCCAGATTGTCCAGCAAAACTGGCCAAGGCGATGGACATTGCGCAAGCGATCGGAGCGACGGTAGTGGCCAAGGGGCCTGACACATTCGTTTACAGCGAAGCAAATGGCGCGGCTGTAGCGTGCGGCGCATCACCATGGCTTTCCACTGCAGGAACCGGCGATGTTCTGGCGGGATTGATCGCCAGCCGCCTTGCGACCGGCCGCGATCTGCACACCGGCGCTTGCGACGCGGTATGGCTGCATGGCGAGGCCGCACGTCTGGCCGGCCCGGCTTTTTCCGCAGACGGGCTGGTAGCGCGCCTGCAGGACGCCTACGCGGCGTGCCTGTGACTGATCCGAACACCATAATCCGCATTGCCGCACGCGGCGACGGCATTACCGCCGACGGCCGCCATGCGGCTGGCGGTGTCACTGGCGACACGCTGCTGCCCGATGGCTCGCTCGAACATGGTCCACACCACGTGATCGCACCTTGCCGCCATTATGCGAAATGCGGCGCCTGCCAGTTGCAGCATGCGGACGAGACGGCGCTGGCAGGGTTTGTGCAGGACCGGGTGGTGCTGGGCGCGGAGGGGCAGGAGATTGCCGCTCTATCGGTCACCGCACCGCATCTATCCCCCCCGCGCTCCCGCCGCAGGGCAACGCTGCATTTCCAGCGCGCCGGCAGGCGGATCGTACTGGGTTTCCGCGAAGGCGGATCGCATCGCATCGTAGATATGGCAGAGTGCCATATTCTGCATCCCGATTTGTTTGCTGCGGTTGCACCGATAAAGGCAATGCTGGCCAGATGGCCACAGGCCAAAGCAGGCGATGTCTCGCTGACGCTGGTGGATCAGGGCGTCGATCTGGGCCTGACGGGCGCAGCGCCGGAAGGGCTGGAGCAAACAGAGGCTCTACTCGATTTCGCGCGCGACCTGTCGCTTGCACGGCTTAGCGTCGATCATGGCTACGGCCCTGAAACCGCATGGGAGCCGGAGCCTGCCACTGTCACTCTGGGCCAGACAATCGTGCCCTTTCCAGTTGGTGCCTTTCTGCAGGCGACCAAAGACGGCGAGCAGGCGCTGGTTGCTGCTGCGAGGCACTGGCTGGGCAGCTCGGCGCGTATTTCAGATCTTTTTGCGGGGCTCGGCACTTTTGCATTCGCCCTGTCGGATAAAGCGCAGGTCGTGGCCATAGAGGCCGCGCGCGATGTGGTGATGGCAGCCAACGGCCCCGCGCGTCGATTGGCAAGACCTGTGGACTATATCCACCGCGATCTGTTCCGCAATCCACTGGACGCGAAGGAGTGCAGCACATTCGATGCCATACTGCTGGATCCGCCCCGCGCCGGAGCCCGCGAACAGGTTGGCCAAATTGCGGAGAGCGATGTCGGGCGGGTAGTCTATATCAGCTGCAACCCCGCCAGTTGGGCACGCGATGCCAAGACTTTGGTGGAGGCGGGATTCGTGTTGGAGGAGCTGCGCCCGGTCGGTCAGTTCCGCTGGAGCACTCATGTGGAACTGGCCAGCCTGTTCGTGCGCTCGGGCACCTGAGGGGTCAAACGCTCCTCAGCGCGTCCAGTATCTGCATGTCGTACCACTTACGGGCATGATCTTCGACAAAGGCATGGCTCGCACCATCACAGCTCATTACCCTGTCATCATCGGAGGGCCATGAGGCAGTGAATATCTGTGCCGTCCTGTCTGCGCCGGCGAGCAGGAACCGCACAGGGCCATCATAACCCGCGATGCCGCCGGCCATACGTCCGGCCAGACCGCTGGGGGCAGAGCCCTTGCCGACAGAGCCGAGAATGCCGCCTGCCAGCTTGCGCAGATTGACTCCACCACTGACCAGTCGCCACAGTTCGCGCGGGTTTTTCAGTTTGGCGAGATAGCGCGCGCGAATGGCTTCCGGGGGCAGGGGGCTTTCATTGCCGGCACCGTCCGCCGCTTGTTCGATCGTCCACGGATTCGACAGTATCAGCCCGTCGCAGCCTGCCCCGCCAGCCAGCATCAGCGCGCTGGCGGCATCGCAATTTCCCAGACCGACGACCTTTTCAATCGCAGGGGCAATGGCGCGGAACGCATCGAGGGCTGCGCGAATATCTTTTGTGCTGGCCTCGAAACCGCGGTTCTCGCCCTCGCTATCGCCGATACCGCGGCGGTCGAAGCGGAAGACCGGGAAGCCCGCCTTGGCGATCCGCGCAGCCATTTGTGCTTGTCCGGAAAACGCGCCGGAGCGCAATTCATTGCCGCCACTGACTAGCAACAGCCCGGTTTTTGCAGGTGCCGTGTCCAGTGTACCGGCCAGCATGGATTGACCGCATCCGAAGGCAAGGTGAAGGCGGCTCATTGGGCGCGCTCCGCATCGCCCAGACCCATCGCCAGGGTAGCAGCCAGTGCGTCGGCCTGGTCGGTATCGAAATCCGGTTCTGCCCTAAGCCATAGCGCTCCGCCGCCCAGTTCCGATTGTTCAATCAGAGAAAGCTGGTCTGGAGCAGGTTTATTCGCCTCTTCCAGTTGCACGAACATCTGCGCGCCAATGGGCCACCCTGCCAGAGTGATGCCATCTGCGTGAGCCATATCGGTCAGCGTTTCGATGTTTTCCTCATGGCCCGCTTCACGCGAGGCAATTGTGCGGGCGCGCAGCATGGATCTCAGCAATTGCTTGCCGGCAACCGGACCGTAGAGCCAGCCGGGCAAACCTGCTGGCACCAGCAGCCCTCCACCGCGCACGGCCAGAACGTGGCTTATACGAAAATGCTCCACAGCAGCCTGCACTGCGGTGCGCCAGCTATCGAGCGTATGGTTCGTTAGGCAGGCTGTGCTCTCGTTACAGCCGGGCAGATCGGGCAGGAAACAGTCCACTCCGGATGCGTCCAGCCGCTGCATTACCTCGACCAATTGATGCCGCAGCTTGTTATGTTCGTCGAACAAAGGTGGGATGAACAGCAGGCGCGACTGGCGACCGGCATCAAAAATGCGTGCGTTTTCCTCTGCAACTCCCCCGCCGGGTAGAGGACAGGGCCAGAGCGCAAACATGATCCTGAGTCAGCTTTCCGCGACTTTGGCTTCTGCGAAGGCGAGGAGGCCACCATAAGTTTCCAGCATTTCGCCATCGACATCATCATCTTCTATGATGATGTCCAGCCGGTCTTCCATTTCGGTCAGCAGCCCTGCGACAGCCATAGAATCGAGTTCGGGCAGATGTCCGAACAGGCCGGTATCGGAGTCGAATATTTCGACTTCGTCGGGGTCAAGACCCAGCACATCGCACAGGATTGAACGCAAATCGCGGTCTATAGACACACGGCTGCGCAGTGCATTGTTCTCTGGCCCAGTGTTCGTTGGCGGAGCGGACTGTTCGGTCATGATGGAAATTCTACCCACGGTCGAAAGTGGGCCGCTCCCTAGCTTTCCGCGCCTTTCGACGCAAGGCGCGCGCCTAGGGCGGAGATGGTTCGTTTTGCCAGCGGAGGCCAGGCAGCGGGCTGTAAAGGATCAAGGCAGTCAATCCGGAATCGCGGGCGCACCTCTTCCATCCAGTCAGCCTTGTAGCGATCATTGCCTGTTCCGAAGTCGACAAACTCTACGCCATCGATGTCGATAACATGTTCGAAGAGGGCTGCACTTAGGGTCGTGCCGGCAGACAGGGTCTTGCGCGCTTCCAGATGGGCGAGCTTGTGAATATAAGCGACCCCGTTTTCAACGGTCCAGAACTGGGCCGCCACCGGCTCGCCGTCGTGGCGGGCCACAGCGAGGCGGATACGGCCCGCTGCGCCTTCTTCGGCGGCAAAGCGCCTGAGGAGGTCCGGCGTGCCTTCTTCCGGTTTCCAGCTCTCACTATAGATCGCCTGATAGGCTTCCCATGCGGCCGCGTCGAAATGCGTTAGCAGTTGAACCTCGACCTTCTTGGCCTTGCGTTTCAGCGTTGTACGCATCCGGCCCGGACGGCTGGCCCAATAGTCGGCAAAGCTGCGCCCAGCTACTCTCAGTACATGATTGTGGTCGCACTGCTCTCGGCGAACTTGCCAGCCTGCGCCTCTGAAGGCCTTTACCAGCCGGCTTGCCGATCCGTCTTCGTCAGGGACAGGCCACAAGGTTACTCTGTGCGAGCGGCTGCGCAAATCGCGCGCGATACTCGCTAGCAGGCGGTCCCCTTCTGCGCCCTCGGGTGCAAGTTGCCGCCATGTGAAGCTGTACCAGTTGCGTAAGGGCTCTATCCTGCCCTGTGTCTCGGTCAGCGCCATGGCGGCCAGCGTATCCCCATCGCTCGCCATCGCAACCAGTGGCCGCGTATCGCTGGCGAGCAATTCGAACCATTCAGGCCTGTCGAACGGAGACGATGCAAAAGCACGTGTTCCTTGCAAGACGTTAACCCTGTCGTGATAGCTGGCAGCAATCGCATTCACGAGGACACTTCTCCATTCCCATGCAGCTATCGCCTGATACTCTCGCCAAACCGCTCGACCATCTGGCGATGCGCGGTGCCGACAATGACCCTGCGCTCGTGCTGCGTTCAGGCACGCTTACCTATCAGGGCTTAAGAAGCCGTATCGCGCTGCTGGCGGCATGGCTGGCCTCCGAGGTGCCCGATAGGGGCGCTCGGGTGGCGAGCTGGGCGGCGAAGGGCGAACTGACTTGCCTGCTACCCCTCGCATGTGCGCGAGCAGGGCTGGTCCATGTACCGGTCAATCCACTGCTGAAGCGGGCTCAGGTGGCGCATATTCTGGGCGATTGCGGTTCTGCGATGCTGCTGGGAACGGCTGCCCGGCTGAAAACGCTGGATGATAGCGATCTGCCTGCCGGATGCCGCGTATTCGACGAGAACGCAGTATGGGCTGCTGCCGAAGCGAACTGCGGATCTATGGGTCCTTCATCGGCTGACCCGGATGATCTAGCCGCGATTCTTTACACCAGCGGCTCCACAGGGCGCCCCAAGGGTGTGATGCTCAGCCACACCAATATGTGGCTCGGCGCGGAAAGCGTCGCGGCTTATCTCGATATGGCGGCAGATGACGTGGTGCTGGGCGTTCTTCCGCTCAGTTTCGATTACGGCCAGAACCAATTGCTGAATGCCTGGTATGCGGGGGCCTGCGTCGTCCCGCTCGATTATCTGTTTGCACGTGATGTGGTGAAGGCCTGCGCGAAACATGGGGTAACTACGCTGGCGGCGGTTCCGCCGCTGTGGGTTCAGCTTATCGAAGCCGACTGGACTGCTGAATCTATAGCCCCAATGCGCCGGATGACCAATTCGGGCGGCGCGCTGACTAGGCAGGTTGTGAGCGAGCTTCGCAGCCTGTTCCCTGAAGCGCGGCTGTTTCCAATGTACGGGTTGACCGAGGCGTTTCGCTCGACATTTCTCGACCCCGGTCTGGTCGATAAACACCCAACCTCTATGGGAACTGCGATTCCGCATGCCGAGATTTTGGTGATCGCCGATAACGGCGCTGTCGCTGCTTCTGGCGAAGAGGGCGAGCTTGTCCATTGCGGACCATTGGTGGCGCAGGGTTACTGGCAGGATGCCATCCGGACTGCCGAGCGTTTCAAATCCGCGCCCTCCGTTTCACGGTATGGCGGCACAGCCGTCTGGTCCGGCGATCGGGTGATACGCGACGAGAAGGGTCTGCTCTATTTTGTCGGACGGCGCGATGCGATGATCAAAAGTGCTGGCAACCGGATCAGCCCACAGGAAGTGGAAGAGGCAGCCTTGGCAACGGGGCTGGTAGCCGAAGCTGTCGCTTTGGGCGTGAAGGACGAGCGGCTGGGGCAGGCGGTCCATCTGGTCGTCCGGGCGGAGCCGGATGCGATGAACGCCGAAACTGCGCTGCCAGGCGCACTGGCCAGAGACCTTCCCAATTTCATGCAGCCGCAGACTATTCACTGGCGTGAGACAATGCCGCTAAATCCCAATGGAAAACTGGACAGAACTGCGCTTGCGAAGGAGGTTGGGGCATGAGTGTGAAACCCAAACCTGTCGGCCCTATCCCTTCGGGCTACGAAACTGTTGATGGCGAGTTGGCCATTGCGGGCAAGCCTGTAAGCTCGCTGGTAGAGGAAGCTGGTGGATCGCCGCTATTTGTCTATTCGCGCGACAGGCTGACTGCGCGCATGGAAATGCTGCGTTCTGCCATGCCGAAACGGCTGGCCATTAACTATGCCATCAAGGCCAACCCTTTCGAACCTCTGCTGCAACATATGGCGCCGCTGGTCGATGGTTTCGACATCGCTTCCGGCGGAGAGCTGGAAATACTGCGCGGGGCCGGAATTGATCTGGCACGCGTCAGTTTTGCCGGGCCGGGCAAGCGTGACGATGAATTGAACGCAGCCATTGCGGCTGGGGTTACGCTGAACCTGGAATCCGAAAACGAAGCACGGCGTGCTCTGACAATCGCGGACAAGCTGGGCATCACCCCCCATCTGGCGATCCGCGTCAATCCCGACTTCGATATGAAGGGGTCGGGTATGAAGATGGGCGGCGGGGCCAAGCAGTTCGGTGTGGATGCGGAGCGCGTTCCCGCTCTGGGCCGCGAACTGCTGGCTGCGGGTGCGAAGTGGCTCGGCCTGCATATCTACACCGGATCCCAGGCGCTTTCTGCCGAGGCGATTATCGAAACACAGGCCAATGTGCTGGCTCTGGCAGACCGCATCGCAAGCGACATCGGGCAGCCTTTACCAAAGCTCAATATGGGCGGCGGGTTCGGGATTCCCTATTTTCATGGGGATGAAGAACTGGATGTTTCTGCCATCGGTTCTGCCTTGTCTGCACGCTTCGATGCTTTGCCCGATACGCTTAAAGACGCGCATTTATGTATCGAATTGGGTAGGTATCTGGTGGGGCTTGCGGGGGTGTATCTGACCCGGATTGTTGACCGGAAAGACAGCCACGGCGAAACCTTTCTGATTACCGATGGCGGCTTGCATCATCAACTGGCCGCATCGGGCAATTTCGGAACCGTGGTGCGGCGCAACTATCCTGTTGCTATCGCAAGCAGATTCGGCGCGCCAGCCGATGATTTGGCGAGCGTGGTCGGATGCCTGTGCACTCCGCTGGACCGGCTCGCCGACCGGGCGCACCTACCACGCGCCGAAGTGGGCGATCTGGTCGCGGTTTTCTGCGCCGGGGCATACGGGGCTACGGCATCGCCAGCAGCCTTTCTGGGGCAGGGCCCGGCAAGGCAAATGCTCGCTTAACCTTTACGGCGCAGATGTCCCGTTATGGGATATCCCGTCGGAAACAGCCAAAAACTAACGAGATGTTCACCCTTTTTGGCGAGGAACGATCCAAATCAATGGGACCAGTGTATCCGGACTAGCCGGAATGCTGCGACCCCGAAGGTATGGTCAAGGAAGCGTTCCGATGTCGAATACTCGCATCTCAAAACTCCTCGCGACATCTGTCGTCTCAACTCTCGCACTTGCTGGATGTGCAGGTGCAAGCGGCGGCCCCGAATTGCCGCCCGCTGCGTTTGTTGCCGCACAGGAAGGCCCCAGTCAGGAATATGTGATCGGCCCGCTCGACAAACTGTCGATCCATGTATGGCGCAACCCCGAACTGGGCGCACAAGCCATTCAGGTGCGGCCTGACGGGCGCATTACCATCCCGCTGGTGACGGACATGCCAGCCGTCGGGAAAACGCCTGCGATGCTGCAGGAAGATATCCGCCTCCAGCTTTCGCAGTTCATCGAACAGCCGATTGTTTCTGTCATCGTTACCGAATTTGCAGGCACATTCAGCCAGCAGGTCCGCGTTATCGGTGCGACGGCCCAGCCGGCATCCATTCCCTACCGCGCCAATATGACGGTGCTGGATGCGATGATCGCTGTCGGTGGCCTGTCCGAATTTGCTGCCGGTAACCGGTCCAAACTCATTCGTTTCGATCCACAAGAGGGCCGTCAGAGCGAATACGGCCTGCGTTTGTCCGACTTGCTGAAGCGGGGCGATAGTCAGGCGAATGTGATGCTTCGCCCCGGCGACGTGATCATCATCCCCGAGAGCAGCTTCTAAAGGCGGCTATAGACCATGAACGAAGTATTCGACGAGGTCAGATCGGCGCTTTATTCTGCGTGGGCGCGCAAGTGGATGGTGCTGGGCGTTGCCTGGGCTATCTGCATGCTTGGCTGGCTGGTGGTCGCCATGATCCCCAACAGTTACGAAGCGAAGACCAAGATATTCATCCAGCTCGACGATGTTCTTGCCCAGCAAATCGGCATCGCCGGAAGCGACAAGACCGACATCGCGCGCGTCAAGCAGACGCTGGCAGGATCGGACAATCTTGAGAAAGTCATCCGCTCAACGAAGTTGGGTGAAGGAGTGTCGACACCGCTCGAAATGGAGCGCGAAATCGGCAGCCTTGCAGAGAATGTGACGGTGCAAAGCGAAGAAGACAACCTCTTCGAGATTACGGCAACCCTCGGGAAAAGCCATCTGACAGATGCACAGAACGCTGCGCTGGCGCAGGATGTCGTGCAGAAACTGATCGATCTGTTCCGCGAGGAAAATATCGCAGGAAACCGGGGCGAAGTTGCCGAAACGGTTGTCTTTCTGGACCAGCAGCTGGCCGAACGTGCGACCGAACTGGAAGCTGCGGAAGCACGCAGGACAGCGTTCGAGGCCGAGCATCCCGAATTGATTGGTGGCGCTGCCGCGATTTCTACAAAACTTGGGGCGCTGCGCACTGAAATGCGCGGGGTCGATGCTGATCTGGCGGCTGCGCAAAGCGCGCTTGCTGCCATTCAGGGCCAACTTGCCGGAACGCCCGCAACATTGCAGGGCGCAACGGTCCAGTCGCCGGTCGGCTCTGCAACAGCTGCGCTATCGCAGGCGCAGTCCCAGCTTGCTGGTCTGCGCGCGCGGGGGCTGACAACCAACCATCCAGATGTGATCGCGGCCCAGCGGCAGGTTGCCCTGCTGCGTCAGCAGGCTGCGGCAGAAGGCCCGCAGACCAGCCGGGCCAACAGTTCCCCCAATCCGGCTTACAGCTCGCTCATTTCCATCCGGGCGGAACGTCAGGCCAATGTGCAGGCATTGCTGGCGCGCAAGGCATCCTTGCAGGCCGATATGTCCTCCATGATTGCCGATCAGGCCAGCGAACCTGCCCTGGCCGCTGAAGCCCAGCGCATCAGCCGCGATTACGAGGTTCTGAAGACCAAGTATGACGATCTGCTGCAGGACCGTGAGGAAATGAAGCTGCGCGGTCAGGTTGAAAGCGAGCGGAGTTCATTCAAATTCGATGTAATCGTTCCACCTGCTCTTCCACGCAAGCCAGCTGCGCCAAATCGTCCGCTGCTTCTGCTCGGCGTACTGATTGTCGGCTTGGGCGCCGGTGTTGGCTCTGCTTTCGCGCTTAGCCAAATCAAGTCGACATTCAGCACCACCGCCTCGCTGGAGCGGGCGATGGATTTGCCGGTAATCGGCGCCATCTCGCGCACGATGACTGAAGCCCAAGCCGCTGTCGAAGCCCGAAAGATGAAGATGTTTTACGCGGCCAGCGCCGCGCTGGGAGGGGTGTTCGCAATCCTGCTGGCCATCGAATTTGTCCAGGTCGGCACGGTAGCGTGAGGGGGATCAGACAATGACCGAACATAAAAAAATCCCGCTCCCCGGTAAACCTGACGAGGGCGGCAAAAAAGACAGTTCGCTGTTCGAACGGGCCAGTGGCGCTTTCGGACTGGACGGTTTTGGCCCTGCGCCGATGCCCGGAAAGCTTGCCGATGCGCCGATGAAGCGCGCACGTCCGGTGCAGCGCAAGACCGCCCCTGATGCCACGTCGCAAGATCCGGTAAGGCAAAACCCTTCGGTTCAGGATGCTCCCGATCTCGAAACGCTTGCTGCGCGCGTCCGTGCAAAGCTGATGGAGAATGAAGCACCCGGCACCGCGCAGCATCACCCTGCGGAGGATCCTGATCCGCAGGATAACAGCGTATATGACGCGAAAACGCCAGCACCTGCCAGTGTTCCTGTAACAATCGACGCGCCGGGCCACAGCATGCCGTTTCGCGGCAATTCATTCGCGATTGACCGTAAGCATCTGCGCGATCAGGGTCTGATTGACCCCGACGGCGAAGTCACTGCTTTGCTGGAAGAATTCCGTATTGTGAAGCGTCAGGTGATCGGGGCCGCGCGCGAGACGGGCGCTTCGGCTGCCCGCCGTATCCTGATCTCCTCGCCGCATTCGGACGAAGGGAAAACCTATTGCGCTGTCAATCTGGCCATCGCTCTGGCGGCCGAGAAGGATCTGGAAATCCTGCTGGTCGACGCGGACTTTGCAAAACCCAGCCTGCCGGATGTTCTGGGGATTCCCGCTTCGACCGGATTTATGGATGCTCTGGCTGACCCGAATTGCCATGTCGAAGATCACGTTCTGCGAACGGATATCGGCAATCTCTGGGTTCTGCCCACAGGCAGCCGGTCGAATACCGATAGCGAATATGTCGCCAGCAGCCGCACGGCGGATGTTCTGGACCGGCTGACGCAGGGACATCCGAACCGCATTGTTATTTTCGATACGCCGCCAGCGTTGGCTGCCTCTGCAGCGGCCGAACTGGCCAAGCATGTCGGGCAGGCCATTCTTGTCGCGCGGGCGGATCAGACAGGGCGTAGCGCCCTGGAAGATGCTTACCAGCTTCTGTCCGCCTGCGACGATATCAAGCTGCTTCTCAATGCAACCAATTTCAGCCCGAGCGGTCGCCGCTTCGGCTCATACTACAAGTGAGGGGACGATCGATGCGCGCCCATTTCATGCTTTCCGCCGCGATTGTAGCGTTGGCCATTCCAGCCGCCGCGCAGGCGCAGTACTATGGCGATGACGAGGTCACCGGCGGCAGCGGTTCTACCGGGGCGGCCGAACCTTTTGGCGGACGTCCAGAGCGCGAAAGCACACGCCAGCGCCCACAGGTCACGCCCTACATCGAAGCAAGTCAGGTCGTGCTGCAGGAAATCTCGCCCGGCAGTGATACGGTCACTTACACGCAATTGGCAGCGGGCGTCGATGCGACCGTTCAGGGCCGCAATAATGGCGGCTCCGTCTCGCTGCGCTATGAACGCAATATCGGATACGGCGATGCAGCGGTCGACAGCGATACCATCACCGGTATTGCCCGCGGCTACACCTCAGTCGTTCCGCAAGTCCTGACTGTGGAAGCGGGCGCATTGGCCGCGCGTACCAGCATTGGCCAGAGCGGCTCCTCCACCTTCAATTCGATCGAGGGCGTGGGCGAGGATAGCGAAAGCGAAATCTATTCGGTTTATGCCGGGCCTACATTGGCAACGCGCGTTGGCGCGGCGCAAGTGTCTGCGCAGTATCTGTTCGGATACAACCGGGTCGATGGACCGGAAGTCGTCCCTCTGGATGGCTCGGGCGACCCGGTCGACATTTTCGACGAAAGCACCGTCCACTCGGCCACCGCCAGTATTGCGGTAAAACCGGCCGATGTGCTGCCGGTGGGCCTCGCGGTCTCCGGTGGAGCCTATCAGGAAGATATCTCCAATCTCGACCAGCGCGTGCGTGATTTAAACGTGCGTGCAGGTATCACTGTGCCGCTGACACATTCGTTCGCCGCTACGGCAGGCATCGGATACGAGGATGTGGAAGTGTCCAGCCGCGATGTGGCCCGCGATGCGGCAGGCAATCCGATTGTCGATGCCAGTGGCCGGTTCGTCACAGACGGCGACGCTCCGCGGCAGATCGCCTTCGAAACAGACGGCCTGATCTGGGATGTCGGAGTGGTATGGCGCCCGTCGCGGCGCACCTCGCTTTCGGCGTCCTATGGCCGCCGCTATGACAGCGACACTTATTACGGCACCTTCGCCTATGCGCCCGATGCACGCAGTTCGCTGGGTATCTCGGTATATGATTCGCTGGTCGGCTTTGGCGGCCAGCTGACCAATTCACTGGCGGCTGTTTCGACCGATTTCACTGCCGGGCGTAACCCGCTTACCGGCGACTTCAATGGCTGCACTTCGGGTGCAGAAGGCGGAGGCTGTCTCGGCGGCGCGCTAGGCTCTGTCCGCAGTGCCGTTTATCGCAGCAAAGGTGTTGCGGCAAATTACTCCCGCCAGCTCGGCCGGATCAATGCAGGCATCGGCCTTGGCTATGATCGCCGGACATTCATCGCGGCGCCGAACACGGTTCTGGCCAGTGCAGATGGTCTGACTGATGAAAGCTATTACGCCACGGTATTTCTCAGCGGCCAAATCGGCAACAATGCCGGTTTCAGCACGAATGCCTACGCCAATTACATCGACAACGGCACGGGACTGGGCGGCGACGCAACCGTCCTGGGTGCAGCGGCGTCTTACAACCGCACCATCTGGCAGGGACTTTCGGCCCGGGCTGCGGTGGCTGTGGATCATCTCGACAGCGAACTTTCTGCGGAGGACCTGACAACGGCCTCTGCCCTGTTCGGCCTGCGTTACGACTTCTGATCGGGGAACCTTTATGTTCGACGACTTCTATGGCCTGACCGGGCGACCATTCCAGCTGACGCCGGATCCGGAATTCTATTTCGAGAGCGTGACGCACCGCAAGGCGCTGTCCTATCTCGGCTACGGCATGGCGCAGGGTGAAGGTTTCATCGTCATTACGGGCGAGGTAGGCGCCGGTAAATCGACGTTGGTGGCCCACCTGATGAACAAGGTGGACCCCGAGCGCCTGACAGTGGGGCAGGTTGTGACCAGCAATCTCGATGGGGAAGAGCTGGTTCATATGGTGGCGCAGAGTTTTGGCCTCGACATCGAAGGTCATGACAAAGCCAGCGCGCTGGGTGCGATAGAGGAATTTCTGCACGAAGAAGCCCGCGCCGGTCGCCGCTGTCTGCTGACTGTAGATGAATCCCAGAACCTATCCGTGGAAGCACTGGAAGAACTGCGGATGCTATCGAACTTTCAGCTGGGCAGCCATCCGCTGCTGCAATTGCTGTTACTGGGCCAGCCGGAATTCAAGGCTACGCTGGCCAATCACGAAGAACTGGAGCAACTGCGCCAGCGTGTGATTGCCGCGCATCATCTCGATGCGATGGAGCCTTCCGAACTGCAGCCCTATGTAGAGCACCGCCTTCAGTGCGTAGGGTGGGAGGGCAATCCGTCCTTCGACCAGCGCGTTTATGCAGAACTGTATCAGGCGACAGGCGGCATTCCGCGCCGAGTCAACCAGATCGTCACGCGGCTTCTGCTTTTGGGTGCTGTCGAGCAGCGGACCCGGATTGACGCGTCCATGCTGTCTTCCGTGATGGAAGAAATGGTCAATGACAGCACATTCCCTGCCGCTGCTCCCAAGCCGATGACGAAGGCCGAGCCTGCTGCTGCGGCACCGGCACCCCTCAACCACGCACCGCGCATCGACGCGGAGCAGGTGGAAGCTATGCTGGCATCGCGCGATGCACAGATCACGGAGCTTCAGCAGGCTGTTGTCGAGCTGTCAGATGCGCCGGCCGTACCTGCCGATCTCTCGCACCGCATTTCTGCACTTGAAGCGCGTATTGACGATCAGGAGCAGTCTGTCCGCCACGTCCTGACGATCCTGATCGAATGGATCGAAGGCGACGAGCGCCGCGCAGCCTGATACGAAAAGGCCCATACTCCATGCAGGCAACAGCCGCCACAAACCCGCGCATCGTCAATGGATTGTCTGTCGATGTTGAGGACTGGTTCCAGGTCGGCGCGTTCGAAGATGTGATCGAGCGCGGCGATTGGGACAGCCTTGCCAGCCGTGTGGAGGACAATGTTCTGCGCATTCTCGACTTGTTCGACGAAGCGGATGTGAAGGCAACGTTTTTTACGCTGGGCTGGGTTGCCAAGCGGCACGGGCCCCTGATGCGCCGCATTGTAGAGCGGGGGCATGAACTGGCCAGTCATGGGTATGACCACGCCCGCGTTTTCAATTTCGATCGCAAACAATTTGCAGGCGATCTGAAGCTGGCACGAATGATCCTCGAAGACGCGTCAGGCGTGCGGATCACCGGCTACCGCGCGCCCAGCTTCTCCATCGATCAGCGCACTCCGTGGGCCTATATGGAACTGGCGGAGCAAGGTTATACCTATTCCTCCAGCGTCGCGCCGATTACTCATGACCATTATGGTTGGCGCGAGGCACCACGTTTCGCGTTTCGTCCTCTGCCGTGGTCCGATCTGATCGAAATTCCGGTTACGACCGCAATTCTTGGTGGCCGGAGGATTGCAGCTGGTGGAGGCGGGTTTTTCCGCGTGTTGCCCTATGCCTTCAGCCGCTGGGCCATCCGGCAGGTGAACCGGCGCGAAGAACGGCCGGCAATTTTCTATTTTCACCCGTGGGAAATCGATCCGAAGCAGCCACGCGTTGGCCATGCTCCGGTGAAGTCGAAGCTGCGCCATTATACCAATCTGGACAGAATGGCGGACAAGCTGGGTGAGCTTGTGCATGAATTTGACTGGGGCCGAATGGATGCGCTGGCGTACCGCGAAGCGGTGCGTGCACCGGAGTTGGCCGCGTGAATGCGCCCTTCGGTCTGTGTGAAGTGCAGATAAGCCTGGCGGATGTGTCCGACCCGGGCGAAGCGGCACGGATCGAACAATTCGTATTCGCGCACGGTGCCTCGCCATTTCATCTGCCGCGTTGGCTGTGTGCGGCAGAGCAGGGGGCCGGGCAGAAGGCGTTGGGACTTGTTGCCGAGCGCGGCGGAATGGTGACTGGTTGGCTGCCGCTGACTGAAGTCCATTCTTTGATTTTCCCCCGCGCGCTTGCATCAAGTGGCTTTGCCGTCGACGGCGGAATTCTGGCCGATGACCCGCGCACCGCAAACCGTCTTGCGCGCGCAGCGCAGGAACTTGCCCAGCGGCGCGCCTGCGCCTCGGTAGAACTGCGCGGCGGCCATGCCCCCGATGGATGGCAGGTCCGGACTGACAGCCACTGCGGCTTTCGGGCGGAATTGGCGCTCGACGATGAAGCACAATTGCTTGCCATCCCGCGCAAAGCCCGCGCCGAAGTCCGCAAGGGCATAAAAAACGAATTGCGCGTCACCACCGGGCAAAGCGAGATTGATCGCTCGGCGCATTATGCGTGCTATTCCGAAAGCGTTCGCAATCTGGGTACGCCGGTGTTCCCGCGCAGCCTGTTCGATGCCGTGCTGGATGCATTTGGCGACGATGCCGACATTTTGACCGTGTGGAATGGCGACAGGCCCGTGGCCAGTGTTCTGTCGCTGTATCATCGCGGTGATGTGATGCCGTATTGGGGCGGGGGAGTGTGGGATGCGCGCACCCTTCGCGCCAATGAAGTGATGTATTACGAACTGATGTGCCACGCCCGGCGCAAGGGCTGCACCGCGTTCGATTTCGGGCGCAGCAAAACAGGCAGCGGGCCCTATGCGTTCAAGAAGAACTGGGGCTTCGAACCCGAACCATTGAGCTATTCCAGTTGGACGGCCGACGGTGCGCAAGCGCGCGATGTCGACCCCACCAGCGCAGCCTACAGCCGCAAGATTGCCCTGTGGAAGAAGCTGCCCCTGGGCATCGCCAATCTTATCGGACCGCCGATCGCACGCGGACTCGCCTGATGGGCGATATCCTGTTTCTCTCGCACAGAATTCCGTTTCCGCCCGATCGGGGCGACAAAATCCGCTCTCATCACCTGCTAAAGCACTTGGTGAAGGAGCACCGTGTTCATGTCGGCACGTTCGGTGAAACGGCAGCGGATATGATGGCCGAAAGCGAGCTGGCGGCTGTTGCTGCGAGCCATTGCCTGGTCAAAAGGTATAAGCCGCTGCCGCTTGCTGGGCTGGAAGCGGTTTTGACCGGAAAGCCGGTCAGCCTGACGGCTTTCGACCACGCGCGCGTGCATGATTTTGTCCTACGGACTCTCAGGCAGCATCCGATCGAGGCGATTGTCGTTTTCTCCGGCCAGATGGGTCAGTATATACCGGACGACTATCGTGGGCGCGTGGTCATCGACCTGTGTGATGTAGATTCGGCGAAGTTCGATACCTATGGAACGAAGAGCGGCGCGCGGGCCATGATCGACCGGCGCGAAGGCAAAATGCTTGCACGCGAGGAGGAGCGACTTGCCCACCGCGCCGACACTACGATCCTGATCAGCGACAATGAAGCGGCATTGCTCCTATCGCGGATGGAGCGGCCAGAACTGGCAAATGTCACGGTGCTGGGCAATGGTATCGATACCGTCACCTTCGATCCGGCCAAGGTAGAGCGCCATGCCGATCTGGATGCGCGCCCCGGACCCAATCTCGTGTTTACCGGCCAGATGGATTATCCGCCCAATATAGATTCGGCATTGCGTGTGATGGACACTCTGATGCCGCGCATCCGGGCAGAGTTTCCGGATGCGGTATTTCACTGTGTCGGGCGCGCTCCAGTGGGTGCTCTCACATCCCGTGATGGAGAACTGGGAATTCGCGTCTGGGGCGAAGTGCCCGATGTGAAACCGTTCCTGCAATCAGCCGACATCGTCATCGCGCCGCTGATATTGGCACGCGGTATTCAGAACAAGGTGCTGGAAGCGATGGCAATGGCCCGTCCGGTGGTTCTGTCACCCGAAGCCGCTACCGGTATAGACGCCGTCGATGGCGAACATTTCATTGTCGCTGCAGACGATGAAGCCTTTGTGCAGGCAGTTGCACGTCTGGAAACGGATTCGGCCAAGGCTGACGCACTGGCGAAAGCTGCCCGCGAATTCGTGATCCGTGAACAAGGCTGGGACGCAATGTTCGCGCCGCTCAACGATATTGTTGCAGGGCCGATGCGCAGTGCAGCCTGACATCACCCTTAGCGCCCTACGCAGTGGCAACTGGCGTTCGCGTGTTCCGGAGGCCTGGAAACTGCCTTTGATAAGGCTCGCGATTGCCTGGGCCGCCCTGATGCTGCTCACTGCGCGTGCATGGATCGAAATGGCTGTGCAGTGGTGGAATATTTCCACCTACAACCACATCCTGTTCATCCCCTTTACAGTTGGGTGGCTGATCTGGATCAGACGTGGCGAACTGGCGCATCTGAAGCCCGGAAGCTGGACACCCGGCCTTCTGCTAGTGACGGGCGCACTGTTCGTCTGGCTGTTGGGAGAGCTGGCCGGTGTCAATATCGTCGCGCAGACAGGCGCGGTGGGCGCACTTCAGATGAGCGTTATTGCGATACTCGGCCCGCGCGTTGCATGGGGTGTGTTCTTCCCTCTCGCGTATATGGTCTTTCTGGTGCCGTTCGGCGATGAACTGGTTCCAACCTTGCAAATGCTTACTGCCGATCTGGTGATCTGGCTGACACGATTGAGCGGAATACCGGCTGTGATCGATGGTGTGTTCATCGATACGCCGGCCGGCCTGTTCGAGGTTGCCGAAGCCTGTTCCGGGGTCAAATTTCTGGTCGCCATGATTGCACTGGGTGTCCTTGTCGCGCAGACCTGCTTTACCAGATGGCGCCGCCGCATCGCGTTCATGGCCGCCTGTATCGCTGTTCCGATCATCGCCAACGGCGTGCGCGCATGGGGCACGATCTACATCGCACAGTCGCAGGGCATCGAATTCGCTGCAGGTTTCGACCATATTTTCTATGGCTGGGTGTTCTTCGCCATCGTCGTTGTTCTGATACTGGGCGGCGGATGGCAGTTCTTCGACCGCGATCCGGAAGAGCCCGGCCTGGACGGGGCCCGACTTGCGAAAGAACCCTTTTTCGATCACTTCGACGCACGTACGGCCAGCGGCAAAGCCGTTGCTGCGGGGTTCGCTATCCTCATCGCCGGCTTCGGGATTTGGAACGTGCTTGCCTCACATCTGGAAGCAGACCTGCCTGCGGAACTGACTGTGCCTGAAGTGGGGGGATGGACGAAGGTCGATCCCGATATGGCGCTTTCATGGGAACCGCGCGCGTTCGGTGCAGACCATCGTTTGCTGACCAGTTACGCAGACGATCAGGGCCGCCGGGTGGATGTGTTCGCGGCCGCCTATGCAGCGCAAGGCAATGGCAGGGATCCCGGTGCGCAGGGTGAAGGGGCCTTGGTGCCGGATACGGACTGGCGCTGGCTCCGCACCGGTCCGCAGCGCGCCAATGCCCGGACGGATTATCTGTTTGCCCTGGGATCGATAAAGCGCCTGACGGAAACCAGCTGGCGCATCGGAGAAACCACCACCGCCAGTGCAGCGCGCCTGACGCTGGAGGCCATGCGAGACAAGCTGACGCTGAATCCGCGGCCGACCTTGATGCTGATTGTATCGGCAGAGGAGCGGGACGGAGTGGCTGCGCAAGATGCCGTCGACGCATTCCGCCGGTCCACAGGCCCGCAGGATGAGTGGATGGACCAGTTCCTTGCGACACCGTAGCAGATAACGACATGTGCGGAATCGCTGGCTTATTTCATCTTGGAACGCCCAAACCGGTCGATCCTGCCCGGGTGCGGCAAATGTCCGACACGCTGGCCCATCGCGGGCCTGACGGATCGGGCGTCTGGACCGCGCAGGGGGTAGGGCTGGGCCATCGCCGCCTGTCGATTATCGACGTCGAGGGATCGCCCCAGCCGATGCATTCGCCAGACGGCCGCGCGACGATTGTTTTCAACGGCGAGATTTACAATTTTGCGGAACTGCGCAGCGAGCTGACCCAGCGCGGAGCGCGGTTTGCGACCGACGGCGATACCGAGGTTATTCTGGCGGCGTGGCAGCAATGGGGCCCGGACTGCCTGAAGCGGTTCAACGGCATGTTCGCGTTCGCGCTCTATGATCATAGGGATCGCACGCTTTTCCTTGCGCGTGACAGATTGGGTGTGAAACCGCTGTTCACTGCTGAACTCAGTGATGGCAGCCTGGCTTTTGCCAGTGAATTGAAGGGTCTGCTGGCGCATCCCCTACTGCGCCGCGATATCGATCCGCTTGCCGTAGAAGACTATCTTGCATGGGGCTATGTTCCCGATCACCGCTCCATCCTGAAGGGTGTAGAGAAGCTGGCCGCCGGGCATTACCGTTTATTGCGGCATGATTCCCCGCCTGCAAAACCGGTGCAGTGGTGGGATGTCGATTTCAGCCAGCGGCACGAGGGAAGCGAAGCGGATCTTTCGGCACAACTGCTTCACCATCTGCGCGAAGGCGTGACATCGCGGATGGTATCGGACGTGCCATTGGGGGCGTTTCTATCGGGCGGAGTGGACTCCTCCAGCGTAGTCGCCCTGATGGCAGAGAGTAGTGCAAACCCGGTTACGACCTGCTCAATCGGCTTCGATGTCGCAGCGCTGGACGAGACATCCCACGCCCGCAAGGTGGCCCGGATGTTTGCCACCGATCATCACGAGCGAATTGTCGATCCCGATGACTTCGGCGCGCTCGATGCTCTGGCCGGGATGTTCGACGAACCCTTCGCAGACGCGTCCGCCTTGCCGACGTGGAGGGTATGCCAGCTGGCGCGGGAAAATGTGACTGTGGCACTGTCAGGGGACGGTGCGGACGAAGCCTTTGCCGGATATCGCAGGCAAGTGTTCCATGCCCGTGAAGAACAGGCCCGCTCGCTTTTGCCAGCTGCCCTTCGCGAGCCGGTTTTCGGAACGCTGGGGCGGTTATGGCCGAAGGCCGATTGGGCCCCGCAATTCCTGCGCGCCAAATCGACCTTTCAATCGCTCGCGCAAGCCGGAAACGAAGGGTATGCAAGAGGGCTGTCCGCGCTCGCACCCGAACAGCGTGGCAAGCTCTACACCGATACCATGCGCCGCTCGCTCGGCGATTATCGCGCAGAGCAGCCGTTCATAAAACTGATGCAAAACGCTCCTGCCCAAAGCGGCCTTGACCGGGCTCAATATGCCGATCTGAAATTCTGGATGCCTGGCGACATTCTGACCAAGGTGGACAGGACCAGCATGGCGACCAGCCTCGAAGCGCGAGAGCCGTTGCTGGATCACCGATTGATCGAATTTGCCGCCGGCCTGCCACACAGCGCCCGCATCAAAGGCAGACAGGGCAAATATCTGCTCAAGCACACTATGGAAAGGTATCTTCCGAACGATATTCTGTACCGTTCGAAAATGGGTTTCGTCACTCCGCTGGCCCAATGGTTTCGCGGTCCGCTGGCACAGCAGGCCCGAGCCATCGCCAAAAGTGGCACATTGTCACGAACCGGTTGGTTTGACACTGTCCATGTGGCGAATCTGGCGGAGGATCATATCGCCGGGCGGTCGGATAATAGCCGGGTTCTATGGCAGCTGATGATGCTTGACCGATCGCTGGTCGGGCTGCTGGCAGCCCGTTGATGAATTGTTTTCCGCAGCCGGACTGATGAATTCTCAGGGTAACGGATCGAGCGAGCGAGGAGACACGCTGCACTTTTATCAAACGCTTTGTCCATGCGCCATTCGGGACTGGTTTTTGGTGGCCGCGCGGTGAAGATCGCTTGCGGGTCAGCGCGTTCGCAAGAGAAGGTCGTACCGCTGGTCTTGTAGATCAGGTGGAGGAATCAGATGCGCCGTGGCCCAGCGCCATATATTCAGCGCTGCGCATCTCCATCAGACGGCTCGCTGTGCGTTCGAATTCAAAGCTACCATCCCCTGCGATATACAGGTCATCCGGCTCGGCATCAGCAGTGGCAAACAGCTTCACCCGGTATTCGTAAAGCGCATCGATCAGTGTGACGAAGCGTGCGGCTTCGTTGCGCATGTCCGGGCCCATTTGCGGAATGCCGACGACGATAACAGTATGAAATTCCTGCGCGATGGCAAGGTAATCAGGCGCACCGCGCGCTTCGCTGCATAGGCGTTTGAAACTGAAAACGGCCACACCCTTTAGCGCGCGCGGCACATGCAGACTGCGCTTCTCTCCGATTGCCAGCTCCATCGACGGAACATCGCCGGTATCGGGATCGTAATCGGTGAGGCGGAAGAATGCCTCGCGCACCTGCGCTGTTGCAGCATCGCCCAAAGGGGTATGCCAGTTCTGCAAATCCCCCAACCGGTCAAGCCGATAATCGGTTGGTCCGTTGAGAGGCAGAACATCCAGCCGGTCTTCGATCAGCGCGATGAAGGGCAGGAAATGCTCGCGGTTCAGCCCGTCCTTGTACAGATCCGACGGCGGACGGTTGGACGTGGCGACGATGGTGACGCCTTCATCCACGATCAGTGCGCGGAACAGTCGGCTCATGATCATGGCGTCTGCGGAGTTGTTGACCACCATTTCATCGAAGGCGAGGCATTCCAGATTGGCCGCAATGTCGGCGGCAACTGGCGGGATAGGGTCGCCGCTCTCACTCTTACGAGCTTCTCTCAATCGGGCGTGAACCTCCTGCATAAAAGCATGGAAATGCGCGCGGCGTTTGCCTTCGATTGCCAGTGTGGTGTGAAAGAGGTCCATCAGCATGGATTTGCCACGACCCACGCCGCCCCAGACGTAAAGCCCCCGGGGCTCCGGCGTTTTGCTACCGAACAACTTGCCCAGGAAGCCTGCATTGCCCTGCGAAGTCAGTGTTTGCTGCAAGACATTCAACCGCTCGGCCGCTGCTGCCTGTTCCGCATCTGCGCGTAGCTCGCCAGCCTCAACCAGCGCTTGATAGCGCGCCAGTATGCCACTCACTGTGATGCCTTGGGTGCAGATGCCTTGCGTACCAGACCGCTAAACGCGGCGACCAGATGCTCGTCATTCTCGCCCTGAACCACTTCACCGCGCAGGAAGATCAAGCGCCGTGTTTCGCGCAGAACTTCTACCACGGCATCCAGAGGCTGGTCGACCTTCCCGCCCCCGATAAACTGAGTGGAAAGTTCCAGGGTCACGGCCATTCCGGCATCGCTTTCGCGCAGCATGTGCATGCCCGAAAAAAGCGCAATGTCGATCAGGGATAACGTCACTGCCCCGTGGATCATGTCCTGCAGATTGGTGTGCCGCACTTCGGGGAACATCCGCAGACGGGCACGATCACCATCCTGACGGACCCGCAGAGAGCCCATAACGGCTCCGTTAAAGCGCGATTCGTCTTTCAGGTCCCAGCTGTACCAGCCGGGCGCGTCTGGAATTTCTTCATAATCGAAGAAGGTCGGTGGGTTTTTCACGGAGGTATTCCAATCAAATCGTACGTTCGGCCATCATCTTCTTGGTTTCGGCAATGGCCTTGGCAGGCGAAAGCCCCTTGGGGCAGACATTCGCGCAGTTCATGATCGTGTGGCAGCGATAGAGGCGGAAGGGATCTTCCAATTCGTTCAAACGCTCACCGGTCATCTCGTCACGGCTATCGGCAAGCCAGCGATAGGCTTGCAACAGGATTGCAGGGCCGAGAAACTTGTCGGAATTCCACCAGTAAGACGGGCACGCTGTAGAGCAGCAAGCGCACAGAATGCACTCATACAGACCGTCGAGTTCCTCGCGTTGTTCGGGCGACTGCAAGCGTTCCTTGCCGCTCGGCGTGGGGGTTACAGTTTGCAGCCAAGGGCGAATGCTGGCGTATTGCGCGTAGAAATGCGTGAAATCGGGCACCAAATCCTTGACCACTTCCATGTGGGGCAGGGGGGTGATGCGGATTTCGCCCTTCATATCCTCGATCGCGCTGGTGCAGGCGAGACCATTCTTGCCATTCATGTTCATCGCGCAGGAACCGCATATCCCTTCGCGGCAGGAACGGCGGAAAGTCAGCGTCGGGTCGATATCGTTCTTTATCTTGAACAGGGCGTCCAGAACCATCGGGCCACAATCATCCAGATCGACCTCGAAAGTATCGTAGCTCGGTGTCTTGCCACCTTCGGGATCGTAGCGATAAATCTTGAATTTCTTGATCCGGCCCCCGCTTTCCGCGCGGTGCACTTCGCCGTTCTTGCGGATTTTCGAATTCTTCGGGAGCGTGAAAGTGGCCATGAGTCTTACGGATTCCTGCTGTTTTGTTGCAGCCTATCTAACGAATGTCGGCAGCAACACAAGCTGGTCCAACGCCCTACGACGACATGTTGGATCGCAGTTGGCTTCGCGGGTGGACAAACGTTCATCTGAAACACGCCCCGTGAAAGAAAATTCTGTTCTGCGGAGCGGAATTTGCCTTTTTGCAGAAAAACCGTCGGGGGAACCTTGCTGCCATTCGGGCCGTCTAACCGGCACGACTGATGTAGGACAGCCATCAATTGAAAGCGCCGCAATTTTCGGGGCGAGCGGAGGGATCGGCCGGGCTCTGGTAGAGGCGTTGGCACAGCGCAGAGTGGCGACCATCCACGCAGGTTCGCGCAGCGGCAATGTGCCGCAGGGTAAGGGCATTCATCCCTTCAGGTTCGATTACGATACTCCGTCCAGCCTGAAAAATGCAGCTGCGGGGATGGCGGACACTCCGCCGCAACTGGTGGTCGTGGCGACTGGCGTACTTACCCTGCCTGACGGAACCGGACCGGAACGCAGTTACAGGCAACTGGAAGCCGATACGATGGCGCAGGTTCTGCAACTTAATACAATCGGACCGGCTCTGGCCGCACAAGCAATGTTGCCGTTATTCCCAAAGGCAGGGCGCAGTGTCTTTGCCGCTCTGTCGGCCCGTGTCGGGTCCATCGGCGATAATAGTTATGGCGGATGGCACAGCTCCGTGCATCGAAAGCAGCCCTCAATATGCTGGTGAAAAACTTTGCTATCGAACTGGGCCGGACACACAAGCAGGCAGTGGCGGTGTCGCTGCATCCCGGCACTGTGGATACAGCCTTGTCAGAGCCGTTCCAATCCAACCTTCCGGAAGGACAGCTTACTCAGGCACAGGAGGCAGCTGCCAATCTGCTATCGGTGATTGATCGACTGACGCCTGAAGATAGCGGGCACCAGATTGACTGGAAGAGAGAGCGCGTTCCAGACTGAGCCGGATAGCGCCGCGCGGAGATCAGCCCTTGATTGGGCGCGTCGGCAGCAATTCCTCGCAAACATCGTATGTTCGCTCGTTATCGACATCGATGGCCAGCGCGCCGTCTTCGAACTCCACCGCACGGATCGTGGCCCCCAGTCGTTCGCCAAGTACTTCCATTGCAGGATGCAATTTAAGCAATCCGGCTTTAAGCAGGAGAATATTTAGCAGTCCGAAAGCGCGGATCATACGGCCCGGATTGGACATGAATTGACCGCCTTCGCGAAAGACTTCGGCAGCTTTGAACGCTTTGGGGCCGGCCAGACCATAAAGGTTGCAATTGGCGATACCGCCATCTGAAAAGCCGTAATAATTTCGTTGGCCTTCGGGATGCGCGGCCTTCACATTTTTCTCGCGTGCAATCCCTATAACAGCATCGGCGGTTCGCAATTCATCACCCACCTGTACAATCGCGTCGCGTGTCACCAGAACATTATCGGCAGTGGTAATAACGAAAGGCCCGGAGCTTTTACCTGCCGCTTTTGCAACACTTTCAACGATATTGACGTCGCTCGCAACGAGTGTAACCGGCACATCGGGCCGTGCGTAATCGGCCAGCACGGCTTCCAGTTCTGCGTGAACCTCCGGCTCCACCGAAACGCGGATAGCTTCGACATTGGGAACAGTGACCAGCGTTTCCATGACGTGACGGATCAGTGCCTTGCCGCGTATGGGGGCGAGGCACTTGTGCGAGACACCGGCACGCTCTGCCAAAGGATTGACCACGCCTGCACGCTGTGCGGCCAGCAGAATTATAGTGATGGGAGCAGCGGCGTCGGTCATGTGTCTCTCCTTCAGGTCAGGCTGGTGCACTCAGGCGCCTGCAATCAGTCCGTTCCGTCGCCACGCTTCGGCCAGTAGGGTTTCCAGCAGGTCCGCATGGCTGAAGCCGGCATATGCGGCCGCTTTGGCCATTACCTTTTCCGACCATAGATTGCAGTTGAGATTGATCTCGATGAAATTCACATCGCCGGTATTCAGATCGACGCGGAATTCGATCCGGCCATAATCGAAAGGGAGAAATTCCTGCGCTACGCGTGTCGCGTAGTCTTCGACCTTGGCTGCCAACTCCGCATGCTCGAAAAGTTTGAGGGCTGCTTTCTCAGTATTCTGGACCAGATCGCGTTTCTCGTAATAGGTCCACAGTTTTTGCGTGTCCTCCCGCTCGTACCACAGCATGGGCAATGCGGTTGGCACATCGTTTAACGTGATGAAGGCGCATTGGACATCGTATCCGTCCAGATATGGCTCCACAATCGCATCATGGCCCTGTCCGTGAATATTGGCCACGGCATTGGCGACGCCCTGAAAATCGAACGCATCGGAAATGCCCCAGCTGGCAGACGAGGCATTGGGCTTGATTACCCAGCGGCCATCAGCCGATGCGGGCAAGTCCTTCTCCAGAACCGGGGCGCCCCGGCGGTAACAGAACCACGGTGCGGTGGGCACTCCGGCATGCTGGCACACCAGCTTCGATACCGATTTGTCATCGCCCAGACCGCGCAGGAACGGCATTGCTCCCAGATAGGGAATCCGGTGCATATTGCAGAGCAGCGGGATCAGCATTTCGGAATTTACGAAGCCGCCTCGATTGAGCAGCGGGAAAACAAAATCCGCTTCCGGCTGCTCGAACAAAATCTGGTAATTATCTGTAAATTCCAGCTGCAGGCCTAGAGTTTCCAGAGTGGTTCGGACCTCGTGATGGTAGATCGCATGATTGCCGTCTTCGGGATGCATTCCTCCGCCCCACAGGGCGTGTTTCGCCATGAACAGCGTACGTACGCGGTCCTTGGCTTCTTGAGGGATGGTCAGAGGTGCAATTGCCGTCATGTGTTTTCCTGCGCTGCTTGTCAGCCTGCCTTAGCGGAAGCGGGGCACGGGAAAAGACTTATCACGCGCCGGCCGCTTTTGCCGTGTCGAGAATGGCGGCCACGAACCCCTGCGGATCATCCTCCTGAATGAAGTGATTGCCGTTCAGTGTGCGGTGGAGATCATGCCCTTTTGTACCGGGGATCCGGCCGATAAAGGCTTTCTCTCCACCGGCGGTAATCGCATCCTGGTCGCTGAACGCACAGACGAAAGGCTTGTCGAATGTCTCCAGCGATTTCCAGGCTTTCAGTTGATCGGGCACGGCAACATTATTGCCCAATGGGACCAGAGTGGGAAATACGCGAGCGCAGGCTTTGCTGTCTTCGTCGGGGTAGGGCGCATCATACGCTGCCACCTCGGCCTCTGTCAGATCGCGGCTGGTCGCGCCTTGCAGGATATTGCCAACGGGAAACACGGGACTTTCCTGAGAAAACTTGCGCCAGGCAGAAAAGGCGGGAGGTGGCTCCTGACCCGCAGGCAATCCGCCATTGGATAGAGTCACCCCGGAAAAGCGTTCGGGCATTTCGGCCACAAGCCGCAATCCGATCAGGGAACCCCAATCCTGGCAAGCGAGTATGATCCCGGTGAGATCCAGCGTCTCCACCCATTCGCGCATCCACGCGACATGGCCTGCATAGCTTAAAACATCGCGGTCCGCCGGTTTGTCCGATTTGCCGAAGCCAATGAGATCGGGCGCCAGCACCCGGTATCCGGCATCCACAACGGGGCCGATCATGTGACGGTATAGGAAGCTCCAGCTGGGTTCGCCATGCATCATCAGCACAGGCGTGCCATGCTGTGGCCCTTCATCGACATAGTGCAGCCGCAATTGATCGGAGAGTTCGTGGTAATGCGGCGAGAAGGGATAATCGGGCAGATTGGCGAAGCGCTCTTCGGGAGTGCGAATGACAGTTATGGGAATGATTCCTCTCTGGTTACGACTTGTGCCATAGTCCGGCAGACAGGGACAGGAGGAGGTTACCAATGGGAATAGCGGAATGGTGGGACCGACACGGTGTACCGCGCGTGATCAAGCTGGCCTGCGGAGCGCCAGGGATTATGAAGTTGCGTGCGAAGGTTGTGCCGTTGGCGCGCGGCGACGTGTTCGAAATCGGCTGCGGTGGCGGCATAAACCAGCCGTTTTATCAGGCTGACGCAATTACACACTATGCCGGAATCGATCCGGGTGCGAAATTGCTCGATTACGCGCGAGCCGAGGCCAGTAAGAAAGGCTGGGTCGCCGATATCCGCGAGGGAGTGGGCGAAGCTATTCCGTTTGGAGACAACAGCTTCGACACCGTCGTATGCACCTATACAATGTGCTCAGTGGAAGATCAGGCGCAGGTCGTGCGCGAGATGCGCCGTATTCTGAAGCCGGGCGGAAGGCTGTTGTATCTGGAACATGGACGGGCGCCCGATAGCCGTGTGGCGAAGTGGCAGGGCCGGATCGAACCTTATTGGAAGCCGGTGGCAGGCGGCTGCCATCTGACCCGCCCGATTACCGATGCGGTGCGGGCAGGGGGATTGGTTACTGAACAGATGGGAGAGCGCTATGCCGCGAAAACTCCGCGCCCGGTTGGTTGGATGGAATGGGGTGTTGGGGTCAAGGATGGTGCTTAACCAGACACCCTAACCGGCTCGCGACCATGAAAAAGGGGCGCCAACCTTGATGGTTCGCGCCCCGTATATTCTGGCTTCACATGTAAGAAAACTGCGTCAACGATTATTCACCGAATGTGCGCTGCCACCAACCGCGTTTCGGCTTGGGGAATTTGTTACCGGTTTCCTCAGCTATAGCCTCGGCGGTTTTCGGAGCGTTGTCCGGCTCGGATACTACGGCAGCGTCTTCCTTCACCTGGTCGGCGACGGCGCTGGCTTCCGCAGGCGGCTCGATCGCATTTTCGCTGGCAGGTTTCTTGCGCGGCGCACGTTTGCGCTTGGGCTTGGGTGTTTCTTCGCCCGTTTCGGTCGCAGCATCTTGACCATCACCTGTCCCGGCGGTTTTGTCCGCATCCTTCGCGGGGGCTTTCTTACGCGGCGCACGTTTGCGCTTGGGCTTCTCTACTTCTTCCGTTGCAGATTCATCCTTAGCCGTTTCGTCGGTTGTAGAAGTAGCTTTCTTGCGCGGAGCGCGCTTGCGCTTCGGCTTTTCCTCGGCCTTCTCGTCCGCCATTGCCTCGGCAGTTTCCGGCGCATCATCCGGGCCGGCAACCACAGCCATGTCGTCCTTCACCTGCTTCGAAACACCGTTCATATTTCCGGCTTCGGACTGTTCGTTATTCTCGCCGTTATCGCTGTTTTCATCCGAGCGACTGCGGCCTCGGCCACCCCTGCGACGTCCACCCCTGCGACGGCGCTTCTTGGGCTGGCCATCGTCGTCGTCTGACTGTTCATCGCTGGATTCGTTAGTGTCGTTATCACTATCGTTTGAGGAATCTTCAGTTCCGTCATCATTTTGGTCATCGCGGCTTTTGTTGCGGCCCCGACCACCGCGGCGGCGGCGGCGCTTCCTGGGCTTGTCGTCATCATCCCGATTGGAGAGATTGTCCTCGTCTTCTTCTTCTGCAGCAGCGTCTTCCTCCACATCGTCATCTTCTTCCTCAATGACGATCGGGTCGAATTTCGGCGCTTCGGTCGGGCGCGGGCCGGAGCTGCCGATTTCCATCTTGGCCCCTTCATCTTCGCCTTCGGGAACCACTTCGACGGAGACGCTGTAACGCTCTTCGATTTCCTGCAGTTCGCTGCGCTTGGAATTCAGCAGGTAGACTGCCGCTTCCGTGCTGGCTGACAGGGTGATGATCGAACCTTTGCCTTTGGCTGCTTCGTCTTCGATCAGACGCAAAGCGGATAGCCCAGCACTGGAGGCCGTACGGACAAGGCCGGTTCCGTCGCAATGCGGGCATTCGCGGGTCGATGCTTCCAGTACTCCGGTACGAAGACGCTGGCGGCTCATTTCCATCAGGCCGAAGCTGGAAATACGGCCAATCTGGATGCGCGCGCGGTCGGTCTTGAGCGAATCCTTCATGCACCGCTCTACTTTACGGATATTGCCCGTCCGCTCCATGTCGATGAAATCGATCACTACCAGGCCAGCCATGTCGCGCAGGCGCAGCTGGCGGGCGATTTCCTTGGCTGCTTCCAGATTGGTTGCGGTTGCAGTCGCTTCGATGCCGTGTTCTTTTGTGGAACGGCCCGAGTTGATGTCGATGGATACCAGCGCCTCGGTCGGGTTGATGACCAGATAGCCGCCTGATTTAAGCTGCACGACAGGGTCGTACATAGCGCGAAGCTGGTCCTCTGCTCCATAACGCTGGAACAGCGGTACGGGGTCGGAATAGGCCTTCACCCTGCGTGCATGGCTGGGCATCAGCAGCTTCATATACTGCTTGGCTGCCTTGTATCCGTGCTCCCCTTCGACGACCACTTCCTCGATCTCGCGGTTGTAGATGTCGCGGATTGCCCGTTTTATAAGATCGCTGTCGGAATGGATCAGGCTGGGCGCGCTGGAACCGAGCGTATTCTCTCGGATCTTGTCCCACAGACGCGCCAGGTAATCGAAGTCGCGCTTGATCTCGGTTTTGGTGCGGGCAATGCCTGCGGTACGGACGATCAGGCCCATGCTCTTTGGCAGGCTGAGATCATTGATCACCTGCTTCAAGCGCTTGCGGTCGCTTGCGGAATTGATCTTGCGGCTGATGCCGCCGCCGTGGCTGCTGTTCGGCATCAGGACCGTGTAGCGGCCAGCCAGGCTGAGATAAGAGGTCAGGGCAGCGCCCTTATTTCCGCGCTCTTCCTTTACGACTTGAACAAGCAGAACCTGGCGACGCTGGATTACATCTTGAATCTTGTAACGGCGGCGCAAGGCCTGACGGCGGGCGCGGACATCATCCACTTCCTTCGCACGGCTGCGGCTCTTGTCGTTGCCCTTGCCTCCGCGGGCACCTTGCCGGCGTCCGCGACCACGGCGGCCACGCCGCTGGGAACCATTGCCCCCTTCTTCGCTGTCATCGCTGTCACTATCGTCGTCGTCATCGTCGCCATCATCATCGTCGTCACTGTCTACGTGACCTTCTTCGATGGTAGCGACCTTCTCCTTGTCGGAGGTGTCGATTTCTTCCAGTCCGTCTTCGGCCATATCTTCTGCGAGGGCTTCACCGCTTTCATCATCCTCCGCGTCGTATTCGTCGCCGGGAATTTCGCCCCGATCTTCCTCTTCGGAACGCAGGCGAGCCTCTTCCTCGGCCGCCTCGGCTTCTTCGGCCAGAAGCTGCTCGCGATCTTCCTTCGGAATCTGGTAATAGTCAGGATGGATTTCGCTGAAGGCGAGGAATCCGTGGCGGTTGCCACCGAAGTCCACAAAAGCAGCCTGCAGGGACGGTTCGACCCTGGTGACTTTCGCTAGATAGATATTTCCTTTGATCTGCTTGTGATCAGCAGATTCAAAATCGAACTCCTCAATCCGGTTTCCCTTGAGGACCGCCACCCGGGTTTCTTCCGAGTGGCGCGCATCGATTAGCATGCGCGTTGCCATTGAATTGTCTCCATGCGCCACATCGCCGCTGGACATTGCCCGGGGGTGACTGGCGCAAATATGTGTGAAAGCCGCTCGCCAAGATGGCGCCAGCGGCTGTTATGGAAAGGGAAGGGCACTCTGCCACCGTTCCCGCAAAATGCGTGTCTGCAAAAAATGCACTGCGCGTTCGACGCGCTTTTGCCGGACCATTGTTCACGCCGCTGCCTGCAGGCAGCATCGTGAAATTGGCGGGGCAGATATGCATTGTCGCTTCAACCTGTTGAATTATCCTGAGCACTATACGGCGCAAGGATTGCCGAACCGTTGCCAATCTGAGGAAAAGGCAAGCCGACTTGGTAAATCAACGCTAGCAGGCCACCGCCAAAGCAGCAACCATATTGCGCTGCGCCCCTGCCAGCCCCTAGACGCAGCAGGTAATGAGTATGCGAACGCAGATATGGCTAATTTTCACAGCGCCGCTGGCATTGGTGGCTGGTCTATTTATTTTCGGCCTGACATTGCCCGTACCATATCTCGGGCGGGATTATGTCTTGCGACTGGCACTGCCCGATGCAGGGGATCCGGTGGACTTGCCTAAAATTAGTGGCCCACCCGACCGCTCTCGCCCGCTGGTCGTGATCGATGCCGGACACGGAGGCAAGGATCCCGGTGCGGTGCATGGCGGTGTGCGGGAAAAGGACATTGTTCTGGGCCTCGCCAAAGCTCTTAAAAGCGAATTGCTGGCCAGCGGCGGCATCCGCGTTGCCTTGACGCGCGATACCGACAACTTCCTTGTTTTACAGGAACGCCCCGAAATTGCCCGCAGGCTGGGTGCCGATCTGTTCGTTTCAATTCACGCGGATAGCGCGGGCGAAGTCCGCGGAGTCCGCGGGGCCAGTATCTACACCCTATCCAACGAAGCATCGAGCGAGGCGGCGGCAAGATTTGCCGAGAGGGAGAACAATACCGACCGCCTGAACGGTGTATCGGTTCAGGGGCAGAGCGAGGCAATCAGTTCCATATTGGTGCAACTGTCCCAGCGACGTGTGCAGGAAAATTCGTCGCAATTTTCTCGTCTGGTCGTGCGAGAGGGTGATGGAACGCTACGTTTTCATCCCCAGACCCGTCGCTCCGCAGAACTGGCTGTGCTGCGCGCTCCCGATGTCCCGGCGATTTTGTACGAGGCCGGGTATATTACCAATCCCGAAGAGGCCCGTGCACTGGCATCGGAGGAAGGCCAGGAGACATTCGCCAGAACCATGACGCGGGCCATTCGGATTTACTTCGCGCGCGAGCGCGGCCGAACTGAATAATGCGCAAAACAGTGGCCAAAACCGATTGCGGTGTCATTCGTTATGGCAAGTGACAGAAACCCCGTGCTAGGCGCTTCAACCGATTATGGCTGACGGATTTTCTCCAGACTCGTTTCACTACCGTATCCGGCGCGAAGCGTCGGGTGCGGTGGCGTTTGTGCGGCGCAACTGGACGGATCGCCGCTTTTTACGCTGGATAGTGTATGCACTGGTCGGTTTTATCCTTCTGTGGCTGGCGTTGTGGTTCTTCCTCGCCCGTGATCTGCCGGATGCAGAATCGCTGGTCGATTACGAAACCCCGCTGCCATCGGTGGTTCGAGGGGGCGACGGGGAGATTGTGCATTCCTACGCCCGTGAACGGCGGGTCCAGCTGCAATTCGATGATTATCCGAAGCAACTGGTTCAGGCGTATTTGTCGGCCGAAGACAAGACGTTCTTCAGTCATGGCGGGGTCGATCTGACGGGGACGGCCAATGCCGTGTTCGATTATGTGACCAAGTTTGGTTCCGGCGAACGTGCGGTGGGTGGGTCAACCATCACCCAGCAGGTGGCGAAGAACCTGCTTCTGGGCGATGAATATTCGGTCACTCGCAAACTAAAGGAAATGATGCTGGCCCGCCGGATCGAAGCGGTGCTGAGCAAAGAAGAAATTCTGACGCTGTATCTCAACGAGATTCCGCTGGGCCGCCGTAGTTTCGGGGTTCAGGCGGCAGCACGCGCCTATTTCGATAAGGATGTCGGCGATCTTAATCTGAATGAAATCGCGTTTCTTGCGATTCTTCCCAAAGCGCCCGAACGATACGGCCGCGCGGCAAATGAAGAGGCTGCGCTTGATCGTCGCAATTTCGTGTTATCGCAAATGGTTGCCAATGATTTTGTCAGCGCATCGGACGCACAGGCGGCGCGTGGAACGGCTCTGGGCCTTGTTACTCAACGCAGCCAGCGGTCTGCCGATGCGGGCTATTTCATCGAGGAAGTGCGGCGGCAGTTGATGGAACGGTTTGGCGAGACCGCAGAAGATGGCGACAACAGTGTATATGCCGGCGGTCTTTGGGTGCGCACTTCGCTTGATATGGAAATGCAGAATGCGGCGCGTGATGCGTTGCGTAAGGGACTGCTGCGTTATCACGGACGCCGTGGATGGAGCGGGCCGATTGCGACCTTGGACCCGGACAAGGGATCTTTAACCGGCCAGTTGGCCAGCTCAACCATCAGCATCAGCTATGACGACTGGCGTGTAGGTGTTGTAACCGAACGTTCGGGATCACGGGGAACAGTCGGTTTCTCGGATGCTGAGACAGGGCCACTCATCGGGATTCCCGGCGCTGTTAAGGCCGGGGATGTGATTGCCGTGAAGGCATCGGGCAATGGCTGGGCCGTGCGCGCTCTTCCAGAGGCTGAGGGAGCGCTGGTGGTGCAGGACGCTCAGCTTGGCCGGATTACAGCGATGCAGGGTGGATTTGATTCGCGGCTCGGCAGTTTCAACCGGGCGACACAGGCGCAGCGTCAGCCGGGTTCCACCATCAAACCATTTGTCTATGCCACAGGGCTTGATCACGGCATGACACCGGCCAGCGCGATCGATAATGGCCGCTACTGCTATTATCAGGGCAGTCGTTACGGGGAGAAATGCTTCCGCGGCGGGCGGGGCGGGCAGTTCCCGTTGCGTTACGGCCTGGAGCAGTCGCAGAACGTCATGACCGTTCAGGTCGCGATGACGGCAGGTATGCCCAATGTTGTGAAGCAGATCGAGGATCTTGGCATCGGCAGCTATGACCCATACCCCGCGTTTGCCTTGGGTGCGGGTGAAACCACGGTGATGAAAATGGTCGCTGCTTATGGTGCGCTCGCCAATCACGGTCGGATGAACCCGCCCAGCGTTATTGACTATGTGCAGGACCGGCGCGGCAAGGTTATCTGGAGTTCCGACACCCGTGACTGCGAGCGATGCAACATGGCTGACTGGGACGGCCAGCCGATGCCGCGTCTTGGCCTGAAGGGTAAGCAGGTGATGGATGCCCGCACTGCTTTCCAGACAATGCATATGCTGCGCGGCGTAGTTCAGCGCGGTACGGCAACGACGCTCAATTCTATCGACCTTCCACTGTTCGGCAAGACCGGCACCACCACCGGTCCGAAGGATGTGTGGTTCATCGGTGGAACGCAGCGGATGATTGCCGGTGCCTATGTCGGGTTCGATCGGCCACGCAATATGGGTGGATATGCACAAGGCGGCACAATTGCTGCGCCCATCATCAAGGACTTAATTCGCAATTCGCGCGATTTATGGAGTGATAGCCCGGCGGTCGCACCATCCGGTGTGCGGATGGTCAGGATTAACCGGCGTACTGGCAAGCGCGTGCTCGACGGTCTGCCCGGAAGCGGGGACAAATCCGCGGTTATTTGGGAAGCTTTCAAGCCCGATACTGAACCGCCACGCGCCACCGCAGCAGATGAAATCGCATCCCGTCGGGCAGAAATTCTCGATCTGATCCGCAAGGCACGCAGCGGCGGGACGACCGCTAGCCCTGCTGGTCGCAGTTCCACACCCAGCGAGACCGAAGCCCCTCCATCGGATTTCGTGGAAGATCAGGGCGGCATTTACTGACCTGCGGACGTCGCACAGGTTGCCAATCGCGTATGTTTCGCTAAGCGCTGACAGCCTATGATTTGTGGGATACACAGCTGATGCGTGCCGAGGGACAGGCCCATATCGACAGGATCGAAGCGGCTCTGGCGCTGGTGCGCCAGTCGCTTGACTGGGAGCGCGCACTGCGCCGTCTGGACGAGCTGAATGCGCGGGTCGAAGACCCTACATTGTGGGATGATCCCAAGCAGGCACAGGCGTTGATGCGCGAGCAGAAGCAGCTCGAAAGCGCGGTCGGCACGGTTAATGAAATCTCTGCCGAGATGTCCGATGCCGTAGAGTTCATCGAGATGGGCGAGGCCGAGAGCGATGACGATATCGTCATCGATGGCTTGGCGTCTTTGCAAAAACTTGCCGATCGAGCAGATGCGGACAAGGTACAGGCACTGCTGTCGGGCGAGGCCGACGGTAACGACACCTATCTTGAAATCCACGCGGGCGCGGGCGGGACGGAAAGCAATGACTGGGCTGAAATGCTGTTCCGTATGTACAGCCGTTGGGCCGAACGCCGCGGCTTCAAGGTCGAAACGGTCGAGTATCAGGCGGGCGACCAGGCGGGCGTCAAAAGCGCAACTCTGCTGATCAAGGGCGAAAATGCTTATGGTTATGCCAAGACCGAAAGTGGTGTGCACCGGCTCGTGCGTATCAGCCCGTATGACAGCAGCGCGCGCCGTCACACGTCATTTTCCAGTGTCTGGGTCTATCCCGTGATCGACGACGATTTCGAAGTCGAGATCAATGAAAGCGACCTGAAGATCGACACCTATCGCGCATCGGGCGCAGGTGGCCAGCACGTAAACACCACTGACAGCGCCGTTCGCATTACCCACCAGCCGACCGGCATCGTGGTGGCCAGCCAGAACGACCGCAGCCAACACAAGAACCGCGCCACCGCGATGAACATGCTGAAGGCGCGTCTGTTCGAACGCGAAATGGCCGAACGTGAAGCTGCAGCGGGCACGGAATACGAATCCAAGACCGACATCGGTTGGGGCCACCAGATCCGCAGCTATGTTCTGCAACCTTATCAGATGGTCAAGGATCTGCGCACCGGCGTTACCTCCTCGGCGCCTGATGCGGTCCTCGACGGGGCAATCGACGAATATATCTCCGCCGCCCTGGCGCAGCGCGTCACTGGCGAGACGGTGGAGGTGGAGGACGTGGAGTGACACGCGTCGCTGCCCTTCTTGCTCTGGCTTTGTCGACTACAGCCTGTGAACGCGTGCCGGATAAGCCGGAGCGTCCTGAAACCGCTCTCCGGTTCCCCACACCGGACCGGCCTGTTTCGGAGTTGGGATCCAACCAGTTCAGCACGGAAACTGATCGCGACAGTGTGGGTGAAGCGCGGAAGGTGATGGATTTCGCGGCAATAGAACCGGGTATGACCGTCGCCGACATCGGCGCGGGTGAGGGATATTACACGGTTCGTCTGGCCGAGCGTGTTGGTGAAAACGGCCGGGTGTTGGCTCAGGATATCGACGACGATGCGCTGGGCAGGCTGGGCCGCAGGGTAGAGCGCGAACGGCTCGACAATGTGTCGATTCAGCCCGGAGCGGCCGATGATCCACGGCTGCCGGGCGACAGTTTCGACCGCGTCTTTCTGGTCCATATGTATCACGAGGTAGAGGAGCCCTATGCCTTCCTGTGGCGCCTGTGGCCTGCGCTGAAAGAAGGCGGACAGGTGATCGTAGTCGATGTAGATCGACCGACGGACCGACACGGCATCAGTCCGTTTCTGCTGACCTGCGAGCTAGAGCAGGTCGGCTTTACCCTTGATACCTTGCGCAATGCTCCTGAACTGGCGGGGTACTATGCACAGTTCCGCAGAAACGCTACCAGACCGGAACCGACCGCGATTGCCCCGTGCAAAGGGGATGCGGGAAATAAGCCTGCGAAGGCAAAGACAGTCGAAGCCGCTGCGGGCGGGCTACAATAATACATACAGAAATGGATAATTAATGGCGTTCAAAGGTTTGCAGCCGGTTTCTTACGGTGGACGTGAAGTCTGGCCATTGGTCGAAGGGGGGAAGGGCGTCTCTGCGACCAACCACCTGAGCTCTGGCGCCTGGGCTGCTGCCGGCGGTATCGGTACAGTCAGCGCGGTAAATGCCGACAGCTACGACGAAGTCGGCAACCCGGTACCGCAAATCTATGACGCAGCTACTCGTAAGGAACGCCACGAGCAGTTGGTCCGCTATGCCATCGATGGCGCGACCGAACAGGTCAAACGCGCCTATGAAATGTCGAACGGCAAGGGGGCGATAAATATCAACGTCCTGTGGGAAATGGGCGGCGCGCAGGAAGTGCTGGAGGGCGTATTGTCCAATACGCCGGGGATGATCACCGGTGTCACCTGCGGGGCCGGTATGCCTTACAAGCTGGCGGAAATCGCTGCGCGGCATAATGTCTGCTACCTTCCGATCATCAGTTCTGCCCGGGCGTTTCGCGCCCTGTGGAAACGGAGTTACTCCAAGGTTCCCGACCTGATGGCTGCGGTGGTTTACGAAGACCCGTGGCTGGCCGGCGGGCATAATGGCCTGTCCAATGCCGAGAACCCGCGCGATCCCCAAGACCCGTATCCCCGCGTGGTCGCTTTGCGCGAAACCATGCGCAAGGAAGGCGTTTCGGAAGAAACCGCTATCGTCATGGCGGGGGGCGTCTGGGCCCTTCGCGACTGGAACGAATGGATCGACAATCCGGACATTGGCAAGATCATGTTTCAGTTCGGAACACGGCCCCTGCTGACGCAGGAAAGCCCGATCCCGCAGGTTTGGAAGGACCTGCTGCGCACCGTCGATGAAGGCGATGTGCTACTGCACAAATTCTCTCCCACCGGTTTCTATTCCAGCGCTGTGAAAACCTCATTCCTCTATGACCTGATGCATCGCAGCGAGCGGCAGGTCGCTTTTGTGAAAGAGCAGGATGAGGAACACACGCGTCAGCTTGATTTCGGGGCCAAGGGTAAGAAGATGTGGCTCACGCCCGATGATTACCAGCGGGCCAAGGCATGGCACGGTGAAGGCCAGACAGAGGCCTTGAAAACGCCTGACGATACTCTGGTTTTTGTCACTCCGGAATCGCGCGATGTCATCCGTAAGGACCAGAAGGATTGCATGGGCTGCCTGTCGCACTGCCAGTTTTCCAGCTGGAAAGATCATGATGATTACACCACCGGTCGTCTCGCGGATCCGCGTAGTTTCTGTATCCAGAAAACCCTGCAGGATATTGCCCACGGCGGCGATCCGGATGATAATCTGGCGTTCGCAGGGCACTCCGCATACCGGTTCAAGCAGGATCCGTTCTATTCGAACAATTACACGCCAACAGTGAAGGAACTCGTCGAGCGGATTTTGACAGGGGATTAGGCACCTTTGCGTAGGCAAGCCACCTGTCAAACCAGCGCGTCGAGAACCTGATCCGGGGGACGATGACCGTCGGCCCAAAAACGGATATTGGTGATCACTTTCTCACCCGATGCCTCGCGCCCTTCTATCGTCGCGCTGCCGATATGCGGTAAGGCAATGACATTGGGATGGGCCAGCAGGCGAGGGTCGATTTCAGGCTCCTGGGGAAAGACATCCAGTCCTGCGCCGGACAGACGCCCTTCTTGAAGCGCCGAAATCAACGCTTCATAATCCACCAGATCGCCGCGCGCGGTATTCACCAGCGCACTGCCCGGTTTCATGGCAGCGATCCGTCCGGCATCAATCAGACCATGCGTTTCTGGCGAAGCGGGGCAGTGAAGGGTGACAATGTCCGACCGGCCCAGCATTTCGTCCAGATTCTCAACGTAAGTCGCGCCGAACATGCTCTCTATCGCGCGGGGCAGAGGTTTACGATTGTGGTAGTGGATCTCCAGCCCGAAAGCGCGGGCCCGATGTGCGACAGCCTGCCCTATCCGGCCCATTCCGACGATGCCGAGTATTTTCCCGCCAAGCTGGCGTCCCAGCAGAGCGGACGGTGCCCAGCCGGTCCATTCCTTTTGCCGGACCAGAGAAGTCCCCTCGCGGATACGTCGCGGCACTCCGATAATCATCGCCATAGTCAGATCGGCCGTATCGTCGGTAAAAACGCCGGGAGTGTTGGTGACCATAATCCCGCGCTTCGCCGCAGCGGCCAGATCGATATGATCCGTGCCGGCACCGAAACTGGCAATCAGCTTCAGCCTGTCACCGGCAGATTCGATCAGGGAAGTGTCGATTGTGTCAGTAACCGTAGGGACCAGAACGTCACAATCCGCTATCGCAGCTTGTAACTCTTCATGTGAGAGTGCTCGGTCGTCAGGATTGAGGCGGCTGTCGAATAACTCCCGCATACGGGCTTCGATGCTGGGCAGCAGGTGGCGGGTCACAACAACGCGCGGTGTGCCGTTCACACGGCGTCCGTCAGCATCGCCATTTGCGGGCAGTGAAGATGGTGTTGCACTCATATTCCGTGACGATTGGCGAATGCGCCATAAAGGGTCAAGCGCTGAACACGCGGGAACGGGGGTGGGTGAATACTGAACATTTTGCGGGTTCCCGCTTGAATGGGTGTGCCTGGCTGCCGTATCGTTAATGACGATATGAGTCGCTCCAAACGCATCGTCATCAGTTTGGCCTCCTTTGTCTCGCTTTGCGCGGCACCTGTTGCTGCGCAAAATCGTGATACGCCGTATTGGGCGTCGATCGACACGACAGAACTGAATATGCGCGTTGGACCTGGGAGGGATTACCAGATCGAATGGGTTTACGAGCGTGAAGGACTGCCGCTGAAGGTTCTGCGCGTGCAGGAAGGCTGGCGGTATGTGCGCGATCCCGATGGCGAGGAAGGGTGGGTTGCCGCCAGCCTGATACGGGACACTCGGCCCGGTGCGTTCGTTGCCGGCGAAGGGCTCGCCCCGATGCGCGATAGCCCCGCGGACAGTGCTGCGCTTCGCTGGAATTTGGAACCAGGGGTTGTCGGTCTTCTGGGCGACTGCAGCGCAGGCTGGTGCGAGCTTTCGGTTGGCAAACGCGTAGGCTTTGTGCCGCAAAGCCGCCTTTGGGGTGCAGGCGAACCCTGACAAATTAAAGGGGCCCTGCCTGAGCAGGGACCCGTTCTGGACTAAATCAATTCGACTGCGACAGCGGTGGCTTCGCCGCCGCCGATACACAGGCTGGCGATACCTTTGGTCTTGCCTTGGGTTTTCAGGGCATTGAGCAGCGTGACGATAATCCGCGTTCCGCTGGCACCGATGGGATGACCCAGTGCGGTGCCGCCGCCGTTTACGTTAATCCTGTCATGCGGGATGCCGATATCGCGCATGGCAAACATCGCCACGCAGGCAAACGCTTCGTTGACTTCCCACAGCTCTACTTCGTCGGCGTTCCATCCTGCGCTTTCCAGCACCTTGGTAATTGCGCCGATCGGCGCGATGGTAAATTCGCTGGGCTCCCGGGCGTGGGCGGCCATGGCGACGATTTTTGCAACCGGCGTATGGCCGTTTTCCTTCGCGCTACTTTCCCGTGCAAGCACAACCGCCGCAGCGCCATCGGAAATGGAGCTGGATGTAGCCGCCGTGATCGTACCGTCCTTGGCAAAAGCAGGGCGAAGTGTAGGGATTTTGTCCGGACGTCCGCGGCCCGGCTGCTCGTCATGCTCGACAGTAACGTCGCCCTTGCGGGAAGAGAAGCTGACCGGTACGACTTCACCGTCAAACGCGCCGCTTTCGATGGCGGCATTGGCGCGGCGCAGGCTTTCGATGGAATATTCGTCCATTTCCTCGCGCGTCATCTGGTAATCATTCGCAGTGTCCTGCGCGAAAGTGCCCATAGCGCGGCCTTCCTCGTAGGCATCTTCCAGACCGTCCAGGAACATATGATCGTAAGTGGTGTCGTGGCCCAGCCGTGCTCCGCTGCGATGCTTTTTCAGCAGGTAGGGCGCATTGGTCATGCTTTCCATTCCGCCCGCAACCACATAGTCGACCGTGCCACTGGCGAGAGCTTCTGCCCCCATGATGACGGTCTGCATTCCGCTGCCGCACACTTTGTTGACTGTGGTCGCCTGCACCGATTTTGGCAGGCCGGCCTTGACCAATGCCTGCCGCGCCGGAGCCTGACCCAGTCCGGCAGGAAGTACGCAGCCCATATAGCCACGGTCGAACTTGTCGCCTGCAACACCTGACCGCTCTACCGCAGCCTTCACTGCCGTCGCACCCAGCTCGGTGGCGGAAACATCGGCCAGCGCGCCCTGCATTCCGCCCATCGGCGTGCGGGCGTACGAGAGAATGACAATCGGATCGGCGGGGGAAAAATGGGACATCGGTAATTCTTGCCTTTCAGGAGCGGAACGTCTTGCAGTGCATTATTTAGATGAAGCTGCTAATGCTGCGGTGCAAGATAATCAAATGGAGAGAATGATGGGTGACGGCAATAAGAGCGAACTGGAGCGTGTTCTAAAGGTGCAGCGGGACGCATTCACCACGGCGCGTCCAGAGCCGATGGAAGTACGCAAAGACCGGATCAAGCGCGGAATCGCTCTGCTGGTCGATCATGGTGAAGATCTGGCCCGCGCGATGAGTGCGGATTTCGGCAGTCGCAGCTTCGAAGCCACAATGGTGACAGATATCACCAGCACAATCGGTTTCGGCAAATACTGCCTGAAGAATATGGATCATTGGGCCAAGACCCAGAAACGTTCACCGCGGTTCCCGCTTGGCCTGCTCGGTGCGAAGGCAGAGGTTCGGTACGAACCCAAAGGCGTGATCGGCATTCTAAGCCCGTGGAACTTCCCCATTCAACTGTCGCTTAGCCCGCTGATGCAGGTTCTGGCTGCCGGTAACCGCTCGATGATCAAGCCGAGTGAATTTACCGAGGCGACCAGCGAGCTGACGAAAAACCTTATCCAGCAATATTATAATGAAGACGAGGTGGCTGTAATTACAGGCGGCCCCGAAGTGGCTCAGGCATTTTCTGGTTTGCCGTTCGATCACCTCGTCTTCACAGGCTCGACGCAAACCGGTGCCAAGGTGATGGAAGCGGCCGCCAAGAACCTCGTCCCCGTCACTCTGGAATTGGGCGGCAAAAGCCCGGTCGTGCTGGGCCGGAGTGCAGATTACGAAAAAGCTGGCGAGCGGATCGCTATGGGTAAGATGATGAATGCCGGGCAAATCTGCCTTGCGCCCGATTATATGATCGTTCCTGAAGAGCGTGAGGAGGCCGCCGTCGCCGCCGTCCAGCTGGGGGTTCACCATATGTATCCCACTTTGCTCGACAACGACGACTATTCCTCTGTCGTCACTGACAAGCATTTCGACCGCCTGCAATCTATGGTGGAGGATGCCCGCGGGAAGGGCGCCGAGGTTATCGAGGTGAATCCAGGCGACGAAGACTTCTCTGGCTCCAACGCGCGAAAGATGCCGCTCACCATTTTGCGCAATGTCACCGACGATATGCAGGCAATGCAGGAAGAGATTTTCGGCCCCATCCTTCCGGTCAAAACCTACAGCCAGACAAACGAGGCCATCGATTACATCAATGGACGCGACCGCCCCTTGGGCCTGTATTATTTCGGCAATGACAAGGCCGAGCGGGAGGAGGTGCTGACCCGCACAATTTCTGGCGGTGTCACTGTCAACGATGTGCTTTTCCACGTTTCGGTGGAAGATCTGCCGTTCGGAGGTGTCGGCCCGTCGGGTATGGGATCCTATCACGGGCCAGAGGGGTTCCGTGAATTCAGCCATGCCCGCGCAGTTTATACCCAGCCCAAGATAGACATTGCCAAACTGGCCGGTTTGCGCCCGCCTTACGGCGATTCAGCGCGCAAGACGATCGCGCGGGAAATGAAAAAGGTATAGGGGCCGAAATTAACGCGGCGGCGGGAAGGGTGGGCGAACCCATCCTTCCCCTCATGGTGCGATCGTTCGGAGAAATTGGCGAAATCCGGCCTGAATATGACCCTTGCCCCCCTTGCACCCTATGGGGCGGAGGACTAGAGCGCGGCCATACCTAACGCAGCCAATGCTGCGCAACTTGAAGTGAGTCCCCCTTGGTCGACCTTTCGCAGTATTTACCCATCTTGCTCTTTCTGGGCGTTGCGGTGGCTTTGTCTGCCGCATTCGTGTTTTTGCCAATGGGCGTTTCGCGCCTGACCGGCGCGCACGCACCCAATGCCGCGAAGTTGAGCGAATACGAGTGCGGTTTCCCCGCTTTTGAAGAGCCGCGCAGCCAGTTCGATGTGCGGTTTTACCTCGTCGCTATCCTGTTCATCATTTTCGATCTGGAGGCCGCGTTTCTGTTTCCTTGGGCTGTAAGTCTGGGGGCGACAGAATGGACCGGTTGGCTGTCGATGATGGGGTTCCTGTTCATCCTCACAGTAGGCTTTGCTTACGAGTGGAAGATGGGCGCGCTGGATTGGGAATAGTATTATGAGCGAACAGAGCACAATCAGCCCCAATGGCCGTGACGCAATGGTCCAGCCGACTGCGCAGCCGGGCGAAATTCGCCAGCCGGATGCAGAATTTTTCAACGCGCTGCAGACCGAAGTGAACGACAAGGGGTTCCTGGTCGCCAGCACAGAAGACCTGTTCCAGTGGGCCCGCACCGGCTCGCTATGGTGGATGACCTTCGGCCTTGCCTGCTGTGCGGTGGAGATGATCCACGTCAATATGCCGCGCTACGATATGGAGCGTTTCGGTGTCGCACCGCGCGCTTCTCCGCGTCAGTCGGACGTGATGATCGTGGCGGGTACATTGTGTAACAAGATGGCTCCGGCGCTGCGCAAGGTTTACGACCAGATGTCGGAACCCAAATATGTTATCAGCATGGGAAGCTGCGCCAATGGTGGCGGCTACTACCATTACAGCTATTCCGTAGTGCGCGGATGCGACCGTATCGTGCCAGTGGACATCTATGTGCCGGGCTGCCCGCCAACGGCAGAGGCGCTGCTGTACGGGGTGATGCAATTGCAGCGGAAAATCCGCCGCAGCGGGACGATTGAAAGGTAATTTCGATGGCCACCGTTCTCCACTCTGCCCCGAAATACGCCTCTAACGATGGTGTGCAGGATACGCTGACTGCGGCGCTGGGCAGCCACGTGCTGTCCGCGCGTGAAGAGCATGGCGAAATCATGCTGACCGTGAAGCGAGAGAGCATCGCCGATGTGCTGAAAATGCTGCGCGACAATCACGCTTACCAGCAGCTGATGGAAATTGCCGGAGTCGATTATCCAGGGCGGACAGAGCGTTTTGAAGTCGTTTACATGCTGCTCTCGGTCACGAAGAACCACCGTATAATGGTAAAAACGTCGACCGACGAGGCGACGCCTGTGCCTACAGTTACTACTGTCTGGCCCAATGCCGGCTGGCTAGAGCGTGAGGTGTTCGATCTGTATGGTGTGCTGTTTGATGGCAATACCGATCTGCGCCGCATCCTGACCGACTATGGCTTTGAGGGACATCCTTTCCGCAAGGATTTTCCACTGACCGGCTACACAGAGCTCCGGTATTCCGAAGACGAAAAGCGGGTGGTTTACGAGCCGGTCAAGCTGGCGCAGGATTTGCGGACGTTCGACTTCATGAGCCCCTGGGAAGGTGCCGATTACGTTCTTCCGGGCGACGAGAAGGCGGCGACGCCTCCGGTCGATGATCCCAAGGTCACGGAAAAGCCCTCTGATAGCGGCGCAGGCAAAAAAGCAGACAAGCACGCTGCGGAAAAGGTAAGCGCGGGATCGCCTGCCGAGGAAGCGACCGACAAGGCTCGTACGCCTCCGCCAGAGCCGACCGAGGACCAGCCGGCGCGTGAAGAGCGCAAGGGCAAGACAACCGATACCGCCGCCGCGACCGAGCCAGAAGGAGACGCAGAATGAGCGTCCAACTCGAAGAATCGCCGACCACCGGCGATGAAGTCATCTCGAACTACACGATTAATTTCGGTCCTCAGCACCCGGCGGCCCACGGTGTGCTACGCATGGTTATGGAACTGGACGGCGAGATTATCGAGCGCGTTGATCCCCATGTCGGCCTGCTGCATCGCGGCACCGAAAAGCTGATCGAGCACAAGACGTATCTGCAGGCGCTGCCGTATTTTGACCGTCTCGATTACTGCTCCCCGCTGTGTCAGGAACACAGCTATGTCCTCGCTATCGAGAAGCTGTTGAATATCGAAGTTCCGGAGCGGGCCCAGTATCTTCGCGTTCTGTTTGCGGAGCTCACGCGTATTTCCAATCACTTCCTGAACATCGGCGCGCATGTCATGGATGTAGGCGCGATGACGCCGAATCTGTGGGTGTTCGAGCTGCGCGAAGATTGCATGAATTTCTTCGAGCGGGCGAGCGGGGCGCGGATGCATTCCGCGTGGTTCCGCCCCGGCGGTGTCCATCAGGATGTGCCCGAGAAACTGCTGGTGGATATCGGCGAGTGGATCGACAACCGTCTGCCAGAGCTGTTCGGCGACGCGATGAGCCTGGTAATGGACAACCGCATTTTCAAACAGCGCAATGTCGATATTGCCGTAGTGAGCAAGGAAGACGCGCTGGCGTGGGGTTTCTCCGGCCCGATGATCCGTGCTGCCGGCATCCCGTGGGACTTACGTAAATCGCAGCCTTACGAAGTGTATGACCGGATGGAATTCGATATTCCGACCGGCACGAATTCCGATTGCTACGACCGGTTCATGGTCCGCGTAAACGAAGTCTATCAGTCGGCCCGCATCATCAAGCAATGCCTGGCCGAAATGCCCGCTGGCCCTGTGGCCAGCACCGACGGCAAGGTCTCCCCGCCCAAACGCGGCGAGATGAAGCAGTCGATGGAAGCTCTTATCCATCACTTCAAGCTGTATACCGAAGGCTTCCACGTTCCCGCAGGCGAAGTGTATGTCGCCACTGAAAGCCCCAAGGGCGAGTTCGGTGTGTATCTGGTCAGCGACGGGTCGAACAAACCCTACCGCTGCAAGATCCGCCCGACGGCATTTTCACACCTCCAGGCTATGGACTTCATGTGCAAAGGCCACATGCTGCCCGACGCAACCGCCATTCTGGGCGCAATCGACGTGGTGTTCGGGGAGTGTGACCGGTGATTATCTACACTGCCAATATTGTTGTCCTTGGTTTGCTGGGAAGCACTGCAACGCCAGATATCCTCGAAACAGCCGAGCAGGCGATCGAAACCCGCAACGTTAAGGCTTTGGAATCGATGAGATTTACGGCTTACGGGACAGATCGGGACGCTCTATCTGCTGCAGATTTGATTGCCCGCTTGTCGGAATGCACTCGGGCCAACAGGGAAACCGATCTGGGGCCAGGAGCCAGAATACAAATTAGCTATAACTGCGCCATGGGTGAAAAGGCCAATGCGCGCTGCGAGAGTGACACTCTCCTACTCGGCCTTGACCGCGCGTCTTCGCCGCATGTGTTTGCTCAATTATCCTATCGAAGGATAGTTTCTCAGGAGTGTACACTTCCCGCGCCGCCATCGCGAACAGTCGAGCAGTCATCCTCATGATACTCCGCGAAATCTTCATCTTCGTCGCCGCGTTCGCTGCGTTTGCTTCGGCAGTCGCGGCGTATCTGCTGGCGTTTCACGGCGAGACGTCGCTGAAAGACATTCTTTCGACGGCCGCTGCTGCTGTCATCGGCCTGTATGTGGGCCGCTATCTGCAAACGAGATTGACCCATGGCTGATCGCCGCCTTGCCCCCGATACGCCCGAACTGCGCGCGCAATACAGCGCGTGGGCCTTCACGCCCGAGAACAAGGCGAAGGCGGATTATCACATCGCCAAATATCCCGAAGGCCGCCAGAAATCGGCAGTGATGCCGCTGCTCGATCTGGCGCAGCGTCAGGTGGGCGAGGAAACGAATACGCAAGGCTGGTTGCCTCTGCCGGTGATGGAATATGTCGCCACGTATCTCGATATGCCGATCATCCGGGTGGTCGAGGTTGCGACCTTCTATTTCATGTACAACCTTCAGCCGGTCGGCAAATTCCATGTCCAAGTGTGCGGCACCACGCCCTGCATGCTGCGCGGCAGCGACGATATTATCGCTGCCTGCAAGAAGCGCGGGATGCAGAAGGGCAATGTCTCCGAAGATGGCCTGTGGACCCTCACCGAAGTGGAATGCATGGGCAATTGCGCCACCGCGCCAATGGTCCAGATCAATGACGGCAATTACGAAGACCTGACCGTGGAGCGCCTCAATGCCGTTCTGGACGCGCTGGCCGCTGGGGAGCCGCCCACGGAAGGCACGCAGGAGCCGGGCCGCCATACCAGCGAACCCAGCGGCGGGCCGACCACGCTGAAAGAAATGGTCGACGCCAATCACGATTACCGGAGTGAGTGGTGATGTCTGAACTCATCACTATCGGCGTCGCGCTCGTCCTCGCGTTTATCGCGTGGAAGGTGCTAATGGGCATGGTCAAATTCGGCGTGATGGCCGTTATCGGTATCTCCGCACTCTATTTCCTCACACAGGGAGGGTTCGCCTGATGGCGCTCGCTGATAAGGACAGGATTTTTACCAATGTCTACGGATTCCAGGATTGGGGCTTGAAGGCAGCGCAGAAGCGCGGTGATTGGGACAACACGAAAGCTCTGATCCAGCGCGGTAATGATGCAATCATCGACGAGATGAAGGCATCTGGCCTGCGCGGGCGGGGTGGGGCAGGCTTCCCCACAGGTCTCAAATGGTCCTTCATGCCGAAGGAAAGCAAGGACGGTCGTCCGTCTTTCCTCGTCATCAATGCCGACGAGTCCGAGCCCGGTTCTTGCAAGGACCGGGAGATCATCCGCCACGATCCGCACAAGCTGATCGAGGGCGCTCTGGTTGCTGGTTTCGCCATGCGGGCCCGTGCGGCCTACATCTACATTCGCGGTGAATATATCCGCGAGGCGGAAACGCTCCAGAAGGCTATCGACGAGGCATATGCCGCGAAGCTGATCGGCAAAAACGCCAGCGGCTCAGGCTATGATTTCGATGTGTTCATGCACCGCGGTGCTGGCGCCTATATCTGCGGTGAAGAAACCGCGATGATCGAAAGCCTTGAGGGCAAAAAGGGCCAACCGCGCCTCAAGCCTCCTTTTCCGGCAGGCGCGGGCCTTTATGGCTGCCCAACCACGGTGAATAACGTGGAAAGCATCGCGGTCGTCCCCACGATATTGCGGCGCGGTGCAGGCTGGTTCGCCGGATTTGGCCGTGAGGGCAATGCGGGCACAAAGCTGTTCCAGATCAGCGGCCATGTCGAAAAGCCCTGCGTTGTAGAAGAAGAGATGAGCATCCCGTTTGAGGAGCTGATCGAGCGCCATTGCGGCGGGATCACTGGCGGGTGGGACAACCTGCTTGCTGTCATCCCCGGTGGTTCGTCTGTCCCACTTGTCCCTGCTGAGCAAATCCGCAGCGCACCGATGGATTTTGACGGGCTGAAGGAAGTCGGCTCCGGCCTCGGCACAGCAGCAGTGATCGTGATGGATAAATCGACAGATATTGTCCGCGCAATCAGCCGCATCAGCTATTTCTACAAGCATGAGAGCTGCGGCCAATGCACCCCCTGCCGCGAAGGCACAGGCTGGATGTGGCGCATGATGGAGCGTTTGCGAACCGGCGATGCCGCAATCGAGGAAATCGACATGCTGCAGCAGGTGACCAAGCAGGTCGAAGGCCACACTATCTGCGCGCTGGGCGATGCGGCGGCATGGCCGATACAGGGCCTGATCAAGCACTTCCGCCCCGAACTGGAGCGGCGCATTCACCAGCATAACGCGCAGTTTGCGGAGGCGGCTGAGTGATGCGTATGATGTTTCTTTTGGCGGTATGCTTTGCCTTTATTGGATTGTGTATTTCACCAGCGAGCGCGCAATCGCGTGACGATATGCTGGCTCAGAGAGAGCTCGGCAGAATGGCGAGCTGCTTGGCCAACAGAAGAGGCAATGACGCCAAGGCACTTTACTCTGATTCCTACGGTCAGTCGGAATTTGACAGGCTTATGGGCGAGCTTGTTCTCGGGACGGAAGGTTGTTTTCCTTCTGGCACCATGAAACTCGATCCCGTTGCGATTTCAGGCGCTCTTGCGGAAGCGCTCATCTTGAAAGAGGGCGAGTCCCGCTTGACGCTTCTGTCGATGAGCGTTCTTGGCGAAGCTCCTCCGGCTCCTACGACGCAAGACGCGGTTGCCCTGTGCATCGTCAGAGGAGCACCACATCTCGCAGCCAAGCTTCTGGAAACGGGTGTTGCAACCTCGAAACAACAAGAGGCCATAACAGCACTTCAGCCGGTTCTCGGGCATTGTATTGCACAATCGGACGATGCCGGGGGCCTTCAGTTTTCTGAATATGGGTTCCGGTCGATAGTTGCGATTGCCGCCTACCGTCAGATTATCGCTCACGAAAGCAATGCCGATGCCTAAAGTCACCGTAGATGGTACCGAAATCGACGTTCCCGACGGCGCGACCGTACTTCAGGCGTGCGAGTTGGCGGGGAAAGAAATTCCGCGCTTCTGCTATCATGAGCGGCTGAGCATTGCGGGCAATTGCCGCATGTGTCTGGTTGAGGTGAAGCCCGGGCCGCCCAAGCCGCAGGCGAGCTGTGCACTGCCAGCTACCGACGGTCAGGAAATCCGCACCGATACGCAGATGGTGAAGGCAGCGCGTGAAGGCGTAATGGAATTCCTGCTAATCAACCACCCGCTCGATTGCCCGATCTGCGATCAGGGCGGCGAGTGCGATTTGCAAGATCAGGCCGTTGCTTATGGCCGTGGCGGATCCCGCTACGACATGAATAAGCGTGCGGTGACAGAAAAATATATGGGCCCGCTGATCAAGACGATCATGACCCGCTGCATCCACTGCACACGCTGCGTGCGTTTCTCCGAAGAGATCGCCGGGGTTGATGAAATCGGCGCGCTCTATCGCGGTGAGGATATGCAGATCACCACCTATCTGGAGCAGGCCGCTAGCCATGAGCTGAGCGCCAACGTAATCGACTTGTGTCCGGTCGGCGCGTTGACCAGTCGTCCCTATGCTTTCGAAGCCCGCCCGTGGGAATTGAAGCGCACGCTGAGCATTGATGTATCGGATGCCGTTGGCGCGAACATTACGCTGCATTCGCGTGGCCGCGAAGTCATGCGCGCTCTGCCGCGGATCAATGACGACGTGAACGAGGAATGGTTGTCGGACAAGGCACGCTATCAGGTCGATGGCTTGAGTCGCCGCCGTCTCGATAAGGTATTCGTTCGAAAGAGTGGCAAGCTGGTCGAAGCTGGCTGGGACAATGCTTTCAAGGCGATTGCCAAGCAGTTGAAGAGCGACCCTTCCAGCATCGCAGCCGTCGCAGGCGACATGGTCGATTGCGAGACGATGTTCGCGGCCAAGGCACTGCTGGGTGCGCTCGGCTCCGATCTGCTCGAAGGTCGCCAGACCGGCATGGATTACGATGTATCGAACCTTGCGGCAGTGAATTTCAATTCGACTTTTGCCGGGATCGAAACCGCTGATGCAATCCTGATTGTCGGCAGTCAGGTCCGTCATGAGGCCCCGCTGGTCAATGTCCGCCTGCGCAAAGCCGTAAAGCGCGGCGCGAAGGTATTTATCGTCGGCCCGCACTGGGATCCGACATTCCCGGTCGAGTATCTGGGTGACGACACAAGCGTTCTGAACGATCTGCCTGGACACGTTGCCGATGCTTTCAAGGCAGCAGAACGCCCCGCGATCGTGATAGGCGGCGCAGGTTTGGCCGCAGATGTGCTCGATGCAGGACTGATTTTTGCAGAGCAGTTCGGCCTCGTCAAAGATGGGTGGAATGGTTTCAACGTCATGCATTTTTCGGCTGCGCGTATGGGCGGGCTGATGCTCGGTTACGCGCAAAAGGGCGGTATCAAGGATATCGTCAATACCGCCCCTAAAGTGATGCTTGCACTGGGTGCGGATGAGCTGGATTTCGACGCGTTTGCGGACAGCCTGAAAGTCTATATTGGCCATCACGGCGACAAGGGCGCGCATGCGGCAGACATCGTTCTGCCTGCTGCCAGCTTCGCTGAAAAGGACGGAACCTACGTTAACACCGAAGGGCGTGTGCAATTCGCCGAGAAGGCGGTTTTTGCGCCAGGCGATGCACGTGAAGACTGGACTATCCTGCGTGCGCTGGCCGATGCTTTGAAAGTGAGTGTCGGGTTTGACAGTTTTGCTGAATTGCAAAATGCTATGATTGCGGCTGTACCTGCGCTGGGTGAAGAAGGTCTCGCTGATTACGGCAAGCTGCCCAAAGCGAAGAAGGCGGCTAAAGGTAATGTGATTGGAGGCTATCCGATCAAAGACCCATACCTCACCAACTCCATTGCCCGCGCCAGCGATGTGATGCAGCGCTGTTCGGAGGAGCTCTTCCACGGTGAACAACTGGCGGAGGCGGCCGAATGACGAAGTTCTTCCAATCTTGGGGTATGACCTACGAGGCCGCATGGTTCGCCGCAACTATCAGCGGCATTCTGCTCATCGCCTTGCCGCTGATGCTCAGTGTAGCGATGGTAATTTATGTTGATCGCAAAGTCTGGGCAGCGATTAACCTGCGGCGGGGGCCTAATGTGGTCGGGCCGTTCGGTCTGCTGCAAAGTTTTGCCGATGGATTAAAAGTCTTCCTGCAGGAAACCATCATCCCAAGTGCTGCGAACAAGGGCATTTTCCTGCTCGCGCCAATTGTAACCTTCACCGTTGCTCTGGCTGCATGGGCAGTAATTCCGTTTGATGCTGGCGTTGTACTGGCGGATATCAATGTGGGTTTGCTCTACATTCTCGCGATAAGCAGCCTATCTGTATATGGCGTGGTGATGAGCGGGTGGGCATCAAACTCCAAATACCCGTTCTTCTCCGCCATGCGCGCTGCGGCGCAGATGATATCCTACGAAGTGTCCATCGGGTTCATTCTGGTGTGCGTTGTGTTGTGGGCAGGCAGCTTCAATCTGACAGAAATCGTCGAGGCGCAGCGGGGCCACGGGTTTGGCATCGTCAACGGGTATATCTTCAACCTGTTGTTGTTTCCGATGTGGGTGATGTTCTTCATCAGCTGTCTGGCGGAAACCCAGCGCGTACCTTTTGATTTGACCGAGGCAGAAAGCGAATTGGTTGCCGGATACCAAACCGAATACAGCTCAATGTCATTCGCGCTTTTCTGGTTAGGTGAGTATGCCAACATTCTGCTGATGTGCAGCCTCAACACCATTTTGTTTTTCGGCGGTTGGTTGCCCCCGCTCGACATTGATTTAATCCCGTGGTTCGACATTCCGGGCATCGTCTGGTTTCTTGGGAAGACGTTCTTTTTCTTCTTCCTGTTCAGCTGGGTGATGGCCACGGTGCCGCGCTATCGCTATGATCAACTGATGCGCCTCGGGTGGAAGGTATTCCTGCCGATCAGCCTGATCTTTATTGTTGTTATATCCGGCTATCTTATGGCCACTGGACATTTTTCGGCATGAGTACCGTTTCACACCTCGTCAAGTCGTTCACCCTTTGGGAGTTCGTAAAAGCGCATGCCCTGACCTTGAAGTATTTCTTCAAGCCCAAGGTGACGATAAATTACCCTTACGAAAAAAACCCTTTGAGCCCGCGTTTCCGGGGTGAGCATGCACTGCGGCGCTATGCCAACGGAGAAGAGCGGTGCATCGCGTGCAAACTTTGCGAGGCTGTATGCCCGGCGCAGGCTATCACTATCGAGAGCGAACCTCGCGACGATGGTAGTCGCCGAACCACCCGCTACGACATTGATATGACGAAGTGCATTTATTGTGGTTTCTGTCAGGAAGCGTGCCCCGTGGATGCAGTGGTCGAAGGACCAAACTTTGAATATTCTACCGAGACACGCGAAGAATTGCTTTACGACAAAGCGAAACTGCTCGCGAATGGTGACAAGTGGGAGCGGGCAATAGCCGCAAACCTTGAAGCCGACGCGCCCTACCGCTAACCGCGCGCACATCGAACCGGGGCCCTATGATACAGACTATTGCCTTTTATCTTTTTGCTAGCATCGTGATTGGCAGCGGCGTGCTGACAATCATGGCGCGCAACCCGGTGCACTCCGTACTGTGGCTAATCCTCGCGTTCTTCAACGCGGCGGGTCTCATGGTGCTTGTAGGGGCAGAGTTCCTCGCGATGCTGCTGGTCGTGGTATATGTCGGCGCGGTGGCCGTCCTGTTCCTGTTCGTCGTGATGATGCTGGACATTGACTTCGCCGAATTGAGGGCTGGTTTCATGCAGAACTTTCCACTCGGCATTGCGGTGGCCATTGTTTTACTAGCGGAAATCCTTTTCGGTTTGGGCGCAATCAGCGCCGGACCTATTGAGTTAGGCACTGCTGATGGCAGTGCGACCCCGGTCCTGGGACAGAGCAATATCGAAAATATTGGCGCGTTGCTTTACACGCACTACGCCTTCCTGTTCGAGATTGCAGGAATGATCCTGCTGGTGGCTATGGTGGGGGCAATTGTCCTGACGCACCGCGAACAGAAGGCAGTCCGCGGCCACCAGAACATCAGTAAGCAGAACCAGCGCAGTCCTGATGAGGCGATCGTCATGAGGCAGCCATCCATTGGCCAGGGGATCGACTTGTGATCGGGATTGAACACTACCTTGTTGTAAGTGCTATGCTGTTCGTCCTAGGCGTGCTCGGCATCTTCCTCAATCGGAAGAACATCATTGTCATTCTCATGGCTATCGAGCTGATTCTGCTTGGCGTAAATCTCAATCTGGTCGCATTCAGCGCGTTTCTTGACGACCTATCGGGTCAGATTTTCGCGATGTTCGTGCTAACAGTCGCTGCAGCAGAGGCGGCCATCGGGCTTGCCATTCTCGTCATTTACTTCCGCGCTCGCGGTACCATTGCGGTCGACGATGTCGATCGGCTGAAGGGATAATCCGGGCGTGTCCACCGAAATTCTGCTGATTGTTTTTCTCCCTTTGCTGGCCGCGATTGTTGGCGGGCTTGGCAATCGCGCGCTGGGCAATACAGTGGTCAAAGCGATCACTACTGGTGCGCTGTTTATCTCGTGCGCATTGAGCTGGCCTATTTTTCTGGGCTTCATCGCGGGTACAACGCAAGCAGATGTTGTTCCGGTGTTGCAATGGGTGCGCTCCGGCGATCTGTCGTTCGACTGGGCCCTGCGAGTCGATACGCTGACGGCAGTCATGCTGGTGGTCATTACCAGCGTCTCCGCGCTCGTTCATCTGTATAGCTGGGGCTATATGGACGAGGATCCGGACCAGCCGCGCTTCTTTGCTTACCTTTCGCTTTTCACCTTCGCCATGTTGATGCTGGTGACGGCCGATAACCTCGTCCAGATGTTCTTCGGTTGGGAAGGGGTGGGCCTCGCCAGTTATTTGCTGATCGGTTTCTGGTTCAAGAAACCGAGTGCCAACGCCGCTGCGATCAAAGCCTTCGTCGTCAATCGTGTTGGCGATCTTGGCTTCATGCTTGGCATCTTCGGGACCTTCCTCGTATTCGGCACGACCTCGATCCCCGAAATTCTGGCAGCAGCACCTGCGATGAGCGGGAGCGACATCACCTTCCTCGGATTCCGTTTCTATACGATGGATATCCTGTGCATCCTGCTGTTCATTGGTGCGATGGGCAAATCGGCGCAGTTAGGCCTGCACACATGGCTGCCAGACGCGATGGAGGGGCCAACGCCGGTCTCCGCTCTGATCCACGCGGCCACCATGGTGACCGCGGGCGTCTTTATGGTTTGCCGCCTGTCGCCAATGTTTGAAACCGCGCCAACAGCGCTCGCCATCGTGACCTTTGTCGGCGCTGCCACCTGCATTTTTGCCGCTACAGTTGGTACAACGCAGTGGGACATCAAGCGTGTTATTGCGTATTCAACGTGCTCCCAGCTCGGCTATATGTTCTTCGCAGCTGGCGTGGGCGCATACGGTGTGGCAATGTTCCACTTGTTTACGCACGCCTTTTTCAAGGCATTGCTTTTCCTTGGTGCAGGCTCCGTAATACACTCGATGCACCACGAACAGGATATGCGCTATTACGGCGGCTTGCGTAAGAAAATTCCGGTCACTTTCTGGGCGATGATGTTCGGTACTCTCGCGATTACCGGAGTTGGCGTTTATCATCTCGGGATCGGCTTTGCCGGTTTCTGGTCGAAGGATGCGATCATCGAAGTTGCTTTTGCGCGTGGCACAGAAACCGCAAACTTCGCCTTCTGGATGGGCGTATTCGCTGCATTGCTGACCAGCTTTTACAGCTGGCGGCTTATGTTCCTGACCTTCTGGGGTAAGCCGCGATGGATCGAGAGCGAACATATCCAACATAGCGTACACAAAACCCCTGAAGAAGTTGGCGAGGACACCACGGGTGGCTATCGCCCGCATGAAAGCCCACTGACGATGCTGGTTCCGTTAGGGCTGTTGTCAGTGGGAGCTATCTTTGCGGGCCAGATATTCGCGCCAACATTCTTGGATTCGGCTGAATTCTGGAATGGTTCTGTATTCTATAACGAGCCGCTTATCCACGCGATGCACACGGTGCCATACCTTGTTAAATACGCGGCGCTGATTGTTATGGTCATCGGTTTCGTCATTGCCTGGTACGGTTATATCAAAAACACCAGCTTTCCCGGTAAAGTGGCTGAACAGCTCGGCCCGATTTATCGCTTCCTGTACAATAAGTGGTACTTTGACGAGCTATACAATATCCTTTTCGTGAAGCCGTCCTTCATTGTGGGGCGGTGGTTCTGGAAGCTGATCGACATTGGCACGATCGACCGGTTTGGCCCTGATGGAGCGGCATGGGTGGTCCGGCAGGGTGCCGCAGGGGCTAAGCGGTTCCAATCAGGCTATCTCACCAGTTATGCATTGGTTATGCTTCTCGGCCTTGTCGCCGCCATTACCTGGGTTTTGATGTGATGGACGGGTTCCCTATTCTCTCCGTAATGCTGCTGGTGCCGCTTTTGGCGGGCCTTGCATGTTTCTTCTTGGCTTCCAGCGAAGCGCGCATTGTGGCGTTGCTGGCAACGCTGATTAACCTTGGTCTCGGCATAGTTCTTTGGATCAATTACGAAATCGGAGGGCCGCAGTGGCAGTTCACCGAGCGTGGGGATGTCTTTGCAGGTTTCCAATATGCCTTGGGAATCGACGGTATCGCGCTGATGCTTATTGTGCTCAGCGTATTCCTGATGCCGATTTGCATTCTGGCCAGCTGGGAAGCGATCCAGAAGCGTGTGGGCGAATATATGGCGGCCTTCCTGTTGATGGAAGTGCTGATGATCGGCGTATTCGCCGCGCAGGATCTGTTCCTGTTTTACATCTTCTTCGAAGCCGGTCTGATCCCGATGTATCTGATTATCGGTATTTGGGGCGGCACTGATCGGATCTACGCCAGCTTCAAATTCTTCCTTTACACACTATTCGGCTCTGTACTGATGCTGATCGCGATGTTCTGGATGGCAAATGAAGCGGGCACGAGCGATATTCCGACGTTAATGCAGTATGATTTCCCTGCGGGTGCGCAGACATGGCTGTGGCTTGCTTTCTTCGCGAGCTTCGCGGTGAAGATGCCGATGTTCCCTTTTCATACCTGGTTACCAGCTGCTCACGTTCAGGCTCCAACAGCAGGCTCGGTCATTCTCGCGGGCGTACTGCTCAAACTAGGCGGGTATGGCTTTATTCGGTTCAGCCTGCCGATGTTTCCAGAAGCAAGCGCACAGTTCATGTGGCTGGTTTTCATCTTGTCCTGCATCGCTGTGGTTTATGCATCGTTGGTGGCTCTGGTGCAGGAAGATATGAAGAAGCTGATCGCCTATTCCTCTGTCGCCCATATGGCGATTGTTACTGCAGGCCTGTTTGCTTTCAATATTCAAGGACTGGAAGGCGCGATGATTATGATGCTCAGTCACGGGCTAGTGTCTGGCGCGTTGTTTCTGTGCGTAGGCATTATCTACGACCGGCTGCATACCCGTGACATTTCACGCTATGGTGGTCTGGCGATAAACATGCCGAAATACGCGATTTTCTTTCTCTTGTTCACTATGGCGAGCATCGGTTTGCCGGGAACCAGCGGCTTCGTTGCAGAGTTCCTCAGCCTTGCCGGTATTTACGAAATTTCGAGCGACGTGACACTGATCTTGACGACCGGCATCATTCTGGGTGCAGGCTATATGCTGTATCTCTACCGCCGCGTTGTTTTCGGCGCGCAGGTGAATGAGGATGCTGCCGCTATGCGCGATATGAACGCACGGGAATGGTTCATGCTTGCGCCTGTTGCAGCGGCGGTTCTGTGGATGGGCGTTTATCCCGAAAGCTTTCTTGCCCCGATGCGCTCCGACATCGCAGCACTGGAGGCCCGTGTGGCCCGCGCTGCGCCACAGGGCGATGCTGCTCTGGCTGCAGGCACGCCGCGAGAGCATGAGGCGAATTACATTTCTGGCGAGCATGCCAGCGGAGGAGCGCACTGATGGAAATCGCTCGCTCCTTTGGACTGATGGTTCCTGAACTTATTTTGGGCGGGTCCGCTCTTATTCTGCTTCTGGTCGTGGCCTATGGCGGACGATCCGTAACTCGCGCAGTTTTCATTGGGTCTGCGACCGCGATTGGCGCCGCCCTGATTTTCACTGTCTCGACCGTGACCGATAACGTCACTGGTGCGGGCGCAGAGGCATTCGGGACACAATTTTCCGCAGACAGTTTTGCTGGTTACGCCAAGGTGCTGATCTATCTGGCAGCGATGGCCTGCCTCGCTATTGCGCCAGCGTTCCTGAAACGGTTCGATGCCTTGCGCGGAGAATACGCCGTGCTGGTCTTGCTAGCGGTGATGGGCATGGGCCTGATGGTCTCCGCGACCGATCTGATTGCGCTCTATATGGGCTTGGAGCTTAACAGTCTGGCTGCTTACGTACTCGCCAGTTTCCTCCGCGATGATCAGCGTTCGGCCGAAGCAGGCCTTAAATATTTTATTCTTGGCGCACTCGCTTCGGGTATCCTGCTTTACGGGATGAGCCTGATTTACGGCTTCACCGGGACCACTTCGTTTGACGGCATTGCCGCAGCGATTTCAGGCGAGATATCGACCGGTGCGCTGTTCGGTGTGATCTTCATGCTAGTCGGTCTGGCCTTCAAAATCAGCGCTGTGCCGTTCCACATGTGGACGCCGGACGTGTACGAGGGCGCACCGACACCAGTTACAACATTTTTTGCAACCGCACCAAAGGTTGCTGCAATCGCGCTGTTGTCACGGGTTGCACTGGATGCGTTTGGTGATCAGGTCTTTGCCTGGCGTCAGGTGGTGATCTTCGCTGCGCTTGCCTCGATTGTCGTGGGTGCGCTTGGGGCTATCGGCCAGAACAATTTGAAGCGGCTATTGGCTTATTCTTCGATAAACAATGCCGGGTTTATTCTTATCGGCCTTGCTGCTGCAACGGTGCAGGGGCTGTCCGCCATGTTGGTCTATCTGGCTATTTATGTAGTCATGTCGCTAGGCAGCTTTGTCGCGGTTCTGATGCTGCGCAATGGACAAGGCGAGCAACTGGAAACATTTGACGATATTGCCGGTTTGTCGAGCACACGCCCTTTGATGGCATGGTGCCTGCTTATCCTGATGTTCAGTCTTGCCGGCATTCCCCCGCTCTTCGGGTTTTGGGGAAAATTTGTCGTGTTCCAAGCGGCCGTACAGGCGGATATGGTCTTGCTAGCAGCCATAGGTATCGCCGCGAGCGTTATCGGCGCGTTCTATTATATCAAGTTCATCAAAGTGATGTTTTTCGACGAGCCGGTGGACCGTGCTACGGGGAAGGCTACACCTGCGAGCTGGGCAATTCTGATCGGCTCGGCCATTCTTGTCAGCCCGCTGGCTTTCCTGCTCGCGCGCTGGTTGGGTAATCAGGCCGATACAGCGGCGGCATCTTTGTTCCTTGGCTGAGGGTAAAGTCAGGTCGATCTGCATTGCAGCCGAAACCGGCTCCACCAATGGTGATTTACTGGACGCGCTCAGATCGGGCGAGCGCGTACCTGAGGGCGAATGGTTGGTCACCGACCGTCAAACCGCCGGGCGCGGACGTCAGGGCCGCGAATGGTTCGACGGAGCAGGCAATTTCATGGGATCCACTGTGATACGCCCCGGACCCAATGATCCACCAGCACATACCCTTGCGTTGCTCGCGGGGCTGGCTTTGTATGAAGCAGTAACACCATTGTGCTCGGAACCTTCCACACTATCACTCAAATGGCCCAACGATCTCCTCATGGCTGGGGCAAAGCTGGCGGGTATATTGCTGGAGCGCGAGGGCGATGCAGTTGTCCTCGGCTTTGGCGTCAATTTGGCCAAGGCCCCGAACCTGGCCGACCGCAAAACTATCGCTCTGTCGGCGCTTGGTCCAGCGCCTAGCCGCGATTCTTTTGCCCGCGATCTGGCGATTGCCCTGGAGCGCGAGTTGGAACGCTGGCGCAATTTTGGCCTTGATCCCATATTGCGTCGATGGTGTGCTGCTGCGCACTCGGTGGGCACGCCGTTGCAAGTGCACGAGCCCGATGGTTCGATCTGCGAAGGCGCATTTCACGGCCTCGACTCTGCAGGTGCACTTGAGGTCCGACTGACCGATGGAACTTTGCGTACCATTCATGCCGGCGATGTCATCTTTGCCAAAAGGACCTGATCCATGCTGCTTGCCGTCGATGTAGGTAACACCAATCTGGTATTCGCAGTGTTCGATGGTGAGGAGGTGCGCGCCCGCTGGCGTATTGCTACCGATCCGCGCCGGACTGGGGACGAATATGCGGTCTGGTTGTTTCAGCTCTTATCAATAGAGAATATTGCTCGCGAGGGTATCAAACGCATCATCGTAGGTTCGGTGGTGCCGCGTGCAGATCACAATCTGACCGTTCTTGCGGAAAAATACTTTGGCATCACGCCGCTCATCGCAGGCCGAGGAAAAGCTGAATGGGGCTTTGCCATTGATGTTGAGCAGCCAAGCTCGCTGGGTGCAGATCGCGCATTAAACTGTATTGCGGCGCATGACCTGGTAGCGGGCGACAAGGTAATCGTCGACTTCGGCACGGCCACCAAATTTGAAGCGCTGGACTACAATGGCACTTACAAGGGCGGAATTATCACGCCCGGGATAGATCTTTCACTCGATGCACTGGTTGGCAAAACTGCCAAACTCCCTCGCATCGCCATCCGTGCGCCCGACGGGCGCAGCGTTATCGGTCGTAATACCGAGGATCAGATGCTGATTGGCATTTTCTGGGGTTACGTTGCTATGATGGAAGGCTTGATACAGCGGATGCGCGATGAAATCGGGCGGCCGACAAAGGTTGTTGCGACCGGTGGGCTCGCCGTGCTGTTCGATGACCACACCGATATTTTCGATGTAGTGGATGCCGATCTGACCATTCGAGGACTCAAGTTGTTGGCAGATCGGGTGGCGTCATGAAGAAGAACTACCAGCCAGAAAACGAGCTGTTATTTCTTGCCCTTGGCGGGTCCGGAGAGATTGGCATGAACGTCAATCTTTATGGCTGCGATGGCAAGTGGTTGATGGTCGATCTGGGCATGAGCTTTGGCGCAAACGAATATCCCGGCACCGAATTACTGTTTGCAGATATCGATTTCATCGAAGAACGGTCCAATGATCTTCTGGGCATTGTGCTGACGCATGCGCATGAGGATCACATCGGCGCAATTCCTTACTTCGCAGCCGAACTGGACGTGCCGCTATACGCTACCCCGTTCACTGCTGAACTGATCCGACGCAAGCTGGAAGAGGCAGGGCTCCTCAAAGAAGTAGAAGTGCGGATTATCGAGGAGGATCACGGCCATATTGAAATCGGCCCGTTCGAAGTCACATACATTCCGCTCGCCCATTCGATTGCTGAGGGCAATGCACTGGTCATAGACACGCCTTATGGCCGTGTCTTCCACACCGGCGACTGGAAACTGGACGAAGATCCGATTATCGGTGAACCGACCACCGAAGAAGAGTTGCGCGAGATCGGGGACGAGGGCGTGCTCGCGGTGGTTTGCGATTCGACCAATGTATTCAATCCCGAACCCAGCGGATCGGAAGGCGCGGTTTATCGCGGACTGATGGACGAGGTGAAAAAATGGGATGGCCGCCGTGTGATGGTCACCACATTCGCTTCTAATGTCGCCCGCCTGCAGACGCTGGGCGAAGTGGCCAAGGCCAACGGCCGGCAACTGGTCGTTGCCGGTCGCTCGCTCGATCGCATGATCGAGGTTGCGCAGGAAAACGGATATTTGGAGAACTTCCCAGAGACGGTAGATTGGAATACCGCAATGGGTCTGCCGCGCGGCAAGGTGATGATCATGGCAACCGGCGGACAGGGCGAACCGCGCGCTGCACTGAGCCGCGTTGCAGAAGAAAACCATCCCCTCAAATTGAGCGAAGGCGATGTGGTGCTTTTTTCCAGTCGCCAGATTCCGGGCAATGAAATCAGTATCGGAAAGGTACAGAACAAGCTGGCCGAGCGCGGTATCGTAATGGTCACCGACCGCCAGAGCATGATTCATGTGTCAGGCCATCCGGGGCGTCCTGAACTGGAAGCACTCTACAGTTGGTTGCGGCCTGAAATACTGGTCCCCGTGCATGGCGAAATCAAGCATATGCAAGAGCAGGCGCGCGTTGGTATCGAAGCGGGAATTCCGAAAGCGGTCTACCAGAAGAACGGAGACATTGTACGATTGGCTCCGGGCAAACCCGGTAAGATCGCGCAGGTAGAAGCCGGGCGCCTGGTTCTTGATGGCGACATCATTGTGCCTGCTGATGGTGAGAGCATAGTGATGCGACGTCGCCTTGCGCATAATGGCGTTGTGATCGTAGTTCTGGGCCCCAACAACTCTGTCACTGTGGAAAGTCTCGGCTTGCCGCTGGACGAAGATCAGGCCGATTTCGTGGCAGAAGCAGAAGCCGATGTGGCAAAGGCAATTTCCTCGTCTGGCAAAAAGCGGCGCGGTGGCTCCAAAGGCGGTTCTAAAGGTCGCTCGCCTGCCAATGATCGCCTCGAAGCGGCTCGCCTTGCAGCTCGCCGCGCAGCGACGCGGTGGTCCGGTAAAAAGCCGCAAGTACGCGTTATCGATCTGGAAGGGTAATTGTCATGGCGTGGACTTCGATCCTGGCGATCTATTTCCTGATCTGGGTGATGTGCGCGTTCATCATGCTACCGTTTGGAGTGAAAACAGCCGAAGAACTGGGAATGGAAAATATCCCCGGTCAGGCAGAGAGCGCACCTGCCAATTTTCGCCCTAGCAAGATTATAATTCGGGCAAGCATCGCTGCTGCCCTACTGACCGGACTATGGGTGCTCAATTACCAGAATGGGTGGATCGGCGTCGATGTAATCGATATCTTTGAACGCCCCGGACATCTTGTGGTCGAAGACGAGGCTAATTAGAAAGAGTATATCTAGTTCTCTCGCAACCGCTCGATTGCCTGCGCCAGAACAACATAGAGTTTGCCCATATCGGAACTTAGCAAAGTGACACCTAGTGCGTTTCCGTCACGGGTTGACAGCATCGTACGCAGCATTGCCTCGAAGTCGTGGATGTAGCGGCTGACATGGTCGCGGAAGTCAGGGTCGCTATCGTAAAGTTCGGCCACATCACGCGATTGGGTGCTGTCCAGCAAACTCACTGCGCGGCGAGTGAAAATGCCCCGATCGCCGCGCAGGTATGAAGTCCATGCCATGTCGGTAACATCACTCGACAGCGCTTTGGCGATATCGATAGCATTGGAATTGAGCGCTTCAGTAATCAGCGCCACGCGCCTCGCAAAGTCATTATCGACCTGCTCTTCTGCCCGTTCCCGGGCGAGCGATACGCGATTCTCCAGATTGCCTGCCAGTTCGTTCACCATTGAAAGCTGATCGCGCAACTGCAAGGCAGCCTGCCGGGCGGTTTCAGCCGCGCTTGCAGAGGCCAGATCAAGCTCTGCAATGCTACGTGAGGACTGTTCGCTAACCGCATTTGTGATTGCTTGAGCCGTTCTCTCGCCGATACTTTCGGAGATGAGGGCTAGGCGTTTTTCGCTCTCTGTATCGGCAAGAGAGAGGGCTTCGCGTGCTTTCCCGTCAAGTTCCTCGATTGATGAGCGCAGGACACTGCTTGCGCGTTCTCCCACAGCGTCACTGTCGCGCTCCAGCGTCGCGATTGTTTCGCGCAGAGCCTCCACCTCGCGGGCAAAGGTCGTGTGCATCGACACTATGCGTTCGTCCAGCGAAGTCAGATTGGCATCGACGCGGTCGGTTTCTACGCGCGCGGCCAGAACGTAATCGGAGACGTTACGGGAACGTTCGCCTGTGCTGTCGAGCAGAACCTGCAGTGCCTCCCCGGCTTCACGGGTCGAAATGAGCCGACTTTCCACTTCTTCCAACGATGCGGGCAAGATGTCACGGCTATGCTCCGATCCAGCCTGAATCAATTCGAGGAGCCGTACGCTTCTGTCGGTCAGATCTTCGATGGCCGGGCGCAGAGTGTCGGCGTCTTCACGGGCGGAAGCTAACAGGGTCGCAGCATTATTGCCGGTAGTCTCGAGACGATCATACGCGTCTGCTGCTTGCGAAGCCAGTTGTTCTGCGCGCTCGGCAAGAGCGTCCATGTGAGTCACACTTGCTTCTGCACGTTTCCGCAAGGCATCGGTGGATTCAGCCTGCCGTGTTTGGCGTTCGGCCAGATTATCATCCAGCGTTGCCAGCCGCTCATTCAACGCCGTGATCGAAGCCTCTTCAACGGAGGCGATGTCTGCATTCCGCTTGAGCGCACGGTCACGGAATGCTGCATCGCGGTCCGCCATCGCGGCATCGATATTTTTGGCCTCGTCGCGAAGTTCTGCCAGTTTAGCCTGAGCGCTTTCTAGCGCTTGCGCGTCGAGAGACTGAATTTCTTCAATGGCATGACCCAACCGTTCTCGCAGTGCATCCACTTGACGCGCCCAACTTTCACCAGCCTGTTCTTCTGCCGCACGCAAACCAGCTGAAATCGATTGTCCTTCCTCTGAAAGACCATCGAGCCGCACCTTCATAGTGTCGAACGCAGCTTCCTCAGCGCGAGTCAATTGAGCACTGGCCGCAGCCATTTCCTCGCCGAGACTGTCCATTCTGCGACGCATGGCCGCAAGCGATTCAACCTCGCGGCTATCGAGATCACCGCGGAAATCGTCGCTTGCTTCTCGTAGCGCGGTGAAACGTTCAGACGTCACATCGCCCATATGTATTGCTTGCGCTTCGAAAGCGGAAAGGGCGGCGTCGACTCGTTCGCTCAAAGAAGCAACCTGACGCTCGCTCGCTTGACCAAAGACGTTCAGACGCTCGAATCCGGCAATAAGCTGCTCAAGCTGCGCCTTGGCTTCTTCGCCAGCAGCGCCGATCTGATTGGATGTATCTCGCGCCGAATTGGCGATCACAGGCAGGTCGTCGCGCAGCCGGTCCATATTCACCAGAGCACTTTCGCTAACTGTGCCAATTTGTTCGATCGTAGCGTGATTTTCGCCGATCAAATTTTGCAACCTGTCTGCGTGTTCGCCAATTCGCGTTCCAGCAACGCGCCCCAATGTTTCCAGTTCACGAGATTCGGCTGACAGAAATTCTCGGGCGAGGCTTAGCTCTCGGTTCACTGTGACCAGTCGGGATTCCAGCAGCGCTGATTCGCTGGACAGGATGTTAGCTACATCGGCGAATCGAGCCGCTTCGCTTCTGCTGCTGCGCATCGCGATGAGCCAGACACCTATGACGAGAAGGACAGGAAGCGCCCAATCGCCAACCCAGCCAATCCAGATCGCAGGTGTAGCCCCGGATAATATCTCTGCCTGATGGGTCCAGCCCAAAAAAGCAGTCCAGCTGAGCACGGTCAGGGTGGCAAGAACTGGCCATATCCACGCAAGACGGGAAGTGGGCGCATAGTCCTCTGTATTTTCTTCCCATGAAATAACCTCGTCCTCCTCCTCTGTATCTACTGGGGGAAGGGCGATTTCCGAGGCGTCGTGTGCTCCGGCTTCGTCCTGCTCGGGGCCTATGGCCCGAATGTGATGACCTCCGCTCATGTGAAACATTTACCATAATTTATGTGTCAAGAAACCCTGTCTTAACCATTGCGTTTTAAGTTATGGTATTATGGCCTTCGAAAATGCTCCGTTCTCTGCGACTTTGGCAGCCGCCGCCGGTGAAGATGCGGGACTGCATGCAGAGTTGCGCATGGCATTTCGAGAAAGTCTCGAGCAGCAAATTGACTTGCTGCGTCGCGCACGCTGCGATGGAAATTGGTTGATCGCTGGCCAGCGTATCAAAGGACTGGCGGCCAGTTTTCACGCCGAACCACTCATGGTCCTAGCTGATGAGGCGATTACCTGTGCTCCTGGCGATCCGGTTATTTTGCGCCGGCTCGATGGATTTCTGAACGAATTCGACGGCTGAAGGCGTTTCAACGCAACGTCGCTTGGCAGCGTACGATGTCCCCATTAACGCGAGCGGCATGAAACAGAACCACGATTTGATTGCCCTGCTGGCGTTGGATGACCGTGGCAGGAAAATGTGCCCCAACCGGTCGCGTTTTGCCAACACCCCGACTATCCTGCGTCAAGTCGATATGGCTCTGGCGCTGGGGTGCAAGACTCTGATTTTGCTGGTGGCAGACCCAAGCGACAGCGATGCCTTGGCAACGCAACATTTGGCGGAAGCCAATGAAATGCGGTTCCATTTACTCACCCGGCCGCAACAATTACCAAATCTTTTGACCGATCGATCGGAACTCGTTTTGATTGCGCCTGGCGTAATGGCTGGCGATGCAGTCGTTTTGGAGGAAATGCTGGGCTCCGAGGGCTTACTCGCCATTCCAGCGGAAAGCCCTGACGGGCAGGGGCTGGAACGGCTTGATCTGCACAGCGCTTGGGGAGGGGCATTGCGGATGCCCGTAGAGCTGGTGGTCCAGATAGAGATGCTGGGCAATGAGTGCGAATTGCTGAGCGCGCTTCCACGAATTGCGCGTAGCTCTGGCGTGACTGAACGACCGATCCCAGATGAAATACTCCAAAGCCGCCGATGGACGATGGATGGTACGAAAGCCGATGAGCCTGCAACGGCTCCGGTATGGCGGGACATCCGCAATAGCATCGTCGCGCCTCTGGCCAGTATCTTTGCGGAAAAGAACTGGCCCGTATTCATTCCTGCCGCTGCGGCCTTGTTGCTTATCGTCATCTCGGCAATTGCGGTGTGGTTTGAACTCCTCGCCATAGCGGTTGCCGTGCTGGCGGTATCCATGTTCGCTATGTTACTGCAAGTCTTGATCAGCGCGCAGGCGGAGCCGCTGCGCCTGACAGGCAGCGCGGCGCCACTATGGGCCGGATTTGCGCCTATGTTGCCCGAGATCGTAGCAGCATTCGTGACCGGCATGGCTTTGTCGCAGAAAGCAAGCCTCGTTCCCTCTGCCTATGCTGCGGCTGCGCTTTTGGGTGCCGGTTGGCTTTCGCGCCGAACTGTCACCGCTGAATATAACGGACTGACATCGGGCCCTCTAGCATGGCTGGTGATTGCGTGTTTTGGGGCAGTGGGACATTGGTGGGCCGGGGTTGCCTTGTTAACAGCCTTCGCATTCGGTGCCATCGCACTGGAATTACGAGGGTTGCGGCGCATAACCACGTCTTAACCATGACGGTTTATGGGCAAGGTATGAATGAGCCGATTGCACCTTCTGAGCCGGACAATCCGCTGCCCTCATCGTCTGTGGAAGACGTGATGCGGGATGAACTGGCTTATGGTGATGCAACTCTGGGTACAGTTGGACCGATCCTCGGGCATTTAGTCTTGAACCATGATCACTCGCTGTTCAGTGACGAAATTGTTGCACGCGTGCGCGGTATGCTGGCAAGTGTTGCCCACCAATTGATTGATATCGAAACAGTGCAGGCTGGCTCTATTGAACGAAAACCGGGCGATGTGAAAGGCGGTGGCGAGGGCGACGCCGCCAATTCCGATTTGGAAATTAAGGCAGAGCGTCTGGAATCCCTGACAAATGCAATCGCGGCAGATGCTGGTTTCCTGCAACACTGCCATTCTCTCGCTATAGAATATCAACTGGCTGCACATCTGAAGGCGCGCAATTCGCTTGATCCGGTACTTAGCCCGCTGATCCAGGCAATGATTGCTGACAAGGATAAGAGCACCGCTAGTATCGCAATGGCAACGCTGGCTGCGCAGGCGCGTTTTATGCAGCAGCAACGCCGCATGGTCTTGCCGTTGGCGGAATTGCGGGCAAATCTGGCGCAGCATGCGGTGCAGTGTTGGCGCAGCGGATCATCCGTCACGGACGATGACATGCTAACTAAGATAATGAATGCGCAGCGCAGCGCGAGTGACGAAACGCGCTCTCGACTGGGTTTGATTCGGCAATTGCTAGATACGATGGCCCGGACCACGTCCGGCGGATTGGCTGGCTCTTTGTCGATACCGCATGCTGGATTGTCCATCTTCATATCCGCGCTTGGAGCGACAGGCGGGATCACGCGTGAAGACGCTGCACTGATCACCAATGACCGGCAAATGGCGCGACTGGCGCTGACATTGCGCGGAGCGGGTTTGCAGGCGCAGGCCGTTCAAGAACAATTTCATTATCTTCACCCAAATATTGAATTACCTGCCGATTTTGACACATTGCGGCCAGATCGGGCGCGTGACATGCTTGGTGCTCGCTCGTGACTGGCGACCCGTCGGGCACACCCGCAGAGGTTCATGGGCGCACCGATGCCGAAGACCGGCTTGTTTTTGCAGACGAGATGCTTGGCGGGTTGCAGACCCGATGCGGCGGCAATTTGCCGGGTGTTATTGCTGTGCCCGAATTGCGTGAATTGGCTTCCAGAACGCGGCACTTCAAGGCCCCGCTCGCGCGCGAAATCCGGGCCTTTGACGGGGAAAGGCACATTAGCATCTGGGCCGAAACCGCCCCTGACCGGAGCGGCAATGGCTGCCTTATTTCGCTCTTTAACTGGCGCAATATCGCATCAGATCACGAACCTGAGACGGATGATATGCATCGCAACGCCTGTGACCGCGCAACGGCGGATGCAATCGTCCGGCTCGATCCCTCTCAGTGCGTGTTGTATGCTGTGGGGGAAGGGCGCGACCTTGCAGATATGGTCGAGGCTATGAACGCAGGGAAGGGACGCCTCTGGACCGAGTTCGTCGAATTGGAGAACATCGAGCATCGCCAGCCATTGCATTGGCGGCTTCTGGACGGGGCGCGATGCAGGGTAGAGCGCAAGGGGAGGACCTTTGCGGTTCGTCTGTTGCCACTCGGACGTTCCCATCCGGGAAAGGAGGGCTTCGAACTGCTCTTGATCGCCGACTACCCGCTACCAGCACAGAATGACATTCAACACCTTGCCCAAGAGGCGGCATCCCGGGACGGACTGTCGGGTGAATTGGGCCCTGTACTGCGGCAACCGATCTCGCGGATCATTGCGAATGCAGAGACAATCCGGGCGCGTTTAGCCGGGCCGTTATCCGACGAATACAGCCATTATGCTGCCGATATTGCAACCGCAGGACAGCATTTGTTAGCTCTGGTCGACGATCTGGCTGATCTCGAAGTGGTCGAGGCAGAGGGCTTCTCGACCGCTCCCGACTTGATCGACTTGGTTGAAGTGGCGCGGCAGGCGACCGGTATTCTGGGCATGCGGGCGCGCGAGAAACAGATTGATTTGATCGTCCCAACCGATGGCACGAAGCAGGCTGCCACAGGCGAATTTCGCCGGGTTCTGCAGATTTTGCTCAACCTGATTGGCAACGCGATCAATTACGCTCCGCCGGGTGCGAAAATCACTGTCACCGTCGGCGAGGGTAAAGGAACTGCGTCTGTCACTGTGGCAGATAACGGCCCCGGCATGGCGGAATCCGACGCCGCGCGCGTATTCGACAAATTCGAGCGTCTTGGCCGCAGCGGAGATGGCGGCTCGGGCCTTGGCCTGCATATATCACGTCGGCTCGCTCATGCTATGGGAGGTGAGCTTTTGCTGGATACCAAGCCGGGGGAGGGCGCACGCTTTACGCTTTACCTGCCCGTCGCAGCCTAGCTTGACGCCTATCGGCCGTCGACTCGTTTCAGCAGGGCTAAAAGGGCTATTCCCGTCACTCCCGTCAGTCCGCCAATAGCCAGAAAATCCCGATTGCCGGCAATGAAGCTGGTCGCGGGATCACCGGCCAGTCCAGCAGCCTGCAATACCCACCAGATACCAGTCAGCAACAACGTTACACCGGCCACCTGCAAGAGGAAGCGCGGCGCACACATTGCCGTATTCGCCTAGCGCTGGCCGACCGGCACGTAATCACGCTGTGTCGGGCCGGTGTAGAGCTGGCGCGGACGTCCGATGACCTGAGCGGGGTCGGAAATCATTTCATTCCACTGCGAGACCCAGCCCACCGTGCGGGCGAGAGCGAATAGAGCGGTGAACATGCTGGACGGGAAACCAATCGCGGACAGGATGACGCCCGAGTAGAAATCGACGTTGGGGAACAGCTTCTTCTCTTTGAAATAATCGTCGTTCAGCGCCATTTCTTCCAGTTGCAGCGCAACCTCGAAGACTGGATCCTTGACCTGCAACGCGTCGAACACTTCGCGCACGGTTTTCTGCATCACCGTGGCGCGGGGATCGTAGTTCTTGTATACGCGATGTCCAAAGCCCATCAGGCGGAACGGATCGTTCTTGTCCTTGGCGCGCTCGAGATAATGCGGGATTTTGTCCGGTGTGCCGATTTCGCGCAGCATGTTGAGCGCCGCTTCGTTCGCGCCGCCATGTGCAGGGCCCCACAGGCAGGCAATCCCGGCCGCAGTGCAGGCGAACGGGTTCGCGCCCGAAGAACCGGCCAGTCGAACAGTCGACGTCGATGCATTCTGCTCATGGTCGGCATGAAGGATGAAAATTCGGTCCATCGCGCGTTCGATTGCCGGATGGATCTCATATTCCTCGGCCGGAACTCCGAACGTCATGTTCAGGAAATTTCCTGTGTAACTGAGGTCGTTCTTTGGTTGAACGAAGGGCTGACCCACAGCGTATTTATACGCCCATGCCGCAATCGTCGGCATCTTGGCGATCAGGCGATGGCTGCTGATCTTGCGATGTTCGGGGTCGGAAATATCCGTGCTGTCGTGATAGAACGCAGATAGCGCGCCGACCACGCCGCACATAATCGCCATCGGGTGCGCATCGCGGCGGAAACCCTGATAAAACTGACGCAGCTGATCATGCAGCATGGTGTGCCGCGTGATTGTGTAAGTGAACTCGTCCAGCTCATCCTGCGTTGGCAATTCGCCGTTCAACAGCAGATGGCTGACCTCCATGAAGCTGGAATGTTCGGCCAGTTGGCCAATGGGATAACCGCGGTGCAGCAGCACGCCTTCATCGCCATCGATAAACGTCAGCGCGCTTTCGCAACTGGCGGTGGATTTATAACCCGGATCGAAAGTGAATTTGCCGGTCTGGCCATACATCTTGCGGATGTCGACGACATCGGGTCCGCAGCTTCCCTCCAAAATGGGGAAGTCATGCGATGTGTCGCCCAGATCCAGTTTTGCGTTGTTATCCGCCACCCGAGTTTCTCCTTAAAAATTCAAATTTACGTCTGTTGTTCTAGCCGTTCGAAGTCACCTGCGCGTCGATCCGCGCAAGGGACTCCTCTCTGCCGAGCAGGACGAGTACGTCGAAAATTCCGGGGGATGTAGTAGTCCCCGTCAGCGCAGCGCGCATGGGCTGAGCCAGTTTGCCAAGGCCCAATTCCAGACGCTCTGCAAGTGCCTTTGTAGTGGCTTCGAGGGCGTCGATTGTCCAGTTATTTTCAGCATGCAAAGCTTTTGAAATTTGTGACAATCTTGCGCGGCCTTCTTCGTCCAGCAACTTGCTGGCTTTCTCTGTCATCTCCAGAGGGCGCTTGGCGAAAAGGAACCGTGCGCCTTCGGCCAATTCGTGCATATCCTTCGCCCGCGGCTTCAGGACTTCCATTGCCTGTTCCAAAAGCGCGACATCGCCAGTGCCATCCATCTCGGCAGCCACAAGCTTAGCGAGCCGGGCGTTGTCGGCTTCGCGAATGTGATGGCCGTTGAGGTTGAGGAGCTTCTTCGTATCGAAGCGGGACGGGCCTTTGCCCACCGCGTCGATATCGAACAGCGCAATGGCTTCTTCCTTCGTAAACTCTTCCTGATCTTCGTGCCCCCAGCCGAGCCGCAGCAGGTAATTGAACAGCGCCTCTGGCAAGACGCCTAACTCGTCGCGATACGCCTCTACGCCCACGGCGCCGTGGCGCTTTGACAGTTTTGCCCCGTCCGCACCGTGAATTAGAGGCACATGGGCATAGACAGGCTCGTCCCAGCCCATTGCGTGGATGATCGGAAGTTGGCGAAAGGCATTGTTGAGATGGTCGTCGCCGCGGATAATGTGGGTGCAGCCCATATCATGGTCATCGACCACCGCTGCCAGCATATAGGTCGGCGTGCCGTCGGCGCGCAGCAGGATGTAGTCGTCGATCTCGGCATTTGCGACGCGCACTTCGCCTTGCACGGCGTCTTGAATGACGGTGTCGCCTTCGGTCGGTGTTTTCAGTCGTATGGTAAAGGGCGTCTCGGGCGCTGCTTCGCCCGGATCGCGGTCGCGCCAGCGGCCATCATACCGCATCGGCTGTTTGGCTTCCCGCTGGGCGGCGCGCATATCTTCCAGCTCTTCCTGAGTGGCAAAGCATTTGTAGGCGTTGCCGGATTCCAGCAGTGCAAGCGCCACTTCTCGGTGACGGGCAGCGCGCTGGGACTGGAAAACAGGCTCATCGTCGTAATCAAGGCCAAGCCAGTCGAGCCCTTCGATGATTTTTTCGATTGCGTCCTGCGTAGACCGTTTTGCGTCGGTATCTTCAATTCTCAGCAGAGCCTTACCGCCATGATGGCGGGCGAACAGCCAGTTGAACAGCGCTGTCCGCGCGCCGCCAAGATGGAGGTAGCCTGTGGGAGACGGAGCGAAACGAGTGACCACTCCGTCAATTCTCGTTCCGCTGTTCTGGGCGCTTTCGCTTGCCATCTGGCGCGGCTTCCTTTTCTAGTTCCAACATGATGGCATCGGGTGGGGCGACCGAAGTTCCGCTGTCAGGCGGGGGAGCCGGGCCGGGCCATGCTGCATTGCAGCACAGGCCTTGGCAGGGGCGCTGGCGCTTGTCCAGTATAGGCGACCGGCTCGAGGCCATACTGGAGGATGCCGGCTTCGAACGCGCACCTTGGCTGGCGGTGGCGTTGGCCGCGGGGGCTGCTGCCTGGTTTGTTCTCGGTTCCCCTTGGCAATGGTGTGCGGCGATCGGCTGCGGAATACTTCTCGCCCTGGCGGGCTGGCATTGGACGACGCAGGAACAGCGAGTCCGTCTTGGCATGGCATGCATTGGTATGGGTATTGCCTTTGCACTGGGCGTATGCGTGATCTGGGCGCGTTCTGCCGTGGTTGGGGCCGAGGCGTTTGACTATCCGCGCGTTATCCAATTCAATGGGACAATCCTGGACCGAGAGGATCAGCCTGCACGGGAACGGGTCAGGCTGGTACTGGCCATGCGTGATGCCGAAACCGGGGAGGCGCGCAAGGTTCGGGTCAATCTGGACGAAGAAGACTCTTCGGACGCCTTCATGGAAGGGGCGGTTGTTCGCCTGCGCGCGCGTTTGATGCCGCCTGCACCGCCTATGGTGCCGGGCGGGTACGACTTTGCACGTTCGGCCTGGTTTATGGGTCTGGCGGGTACGGGTTCGGTTCTGGGAGAGGCCGAGCTCATCAAGCCAGCTCCGCCGGATACGGATCGGATCAGCGCGCTGCAGCGTAAATTGTCGGCGCATGTGCGCGCCAATATGGCGGGGTCGGAAGGAACAATTGCAGCGGCCTTTGCCAGTGGCGACCGTGGCGCAATCCGCAAGCTGGATGAGGAAGCGATGCGCGACTCCGGGCTGACCCATTTGCTCTCGATCAGTGGCCTGCATGTCAGTGCGGTTATTGCGGGGTCGTATTTCCTTGCAATCAAGCTGCTGGCGTTGTGGCCCTGGTTGGCGCTGCGGGTTCGGCTGCCGGTTGTGGCAGCGGGCGTCGGGGCACTGGCGGGAATAGGGTACACGGTGCTGACTGGTGCGGAAGTTCCCACTGTGCGCAGCTGTGCGGCGGCTCTACTGGTCTTGGGCGCGCTTGCTTTGGGGCGGGAGGCTCTGTCGCTGCGGATGGTGGCTCTGGCGGCGACGTTTGTGCTCTTTCTGTGGCCGGAATCGCTTGCCGGGCCAAGCTTCCAGATGAGCTTTTCTGCGGTTCTGGCGATTGTGGCTTTGCATAACTGCGAACCGGTGAAGCAGTTTTTGGCTGCGCGTGAGGAAAGCTGGTTTTCCCGAACCGCCCGGCGGGGGGCGATGCTACTGGTTACCGGACTGGTGATTGAATTTTCCCTTATGCCGATCGTCCTGTTCCATTTTCACCGGGCAGGTGTGTACGGGGCGTTCGCCAATGTCGTTGCCATCCCGCTGGTAACGTTCATTTCGATGCCGTTGATTGCTCTGGCTTTGGCACTCGATGTGATGGGCTTGGGAAAGCCGGTATGGTGGCTGGCGGAATTCTCGCTCGATCAATTGCTTGATATTGCCCACTGGACCGCATCGCAGCCTGGCGCGCTTACGCTGATGCCGCAAATGTCGCACCTTACTTTCGCTATGTTTGTCAGTGGAGGGTTGTGGTTGGCGTTATGGCAGGGGCGTAAGCGCGTTCTGGGACTGGTCCCTGTAGCAATTGGGACTGTAATGATGATTGGGACGCCGGTTCCCGATCTTTTGATATCCGGTGATGGGCGGCATGTCGGTATTGCCGGGGAAGATCGGCAATTGTTGATGTTGCGCGAAAGCCGATCAGATTATGCGCGTGAAAACCTGCAGGAAATGGCAAGCACTTCAGGCGAGGTTATTCCTCTTACCAAATGGGAGGGGGCGCAATGTTCGCGGGATTTTTGCGTTATTGCGATCAAGCGGGCGGGACGTATCTGGCAGATATTGATGGCCCGCAGCCACGATCTGGTCAGTGAACGAGCCCTAGCGGCTGCCTGCGAGCGGGCAGACATCGTCGTAGCCGATCGCTTTTTGCCCAGATCATGCCAGCCGCGCTGGCTAAAGGCTGACCGGCGAACGCTGGGAAAAAGCGGCGGTCTGGCAATCGTCTTGGAAGAGGAGCGCATTACGCGGGTTGCTGACACACAGGGAGCGCATGGATGGTGGCGCGGATGGTAGAATTAAGCCGACCATCCGCGCGGCGCCCGTTTAGTGGTAGCGGCGCAGCAGCCCCGCAAGCTTGCCCTGAACTTCGACTTGAGCCGGAGCATACACTTGTGCTTCGTAAGCGGTATTTGCCGGATCGAGCCGCACATTTCCACTGTCGCGGTGGAGATATTTCAGCGTCGCTTCCTCATTATTTACAAGCGCAACCACAATCTCGCCATCGCGAGCTGTGCTTGTGCGGCGAATGAGTGCGAAGTCACCATCGAAAATGCCTGCATCGATCATGGAATCGCCAGACACTTCGAGCGCATAGTGATCACCAGGACCAAGCAAAGCCGCGGGGACTGGCAGGCTTTGGAAATCTTCCATAGCCTCGATGGGCGCACCTGCCGCGATCCGACCGTGAAGCGGTATTTCAATCACATCATTGGCGGGCTGTGGACGCATGGCGGGCGCTGGAGTGCGCGCACCGATAAGGTCATTCGCGGCTTTCGGTTTGGCCACAGCGGGGGGCGCCGCATCCTCTGGCTGGCGTATAACTTCCAGTGCGCGAGCGCGGTTGGGCAAGCGGCGGATAAAGCCGCGTTCCTCCAGCGCGGAAATCAGACGATGCACTCCCGATTTGCTCTTCAGATCGAGCGCGTCCTTCATTTCCTCGAAAGAGGGCGAAATTCCGGTTTCTTCCAATCGCTGCTGGATAAACTGGATCAATTCATGCTGCTTCGCCGTGAGCATCGGCAAGCTCCCATTACTATTCAGACCTCGCGCGCCGATTGGCGAACGAATGCGGAACGATTAAAGAACGCTTTTTGTTAAGTCAAGCAATAGAGCCATTAATAGCGCAGCTGAGCGGAACAGACGTTCCCTGTTTCTTCCTGCAAAGAAATAATCAGGTTTCGATTTGCCAGTTGCCGGATTTTCCACCAGTTTTAGCCATCAGCCGAACCCCGCCGATGACCATTGCTCGGTCGAGCGCCTTGGCCATGTCGTAAATTGTTAGCAGAGCGACTCCGGCTGCCGTCATGGCTTCCATTTCCACTCCGGTCTTGCCGGTCAGTGATGCTGTCGCCGTCACCCGCACGCCATCTTCTTCCACAGCGCAGTCTACCTTGACCGCGTCTAGTGCGAGCGGATGACACAGCGGGATCAATTCGCCGGTTTTCTTCGCGGCCATTATCCCTGCAATCCGCGCGGTAGCCAGTACGTCTCCTTTAGGCACGGCGCCTTCGCGAATCGCAGTCAGCGCATTGGCATTCATGCTGATCCGCCCCTCGGCCACTGCGCGCCGCTGCGTTGCAGGCTTTGCACCGACATCGACCATATGTGCCTCACCGGCGTCATCGAGATGTGTGAGCCTGCTCATTGGCGCGTTATTTTCCTGACAGAAGCAACTTACGGAGTCATTCAAAGATTTTGGCACAAACCGCCTTGGCGAAACAGTTTTTTACGTACCTTTCAGAAGTACGCGCGTTGCTGCGGAAACGTCGTCGGCGCGCATCAGACTTTCTCCGACCAGAAAGGTTCGCACGCCGCTGTCTGCCAATCGCAGGCAATCGGCGTGGCTGGCAATGCCGCTTTCACCCACTAGCAGTGTGCCTTCCGGAGCGAGGTGCGCGAGGCGTTCGGTTGTTTCGAGGTTGGTGGTGAAAGTTTTAAGGTTGCGATTGTTCACTCCGATCAAGCGAGACTGCAACGCGTGGGCGCGATCCATCTCGGCTTCATCATGCACCTCGACCAGCACATCCATGCCATGTTGGCGCGCGGCATCCTCGATTTCGGTCATTTGCGGATTGGAAAGTGCTGCGACAATGATCAGAATGGCATCGGCGCCCATCGCGCGCGCTTCGTGACATTGCCACGGGTCGACCATGAAATCCTTGCGCAACACAGGCAGATTGCAAGCATCGCGGGCGGCAATCAGGTAGTCTTTGTGCCCTCGAAAATAGGGTGCATCAGTAAGCACGGATAGACACGTTGCGCCGCCTGACTGATAATCGCGAGCATGATCGGCAGGGCAGAAATCTTCGCGGATCAGACCTTTGGAAGGGGAAGCTTTCTTAATTTCCGCAATGAGCCCAAAGGAGGACTGTGACGCGTCACGCAAAGCTTGCTCGAAACCACGCGGCTTCGATTGCGAAACGGCCTGCTCTGTCAGCAATGCAAGCGAAATGGCGGCCATCCGCTCTGCCACCTCTCCGCGCTTCGTAGCGCAAATTTCGTCAAGCTTGTTCACAGCAGCCTGTCTCTAACCCACCATATCGATCCAGCGGACGAGCAGCTTGCGCGCTTCTCCGCTGTCGAGCGCGCGCGCAGACATAGCAGCACCGTCTGCCCAGTCTTCAGTCACACCCGCGACCAGCAAGGTGGCAGCTGCGTTGAAAATCACTGCATCGCGGTATGTGCCAGGCGTTCCGCGAAGGAGCGTTTTGAGCGCAGCAGCATTGTGCTTCGCGTCGCCGCCCCGAATGGCTTCGATCGGAGCATTGGGCAGACCCACAAAGGACACGTCGGCCCGGCGCATATCGAAACGGTTGCCCATGACATCAGCGATTTCGTTCCCACCCGCCAGGCTCAGTTCGTCCAACCCCTCATCACCCGATACGATCATCGTGCGTTCCGTTCCCAATCGCGCTTTTGCACCTGCATAGATCGGAACGTAGCCGGGCCGTGCTATACCGATGAGCTGGCGTTTGACACCCGCCGGATTCGACAGCGGGCCCATCAAGTTGAAAATGGTACGCTTGCCTATGCGTAAGCGGATGGGCTGGATCCGGCCCATCGCGGGGTGGTGATTTTTTGCGAACAAGAAGCAGATGCCCAGATCGGCGAGCGTTTTCTCTGCCGTTCGTCCGGCGGCTTCCATATCGAGCCCCAGCGCTTCCAGCGTATCTGCCGCGCCTGCCTTACTGCTGGCAGCGCGATTGCCATGCTTTGCAACTGGAACACCGCAGGCCGCGACGACCAGGCTGACTGCAGTCGAGACGTTCAGGGTATTGTGCCCGTCACCGCCGGTTCCACAGCAATCCACCGCGTTATCGGGGGCATCGACGGGGATCATCCGCGAGCGGAGGGCGCGCGCAGCTCCGGCGATTTCTTCCGATGTCTCGCTGCGCTCGGTCATGCCCGTCAGAAATGCTTCGATGGCTTCGTCTGAAACATCGCAGTCGAGGATATGGCCAAAAACCTGCTCGGCCTGCTCCTCGCCAAGTTGCAGCACAGGATCGGGGAGGGTGGTCATGATTGCATCTCTGGATTTTGCCCGCATAATTTCAAGAAGTTGGCGAGCAATTCGTGGCCGTGCTCAGTGGCGATGCTTTCCGGATGGAACTGCACGCCGTGGATTGGCAAGTCTACATGGCGAAATCCCATTGCATTGGTGCCATCGAGGCCGGGGGTCTCGCTTGTGGCGTTGATGGTCAGTGCAGACGGAATGCTTTCAACCACCAGCGAATGATAACGGGTGGCAGTGAACGGCGTAGGTAATCCGGCGAACACTCCAGTGCCATCATGATCCACAGCGCTGGTCTTCCCATGCATCAACCCACCGCGCACCACACGTCCGCCAAAATACTCGCCAATTGCCTGATGACCCAGGCATACGCCCAACAGAGGCATGGCAGAATCGGCGCAGGCCGCGACCATTTCGAGGCTGTTCCCGGCCTGTGCAGGTGTACGCGGGCCGGGGGAAATAAGCACACCGTCAGGGCCAAGCGCCATCGCCTCGGCGGCGCTCAGCGCATCGTTGCGCTCCACCCGTACCTGAGCACCCAGTTCCATCAGGTAATGGACCAGATTGAAGGTGAAGCTGTCGTAATTGTCGATGACCAGGATCATGGGTGCGCGCCTCTACCGTTTCTCGACCACGATCAAGGGGCCCAAAGGTACCGTCGCGTCCATTCGGTCTTCCGCCGGAATCCACAATGCGGACACATTGCCATCCAAATATAGCGCATTGGGCGCTTGTGCGACCTCGCGGAAAAAGCTGGCAAACAGGCCAAAGCTGATAACGCCCTCCGATTGTACGAAGTGCGCACGGCCTTGCGCATCCACGCCCACACCGTTCCGGATCATCTTGGACGGCCCATCCTGCTGGATGTCAGGGTGAAACTTGCCGTCGATCAGCAGCATCGGACCGGACTGTGTGCCGAAACGGGGGCGATCCCCGACATTGGCATAGAAATCTTCCGTGGGTCGCACGCGCCATGCGGTGTCGGAACCATAGAACACGCCGTTAGGCTTCATGTGAAAATTGCCGGGTCCATCTGCGCGGCTAAGCTCGCGGCGGCGCTCGCCATCTTCAACGTAGTATCCGACGGGTGCGCCCGCTGTGTCGAACATTCCGCCGTTGACGGCGAAGGCAATGGAATTGGCCTCCGTGCTGTGGCTGTCGGCCAAATTGGCGAAGGAGCGGTAATAGTCGCCCTTTGGACCCAGTGCAGTAATGATGCGGTGATCCTTGGGGTTGGCCACGCAGTGGGTCAGCTGAACGCCATTATAAGGGACGTGCTTACATGGCGAATTTTTTCTAGCGATCGCCGTTGGTTCGGTGTCAGGCTTCGACGTCTGGTCGGCATCTACGCCCGAGCCGATTTCCGTCCTTGTGACCGGTTCACCAGCGGTTTGTTCACCGCAAGCCGTCAATGTCAACACGAGGGCACCGGCAACGAGAAAGCTCTTTGCTTTCATTGTCCGAAGCCTGGCTCGGCAGCGACTCTTGCGGCCTCCCGTGCAGCGGCAAACAAAGCGCCTGCCTTGGCTTCACATTCTTTCTGCTCGGATGCAGGATCGCTGTCTGCCACGATACCAGCACCTGCCTGCACATGCATGGTGCCATCCTTGACCACTGCAGTGCGCAGCACGATGCAGCTATCGAAACTACCGTCAGGCGCGAAATAGCCGACGCCGCCCGCATATGGCCCGCGGGCATCGTTTTCCAGCTCGGCAATGATCTCGCAAGCACGCACCTTGGGCGCGCCGCTGACAGTGCCGGCGGGAAAACCTGCAAATAAGGCGTCCAGAGCATCGCGCTGAGAGTCAAGCTGGCCTGTCACATTGCTGACGATGTGCATCACATGGCTGTAGCGTTCGACACTGAAACTGTCTGTCACCGTGACACTGCCGCGCTCTGCCACCCGGCCAACGTCGTTGCGGCCCAGATCCAGCAACATGAGATGTTCGGCAAGCTCCTTGGGGTCAGCCAACAGGCTGCTTTCGTTAGCGTCATCCTCAGCGCGAGTCGCGCCGCGCGGACGCGTTCCCGCGATTGGGCGGATAGTAATCTCGTTCTCGCGCAGGCGGACAAGGATTTCGGGGCTGGAGCCGACCACTGCGAAGCCGGGCAAATCGAGCAGGTAAAGAAAGGGAGACGGGTTAACACGGCGCAGGGCCCTGTAAAGCGCGAGCGGCGGTAGCGGGAAAGGGCACGAGAAACGCTGTGAGAGGACAACCTGAAAGATGTCGCCTGCAACGATGTAGTCCTTCGCCTTTGCAACCATCGCCGCATAGTCTTCGCCCGCCATTGCATGGGCCGGATCCATGTCCGGCAACTCCTTTAGAGGAGCTTGCGCAGGAACGGCATTGCCTAGACGCAGCAAAGCTTCGTCGATTCTTTCGCTTGCCAGCTCCAGCCCGGTATCGGGTGAAGTCTCTGACGGCCACAAGGGCGCAACGCAAAATAGCCTGTCGGACAATGAATCGAACACCAGCAGCAGGGTGGGGCGGGTAAACACCATGTCCGGCAGGCTGAGGCCGGGATTGCCTGCGCGCGGGACACACTCGACCATGCCGATTGTCTCGTAAGAGAAGTAACCGACAACGCAGGCTAGTGCCGGAGGAAGGCCATCGGGCACAGAGATCCGGCTGCTCGCGATCAGATCTCGCAGAGCGTCCGTTGGTTTCCCGGAACATGGATCGAAGGCATCGCGGTCGGTTTTCCAATGGCGGTTGATTGACGCACCGTTTGTGTCGGAACGGAACACCAGATCGGGGTCCAGTCCCAGCAAGCTGTAACGCCCGCGAACTTCGCCGCCCTCGACCGATTCCAGAAGAAAATCCCCGCGTTCCGGCTCCATCAGTTTTACTGCAGCGCCTACCGGTGTTTCGGTATCCGCGACCAATTCACGCCATACCAAAGCCGCCTTCCCCTCGGCCAGAAGAGCGGCGGCATCAGCCGCATTCGATAACCCCGCAGGTCTCATTGGCGGGTCCGATGTCCTAGTTTTCGCCGACAAGCAGGCGGCGCACAGCATCCACCGCATCCTCGTTGCGATCGATACCGACATCGGTCCTTACCGCCGCGATGAATTGCGCCGTATATTCACTGCCCAAAGTTTGGGAGAATTGCTGTTTGGCCTGCGCAAACAAGGGGTCATCGCGGGCGATCAGGCCGGCTTCGATATCGTCCAGCCCGACTACGAACCAGCCATTGTTGTTTTCTGCTTCGAGGCGTTTGGTAGAGCCCTCCGCCATTGAGAAAAACAGGGCGAGTGGCGGGATAATCCTCTGCCCGCTCTGCAGCACTTCCTCGCGGGTCAGGTTGATCGAATCGGGACGGGGAAGACTGACTTTCTCTGCTGCGAATGCCGCAGCCAGGCTCTGCCCGTCCTGAACCCGCTCTAGAATACGATCTGCCGCTTCGCGTGCTGCAACGGAACCTTGCGCCAGTTTCCATGCTGCTTTCACTTCGTCCTCGATCTCCGCCAGCGGGGCTGTGGCCGAAGGAGTAATGGTTGAGGTTTCGAACAGCAGAAAGGTTTCGCCCGGAACGGCTTCAGCCAGTTGCGGCTCGCCTTCCTCCATCTGGAAAGCGGTGGCCAGCACTGGGCGCAAAATTTCGGCCACCTGCTCGTCACGCGTACCGTATACCAGCCCTGCGGCAGTGACCGGCTTGGTTGAAGAGATTTCCGCGTCCACCTCGCCTGCGACATCGCCCAAGGATTCGCCATCGGCCAATCGCTCCTCCAGAGATGCAGCCAGTTCATTGACGACACGGCGACGTTTTTCCGAACGCAAGGCTTCCAGTATCTCTCCGCGCGCCTGTTCAAAACTGCGGCCGCTGATACTGTTGATATTGTTCACCTGAACCACATGCCAGCCAAGGCCGCTACGGGCCGGTTCCGCGATCTTGCCGTTCGCCGTGTCAAACGCAGCCTGCGCCACGGCGGGGGAGGTTTGGCGGGCAAAGTCGCCCCGGGCGACAGGGCCTATTTGCGCTGTTTCCAGCCCCGCTTCCTGAGCGGCTGCGGCCAACGCGCCGCCTCCCGTCACACGGCTGCGAATGGCATTGGCAGCTTGCTGCGTAGGGACGATCACCTGTGTGAAAGTGCGCTCTTCGCTAGCTGAATATGCTGCTTTGTTTTCACTGTAGCGTGCGCGCAGTTCGGCTTCGGTCGGTTCGGCCCGCGCACCCAACGCGTCCATGCCGAAAGTGGCGTAGCGCAGAACCCGGCGTTCGGGTCGGATATAGTCGCTGCGATTACCATCATAAAATGCTTTGACCTCCGTTTTGGTCGGGTCTTTCTCGGGAGCAAACAGAGCGCTGGGAAGAAGCCCGAGCGAGCCCTGGCGACGTTCCTTGACCAGAGCAGCATAGTGGCTAGCCATCTTGTCCGGCAATTGTGCACCCAGAGCAACAGGCACCACTACCTGCTGCGCAAGCAGACCCTGCGCCAGATCATTGCGCACATCGGCCTCGCTCAGCCCCTGCTGCTGCAATACACCGCGATAGGTTTCTTCGCTGAAATTGCCGTCAGCCCCACGAAAGCCGGGAATACGGCGGATTTCACTGTTCACCAGATTGTCACCGGCCCTCAATCCGTATTTGCGCCCGAACTCGGCTATAGAGGTCCGGTCCAATAGACTGTCGAGAACCCGGTCCAGCCCGCCTTCAGCAATAAACGCTGGCATCGATATGGTAGGGTTGCTCTGCCGCACCTGATCGAGAGCATTCGTAGCCGCTTGGCTCAAATCAGCGGTGCTTACGCGCTCCTCGCCTACCACAGCCACACTGCTGGTGCCGGATAGACCACCAAAGGTGCCGCTGGACGAAACATCCATGCTGGCAAAAGCAAAACCGATCAGGGCCAGAAATGCCAGAGTGATCGCGAGACCGATCTTGGACTGGAAAAAACTGCGGAAGGTATTGATCATCGTGAGCTACTGTCCGGAGAGATAATTGCGGGCATGCCCCGAAATCCGGAGCTATTCTGGATTGAAGTCTCTATAGGCGCTGCGTCCTTGCCGCAACAGGTGGCGAAGGGTTTTGACCTATTGCCTCCGCTCGGCTAGCGGACCGCCTCTCTAACCGTCTAACGAACGGCACACATAAAGTTTATCAGGAAATCCGCATGAGCAACCGACCCTACATCGTCGGGAACTGGAAGATGAACGGCACGCGCGCCATGCTGTCGGAATCGCGCACTATCGATCGTGCCGCCCAGAGATATATGAAGGTGGAGGTGGCCGTCGCGCCGCCATTCACCTTGATTCACGCCGTCCACCGCGAGGCCGAGCAAATTGGTGTGGGCGCGCAAGATTGCCATTCGGGTGAAGACGGCGCGCATACCGGAGATATTTCCGCCACGATGGCTGCTGATGCAGGCGCTAAGTTTGTGATCCTTGGGCATAGCGAACGGCGGCAGGAACATAGCGAAGACAGCGCACTGGTGCTGGCCAAGCTGCACGCGGCATTAAACGCCGGTATGAATGCAATCATATGCTGCGGAGAGCCGGAAGAAGTCCGAGAATCCGGTGATGCCGAGGAATATGTTCTCGACCAGCTTAGAGCATCCTTGCCTGAAAAGCTGGATGATGCCGGCGAGCGGCTAACTGTTGCCTACGAACCGATCTGGGCAATTGGCACCGGACGTGTCGCGACGCTGGACGATATCGAGGCGATGCACCGCGCTATTTATGCCTTCCTGCAAGCACGCTTCGGCGATGAGGCGGCAGAGGGCATGCGTATTCTTTACGGTGGCTCGGTGAAGCCGGAGAATGCCCGAGAGATTCTCGCGGTGCCCCATGTTGGTGGCGCGCTGGTCGGCGGTGCCAGTCTTTCGGCAGACAGTTTCATGAATATCGCTTTGGCTGCTGGCGAGAATGGCGAGCAGTAATTCGGTCCGCACTGCGGGCCGCGATGCTCCCGTGCCGGGATGCCGATGACCACCCCCTTGGCTTAGTGCCTCACAGCGTCTAAATGCTGTGTTGCACCGCCGAATTTTGCAAGCAAAGTAGCACAAAATCCATGTTTCTCTTCCTTACCGTTGTCCAGGCTATCGTGGCCGCTGCCCTTGTCGGCATCATTCTGATGCAGCGCTCCGAAGGGGGCGGCCTTGGTATTGGCGGTTCGCCGGGCGGAATGATGAGTGCGCGCGGCGCAGCTGATTTTCTGACCCGGGCTACCCGAATTCTGGCAATATTGTTTGTTGTGCTGTCGATTGCTCTGGCCGCTCTAGCGGTCGATTTATCCGGGGGGAATGAGATTGAGTCGACTTTGGACCGGACGGTCACTGCGAACGAAGACCCGCTGGCTGCCAGCGGTGCGGTCGCAGCGGGGGGCGATGAAGGTGCGTCCGCAGACGAAGCGGCAACTCCAAACGATCCGCTCGCCGGCGCAACAGAATAATTCACCTCGGACAGATTGATGTGGACGAGCCGGAAATGCGGGCAGCAATTCGCTTGCCCCGAATCCGGCTTGCGGCTTAAGGCTTTTCTCCCATGGCGCGGTTCATTTTTATTACCGGCGGTGTGGTCTCTTCGCTCGGAAAAGGTCTCATGGCAGCGAGCCTCGGCGCGCTGTTGCAGGCGCGTGGCTACAAGGTCCGCATTCGTAAATTCGACCCTTATCTGAATGTCGATCCGGGCACGATGAGCCCGTATCAGCACGGCGAAGTCTATGTCACCGATGACGGGGCAGAGACGGATCTCGACCTTGGTCACTACGAGCGCTTCACCGGCGTTTCGGCGCGACAGAGCGATAACATCACGTCAGGCCGTGTTTATCAGGACATTATTGCCCGCGAGCGGCGCGGCGATTATCTGGGCGCCACCGTTCAGGTGATCCCGCATGTAACCGATGCGATCAAGAATTTTGCTTTGGCGGATCAAGGCGATCTCGACTTCATCTTGTGCGAGATTGGCGGCACCGTAGGCGATATCGAGTCGCTGCCTTTCATGGAGGCTATCCGGCAACTGCGGAACGAGCTGGAACCGATGCAGACACTGAGTGTGCATGTAACACTGGTTCCCTACATTGCTGCGGCAGGTGAGCTGAAGACCAAACCAACCCAGCATTCGGTGCGCGAACTGGCCAGCCTGGGTATCAAACCAGACTTGTTGCTATGCCGCGCCGAGCATCCGATTCCTACCAGTGAACGGCGCAAGATCGCGCAATTCTGCAATGTTCGCGCTGAGTCAGTGATTCCAGCGCTGGATGCACCCTCGATTTATTCGGTGCCACTGCAATATCACGGCGAGGGGTTGGACAGCGAAGTGCTGCGCGGTTTCGGTATTACCGATGCACCAGCGCCTGACCTGACTGCATGGAACGACGTTACGGACCGGTTCTTCCACCCCGAGGGTGAGGTAACTATCGGCGTCGTAGGCAAATATGTCGGCCTGCAGGACGCTTATAAATCGCTCAATGAAGCGTTGGTTCATGGCGGCATGGCGAACCGGACCAAAGTTCGCGTCAAATGGATAGATGCCGAAATTTTTGAAAAAGATGATGGCGATCTGGCTTCAGAGCTGGAGCCGCTGCACGGCATTCTGGTACCTGGCGGATTTGGCGAGAGGGGCAGCGAAGGCAAAATTGCCAGCGTGCGTTTTGCCCGAGAGCGCAAGGTTCCGTTTTTCGGTATTTGCCTGGGCATGCAAATGGCCTGTGTCGAGGCGGCGCGATCTGCAGGACACGCCGCGGCATCTTCGACAGAATTCGGCTCCACACAGGAGCCTGTCGTTGGAATAATTACCGAATGGATGAGCGAAGAGGGCATCGAGAAGCGCGAAGAGGGTGGCGATCTGGGCGGTACCATGCGCCTTGGTGCATATGATGCGCAGCTGTCCGAAGGCAGTTTGGTAAGCGGTATTTACGATGGTGAAACGGTTATTTCAGAGCGCCATCGCCACAGATACGAGGTTAATGGCGCTTTCCGCGACGCGCTGGAGGGGGATGGCCTCGCATTTTCAGGCATGTCGCCTGATGGCTTGCTGCCCGAAATTGTCGAACGACCGGATCATCCTTGGTTTATCGGTGTACAGTTCCACCCTGAACTGAAATCACGCCCGTTTGCACCGCATCCGCTATTTTCTGGTTTCATTGAGGCCGCATTGAAGCAATCGCGTCTGGTCTAGGCTTCAAGGTTTTGAGACCGGCGGTGAATGTCGCGTCTATACAATACAGTAATATATCATATGATATAGATCTTGCATATTAAGACATAGAATTGCTGGCTCGCTGCTTTGCCAGGGGGCGTCCAAATGGCTTCACGAGCTTCTCGGAAGTTGACCATCTTTTGCGACCCGGATGGTCAGATTTCGACTAGGCGGCTTTTGCCGCGGGGCAGACACCCTTCCCGGAGTCTGCCCCGAATTGTTTCGAAATTCCGTGTGATGAAAAAGCCCGCCCTCGCACCGAGCGAGAGCGGGCTTCACGTTAAGCAATCGGGCCGTCTGTTAAGCGGCGTCTGTCGAGCGCCCGACTTTTGGGTCATCATCGCTGTCCACGATGGAAAGCGAAGGCTGGCCGTTTACGGATATTTTCTTGGGCTTCATCGCATCGGGCACTTCGCGTACCAGATCGACGGTCAGCAAGCCGTCCGCAAGATCAGCACTGTGGACGCGAACATAGTCAGCAAGCTCAAATCGCCGTTCAAAACCGCGATTGGCGATGCCGACATGCAGCATTTCGCCCTCGGGAGTGTCATCCCGCTTGCGCCCGATTACAGTCAACAGGTTCTGCTGTGCTGTAATATCGATATCGTCGGCGCGGAAACCGGCAAGGGCCAGCGTGATGCGGTAATCATCTTCGCCGCGCTTCTCGATATTGAATGGTGGGTAATTGTCACCGCTGCCAGAGCGGTGCTGGCTTTCCAGCACATCGAACAGCCGGTCAAAACCCACAGTACTGCGGCGGTAGGGGGTAAAATCAAAACGTGACATACAAACTCTCCTGTGAGCAATTCGAATGATATTCGGACCCGCAAGTCGCGGCATCCGTTAGCGTCATGCAATCGGCCCGTTGCGGCACCGGTTGCAAATGCTAATGTGGGCGGAACATTGCAGGTTTCAAGACCTGCCAACACGTTGAAGAGGCACTGATCATGAGTTCACCAAAGGTTGATATCTATACCAAATTCGGCTGTGGATACTGTTCCCGCGCCAAACGTCTGCTGGATGACAAGAGTGTGGATTACGAAGAATTCGATATCACTATGGGTGGACCGAAGCGGGACGAGATGGTCGCGCGTGCACCTGGCGCTCGCACTGTGCCGCAAATATTTGTCGGTGATACGCATGTCGGTGGATCGGACGAGTTGGCTGCTTTGGATCGTGAGGGCAAACTGGATGAACTGCTGGCCGCGTGACGCGTTTCTCCGCTACTTCACACGCTAACGTGACCCGCATAGCAATCGCCCAGATGCAAAGCGGCATCGACCCGGCTGTGAACGCTCAGACTGTGGCTGATCTGGCGGAGCGTTCCGCGGGCGAGGGTGCGGCAATATTGTTTACGCCGGAAATGACCGGCTTGCTCGACCGGGACCGGAAGCGCGCTGCCAGCTCCATTGTCGGTGAAGACAGTGATTTGACGCTGGCCAAAGCGCGCGATGCGGCATCCAAGTATGGCCTGATGATCGCGTTGGGATCGCTTGCGTTGAAGGGTGAAGAGGACGGCCTTTGGGTAAACCGCTCTCTGCTGATCGAATCAAACGGAGACATCGCAGCGCGTTATGACAAGTTGCACATGTTCGATGTCGATCTGGATGGCGGGGAAAGTTGGCGGGAATCGAATGCCTATCAAGCGGGCCGAGCCGTTACTGTCGCACAGACGCCTGCAGGAAAGCTCGGTCTATCCATTTGTTATGACATACGGTTTCCCGCTCTGTTTGAGGAGTTAGGAAAGGCACGGTGCGATCTTATTGCTGTTCCTGCGGCCTTCACCGTTCCCACCGGCCAAGCGCATTGGCACGTTTTGCAAAGGGCGCGGGCAATCGAAGCAAGTGCTTATGTCGTTGCGGCTGCGCAGGTTGGCCAGCATGCCGATGGTCGCACAACATACGGGCATTCATTGGTCGTCGATCCTTGGGGCGAGGTGCTGCTGGACCTTGGCGGCGATGGCCCAAACATCGGTTTTGCCGAGATTGATGCTGAACGTATTGAACAAGTTCGCAGTCAGGTGCCCAGCTTGGCCAACCGCCGGCCCATCCCCCGTCTAGTGCCATGATTGCATACGATCTCACCTGCGATAACGCCCACCGGTTCGAAGTGTGGTTTCGTTCCAGCGACGATTATACAGGCCAGCTGGAAAGAGCACTCTTGATGTGTCCACATTGCGGATCGGAAACTGTTCGCAAGGCGCCTATGGCTCCGGCCGTTCCGACGAAGGGCAACAGCCGATCCGCTGGGACGCCTCCGCAAAAATTGCTCGAGAAGAGCGAAGGCGGAAAACTGCCCGAGAAGATTAAATCTGCGATGATCGCTCTAGCAAAGGCGCAGGCCGAAACGATCAAGGATAGCACTTGGGTAGGCAAGAACTTTGCACAGCAATCACGCGAAATGCATTATGGGGAGCGTGAAGACGCGTTGATCCACGGTCGTGCCAGCAAAGAAGAGGTGCAGGGTTTGGTGGAGGAGGGCGTCGGAATCGCGCCGCTGCTGGTTCCTGTCGTGCCGCCAGAGGAAGCGAACTAGCGCGGCGTGCCGCTGTTTGCCCCGTTGCCAGCCTTCATCGTGCGTCCTAATGGGAAAGCCTGAGAGCGAAGGTTAGTCCCCGTAGCTCAGTTGGATAGAGCATCGGATTCCTAATCCGGGGGCCGGAGGTTCAAATCCTCTCGGGGACACCACACCATCTGCAAGGAACGAGCGATGACAAACGGCGATTATCCTTGGACCAGGCGGATTAGCAACGCTTCGCTTATGTTGGCTCTCGCCGCTACTGTTGTCGCATTCGGCGGTATGACACTGGCGAGATATGATCTTATCGGCAAAATGCCGGGATTTTTCTCGCTCGCTTTTGGTGCGCTTTTGGCTGCTGCTGCTGCAATTCTGGCGCTCGTCGGTTTGATCATGAATGCACGACAGCAATGGCCACATGGGCGCAGCGCCTTGCTTGGGCTGATCATCGGTGGAATTTTCGTGGGGGCACTCACTATCCGCGTGATTTCTACCAGCGGAGTGCCCGCCATCCACGATGCAACAACCGATCTTGCCGATCCGCCAAATTATGTCGCACTGCCTCTGTCGCCAGATAATTTGCGCGGGCTTGAAGGCGGTGAAGAGCAATGGCGCGAACTTCACAGCCAGGCCTATGACGATCTCGTAACGATCAAAATCAATGCCCCTGTTGCCGATGTCATTGCATCTGCCGAGGAGCTTGCCAGAGACCGGGGCTGGACGATCGCGCTTGTCGATCCTGATGCTGGCAGGTTGGAAGCGACTGCATATGCGAGTTGGATAAAATTCAACGATGACGTCGTTCTGCGGGTCGTACCTGATGACAGCGGTTCAATTATCGATATGCGATCGGTAAGCCGCGTGGGAGTGAGCGATCTAGGCGAGAATGCGAAGCGTATTCGTAAATTCCTTGCAGACCTTCAGGCCGAATGAAGCGTGCTTACTCGCCAGTACGCCTTGCTTGCCATGACAGGGCGACGATACCCAGCGACATAAGGCCGACAAGCAAGACTGTGCCATCCCATCCAGCGTATTCGTAGGAGGCTGGCGCTGCCCAGCTGGCAATGCCTGCGCCGGTGAACATCAGGATAATGTATCCGGTCATGAGGCGCGTGCGGATATCCGGCGCGAGCGCAAGAAATGTCATGCGACCAGTCACATCGAGGGAAGGACCCACCAGATTCATTATGCTGAGTGGGATGAGCAGGAGCCACAGACTACCGCCCATTGGGTAAAGAAGGGCGATACCCGCTGCCTGAGCGACCGAGAGCCAGAACCGTGCGCGATATGGACCGACCCGGTCTGCCCATCGTCCCAATGCCGGAGTAACAAGAATACTGACCACGGAAATCGCCGCAAGATAGCCCACCGTGTCAGTTCCGTAGCCCATAGCATCGCTGGTCAAATGAAAGGCGAGAGCCAGCCAGACCGACAGGAATATCCCGAAATTCAGTGCCTGTATCAGGCCCGATCGAATAACGAGCGGATACTCTTTCATTAGGGTCAGGGTGGATAGGACAAGGGACCAATAGGGAGTGGGTTTCGCAGGATCGGGGTCAGTGCGCCGGGGCTCCAGTACCAGCGGTATGGCCAAAGTCACGCCGACCATGATTGACCCTCCAATCCAATAGACAACTCTCCAGTCAAGAAACTCTGCGATAATTCCTGCGCCTACCCGGGCAATTAAAATACCGACGATAATCCCGGCAGTCAGGGTTGCGGTCACGCTGCCCAATGTTTTCCGCGCCACCCTTTTTGAAGCGTATGAGGGCAACAGGTAGGGCACGATGGTGACGAAGCCGAGCAGGGTTGATCCTGCGATAAAGAGCATAAAACTCTCGGCCCAGGCCATAAGAAAAAGTGCGACCGCCTGCGCTGCGGACAAGATCAGCGATAGCTGGCGGGCAGAATACCGGTCGCCCAAAGGCAACAGCAGAAAAATACCCAGAGCCAGCGCAATCTGATTGGCAGCCGGAACCAGGCCGATGGCTACCGGACCGACACCGAAGTCAGGACCGATATCGGCAATGATCGGGTGGATGTAATAGGCATTTGCTACGGTCGCGCCGGTAATCGCGGCGAGTGCGAATTCACTGCGGCGCGATAGCCCTTCCGGCTTACCCGTAGGCGTCTTTGGGTGATGGGATACAGACATCGCCACTCAGGTGCAGAACCTTGCAGTGGAAAGCCAGCAGGTAATTTTAGTCGGTTATGTTCGCTTCGCCCGGCTGATTGCCCATTGGTACCCGTTCCTTGAAAGTATGGGTGATGTAAGGGAACGGAATTTCGATCCCTGCATCATCCAGAGCACGCTTAATCGCGCGTACGACTGCATCGCGGCTTTCATGGCCAGCGCGAGGACTGGAGCCGGCCCACCAGCGGACGTTGAAATTTACCGAGCTGTCGGCGAATTCTATAGCAAAGACGTCGATGCCCTTATCGGTCAAGACATCATCGACACTTTCGACAGCGCCGCGGATAACTTTCGAGGCATGATTCAGATCGGTATCGTACGATACGCCTGCCACCACTTCGTGACGACGGTTCCCTTCGTCGGTCAGGATTTCGACCGGATTTTTGAACAACATGGAATTGGGAACCAGAGTCACTTCGCCCGAAAGCTTGCGCACATAGGTTTCCCGCAAAGTAATAAGCTCGACCTTGCCAGTTATGCCTTCACATTCGATCACATCGCCAATGCGCATTTTTTCCCGCAGCATGATGAGCACGCCGGCAAGGAAGTTTTCAAAAATATCCTGAAAGGCAAAGCCGATGGCGACTGCGCCGATGCCAAGTCCAGCGATGACGCTGGCGGGAGTGAAGCCAGGCATCATCACGACCAGTGCTGCCATCAAGCCGATCAGCCAGATCGCCAGCTTTACCAAAGTGTCGATCAGATTTTTCAGGCTTGGCCGGATTTCTGTCTTACCGGTGACCCCGTCGGCAATTCGCACGGCAAATTTCGCCGCGATCCAGGTAATCAGCAGAACGACGATGCCGATCGCAATATTGGGTAGCGCGGCGATAAAGCCTTCTGCCATCCCGACCAAAGTATCCTGCAATGTACCCACTGTGTTGACCGTCCGGTCAAAGCTTTCGCCTGCAGCGGTCGGTGTCGTCGATGTCGTCATAAAAATCCCTGCCGTGTGTGCCCGGATAACGCAATGGCAGAGAGGGAAGTTCCGTCAAGACGTCAGTCAGTCCTATCAGCATGTTCTTCCCGAGCAATTTCATGCAGCCAGGCCGCATGCTGCGGTGCCTTTTTCGTTTTGCTCCATTCATCCAGCATCGGCATAGCCACGCGTTTCAACTCGGCAAATTGCTCGTCCGTACCTATGTCTGCGGCCAATTCTACGCGGTGGCCATTCGGATCGAAGAAGTAAATCGACTTGAAAATTCCGTGATGGGTTGGGCCGAGAACATCTATCCCGAGGCCTTCGACATGATCTTTGGCGCTCAGCAATTCCTCAAGGGTGTTCACACGAAACGCCAGATGCTGGACCCAAGCCGGGGTATTCTCGTCACGGCCCATGTCTTTTTGGTTCGGAAGCTCGAAAAATGCGAGGATGTTGCCGTTTCCGGCATCGAGGAATACGTGCATGTACGGGTCGTATTCGCCGGTGGACGGCACGTAGTCTTCGGAGAAAGCCGATGTGTACTCCATGCCCAACACTTTGGAATACCATTCGACGGTCTCTTTGGCATCTTTGCAACGATAGGCCGCATGGTGAACGCCGCCGAGTTTAACCGGATGTGCGCTCATTCTGCCGGCTCCGTCTCTTCAACCTCTAGCGCCCCACGGCTGATCTGGTCGCGTTCCATACTCTCGAATAGTGCCTTGAAATTGCCTTCACCAAAGCCATCGTCGCCCTTGCGCTGGATGAATTCGAAGAACACGGGGCCGACCTGCGCTTCCGCAAATATCTGCAACAGCAGGCGGGGCTGGCCACCTTCGGTCGTGCCGTCCATCAAAATGCCCCGCATTTTGAGCGCGTCCACATCTTCGCCGTGACCGGGAAGACGCTCGTCCAGCATCTCGTAATAGGTTTGGGGCGGGGCGGTCATGAAGGGCACACCAAAATCCTTCAGTCGATCCCATGCGGCTACCAGATCATCGCAGATAAGAGCAATGTGCTGGATGCCTTCGCCATTAAATTCCTTCAGGAATTCTTCGATCTGGCCCTTGCCACCTTCACCCTCTTCATTGAGTGGGATTTTGATCTTGCCGTCGGGTGCAGTGAGGGCCTTCGATGTCAATCCGGTATATTCGCCTTTGATGTCGAAAAAGCGAATTTCACGGAAGTTGAACAGTGTTTCATAATAGTCCGCCCAATAGGACATACGGCCATTGTAAACGTTGTGCGTCAGATGGTCGATGATATCGAAGCCTGCGCCCTCAGGATGCTTTTCGACACCTGGAAGGTATTCGAAATCGATATCGTAAATCGACAGGCTGTCTTCGCCATCGTCGGAATAACGGTCGATCAGATAGACAATGGCACCGCCGATACCGCGAATGGCGGGGATTCGCAGTTCCATTGGTCCGGGCTCGTTGGCAACCGGCTCTGCGCCTTTTTCGATCAAATGGTCATACGCTTTCACGGCGTCTTTGACGCGAAATCCCATCCCACAGGCCGATGCACCGTGCTCACGGGCAAAATACCACGCGGCGCTGCGCGGTTCGTAGTTGGCGATCAGATTGATATTGCCCTGCCGCCAAAGATGCACGTCCTTGCTACGGTGTGAAGCAACGTGAGCGAACCCCATCGCCTTGAACACAGGCTCCAACTCACCTTTTTCGGGCGCACAGAATTCGACGAACTCAAATCCGTCTAGGCCGGCGGGATTCTCAAACAGGTCGGTCATGGCAGTGTCTCTCGTCAAATTGGTTTCAATAGAAACTATATAGCCGCAAATGGTGTGTTTTGTAAAGCGTACCGGGCGCTTGGCGGCTCCATTGGTTGCGCGGTGCCGCTCCGCACGTCATGGAGCATCGCAAAGCAGTGGAGTAATCGATGGAAGAGCGTGAAGATCTGACCGAAATTCGCCGCGCGGTGCGCGCGCTGTGTGACGAGTTTCCCGGCGAATACTGGCGGGACAAAGACCGTGACCGGGCGTATCCATCGGAATTTGTGGATGCTCTGACCAAGGCAGGTTTCCTCGCTGCGCTTATCCCGGAGGAATATGGTGGCAGCGGTCTGAAATTGGATGCAGCCGCAGTGATTATGGAGGAAATTCAGGCATCCGGTTCCAACGGCGGCGCGGCTCATGCCCAGATGTATGTGATGAATACATTGCTGCGCTATGGTAACGAAGATCAGAAATCGCATTTTCTGCCCAAGATTGCCGACGGCAGTTTGCGGTTGCAAGCCTTTGGCGTGTCGGAGCCCACCAGCGGAACCGATACCCTTTCTCTGCGCACCTTCGCCCATCCCGATGGCGACGAATATGTTATCAACGGCCAGAAGATATGGACCAGCAGGGCAGAGCATTCCGATCTTATGATGCTCCTGGCGCGCACAACGCCTAAGGGAGAAAGCGCCAAGAAAACAGAAGGTCTCTCGCTGTTTTTGGTCGATATGCAGGAAGCCCAGAAATCGGGCGGAATGACCATCAAGCCGATCCGCACAATGATGAATCATTCGTCATGCGAGGTATTCTTCGACGAATTGCGCATTCCGAAATCGGCGCTGATCGGGGAAGAAGGTAAGGGCTTCCGCTACATTCTTTCCGGCATGAATGCCGAACGCGTTCTGATTGCGGCAGAGTGTATCGGTGATGCGAAGTGGTTCATCGAGAAGGCGAGCGACTACGCCAAGGACCGGCAGGTTTTTGGACGCCCGATCGGTCAGAATCAAGGCATTCAGTTCCCCATTGCGCGCTGCTACGCCCAGATGCGTGCGGCAGAGCTTATGGTTTATCACGCAGCCGAGGTTTACGATCAGGGCGGTAATGCAGGTGAAGAGGCGAACATGGCCAAGATGCTTGCTTCCGAAGCAAGCTGGGCTGCGGCCGACATGTGCGTCCAGACCTATGGCGGGTTTGGTTTTGCCGAAGAGTACGATGTGGAGCGTAAGTTCCGCGAAGCTCGGCTTTATACGGTCGCTCCGATCTCGACCAACCTTATCCTGAGCTACCTGTCGGAGCACGTTCTTGGATTGCCGCGCTCATATTAAATCCAATAGTTTGAATCATTTGCAAAAAACGCTTGAATGGAGGCGTTAACTATGATTCTTACAGTCTTATGACGCATGGCGGACACAAATTGGTTTCACGGCGCGAGCAGGTGATTCAGGGCGTGGCCCTGATTTCGCTGCTTGTGCTGGCCGGCCTTGCTCTTCTGGGGCCTAGCGGTCTGCTTGCCTGGGGCGAACAAGCGAGTTTGCTTGAACAGCGCAAGGGGCAGGTCGCGGTGCTGGAGGCGAAGCGGTCCGAGATGAAGGGGCGGGTCAATGCACTGCATCCTGATCACGCAGATCCTGACATGGTGGGGGAGCTGCTGCGCAGAAATATGCATGTGGTACATCCCGACGAAATCGTTTTGACGCTAGAGCCTGGGGGCTGATAGCTTTTCTATACGGTTCTGTCGGCGCCGTTTTGGTGTGGCCTAAATTCCTTCTCGCAAACGTTGCGGATGTTGCTTGGTTGGGCCAATAAGGGCCCATCTCCGCAGCACCGCTGCCGCATACTGTAATTGAAGAGGAATGACGAGCTTGGCCAAGCCTTCGAAAGCCCGCAAGACCCCTGCAAAGCCCGCTACTCAGGATGATGAGGATTTCGCCCTTCACAGCCTGCAGACGGCGTTCGAGGAGCAGAAGAGCTTCAACGCCAGCGACGAGCAGATGCTCGAATTTTACAAACAGATGCTGCTCATCCGCCGTTTTGAGGAACGTGCAGGACAGCTTTATGGTTTGGGCCTTATCGGCGGCTTCTGTCATCTTTATATTGGTCAGGAAGCGGTTGCTATCGGTCTGCAATCCGGGCTGGATGGCGACAAGGACAGCGTCATCACCGGCTATCGCGATCATGGCCACATGCTCGCCTATGGTATCGAGCCCAAGGTTATCATGGCGGAGCTGACCGGGCGTCAGGCTGGCATATCCAAGGGCAAAGGCGGCTCTATGCATATGTTCAGTACAGAGCATAAGTTTTATGGCGGGCACGGTATCGTCGGTGCGCAGGTGCCGCTTGGTGGTGGACTGGCTATGGCCCACAAATATCGCGGTGATGGTGGTATCTGTCTTGCCTATTTTGGTGATGGCGCGGCCAACCAGGGTCAGGTCTACGAAACCTTCAATATGGCTGCGCTATGGAAGCTGCCGATAGTGTTTGTGGTTGAGGACAACCAATATGCTATGGGTACGGCGACCAAGCGGTCGAGCGCCGAAACCCGTTTTTATCGACGCGGTACGGCCTTTCGCATTCCCGGTATGGAAGTAAACGGAATGGACGTGCTGGAAGTGCGGGCCGCTGCTGAAGTGGCCTATAAATATGTCCGCGAAGGCAATGGGCCGGTTTTGATGGAGCTCAACACATATCGATATCGCGGGCACTCCATGTCGGACCCTGCAAAATACCGTACGCGCGAGGAAGTTCAGGACCAGAAGGATCATCACGATCCGATAGAATTGATCAAGAAGGCCCTGATCGAAAATGGTAAAAGTGAGGACGAATTGAAGGCTATCGACAAGGCCATTCGCGCACGTGTTTCGGAATCTGCAGATTTTGCCGAGAATTCGCCAGAGCCGGATGCGAGCGAACTCTACACCGATGTTTTGGTGGAGGAGTATTAAGTCATGGCAATCGATCTGAAAATGCCAGCTCTTTCGCCGACAATGGAAGAAGGAACACTGGCAAAGTGGATGAAGGCCGAAGGCGACGATATCGCGATCGGTGACATCATTGCGGAAATTGAAACCGACAAGGCAACGATGGAGTTCGAAGCCGTCGACGAAGGTACGCTGGGCAAAATCCTTGTCGAAGAAGGTACAGAGAATGTGGCCGTCGGTGCCGTCATTGCAACGCTGCTGAGCGAAGGCGAAGAAGCTGGCGCAAGCGATGAAGCTTCTCCCGCTCCCGAAGAATCTCCTGCCAAAGATGACAAGGCAGGTGAGGGCAAGGATGTCGGACGCGAACCCGCCGAGGCACAAGTAAGCAAGCCGCAGGCGCAGGAACGCGCCATGCGTCCGGACCCTAGCGTTCCAGATGGCACGGCAATGGTTTCCACGAGCGTGCGCGAAGCTTTGCGCGATGCGATGGCCGAAGAAATGCGCCGCGATGATCGTGTTTTCGTGATGGGTGAGGAGGTTGCCGAATATCAGGGCGCTTACAAAGTCACACAGGGCCTGATGGATGAATTTGGCGACAAGCGGGTGATCGATACTCCGATCACCGAATATGGATTTGCCGGTATCGGCACGGGTGCTGCGATGGGTGGTCTGCGTCCGGTTGTGGAATTCATGACGTTCAATTTCGCGATGCAGGCGATCGATCACATCGTGAACTCTGCAGCGAAGACGAACTACATGTCGGGCGGCCAGATGCGCTGCCCGGTGGTCTTCCGCGGCCCGAACGGTGCAGCCAGCCGGGTGGGCGCGCAGCACAGCCAGAATTACGGGCCGTGGTACGCCAGTGTTCCGGGCCTTATTGTAATTGCGCCCTATGACGCTGCCGATGCAAAGGGCCTGATGAAGGCGGCCATCCGGACCGAGGATCCCGTAGTGTTTCTCGAGAATGAGCTCGTCTACGGACGCAGCTTCGATGTACCCGATATCGATGACTGGGTTCTGCCGATTGGCCAGGCGCGGATCATGCGCGAGGGCAGCGATGTCACCATCGTATCCTATTCTATCGCCGTGGGCCTTGCACTGGAAGCGGCCGAGGAATTGGCAGGCGAGGGTATCGAAGCCGAAGTGATCGACTTGCGGACACTACGGCCTCTGGACAAACGGACAGTGCTAGAAAGCTTGAAGAAAACCAATCGTCTGATCGTGGCAGAGGAAGGCTGGCCGACCTGTTCCATCGCTTCGGAAATCATTGCGATCTGTATGGATGAGGGCTTCGACGATCTGGATGCACCGGTTCTGCGGGTGACGAATGAAGATGTGCCGCTGCCTTATGCGGCCAATCTTGAAAAGCTGGCCCTGCTGGATAGTGCCCGGATTGTGGAGGCGGTAAAGAGGGTTTGCTACGTGAATTAGGCGCAGGTTACACGGCATCCCGCCGGGCGACCCGCTTTTTCGTTACCGTTGGCAAATATCTTTTCTAGCCGCCGATACCAATCCCAACACCAATTCCACCGCTGGAGGCGCCTACCCCGACTTCCACACCGATACCGCCTTTATCTTCGTCATCGTCGTCGCCGTCTTTGTCTTTGTCTTTGCCTTTATTCTCGTGACAGTGATATCCGTCTTTCTTGGTCGTATGGCACGTTCCCTCGCTTGCGCCATCTCCGTAGTCAGGGTCGCTACCGGGCCCGTCAACGCTACCTGGTTTGTTGACTTTGCTACCGTCTCCGGGATTACCGTCTAGATCTTCATACGTATCACAATCAGCCGGCTTCTCCGGTGCAAAGTCATTCCGTTGATAAATTTTCGAAAGGTCACGATCAGCGCGAACGGTGAAGGCTGAATAGGAATGCAGATAGCGTTGCCCGACAAACTTGTCGGTGAACAGAGGCTGATACTCATAAGTCACTTCTACGAACATCACGGGCTGGTGGGACCGGGCCGCTACCTTTTCCCCTTTGCGCCCCATTCCTTCGCCGAGCTTGCTTCTGTCATCCTGCTCACCATAAGTTGAGTACCAACCAAGTTTGCCCATGCATCGCTGCCAGTGGATCCACTGCGGTTCGCCCCTGGTATCCGCATCGGTCTCCAGGCTGGATACAATCACGCGGCCATATTCGAATAGGTCGAGAACTTTGAGCTGGATGTCCGCTCCGATCATCAGGTCGCGTACATCGTCTTCATAGATCTTTCGGTTATCAATGGTCGAGGTGTCGCCGATACGCGACGCGTTGTCGGCGATGTGCGCTGCCGCTTGATTTACGCGCATGTGGATGACCGTAAAATACGCCGTTTCAATTCCGAACAGACCTCCGCCAAGAACAAGCGGCAGTGCCAAAGCAAATTCGGTCAGGGCGGCTGCTTGCTTATCGTATTTCAACGACCGCATTATCTTGCGAAGCTTTCTCACGCGCAGTGCTCCGGCTTAGGTGTGATGGTGCGCAGTTCGAATGGCTGGTTACGCAGGATGGTCGCTGCGGTAGCTGTCCGCGTGGGATCCACACCGATGTAATTTGCGAGAGGGAACATGCGCTCATATTCCACATTAACAGAGTAAATAACCGCGTCGTCTGCTCCGCCAGTATCGCTTAGCGCTCGATCCGTATCGTACAGTTTGTTGTTGTTGGTATCCTCGAAAACCTCGCCATCGTTGCAGATACCGTCACCGTTTTCGTCAATAAATTCTTCAGGCTTCGCCACATCGGAGAAGTTCGTATAGGCCTTCCGGTCGAAAGTAATCGCTCCGCTCGGTACGAGTTTACGAACTTGCTCGGTGAGCTTCGCGTCAATTTTGCTGTAGTCTGCCCCTTCAACAGTCGAGTTTCGTCCGGCCTTCTGCATTGTCCCTTGCAGAACGGAATCGACATAAACGTTGAAGCTGATGTCGAAGATGGCGACCAGCACAAGCAACAGGATCGGCGCCACCATCGCGAACTCGACTATGCTCGCTCCGGAGTTGTCAGCCATGATAGTGGTTTTGGCAGAGCGCATCATTTACTAACCCGCAAATCACCCATAGACCGCGCAATCGACGAGAACGCATTATCCAGCTCTGATGCACTGTTTGCTGTGAAATAATGGCCATCGCCGGCGCATTCGGTCATCGTCGGATTTACTGTCGTTCCAAACGCGATGATCCACATCGTAATGTTCTTCTTCTTTGCTTCTTTGCAGGCGAACAAAAACCGGTTCTCGATAGTCTGGGTAAGGGTCATGGGCGACTCAGGGCTCCAGCGCCGACGATCGAGGCCTTCAATGCCATACGCCCCGTAAGCGACATCATATGCTTCGGTTTGCCCGTCGGTCAGGAAGATCATATGGCGTGTTGTCGGCTTATCCGCCGATACATCCGTATTCTCACTCGCAAAGATGCCGCTTGGTGAAAGAAGCCGAGCCCCCCACAGCATGCCGATGTCGTGATAGGTGGCGCCCTGCGGAGTGAGTGTATCGAGGTAGTTCGATAACGCACTCGCGTTCATTTCGGACAGGTTCACTGCAGAAGCAGGGCAGGCAGACATCCACCATTTGCCGGTTTGCGCAAATGTGCTGGATGTCACCACCTCTTCGGTGGTGAAGCTTCCATTACCGGAATTACTAAGCGAACGGGCGTAGATAATGTCGGGGTAGGATGGTCGCCATTTGGTACTATCGCTGCCGTTAGGGATGTGATCGATATCGAGGTCCATAGCCTGCGAAAGATCGACATTAGTGAAGTCGGATATTTCGGTAGTTTGTACTTCCTCCATACAGCCAGTGGCTGTCGTCCTCCATGAACTTACATCGCGGGAGATCGGCGCATACCGCCAGTTGGTCGCAATACTTTCTTTCGGATCAGTGACGCGGTCATATGTCTGTATATAATCGGCATCAACCTGCTCTTCGACAATGCAAGTGGTGCCATTTCGTCTGGTACGATAACGCGCACCATCCGTTAGACGGCGCATATGATCTATTTCCCTGATACCGGGTGGCGGCCCGACGAACACTTCGGATGTTTCGCCTAACAGGGTTTCATTTGTCGCTATTGTAGAAGAGGGCGTCGTACCTTCACATTTGTAACTGGCACTGGTTCCACTACCTCCGATCGCGTCACCTTCACCGGGGTCCGGTGCCGAAGTTGCCGGGTAAAATGTCGCTTCGTAAGTGGACGTCGTTGCCCAGCTACTACGTGCGCCTGAGACTGTCGCCCAATTGGTGGTATACGTACGCGTGCCGAGGGTACTGGTTGTGGCGCTAAGTTCGCGCGACTGGTAGGTCCAGTCATCGACCACCCAATCGTTCTGAAGCAGGCTGCCGATATTCACATTGGTCGAGTACGGAACAAACCCGTAGCGAACACGCGTATCGGGTGCTTTCGAAGCCTCCAGATTGCCATGGAACTCCTTGATTACGCTGCGCATCACATCGATACGAGGCATGGAATCGCCGTCATTGGTGTTCCGCATCGAACCGGTAACATCAAGCACCATCATGACATCGAGATTGGTAAAGTTCATCCGCGACTGACACGCAACGCCAACATCGATCGTCTCTTTGCCGAAAATCCTCATAATTGCCGTAGGAAGTATGACGCTGGCCCTGCCTGAAATCGCGAAATCTTCTTCCAATGTCATGACAAAAGACCGGCTCTCGGTACCATACCGTTCATCTGGAAAGTTCAGATCGAAGAAATCATTTCCAACCGTACGCACTTCGTCGAGGAGTTTGCTGCTTGGTGGAAGGTCCGACCCGAGCGTTTTGCGCGCGGCGAGCACTCCGGCATCACAAGCCTGCTGAAGGCGACTTTCGGTCACATAACCGCGTCCAATGTCGACAGCGCTGCCGGTTATTGCCAAAAGCGGTGCGATTGCAGCAGCAACGATTGCCAATGTGTTGCCGGACCGATCCTGCAGCAGACGCGATAAAAACGTCGATTTTGAAGAGAGCGGTTCCGGCATACTGCGGTCATACGCAGTCAGAAGTAATCGGAGCGAAAATGAACACGGTTAATATCTTAGCATTTGACTGTCGAAACTGCCTTGAATGCGGCCAGAGACAAAATCGCAGACCGGCTTTTGCTGATCGCTCGATCATGCGATGAATGGGCTGTGGAAGATAATACCCTAACTGAATTGCCGCCAATCTACCGGATTGCAATAGGGTCTGCTCGCTCTCGGGATCGTGCGGCGTTTGCTACGCTGTTTGCATTGGACACCCGACTTGGCAGAGCTGTCGCGGAAGCCAGCGAACCGATCATTGCTCAGATGAAGCTCGCCTGGTGGCGTGATCGGTTCAGCGAACCGCCTTCTGATTGGCCGATAGGAGAGCCGCTCCTTGCGCAACTTTACTCTTGCAATGCGAGCGCAACTGGCCTTGGCCAACTGGTCGATGGATGTGAGGAACTGGTTGCTGGAGAGGCTTTAACTTCTGCGGGCATGGAGCGATTTGCCTCGGGGCGCAGAGCGTCTTGGCAAGCGCTGGCCCGTTTTATTGGCGCCGAGACCAACGTCATTGCACTTGATCATCTGGCCCGCAATTTCTCCTTCGCCGATCTGGTGGAACGCGGATATGATCATGGCAAATTACCCATAGTGGATAGCCAGTCAGTGCTCCGACAAGGCAAAATGCCACGAGGACTGCGCCCATTCGTTGTCCTTGGAGCACTCGGCCAGCGCGCCGTATCGAAACAGCGTCCGATGCTTGATGGATTTCCCAGCCTTGCTCTTGCAGTGCGAACAGGCTTAACTGGCAGATAAGGAGAGGGAGCGGGGTATCCGATGGATCGGATGATATTGGGCGCTGTGCTGGCATTGATGCTGGCGGGTGTAGGCATGTTCTGGTGGCAGGGCAGGGCGCAGGTTGAACAAGCCGCTCCCCCGCCGGAGCCCTTTGTAATTGCTGATGATAACACAGCGGAACCTGATCTGCCGGAAGCCGATCCGGGGCTACTGCGCGGACCGACCCCGCCAGAGGCCACGCAGCTGAGCCGGGAGCAACGCAGGTTCTTCCGGTATGATCGGAACCGGGATCTGGCAATTACACGGGCCGAGATGCTTTCCACCCGGACCAGCGCTTTCAAAAAGCTTGATCAGGATGGCAACAATCTGCTGACCTTTGAAGAATGGGCGGTCACTACGGCGACCAAGTTCGACGCAGCGGATGGCGATGGCGACCGTAAGTTAACGCAAGCAGAGTTCGCGACCACTGCACCTAAACGGCGAACAAAGCCGGCGTGTCGATGCTGAGCAGCCTTTATGCAGGCACAACTTCCGTCTCGGCAAGCCAGGAACCCATGTCCGCTTTTGCCCGTAAGGTGTAAGCTTCCTTTCGCTGCTTTTTCCGTACCTCTTGCAGAGGTGGAAACAGACCGAAATTCACATTCATCGGCTGATAAGTGGCGGCGTCGGCATCTCCGGTAATGTGTGATAACAGCGCGCCAAGTGCAGTGGTGCGGGGCGGGGCGCTCCAATCCCCTCCCGCCAATTCGGCAGCGGCCATCATTCCCGCCATCAGCCCGATCGCAGAGCTTTCGACATAGCCCTCGCAACCCGTAATCTGTCCGGCAAACCGGATGCGTTCGTTGCCTTTCAGGCGCAGTTGGCGGTCCAGAACCACGGGGGAATTGAGGAAGGTGTTGCGATGCAATCCACCCAGCCGAGCAAATTCGGCATTTTCTAGGCCCGGAATGGTGCGGAACAGTTCGACCTGCGCCCCGTATTTCAGCTTCGTCTGGAAACCGACCATATTCCAAAGTGTGCCAAGTTTGTTATCCTGACGCAGTTGCACCACGGCGTAAGGCCATTTTCCTTGTGGAAACTCTTCCGAGGTATCGTACGGATTATCGAGCCCGACTCCCTTCATGGGCCCATATCTGAGAGTTTCTACACCGCGTGAGGCCATGACTTCGATCGGCATGCAGCCATCGAAATAGGGCGTGTTTTCTTCCCACTCGCGGAACTCGGTTTTTTCGCCATCCATCAGACCCTGATGAAACGTGATGTATTGCTCACGCGTCAGCGGGCAATTGATATAATCACCTTCCGGATTGGAGGCGCTGGTTGTCTTGTCCCAGCGGGACTGGACCCAGCATACATCCATATCGATGCTGTCGCGGTGAATGATTGGAGCGATGGCATCGAAAAATGCGAGACGTTCCTGACCAGTCGCGCCGACTATGCTTTGTGCCAGCGATGCGGCGGTCAATGGTCCGGTGGCGACAATGGCAGGACCATTGTCAGGCAGCGTATCCACCCGTTCGCGCACGATGGTGATGTTGGGGTGCTCTTCCAGCGCCCTTTGCACCTCAGCAGAGAAAAGGTCGCGGTCTACGGCCATCGCCGATCCGGCGGGCACGCGGGCAACCTCACCCGCCTGCATAATCAATGAATCCAGCCGCCGCATTTCATGATGTAGCAGGCCAACCGCATTCTTTTCGTCATCATCAGACCGGAAGGAATTGGAGCAAACCAGTTCGGCCAGTCCGTCGGTCTGGTGCGCGGGCGTCATCTCTCCGCTACCGCGCATTTCGGACAGGCGGACCTTGAATCCGCGTTTGGCAAGTTGCCAAGCCGCTTCGCTTCCGGCGAGGCCGCCACCTATGATCTGGATATCGTGCGTCATAATACTGCCTAATGGTGAGGGCGCGCATCTAGGTCTTGCCCATACCTGCCTGCAAGCCCTAGCGAGGATATCTATGGCTCCGCTTCCTGTATCAAACCGAACATTGGCCCATGAGCGGCCGTGGTTGCTGGTCGCGCTGATCGGAGCGGTGGCGTATTATTTCTTGGCTGATAACCAGATTGGCGGGACATATCTGATTTTGCTGAAGGGTGTGGGCGCGTCGGCGCTCGCGATTTACTGCTGGCGGCGGGCCAAGGGGACCAGCGCTTTGCTTATCGCTTTGGTCATGGCTTTGTCGGCCATCGGCGATATGGGGTTAGAGCTTGATTTCATGGTTGGCGGGGCGGCATTTTTTGCCGCGCATGTGGCGGCGATCACGTTGTATCTGCGTCATCCGCGACCCAAGCTGAGTCTGAGCCAGAAACTGGCTGGATTTGCACTGCTGGTTCTAACGCCCATTATTTCGTGGCTTCTGACGTTCGACTGGAGCGTCGCTCTGTATGCTGTGTCGCTGGGCGGAATGGCCGCAGCGGCATGGTGGAGCGCTTTTCCTCGGTACCGCGTTGGCCTGGGCGCGGTTTTATTTGTGGCGTCTGACCTTTTGATTTTCACAGGCATTGGGACGTTGCAACTGTCGGAGCTGGCCGATCTGCTGGTTTGGCCGCTCTATTTCGCCGGACAAATCCTCATCGCGACAGGTGTCGTACAGACCCTGCGCGGACGCAGCTTCACCTAGGCCACGTCCGGGGCCCTCCAGCACATCCTTCCGAGTTGCACTCCCGCACGGCTATTCTGGCGGGGGTTTGCTTTCGTTACTGTCGCGGTCCATTGTCGTGGTAGGGGTCGTCTCCTCGCTCTCCCGACCGACGATTTCTTCGACAATGGCTTCTTCGGCATCGTTCTCAGGTTCTTCTTGCTCGTCAATCCGGACTGCGCTGACGACCTTTTCCTTGTCACCCACATTGAACAGCCGCACGCCGGAGGAGCTGCGCCCGATTACCCGCATGGTGTCCAGCCCCATGCGGATCAGCTTTGCCTGATCGGTCACCAGCAGCAGCTGATCTGCCTTGGTTGCAGTGAAGCTTGCCACCACTGGCCCGTTGCGCTTGATATTGTCGATATTAGTAATGCCCATTCCGCCGCGACCGGCCCTGCGGTATTCATAGGCGGAGGATATTTTTCCATATCCGTTGGCACATACAGTCAGGATGAACTGCTCTTCATCCGCCATAGCCTGGTGATCTTCCGACAGTGCTGCGGCGTTCTCGTCAGCTTTCCATGGAGCAAGCTTCAGATAGGTGTCGCGCTCTTCGGGTGTTGCGCTACCACCATGCAGGATCGACAGCGAAACGACCTCGTCGTCCTGTTCTTTGAACTTCATCCCGCGCACACCTGTGGAGGTCCGCGAGACGAACTCGCGTACATCTTCGCCCGAGAAGCGAATGGCCTTACCCATGCGCGTGGCAAGCAGCACGTCATCGCCCGTTTCCAACAGAGCTACACCGATCAGGCGGTCCTTGCTCTCATCCTCGAACTTCATTGCAAACTTGCCATTGGACGGGATGTTGGTGAAGCTGTCCATGCTGTTGCGGCGAACATTGCCCAATGCCGTGGCGAAGACGACATTCAGAGCGCCCCAACTTTCCTCATCCTCCGGCAATGGCAGGACATTGGCGATTGTTTCACCGTCATCCAGTGCGGGAAGCAGATTGATAATCGGGCGCCCACGCGTGGTCGGGCCGCCCTCTGGCAACTTCCATACTTTCAGGCGGTACACTTTGCCGTGTGTTGAAAAGAACAGCACAGGGTTATGTGTACTGGTGACGAACATTTCGCGCACAGCATCCTGTTCTTTGGTTGCCATGCCAGCGCGGCCTTTGCCGCCGCGATGTTGCGCGCGGAACGTCGAAAGCGGGGTCCGTTTGATGTAGCCGTCATGCGTTACCGTCACGACCATTTCGTCGCGTTCGATCAGGTCTTCATCATCCAGACCGTCCCATGCCGGCGCGATCTCGCTGATACGCGGCGTGGCATACTGGTCGCGGATTTCCTGCAATTCATCGCGCAGGACGCCATAGAGCTTCACCCGGTCGGCTAGAATCGAAAGATACTCTTCGATGGCGACCGAAAGTTCCTTCAGTTCGTCGCCGATTTCGTCCCGGCCCAATGCCGTCAGGCGGTGGAGACGCAGATCAAGAATGGCCTTCACCTGCCGTTCGGACAGGCGATAAGTGCCGCCGGCTTGCTCTGCGTCAGGCTCGATTGCTTCGACCAGGCGGATATACTGCGCGATCTCGCCTATGGGCCATTCCTTGGCGCGCAGTTTTTCGCGTGCAATCTGCGGATTGGAAGAACCGCGGATCATTGCGACGACTTCGTCCATATTGGACACTGCGACCACCAACCCAAGCAGTACGTGCGCTCGCTCGCGTGCCTTATTCAACTCGAATTTGGTCCGCCGCGTAATGACTTCTTCGCGGAAGGAGATGAACGCCTGCACAATATCGCGCAGCATTAAAACTTCAGGGCGGCCACCGCGGATCGCCAGCATATTGGCCGGAAAGCTGGCCTGTGCAGGCGAATAACGCCAGATCTGATTGAGAACGACATCGGCCGAGGCATCGCGCTTCAATTCAATTACCACGCGCATGCCTTCACGTGAGGATTCGTCGCGTATGTCGGACACGCCCTCGATCCGCTTATCCTTCGCGGCGTCCGCGATCTTCTCGACCAGATTGTTCTTGCCCACCTGAAACGGGATGGATGTCAGGACGATGGTCTGACGGTCGCCGCTACGCTCCTCGATCTCATGACGCGCACGCATCAAAATCGAACCGCGTCCGGTCGTGTAAGCAGATCGTGCGCCTGACTGGCCAAGGATCAGAGGTGCGGTGGGAAAATCCGGTCCGGGAATAAATTCGACCAGTTCCTCCGAAGTGATGGCCGGATTGTCGAGAAATGCAAAGCAGCCCTCGATCACTTCGCCCAGGTTGTGGGGCGGGATATTGGTCGCCATGCCGACGGCAATACCGCCAGCGCCATTGACCAGCAGGTTCGGAAAACGGGCGGGCAGGACAGTCGGTTCACGTCGGCTGCCATCGTAATTGTCCGCGAAATCGACGGTATTCTTGTCGAGATCGTCCAGCAAGCTGTTGGCGACCTTCGCCAAACGCGCCTCGGTGTAGCGCATGGAGGCCGGCGGATCGGGGTCCATGCTGCCAAAGTTACCCTGGCCATCGATCAGCGGAACGCGCAGCGACCAGTCCTGTGTCATCCGGGCCAGCGCATCGTAAATCGCGCTATCACCGTGGGGGTGATAATTGCCCATCACATCGCCAACGATCTTGGCGCTTTTCCGATAAGGCCGCCCGGCGACAAAGCCACCTTCTTGGCTAGCGAACAGAATACGGCGATGAACCGGCTTCAGCCCGTCGCGCACATCGGGCAGCGCACGGCTGACGATCACGCTCATCGCGTAATCGAGATAGCTCGTCTTCATTTCATCGACGATGTCGATGCGTTCAAAATTACCCAGCGGATGCGGGGCGGGAAGGGTCTCTGTTTCGTCGCTCAACTAAGGTCTCGCTACATGGCTCGGCGCAGGCATAGGAATATGCAGTCCGGTGATATTGTTAGAGTAGGGGAGATCGCCAGAATGGGCCAGCTTTCCCATCGATAGATGGGGAGCTGTATGTATGTTTTCCACACATGCGAGAGGAATCGGGATTATGTAGTGGGGCATCATTCAATCGCTGTTCAGCGCGGTCTGGCTATCTGTTAAACATCTTTTCGGCACGACTGGGTTGCTTGCGCGTTTGTTGTGATGCTTAGCTTCTGTATCGGAGCCGATTATCCAATTTTTGGGAGAAAACGACAATGTCTACAGCTTTTGGGCCTACAACTTTTGACAAGAAACGCCGTCCAGGTGCGAATATCGCCCTTGCTATTGCCCTGATGTCCGGCGCTGCGCTCGGTGTGACCGCTTTCGAAGCGCCAGCCCACGCACAAAAGAACAAAAAGGCTTCGAAGCCTGAGTATTCCGACGGTTTCATCGCAGCGTACAAGCCACTCGAAGAAGGGCTGAATGCGGAAACTCCCGACTATAATGCCCTAAAGGCTGCTTTGCCCGGTGTTTTGGCCTCTGCACAAACGCCCGACGATAAATACGTACTTGGCGGGATTTACTATAATGTCGGTGCGCAGTTGAATGACAATGCCCTGCAATATGCAGGAGTAAAGCAAATGCTGGAGAGCGGTGGAACACCACCCGATAAGGTTGCTTCATTCAACAAATTGGCTGGCCAGTTGGCGTATAATGCACAGGATTATAGCGCATCTCGTACCTATCTTCAGCGTGCTATTGATGCCGGCGAAGACAGTGGTGAGCTTTCCGGCCTGATTGCGGAAAGCTACTTTCAGGATAATCAGTATCAGAAAGGTCTGACCTATCTGAACACTGCGATTGAGTCGCGTCAGGCGTCTGGTCAGGATGTGGATGAGCTATGGATCAAGCGCGGTCTCGCGGTCGCTTATGAAGGCGATATGGCTGAGGAAGCTGTACGATATAGCGAGATGTATGTTTCGATGTATCCAAGCCAAAGCGCCTGGAGCGACGCCATCGCCATTCAGCGAAATCTGCTTCAGTATCAGCCGCAGGAAACTCTGGATCTCTTGCGTCTGGCTCGCCGTACCGACGTTTTGAACAACGAGCGCGACTATCTTGATTATGTCGACGCAGCTGACTTCCGCCGTCTGCCGGGCGAGGTTGTTGCTGTACTTGACGAAGGCATTGCAGACGGCAGTCTGGATGAAACCAACCCTTATGTCGTTGAGGTCCGAGGCAACGCCAGCCAGCGGATTGCAGCCGACCGGAATGAACTGTCCAGTCTTGCATCTGATGCGGAGAAAGCCGGCGCTAGTGCAACTCTCGTCATTGCCACAGGCGACGCGTTTCTGAACTATGAGCAGCCTGCAAAGGCGGAGGAATTCTACACGATGGCTTTGACCGCCCCTGGTGCTGACACTTCGCGCGCCTTGACACGTCTGGGCATTGCGCAGCTCGATCAAGGCAAGATTGCAGAGGCCAAGGCGTCGTTTGCGAAGGTAGAAGGTACACGCAAACCTTTGGCGATGCTGTGGAGTGCCTATGCCGATGGTCTGGCAACGCCCACGCCGACCGCAACTGCGCCTGTTGCGGAAGAAGCAGCGCCTTCAAGCTAAGGCGATTTGTCTAAGGAATAAACGGCGCAGGTCCTTGGGATCTGCGCCGTTTTTTTTGCTGAAACTTATCTCAGGCGGCGAACGTACAACTGCCCGTCTTGTTTGCGCACGATATCAAACCGATCAAGCGAACGGACCATTTCAGACAGTTGTTTGAAGCCGTAATTGCGCACGTCGAAGCTGGACCGGTTGCCGGCGATTTGGCCTACCTCCTGCAAGCGGGCATATCCCTCGTCATCTCGCGAAGCGGCCTTCCATGCTTCGCCCAGCAATTCGATGAGTTCGTCCTCGATCCCGTCATCGTTGACGCCGCTGATAATATCTACGCCGTTTCCGGCTTTGGAGGGCGATCGCTTTTTGGCGCTGGTTGGACGGGAGCTGGTTGCCCCTTCCATTAGCTTGTTCACATCGATGAACCGGGTGCAGGCGGTCCTCAGCGCCATCGGTGTCTTGCCATCACCAAAACAGTAAACCGGCAATCCATCCTGCCTCAGCCGCGTTACCAGCGGGGTGAAATCGCTGTCGCTGCTCATGATTCCAAAACCATCGACCTTCCCCTGATAAAGGAGGTCTACAGCGTCGATAGACATGGCCATGTCAGTCGCGTTCTTGCCGCGTGTCAGGTCAAATTGCTGGTGAGGACGAATGCCATAACCATTTGTTATGTCGCCCCATTTTTTCAGAGCGTCCTTCGCCCAATTGCCATAGGCGCGCCGTATGTTGACCTGCCCCAATTCGGCCAGAACGGTCAGGACGCTGTCTATCCCTTTAGGATTGACGTTATCTGCATCGATGAGAAGGGCGATATTTTTTGCGTCGAGTTCTGACATTCACGGAGCCTTGGCATTCAGCAGCGAAGCAAGCAAGCTGGGGTTATGAAACTGCGATGAACTTCCCCGCGTCCTCGTCGAGCAGATGCAGGACGCCATGCGAGATTGCGAAGTAGGCGCCGCGCAATTTCAGGGAACCGTCGCCCTCCTTTTCCTGCACGCAGGGAAACGTGCGCAGATTGGTCAAGCTGACCTTCACAGCCGCATGCTCCATTGCGCGCAAGGCTTCGCGCCCTTCCGAACCGTGTTCGCCGATCACTGTCTCCACAGCTGAGTCGAGCATTGATATCCATTGGGCCACGAACCCACCCTGTCCCGGGGCTGCGCCGGCCATCGATTTCGTTAGTGCCGCTTCGCAGCCGCCACACATTCCGTGCCCCATGACCACAACTTCTTTTACCTTGAGGACCTGCACAGCAAATTCCAGCGCTGCCGAAACGCCATGCTGACCAGCGGAAGTTTCATAGGGGGGCACCAGTGCAGCGACATTACGGACAACAAATATCTGGCCCGGATCAACATCGAATATCTGCGCCGGGTCCACGCGGCTGTCTGAACAGGCGATAACCATGATCTCCGGGGATTGCCCCTCGCGCAGTTCGGCCCAGCGTTTTCTGTGCGGCTCCCACCCGGTTTCCCTGAAGGTTTGATATCCCGCGATGAGCGAATCGAGTTGAGGTGAAGTGTCATTGACCATGAACATCTTCTGCCTCTCACCATTGTCACTAGCAAGATGGACAATTAGATGGGCCTGTATGAATGATCTTTCCTCAGCACCGCAGCCATCAGATGATCGGCCCGTCCGCCAGCGCAAGCCTGACTGGATCAGGGTAAAGGCCCCTGTCAGCAAGGGGTATGAAGAAACGCGCAAGCTGATGCGGGAGCTGAACCTTAACACTGTATGTGAAGAAGCCGCTTGCCCCAATATCGGGGAGTGCTGGACCAAGAAGCACGCCACCGTGATGATTTTGGGTGATGTGTGCACACGCGCCTGCGCGTTTTGCAATGTGAAGACGGGTATGCCGCGGATGGTTGACCCGATGGAGCCCGAGAACACCGCCGTTGCCGCTGGTAAGATGGGGTTGGAACACATTGTTATCACCAGCGTGGACCGTGATGATCTTCCCGATGGCGGAGCCTCACAATTCGTGAAAGTCATCAAGGCTTTGCGCCGCGAAACACCGGGCACCACGATCGAGATTCTTACCCCTGATTTTCGTGGCAAAATGCGCGCGGCTGTTGAAGCCATCTGCGAGGCTGGACCGGACGTTTACAATCACAATCTGGAAACTGTCCCGCGTCTTTATCCCACGATCAGGCCCGGCGCCCGCTATTATGCCTCGCTCCGTTTGTTGGAAGAAGTGAAAGCCCACGATCCGATGATCTTTACCAAGTCCGGCATCATGCTCGGATTGGGCGAGCAGCGGCTCGAGGTGCATCAGGTGATGGATGATATGCGCAGCGCCGATATCGATTTCATGACTATGGGCCAATATCTCCAGCCAACGCCCAAACATGCCACGGTCGAGGATTTTGTTACGCCCAAAGCCTTCAATGCGTTCGGTGCGATTGCCCGTGCAAAAGGCTTCTTGCAGGTCGCGAGTACTCCGCTCACGCGGTCCAGCTATCATGCAGGCGACGACTTCGCTGAAATGAAGGCTGCGCGGGAGGCAAAGCTGGCCAAGCAGCGCGCCTGATGCCGGGCATCCACGAGACCCGCGAACTGCCATATAGCTGTAAACAGATGTTCGATCTGGTTGCAGATGTAGGCCGCTATAGCGAGTTCTTGCCTTGGATCGTTGCGACAAGAGTGCGATCCGAAACGGAGGCCGAAATGGTCGCTGACATGGTGGTCGGTTTCAAAGCAATCAGGGAGAGTTTTACATCCCGTGTCGAGAAAGACCGGCCGCAATTTTTGCGAGTACACTATATAGACGGGCCACTGCGGGACCTCGATAATACATGGGCCTTCGACCCCTTGCCATCGGGCGGCTGTCGCATCAGGTTCTCTGTAGACTTTACGTTTAAGAACAGGGTGTTCGAGCGGCTTGCGGGCCAGTATTTCGACCGTGCATTCCGCAGGATGGTTGCCGCATTCGAGGCCCGCGCAAACGAGCTTTACGGCAAAAGCAATTCCAGCGCGCAAATTGTTGCCTGACGGCGAATTTCTGCGCGGCCGATTTCGCCAAAGCTCTTTAGTTCGCCTTCCGGTTCGCCCGTGGAATTGCGAATAGCGCGGGCGAAGACGACCGTGCCCACAGGTTTGGTAGGAGTGCCGCCACCGGGCCCAGCGACACCGCTGATAGCGACCGCTACATCGGCTCCGCTTTTCTCCAGCGCACCCTGAGCCATTGCCCATACGCAGGCGATGGAAACTGCACCGAAAGTTTCGATAATGTCGCTGGGCACATCCAGCATCTCCATCTTCGCTTCGTTGGAGTAGGTTACGAACCCGCGATCGAGTACTGCAGAGGAACCCGGCACCTCTGTCAGAGCGGCAGCAACCAGCCCTCCGGTACAACTTTCGGCGAGTGTGACCGTGCGTGACGCTGCGCTGTTGGCAGTGACGACTTTCTTGGCCAGATCGCCGATATCAGGTGGAAGCAATGCGTCAGCCATATCTCGCTCTAGGCTGCCAGTACCAAGGTCGCAACGGCTTGGGCCGCTATTCCCTCTGCGCGTCCCGTAAACCCCAGACGTTCGGTAGTCGTAGCCTTAACGCTGATACGGTCGGCCGCAACGTGGAGGATGGCTGCGACGCGAGCCTGCATTGCATCACGATGCGGGCCGATTTTGGGTTCTTCGCAGATCAGTGTGAGATCGATGTTACCAACGGTATAGCCAGTCTCAGCCGCCAGTTTGGCAGCGTGGGCCAGAAACCTGTCCGATGATGCCCCTGCCCATTGTAGGTCGCTGGGCGGAAAGTGCTGGCCGATGTCGCCTTTGCCGACTGCCCCCAGAATCGCATCGGTGACTGCGTGCAGTCCTACGTCGGCATCACTGTGGCCGGCCAGCCCGCGCGGATGATCGATTTTAATCCCGCAAAGCCATAATTCCTCGCCGTCGGACAAGCGGTGAACATCGTATCCCATGCCAGTGCGAACAGACGGTGCATCGTTCATGAAATCCTCCGCAAAGGTGAGTTTGTGTAGGGCTTCGTCGCCCTGGACCAGAGCGATTGTTCCGTCATGCGCGCGCAACACCTGCGCATCGTCGCCCGCAGCGGATCGATCATCCCATGCTTCGTGCGCGGCGAGAATATCGGCGTAGCGAAAGGCTTGCGGGGTCTGGACCCGCCGAAGACTTTTCCGGTCCGCGCTTCCTACCATCACGTTCTCTCCAGCCACTGCAAGGCTGTCCACCACCGGCAACACGGGAATAGCCCCCGCATTTTCGGCCAACGCTGCCAGAAGCCGCGAAACAACGGCAACAGGTACAATCGGGCGGGCGGCATCATGGATCAACACATGCGCCGGACCCTGTTCCTTCAGAGCATCCAGCGCACGAAAAACCGATTGTTGGCGGGTTACGCCTCCGGTTACAAAATGCACAGCTGCGTTGTCTCCCACAGCCTCGGCTGCCAATTCCTCCGCACCTTCCGGAATTGCAATTACGATATGCGACGCGCCTGCTGCTGCCAGTCGCTCTACCGAATGGCGCAGCACAGGCTTGCCCCGCCAGCGCGCGAATTGCTTGGGCACCGGCTGACCTGCGCGCAGGCCTTGGCCACCGGCGACAATGATAGCTGCGAACGGAGGCAGGGTTGGGACGTCTGTCATTACGGGAGGCCGCTACGCGCTTGCGGCATTGTCCGCAATCCACTAGGCGAATGCCTAATATTTAGGCAGAAATCAGACAGCGTATGACACCCGTCCAGCCCCCCGTTCCGCCGCGGCCGATCCAAGTCGGTCAGGTAACGATCGATACTCCTGTTGTTCTTGCCCCTATGACCGGGGTCACGGACATGCCTTTCCGCACGCTCGTGCGGCGCTATGGATCGGGCCTGAATGTGACCGAGATGATCGCCAGTCAGGCGGCGATCCGCGATACCCGTCAGAGCATCCAGAAGGCCGCGTGGCATGCGACCGAAGATCCCGTCTCCATGCAGTTGGTGGGCTGCGATCCCGAAAGCATGGGTGAAGCGGCCAGGCTTAACGAAGATCGCGGCGCGGCGATCATCGATATCAATTTCGGCTGTCCGGTACGCAAGGTAACCAATGGCCTGGCCGGCAGCGCTCTGATGCGCGAAGTGCCGCTCGCCACGAAGCTGATGGAAGCTACAGTCAAAGCCGTCGATGTGCCTGTTACGGTAAAGATGCGCATGGGCTGGGACCATGCCAGCCTGAATGCACCGGAGCTTGCAAAAATTGCCGAGGACATCGGCGTTAAGATGATCACCGTTCACGGCCGCACACGCAACCAGATGTACAAGGGAAGCGCGGACTGGCCTTTCATCAGCAAGGTAAAGGAAGCGGTGTCCATTCCGGTAATCGTCAACGGCGATATCTGCACGGTGGACGATGCGGCCAACGCTCTCGAACAATCGGGCGCAGACGGGCTGATGATCGGGCGGGGGGCCTACGGAAAACCGTGGCTGCTGGGACAGATAATGCATTGGTGGAAGACTGGCGAAATGCTGGCAACGCCCAGCTTCGATGAACAGTTCGAGACCGTTGTCGAGCATTACCAGGGTATGCTGGACCTGTATGGCCGCGATGTCGGCGCAAAGGTCGCTCGCAAGCATCTGGGCTGGTACACAAAAGGGATGCATGGTTCGGCCGAGTTCCGCAATCATGTGAACTTCATCGACGATCCGGATCAGGTTCTGGGCGAGCTGGAGCGGTTTTACACGCCGTTCCTTCGGCGCAGGGCGGCGTGACCCAGAAGGGTGCGGGCAGCGTGGTAGCTCCGCAAGCCGAAGCACAAATTTCCGGATTGATCTTCGCTTTCCTGTTGATCGATAAAGACGGGATCGTGCGCGAGGCCAATCAGGCTGCGGAAACCCTGCTTGGCAAGAGTGCGACGCGCATGATCGGGTGCAATTTCTCCGATGTGGTGCCGCTGAGCGACCCTCGCATTGCTTCCCGATTGAAGGAGCCCGATGCACAGCTGACTGCGCGCGGCCTGCTGTTGGGCACAGAGGACAAGCTCGCTTCGATAAACCTTACACTCTCACCGGTGGCGCAGGGGGAAGGCTGGCGTGTTGTTACCCTGTCGGATGCCGGACAGGCCGGAATGGGGGATAATCCCGATCCAGCCGGAGTGGCAGCACCGGCCGTTCTGGCGCACGAGATTAAAAACCCGCTGGCTGCCATTCGCGGCGCGGGCCAGCTTATTGCCCGCAAATTGCCGGAAAGCGAACGCTCGCTGGCAACGCTGATCACGGACGAGGTCGACCGGATTGCCCGTTTGATCGATCGGATGCAGGCGCTCGGCAGCAAGCAGGCTGAACCTTTGGCATCGGTCAATCTGCATGAAGTCATCCGCAATGCTCTTGGTGTGGTGCGATCTATGGAAGGCGCGCCAGCGGTCATGTTCAGGGAAGAATTCGACCCGTCATTACCGCCTGTTCTGGCCAGCCGCGATGCTTTGCAGCAGGTCCTCATAAATCTTCTCGCCAATGCGCGCGAAGCGTGCGCAAACACGGATCAGCCTGTCGTGACGATCCGCACACGCTATGCCACCGGGCTCGTGATGAATGTTCTCAGACGGGGGCGTGGTCGCTCTGTGCCGCTTTCCATCGAAGTGGCGATCAGCGATAATGGACCGGGGATCGATCCGGCCATAGCAGACCGTGTCTTCGAACCTTTCGTCACATCCAAACAGGGCGGGCAGGGCCTCGGCCTTGCCCTTGTGCGCAAACTGGTTCGGGACATGGAGGGCCGGATTGCGCATGAGCGGGACCGGGTAGCCGGGCTGACCCGGTTTAGCGTGCATCTGGCCGAAGCGAAGGAAACGAAATGAGCGGCAAGGCGCGCATTCTGCTGGTGGAGGATGATCCCAGCATCGCAACTGTGATCGTCTCGGCTCTGGAAGACGAGGGGTATCATGTCGATCACTGCGCGGCGATTGCCGCGCGCGATGCGCTGCTGGAGCAAAACACCTACGCTACGATGCTGACCGACGTGATGCTGGAAGACGGGGACGGATTGTCCGCATTGGACAGGGCGCGCACGGCCGCTCCGGCTATGCCGATCATCGTCCTGTCAGCGCAAAACACACTCGATACTGCTGTTCGGGCAAGCGAGAACGAGGTGTTCGAATATTTCCCCAAGCCCTTCGACCTGGACGAACTGGTGCGTGCTGTGCGCCAGGCGGCGGGTGCGGGCGCCGCTGCGGTTGCCGGAAACGAGCCGGGCGACGGCATGCCTCTGGTCGGCCGGAGCGCCGCGATGCAGGAAGTATTCCGCATGATCGCCCGCGTCCTGCGCAATGATCTGACTGTTCTGATCACGGGCGAAAGCGGTACGGGTAAGGAACTGGTGGCAGAAGCCATTCACCAGCTTGGCCACCGCAAGACCGGCCCGTTCGTCGCAGTAAATGCAGCTGCCATTCCGCATGAACTGATCGAAAGCGAATTGTTCGGCCATGAACGCGGCGCATTCACCGGGGCGGCCACACAAACGATCGGCAAGTTCGAGCAGGCCAATGGCGGGACGCTGTTCCTCGACGAGATCGGCGATATGCCGGTGGAGGCGCAGACGCGGCTGCTGCGGGCGCTGCAATCGGGCCGTATCAGGCGCGTCGGCGGCAGGCAGGATGTGGCCATCAATGTGCGCATCGTGACGGCGACCAATCGCGATTTGGCCCCCATGATCGCGGCAGGCAGTTTTCGTGAGGATTTGTATTACCGCCTGGCCGTCGTTCCGATCGAGCTGCCTCCGCTGCGCGAGCGGCGCGAAGATATCGGAATGCTCGCCACTCACTTCATGTCTGAAGCTGTCGAGGAAGGATTGCCGAAAAAAGGAATAGCCGAAGAAGCCATCGAGGAATTGTCGAAGCTTCCGTGGCGCGGAAATGTCCGTGAATTGCGCAACCTTGTGTTCCGCCTCGCAATCATGGCGCGAGAGGATGTGATCGATGCAGAGTTGGTAAGGGATGTTGCCGGGCGGGGCGGCGCGATGGATGACGTAATGGAGAATAACGCACACACATCCAGCCTTGCCGGTTCGGTGCGCGACTGGCTGGATCACACTGCGCCGCCAGAAGGCGAAATATACCGGATGGCAACCGCTGCATTCGAGAAGCCCCTGTTCGAGGAAGCTCTGCTGCGCACTGGCGGCAACCAGTTGCGTGCCGCCGCAATTCTGGGGATCAATCGCAATACGCTGCGTAAACGGCTGACGGTTCTGGGTCTTGACGCCGAACAGTTCATTACGCGCGGCTGACCGAAGCGGGCTACGCACTATTTTCTTGCGCAGAAGCCACACCACTGTTGTAACTGCGCAACGATGGTAGACGCACCGAACCCGCCAATTCGCCGCAGCCCGCGCTGGATGCGCAGGTTTGTCGTGTGGTCGCGCAGGGCGAACTTCTTTCTCGTACTGGAACTGGCAACGCTGGCGGCCTTGGCGACCATGATCGCCACCACTTGGCTGTCTTTTGATAGCGCCCCTGCGGACGGGCAACTTCTGCCCACGCAGCAGGTGGCGACCTTGCTGATCGGTACGATGATCCCGGCAATGGCGCTTCTGGTGCTGATCGGGCGCAGATTGGCGCTGAAACGGGCTGCCGGCAGCACTGCGCGTTTGCATGTGCGTCTGGTGTTCCTGTTCTCTCTGATCGCTGCCGTACCCACGCTGTTGGTGGCTGGATTTGCGGCTATCCTGTTCCAGTCGGGTGTGGATTTCTGGTTTTCCGGCAATTCGCGCGGCCTGATGGAAAACGCCAACGAACTCGCCCGCGGGTATTACGAACAGAACCAGCTGGAAGTGGCGAACGAAACCGTCACGATGGCAGGCGATTTGCGGTTCTATTTCTCCAGCACGGAAAGACTGGATCTGACGAACAACGAATTTCTCGAAGATTTCAGTTATCAGATGCAGGGGCGTGAAATTAACGAATCCGCTGTGCTTCAGGCGTTTCCGGATGGATCGCTGACAACTGCGGCTGCCTTCAATCTACGCGAAGATACCAAGCCGGCTGAGCGCGGGCAGACCGCGCTGGATATATTTGCGAACAATGAACCTGTGGCGGTATTCGCAGACTCTACCCGCATCGAGGCCATTGCGCCGATCGACGCCGAGCGCGGTATTTACCTGTATAACGCCCGCAATTCCCAGGCATTGTCGTTCAGCCAATGGGAACAGGCCAGCTCGGTCGTTTTGCAATATGACAAGCTGACCACCCGGGCGCGGGCATTGCAGTTGCGGTTCAATCTTGCCCTGTTCATTGTCAGCCTGTTTCTGGTCGGTCTGGCCGTCTGGTTTGCTTTGCGATTTGCCGATCGTCAGGTCGAGCCCTTAACCGATCTGGTCGCAGCCGCGCGCAAGGTTGGTGCAGGCAATTTTGCCCTGCGGGTGGAAGGGCGGCGGGGCGCAGACGAGATCGGGCTGCTCAATCGCGCATTCAATCGGATGACGGCCCAGATTGAATCCCAGACAGATGATCTGAAGGCAGCCAATCTGCAGCTGGATGATCGCCGCAGTTTCATGGAAGCGCTGCTGGAATCGATCACTGCGGGCATCATCTCGGTGGACCGGGATGCCAATGTGCTGCTCATGAACGGCTCTGCACAATCCCTGCTTTTGCCAAAAGGCATCGATGCTGGCGATGGCTTGTCGCTCGATACGCTTGCCCCGCAGATGAGCGCACTGGTGCAATCGGGCATGGGGCAGGGGGTTGTCAGCTTCGACAAGGGCGAGGAGATCGTCACGCTGGCAGTCAAAATTGCCCCTGCCGCTGGCGGTTTCGTGATTACGTTCGAGGATATCACCCGTCAGTTGCTCGACCAGCGGCAAGCTGCCTGGTCCGATGTTGCGCGCCGGATCGCACATGAGATTAAAAATCCGCTCACGCCGATACAGCTGGCGACGGAACGGCTGAAACGCCGGTACCGGCGCCAGATCGAACTGGACGGCGATCTGTTCGATGAATTGACCAACACGATCGTGCGCCAGGTGGGGCAATTGCGCACTATGGTCGATGAATTTTCCAGCTTTGCCCGTCTGCCCAAGCCAGTCTTCCGGCAGGAAGAGGCGCTCGATCTGGTGCGCCAGTCACTGTTCCTTCAACAGGTCGCGCATCCGGAAATCGACTTTGCATTCGCGCCCGCGTCAGACACCGATATCGATATTGCCTGTGACCGGCATCAATTCGGGCAGGCGATGACCAATGTCCTGAAAAATGCGGCAGAGGCGGTAGAAGCAAGGCTTGGCGAGGCAGAACCGGATTATCGCGGCCGCGTTGCCGTTACCCTGTCGGCGGATTCAGACTGGCTCGATGTCGCCGTAGAGGACAACGGTATCGGCTTGCCGCAGGAAAGCGACAGCCTGTTGGAGCCGTATGTTACTACCCGCGAAAAGGGGACCGGGCTGGGCCTGGCGATCGTCAATAAAATCGTCGAGGAGCATGGCGGTGTCATGAGTATCGGCCGGGCCGAACACGGCGATACCGGCACCCGTGTCTCGATGCGATTTGCCCGCAATCCCGATGCAGCACGGCAGGAGGCTGCCGAATGACCTCCCAAGCTGTCATTCAGTTTCAAATATCTACGGACAGTCTTGTCCACGAAAGGAAGGCTGCCTGATGGCCCTCGAAATCCTGATAGTCGATGACGAGAAAGACATTCGCGATCTTGTATCGGGGGTGCTCAGCGATGAAGGTTATGAATGCCGCACTGCGGGGGATGGCAACTCTGCGCTCCAGATGATCGATGAACGGCGGCCAAGTCTCGTTCTGCTCGACGTCTGGTTGCACGGTAGCAAGATGGACGGGCTCGAAGTTCTAGACGCGATCAAGCAGCGCGAGCCTGAGCTGCCTGTCATCATTTTCTCAGGCCATGGCAATATCGATACGGCGGTGTCTGCCGTGTCGCGCGGCGCGATGGATTTTCTGGAAAAGCCCTTCGAAGCCGAACGCCTGCTGATCCTTGTCGGCCGCGCAACAGAGACAGAAAGACTGCGCCGCGAAAATGTTCGCTTGCGCGAAGGCATGACGGCCAGCGACGAATTTACTGGCAACTCGGCTGTTATAAATCAGGTGCGCGCCACGCTTAAACGGGTTGCCAATACAGGTAGCCGGGTCCTCGTCACCGGTCCGGCGGGGGCGGGCAAGGAAGTCGCTGCCCGTCTTCTGCATGGCTGGAGCCCGCGTGCCGAACACGCTTTCGTAACGGTCAACTCCGCGCGGATCACCTCCGACCGGTTCGAGCATGAATTGTTCGGCGAGGAATCGGAAGGAAAGCTGGTTCGCGCAGGTCTGCTGGAGAAGGCCGACGGCGGAACTTTGTATCTGGATGAAGTGGCAGATATGCCGCTGGCAACTCAGGCGCGGATATTGCGCGTTCTGACCGAACAGAGTTTTGTGAGGGTTGGCGGATCGCGGCAAATAGGGGTCGATGTTCGCGTCGTATCCTCCAGTTCGCGCGACTTGCAGACGGAGATCGAGGAAAAGCGTTTCCGTGAGGATCTGTTCTATCGGCTCAATGTGGTTCCAGTAGCGATCCCGTCGCTGGCCGAGCGCCGTGATGACGTGCCCGCCCTGGCCGAACATTTCTTCACCCGGTACGCATCCGAGCAGGGCATCCGCGCACCTGAGATAACCCAGGAGGCAATGGCGGCCCTGCAGGCTTATGAATGGCCGGGCAATGTCCGCCAACTGCGCAATGTTGTCGAACGCACGGTGATCCTGTCTCCGCGAGACCGGATAGAGGAGGTCCAGCCCGATATGCTGCCCGCAGAAGTAACGAGTGGCAAAATTGGCGGCGGCAGCGGCATGACCACCATGATGGGCGTACCCCTGCGGGAAGCGCGCGAGAATTTCGAACGGGAATATCTGGGTATCCAGATAAGGCGCTTTTCCGGCAATATTTCCAAGACGGCCAGCTTCATCGGTATGGAAAGATCGGCGCTGCATAGAAAATTGAAACTTTTGGGGATGACCGAAAGGAAGAATGAAGACTAGAAGGGGGATGCAACGATGCGCTTGTGCTTCGATGCTCTTTGAATACCGCCCGGCGCAACTTTGCCGGGCGAACCGGAAGTGCCACCGGCACGACCTGATTGCGGCTCCGCCAAGGCAGCCGCCAAAAACAAAGGATACGGCATAATGCCCGATGGAAAAACGTTAAGCGTCCGCATTAAATCTTCTGATAAGAGTGACATTCAGGGGCGGACGGATACTCAATCTGGAAACTCCAAGAACAACAGTTTGCAGGACGTCTTCCTGAACAAACTCCGGCGCGACAAAACCCCGGTGACCCTGTTTCTTATCAAGGGCGTGAAGCTGCAGGGTATTGTTACCTGGTTCGACAATTTTTCCATGCTGCTGCGCCGCGACGGGCAATCGCAGCTGGTTTACAAGCACGCGATCAGCACCATCATGCCGGGTCCGGCGATTGATGCCGATCAGTTCGCCAGCCAGCCGGGCAACCGCAAACAGCGGCTCCTGCAGGATGTTTTTCTGGCAAAAGTCAGCGATGCGGGCGTGCAGGTCACCATGTTTCTCGTCAATGGCGTGATGCTGCAGGGGCGCATTGCCGCGTATGATCCGTTCTGCGTGATGCTGGAGCGCGATGGCTATGTGCAGCTGGCGTACAAACATGCCATTTCCACGGTTCAGCCGGCCGAGAATATCGATTTGAGCGACGATTATGAAGGCGACGACAACTGAGTTTTCTCGACGATGAACGCGAAGAGGTAACCCGCGGCGGGCGTACGCTCGTGGTGTGTCCCGACATTCGTTCCATATCGTATGATCTGGATGCAGAGGCCCGTCTGGCCGAGGCATGCGGCTTGGCGCTCGCCATCGGGCTGGTGATTGCAGACAGTTTTGTTTTACCCGTTCGGGATGTGAAGCCGAATACCCTGTTCGGTTCCGGGCAGGTCGAACGTATCGCCACGGACTGCGAGTTGCACGAAGCGGAACTGGTCGTCATCGACGGCGCACTCAGCCCTATCCAGCAGCGCAATCTGGAAGAAAAGCTGGGCCGTAAGGTCATTGATCGCACCGGGCTGATTCTGGAAATTTTCGGTGAGCGGGCCGCGACGGCCGAAGGCCGTTTGCAGGTTGAATTGGCGCATCTGGATTACCAGCAAAGCCGCCTTGTGCGTAGCTGGACCCACCTCGAGCGGCAGCGCGGCGGCTTCGGTTTCCTCGGCGGCCCGGGGGAAACCCAGATCGAAGCCGACAGACGAATGATCCGTCAGCGTATGGGGCGTCTGCGCCGCGAACTGGAACAGGTTCGCAAGACCCGAACATTGCACCGGGATCGCCGCGGGCGTGCCCCGTGGCCAGTCATTGCGCTGGTGGGTTATACCAATGCGGGCAAATCGACGCTGTTCAACAATCTGACAGGCGAGGAAGTGACGGCAGAAGACCTGCTGTTCGCTACGCTTGATCCCACCATGCGGGCGATCGGCCTGCCGGGTGTGGAGAAGGCGATCCTGTCTGACACGGTCGGCTTTATTTCCGATCTGCCAACGCAGCTGGTGGCTTCTTTCCGCGCCACTCTGGAAGAAGTGACCGGCGCCGATCTGATCCTGCACGTGCGCGATATCGCCAATGTTTCGACCGAAGCTCAGAAAAATCAGGTTCTGGAAGTGCTGGCCGATCTGGACGTGATTGACCGCGAGGAAGGTGTGAGCACTATTCCCATTCTGGAGGTCTGGAACAAATTCGACCTTCTGGAACCGGAGCGCAGGGCTGCGCTGTATGATATGGCTGCGAGCCGAGAAGATGTCGTAGCCGTAACCGCATTGACGGGGGAGGGCGTGGACGCGCTTCTCCAGCAACTGGGCGCGCTGCTGACAGCCAAAGCGGTGACCCGCGAGTTCATCCTGCCAGCCAGTGACGGACAACGCATCGCGTGGCTGCACGCACATGGGGAAGTACTGGAGGAGACAGACGCGGATGCTGTGGCTGATGTCGGTGAAGGCGATGATGCGAAGGGACACGGCCCGATGCGCCGGATTATCGTGCGGTTAAACCCTAAAGAAGCCGGGCAGTTCGAAACGCTTTAGGCTGTTAGCTGGGGCCACGTTCCGTGCGCTTTACTTGCTGCCACAGCGCCTCCTGCGCATCCAGATCGAGTTCGGAAAACGCACCTCCGGCGATATCCTCCATTCCGCGATACCGCCGCTCGAATTTATCATTCGCGGCGCGCAAGGCTTCCTCTGCAGGAACGCCATGCGCCCTCACCAGATTGACGGCGGCAAACAGCAAATCACCGGCTTCCTCCAGTTTATGCTCCGCGTCGGCCTCGTCCAGTTCGGCCATTTCTTCGCGCACCTTGCTTGCCGGGCCTATCGTATCCCCCCAGTCGAACCCGTCCCGCGCTGCGCGTTTTTGCAATTTTTCGGCTCGCAGCACGGCGGGCAGGGCGCGCGCTACGGCGTCCATCGCGCTGACGGCGCCCTTCGCTTCGCGTTCCGAAGCTTTCAGTTCTTCCCAGCGCCCTTCGGTCATTATGCCGTCGGCATCGCCGAAAATATGCGGATGGCGCGCTTCCATCTTGTCGGAAATGGCGCGAGCGACATCGGAGAAGGAAAACAGGCCGCGTTCCTGTGCCATGCGGGAATGGAACACGACCTGCAGCAGCAAATCGCCAAGCTCCTCACGCAGCTCGTCCATCGCACCGCGCTCTATCGCATCGACAACCTCGTAGGCTTCTTCGATGGTATAAGGCGCGATGCTGCCGAAATCCTGCGCCAGATCCCATTCGCATCCCTGCTCTGGATCACGCAGACGGGCCATGATTTTCAGGAGACGATCGAGTTGGTCTGACATCTGCCCGGCCATAGAGATTGCAGTGCCCGTCGAACAGACCCCGCCTCTCTTTGCTGTAACCCTTGTATCGCATTCCAAGGTGCCGCAAATGTCGCAATAACAGGGAGAGTTCGCACATGAAATCCGCCGCCGCTGCCGCGCTTTTTTCCACCAGCCTTTTGGTGTCCACCAGCCTTCTGGCTCTCAGCCCCGCCGTGGCGCAGGAACAGTCGCTGCCCACTCCGGTGGCCGAAACCGAGGTGCCGGAGGACGAGGTTATCGCGCCGCAGCCGGATGTAAACAGCTTGCCAGTAGCAGGCAGCGGCAAACAGACCGTTGCACCGCCCGAAGCGCCCCAATCCCCCGCAGCGTCAGCCGGAGCCGAACCCGCCGAGTGGGACGTCAGTGCCCCTGCAGGTGCGACCATCCGTCAGGTTCCGATTCAAACGGACGAAGGCACGTGGATGGATGTCGATGTGGCGCCGGACGGACAGCGTATCGCGTTCTCCATGCTGGGCGACATTTACACCATGCCGATTGCTGGCGGCATTCCCACGCGTATTTCCGAAGGACTGGCATGGGAAGTTCATCCGCGTTTCTCGCCCGATGGTCAGCGTATCGCTTTCACATCCGACAGGGGCGGGGGCGACAATATCTGGCTGATGAATGCCGACGGTTCGGATAAACGGCAACTTACGAAGGAAGATTTCCGCCTGCTCAACCAGCCGAGCTGGTCGCCTGACGGGCGGTATATTGTGGCGAAGAAGCATTTCACCACAGGCCGTTCGCTCGGCACCGGCGAAATCTGGCTTTACCATGTGGCTGGCGGGGGCGGTGTGAAGCTGGTCGAGCGTCCGAACGAGCAGCATCAGAAAGAGCTGGGCGAGCCCGTCTATTCGCCCGGTGGTGAAGCGGTGTATTTCACCCGCAACAACACCGCTGGCCCGATTTTCGAATATGCGCAGGATTCCAACGCCGGCATCTTCGAGATCGAGCGTTACGATCTGGCAACGGGAGAGCGCACGACAGTAGTATCGGGATATGGCGGTGCAGTGCGTCCGGCCCCGTCACCCGATGGCAAATCCATCGCATTCGTCCGGCGCGACAGGGATCAGTCGCAGCTATGGGTGAAAGATATCGCCAGCGGCCGCGAGCAGATGATTTATGGCGATCTCGATCTCGACGTGCAGGAAACCTGGGCGGTAACCGGTGTCTATCCCAACATGGACTGGACGCCCGATAGCGGCGCGATCGTGTTTTGGGCAGGCGGCAAACTTCGCCGTGTGAACGCGGATGGTTCCGGCGCGCGCGAGATACCCTTTCAGGTAAACGATACACGCGGAGTGGCCGACGCACCGCATCCGGTTATCCCGGTCGCGCCTGATACATTCACTACTGCAATTCCCCGCTTCGCCACGCTATCGCCCGATGGCCGCCGGATTGTTTTTGAAACCTTGGGCAAGCTGTACGTCAAAAGCACGGGAGGGGGCAGCGCACGGCGGCTGACCAACAACAGCGAAGCCCTGGAACTTTTTCCCGCATTCAGCCGCGATGGCTGGAAAATGGCGTATATTCGCTGGACCGATGCCGGATTGGGCGAAATCGTCGTTGCCAATTCCAATGGCAGTGGCGGGCGTGTCATCACCAGCCAGCCAGGCCATTATGCAGCGCCGCGCTTCTCACCCGATGGGTCGACAATCGTGTTTGAAAAGCGCGAAGGCGGCTATCTCAATTCCCCAGACTATTCCGAGAATCCCGGTGTTTACCGCGTATCCGCCAGTGGCGGCACGCCGCAATTGATTGCACGCGATACCGGCAGCCCGCAATTCGGCGCAGACAATGATCGCGTCTTCATGGTCGGCAGCTCCGAAGGCAAGCTCCAGCTTATCAGCTCGGATCTTTCAGGCGAAGCGCGCCGCGTTCATGCTCAGGGCGAATTGGCGAATGATTTCCGCGTTTCACCCGACGGGCGGTATTTTGCGTTTCGCCAGAATTACGAAGCATTCACTATGCCGCTGATGCCCGGCGGCCAGGTCGTCAATGTCACCGAGAAAGACGGTGCGCTGCCCGTAACGAAAGTGAGCGAGGGCGGGGCGGATTACATCGACTGGTCGCAGGGCGGGGAAACGCTCTACTGGTCGATGGGGCCGACACTCTACCGGGCCTCTACTGCGGCAATGTTTCCCACATCTCCTCCGGAAGATGATGCGACAGGTTTCACGCCGCCGACCAGCGGCGTCGGCCTTTCCATGACAATCCGGGCAGACCGGCCCACGGGCACGACCGTCCTCACAGGCGCGCGCATTCTGACGATGGCGGGCGAAGGGGCGCAGGCAATTGAAAACGGGGCGATCGTCATATCCGGCAACCGGATAGCGGCCATTGGAACAGTATCGGACATTGCCGTCCCGTCCGGTGCGCGTATTATCGATGTTTCGGGTAAAACGATTATGCCCGGATTGGTCGATGCCCACGCACATGGTCCGCAGGGGCGGGGCGATCTGATTCCCCAACAGAACTGGGCGCAGGTCCAGCAGCTGGCAATGGGCACAACCACGATCCACGATCCCAGCTCCAGCGCGAGCATGATTTTCGCAGCATCGGAGCGGCAACGCGCAGGGCAACTGCTGGCACCGCGAATCTTCTCTACAGGAGAGATTGTCTACGGTGCGAAGGCCGCCAGCGTGTACGCCAGAATCGATAGTTATGCCGATGCAATTGCACATGTTCGTCGGTTGAAATCCCAGGGTGGGATTTCAGTGAAGAATTACAACCAGCCGCGGCGCGAACAGCGCCAGCAGGTCGCCCGCGCCGCCGCCGCTGAAAACATGCTGGTGGTGGCCGAAGGTGGTTCGTTATTCGGAATGGACATGAACCTTGTCGCGGACGGAAACTCCACGGTCGAACACAATGTGCCGGTCGATGTAATGTATGAAGATGTACTGCAGTTCTTCAGCGGGTCCCAGACCAATTACACGCCTACACTTGTGGTAACCTATGGCGGTCTGGCGGGCGATCCTTACTGGCGTCAGGCGACCGATGTGTTTGATAATCCTCTGCTAATCCACACTCCACCTAAACAGTTGCTAGCGGCGACTGCTCGGCGGACAAAGGCGCCAGAATGGGCTTTTGTCGACGATAACGCAGCGCGCGAGGCGAAGAAACTCGCCGATCGCGGTGTGAAAGTGAGCATTGGCGCGCATGGCCAGCAGGCGGGCGTCGCCGCGCATTGGGAGCTGTGGAGCTTCGTTCGCGGCGGGATGAGCCCGGTCGAGGCCCTGCGGGCCGGTACGATCGAGCCAGCCAAATCCCTGGGGATGAGCCGCGATATCGGCAGTCTGGAAGTTGGCAAGCTGGCTGACCTTATCGTGCTCGATGCAGATCCAACTGTCGACATTCGCAATTCCGACAAGATTAGCCGCGTCATGCTCGGTGGACGTCTGTACGACGCGGTGACCATGAACGAAGTTGAAACCGGGTCGAATGCGCGCCTGCCGTATTGGTGGGAAGAATGATGCGCTCGCAATGGACCTATGCTGGCTGAAAAGGGGATGCTGCTGGGCGGTAGTCCCTGCTATTAATCGCCGAGAATGATAATATATATTATGTAAAATAGAGGGCGCGGGGCGTGAAAAGTGGGGCTCGTTCCGCTTCCTAGCGAAGGATAGAAAACACCAGAAAGACGGTTGCGAAGATTACTGCCCAGATAAAGCCCATCCGCAGGCCTTCCTTCCAGCTCAGCCGATACGAAGCCAAGGCGCCGCCAGCGAGAATCAACCAACCAAGCAGCGCAATGATCTGGACGGTGTCAAATTCGTTCATGCTGTCATCTCCAAACCGTCAAAGCCTACAGTCACTCCTTTCGGAACGTCATCGCAAAGCGTTTGGTAATCCATACTCGTATCGAGATGTGTCAGGACAATTCGTTTCGCCTTGCATCGTGCCCCCAAGTCGAGCGCCATGTCGAGATTAGCGTGGGTTGGATGTGGCTTCCGGCGCAGACAATCTGTGACCAGAATGTCTACACCGCCCAATACACGCACCATGTCTGATGTAATTTCACTGAAGTCGGTCGCATAACCGATTGATTTTCCGTCTCTTTCGAACCGGAAAGCTGTGCTTTTAGCCGGGCCATGTGGCATTTTGCACCACTCGATCCCGAAGCCAGCGAACATTCGCAGGCGTTCAAGCGTTTGCAACTCGACAACTGTTGGGTAGCCAAATTGTCCGGCAAAGATGTAATCGAACCTTGCCTTGAGCCTGCGTGCCGTTTCTTCCGTCGCGAAACCCGGAATGGGATTGGATCGCCCGTATCGCAGCCCGCGCAAATCATCGATGCCATGACAATGATCGGCATGATCATGCGTCCAGAACACCGCATCCAGTTTGTCGATACGATTCTCGAGCATTTGTTGGCGCAGGTCTGTGGCAGTATCGACGAGCAGGCGCTCGCCTGACGGGCCTTCGACTATGATCGAAACCCGGGTTCTTCGATTGCGAGATTCCCCTGGGTCACACGCACCCCAGTCATTTCCGACGCGTGGTACGCCGGAAGACGTACCCGAACCAAGCATCAGCAATTTCATGCTGTGGTCCGTGAGAAAAGCGCGTGAAAATTCTGTGTTGTACGCTCGGCGAGTATTTCGAACGGTTCTTCGCGCAGATCCGCTAGAAATTCTGCCGTATTGCGAACAAACGCCGGCTCGCAAGGTTTACCGCGATGGGGGACCGGTGACAGGAATGGACTGTCCGTTTCGACCAGCAATCTTTCGGCGGGAATTTGTGCAGCAACGGCCTGCAAGTCTTTGGCATTCTTGAAAGTTACGATACCCGAAATCGAAATGGAGAGGCCCATCTCTAACACCTGGCGTCCAAAATCTGCAGAGGCGGTAAAGCAGTGGATGAGCGCGGGGAAAGCACCCTTCTCCTTCTCGTCTGCCAGAATTGCAGCGGTATCGTCTTCCGCATCACGGGTATGGATAATCAGGGGTAAACCGGTCTCGCGCGCAATGCCGATATGCATCCGAAACAGCGCCTCTTGAACCTGTCGGTCCGATTTTTCGTAGTAATAATCGAGACCTGTCTCACCAATTCCGACAACGCGATCTGCTTTTGTCGCTTCCAGCAGGATTTCACGGCCAAGGTTTTCATGAGCGTCGGCCTCATGCGGATGAATGCCCACGCTCGCCCATACATCATCCTCCCGCTGGGCTGTGCCAACGACGCGGTCCCATTCGCTGTGGCGGGTGGAGATATTGAGGAAGCCGCCCACCCCCGCTGCACGCGCGCGGTCCAGCACAGCTTGCTGATTTTCGACCAGACCGTCATATTCTAAATGGCAGTGGCTATCGATCAGCATTATGCGGCCTCAACTTCAGGCATTTCCAGTCGCGGAAAGATCGGGGTCGGTTTGCCGATTGTATGGCCCTCAGCCACCAATATATCGAACCAGCCGTTATCTGCGAGATCGGCATAACTGCGCTTTTCCGGCGAAGCTCCCAGCTGGTCGAGCACGGCAGTGGCCTTGGTCGGCACAACTGGCTGAATAGCAATCGCCAAATCACGAATAGCAATAAACAACGTTTGCAAGACAGCCTTCATTCGTTCCGGATCGGTTTTTTTCAGGCCCCACGGTGCCTGTTCATCGACATATTGGTTGCAGGCATAAACAGCCTTCATCCAGTCCTCAATTCCTACTGAAAATGACAGTTTTTCAAATGCTTCCGGTAGACCGGTGCAGCATGCATCCTGCACCGTCTTCAGCAAGGCTCTGTCGTCACTAGCCAGCTCGAATGTCTCGAGCTTTCCGTCCATATTCTTCGAAATCATGGACAATGTACGCTGGGCTAGATTGCCGAAGCTGTTGGCCAATTCTGCGTTGCAGCGGGTCACGATCGCCTCTGGCGAATATGTACCATCCTGCCCGAAGGCTATTTCGCGCATCAGGAAATAGCGCAGATTATCGACCCCGAATGTTTCGACCAGTTCACTCGGGTCTGTCACATTGCCCAGTGTCTTGCTTTCCTTTTGCCCGCGGTTGAGCAGGAAGCCGTGGCCAAAGATTTTCTTCGGAACAGGGAGGTCCGCGCTCATCAGAAAGGCGGGCCAGTAGACGCTGTGAAACCGCACGATGTCCTTGCCAATGAGATGAAGGCTGGCCGGCCAGAATTTTGAGAAGTCTGTAGTATCGTCAGGATAACCCAGCCCGGTGAGGTAATTGGTCAGCGCATCCACCCAGACATACATCACATGATTGCCGCTGCCGGGAACTTTAACACCCCAGTCAAAGCTCGTCCGGCTGACAGATAAGTCGCGCAGGCCACCGGAAACAAAAGAAATCATCTCGTTGCGGCGGCTTTCGGGTTCCAGGAAGCCGGGCGTGTTGAGCAGTTCGAGCAACTGGTTTTGATAATTAGACAGGCGGAAAAACCACGTTTCTTCCTCAGTCCATTCGACCGGCGTTTCCTGTGGCGACAATTTTTCGCCGTTCTCGCCCTCGATCAGCTCGCTTTCGTCGTAATATGCTTCGTCACGGATCGAGTACCAGCCTTCGTAGCGATCAAGATACAGATCGCCCTTGGCTTCCATTGCCTGCCAAATTGCCTGGCTAGCGCGATGGTGATCCTCGTCTGTGGTACGGATAAACCGGTCGTACGTGATATCAAGCCGGTCGAACAATTCACGGAACGCGCCGCTCATTTCGTCAGCCAGTGCGCGCGGTGTGATCTCCAGATCACGGGCTTTCTGAGCCATCTTCAGGCCGTGTTCGTCCGTTCCGGTCTGGAAGCGGACCTCGCGCCCTTGCAGCCGCTGGAAACGGGCAATAACGTCGGCGGCAATCGTCTCATATGCATGGCCGATATGCGGCCTGCCATTGGGATAATGGATCGCGGTGGTGATATAATAAGGATCAGACATTGGCGCTGCTCCTATTGCTCGCGACCGATGCGAGCAAGCTGCCGATTTCCATTACAAGAAAATTGGCATCGAAATTATAGATCGGAGCCTGTGCAGCAAGTTCGACCAGATCGGCATGGGCATCTGCCAATTTTGCCAAATCGTCGCGCGGCGTGTCGGCCATTTTGTCGGTCAGGATAGACCTTGCAAGATCGAACAGCACCCGCTGGCGTTCGCGGTCTGGACGTCCGCCCATTGCTGCCGACAGTGCGCCGCGCAGGCTGAAATCCCGGTCTCCCTCCTGTGCGATACGGCGCAGAAACTGGTCGATCTTGCTGAGATCATGCTTGATATAAGCCATTGCCATACCGGGTGAACCTGACGCAGCATTAACCGCGGCATCACGTAATTCTGCGTCTGTTTCCGGTAATTTCTCTGCCACGGCGGCGCGAATGGCACCCTCTTCCATAGGTGCGAAGCGCAATATCCTGCAACGTGATCGGATGGTCGGCAGGAGCCGTGCGGGACGATGGGCAATGAGTATTATTGTCGTACCAACAGGCGGTTCTTCAAGCGTTTTTAGCAAAGCGTTGGATGCGCCCGCTTCCATGTCGTCTGCCGGGTCGATAATAATAGCTCGGTTGTCGCCCAATGTCGGACGGGTGGTCAACCGCCGCTGCATGGCGCGGATCTGGTCGACCTTGATGTTGCGTGCACGGTCGTAGGGCTTGCCATCGGCCTTCTTCCGCGCTTCCTTGTCATCTTTCGGTGGATGATCGAGCAGCAGGATATCGGGATGGTCACCCTCCCCCGTCATCCCGACCAGATCGCGCGCGGCTGCATGGGCAAAGGCGCGTTTAAACAGTCCGCGCTGACCAGCCAATATCCAACCGTGATGCATCCGCTCGCCAGAACGCGCCGCCTGCCATTCAGTCCATGCGGGAGTGGATCGGGGATCTGTCATACGACAGGCAATAGCGGGCTGAGCGCGGCCATGATCCGGTTATGAACGTCCTCCGGTGAGCCATCTCCGTCGATCACCGTGACGCTGGCCGGGTCGTCATCTGCTATCTTCAGAAAGTGCTGCCGCACCGCCATGTGATATTCGTCCGCCCGACCGCCAATTGCGTCGTTGCCAGCAGTGTCTCTTGCAGAAAGCCGTTCCCGCGTAAGCCGGGCAGGCACATCGATGATCAGCGTCATATCGGGCCGTATGCCTCCAGAACCGATCCGATGAAGACTGGCAATGAAGTCATCGCCCAGGCCGCCTGCCCCGCCCTGATACGCCCGGCTCGAATCCACGAACCGGTCACAAACCACCCAGCGTCCAGCCTCCAAAGCAGGCTGTATGCGCTTTTCGATATGGTCCGAGCGTGCAGCAGCAAACAGCATTGCCTCGGCTTTGGCCCCCCAGCCTTCACCGGGGGGATCGAGCAGGAGCAAACGGATGGCTTCGGCTCCTGGAGTTCCGCCTGGCTCCCGCGTGGTTTCAGGCGTTAAACCCAGTCGTTTCAGAGCATATGCCAATAGCAGCGACTGGGTCGATTTGCCCGTCCCCTCTCCGCCTTCCAGAGCTATAAACTTGCCGGGTATCATTTCAGGAGCGCCCCAAATGCATTGCCGATGCGGGTGAAGAAATTCGCTTGCTGAACGGATTGTGTTGCCACCAGAGGAACTTGCGTTGGCGGAAGCCCATCAACATCGATCCGCAGCTTCGCGATTTCCTCGCCTTCGGCAATAGGTGCATGAACCGGTCCACGATAGGTTACGGAAATTTTGACATTCGCGTTTTGGTTTTTGGGAACAGCAATCCTGACAGGCCCGGCTGCGGCGATGCCGACTTCGTCCAGCATACCGTCCTGTACGCGCGCTATTCCTACCTTGGCATTGCGGGCATACAGGAGGCGGCTATCGAATGCATTGAAGCCCCATTCGATGAATTCCCGCGCAGCACGGTCGCGGGTCGATTCGCGCGCAGCACCAGCCACCACCATGATCAGCCGGCGCCCGTCGCGCTCCGCTGTGCCGAGAAAGCCATACCCTGCCTGATTTGTGAATCCGGTTTTGAATCCGTCTGCCCCGTCAACAATTCCGCTGATCGGATCGTGGTTTTCTTGCGTTATGCCGTTGAATTCCATGCCCCGATGCCCGAAATACCGCCGGAATTTGGACGGATGCCGTATCAAAATGGCTTTAGCCAGCGTTGCCAGATCGCGTGCGGTGCTAAAGGTGTAGCCTTGATCGGGCCAGCCATTGGGCGTGCCGAACCGGCTGTCGTGCAACCCTATAGCTTGGGCATTGGCATTCATCGCCTTTATCCAGTTTGCGGTGGAACCGCTTGCACCTTCCCCGAGCACGACAGCGCCGTCATTGGCGGAAATTGTCGTGATACCAAGCAGTAATTGGTCCACCGGGATCATAGCATCGCGCGGTACAAACATGCTCGAGCCTTTCCCGCTCCACTCTTCAAATGTAGCATCACTAACTCGTATACGCTGATTGATCATTAGCTTGCCCGAATCGAGCATTTCGAACGCAGTAAAGGCCGTCATGACCTTGGTGATCGAGGCCGGCACGAAACGCCGGTTTTCCTCCCGCACAAACAAAGTCTGATTGCTGCTCAGATCAATCATCAGAGCAATCGGTATCTCATCCGCATCCGGCGGTGCAGATGTCGATTGCGCGCATAGCGGCGCTGCTGCGACAAGCGCAGTTGAAACAGCGATGCGTAAGGAAGTCTTGCCCAAATCCAGCCCCGCCACCGGCAGGGCCGGCGGTTCTATCCTGCGGTGAAAACTCGTGCGTCACTATAACCAGCTGCACGCACCTTGGCGAGCGCTGCCTCTGCCTGTCCACGGGTGGCATAGGGGCCGGTACGGACACGGTAGAAGCGGCCGGTCTTACGCACGAACCCCTCAAGGGTGGTAGCCGCGCGTTCTGCATTTCTTTTATTGGAGAAGGCTGCTGCCTGAATGACAAAGGATGAGTCATATTCGCTAATATTGTCGGCCTGCTGCGTGACCGGTGCAGGCAGATTGGCAACAACCGGTGTAGCGGCCTCTATTGGGCCGCCGGGAAGCGAGTAGCCCGCAGGCTGAGTAGCTCGCGCGGCGACGACCACCGGCCGCGAAGCCTGGGCCACGGGCGGTAAGGGGCGAGCGGGGGCTGCTACAGAAACTCCTGCCAGAGGAGGCAGCGGATAAGCGCGGCTGTTGGACCGGCGATTTGCAAACGCGTTATCGAAACTTTGTGCCAGACCGGTCGATACCGGTGGCTTTGACGACCGGCTTGGCGGCAAGGGCGCATCGGCCAAGGCGGAGGAACTGGTCGCTACCGTGCTCGAGCGCGACGGCATTTCGCTGCTTGCCATAGTTGCCCGTGCTCTTTCCGCAGCGGGTGAGCGCAGACTGGCCGATCCTTCTGCAGGCAGCTTTTTACGCAGAACGGCGATCAGCGATTGCGGCATTTCAAGGCGCGTAGGCATTGTTTGCCCAGAGCGTAGTTTCGTGCGTTCATGTTCCGGTGGGTTGACGCGGCGGACACGAATTGCGCCGCCATCGCCGATTCCGATCTGTATCGCTGCGTCCGGTGACAAGGCAGCTAAGCGCGATGATGTCATCGGGCCGCGACTTGTTACGCGTGCGAGAATTGTCGTGCCACTGTCGAGCGAAGTCACTTCGACATAACTTGGCATAGGTAAAGTCTTGTGTGCAATCGTCACGCCAGGACCTGCTGCGGCATCTAATGCTGCGTAACCGACCGAATCGTAGCTCAGCACATCTTCCGGCGTGAAAAGTGTTCCGTCCACAGTGAAGGGATCGCCCAGAACTTGCGGATAGTCTGCTTCGGGCCCGAATGCATCCGATCGGGCTGGCATATCGGAGGCGCTGGCAATTGCGCGTGGCTCTTCCCCGCCCCGCCCGCAGGCTGCAAGAGCGACACTCAGGCCGAGTATCAGTCCTTTGCGTACAGTATTATTGAGCAATCTCATCAGCTAACAGCCCCACACTCATGGCGTAGTAATTGGAGCAGTTATACTCGAGGATAACTCGATAATTTGAAGTTAAGAGCCATGCACGCGTGCCCGGACCATCTGGCTGGAACAGCGATGTCATGACGTCATCAGCCAGATATTGCTGCGGCTGAACCCCCAAATTCCGCCATTCCGAGACCGGTTTCCATTGGCTGTGCCGTTCGTGGACGCGGTCACAGACTGGTGAAAAAACTTGATTGTCGACCCGCTCGAAGTTGAAACCGGAAGGTACAGAAGCGCGCACCCCCCAAGGTTGGCCGGTACGCCAACCTGAATCCTGAAAATAGCGAGCGATGGAGGCCAGCGTATCGGCGCGGTTGGTAAAGATATTTGCGCGCCCGTCGCCGTCGCCATCGGTGGCAAGGCGCAGATAGACGCTGGGCAGGAACTGCGGATTGCCGAAAGCCCCCGCCCAACTGCCGACCAGTTCGCTGCGGGAATATCCCTTGTCGGCAACTTTCATCAGGGCAATGAATTCACCGCTGAACAGATCACGGCGGCGCCCTTCCCATGCGAGCGTGGCAAGCGAGCGGGAGAGATCGAAATTGCCCCTGTAGGAACCGTAATTGGTTTCGTGGCCCCAGATCGCCGTCAGGATTTCATGGGGAACGCCGTAACGGGACTCTACCTGCCGACCGATGCTGCGCGTGCTGGCAAAGGTGCGTTTGCCGTTCGCGATCCGCGTAGGATTCACATGGGTGTCGAGATAAGGCTGCAGCGCCGGGTACCCGCTTCGTCGGGGAGAGCCAGGTTGCCCGCGATCAAGCTCGATGACCCGGCTATTTGCCGTCAGTCCAATAGTCATGCGCTGAATGGTCGATTCGCTCACACCCTCTGCGCGCGCTCGCGCCTTCAGTATCTGAAGGTAGGCGTCGAACGACATATCCTGTGCGGCAGACGGGGTCACTGGCGCTGCCAGAGCGAACGCAGATAGGGTGAGAAGCAGGCGTTTGATTTTCATGAAGGCGCTTCTCTCATAACAAACATGACGGGCCAATGACTTTCATCGAGCAAACCCATCGATTTACCTCTGGTGACAACGCTCAAGAAGATCGCTAGCGAGCGATTGGACGGACAGGTGGCAGAGTGGTCGAATGCACTGGTCTTGAAAACCAGCGTGCGTGTAAGCGTACCGTGGGTTCGAATCCCACCCTGTCCGCCAGTTTGCCCGCCCCGGGGAGGGGGCTGACCAATGATTACCGATGATCGCATTATTCTGGGGCTGCTGGGCGCGGTGCTGGCATTTATATTTGCCACTCGTTCGCGGAGTGGATGGCAGAAGTTCTACACGTTCGTACCGATTATTCTTGTAGCGTATCTGTTACCGTCACTGATGGTCACATTCGGTCTGGTGGATGTCAGCGAGAGCAATCTGTGGCCGGTTGCGAAAGATTATTTTCTTCCTGCGGCTCTCTTCTTGATGACATTGAGCATTGATTTGAAAGGCGTTCTCGGTCTGGGCAACAAGGCTCTGATCATGTTTTTTACCGCGGCCATAGGTATTATAATCGGCGGGCCGATTGCGTTGTGGACCGTGGCGCAGTTCGAGCCTTCGATCATTGGTACCGGCGATCAGGCCGCATGGCGCGGCCTGGCGACACTGGCCGGCAGCTGGATAGGAGGCGGGGCGAACCAGACAGCGATGCTGGAAGTCTATGGCTATGATCAATCGCGTTACGCTGCGCTGATTGCTGTCGACATCATCGTGGCCAATATCTGGATGGCGTTCCTGCTTTACGGTGCCGGTGCGAGCGAGCGAGCGAGTCGACAAATGGTTGGGAGCGGACAGCACTGCAATCGATGCACTGCGTGACAAGATGGCCAATTACACGTCGAGTGTGGAGCGCACACCGACGGCCAATGATCTGGTTCTCTTACTAGGCGCTACTTTGGCGGTTGTTGGCTTGGCGCATTTGGTAGGGAATTCTTTAGGCGGTTTCTTTGCTGCGAGCATGGGCGAAGAAAGTGTTCTGGCGAGCAGTTTCTTCTGGGTTGTCGTCGTTGCGACCACTTTTGGTTTAGGGGCCAGTTTCACCCGGGCCCGCGATCTGGAGGGTGTCGGCGCTTCCAAATTCGGCACCGTTTTTATCTTTCTGTTGGTTGCAGTTATCGGGACCAAAATGAACATCCTTCAATTAGGCGATGCACCTGCCTTCATGGCGGTCGGCCTCGTCTGGATGCTCATCCATGTTGTGCTACTGCTGGTTGTAGCCAAGGCCATTAAAGCTCCGTTCTTCTTCGTAGCTGTGGGAAGCAAAGCCAATGTTGGAGGTGCCGCCTCGGCTCCGGTAGTGGCAGCAGCGTTCCACCCTGCTCTGGCCCCGGTGGGGGTGCTTCTGGCGGTACTGGGCTACGCTTTGGGCACTTATGGGGCGATCCTATGCGCCGAAATGATGCGCGCCGTATCTGGCGGTTAGTCCGCTTTTTTCTTCTTCGCCTTCTTGTCTGGCTGAACCAGCGACTGGGCTTCGCGCTGCGCCTTGGGATACTGGTCTGCCGTAACTGAACTCTGGTTCTGCAACGCGCGGTGATCCTCGGTCACACGGCTAGTGTCATTCGGGTCGGGCTTCTCAGACTTGTCGGTCATAGGGGTTCTCCTTTTGTAAGGAGAACTGGCCTCAGCACATCCTGTTCCGCACGCTAGCTTGCGGCTCTCTTTATATATGCAGCGCCTTGCCATAGGCTGCCAGTACGCTTTCATGCATCATCTCTGAAAGCGTGGGGTGCGCAAACACCGTGTTACCCAGTTCAACTTCAGTCGTTTCCAGTGTCTTGCCGACGACATAGCCCTGGATCAGCTCGGTTACTTCCGCGCCGATCATGTGCGCGCCCAGTAACTCTCCGGTCTTGGCATCGAACACCGTCTTGATAAAACCATTGGCCTCTCCCAGCGCGATAGCCTTACCATTACCCATAAACGGAAAATTGCCGACCTTGATCTCGTGCCCTGCTTCTTTTGCTTTTGATTCGGTCAGGCCGACGCTTGCAATTTGTGGATGGCAATAAGTGCAGCCCGGAATATTGCGTTTATCAATCGCGTGCGGGTGGACTTCGGTATTGCCCAGTTCCTTGGCGATGGATTCCGCCGCGCACACGCCCTCGTGGCTGGCCTTGTGCGCCAACCACGGGCCGGGCACGCAGTCCCCTATGGCCCAGAGATTTTCGGTTTTGGTACGGCCGTAGTCATCGATCTGGATAAAGCCGCTGTCCATTTCCGCCAGTTTTTCCAATCCGATGTCTTCGGTGTTGGGGACGATTCCGATAGCCACGATGACGTGGCTGTACTCATCTTCCGTCACCTTGCCGTCCGCACCCTTGATTTTGGCTTTCACACCCTTGGCATGGGGCTTCAGATCCTCGACACCGGTGCCGGTGTGAATGGCGATCCCCTGTTTAGTCAGTGATTTTTCGAGGAAAGTGCTAACCTCTTCGTCCTCCACCGGCACGATGCGGTCGAGCATTTCTACCACTGTCACATCGGCGCCCATGTCGTTGTAGAAGCTGGCGAACTCAATGCCGATGGCGCCGCTCCCGATTACCAGCAGCTTCTTCGGCATATCGGGCGGCGTCATCGCAGTGCGGTAGGTCCACACGCGCTTCCCGTCGGCAGGCGCAAATGGCAGGTCGCGGGCGCGCGCTCCGGTCGCAACGATGACGTGCTTCGCCTCCAGCGTCTCCTCGCCCTTCTCGCTTTTCACACTCAGCGTGGTGGGGCCGGTCAACCGCCCTTCCCCCATATGCACGGTGATCTTGTTCTTCTTCATCAGATGCGTGACGCCCTGATTGAGCTGTTTTGCAACGCCGCGGCTGCGTTTCACCACCGCTGCCAGATCGGCCTCGATGCCCGAGGCTGTGAGGCCGTAATCACTGGCATTCTGCATCAGATGCAGCACCTCTGCAGAGCGCAGCAGCGCCTTGGTCGGAATGCAGCCCCAGTTGAGGCAGATCCCGCCCAGCAGTTCGCGCTCAACAATGGCGGTTTTCAGGCCGAGCTGCGCGCAGCGAATCGCCGCGACGTAACCGCCGGGGCCGGAACCGAGAACAGCGACATCGTATTGTTGGGTCATGTTGGATTGCCTCTGGGGTAATTCACGTTCTGGAACACTTGGAACACGGTCTAGGAGTAAAAATCCCTACCACCGCGATACCTGCCGAAAAATAGAATGCAGGCTTGGTAAAGTGCGTTGTTCATAGCGTATGTTTGGCATGACTGCCGGGCTGTAGGACAGCGTTTAATCATCATTGCCCGATGCCGGTATTGTGGCTGTTTCTGCCGAAGCGCGCACAGGCCGCGGCCGGTCATCATCATCCAGCAGCACAAATTTGAACGTCCCGCTGGCGACCAGAGTGGTCACTTCCGAATTCCGCTCGCGCGCAATCGCCTCGGCGGAAATGGTGATCGATGTGCGGCCCGTGTGAGTTATTTCGCAATAGACGCTCAGTTCATCGCCCACCGCCATCGCGCCGGGAAAGGCGAAGTCGGTGGCCTGCACAACCACCGCCTTACCCTGCCCCTCGCGGCTTGCCAGTGCACCAGCACCCAGTGCCATTTGCGACATCAGCCATCCGCCGAACACGCCGCCATAGGGGTTGGTGTCGGCGGGCATGGCGGTGACGCGGATAAGGGGAGCGCGGTCAGTCAAACGAGCAGCCTTGTGTTCTCGTCAACCTTCTTCGGATCAACGGCAGTTTCGTAAGCCAACGCAGTGCAAAATCGAAGGAAGGCGTCTGGCTGATAGGGCGCTTTCGGCAGAGCCCTACAAAGACTCGACCAAACATCTCCAACCGTCACCCAGTTGGGCGCATCTTCGACCGGAACATCGACGCCAAAGCGTGCAAAGGCGTTCTCGATTGCGATTACCTCATCACCATCACCACCAAGGCCAACCGACTCAAGCATCAACTCAAACCACCAGCCCCATCGGATTCTCGCATAGCTGCTGGATGGCTTCCATCAGCTGCGCACCGTCCGCCCCGTCGATAGCGCGGTGGTCGAAGCTGCCGGTGATGCTCATCACTGTGGCAATACCCAGCGCACCGTCGATTACATGCGGGCGTTTCTCGCCAGCGCCCACTGCCAGGATCATGCCTTGCGGCGGGTTGATCACGGCGTCGAACTGCTTGGTGCCGAACATGCCCAGATTGCTGAGGCTGGCGGTGCCGCCCTGATATTCGTGCGGCTGTAGTTTTCCGTCTCGTGCCTTGCCGGCCAGTTCCTTCATTTCGGTGCTGATCTGCGCGAGCCCCTTGCGTCCCGCATCGGTGATGATTGGGGTAATAAGGCCACTGGGCGCGGCTACGGCGACGGAGATATCCTGCCGTGTGTACTGATGTAGTGTGCTGCCCTGAAAGCTGACATTGCATTTGGGCACACGGGCCAGTGCGCGGGCCAGTGCCTTGATGATCAGATCGTTGACCGACAGCTTGATTCCGTCCGCCTCCAGCGATGCGTTCAATTCGCTGCGCAATTTCAGCAGCGCATCCAGGCGTACATCCACCGTCAGGTAAATATGCGGCACAGTCTGCTTCGCCTCGGTCAGGCGGCGTGCAATGACCTTACGGACTTTGTTTAATTTCTGCTCTTCATACGGTGCACTGAATTCGCTCTCTGCGGGTGTTTTGGAAGGCGCGGCCGGATCCGACATCTGTGCTGAGGTATTCGGCTTCGCAGGGGCTGCGCCGGGCTCGACATTTTCAACGTCGGCTTTGACGATCCGCTGGTTGGGGCCGGAACCAGTGATGGTGGTGAGGTCTAGACCCTTCTGTTCAGCAATACGCTTGGCCAACGGCGACGCAATGACGCGTTCGCCGTCGCTGTCCGAGGCGTCCGGCGCAGGTGCGGGTTTTTCTGTTGGCGCTGGAGCATCTTTAGCTGGAGATTTGCCGCCAGCCGCTTCGACATCGTTCTTGGTAGTTTTTCCATTCGGGCCTGCTTCCGTGACAGGGGAACGATCGATTTTGCTGGCTTCGCCCACTTTGCGAGCGGATGGAGCCGCAACTGGACCGTCATTCGAAGAAGCGGTTGCAGGTGCCGGAGCGGGTTTTCTTTCCGCTTCTGAACCGGAACTAGCTGCAGCCTCCACATCCTCGCCTTCTTCGGCCAACATCGCGATTACGGTGCCGACCGCGACGTTCTCCGTGCCTTCCTGTACTTCGATGGAAGCGAGGGTGCCTTCGTCTACGGCTTCGAATTCCATCGTCGCCTTGTCGGTTTCGATCTCTGCCATGATGTCGCCTGCGCTGACGGTATCACCCGGCTTGATCAGCCATTTGGAGAGTGTCCCTTCGTCCATTGTCGGGGAAAGGGCGGGCATCTTGATCGGCGTGGGCATGGGGCGGATGCAATCCTTGGATGTTAGCGTCTTGACCGTAAAGTTCCGCGCAGGCTTAGGCGAGATATCCGCCGGGCCGCAAGCGTCTTGGGACATGGCGCCCCTATCAAACTTGCTATGCATCTACTTTCAGGCGAAAAGCCAAATGGATTTTGGGGGAAACCATGCGCGTATATCTGACTATCATCGATGAAACGGAAGAGGCGCAAAAGGCGCTGAGATTTGCTGCAAACCGAGCGGCGGCCACAGGCGGGTCGGTGCACATCCTTGCACTGGTGCAGCCACAGAACTTCAACGCCTTCGGCGGTGTTCAGGCGACAATCGAACGGGAAGCACGCGACCGGGCCGAAGCCATTGCAACCGGTGCTGCAGGCGCACTCATGGACGAGGAAGGCCGAATGCCGACAATCGCAGTCAAGGTTGGCGAAGGCCAAGCCGTTATCCGCGATTATCTGGCAGAGCATCCGGAAGTTGCAGCATTGGTTCTCGGATCGGCCGATACAGGTACACCCGGGCCGTTAGTGGCACATTTCTCTGCCAGTGCCGGCAAGATGTCTTGCCCGCTTTACATCATGCCTGGCGGCATCACGAAAGAGGAAATAGACCGTCTGTCGGTCTAAGCCTGCCCATACGGGTTTCAGGTCGAGGTACCACGCGTCGGATATTCGTTTTCAATTACGAAAGAGATACCCTCGAGCAGCTGGTCAAGGGGCGGGCGGGTGAATGGTGCATTCTGCACAACCTGAAAATACAGCTCGCCATCTGGCTTTATCAGGAACAGCCCGGGCTCTGAAAACTTTTCCGGTTCCTCGCTGTCGGGCCGTTTGTCCGAGATAAACAGACCCCATTCGCGGGCCTGCTTTTCGCTCAAACCCCATGCCAGCGACAGATCGCGGGTTTCCCACTCATCATGCGCCACCATTGCCCGCTCTTCGTCATCCATAGAGACGGCGAAGACATTTATCCCTTTGTCGGTAAAGTCGGACAGGCGGCCACCCAACTCTTCGAGATAGCTTTTACAGATCGGGCAGTGCTTGCCGCGATAGAAGACGAGCATGGTAAAGTTTTCAGGCTTCTGATCGCTTAAGGCAAACCGTGCATCTATCGTCAGGGGCAGTTCGAGGGCGGGTACGTTTCGTCCGGGGGTCAGCATGGGGTGATTTCTCCTTTCCCAACCAACCTGTGGAAGCCGTCCACCGTTCCCATAATCAATATCAGACTATTTCTTGCGGCCTTGGTGACGGATATTGCCGGGGCGCCCGCGTTTGCCAACCGCGTGTTTGCCTTGAGCATCCTTGCGCCCCCCGTTTTTACCGCCTCCTTTTCCACGGGGATGGCTTTGACCACTTTTCTTCTTCGGCGCAGGACGCGTGCCGCGTGGTTCGATGCCTCCGCCTTGGGTGTCCGGAATTTCAAATTTGAGCGCACCTGTCAGCGCATTGGCTTCACCCAGCTTCAGATCAAGCCGTTGTCCGACTTCGTAGCGCGTCCCACTATCCACACCGATCAGCGCTTGCGCTGCCTCATCATAGCGGAAATATTCGCGGCCCAGTGTGGAGACAGGGACAAGCCCGTCTCCACCGAGATCCTTGATCGTGGCAAAGAAGCCGAAACCCTGAACACCGGTTATACGGGTTTGAAAAATTTCGCCCACACGCTCGGAAAGCCATGCCGCTACGTAGCGGTCAACCGTATCGCGCTCCGCTTCCATCGCTCGCCGCTCGGTTATGCTGATGGCATCGCTGATCGCGGCCAGATTGTCGCGGTCTCGCGGGGAAAGCCCACTTGTCTCCGGCAGGCCGTTTTTCGGTACGGGCTGTTCCAGTTTGAACGCATCGACCAACGCACGGTGAACCAGAAGGTCGGCATAGCGGCGGATGGGAGAGGTGAAATGTGCATAGCTGCCCAATGCCAACCCGAAATGGCCCGCATTGTTCGGCCCGTAATACGCCTGCGTCTGGCTGCGCAGTACAGCCTCCATCATCAGGGCGCGCTCCTGTTCGTCGGTCACTTCAGTAAGAAAGCGGTTGAAAATACCCGGCGTGATTACTTGACCCATCGCAAGCACCTTGTCCTGCGTGGCGAGATAATCGCGCAGGGCGATAATCTTCTCGCGGCTCGGCTGTTCGTGAACGCGGTAGACGACAGGCGCGGTTTTACTTTCCAGTGCCTTGGCCGCCGCGACATTTGCGGCGATCATGAAGTCCTCGACAACCCGATGGGCATCCAGCCGCTCGCGGACAGCGATCTCGGCGATCTTCCCAGCGTCGTCGAGCACCACGCGGCGCTCCGGCAGGTCAAGATTCAGTGGATCGCGGGCAGTACGGGCTTCGGCAAGCACCTTCCAAGCCGCCCAGAGATCCATCAATTCCTTGCCCGCCGTACCGTCATCGATGGCAGCTTGAGCGTCTTCGTATGCAATGTTGTGCGTCAGTCGTACGATAGCGCGGGTGAAGCGGTGCGAGGTGATCTTGCCCTTAGCGGAAATGCGCAAATGGCAGGCCATCGCCGCACGGTCCTTCCCTTCCCTCAGCGAGCAGACATCCGCGCTAAGGATCTCCGGCAGCATTGGCACCACGCGGTCGGGAAAATAGACGGAGTTACCGCGCTTGCGCGCTTCTTTATCGAGCGCACCGCTTGGTCGCACGTAATACGAAACATCGGCAATAGCGACGATCGCGCGGAAACCGCCTTCGTTTTCAGGATCAGGCTCTGCCCAGATTGCATCGTCATGATCGCGGGCATCGGCAGGATCGATGGCAAGGATCGGCACATCGCGCAGATCTTCCCGGGTCTCGTCGTTGAGCAATAGATCGGCGGCGCGCTGGGCTTCTTCCATCACTTCTTCGGGGAAGGTAGTGGGGATGCCGTGTTTGGCGATAGCGATCAGGCTGAAGGCTTTGGGGGCGAGCGGATCGCCTACAACTTCGATTACCTTTAGCCCTGCGCGGTGGCTGCGCCCTGCAGGTTCGGCAAACACCAGCTCGCCAGCATCGGCACCGCCGAGGTCAGAGATGGGCGAGGAATTGCGGACCTTCTTATCAACAGGAGCCAGCCACGCTTTGCCAGCCTTGTCGATTTCCACCACACCCATCAAACCTTCAGTACGCGCAGGCAGCTTCTTGATCGGATAGGCGCGCAATTTGCCACTACCTGCCTCGCCCAGTTCTTCAGTTCGTGAAAGGATGCGGTCGCCGGTTTTCAGAGCTGGCATCCCGCGACTGCTGTTGCGTCCGCCACCGCGTTTGGGGTTTTGTTTTCCCTCCATCACCAGCAGCCGCGGAGGTTTGCCGCCGTCATCGGGGTTCCAGTTGTCAGGTTGCGCCCACAACTCCCCATCGTCGATCTCGACCACACGCAGGACAGTGACTTTCGGCACACCGCCCATCTGGTGATAGGCGGTCTTGCGCCCGTCGATAAGGCCTTCTTCAGCCATGTCTTTCAGGCGTTTCTTGAGGGCGATTTTTTCCTGCCCCTTCAGGCCGAAAGCCTTGGCAATCTCGCGCTTGCCAGCCGGGGTATCACTGCCCTGAATAAATTCGATAATTTGGGCGGGGGAAGGCAGGCCCTGCTTGTTGTGGGCCGACCGTTTATTGTTCTGTTTTCTTGTCATGTGCCCCGCAATATGGGGATGCTACTGCGCGCTGTCATCCTCTGGTTGCGCGACTGGCGCAAATGCCCCTGCCGGAACGGCACTGGCAACGGGGCTGCAATGTCCAGTGGCGGAGCATGCGTTGACGCCGAAGAACCAGTCATCTCCGCGCACATCAACCACAGCCGAGAATGTGTCTGCACCTGAAGCCGGCTGCACGATTTCGACTTTGGTGGCGGTCTCGTTCCAATAGGGCTGGTCCGTGCGGCGTTGATAGACGTGGTAATGATCGGCCCCGGGGACAGCGCGCCATTCCAGCAGGGTATCGGTTCGCACGACAGCCTCCGCCGTCGGTGCAGGTGCCGCGGGAGTGTGAGCCAGCCGGTCTAGAGCGCGGACATTGAGCTGCGTGACCTTGGCGAGATAGTTAAAGTCCATTTCGTCGACGGTATCGCCATATACTGTTCCGTCTTCGGTCCGCAGGTTCTGATGCTGGTGCTCGTAATCCTCTACTGCGACGGTGATGCGCACAGCGGGATAGCCTTTTTCAAGGAACGGGATCTGGTCGCCGCCCCGGCCCATCCGGTCAACCCGCCAGATTTGCCGGACGTCCAGACCAGCAGCGTCTTTATCGGCCAGATCATCCATCCAGCGCGACAGATTGCGGCTTGGGGAATCGTTTTCACCCCCTTCACGCCGCTGGTCGGCACGCAGACTGTCGGTCAGATCGAAGCGCGGGCCTTCGGAAAAGACGCGGACATTCTGGTCATCGCAATATCCATCACTGCCGCAGCTATTGCCGACCACATCATTGTTCAGCACAGCCTTGACGGTGTAGCCCTGCGCTTGCGCCCAATCAGCCATCAGGCGGCCACCATACAGCCCCTGTTCTTCGCCCGAGAGCAGGCCGTAAATGATTGTGGTGGGATAGCTCATCTTGCTGAGCACACGCGCAGCTTCGATAGTCAGAGCTGTGCCCGATGCATCGTCATTGGCGCCCGGAGCGTCAACTTCCCAGTCTAGCGGGTCGGTCCCGCGGCTGTCGATGTGACCCTGCACGATAATTACCTCGTTCGGCCGTTCAGTACCCCGCTGGATCGCGACTGCGTTGCGAATACGGGTGGGGTTTTCTATTCTCCGGCCCTGCACAATTCTCTCGGGCGCGACGACTTTCAGGCAGTTGCTGCACCGATCAGAGATGCGTTCGAATTCTGCAAGGCCCCAATCGACTGCCGCGCCGATACCACGTTCGGGATCGGTCTGAGACGACAAAGTATGCCGTGTACCGAAGCTAACCAGCTTCTCGACATCGGCTTTCAGGCGGTCGGTCGACACTTGATCGGCGGGTGCGTCCTGCGCAGTGGCAGTAGTGGAAAGAAAAGCGGCGGCGAGGATAAGTTTGCGCATGCACAGCGTTGTTGCGCATATGCTGAGCAACCTCAATAGGTTCGTTGCTTTTTCACAAACTCTTGGCCACCGCGGCCGCGAGCCAAGATCCCCGCTCCATAGCCGCCCGGAAGAAAGCTCGTCCCCGGATCAAGTTGCGGGTGACGTAGATATTTGTCTGGCTTCTTATTGATGGGTTTTAAACTCAATACGCCTTTGCGACATAGATCCGCTCAACCGCAGGCTCGCCGGTAAAGATGCATGGGCCGTTCACCTCGCTGCCATCCATCGGCACATTGCGGATGGTCAACTTCAGATCTTTCAACTGCTCGACCACTTTCTCCAGTGCCGCACCTGTCGGCTTGGCCCATTGAACTTCGACCCAGCCGGGGAATTTGGTTTTTGCGGTGTAGAATGCGCGCAGACCGTCCATTGTGTCGATATCGTGCACGATATTTGCATCGCGGCGGGCTTGCGCCTGGGTAAAGATCGTATGCTGGATGTTCTCCAGCATCATGCCCATTCCGCTGGCCGCGTCTTCTCGCGCCGGTGTCTGAAAATTCGGCTTGCCGTTGTCCATATTCCACAAATCGTCCCGGCGCAGCAGGCTGACGGCGCCATTCTCCATGTCGCGTCCGCCTACTTCGATAATCACCGGAGCACCCTTGCGGACCCAGTCCCAGCGCTTTGCTGCGGCCTTGCCAGGCTTCGTATCCAGCAGCACCCGAACAGGTTCGCCCAGTGCGGACTGCTGCACCAGTTGTGCGCGCAATTCTTCGCAATAATCGATCAGCGCCTGGTCTTCCGGCTTGTCGCGCAACATCGGCAGTATCACCACCTGATGTGGCGCAAGCCGCGGGGGAACGCGCAGACCGTCATCATCGCCGTGGGTCATGATTATGCCGCCGATCATGCGGGTTGAAACGCCCCAGCTGGTGGTATGGCAAAACTGTTCGGCGCCTTCGCGGTCCTGATATTTGATCCCTGCAGCCTTCGAAAAATTGGTGCCGAGATAATGGCTGGTGCCGGCCTGCAATGCCTTGCCGTCCTGCATCATTGCCTCGATCGACCATGTCTCCACAGCACCAGGGAAACGTTCGTTCTCAGGTTTCTCGCCAGCGACCACCGGCAGCGCCAAATCCTCTTCTGCGCAGGCGCGGTACACTTCCAACATCCGCAGCGTGTGTTCCTTCGCTTCGGCTTCGCCAACATGCGCCGTGTGCCCTTCCTGCCAAAGGAATTCGCTGGTGCGCAGGAACATCCGTGTGCGCATTTCCCAGCGCACGACATTGGCCCATTGGTTGACCTTCAGCGGCAGATCACGCCAGCTCTGGATCCACCGCGCCATCGCATCGCCGATTATGGTTTCGGAAGTCGGTCGCACGACCAGCGGTTCTTCCAGTTTCGCAGCGGGATCGGGGATCAGCCCGCCCTCCCCGTCGGCAATCAGTCGGTGATGCGTGACGACTGCCATTTCCTTGGCAAAGCCTTCTACATGGTCGGCTTCACGTTCAAAATTCGACAGCGGAATAAAAATAGGAAAATAGCAGTTTTCATGCCCCGTGGCTTTGATCCGGTCATCCAGCAAGCGCTGGATACGTTCCCAGATGCCGTAGCCCCACGGACGGATAACCATGCATCCCCGCACGCCGGATTCCTCTGCCATTTCAGCGGCGGAGATGACTTCCTGATACCATGCGGCAAAATCGTCTTCCCGCTTGACGGAAAGGGCGTGGCGAATGTTGGGCACTGGGGTGACTTTCTGTGGTTTTATCGGAAATATGCCCGGCTTACTTGCCGAGCTGGTCCAGTTTTTTCTGCATCGCGGCCATCTGGTCGCGCAAGCTTGCCAGTTCATCGTTCGATGCCGGGGAAGGCGCTTCGGCCGTGTCCGGTTTAGAGCCAGATTTGTCTCCAGTGCCGGGAATGAAAGCTTCGGTCGCAGCGCGCATCATGGCCATGTTGGTCTCATGCATCTTGGCTATCAGCGTACCGCCAGTGGTATTGCGGGCCGCGTCCTGCCACTTCGCCTGATTATCCCGAAAGTTCTGCATCGCCGCTTCGAGATAGGTCGGCATGACGGCCTGCATGGAATTGCCATACATGCCGATAATCTGGCGCAGGAAGCTGATTGGCAGCATGGGTGCGCCGCCGCTTTCCGCTTCCATAATAATCTGGGTCAGGATGGAGCGGGTGATGTCCTCACCTGACTTTGCATCTTTCACCTCGAAATCGACACCGTCACGGGTCATCTTCGCCAAATCTTCCAGCGTTATGTAGCTGGAGCTCTGCGTGTTGTAGAGCCGCCGATTAGCGTATTTCTTAATGACGATGGGCTCTCCCGGAGCCGTATCCTTGCCTGCCATAATTCCGATTGATCCCGGATAATTTTTTGAATGTTGTATAACAGCTTAGCACCTGCACAAGCTGCACTGCAATGTGCTTCGCTGCATTGCGGTGTGGCGGGTGGATCTAAGAACGCATTCGCTGGCCAAGAACGGTCAGCAATTCATATTGCGACAGGCCGCTGGTCCGCGAGGCTGTGGGCAGATCATAGGGCAGATCCAGCCAATCGCCCAAAGTAGCGTCAGGTGTGTGCGAAAGGTCCACAACCACCATATCCATCGACACCTTGCCCAGTAGAGGCAGGTGCCGCCCGTCATGTTCAAGCCATCCCTTTTTACCCCATGCCCGTAGAAATCCATCGGCATAGCCAAGAGAGACGGTGCCGACACGCATCGCAGCCTGAGCAGTGAATTCACGGCTATAGCCGACGGTATCGCCGGGCTTGAGGTGGTGGACCTGAATAATCGAAGCGCGCGGAAAAGCGACTTGCCGAATGCACCCTTCCAGTTCGGGGGACGGAGTGCCGCCATACAGTGCAAGACCGGGACGCGTGAGATCGAAGCTGAAATCGCCACCCAGCCCGATGCCCGCACTGTTGGCAATGCTCAGTTCGCGGGCACCCGTCTGTTCCTTGGCAGCTTTGAATAAAGCCAGTTGGTCTGCGTTAGTCGGACCCTTCTCCTCGGCGGAAGACAGATGGGTCATCAAGACCGTGATATCGAGGTTGCGGATTAAATCCTCTGCCAGATCGTCCGGAAGTACGCCCAGCCGGTGGATCCCCGTATCGACCATCAGGTGGCAGGGTCCAGAGCTTGTCTCGCCCCATAAACGCGCTTGGTGAATCGAATTGATAACAGGCAGAACGCCGGTCGCCTTGGCGTATCCGGCTTCTTCGGCAGTATTTACACCATGTAGCACTGCCAGCTGCTCTGGGGGGACAAGGTCCAGCATTGGGGCAACCTCGCTCCAATGCGCAACGAAGAAATCGCGCGCACCGGCGTCATGGAGCACCGGTACGCAAGTCTCCACGCCCAGCCCGTAGCAATCTGCCTTTACCGCTGCGCCTGCACGCGCTTCGCCCGACAAACGGTCCAGCGTGCGCCAATTGGCGGCCAATGCTTCCCGGTCGATATCCAGCCTGATGGTGGGCAGAGGTGGAGCAATTCCAGTGCTCACGTCAGGGGAGTGCACGCTCTTTGAAATCGGTTGGGGCACCGCTTGGCAGACCCCACCATGCGACCACGGTACCAAAGGCAACCACCACCCAAGTGTACCATAGACCAGCATAGAGGTCGCCCGAACGTGCTACGATAAATCCGGCGATCAGTGGCAGGAACCCTCCGAGATAGCCGGCCCCGATATGATAGGGGATCGACATGGAAGAATAGCGGATGCGCGGCGGGAACATTTCCGAAAGCAGTGCCGCGACGGAACCAAAAGTTAGCGCCGATAGAGCAGCGAGCACCAGAACAAGTCCGAATATCCCCATAATATTGGCTAAAGGCGGCGTCTGAGGACTGAAATCAAAACCCTGCTGCGTCAACGCCGCCTGAATACCGGCACGCCGCGCGTTGCTATTGTCCGACCATTCCGGCTCCAGCGCTACATCCTGCCCGCCAACAGTCAGTGAGAGGCTCTCTGCCTCGACCCGGTCATACATCACGCCGCTGGCGGTCAGCGCTTCGAGTATCTTGCCGCACTCGGTTTGCTCGCGATCAAAAAGATCGGCGAAAGGATCGGTGGTGCATTGCGAACCCGATACCACCACAGGGCTGCGTTCTGCCGCAGAGGTAAGGCCTGGATTGGCCAAACTGCCCATAGCCCAGAATATCGGGAACATCAGGACCAGCATGGCCACCGCACCAACCAGAATGGGTTTGCGCCGACCCACACGGTCCGACCATTTCCCGACGGCCAGATAAAACCCCATGGAAACGAGACCGACTGCAAGCAGGATCATTTCCACCACGAACTCATCCAGCCGCATATCTTTCTGCAGAAACGACAGGCTGGAGAAAAATGCCGTGTACCAGATGGTGGTCAATACGCCGGTTACGCCAAAAAGCGCTACGAAGATGCGCTTCTTGTTACCTGGATAAGTGAAGCTTTCGACAAATGGATTGCTCGCTGTCTCGCCCGCTTTCTTCATTGCTACGAACACCGGGCTCTCACTCAGTTTCAGGCGCATCCACAGCGATATGCCGAGTAAGACGATGGAAAGGAGAAACGGCACGCGCCAGCCCCATTCGGCAAACACATCGGCCGGGAACAGCGCACGGCAGGCAAGCACTACGATAATGCTGAGAGCAAAGCCGCCCACAACGCTGGCCTGAATGAAACTGGTGTAGAACCCTCGCTTTTCTTTCGGAGCATGCTCAGCCACATAAATCGCCGCCCCGCCATATTCCCCGCCAAGCGCCAGGCCCTGCATGATGCGCAGCAGAATGACGATGAAAGGTGCCCAAAGCCCGATGCTGGCTGCACTGGGGACAAGCCCTACACCGGCGGTCGCGATACCCATCAGAGTAACGGTGACCAGAAAAGTGTATTTTCGTCCCAGCCGGTCGCCCAGAAATCCAAACAGGACCGCGCCCAGCGGACGGAATCCGAACCCGATGGCAAAGCCAGCCCATACAAGAAGGACTTGCAAAGTCTCGTTATCGCTGGGGAAAAAGGCCGCTCCGATCAAGGTGAACAGCGTTCCGTAGATAAAAAAGTCGTACCATTCGAAAATGGTCCCGGCGGAACTGGCCGCAATGACCAGCCGGATCTCCTTGTCGGTCGGTTTGCGAACCGGCGCTACTTCGGATGCGCTCATTATCTGCATGTCCTCCCCTAAAAAGACGCCGCAGAACTAGCGGACGGGGCAAGGTATTCAAGCTGCAATTCAGGTAGTACCTGAACTCTCTTGCAGTTCCCCAGCAGCCAACGCATCGGCAAAGGCCTGCCAGGGTAGCAGGATTGCGCCATGCCGGGCGGGATAGGCAAGTGCTTCTTGTACAGGTGACAGATCGGGGCTCGATGGCAACGGCCCTGTTTTGGACAGCCAGCCGATCACCGCGTTTGCAGAAGCTGCGATTTCGTTTTGCTCTCGCCCGCCTGCCCAGTCTGCAAACAAGGCCGCACTGGCTTGCCCTACGGCGCAAGCCTGCACCAGCATCCCAATGGCGCGAACATTGCTCCCCTCCAGTACAAGATCGAGTTTCAGCGACCCTCCGCAAGTCTCGGACCGTGCTGCGCCGTGGAGCGGAGCGTCGGGCAATGACGGATATGTGGCCAGTCTGGTCGCAAGGGCCAGCATTTGCGGAGTGTACAGACGCCCGGACGAGGATGAGCGCGGGAGGTGTGCACCCGTCATTGTGACGCAGCAGCGGCTTCTTCTGCGGCATGTATTTGCGCTCGGCGTGCAGCGATCAGTGGGACAAGTTCATTGGTTGCAGCATTGATCGCCGGATAGGTGCGCGCAGTGGCCACCCATGCCGGACGTCCAGTAACGCTCCAATCCTCATCGAAGGTGAACGCTATCAGGCAAAACCCGAAAACCGCAATCAGTGTCCCTTTTACTAATCCCATGCCGAAACCGAGTACCCGGTCGACCGGTTTCATGTTGGAACCTCCACCATCGATTTCCGCCAGTCCGACAATGATCTTCATACCGATATATGGAATCAGTAGGAGCAGAGCGAAGGCCAGAAGTCCGGCCATAGTGGTATTGCGGATGTACCCCATCAGGAATTCATAGGCGGGGAAATGCAGGAAGCGGATACAGAACGCGGCAAGGAACCACGTCGCCAGCGACAGTACTTCCTGTACAAGCCCACGTTTGAAGCCGCCGATAGCGGCCAAACCTACGATCAAAACAACAATGATATCGAAACCGGTCATGTCGGCTATCTTACTATTGGCTCCCCATTATCCGGTCAACGAGATTGGCAAGTTGTCGCAATCCGCCATACTGCAAATCCTTTGGCACATCGTCGACACCGTGCGGGCCGAAGGCTTTGGAAAAGCCAAGCTTCGCTCCCTCGCGCATCCGCAGGCTGGCATGGGATACAGGGCGAATTTCTCCACCGAGAGATACCTCTCCAAAGAAGGTAGATTGCTCGGGCAAAGGTTTATCGGCTAGCGCGCTGACCAGAGCAGCCGCGATTGCCAGATCGGCTGCAGGGTCCGACAAACGGTATCCACCGGCAATATTGAGATAAACTTCAGCCGAGCTAAAGTTGAGGCCGCAGCGCGATTCCAGAACGGCCAGCAACATGGCGAGCCGTCCGCTGTCCCAGCCAACCACGGCGCGACGCGGTGTTGCGCCCGATTGCAGCCGTACGATCAAAGCCTGTACCTCAACCAGCACCGGGCGCGTGCCTTCCAGTGCGGGGAAGACAGAGCTGCCCGCCAAAGGTTGCTCACGGCCCGACAGAAACAGCATGGATGGGTTCGAGACTTCCTCAAGACCCGCTCCGGCCATTGCAAACACGCCGATTTCATCGACTGCGCCAAAGCGGTTTTTGAGTGCGCGCAGGATGCGGTATTGGTGGCTACGCTCGCCCTCGAAGCTCATCACTACGTCGACCATGTGTTCCAACACGCGTGGTCCGGCGATGCTACCATCCTTAGTCACATGGCCGACCAGCACCATCGCAACGCCGTTTTCCTTGGCATAGCGGATCAGTTCAAACGCGCATCCGCGCACCTGACTCACCGTGCCGGGAGCCCCTTCGATCGTGTCGGAATACATGGTCTGAATAGAATCTATCACCAGCAATTTGGGCGGTTCCATCGTGCCCAGCGTAGTCAGAATATCTCGGACCGAAGTTGCAGCGGCCAAATTGACCGGCGCGTCGGCCAATCCCAGGCGCGATGCACGCAGACGTACTTGTCCCGGCGCTTCTTCGCCGCTGATATAGACCGCACGCCCGCCATCTTTTGCAATTGCGGCAGCAGTTTGCAGCAACAGAGTGGATTTCCCGATACCTGGGTCGCCGCCCATTAGGATCGCGCTACCGGGCACCAAACCACCGCCCAGTGCACGATCGAACTCGGCTAGGCCGGTGGGCTGACGCACTGGCATCTCACCGGGCTTGTCCAGCGGAACGAAAGCGACACCCCTGCCCCCGCTCGACAAATCATGTTTTTGAGAAAATACCGTGGCAGGCGCGTCCTCTACCAGCGTATTCCACTCAGAACAGTCGGGGCACTGCCCCTGCCATCGGGGGGAGACCGAGCCGCAAGCCTGACAGATGTAGCGTTTTTTCGGCTTTGCCATACGATTTTCCGTAAACAGAACATTTGAAGAACGCAATTGCGTTTAGGGATTATCCCCTTCACAAGGTTGGGATGCGCCAGAAAGAGCTCCGCATTGCGCTCGTCTGCTACGGCGGGGTCAGCCTCGCTGTGTATATGCACGGCGTGACCAAAGAGGTTTGGAAGCTGGCTCGTGCGAGCCGCGCGTTTCATGATGACGATGATAGCGAGCGCGGGGCAGAAGCGGCCTATCGGCGGTTGTTGGCTCATTTGCGCGATGATCGTGGTCTGCTGTTGCGGGTGTTGCCAGATATACTGACTGGCGCAAGCGCGGGAGGTATCAACGCCGTGTTTCTGGCCGAGGCGATCCATTCGGGACGCTCGCTGGAGCCGCTGACTGATCTGTGGCTGGATAATGCCGATATTGAGCGACTGACCGATAAGGATGCGCGGCCCATGTGGCGCTATGCCAAGATATGGGCGCAGCCATTGGCCGAATATCTTCTGCGCCGTCCTGGTAATGCAGTAAGCGAAAGCGTCGCGCCAGAAACGCGCGAGGAAGTGCGCACCAAGGTATCGCGCCTTATCCGTGGCCGCTGGTTCCAGCCACCATTCTCAGGCGTTGGTATGTCGCATCTGCTGCACACTGCGCTGCAGACAATGGCCGAAAGCGAGACCAGCCCGCCGCTCTTGCCGCCGGGCCATCCGATGGACTTGTTCGTTACCGCGACAGATTTCCGCGGTTATCTGGAGATGCTTACACTCAATAGTCCGCCACTGGTGATGGAAAGCGAACACAGGATGCCAATGTCATTCAAATCTCGGGTTCCGCAGGAAAGTGGACAGGGGCTGGCCCATCCGCTGGAATTGACGCTGGCCGCGCGGGCGACCTCCAGCTTTCCGGGAGCATTCCCTCCTCTAAAATTCGCGGAGATTGACCGCGTGGCTGCCGATACGGAACAGAACTGGTCTGGACGCGATGATTTTCTTGCTCGCACAATGCCAGTCCATGTGAAGTACGGAACGACAGAGCGTGTCGAGCTTATCGACGGTGCGGTGCTGGTCAATGCGCCATTTAAAGGCGCGGCCGAAGCTTTGCGCGGACGACCGGCCCACCGCGAGGTCGATCGCCGGTTCGTCTATATCGATCCGCGGCCCGACCGGTTCAGTCAGGACGAGCCAGATACCGATCGGCCTGTCGGATTTTTTTCCGCCATCTTCGGCTCGCTTTCAACCATCCCCCGCGAACAACCTATCCGCGACAATCTGGAAACTCTGGAGAAACAATCGCGCGAAGCGGTGCGGCGGCGCGAAATCGTCAACGGGATGCGGCCGGGGGTGGAAGCGGCGGTAGAGAAATTGTTCGGGCGAACCCTTTTCCTCAATCGGCCCACAGTAAAGCGCCTGAGAGGCTGGCGAACGCGGGCTCAGCAAGCGGCGGCAGAGGGATCGGGCTTTGCCTATCATGCGTATGCCCAAACCAAGTTTACCAGCATAGTCGAACGGCTTGCCGAACTGGTGCTGGCCAACGCACCATCGCTGGCTATGCCTGATGCCATGCCGATTGCAGCGCGTCTGCGTGAAGAACTCGGTGCGCGTGGATTGTCCGACCTGAGCGATGCAAATGGCGGTGCAAACGCAGAAGCAATTGCGTTTTTCCGAGTCCACGATTTGGGCTTTCGCCTGCGCCGCTTGCGGCTGCTGGCTCGGCGCGCATCGCGTGACTGGGAGGCGGATCCTGAATTTGACGATGCAGCGATCGACAATGCGCGTGCGGCAATTTACGATATTTTGGCACTATACCATGACCGTGATCCTTCAGCGCATCTGGGTCCGGATTTTGCCGAAGCAGCCGCCAATGTGATGCAGGATCCGGGAGCGGTTCTGGATATGCTGGGCCAGCGGCATTTGCTGCCCGAACTTGACGATACCGCGGAAGAAATGCTGTCCGCTGCGCTTGCCGAAATGCCGCAAAACCTACGGCGACGAATGCTGCTGACTTATCTCGGCTTTCCGTTTTACGATGTAGCGACTCTGCCTCTGCTGGGTAATGACGGGCTGACCGAATTCGATCCTGTTAAAGTCGATCGGATCAGCCCGGAGGATGCTACTTCGATCCGCGATGGTGGGACATCGGCGACTTTACGTGGAACGGAGTTTTACAATTTTGGTGCATTCTTCAGTCGCACCTACCGCGAGAATGATTATCTTTGGGGTCGCCTGCACGGGGCGGAGCGCATGGTCGATCTGGTGTGCTCTACTCTCGATGCGCCAATGGAGGATGCGCTTTTTCTAGAGTTCAAGCGTGATCTTTTTCTTGCGATTCTCGACGAAGAGCGTGATCGTTTGACAGCCGATGCAGGCTTGATCGAGCGCATCGAAGCAGAGGTTCGCGAACGTCTCGGCTAAGCGGTGTTTTCTATGCGCTTGGTAAGGTCCCTGCCCGGTCGAAGAACAGCAGCATAGCCAGTCGACCGCTTTCCAGATCGGTCCCGAATCCGGGCGCTGCGGTATGGAACAGCCAAGGTGAGAAGAGTATCAATCGATTGAAGCGGATGGGCACGCGCATCGTGCGCTGCCACTTCGCCGGATGGGTTGTGTCTTTGTTCACCACCTCCCCCAGAACTGCGTTGATGTCGGTAAAGCCTGCTTCGCGGGCCGCCTCCAGCGTTGGTGGGATACGGTCCAGCCCGGTACGTTTATGACGGAAAAAGTCTGTACCGCCTGCGTTTGGTTTCGCGCAGTCTTCAGGCTTCGACAGGTACAGAATGCCGGAGTAGAACGCCGGGTCGACATGGACCCCACTATGCCCCTTGTCACTTTTCAGCGTAATCCGGCATCGGCCGTGGCTGGTGTTCGGAGCGCCAGCCACGGACACACCGATCTGGCTGGAGACCGCTTGCTCCAGCGTTTTCGTCGGCAGGGCCTTTGTTGAATTGCGACCCGGAAAGTTGCTCTGGTTCGCCTCAGCATCATAGCCGAGCCCCAGCGCAGCGCGGCGCACGGCATGGGGATCGGCTAGAAAATCGTCGATTATTGAAAGGGTAGGCAGCATCGCCATCGGCAAAATCGAAGTTGGTCCTTGTCAGTCCAACGAAGTCCAGATTGCCTCGACAAATTGGTCAGCGCTGATGAAGCCCTCGCCCCGATTAAAATCCGCCAGCGGCTTGGCCGCGACGGCTTCCCCTTTGGTCATGCCTGCCTCACGAAGCGCCTTCACCAGTTCGACCGCCTGTCCGATCATGGCGCGATAGGCCACCAGTTCCGCCTTGTTCGACATCGGGCCGTGACCCGGAATAACCTTCGTTTCATTATCGATCATGCGAATGATTTGATCGATCGAGCCCATCGCATTGATGACATTTCCGCCCGAATCCACATCGATGAAGGGGTAGCCGGGCATCTTGAAATAGAGGTCGCCGGCATGGACGACATTGGCCTCCTCCCAATGGATTACACTGTCGCCATCGGTGTGGCCGCCGCCGGTGAAAATCACATTCACGCTGTTTCCATTGAGATTGAGGCGCAAACCCTGCTCATAAGTGACGACCGGCAACGCGACCTTGGGCGATGGCGGTGTTTCGCTGCCAGCGGTCATGCCGCCCGCAGTCATTCGCGTACGGACATTGTGGTGGGCAAAGATTAATGCACCAGCCTTGCCGAAATTCTCGTTCCCGCCCGTATGGTCGGAATGCCAGTGAGTGTTGATAAGATACTCTACAGGCTGCGCACCAAGATCGGCGATGGCGGATTGGATTTTACCCGTAAGTGGTGCAAACTGATCGTCGATCAGAACAGTTCCGTCTTCGCCATGACTAACGCCGATATTGCCTCCAGCGCCAAATAGCACAGCGATGCCGGGCGCGATCTCCTCGGTCGTGATTTGAACATCATCAAAATTGCTCTGCGCAGAAGCGGGCGCAGTAGCCAAAACTGCCGTTAGTGCCGCCATGCCAAGCGATACGGATACGAACTTCTTCATTAGACCATCCCCTTAATAATGTTGGGATCGTCCTACGCCGAAAAAGAATTGCCTGTCGAGGCCGCATTCTTTCAGGCGCCTAGCGCACCTTTCAGCTTGTCGAAAAACCCCTGTGCCTGTGGGCATTCTGCACCCGTTTCCGTCTCGCGAAATTCTTTGAGCAATTCCTTCTGCGCTTTAGACAGTTTGGTTGGCGTTTCTACCATGATTTCGACCACTAGGTCACCGCGTCCGCGCCCTTGCAATACGGGCATACCTGCACCGCGTTTACGCAATTGCTTGCCCGACTGAATACCGGCGGGAATGTCGATGGTATTGGTGGATCCGTCGAGGTCGGGAATATCCACCGACCCGCCCAAGGCCGCCGTGGTGAAGCTGACCGGAACACGGGTGAGTAGCGTTGTACCTTCACGCTGGAACAGATCATGTTCGCCAACATGGATGAAGATGTAGAGGTCACCCGGGGGCGAGCCGCGCGGGCCAGCTTCGCCCTTCCCGCTTAGGCGGATGCGTGTGCCGGTATCGACACCTGGCGGAATTTCGACGTCGAGAGCTTGCGGCTTGTCCACCCGGCCCTCACCCCGGCACGTGCCGCATGGGTCTTCCAACACTTCACCGCGCCCGTGACAGTTGGGACATGGCCGTTCGACCACGAAGAATCCCTGATTGGCGCGTACCTTTCCGTGGCCGTTGCACAGGTTGCAGCCGCGCGTGCCGGTGCCTGGCTCTGCGCCCGATCCGTTGCAGGTGTCGCAACTTTGCGAAATTTCGATCTCGATCTGAGTTTGCTTGCCGTCGAACGCATCTTCCAGCGATACGGGCATGTCATAGCGCAGATCTGCGCCGCGCGCCTGACGTTGCCGCCCGCCGCGTCCAAAACCGCCACCAAAAATGGTTTCGAAAATGTCGCCAATGTCGCCGAAATCGGCATGGCCACCACCGCCGCCCATGCCGCCCTGCTGAAACGCAGCGTGACCATACTGATCGTAAGCAGCGCGCTTCTGAGGGTCTTTGAGGACTTCGTAAGCCGCACCAACCGCCTTAAAATGTGCCTCGGCCTCGGCATCACCCGGATTGCGATCAGGGTGATATTTCATCGCCAGTTTGCGATAAGAGGATTTCAGCGCTGCGGCATCCGCACTGCGGTCCACGCCAAGCAATTCGTATAGATCGGTTTCAGTAGCCAATGGAATTTCCCGTCCCTTAAACGTTAGGCCGCCGCCGATGCGCATTGGCACCGGCGGCGGCTTGTTTCGTCATTCGAACGATTAGTTTTTTGCGTCGCTATCGGCCTCGGCGTCGGTGTCAACCTCGGAAAATTCCGCATCGACGACGTCTTCGTCCTTGCCTGCGTCAGTGGCAGCTTCGCCAGAAGCAGGCGCTTCAGCTGATGCATTGGCCTGCTCCTGCTCATAGATTTGCTGACCCATCTTCATGGCGACTTCGGTCAATTCCTGAGCCTTGGCAGAAATCGCATCCGCGTCGTCGCCCTCGAGAGCCGTCTTGGTTTCGGCGATTTTGCCTTCGACTTCCGTCTTCAGCGCGTCGTCGATCTTGTCACCATGTTCGGCAATCTGCTTTTCAGTGGCATGGACAAGGCTGTCAGCCTGATTGCGGGCCTCTGCGCTCTCACGGCGCTTCTTGTCCTCGTCAGCGAACTTCTCGGCATCCTGAACCATCTGGTCGATGTCGCTCTCGTTGAGACCGCCCGACGCCTGGATTTTGATGGTCTGTTCCTTGCCAGTGCCTTTGTCTTTGGCCGAGACATTCACGATGCCGTTCGCGTCGATATCGAAGGTGACTTCCACTTGCGGCACGCCGCGCGGTGCAGGCGGAATGCCCACCAGATCGAAATTGCCCAGCAGCTTGTTATCAGCTGCCATCTCACGCTCGCCCTGGAACACGCGGATCGTCACGGCCTGCTGGTTGTCTTCAGCGGTCGAGTACGTCTGCGACTTCTTGGTCGGGATCGTGGTATTACGGTCAATCATGCGGGTGAAGACACCGCCCAGCGTCTCGATACCCAGTGACAGCGGGGTCACGTCCAGCAGCAGCACGTCCTTCACGTCGCCCTGCAGAACGCCAGCCTGAATGGCGGCGCCCATGGCAACAACTTCATCGGGGTTCACCCCGGTGTTGGGCTTCTTGCCGAAGAATTCTTCCACGACTTCACGCACCTTGGGCATGCGGGTCATACCGCCGACCAGAATGACCTCGTCGATGTCGCTTGCCTTCAGGCCGGCATCAGCCAGCGCCTTCTTGCTCGGCTCCAGAGTACGCTTGATCAGATCGCCAACCAGTTGCTCCAGCTTGGAGCGGGTCAACGGCTCTACCAGATGAAGCGGAGTGGACGCGCCGCCTTCCATACGGGCGGTAATGAAGGGCAGGTTGACTTCGGTCTGGGCCGAACTGGACAGCTCAATCTTCGCCTTTTCAGCCGCTTCCTTCAGACGCTGCAGAGCCAGCTTGTCCGTGCGGAGATCCATGTTTTCCTTCTTCTTGAAGGCATCGGCAAGGTATTCGACAATCGCGTTGTCGAAATCTTCACCGCCAAGGAACGTATCGCCGTTGGTGGACTTCACTTCGAACACACCGTCACCGATTTCCAGCACCGAGACATCGAACGTACCACCGCCAAGGTCATAGACGGCGATGGTCTTGCCATCTTCCTTGTCCATTCCGTAGGCGAGCGCGGCTGCTGTCGGCTCGTTAATGATGCGTAGAACTTCGAGGCCGGCGATCTGACCGGCATCCTTGGTCGCCTGACGCTGGGCATCGTTGAAGTATGCGGGAACGGTAATGACGGCCTGAGTCACTGTTTCACCAAGATAGCTCTCGGCGGTTTCTTTCATCTTTTGTAGGATAAAAGCGGAAATCTGGCTGGGGGAATATTCGTCACCGCCAGCTTCGACCCATGCGTCTCCACCCTTACCGTTGACAATGTCGTAAGGCACCAGCTCCATGTCTTTCTTGGTCAGCGGATCGTCGAACCGGCGGCCAATCAGGCGCTTGATTGCAAACAGGGTGTTGTCCGGGTTGGTAACGGCCTGACGCTTTGCAGGCTGACCGATCAGACGTTCGCTATCCTTGGTGAAGGCCACGATAGACGGCGTGGTGCGCGCGCCTTCCGAATTCTCCACGACCTTGGGCTTGCCCCCATCCATAACAGCGACACAGCTGTTGGTGGTGCCAAGGTCGATACCGATAACTTTAGCCATTATTAATCCCATTCTCATTTGGTTGTGTGGACACCGCGCATAAGACCTCCCGTAGGTGGCAAGGCCTGTCGGCGGCTCGAATTATGAGGGCGATATAGGTGGGCTTTTCCTTGGCACAAGGGAGGTAGCAGGCTAGTCCGAACCAAATTTATGGCAGGAGCGAAGAACGTGAACAAATGGGCAATTGCACTGGTGCTGGGTCTGGCTGGAGGCGGTCTGACCGCGTGTGAAAAAACCCCTGAAGCTCCTGCGGATGAGGCGGATTCAGTGCTAGGCATCGGAATTGATAATGCGCGTTTGGTTCTTCCGCCAGTCGCAGGAAACCCGGCTGCCATATACATGGATATGGATTTTTCCGGCGATAGCGCGACGGCAGTACGCGCTGCGTCCGTTGCCGGAGCGGAGAAAACGGAGCTGCACGAAACGTCGGAATGGGAAGGCAAGATGGTAATGGGCAAAATGGGCCCGCTTCTGCTCAATCCCGGCGACGAAGTTTCTTTCGAGCCCGGTGGAAAGCACATTATGGTATTCGGCTTGCCCGACACGGTTCAGCCCGATCAGGATGTCGAAGTTACCCTGACCGTAGCAGGCGGAGACAAAATGTCTTTCGCTGCAAAAGTCCAGGCTGCGGGCGCAGAACGCTAGGCGTGAGCGGGCTGGACCTCAATACCGATCATGGCCACGCTGCACCGGATTTTTGCCCGGTAGGCGGAGAACGGCAACTGACCGAAGGTGAAGTCGCGCTAACCCAATCGATTTTCGGGAACGCCATCGACACACGCAAGGTCACCATACGCAGGCGGAAATGGGCGTTTTTCCAGCCGCGCCAAGTCACTATGGCTCCACGCGGACATATACATTTCCACCCGGGCGGAGACAGTTACTGCGATGACTTTGCCACTGCGTCATGGCAGCGACAGGGCCTGTTTATCCATGAGATGACGCATATTTGGCAGACCCAGTCCAAAGGGGAATGGTATTTGCCCCTGCGCCGTCATCCGTGGTGCCGCTATGATTATGCGCTGAAGCCCGGTCGTCCGCTGGAACATTACGGTATCGAGCAGCAGGCTGAGATCGTAAAGCACGCTTTCCTATTGAGACGCGGCATCACGCTAGCCGGGGTCGCGGACGCAGCGGCTTATGATCTGCTGGTCCGTTTCCCCGGTGCGCGATTGATATAGGCCGGAAGCTTCTTAGTACCGCGGGTCGGCAGGGTAGCCTGCTGTACCGAAGCAATCGTCGTCCAGATAACGATTGCTGTTGTATCCGTCGCAGTCGCCATCCTTGTCGACGAAATATCCGGCAAGCCCACCTGCAGCTGCACCCGCGAGCGCGTACGTTGCGATATCGCCGCCGGTAATTGCTGCGATTCCCGCCCCGGCAGCAGCGCCTGCGAGCCCGCCTTCTGCTGCATAGTTTTCAGCGCAACCGGTAAGCGCCAGAGCGCTGACCATCGCGACCGGTGCGATCATTATGTAATTTTTCAATTGGTTTCTCCTGTGCAAATCCACCAGGATCTAGTCTAGCACATCGAGCGGGATCGAAACCATCCGACTGTTCAGTCCGGCTTTTTTGCGACACCGACCATCGCAGGGCGAAGCAGGCGATCCTTGATCGTGTAGCCCGATTGCATTTCCTGAATGACCGTGCCCGGTTCGGCATCGCCGGTCGGGACTTCCATCATTGCCTGATGAAGATTGGGATCAAGCGGTAGGCCCATTGCGGCAATCCGTTCGACGCCGTGCAGACTGAAGACCTTCGTGAGTTCGCGCTGGGTCGCCTCAATACCAGCAACTAGGCCCTTGAACTTCTCATCCTCGCGCAGCGCTTCGGGAATGGAATCCACAGCGCGAGACAGATTATCGGCTACGGACAGTATGTCGCGGGCAAAGCCCGTGGCGGCATAGGTGCGCGCATCGGCGACGTCTTTCTCCAGCCGGCGGCGGACATTCTGCGTATCGGCACGGGCATAAAGCGTTTCCTGCTTCGCTTCCGCCAAATCATTGCGCAGCGATTCCAGAGCTTCGGCCAGATCTGTCTCGCCCTCACCGTTCTCGCCTGGATCTGCATCGTCACGCAAATGTTCAGGGACGCCTTCCATTTCCGTTTCGAGTTCAGCGTCAAGACCAGCTGTATCTGGCTTCTTCGTGTCATCCATCATGGGTGAATTGGTTCCGTCTTATCTGATGAGTTTGCCCAGTGATTGGGCTGTGAAATCGATCATGGGGACGACGCGAGCGTAATTCAACCGAGTTGGGCCGATGACGCCCAGCACGCCCACCACTTTTCCTTCCCTGTCACGATAGGGCGACGCGATAACCGAAGACCCGCTTAAAGCGAACAGCCGGTTCTCGGAGCCAATGAAAATCCGTGTTGCTTCAGCCTCGCGTGCATTTTCCAGTAGATCCGCGACAGAATGCTTGCTTTCCAGATCATCGAGCAGAGATCGCACCCGTTCCAGATCTTCCAGCGCAGCATCGTCCAGAAGGTTGGCCTGACCCCGTACAATCAGAACCGGACGTTCGGCTGCGTCCTCGCTCCAAACCGCAATTCCACGTTCCACCAGATCGCGGCTTGCAGTATCCAGCGCGCTTTGGCCGCTCGCCAGCTCCTGCCGTATATCTGTCGCCGCCTCGGGTAGAGTGCGTCCGGCCAATCGTGCGGATATGTAATTGCTTACCTGTTCCAGTATATGCGGGGGCGTTGTGCCAACATCCATAACACGGTTCTCGACTTGACCGTCTTCACCCACCAATACCGCCAGTGCGCGTCCCTGCCCCAGAGACACCAGCGTAACCTGCGTCAGTCTAGGTTCGCGGCGCGGAACCATCACCATACCCGCTGCTCCGCTGATGTCTGACAGAATGGCGCTGGTTGCTTCCAGGGCTTGCTCGATCGGGCCGGAATTGCTCAGTCTTTGTTCGATAGCAGCACGTTCGCTGGCAGTAGGCTCTGCCACCTGCATCATCCCGTCGACGAAGATACGCAGACCGCTATTGGTAGGCATTCGGCCTGCGCTGGTATGTGGAGCAGAGAGAAGCCCTGCGCCCTCCAGATCAGCCAGCACGGACCGGATGGAAGCTGGCGAAAGATCTAGCCCCCCACCGCTTGCGAGCGTCTTGGACCCGACTGGCTCGCCGCTTTCCAGATAGCCTTCCACGACCAGGCGAAAGATTACCCGGGCGCGGTCGGTCAGTTCATCGAGGGGCGGCGCGTTCATAACAAACAACAGATAGCGAGTGAGGTGCGCGGGGCAAGCTTGCATGAGGTATTGCATGGCGCGGACCCAAACGCCTATCGCGCCCGCAATACCTAAACAAACACTATAATCCGAACAGGAGAATACCATGCGACCTTCAGGCCGAGCGCCCGACGAAATGCGCGCCATCACAATAGAAACCGGTTATACCAAGCACGCTGAGGGTTCGTGCCTGATTAGCTTCGGCGAGACAAAAGTGCTGTGCACTGCCAGCATCGAAGAACGCATCCCGCCGTGGCTGCGTGGCAAAGGTGAAGGCTGGGTCACCGGCGAATACTCCATGCTCCCACGCGCAACGCACACTCGCGGTAGCCGTGAGGCGGCACGGGGCAAGCAGTCTGGACGCACTCAGGAAATCCAGCGGCTGATTGGGCGGTCCCTTCGCTCGGTCGTCGATCTGAAGAAGCTCGGGGAGCGCCAGATCACACTCGATTGCGATGTAATCCAGGCTGACGGAGGCACCCGAACAGCCTCTATCAGCGGTGCATGGGTTGCGCTGAAGTTGGCAGTGGATGGCCTGATCGCAGCGGGTGAGTTGAAGGAAGATCCGATTCAGAGCAAGATCGCTGCGATTTCCTGCGGCATCTACAAGGGTACGCCGGTGCTCGATCTGGATTACCCGGAAGACAGTGGCGCTGATGCCGACGCAAACTTCGTACTGATCGAAGGTGGTCAGATCGCTGAGGTGCAGGCGACTGCAGAAGGTGCCACTTACGATGAAGAAGGTCTGTTGCGTCTGCTGCGTCTGGCGAAGATCGGCTGCGACGGGATCTTTTCGGCTCAGGACAAAGCGATAAAGAGTTAAGGAGTTAAGGAGTGGAGCCCCTCCGTTATTCAATCAGCGAGAACGCACAAGTTGCGTTCTCGCTGATGCATTTTCGGGCCTCGGCATGGAAAATCTTCGCTTTTCTATCCGCATTTGTCGTTGCGATAGCCTGTTTAGCCTAGAGTGCAGGCCGCCTGCCCGAAGTCGTTCCGGTCATTGTCGGAGGGGGTGTTGGCATTGCCTTGTGGCTAGGAATCTTAAGGTTCATTATCGTTCCTTGGCAAGCGAAGCGCGCTTGGAACGAATTTTCTCTGATCAAGGAACCCATCGATCTGACGCTGACTGAAACTGGTTTCAATCTTGCTCAGCCATCTGCCACGCTGGAATCCCCTTGGCAGAATATGATTGCGTGGAACGAATGGGCTGAAGTTTTTGCCATCTATGTGACACGCCAGCAGGCCTACATTATCCCGAAGGATCAGGTTAGCCCGGAACATATCGAATTCGCTCGCAAGTGCCTGATTGAAAGCGGTCTGAGTAAAAAAGGAAAACGACGGGGATGAAAAAACTTGGCACTGGCTCGCTTGTTATTGCAACTCATAATACAGGCAAGCTGAAAGAGATTCAGGCCCTACTCGATCCCTATGGCGCGGAGTGTCTTTCTGCCGGATCGCTCGGACTCCCAGAGCCAGTGGAAACCGGAACGACTTTCGTCGAGAACGCTCTGATCAAAGCGCGGGCTGCGGCAGAAGGGTCGGGGCTTGTTTCGCTGGCGGACGACAGCGGCCTGTCGGTGGAGGCGCTTGGTGGCAGGCCCGGCGTTTATACTGCCGACTGGGCAGAGCGGCAGTGGTTCGAAGGTGATGCCGGCCGGGACTGGTTCATGGCCATGGGTAAGGTAGAAGGAATGGTGCAGGCGCAGGGGCCTGATGCCAGCCGTGCCTGCGCGTTCCACTGTGTATTGGCGTTGGCATGGCCCGATGGCGAACATGCGGTTTACGAAGGCATCGCGCCCGGCACCCTAACATGGCCGCCGCGCGGCGAAATGGGGTTCGGGTATGATCCGGTGTTCGTGCCGCAAAATCGCGAACAAACCTTTGCCGAGCTCAATCCGGCGGACAAACACGCAATCAGCCACCGCGCGGATGCCTTTGCCAAACTGGTGGCCGACCAGTTCAGCTAATCACAAATCGCGATCGTTCAGGGTATAACAGACCTGAACCGTCGCGAGCTTCTACACTGGCGTGTTCGATTTTTTTCGCCAGAACAGCTGCATATAGTGCTGCGTTCTTGGCCAGATCCTCGCATCACCGTAATGGCTCCGCATACACTGCTGCTCGGGTACGGTTGTGCAATTGCAGCGCGCTGAGCGCGAGAAAGTCATCTGGCTGATAAGGGCTGGATAAGGACTGCCCGATTGGAGCGGCCTGTTTTTCGGTCATCTGGATAGAGCCTGTATGCTGTGCAGAGCATCATCGCTGGCAAGTAAAGAAACGGCTATAAAAGAGGCCAGCGTTAGCGAACGTATCTTGACTTCCCCTTCTACCCGACCCGAGAGTCAAACGATGGCACAGGCTTTATACATACATTGGCCATTCTGCCTGAAGAAATGCCCTTACTGCGACTTCAACAGCCATGTTCGTGCTGAGGTGGACCATGCCTTGTGGCAGGATTCGCTGCTGGCAGATATGCGGCATGAAGCGGCTGTGGCAGGTGGCGAGCCACTGCAGTCGGTCTTTTTCGGCGGCGGCACACCGTCGCTTATGCCACCTAGGCTAGTCTCGGCAATATTGGCAGAGGCGGAACGGCTGTGGGGCTTTGCGTCTGATGTCGAGATTACGTTGGAGGCTAACCCGACCAGCTTCGAGGCAGGCAGGTTCAAAGAACTGTCAGCCGCGGGTGTCAACCGCGTGTCGCTGGGCATCCAGTCGCTGGAGAATGACGCACTGCGCTTTCTTGGACGCGAGCATACTGTGGACGAGGCATTGGCTGCTCTGAATGCGGCGCAGGGTTTGTTTGCCCGTGTAACCTTCGATTTAATCTATGCCCGTCCTGGCCAGACAGTCGCTGAATGGGATGCCGAACTGTCACGCGCATTGGCGTTTGGCACGACCCATCTGTCGCTTTACCAGCTGACTATCGAGCCCGGCACCCGCTTTGCGACCGATGTGCGGACTGGCGCGTTCGATCCAATGGAAGGCAATGATGCAGCCGAGCTTTACACCCGAACACAAGAGATGACCCTGGCCGCAGGATTGCCCGCTTACGAAATCAGCAATCATGCTGCACCGGGGCAGGAAAGCCGCCACAATCTGACTTATTGGCGTTACAGCGATTATTGCGGGATCGGTCCCGGCGCGCATGGGCGAAGAGGCGGCTCTGCAACGCAGCGTCATAAAAAGCCGGAGAATTGGCTAGCTGCGGTTGCGCAGTGCGGAGAAGGAACTGTCGAACTTCACGCCCTGCCCGCGTATGAACAGGCATCCGAAGCACTGTTGATGGGGCTGAGGCTGGCCGAGGGCGTGGATCTAACCAAGCTGGCTGCGAGGACCGGCATAGCGCCATCAGCGCTGCTCGATGGTGCGAAGGTTGTCTTATACAAAGATTTGGGGCTGGTCTGGCGCAAAGGCAACAGACTGGGGGTCACTGCCGCCGGAATGCCGCTGCTCGACGGGTTGCTGGCAGAGCTCGTTTCGGCCGATCTTTTAGGCGCATGAGCAATCGTTCATACATAATTGCGCGGTGGACAGCCCAGCTTACCAATGATCTGCGGCGTTCTGCCCACACTGTGCGAGCCTATTCCAGGGCTGCGCAACGGCTACTGCAAGCGCAGGATGCCCCGAGCTTTGAAAGCATAGCCGGACTTGATGCCGGTGCCCTTCGTCGGCATCTGGCAATGCGGCGTGCCGAAGGATTATCCAATGCTTCGGCGGCGCGTGAACTGTCGGCGATAAAATCATTTATTTGTTTTGCACAGGCCGAAGCGGGATTCGAGAATATCGCTGCCCCGCGCCTGCGTGGTCCGCGCATAAGAAAGAATCTGCCCCGGCCTGTGACGCCCGACGAAGCGGTTGGTATGGCAGAGCGAGTGGACAGCGATGCAGATGAAGGCTGGATTGGCCTGCGTGACCGTGCAGTTCTGCTGTTGATCTACGGAGCGGGAATGCGTGTAGCCGAGGCGCTTTCGCTTACCGCTAATGTGCTTCCTTTGGGGGAAACGCTGACTATTATCGGTAAAGGCACAAAGCAGCGCGTTGTGCCGATCCTCCCGCAGTTGCGCGATGCGGTGGCCGAATATGTAGATGCCTGCCCCTATCCGCCGGACCTTTCGCAGCCACTCTTTCGCGGGGCTAAAGGCGGCGCCCTGTCGCAGGGCATGGTACAGAAGGCGACGGCTCGGGCGAGACGGTCTTTGGGCCTGCCTGATACCGCCACACCGCACGCCTTGCGCCACAGCTTTGCCACGCATTTGCTTGGTGAAGGCGCAGACCTGCGGAGCCTGCAGGAATTACTGGGCCATGTCAGCCTGAGTTCCACGCAGATATATACCAAAGTCGATGCGGCAACGATGCTGGACAGCTATCGCAGCGCTCACCCTCGGGAGCAGGATAATTAATCGGGTCCGCTAGCGGCGGGAGCGCGGTTTCCATGTGGCGAGGCGCCAGAAATACGCCAGTGTCGCAATCACCATAATGGCAATGATAACTCCGCTGACGATGTTGTCGACGTCCGAGAATGTCCGTGCGAGCCATTGTGTACCCAGGATCAACATCACGTTCCACAGAGCCGCACCCGCAGCCGTGAAAACAACGAATTTCAGCTTACCCATATGAGCAAGGCCTGCAGGCAGGGAAATCATCGTTCGCATGATTGGCGTCGCGCGCAGTCCGAAGACGACCCAGTGCCCGTGCCTGCGGAAGAACCTCGTCGCGCGTTCGATATCCTGCCATTCCATTGTCAGCCAGCGGCCCCACCGAGTTATAAACGGGCCGAGCCGTTCGTAACCGAGGCGATCACCGATCCAGAACCAGAAATAATTTCCCACCACTGTACCAACTGTCCCGGCAATCAGCAGTGGCCAGAAACCCATGCTGCCGCGCTCGATTGCCAGCGCGCCAGCGCCCATAATGGCCTCGGAGGGCATTGGGGGGAAGATATTTTCCAGCGCCATCAGCACAGCGACGCCAATATAGCCCAGCTGCTCGATCAAACTGACAATGAAATCATCCATACAGATGTAATGCGCGGCCGAGTGTCCTGTGCCGTCAGCCGGCAATATCTGCGTGGCGACGTTCCAGCGCATCCCAGATCGCGCCAGCTGTATCGGTGCCATTGAAGTTGTCGATTGCGACAATGCCGGTTGGACTGGTTACGTTTATTTCTGTCAGCCATTTGCCGCCGATCACATCGATACCGACAAATACCAATCCGCGTTTCTTCAGTTCCGGCCCCATTGCAGCGCAAATCTCTTCCTCGCGCGGGGTCAGCGTAGCAGCTTCGGCAAAACCGCCCTGCGCCAGATTGGAACGGAACTCACCCTTGCCCGGCTTGCGATTGATGGCTCCTGCGAATTCCCCGTCGACCAGCACGATGCGTTTGTCGCCTTCGCTCACTTCAGGTAGGAAAGGCTGCACCATATGCGGTTCGGGCCATGTCTGGTTGAACACTTCGAACAGCGCGGAGATATTGGTGCCATCCGCATCCAGTTTGAAGATCGCCTTCCCTCCATTACCATGGAGTGGTTTGACCACGATCGCCCCATGCCTCTGCTGAAATGCGCGTACTTCTTCCAGCGTTCGCGCAATCAGTGTGGGCGGCATAAACTGCGCGTAATCAAGGACAAACATTTTTTCCGGCGCATTGACCACTTCGCGCGGATCGTTGCTGACCAGAGTCTGGCCCTTAAGCCGGTCAAGTATCAGCGCGGCGCTGATGTAGCCCAGATCAAAGGGCGGATCCTGCCGCATCAAAATCACATCAACGTCCTTTGCCAGATCGGTCTGGCGGCGCTCTCCCATACTGTAATGGTCACCCTCTACACGCTGAACGGTCACAGGGGCGCAATGGGCAGTGATGCGGCCCGTTGTGGAACCGTCCGCTTCCCACGCCAGCGATCCGACATCGTAATGCATAACCGTGTGGCCGCGTTTCTGGGCTGCGATCATGAGAGCAAAGCTGGAATCACCAGCGATGTTGATGCTGTCCATGGAGTCCATCTGGACGGCTACGCGCAAAGTCATATTCGAACTCCAATTATCCTGAGCCCGAAAATAGGGCTAGGGTTGCCAGGCATTAGGGATGTGGCGTGGCAGAGTGCCGGGTGCAAGCAGGATCACGTCGACGCGAATATCTTCCCCATCCTGCGCGTATTCATGCGCGACGCATTCCACGGCGCCTGCGACTCGCTGGAGCCTATACGCATCTATGGCGTGATCGAGGTCGGTCTTGTTCCGCCGCCATTTAACTTCGACGAAAGCGATCAGCGCGCCGCGCTTGACAATCAGGTCAATCTCTCCGCGCGGAGTTTTTACCCGCCGCGCAAGGATACGCCAGCCTTTCGCCTGCAACCACAAGGCGGCCCGCGTTTCTCCATCACGGCCGTGCTTCTCGGCTTGCTGGCGCTTCACTCGGCCCGCAATTCGAGTGCTCTGGCGTAGAGCGCTTTGCGGTCTGCGCCTGTCGCTTTGGCTACTTTGCCCGCAGCCTGCGAAGGCTTGTCCGCCAGCAGGGCCTCGCGCAGCAAGGTATCAAGATCATGGTCTTCCTCGTCCGTTTCTGGCGGGCCGATCAGTAGTACAATCTCGCCCTTGGGCTGATGGGCCTCGTAATAGGCGATCAGGCTATCAGCCGTGCCTCTGCGGCATTCCTCGTGCAGTTTGGTCAATTCCCGCGCCACAGCAATTTCGCGCACGCCAAGCACGTTCGAAATAGTTCGGAGGGATTTCGTCAGACGCGGGCCTGTCTCGTAAAAAACCAGCGTGCTGTTGATGCGCCCAAATTCGGCCAGAATATCGGCGCGCGCTTTCTCTTTTACCGGCAGAAACCCGCCGAACAGGAAACGATCGTTTGGCAGACCGGATACGGTTAGCCCGGCGATAACAGCGCAGGCACCTGGCAAGGTCGTGATCGGCACACCGGCTTCGCGGCAATCATTGACGAGGCGATACCCTGGGTCGCTGACCAGCGGCGTACCCGCATCACTTACCAGAGCCACCGCACGGGTCTGCATCGATTCGATCAGTCGTGCCCGGTCCCGCTCTCCGGCATGATCGTCATATCGCCATAGAGGCTTGGAAAGCCCCAGATGCTTCATCAGTTTGCCGGTAACCCGCGTATCCTCACACGCGATACCGTCGCACCGTGCCAGCACATTAGTTGCCCGCAACGTAATATCGCCAAGATTGCCAATCGGCGTAGCAACGATATAGAGCCCGGCAGGCAGAGGTTCGGTTGTGTGCGTGTTTGTCACACACGACCCATGAACCAGCGGATGAGGGAGTCGCAAGCAATGAAGCGTTTCAATCTGGGTAAGCAGGCGTTGATCGTCGCCGGTACAGCGGCCCTTCTAGGCGGTTGCCAGATTATTCCCAAGGGTCCTACGACCTCCGCATCGGGTATGCCCGATGCCGGCACGCAGGCTCCTTCGCCTGAACCCAGTGCCACTGCCCTCCCCTCTGGCGATACGGAGCGTCACCGGGTGGCGCTGCTAGTCCCGATGTCGGGGGGCAACGCCAATGTCGGCCAGTCGATCTCCAATGCGATGATGATGGCGATCCTCGATACCAATGCCGACAATCTTCGCATTACGACCTATGATACCGCTGGTGGTGCCAGAGATGCCGCACGCCGTGCAATCAATGATGGTAGCAAGCTTATTCTGGGCCCATTGATGGCAGAGAATGTGGCGCAGGTTCTGGCGGAAGCTCGACCGGCTGAAGTGCCACTGATTTCTTTTTCCAATGATTCCGGTGTCGCCGGAGCCGATGTTTTTGTGATGGGGCACCTGCCTTCGCAATCCATCGCACGGTCGGTCGGATATGCGCAAAGCAAGGGTGCCCGCAATTTCAGTATCTTGGCACCGGAGGGTGAATATGGCCGCCGTGCAGAGGCTTCACTGGCGGCGGCACTGCGCGGGACGGGGGGCGGGCTTGTCTCTTCCGAACGCTACACCCGCGGTAACACCTCCATTGTCAGCGCTGCCCAGCGTTTGCGGCAGGCAGGTGGATATGATGCCGTGGTGCTGGCCGACAATGCGCGTATGGCAGCACAGGCTGCAGCAGTGCTGAAGCCATCCGGTCAGGGCTCTACCCAGTTGATCGGCACGGAACTATGGAGCGGTGAAAGCTCGATTACCCGCGATGACTCTCTGCGCGGCGCGATTTTCTCCTCGGTCTCGGATGCGCGCTTCAAACGTTTTTCGGAAAGTTACCAGTCGCGTTTTGGCGGTCAACCATTCAGGATTGCCACCCTTGGTTACGACTCTGTTCTGCTGGCCCTTCGGGTGGCGCAGGACTGGCGCGTGGGACGATCTTTTCCGACAAACAAACTGCGTGATGACGGTGGCTTTCTGGGGCTGGACGGGGCCTTCCGGTTCCAGCGCAGTGGCGAAGCGGAGCGCGCGATGGAAGTGCGCGAGGTGCGTGATGGCAAGATCGTAATTCTCGACGAAGCACGGCAGCGCTTCGGTGACTGACGCCGATTGGCGGACAGACCCGGGACCGTCGCTGGCGAAAACTATCGCAACCTGCTTGTGAGCGCAGTCATGCGCTGCCTATAGCAATTCCATGCCTGACAAGACGCCCGATGATCTGTTCGATGGAACCCCTGCCTCCAGCGGCGATTACAATGCTTCCTCTATCGAGGTTCTGGAAGGGCTTGAGCCGGTTCGCCGCCGTCCCGGTATGTATATCGGCGGGACGGACGAGCGTGCACTGCATCATCTTGTCGCCGAAGTTCTCGACAATGCGATGGACGAAGCGGTGGCAGGCCATGCCACACGCATCGAGCTCAGCGTCGAGGAAGGCAACCGCATCACCGTGACCGATAACGGGCGCGGTATTCCGGTGGATGAGCATCCCAAATATCCCGGAAAGTCGACGCTGGAGGTCATTCTCTCAACGCTTCACTCAGGCGGTAAGTTCTCCGGCAAAGCTTACGCCACCAGCGGCGGCTTGCACGGCGTTGGCGTAAGTGTGGTCAATGCGTTGTCCAGCCTGACGCGCGTCGAAGTCGCTCGCGATCGTCAGCTATATGTGCAGGAGTTCTCCAAAGGTCTGTCGCTTGGCCCGATTGAGAAACTTGGCCCCACCCCCAACCGGCGCGGAACCACCGTAACCTTCGTTCCGGACACCGAGATTTTCGGTGATCGCAAGTTCAAGCCTGGGCGTCTTTTCAAACTGGCACGATCAAAAGCATATTTGTTTGCTGGCGTGGAAATCCGCTGGAAATGCGCCGAGGCATTGGCGACGGAAGAAATCCCGGCTGAGGCGGTGTTCAAATTCCCTGGCGGTCTGGCCGATCATCTGGCCGAGCAGACCCAGGGCCGCGAATGCGTTACCGCCGAACCCTTCACCGGCACGCAGGAATTCCCTGAAGAGGCTGGCCGCGTCGAATGGGCCATTGCATGGCCGTTGTGGTCCGACGGCTCGACAAGCTGGTATTGCAACACCGTGCCTACCCCCGATGGCGGAACCCACGAACAGGGCCTGCGCGCCGCTGTCACGAAAGGGCTGCGCGCATTCGGGGAATTGACCGGGGCGAAGAAGGCCAAGGATATAACTGCTGACGATGTGATGACCGGCGGCGAGGTAATGCTCAGCGTTTTCATTCGCGACCCGCAGTTTCAGAGCCAGACGAAAGATCGCCTGACATCCCCCGAAGCCGCACGACTGGTCGAAAACGCCATGCGCGATCATTTCGACCTGTTCCTTTCCGGCAATATGGAGCGTGGCAAAGCCCTGCTGGGCAGTGTCATGGAGCGGATGGACGAGCGCCTGCGCCGCAAGCAGGAACGTGAGATCAAGCGTAAGACCGCGACCAACGCCAAGAAGCTGCGCCTGCCCGGCAAGCTGACCGATTGCAGTGGTGAAGGCGGCGGCGAGACAGAGCTGTTTATTGTCGAAGGCGATTCAGCCGGTGGCAGCGCCAAGCAGGCCCGGAACCGCAAGACTCAGGCGATCCTGCCGATCCGCGGGAAGATCCTCAACGTCGCCAGCGCCACCGCCGAAAAAATTCGCGCCAACGCTGAAATCGCCGATCTGACGCTGGCTATGGGCTGCGGCACGCGCAAGGATTGCGACGCGGAAAGCCTGCGTTATGACCGTATCATCATCATGACCGATGCAGATGTCGACGGTGCGCATATCGCCACGCTGCTGATGACGTTCTTCTTTCAGGAAATGGCAGACATCGTGAGGAACGGGCATTTGTATCTTGCCCAGCCGCCGCTTTACCGACTGACTGCTGGTAAGGAGAGCCGGTATGCTCAGGACGAGGCGCACCGGATCGAGTTGGAAGAGACGGTGTTCAAGGGTAAAAAGGTGGATGTCGGCCGGTTTAAAGGCCTCGGCGAGATGAACCCTGGCCAGCTGCGCGAAACCACCATGAACCCCGACACCCGCAGCCTGATCCGGATCACCTTGCCCGCCGAGCACGAGCAGCGCCATGCGGTTAAGGAGCTGGTTGACCGTCTGATGGGCCGCAACCCCGAACACCGCTTCAACTTCATTCAGAATCGCGCAGGCGAAATAGACCGGGATATGATTGATGCCTGACGAGACCACACCGTCAGACGAGAAGGAGGGCGACGTTATGGCCGGGGACCGCCGTATAGCGCGGACCGACACCGCATTGCCTGACTGGTACGCATCCGATGCTGCCTACCGTCCCATTCCCATTGTCTGGTTTGGCGGCGCTCTCATCATGCAGGTGGTTGCCATACCGGTAATCGCCTGGCTTTCATTGGCACTGATCGGTTTTGGTCCGATAGTCACAACGGCCTTCTTGCTACTCGCCAGCGGGTTTCTCTGGCAGTTCACTTGGGAACGCGGAATGCAAGACGCAGCAGTTGGATGGCAAATCGCCACCGGCGCCAGTCTTATGTTTTTTCTGGCCATTGGTGTGATCGGAATTTTCGGTTAGCTAAGCTCCACCTTCTTTGTGTGAATATGCAGGTGTCCTTCCAGCGTTTTGTGCACGGGGCACTTATCTGCAATCTCGATCAGTTTTACGCGGTCGGCGTCTGACAGACCATCACCCTCTATGGTGATTGCGCGATTGAGGGCCTGCAACTGTGTGCCCTTTTCCATCGCTTCCACATGGCCGCAATCTTCCTTATGCTTGCGCTCATGCGTGACATGGATGCTCACGCCTTCCAGTGGCAATCCCTTGCGGTCGGCGTACATTTTCATCGTCATGGCCGTACAGGTGCCTAGCGCAGCGTTGAGCAGATCGTAGGGCGTCGGGCCGGTGTCATCACCGCCATAGCTGCGCGGTTCATCGGCCACGAAGCGGTGGCTGGAAGTATGGACTTCGGTGCCGAACTTGCCGTGACCGGTGCATACGATAACGCCGTCCGCCGGCATGGGCCAATCGTCCTTCATCGGCAGGTAACGGCTTGCCCAACTGCTGATAACACCTGCCACAAAGGTGGCATCGGCAGCATCGGTCAGCAGGTGATCCGCACCCGCCAAACTGACAAAGCTCTTGGGATGTTTGGCAGCCTGGAACAGGTTTGACGCATGCTCAACACTCACGATTTCGTCGGTCGGAGAATGACAGAACATCAAAGGCACCCGCAGGTCACCAACCTCTTCTAACAAGTCGATTTCCCGGGTTTTGTCGAGAAATGACTTGCTCAGATGGAAGGTTCGCCCGCCGATGGTTACCTCGCCCTGCCCCTCAGCCTCGATAATGCCTAGATCGCCTTTGATATTGTGCAGCACATGGGGAACATCGGACGGCGCACCTATCGTTGCGATTGCAGAGACTTTCCGTCGCTCCATCATCTTGGCTGCAGCCAAGACCGCAGCCCCGCCCAGACTGTGACCGATCAACAGCAAGCCATTGCCGAACCGCGCGCACAAGGCATTAGCGGAGGCCACCAAATCTTCGACATCGCTGGCAAAGCCTGCGCGCCCGAAATCGCCGCCACTACCGCCCAGCCCGGTGAAGTCGAACCGCAATGTGGCGATGCCTTCCCGGGCCAGAGCTCGGGTGACCTCAACCGCTGCCTTGCTCTGCTTCGTGCAGGTGAAACAGTGCGCAAACAACGCTGCGCCGCGTACCAGACCGGTGGGCAATTCCAGCGAGCCGGACAATTCATGGCCCGCATCGGCGATGATGGTGATTGTTTCGGTTGGCATAAGGTTCTCCTTTGCCTTACCCCTAGCAGGGGAAGTGCATCTGGTAAGCGCAGTTGCACGATGCGCCTTGGTGATCCAATGCGTGGGCTATGTTTCGAAACTTTATCGCCACCTGCTTCGCCATCTTCCCGCTGTTCTTGGCTGCACCCGCAATAGCGCAAGAGCAGGGCCTTTCACCGGAGACAAACAATCCAGCCGCTGTTCTGCACCAGCGTGCGGAAGACATTGCGCAGGTCATGCTCGGCGAACGCGATGCAGCGGATGTCTTCGGCCCCCAATTCCTCGCTGAAGTTTCACCCGGTAGGTTCGCGCAAATCGTCCAGCAAGTTACAGACCAGTTCGGTGATCTGGTCGGAGTGGAGCGGATCGAGCCGACCGGGCCACATAGCGCGACGCTCTATCTGCGATTTGAAAAGGCCATCGGTTCCGGCCCACTGACTTTGGATCCAACACCCCCGAATAAAGTCGCCGGCCTCATACTGGCCAGTTTTGCACCTATTGATGATGATCTGGCAAAAGTAACTGCCGACCTAGAGGCTCTACCGGGCTCAATCAGTGCTTTGTTTGCCCCCCTTGATGCGGGTTCAACACCTGTCCTGGCGCTACAGTCGGACAAGCCTCTAGCCATCGCCTCCACGTTCAAACTCTACGTCCTCTCGGCCCTTGCGCAGTCTATTGAGGCTGGTGAGCGTAGCTGGAGCGATGTAATTACACTGGATCGCAAGTCCTTTCCCAGCGGGCGGATGCATCTGTGGCCGGAAGGTTCACCCGTCACCCTGCATACGCTGGCCACCCAAATGGTAACGATCAGCGACAATACGGCGACCGATATGCTGTTCCATGAGCTGGGGCGGAGCGCAGTTGAGGCAGAAATGCGAGAAAGCGGCCATTCATCACCGCAGTCGATGACTCCGATGCTTTCCACTTTGGAGCTGTTCGCTTTGAAGGGAAGCCCCGCCAATCGCGAGAAATACCTCGCTGCCGACGAGGGCGGCAAGCGCCTCATTCTGTGCGATTTCGAGGATGATATAGGCGGTAATCCCGATGAAATCACCCCGCCCCGTTTCAGCCAGCCAACCTCCATCGACACTGTGGAATGGTTCGCCAGCACTCGCGATTTGGCTGCAGTCATGGCGCGGTTCATTTCGTTAAGCGATTCCGCGGCGCGCGAAATCCTGAGTGTGGCTCCCGCCCTGCCCGTGTCGCTGGTCGATGATTGGCAATATGTCGGTTACAAAGGCGGGTCGGAGCCGGGCGTTCTCAACCTCACATGGCTGTTGCAGGATGCGGCAGGCGGCTGGCATATCCTCGCCCTGTCATGGAACAATACAGAGGCACCGCTTGATCATTCCCGGCTTGAACTCATCGCCCAGCGGCTTATCCGGCTCCGGCCTTAGCGGTTGACCGGTAATTTCATCGGCAGTTCGACCCGTAGTCACTCTTGCCCTTGTCCCCGTGGCTCGCTAGCCGTCTCTCAAATACAAGTTGCATGGGAAAACCGATGACCGAACGTTTTGAAGGCACCGAAGATTATATCGCAACCGACGACCTGAAAGTCGCCGTCGATGCGGCAGTTATGCTGCGCCGCCCGCTGCTGGTGAAGGGCGAGCCTGGCACGGGTAAGACGGTGCTGGCGCATGAGATTGCAAAAGCCATCGGTGCCCCGCTGATCGAATGGAACGTGAAGTCTACCACCAAGGCGCAGCAAGGACTGTATGAATACGATGCGGTTGCGCGTTTGCGTGACGGCCAGCTTGGCGACGAGCGTGTTCACGACATCGCCAACTACATCAAAAAAGGTAAATTGTGGGAGGCCTTCACTGCTCCCGAATTGCCCGTCCTGCTGATCGATGAAATCGACAAGGCCGACATCGAGTTTCCCAACGATCTGCTGCAAGAACTCGACCGGATGAGCTTCGATGTTTACGAAACTCACGAAACGATTACTGCTAAAGAACGCCCGATCGTGGTCATCACATCGAACAATGAAAAGGAACTGCCCGACGCTTTTCTGCGCCGCTGTTTCTTCCACTATATCAAGTTCCCCGATCGTGAGACGATGCGCGACATCATCGATGTCCACTATCCCGACATCCAGAAGACGCTGGTGACCAAGGCTATGGATGTCTTTTACGAAATCCGCGAAGTGCCGGGTCTGAAGAAAAAGCCCAGCACCAGCGAATTGCTCGATTGGCTGAAACTGCTGATGAACGAGGATATGCCGCTGGAGGTTCTGCAGGACAGCAATCCCAATACTGCAATACCGCCGCTGCACGGCGCGCTGCTGAAGAACGAGCAGGATGTAATGTTGTTCGAGCGGTTGGCATTTATGAGCCGGCGTCAGACTTAGTAGGGCGTACTGCCTTTTATCAGCACTGAAATTCCGCTGCGTCAGGCACCCGGCTGAAGGCAATCTTCACGCCGAGATAGTTGAGGTCCAGTCCTTCCTGTGAGCCCAGCGCGACTGTTTCCTTCCCGTAGCGCCGGTTGAGCTGGTCGATACTGCGCCACAGGGCTGCATCGCGCGCGTCACAGGCATCTATTTCGGGTGATACGAACAGGTCGAGCGCCGGAGGTTCTGGCTGAAGCGCGTGAAGGTAGCAGGAAACCATTTTGAGACTTGCCTCCGCGCCTTCGCGGTGGCGGACAAGCGCCACCATATGCGGCCAGAATTCGTCCAGTTCGTGCAGGAAGCGCCAACTGTTCTGAGTCGCGCGAAACGGCACATCATGGCCCAGTGCTCCGCCACCCGACAACTTCACCGTAAGATGCATCGCTCCCGAATACAGATCATACAAACGCAGGCGACTGGCCGCTTTCAGGAGAAGGGCGCGGGCCACAATTCGCGCCCGCTCGGGATCCCGGTCGGTGCCGGACAGTACGCGGCTATGACCGATCATCCGTTTGGCCGCAGGCTCCTCTCGCCGGATATCGAAGCCGTGAAGGCCATAATGGAACCGCTCGCCCTCCACAGATCCCCATATCGCGCGCGCCTGTTTTGGCTGAATATCCCAAAGCCCTCGAAAATCATGCACTCCGGCGCGGATGAGCCGTGTTTCGACACCTTCGCCCACTCCCGGGATTGCGCGCAGAGGCAGATCGGCCAACGCATCGGGCAGCATCGAATTGTCGATCAATGTTAGGCCGTCCGGCTTTTGCAGTTCCGCTGCCAGCTTTGCCAGCAGCGGGCTGGCGGCCAGCCCAATCGAGGCCCGCAAACTTATTCCGACATTCCTGTAGATACCTTCTTTGACCCTGCGCGCGACGGCAAGTGCTGCGTCACGCCCGGTTTCGGTCGTATCGAGCGCGCACAGGCATTCATCGACAGAACACACCTGTGTAACCGGGATATGACGTCCAATCTCCGCCATCAGCAATCCGTGCAACTCGACATAGCGATCATGCCTCGCCGCGCGGATGGCAATATCAGGACACAGCTGCCGCGCCTCGATCACTGATGTGCCGCGCGAGATACCCAAAGCTTTGGCTTCGTAGCTCGCCGCTATGGCTCCACTATGTTCGGATTTCAGAGGGGTTACGATCACGGGTTGTTCGCGCAGTGCAGGCTCGTCATGCTGCTCTACGCTAGCGAAGTAGGCGTTGAAATCTATAAATAGATATCGCAGTTCGTGCGGTTCGGCGCGTTCAAACCCAGCCAATATCTCACCTTCCGAATCATTCAGGGCAGAACATATAAAGAACATTTGATGCGCGCCAGTGCCTGATTTCGAAAGACAGTCCGAACACCGATGCAGACTGGTTTTAACCCTGCCGCCGCGCTATACACACTGTATGTTTTTGAACTTCACCGAAGAGCTGCGCTTGGCCGGTATCGGCGCGTCCCTGAAAGAACACCTCACACTGCTGGAAGCGCTCGACAAAGACGTGATTGAGCAGACGCCAGAGGCATTCTATTATCTCGCGCGGGCAACCTTCGTAAAAGACGAAGGAATGCTCGATAAGTTCGATCAGGTGTTCCATAAAGTTTTCAAGGGCATCCTCACGGATTACGGGCAGAACCCGGTTGATATTCCAGAAGACTGGCTAAAGGCGGTGGCCGAGAAATTCCTCACTGAAGAGGAAATGGCCGAGATCGAGAAGCTCGGGTCCTGGGACGAGTTGATGGATACGTTGAAGAAACGGCTCGAGGAACAGGAAAAGCGTCACGAGGGCGGCAATAAGTGGATCGGCACAGGCGGAACTTCGCCTTTCGGCCACGGCGGCTATAATCCCGAAGGCGTGCGCATTGGCGGCGAAAGCAAACACAAGCGCGCCGTGAAGGTTTGGGAAAAGCGCGAGTTCAAAAACCTCGACAACACCAAGGAATTGGGCACACGCAATATCAAGATGGCGCTACGCCGTTTGCGCCGATTTGCCCGCGAGGGTGCGCAGGACCAGCTCGATCTGGATGCGACGATCGATGGTACAGCCAAGCAAGGCTGGCTTGACATCCAGATGCGCGCCGAACGCCGCAATGCGGTGAAGCTGCTCTTGTTCCTCGATGTCGGCGGCTCGATGGATCCGTTTATCAAGCTGTGCGAAGAACTGTTCAGCGCGGCCACATCCGAGTTTAAGAACATGGAGTTCTTCTACTTTCACAACTGCTTGTACGAAGGCGTGTGGAAGGATAACCGCCGTCGCTGGGCCGAGCGGACGAAGACCTGGGATATCCTCCACAAATATGGCCATGATTATAAGGTGATCTTTATCGGCGATGCCGCGATGAGCCCGTATGAAATCACGCATGCGGGCGGCAGTGTGGAGCATATGAACGAGGAAGCAGGCGCCACATGGATGCAGCGTGTGGCCAATACCTATCCTGCGACCGTCTGGCTGAATCCGGTGCCTGAAAAGCAGTGGAGCTATTCACAAAGCACCAAGATGCTGAAGCAGTTGGTCAACGACAGGATGTACGGCTTGACGCTGGACGGGCTCGACGAAGCGATGCGGGAACTGAGTCGTAAGCAGGGATAAATGCCCCGCTTTGGTTCAAAAGGTTTCAATAAAGCAGGTGCTTGGCGATAGAGGCTTTCCAGCTTTTTTCGTCGTCACATGCGAGCGCGTCCAAATCGGCCGGTGTGGTTGATGGATTGTCGACCCACTCGCGCAAGGCCGGCCCGCCATTGATCACATCGATGGCCAACACATCGTCGGTATATTCGTACTTGAAATCCTTACCCCTCCAAAGGACGTATTCGGGACAGAGGTTGCGCACGGCCTTGAATGCGAGCGCCTGCAAACGCCATGGACGGAAGCTCTCGTGACCATAGAACGACCCCTCGGCATGGATCATCAGGCCGTTGCACAGTTTTCCCGTGTGTTTGTGAAAGGTCGGCTCGAACCAGCAATCGCGCAGGATACAGCCTTCCATCCATTCAGGAGCAATCCGGCGCATTTCGGCCAGCACAGCCTTTGCATCCACATCGGGCGCGCCGAAGAGCACCTCTAGCGGGCGGGTGGTACCCCTTCCCTCACTCAGGGTCGCGCCCTCTATCATCACTGTCCCGGCATAGGCGCGGGCCATGTTAACGCTGGCAGCATTGGGGCTGGGGTTGATCCAGATGCGGTCGGTCGGCCAGCCATGTCCGGGCGCCGCATCAGGTTGCCAACCCTCCATCGCGACCACTTTGTAATCCACGTTCAAGCCAAAATGATCGACGAACCAGTGGCCCATTTCACCCAGCGTAAGCCCGTGCCGCATCGGCATCGGGGCAGCGCCAACGAAGCTCTCATGGCCCGGGATAAGCGTGGTTCCTTCCACCGGGCGTCCGGCAGGATTGGGGCGATCCAGCACCCAGACAGATTTCCCCGCTTTTTCGGCCTCCTCCAGCAGATAGAGTAGCGTGGTGACAAAGGTGTAAATCCGGCAACCGAGGTCTTGAAGGTCGAACAGGAACACATCCGCGCTCGACATCATCTGACCGCTCGGCCGGCGAACCTCGCCATACAGGCTGAACACCGGAATGCCGTAATGCGGATCGGTTTCGTCCGCAGTTTCGACCATATTGTCCTGCTTGTCGCCCTTCAGCCCGTGCTGCGGGCCAAACGCGCTGGTGACATTCACTCCCGCTGCAATCAGGGCATCGAGGGAATGCGTAAGGTCTGCCGTGACCGAAGCAGGATGCGCGACCAGTGCCACACGTTTGCCCTCCAGCTCGCGTAGCATTGATGGGTCGGCTAGAAGGCGGTCTATTCCAAACTTCACGGTCATAGCATCCCTGCCAGTTTCTTGGTTCGGCAAACCTCGCTGTGGAACTCCGGCTTGCCTTCTGGAAAGGCCAGCGCCCAGAACTGGATGTTGCCATCCAAGTCCTCGACCACCGCGTTCAAAGCCGCAGCAGCCGGCGTTGGCAATTCGCTGGCGATGCTCGCTTCCAGCTCCAGCTTCGCATCATGAGCGCTGCACGCGATGGCGATGGCATTCACCGGCGCGTCTCGGCTGTTCACGCGGAAATCGTCGAAGTCATAGGCGGCCCACATGGATGAGGGGCTGAGGTTGAACTCGCGGTAATAGGTCCCGCCTTCCGGCTGCCAGAATATCTCGAAGCAGGTCGTCTTCCACAGATTGTCCTGTCGCTGAGAATGCGAATGTGTAGGCATCTTGATCCGCCCCACATCGCCCTCCATCAAAAACCGCGCGCGGCAACCGTCGGGCGTAGGCTGGATGGCTGCGCTAATCCGGCTCATCGGACCGGGCTTGCAGGATGGGTGAAGGATAAGCTGTTCCATGTCCATCCGCCTATCGCGCAGGCTGAAAAGCGCCGCAAGCCACTTCAAGGGTCTTCATTGCACTTGGGGGCAAGCACCCCCGCTGCTAAGGGCTAAAGCATGAGTGAATACAAATCAGAATTGCTGAACCTGTTGGCTGCCCGCGGGCATCTGCATCAAGTAACCGACGCGGGAGCGTTGGACGCACTGGCGGCCAGGGACGTGGTGACAGGTTATGTCGGCTTCGATCCGACGGCGGCATCCCTGCACATCGGCAACCTTGCTTCGATCATGCTGCTACGCCGGCTTCAGCAGGCAGGCCACCGTCCGATTGTCGTCATGGGCGGCGGTACGGCCAAGGTAGGCGATCCTTCTGGCAGGGACGATACACGCCAGATGCTGACCGAAGAAAGGCTGGCCAGCAACATCGCATCGATAAGAGGAAGCTTCGAGAAAATCCTGCGGTTTGATGACAGCAAGTCGGGCGCAGTGTTGATCAACAATGACGATTGGCTGAGCGAGATCGGCTATATTGACCTGCTGCGCGATGTCGGGAAGCATTTTACCATCAACCGGATGCTGACTTTCGATTCAGTGAAATTACGATTGGATCGCGAGCAACCGCTGACTTTCCTCGAGTTCAACTACATGATCATGCAGGCCTATGATTTCCTGAAGCTTTCACGCGACTATGGCTGCCGGTTACAGCTGGGCGGCAGCGATCAGTGGGGCAATATTATCAATGGTGTCGAACTGGGCCGCAGGATCGATGGCAAGGAACTTTACGGTTTCACTGCTCCGCTGATCACACGGTCCGATGGCGCGAAGATGGGCAAGTCGGTGGATGGCGCCATCTGGCTGAATGAGGATATGCTGTCGGGGTACGATTTCTGGCAATACTGGCGCAATGTGGACGACCGTGATGTCGGCCATTTCCTGCGTATCTTCACCGACCTGCCAATGGACGAAATCGCTCGGTTGGAAGCGCTCCAAGGCAGTGAGATTAACTCGGCCAAGGAAGTGCTCGCCAATGAAGTGACCAAAATGGTTCGCGGCGAAGAAGCTGCAATCTCTGCAGCAGCCACTGCGCGTGACACCTTTGCTGGCGGCGGAGCGGGCGAAGATTTGCCGACACTGGCCATCGGCAAAGAAGGGATGCGCGTCGGTGCGATCCTTACACAGCTTGGCTTCACAGATTCCAACAAGGAAGCGAAACGCAAGATTTCGGAAGGTGCGGTTAAGTTGGACGATACAGCCGTGACCGACCCGGGAACACTGGTGGAGCTTGCGGCGGGTGCCGAGGCAAAATTAAGTCTCGGTAAAAAGAAACACGCCATTCTCACTCGGTAAAATCTTTTAGAAACAGTAGGAACGTATCAAATCGGGACAGTACCGGTTAACTGAATATCAGCCATTTCCATCCATAAGGTTCTCTTACCACAAGCCCTTGGGAAGGATGCAGATATGTCTGTGGGCGCACAGCTGACAGTAACCGATATGCGCCGTGCAGCGCGTCATCCGGTAGATTTTCCTGTTATCGCGGAACATCACCAGCATGGTGATCTGAAGCTGCATATCAGCAATCTTTCGGCTCATGGCTTCATGGTCGATGATGCTCATGATCTGGAGCGAGGTGACCGGGTTATCATCCGGTTGCCCATCGTCGGCCGAATCGAAGCATACGTGATTTGGATCCGCGATAATCGGGCCGGTTTCCAGTTTGAACGGATCGTGCGTCTCGATGACTTCAATCAGGTTATCGATGCGCTGCAGCCCAATCCGCGCCTGCGCAAATCGCGCTGAGACAAAGCACTCTTCCCTAGCGTTGCTGAGCCTGTCATGGCGAGCGGGTGAACCAGCAGACATCCTCATCATCGCACGAGCCGCAGCACCCCTTCCGGGTCCATAACTTCCGCGCCTACTTTGTTGCGCGATTGACGATGACGCTGGCGCAATACGCCATGCTACTGATTATCGCGTGGCAGACCTACAATCTGGCGCGTGACAGCGGTTTGGATGAGAAAGCGTCAGCAGGGTATCTGGCGTTAATCGGGCTGTTGCAGTTCGTACCGCTTTTCATATTGACGCCGTTCTCGGGCCTCGCAGCGGACCGGTTGAACAGGCGGGGCGTGGCTCAGGCGACCATTGCGTTGCAACTGACGTGTACTCTCGCTCTGGCATTGCTGACCTGGCAGGGCTTGATCGCTTTGCCGTGGTTGTTTGCAATCGCCGTCCTGCTAGGCGTGGCGCGGGCTTTTAACGGCCCGGCTCTGTCCGCCCTTGCCCCTAACCTGGTGCCCAAAACGATTTTGCCCAACGCCATCGCGCTGAGTTCCATCGCGTGGCAGACCGGAATGATCGTGGGGCCAGCCATCGGCGGCTACCTTTACGTCATCAATCCTTCTGCCCCGTATATGGTGGCGGCCGTCTTGTTTGCTGTGTCGTTCGGCGCGCTCGCGATGATCGGTCATGTGCCGCGCAGCCAGATAGTGGGGGCACAACGTCCTATCGGGCAAGTGATAGACGGCCTGCGTTACGTCATCCATAACAAGATGGTGCTGGGCGCCATCACGCTGGATCTGTTTGCGGTGTTTCTCGCGGGGGCAACCGCGCTGTTCCCGGTTTATGCACGCGACATTCTGCATGTTGGGGCAACCGGGCTCAGCCAGCTGGCCGCTGCTCCCGCCGCCGGAGCCGCGCTGACCGCGCTGTATTTCTCGTTCCGCCCCCTCAAAACCCAGGTTGGTCCGAAGATGCTCTGGTCCGTAGCCCTGTTCGGCGTGGCTACCATCGTGTTCGGCTTCTCGACTTCCATGCCGCTGAGCCTCGCGATGCTATTTATCGTTGGCGCAGCGGATATGTTCAGCGTTTATATCCGCCAGTCTCTGGTCCAGTTGCACACGCCGGATGATAAACGCGGGCGCGTATCTTCGGTCAGCCTGCTGACCATCAGTGCATCGAATGAAGGTGGCGATGCATTTTCAGGCACGCTGGCGAGCATATTCGGTCCGGTAGCAGCAGTGGTCGGAGGCGGCATCGGAGCCATCGTGACCGTTTTGGTATGGTCGCGTATTTTTCCTGTTTTAAGAACCACCCGGACCTTTGACCCGCCACCTGAGTTAGATGAAGAGACACCGGAAGAAAAATTGCAGGAGCGCATTCCATGAAGGCCGACACGATCCTCCAAACCATAGGCGGCACCCCCCATATACGTATGGGCAAGCTGTTCCCCGAGCACGACGTGTGGATCAAGTCCGAGCGGGCCAATCCCGGAGGCTCGATCAAGGACCGGATTGCACTGGCCATGATCGAAGATGCAGAGGCGGCCGGCAAGCTGAAACCCGGCGGGACGATCATCGAGCCGACCAGCGGCAATACCGGTATCGGCCTTGCTATGGTCGCTGCAGTAAAGGGCTATAAGCTGGTCCTCGTCATGCCCGAAAGCATGAGTGTGGAACGTCGACGTCTGATGCTCGCCTATGGTGCCAGTTTTGATCTGACCGACAAAACCAAGGGCATGAAGGGTGCAATCGAGCGCGCCGGTGAACTGGTATCGAAGACTGATGGTGCATGGATGCCGAGCCAGTTCGACAATGAAAGCAACTGGAAGGTCCATGCGCGCACGACGGCACAGGAAATCCTGAACGATTTTGCAGATACGCCGATCGACGCGATGATCACCGGCGTCGGTACTGGTGGCCATCTTACCGGTTGCGCGGTCGAACTGAAAAAGCATTGGCCCGACTTGAAGGCTTATGGCGTGGAGCCTGCACTTTCCCCTGTCATCAATGGCGGCCAGCCTGGCCCCCATCCCATTCAGGGCATTGGCGCGGGGTTTATTCCCGAAAACCTCCAAACCCAGTCAATCGACGGTGCGGTGCAGGTGGATGCCGAGGATGCCAAGGATTGGGCCCGCCGCGCAGCAACCGAAGAAGGTATGCTGGTAGGCATTTCCAGCGGCGCAACTCTGGCGGCCATAGCCAAGAAATTGCAGGAACTGGATAGCGGTAGCCGGGTGCTGGGTTTCAATTACGATACAGGGGAGCGGTATCTTTCGGTGCAGGACTTCCTTCCCGAAGCCTGACGGTTTCGCACTAAAGCCGTCCATCATGACAGCAGCCACTCTTCCCAAGCCCCCGGAAACGGAGGAAGCCGAACGTTTTCTCGCAGAAATTGCGGGTCGCGATTATCCTTGTGTCGGCGCGAAGTCGGTTGCTGCGCGGGGTACGCTGCAAATGGCACGCGGCCGTGATCTGACGAGTGGATGGAATGATCTGGAAATTCACCGTGCCTTGATGGAGTGGTCCCGTCAATTTAGGCAAGATCGCGATACCCTGCGGAGTTTCATGATCATCTTCGATGGTCCGCTGGACTTGTCTGAGGAGGAATACGAAGCAGCCTTGTGGCAGCGTCTGCAATCTTACGCCGACAAGGACGCATGGCTGGGCCAATCGTATGCCCAGGCAGTGAGCGCCGACCCGGACGACCCGCATTTCTCTGTCAGCTTTGGCGGTGAAGCGTTTTTCGTAGTCGGTTTGCACCCGGGTGCCTCGCGTCCAGCTCGCCGTTTTCACCGGCCGGCGATTGTGTTCAATCTTCATCAACAGTTCGAAGCCTTGCGTAAGGAAGGCCGATATCAAAAAATGCGGGACACCATTTTGAAGCGCGACCGAAAGTTTGCAGGCTCGGCCAATCCAATGCTGAGCAATCACGGTGAGCAAAGCGCCGCACGCCAATACAGCGGGAGAGCAGTTGACGATGATTGGCAGTGCCCATTCAAGGACAAGCGAGAATGAGCGAAACCGTCATTATACCGCCGCGTTCGGGTGCAGCATTCAAACTCGTCAAAGGGCAGCAACTGACAGTAATCGATCCGGAAGGTCAGCAGGTTTCAGACCTTCTGGCCTATTCTGCCGAGGACGTGCGTGAGGTGCTCTCCAACGGGCGGACATTCGATTATGAGGAAACGATCAAGCTGACGACTGGGCACTCCCTGTGGTCCAATCGATCCCGTCCAATGCTGGAAATTATCGAAGACACAGCCGGCGCACACGATTTTCTACTGACCCCGTGCAGCGAGGCCACTTTTCGACATTTCTATGCGGACAAGCCGGTGCATCGCGGGTGCTTTGGCAATTTGGCTGAAGCTCTGGAACCGTTTGGTATTGCGCCTGACGACATTCCCACGGCCTTCAACGTCTTCATGAATGTTCCGGTCAATGGTGAAAACGGTAAGGTTCGCGTGCTGCCGCCCACCACCCAGCCGGGTGATCAGATCGTATTTCGCGCACAGATGGATTGTATCATCGGGCTGACCGCCTGTTCGGCATATGATTCCAATGGCGGCAGTTTCAAACCTATCTCTTACCGGCTCGACTAGGTGTTGCGCGGTAATATGGCAGGACGCTTTTGGGATAATCCTGCTGCAGCTCGTGCACGAGTGGCGCTGTGTTATCTGTGGGGCCACTGGCGATTGCCTGCGCTAGACAATCCCACCCGCTTCACCGAGCTTGTTCAGTGGCGCAAGCTGCAAGTTAGCGACAGCCGCTACCCTGCGCTGATGGACAAGTTGGCCGCCAAACAAATGGCGCTGGATGCGCTGGGACGAGAGTGGATTATCCCGACAGCCTGGAGCGGCATGGAATTGCCCTCAAATATCCCGTTTTATTGCCCGGCAATTGTTAAGGCACGGCACGGATGTAATCAGAACCATGTGGTGCATCAGGTGCCCAGCGCGCAAGAATGGAATCGTCTCAGGGAGTTGGGCCGAAAATGGTGTCGTCAGCCCTATGGTTTGTGGCTTGATGAGACCGCCTATCGCAGTGTTCCGCGCGGGATAGTTGCAGAGCCACTGGTCGGGGACGGCGAAGCGCTGCCAGTCGATTACAAGATTTACGTGTTCGGCGGCCGGGCCACGCATATCCAGACCCATCTGGACCGGGCATCGAACCACCGCTGGATGTTGCACGACACAAACTGGAAACAGTTGAGCCCTTGCTTTGATATGCCACCCCCGCCCCGCAGTCTTCAGGCTATGCTTGAAGCTGCCGAAACCTTGGCTGCCGAGCATGACTTCTTGAGAGTCGATTTTTATGAAATCGGCGGGCAGCCACTTTTCGGCGAGTTTTGCCTGTATCCCGGTTCAGGTCTCGATCCCTTTGCAGCAGATTGGATCGATCTGGAACTGGGCCAGCTCTGGCAGGACGCACTGCGTTCTGATCGGTACATTGAAGATGCTTCGCCGGATGCCCCGGCCTTTGCAGGTGGTCTGGCGTCCTAATGAAAACGGGGCCCCATAGTGGGACCCCGTTTCCTAATCGCTGCAATTTAGTGGGCGATCATGCCGCCGTAGAAAACGCTTCCTCGCCCAGTTCCATCAGGCTTTCGCTACCCACTTCGATTTTACGGCGCAGAGCGCCGGCATCTAGAGTGAACCGATCAAAGTAGTAGCGAGCAGTCGCCAGCTTGTTCTCGTAAAACGCCTTGTCTTCCGGCGAGCCTTCCAAGGCGGTGCGAGCAACTTTCGCCATCTTCAGCCACATGAAGCCGAGCGAGACGATACCCATCAGATGCATATAATGATGCGCGCCTGCGCCCAAGTGGTTGGGATTAGCCATCGCGTTCTGCATGAACCACATGGTTGCTGCCTGCTGTTCGCCAACGGCCTTTTCCAGCTTTTCAGCCATAGACGCGAGCATTTCGTCCTGCTTGGCAGAAGCGATTTCTTCGCCAAGAACCTTGAAGAAAAGCTGGATCGCCGCACCGCCTTTGCTCGCCAATTTCCGCCCGCATAAATCCATCGCCTGGATACCATTGGTGCCTTCGTAGATCATGGCAATACGGGCATCGCGCACGAATTGCTCCATACCCCATTCCTTTACGTAGCCGTGGCCGCCATAGACCTGCTGCATATTGGTCGCGAAGTCGTACCCCTTGTCGGTGCCGTAGCCCTTAATGACGGGCGTCATGAGCCCAATCAGTTGATCGGCTTGCGCGCGCTCTTCTTCTGTCTGCGCCATGTGCGTCAGATCGACTTGTAGAGCGCCCCATAGACACAGCGCGCGCATGCCTTCGTTGAATGCTTTGGCATCCATCAGCATCCGGCGCACGTCTGGGTGGACAAAGATCGGATCGGCCTTCGCCTCTGGTTCTGCCGGACCGGTCAGCGCGCGGCCCTGACGGCGATCCAATGCGTAAGTCACGCCGTTCTGGTAAGCAATTTCCGACTGGGCGAGGCCCTGGATGCCGACGCCCAGACGTGCGGCGTTCATCATCACGAACATCGCTGCCAGACCCCTGTTCTCCTCGCCGACCATCCAGCCTTTCGCGCCATCATAATTCAGCAGGCAGGTGGCGTTGCCATTAATGCCCATTTTGTGTTCGATCGAGCCACAGGAAACCGCGTTGCGTTCACCCAGTGAACCGTCTTCGTTGACCAGAAACTTGGGCACTACGAACAGCGAAATGCCCTTGGAACTGTCGGGCGCACCCGGAGTCTTGGCGAGCACAAGATGGATGATATTCTCGGTCAGGTCGTGCTCACCTGCGGAGATGAAGATTTTCGTGCCGGTAATGGCGTAACTGCCATCTGTATCCAGCTCAGCCTTGGTCCGGATCATACCCAGATCGGTGCCGCAATGTGGCTCGGTCAGGTTCATCGTGCCAAGCCATTTGCCGGACACCATGTTCGGCACATACATCGCCTTTTGCTCTTCCGAACCAGCCGCTATCAGCGCCGCAATCGCACCGGTAGTAAGGCCGGGATACATTGCAAACGCCATATTCGACGCGGCCATGAATTCCTCGACCACAAACCCCATAACGTGTGGCATGCCCTGTCCGCCAAATTCCTCGGGGCTGGCGATCGTTCCCCAACCGCTTTCGACATATTTACCAAACGCTTCCTTAAAGCCTTTGGGGGTGGTCACACTGCCATCGGCATGACGGATGCAGCCCTCTGCATCGCCCGACTGGTTCAGGGGATGCAACACTTCGCTACAGAACTTGCCCGCTTCGTTGATAACGGTGTCGATCATATCCGGTGTAGCGCTCTCGAAACCCGGCAGATTGCCGTAGCTCGCAAGGTCCAGAACTTCATTGACGACAAAGCGAGTGTCGCGAGTCGGCGCGGTATAGGTTGGCATGAAATGTCCTCAGTCAGGATGTCTGTGCAAATGGGTTTGGACGGAAGCGGAGCTTATTCGTCCGGATCAAGTTTCTCGATATGGCTGATGAATTCGGTCAGCTCTGTAATCGAGGAATCAATATCATCGCGCTGCCGTTTCAGCTTCGCCACATGGGTGCGGCATTTTTCGATGGTGACGCGGCGCTGCTCCACCCGGCCATCGCCCAAATCGTAGAGATCGATCATTTCCTTGATCTCGGTAAGGCTGAAACCGACATTTTTGGCCCGCATGATCCATGCAAGCCGGGCCCGGTCGCGTTTGGAATAGACACGCGTCAGGCCGAGGCGCGCTGGAGCAATGAGACCTTCGTCTTCGTAGAAACGCAGTGCGCGCGCCGTGCAGTTGAATTCATTAGTGAGGTCAGATATAGAGAACTTATCACGAGCCAATTCGTCGGGGCGCTCAAGATGCGCGCCCGAATGAGTGTATTCACGTAATGCTGTCGATGTTTTCATCGCGCTCTGCTACATCCCCTTTACGTAAGGGTCAAGTCTCGACGGCTGTAGAGATCCCCCATCCAGCACCCTATAAAAACAGCTTGCTGCACCTGTGTGGCATGTCGGACCGTCAGGGAGACAGCGAAGCACAATGGCGTCCTGGTCGCAATCTACCAATATCTCCTGCACTTTGAGGACGTGACCGGAACTTTCACCCTTCTGCCACAGCTTCCCACGTGATCGGGAGTGGAAATGCGCCAAGCCGCTGGCCTGCGTTGCAGTCAGCGCCTCGGCGTCCATAAACGCCACCATCAGCACCGCTCCGGTCTCGTAATGGGTGACAACCGCGCTCAGCAGGCCCTTGTCATCAAATTTGGGCAGGAATGTCAGCCCTTTCTCCCGCTCTTCATTCGTCAGATTGCTCATGGTGTTGTTCGGTCCATACAATTTTTGTGGCAGTTTAGGCACAGGATGCCTGTGAAATAATGGGTATCGTGTAATCCCTCTTCCCCATTGGCCCCACAAATGGAACACATCATCGCACGACGCAGAGACGTCGTCACCATGCTTGAGCGCTGGAATGCGCACTTGTTTGGTAGGGAGGGGATGTCGACGCTAGTCGCCGGCATTGCTTGGCGATGAGGGAAACGGTTTTCCTGCGCGGCCATCGGGGGAAGGCCGCCGGAAACCACATAGTTTCGTCACGCGGCGCCCGGGGTCCTAACGGACTCCGGGCGTTTCGTTTTCCCGTCCCAAATTTCCTATCTGACACCTGTACCCTGGTTATCGCTGCCCAGCACCCGGGCGAAACAGGCAATCTTGACGCTTTTTGCCCCACCCTTCAACAACACTGCTACGCAGGCATTTGCGGTTGCTCCGCTGGTTAGAACATCGTCCACCAGAATGATCTGCCTGCCCGTGATCGCTTCCGCTCGGGAGCGATTTATCCTGATGGCGCCTTTCAAGACCTTGGCCCGATCATTACGGCCCAGACCACCCAGACTTGGCGTGTGTCGATGCCGTTCCAGCGCATCGACCTGTAATGTCGCATCGGTCAGTTTTGCCAGTTCCGATGCCAGAAGGCCCGACTGATTGTACCCTCTGCCCCATATTCGCCACCGATGCAGCGGTACGGGAACTAGCAAATAATCCCGGCTCAGCTCTCTCAGTCGCGCCGCCATCAGCCGTGCCATCAGTCTGGCCAAGGCAATCCGCCCGCCATGTTTGAATGACAGAACCAGACGCCGCGATGTATCGTTATAGAGCGTGGCTGCAGCAATTCCGGCGTGGGGCGGCGGGTCTTTCATACACGGGGCACACAGCGCGTCCGGCATCCCTGTCAGGCTTTCGTCCAGCGGTCGCTGGCAGGTGGCGCAGCCTAGCTCTACCGGTTGGTCAAGAGTGCTCCAGCAAACCTGACATAGCCCATCCTGTGTCCCCATCGCATCCCCGCATAACGGGCAGCGCGGAGGATAAGCCAGATCGACCATCGGCTTCAGGGCAGTCGATAATCGCAAGCTCAGGTTCATACCGGCAATGCTGCACCTCTTGCCCCCGCCTTGCAAGCACGTCAGGACGTCAAAATGTCACAACTCGATGTTCCGCAGATATTCAGCCCGGCCCGCCAACGGATGAGGCAGCTTCGAGCTGCCGGAAGGCGTCTTGGCTCCAATACTTCAGCCCGGTTCCTTGCCGACGAGATTGGGTCTGATATGTTGGAGCGGCTCGCTTTTGTCCGCTCACAGCCAGAGAACATTCTTCTGATCGGGCAGGTTGAAGGCGAGCTGACCACACATTTCCGTGGCTATCCGATAACCTTTGCGAACTCTCTCGACCTTGAACAACCTTTTGACCTTGGCAGTTCCGGCAGTCAGTTCGATTTTATCGGCATTGCGGGCGTCCTTGACGCCGTGAATGACCTGCCCGGTGCCCTGATTCATGCACGCAGCGCTCTAACGCCCGGCGGGCTGGTGATTGCCAGCTTCGTTGGCGGGGCCAGCCTGTCCAAACTTCGCGCCGCCATGATGGCTGCAGAACCCGATAAACCCGCTGCGCGCATTCATCCGATGGTCGATCCCCGTGCTGCGCCGGATTTGCTACAGCGCGCTGGGTGGAAGGATCCCGTGGTTGATACCTATCGCCTCAACGTGCGGTATGCCTCGCTCGACAGGCTGGTGGCCGATCTGCGCGATCAGGCATTGGGCAATGTCTTGTCTGACAACGCGCCGCCACTCGGCAAGGCCGCACTCAAGCGGGCCCGGCAGGCCTTCCTGGAGCAAGCCGACGACGATGGAAAAGTTACTGAAACCTTTGAAATTCTGACGCTTACAGGGCGACGCTCTCTCGCCGGAACCTAGCCTTTACCCAGTGCCGCCTGCGCCGCGGCCAATCTTGCGATGGGTACGCGGTAAGGCGAAGCACTGACATAATCGAGGCCGGTTTGCTCGCAAAAGGCGATGCTGGCAGGATCGCCGCCATGCTCTCCGCAAATGCCCAGTTTGATGTCTTGGCGCGTTTCACGGCCTCGGTTTGCTGCAAGTTCTACTAGTTTACCAACGCCATCAATATCCAGACTGACGAACGGATCGCGAGGAAAGATGCCCTTGTCGACATAAGTAGCCAGAAAGCCACCCGCATCGTCTCTTGAAACACCCAGAGTTGTCTGTGTCAAATCATTGGTTCCGAAGGAAAAGAACCGGGCTTCATGCGCGATGTCACCTGCCATCAACGCGGCGCGTGGCAATTCAATCATTGTACCGACGAGATACTCGATCCGGCGTCCCGTCGCTTCAAAGACTTCCTCGGCAATCCGCTCCACCAGTTCACGCAGAATAGCCAGTTCGCGCTGGGTGGCGACCAGCGGGATCATGATTTCTGGCACAGGCGCATCGCCACTTGCCTCGGCAACCTCGCAGGCAGCTTCGAACACCGCGCGGGCCTGCATCTCGTAGATTTCAGGATAGGTAATCCCTAAGCGACATCCACGATGACCAAGCATCGGGTTGAATTCATGCAATTCTTCTGCCCTGCGGCGCAACTGCTCTACACTGGTTCCGATGATTTCGGCGAGTTCTTCGAACTCCTCGTCCTTATGAGGCATGAACTCGTGCAGAGGCGGATCAAGGAAACGGATTGTGCATGGCAGGCCGGTCATAACCTCGAAAATTTCTCGGAAATCGCTGCGCTGTTCGGGCAGCAGCTTGGCGAGCGCCTCGCGTCGACCGCGCTCGTCCTCGGCCAGTATCATCTGGCGCACGGCACTGATGCGGTTCGCATCGAAAAACATATGCTCTGTGCGGCACAGGCCGATGCCTTCTGCACCGAACTGACGCGCTCGGCGGCAATCGGCGGGCGTTTCGGCATTGGTCCGCACCCGCATCCGGCGATGGCGGTCGGCCCAATCCATGATAACTCCGAAATCACCGTCCAACTCTGGTTCGATAGTGGCGACTTCGCCTGCCATCACCTGACCGGTGGTGCCATCGACGGTAATGACGTCTCCCTCCGCCAGATCGCGGCTCCCGATCCGCAGGGTGCGTGCTTTGCGGTCGATCGACACAGAGGACGCGCCCGAAACGCATGGCCGCCCCATGCCGCGCGCAACGACGGCAGCGTGTGACGTCATGCCGCCACGCGCCGTCAGGATAGCCCGAGCCGCATGCATTCCGTGAATGTCTTCCGGACTGGTCTCCACCCGCACCAGAATAACCTTTTCTTCCCGCGCAGCCCACTGTTCTGCGGTATCTGCATCGAGTGCGATCTTGCCACTGGCTGCACCGGGCGACGCAGGTAATCCTGCTGTCATGACGTCACGCTTCGCATCGGGGTCCAGCGCTGGGTGGAGCAACTGGTCGAGCGCCATTGGGTCGATCCGGCGGATCGCCGTGGTTTCATCAATCAGCCCTTCATGGACCATTTCGACTGCCATTTTCAGAGCTGCCTTGGCTGTACGCTTGCCATTGCGGGTCTGCAGCAGGAACAGCTTCCCGCGTTCCACGGTAAACTCGATATCCTGCATATCGCGATAGTGTTTTTCCAGCAGATCGAAAACGTGCGCCAGTTCGGAATAGGCGTCGGGCATTGCCTCTTCCATGCTGAGCGGTTTTGCATTCGCTTTTTCCCGTGCGTTTTTGGTCAGGTATTGCGGCGTACGGATGCCTGCGACCACATCTTCACCCTGCGCATTGACCAGCCACTCACCATAATAGGCGCGCTCGCCGGTGCTGGGATCGCGGGTAAAGGCGACGCCGGTGGCGGACGTTTCGCCCATATTGCCGAACACCATTGCCTGAACATTCACTGCCGTGCCCATGTCGCGGGGTATGTCATTGAGACGGCGGTATATCTTGGCCCGTTCGCTATCCCAACTATCGAACACAGCACGGATCGCACCCCATAGCTGCTCGGTCACATCCTGTGGAAAGGGGGTGTCGTGCTCGTCCGCCACGATGGTTTTGTACTCTGCCACCAGTGCTTTCAGATGTTCAGCCGTCATCTCCGTATCGTTGTAGAAGCCGTTGTCTTCCTTGGCGATTTCCAGCGCTTCTTCGAACAGGCCGTGGTCCAAGCCCAGCACTACGTCGGAATACATCTGGATGAACCGGCGATAGCTGTCCCACGCAAACCGCTCGTCGCCTGCGATGGCGGCCAGCCCCTCCACCGTCTCGTCGTTAAGTCCCAGATTGAGGACGGTGTCCATCATACCGGGCATGGAAATCGCCGCGCCGGAACGGACCGACACCAGCAGCGGGTCTGCCTTGTCTCCCAGACGTTTACCCACCGTTCCCTCGATATGGCCGAGGGCGGTCTTCACGTTGTCAATCAAGGATGCCGGAAACTCTCCGCCCTGCTCCAGATAGCGCAGGCATTCTTCGGTCGTCAGGGTGAAGCCGGGAGGTACGGGCAGGCCGATCTCGGCCATCTCGGCCAGATTTGCGCCCTTCCCGCCCACGATTTTCTTGTCCTTCGCGCGGACGTCAGTGGCCTTGGCCGAGCCGCCAAATGTGTAGACGGTTGTGTTGGAAGTCATCGGGGAAAGTCCTGCTGGATGGAACACATGGAACACGGTCCAGGGGTAAGAAAGCTACCCCTCGATCCGGCTGAAATCGGCAACCTGATGGACCGCATCGCGGAAGCGGGCGAGCAGGCCGAGGCGGTGGGCACGCATGTCCGGATCATCGGCATTGACGGTCACCTCCTCGAAGAATGTATCGATTGGCGCGCGCAAGGTAGCCAATGCCGACATGGCGGCCGCGAAATCTTCCGACGCGATTGCGGCAGCGGCCTGCGGTTCCGACTCGTTCAGCGCATCGCCAAGTGCCTTTTCCGCATTTTCGGGCGTGTAGGACAGAGTTTTCTTTTCCCGAGCGCGGGCGGCAACAATGTCCTTCATCGCAGGGTCGTCGACCATCGCCAGCGGGTCTTCCTCGCCGGTATGGGGTTCAAGCAAGGCATCACCCTGCCAGTCTTCCTTCTTCAGGATATTCGCTGCGCGCTTGTACCCGGCGAGGAGGTTGGTGCCGTTCTCGGTCTCGACGAATGCCTGAAGCGCATGAACGCGGGCGAGCAGGCGAACAAGATCGTCTTCGTTGCCTAGGGCGAAGACCGCGTCGATGAGGTCATGCCGGATGCCTGCTTCGCGTTGCTGGACTTTAAGGCGATCGGCGAAGAAGTCGAGAAGGTTTGAGGCTGCTAGATGTACGCCCTGTGTTTCGACGAACTCGTAGCGAGCCTGATAAGTGTTCAGCAGCTTCTCCACCGTGTCGTCAGCAATTACCGCGTGATCGACCTTCTCCGCTTCTTCGAGAAGGCTCTGAACGCTGAATTGGTCAATCTGCGCGTCTGTCTTCAACGTCGCCAAGAGTTCGTTAAAACTATCCCTGTTTTCGATTAACTCGGCTTTCATGGCAGAGCGCTGTCGCGAAGTTTCCTGCTCGATAACGTAAAAGCCAGCTTCTTGAATAGCCGCACTAAGCCGCAGCGAAATTCTGTTTTCGGTAAGTGTACGAATGACCGCAAGGGCTGCGCGCCTTAAAGCGAATGGGTCCTTAGAACCAGTTGGCTTTTCATTTTGGATGAAGAACCCGACCAACGTATCCAGCTTATCCGCCAAACTCACCGCTACCGTCACCGGTGCAATCGGCACTTCGTCGCCCTGCCCGACCGGCTTGTAATGGTCGCGGATGGCGTCGGCGACGGCATCAGGCAAGCCCTCGGCGCGGGCGTAGTAGCCACCCATAAGCCCCTGAAGTTCGGGGAATTCTCCGACCATCTCCGTGACGAGATCGGCCTTGCATAGGCGCGCAGCCTGTTCGGCTTGGTCGGCCAAGTCCCCCTCCCGCTCGCGGGAGGGGTTAGGGGTGGGCGAGGCTTGGTCTGATCCAGACCCACCCCCGGCGTCGATATTGGCTTGGGCCGCAGGCGGGAGGAGAGCGTCGGTAACAATCCCCTCCTCCACCAACCAGCGCGCCAGCTTGGCGACGCGTTCGACCTTGTCGGCAACGGTGCCCAGTTTCTCGTGGAAGGTAATCCGTTCCAGACCACGCGCGTGTTCCTCCAGCGTCTTCTTGCGATCCACATCCCAGAAAAAGCGCGCGTCGGAGAGCCTTGCGGCCAGCACCTTGCGGTTGCCATCGACAATCGCCGCGCCGCCGTCGCTGCCTTCGATATTGGCTGTGCAGATGAAGGCGTTGGCGAGTTTGCCGGACTCGTCTTCACACACAAAATACTTTTGGTTCACGCGGGCGGTTAGCTGAATTGTCTCCGGCGGAACTTCGAGGAAATCATCCTCGAACCGGCCGAGCAGCGGGATCGGCCATTCGGTAAGGCCAGCGTTCTCGATCACCAGACCCTCGTCCTCGACCAGCTTCAGCCCAGCCTCCGTCGCAACCTGCGCCGCTCCGGTTCGGATCAAATCCTGCCGTTCTCCATGGTCCACAATCACATGGGCCGCGCGCAGTTTCATCGCGTAGTCGTCCGCGCCGCCAATGGTTATATCGCCCGAGTGGTGGAAGCGGTGGCCCAGCGTCACGGCGCCTGACGTCACGCCATGCACTTCGCATTCGACAATGGCGTCACCCAGCAGCGCGACAATGCCCGATAGCGGACGAACCCAGCGCAAGGACTCGGTGCTGATCGACGCAGCGCCCCAGCGCATGGATTTGGGCCAGCTGAAGTCGCGGATGATGGCGGGGATCGCGCTGGCGAGCAGATCGGCGACCGCCCGCCCCGGCTTCTCGATCACTGCAAAATAGGTCGGGCGGCCTTTGACGTCGCGTACTTCCAGTTGGTCGCGGGTGACGCCATTCTTTCGGCAGAACCCGTCAACGGCCTGGTCGGGCGCGGCCTCGGGTGGCCCCTTGGCTTCTTCACTGACCGCCTGCGTCTGCTCCGGCAGATCGCGCGCGATGAGGGCAAGGCGCCGCGGCGTAGACCATACGGTGACGTCACCGACAGGAACGCCGGCCGCGTCCAGTTCACGGCGGAACAGCTTTTCAAGCTCTGCCCGCGCGGCCTTCTGCATCCGTGCGGGGATTTCTTCGGAGCGGAGTTCGAGGAGGAAGTCAGCCATTACGCGCTCCACTCCGGATATTTCTCGGCCCAACCGGCCTTCTCTTTTTCCATGTGCTTCTCGCATGACCCGCGCGCCAGATCGCGCACCCGGCCCATATAACTAGCGCGTTCCTGCACGCTGATCACGCCGCGCGCCTGCAACAGGTTGAAGATATGGCTGGCCTCCACCGCTTGTTCGTAAGCGGCGATGGGGACATCATGCGCCAGCGCGTTCTGGCACTCTGCCTCCGCCTTGTTGAACAGATCGAACAGAGCGTCCGTATCCGCGACCTCGAAATTCCATTTCGACATCTGCTTCTCGTTTTCGAGAAACACATCGCCGTAGGATACGCCGGCGGTGTTGAACGCCAGATCGTACACGCTATCGACGCCCTGAATATACATGGCCAGCCGCTCCAGCCCGTAGGTCAGCTCGCCCGCCACCGGCTTGCAGTCATAGCCGCCCATTTGCTGGAAATAGGTGAACTGGGTCACTTCCATTCCGTCGCACCAGACTTCCCAGCCAAGGCCCCATGCGCCCAACGTCGGCGATTCCCAGTCATCCTCCACAAAGCGGATGTCGTGCTTCAGCGGGTCGATGCCGATCACGCCGAGGCTTTTCAGGTAAAGCTCCTGAATGTCCGCCGGGCTGGGTTTCAAGATCACCTGATACTGGTAGTAATGCTGAAGCCGGTTGGGGTTTTCACCATAGCGGCCATCGGTCGGGCGGCGGCATGGCTGAACGAAGGCGGCATTCCATGGCTCCGGCCCCAGCGCGCGCAGCGTTGTCGCCGTGTGGAATGTGCCTGCGCCCATCCGCATATCGTAAGGCTGCAGGATGACGCACGATCCCTCCCGGCTCCAGAAATCATGCAAGGCAAGGATCATGTCCTGAAAGGACTTTTCCGGATGGCGTTCGGGCACGGCAGTCGGGGCGGTGGTCATATCTTGGGCCAATGGCTTAGCCGCCGGTGAGCGTCAATGCTGCGCCGCGGCATTTTGCCCTGACGGAATAGTGAAGGCGGCCTGCGGAATGTTAGCGCCGCGTTCACACTTGCGCGGGCAGACAGGATAAAACAAAGGAGCCCGCATGATTTCTCTAAAAACCGCTTTCGCTTCCGGAGCTGCCGTCGCAGCCTTGTGCCTTGCACTGCCCGCAGTGGCTCAGGAACAACGCCTGCCCGCTCCTGTCGCGCCAGTGGAGATTGCGGAGGATGCGGTAATCTCTGACCCCGTGGTAGAGGCCAGTAAGGGCCCCGCCCTGTGGAAAGTGAGTGACGAAGACACCACGATTTATCTGTTCGGCACGGTCCATTCCCTGCCATCCGATGTGGACTGGTATCGTGGCGATCTGGCAAATGCGCTGGACGAGTCGGACGAGTTGGTGACGGAGATCGACACCACACCCGAGACGATAATTACCATGCAGCAAGTGATTGCGGAGAAGGCTCTGCTAGCCGAAGGGACTCTGCGCGGTATGATGGATGCAGACCAGCGAGCTGTGTACGAGGGAGCAATGGCCAAGCTGGGCCTGCCGCCCGGTTCCTTTGACGCAATGGAGCCCTGGTTCGCAGCCCTCATGCTGAGCAATATCGCTCTCGACAAGCAGGGTTTCTCGCCCGAGGCCGGCGCGGAAAAAGTATTGGAAGCTACTTTTGGCGACACCAAACGTCGCAGCGCTCTGGAAACAATCGAATTCCAGATGTCAATTTTCGACGAACTGCCGCTCGAGGCTCAGATGCGGTTCCTGCTGGAAGGTGCGAGCGAGATCGATACACTGGCGGACGAGCTGCAGAAGATGGTCGATGAATGGGCTGTCGGCGATGCGGACAATTTGGCAGCGCTGCTGAACGAAGCCTTTGCCGAGGACCCCGTGCTGGCCGAGCGCCTGCTTTATTCCCGTAATGCCAGCTGGGCAGTTTGGATTGACGAGCGGCTGAACGAACCGGGCAACATCTTCATGGCAGTTGGCGCGGGCCATCTTGCGGGCATCAATTCGGTGCAGGATTTGCTGGCCGAGCGCGGCATTGATACGGTGCGCGTTCAGTAGTGTTTGCTTGCACCCCGGCGGCCGGTGGCCGGGCAGGATGGCTTCCGGCCACTCTGCTCACTCTCTTTTTCTCAATGGCTCTGGCCGCCTGCGACAACGGCGATCCTGCCCCCGCGACGATGATCGATGGCACTCCGGCAATCTGGGAAATCGCTTCTGCCGATGGCACCCTGGAAGGTTGGCTGTTCGGGACGATCCATGCTTTGCCCGACGGAACACGCTGGCGGAGCGAAGCGGTGCAGCAGGCCGTTGAGAATGCAGATCTGCTGGTGGTAGAGATTGCAGCGCTGGAGGATTCCGATGTCATCGCCCGCACGTTCCTCACGCTGTCGCACACACCGGGGCAGCCGCCCCTGACCGCGCGCGTTCCGGCGGCGCAGCATGAAGAACTGGCGGAGCTGGTCGAGCGCAGTCGGTATGACGCACGTGATTTCGCGGCGATCGAAAGCTGGGGGGCGGCGCTCATCCTCGCGCAGTCCAGCGCCAGTACGTTGGATACTGCAAACGGTGTGGACAAGGCTCTCGTCCGCGAATTCCGCCCTTCCCGCCCGATCCGGGAGGTGGAAGGTGTGCGAGCTCAACTGAGCGTGTTCGACACTTTGCCAGAGGCCGAGCAGCGCGATCTGCTCTCCCTGACTGTTGCCGATGCGGCGCGTCCTGAAAGTGTACGCCGCAAGACGGTGAAACATTGGCTGGAGGGCGATGTCGAAGCGCTGCTCGATCCCGGAGTGGAGACATTGCTGGACGACCCTGAACTGCGTGAGGTTCTGGTCGAGGGTCGCAATCGAAATTGGATGCCGACCCTCACCGCTATGCTGGAGCAGCAGCCCAAGCCACTGATTGCGGTGGGCGCTGGCCATATGGGCGGGCCGGAAGGGCTGCCGGTTCTGCTGCGCAAGTCAGGCTACACCGTCACGCGGATGCAGTAATAGCGCCTTGCCTTCGGGTGCTTTGCCCAGTAAAGGCCGCGCCTTCGGAAGCCATGTTCATCCCTGGAGGTGTGGCGGATCCGAAGAACACAAACACCGTATTTGAAAGGTAAGCGATTATGAGCGATGCTCTGACCCTGCCGGCCGAGACGCGCGAACGGGCTGGCAAGGGAGCCTCCCGTGCACTGCGTCGTGATGGCCGTGTCCCCGCCGTTGTCTATGGCGGCAAAGAAGCACCCACCCCGATCCATGTCGAGGAAAAGGAATTGGTTCGCCAGTTGGGCACCGGCCATTTCATGAACAGCCTCGTTCAGATTGAAGTTGGCGGCGAGAGCTTCCGCACCATCCCCAAGGATGTCGCTTTCCATCCCGTAACCGACCGTCCGATCCACGCCGATTTCTATCGTCTGGTGAAGGGCGCGAAGATCGACGTGAATGTGCCAGTCGTTTTCGTCAACGAAGAGGACAGCCCTGGACTCAAGAAGGGCGGCGTTCTCAACGTGGTCCGTCACGAACTGGAACTGGTTTGCGATGCAGACAAGATTCCGGGCGAGATCGAAATCGATGTCACTGGCAAGGAAGTCGGCGATTCGATCCACATCAGCGAACTGACACTGCCGGAAGGCAGCGAAAGCGCGATCACGGACCGCGATTTCACCATTGCAACGCTGGTTGCTCCTTCCGCACTCAAGAAGAGCGAAGAAGAAGCTGGCGACGATCAGACTGGCGAAGGCATGGAGCCGGGCGAAACCGCTGCTACCGAGCAGGGTCCGGACGCAGACGCTGCACAGGAACAGGCCGACAAGAACGACTAAGCGTCTTTGTTTTGGTCAATTACAGGAACGCCGGTCTCGAAAGAGGCCGGCGTTTTTTCTTTTACCCTGCGGGCGCTGGGCATCCGCCCCGCTTGCTTCCTCGCTCATGCGCCCAAGCGGGCGCGTCGCTGCGGGCGGCCCGGTCGGGCCTTTGCGAGACCTCGCGGTCTCGGGCCATTCCAAGCCTTTGTTCTTGCTGCTGGAGCACAGTCCGCGACCAGCGGACCGCAAGGCCGACCGACTGCCTGAGCTTATGTGAGGAGAGCCAAGTATGCGGATGCGCACGCCCGGCGCTTGAGGGTCACGCGCAGCGTGTTAAAGAGAACAATGCAAATATGGACTGGCCTCGGAAATCCCGGACCGAAATACACGATGAACCGGCATAATGTCGGCTTCATGGCGTTGGATGTCATTGCCAATATGCACGGGTTCGACCCCGTGCAGAAAAAGTTCTCCGGCTGGGTGCAGGAAGGCCGCATAGGGGGCGAAAAGATCATCCTGCTCAAACCCGCCACTTTCATGAACGAAAGCGGGCGCAGCGTGGGGGAGGCCCTACGGTTCTACAAACTCGGGCCGGATGCGCTTACCGTTTTTCATGACGAGCTCGACCTCTCTCCTTACAAGGTGAAGGTGAAGAATGGCGGCGGCCATGCAGGGCACAATGGCCTGCGCTCTATCAGCCAGCATATTGGCCCCGATTACCGCCGCATCCGTTTGGGCATTGGCCATCCCGGACATAAAGATGCGGTGCATGGATACGTTCTTGGCAATTATGCCAAGGCTGAGACTGATCTGCTCGTCCAAATGCTGGGCGCAGTCGGCGCCGAGGCAGAATGGCTGGCGAAGGGCGACAACCCGCGCTTTATGAGCGATGTGGCAAGTCGGATGCAGGAATAATGGATAGGAACGAAGCAATGACCAACCTTACCCGCCGTAGTCTGCTGGCCGGCGCTGCCGCCACTACCGCTCTGGCCGCAACCAGCCTGCGCGCACAGGTCGATATGGTTCAGGCGCCGGTCGATCTGACCGGAACCTCTATTCTGATTACCGGCTGCTCCTCCGGTTTTGGGAAATTAGGGGCAGAGCACTATGCGCGGCTGGGCGCACGGGTATTTGCCACGATGCGTAATATGCCCCGGCCGGAAGCAGATGAATTGCGCGATCTGGCCATTACCGAAGAACTCGACCTGTTTGTGATCGAAATCGACGTGCAGGACGATGAAAGCGTCATGGCCGGTGTGATAGAGGCAGAACGTTTGAACGGCGGCCCGCTGGATGTGCTGGTCAATAATGCCGGAATCGGTCTGTCCGGCCCTATCGAAGTGCAGGACATGGAAGCCACACAGATGATGTTCGATATCAATGTGTTCGGTTGCCACCGTATGGCACGCGCTGTCTTGCCCGGTATGCGGGCCAAGGGAGGCGGGCGTATATTTCAGATGAGCAGCCAGCTTGGGCGCGTAATTGCACCGAATACGGGACATTATTCTCCTGCAAAATTTGCCCTGGAGGCAATGAGCGAAGCGATGGCTTACGAATTGGTGCCTCACAATATCGATGTGACCATTGTCGAACCCGGCGGCTATCCAACGCAAGTCTGGATCAACCGAAATCGCTATGCGAGCGAATTGAAAAGCCGTGCAAGGCCAATACACACCGCCGGTTATCCGGAAGCCGTTGAACGGATGGGCACTGAAGACGGATCGGGCCGGAGCGCGGACCCGATGGACATTCCCCGCTTAATTGCGAAGACCATCGCGATGCCAAAGGGTTCTGGGCCTTTGCGTACGCCGGTCAGCGGCAGTGCAATTCCGCAACTTGCGATCAACCAGACGACGCGCGATACACAACTCGCCTGGCTCGGCAATTCCGGATATGGTCCTATGATCAAGGCCGTGCACGGCGGGTAGCTGCATCACCAGAATACTGGCATTGCCCCGCCCGCCCCGCTAAGGGCGCGCCATATCATTTTTAACTGGAGCACAGCCCAATGGGATTCCGCTGCGGGATCGTTGGCCTGCCTAATGTCGGCAAGTCCACCCTATTCAACGCCCTTACCGAAACGCAGGCCGCGCAGGCCGCGAACTATCCGTTCTGCACGATCGAGCCCAATGTCGGGCAGGTCGCGGTACCGGACGAGCGTCTGGAGAAGATCGCATCCATCGCTGGCAGTGCAAAGACGATTTATACCCAGCTTGGCTTCACCGATATTGCAGGCCTCGTCAAAGGAGCCAGCAGCGGCGAAGGCCTGGGCAACCAGTTCCTCGGCAATATCCGCGAGGTGGACGCGATTGTCCATGTGCTTCGCTGTTTCGAGGATGACGATATCCAGCACGTCTCCAACACCGTCGATCCGATTGCGGATGCCGAGGTAGTGGAAACCGAATTGTTGTTGGCTGATATGGAAAGCCTGGAAAAACGCGTACCTGCTGCACAGAAGCGTGCAACCAGCGGTGACAAGGAAGCAAAAATCCTCGCAAGCGTGCTTGGACAGGCGCTCGAGTTGCTGAAAGAAGGTAAGCCTGCCCGCCTGACGCAGCCTCAGGATGAAGAGGAAGAGCGTCTTTTCGCACAGGCCCAATTGCTGACTGCGAAGCCGGTTCTCTACGTTTGCAATGTCGCTGAAGAAGATGCAGCTGATGGCAACGAGCTTTCAGCGAAGGTGTTCGCAAAAGCCGGGGCAGAGGGCGCACAGGCAGTGGTTGTCTCGGCTGCTATCGAGGCGGAACTGGTCGCAATGGACGGCGAAGAGCGTACTGAATATCTTGCCGAACTCGGGCTGGAGGAAAGCGGCCTTGCCCGGGTCATCCGCGCCGGATACCAACTGCTCGGCCTCAACACCTTCTTCACCGCCGGCCCGAAAGAAGCCCGCGCATGGACCTTCCCTGCTGGTGCGAAAGCTCCGCAGGCAGCCGGCGAAATCCACACCGATTTCGAACGCGGGTTTATCCGTGCCGAAACCATTGCGTATGATGACTTTGCCAGCCTTGGAGGGGAAAGCGCCGCGCGCGACGCGGGCAAGCTGCGTCAAGAAGGCAAGGAATACCTCGTGCAGGACGGCGACGTCCTGCTGTTCAAATTCAATGTCTGAATAATCTCGGCACCAAATGCGTTCTGCCCCGTTGGCTTGTCAAAATCAGGGGGAATGGGTGTGGTAGACAAATCGGAAAAATTCAATTGGTTGGTGCGCGTAGGTTATTTCAGCCGGGCCATATTGTATTCTGTTCTGGGCCTGATCGCACTGACCAGGGTGGGCCAGATTTCCGAAGGCACCAACGGAATTTTTAAGGCTGTCGAGGACTTTCCTGCGGGAACGCCCATTCTGTGGCTGATGGTGCTTGGGCTCGTTGCTTATGCTCTGTTCCGTTTTTGCTCGCCGCTGTTCGATATCGAGAACGAGGGCAGTGATGCGATGGGCTGGGGCAAGCGGATAGGCCATACTGGCAGTGCGATCGGGCACCTTGCCCTTGCCTATTCTGCCTATAAATTTGCAACCACCAGCGGCGGCGGTTCAGGTGAAGGCGCACAGGATGCTGCATCAGGCGTTTTATCGTTTGAGCTGGGCGGTGTTGTTCTGGGCATTTTGGGTATCACGTTTTTTCTTGCCGCTGTTTCGCAGGCCAAAAAATCTCTCACCGGATCTTTTATGAACCGGATCAGCGCCAGCGCTCCTGATGCTACGCGTCTTTTGGGCGGGGTCGGATTTATGGCCCGTGCGATTGTCTATACAGTCATTGGCTGGTCGCTGTTCAAAGTCGGCTTCATGTCTGCGGGTAGTGAACAGATCAAAACGCTCGGCGATGCCGTTGCTTCCCTCGCTGGACAGGGAATTGTTTTCACTTTGGTGCCAATAGGGCTGCTCGTGTTCGGCCTCTTCAGCCTCATCCTTGCCCGCTATCGCATTATTCCCGATTTGGGCGAAAACGGCCGCGTTCCCGCTTACCGCACCTGAACGATCCTGCGACTGAAAAACTAGCGATGGTCGGAATGGCAACAGGGATGGTATTGCGTCCTTCTCTTTAATGGTTAAACGGCCCCATGCTCTATTACGAAGATATTGAAGTCGGCTCTGCTTCCAGCTTTGGCCAGTACGAAGTGACGCAGGACGAAGTTCGCACGTTCGCTACAAGCTACGATCCACAGGCGTTTCATCTGGACAATGATGCTGCGGCAAAAACCCATTTCGGGCGGATCTCTGCTAGTGGCTGGCATACCTGTGCGATGACCATGCGGATGATGGTCAACAATATGAAAGATCAGCAGCAGGCGGGTCTTGGCTCGCCCGGCGTGGATCAACTGCGATGGAAAAAACCTGTCTATCCGGGCGACACGCTGCGGGTGACAACAGAGGTAATCGAGAAACGGCGGAGCCGGTCGCGGCCGGAAATGGGTATCTTCAGATCCCTCTGCACGACTTACAACCAGCATGATGAACCGGTGCTGGAAATGATTAGCAATGGCTTGATACAAGTGCGCGATCAGGGTGCACCGATCGAGGATTAGGCTCCGATTAGACTCCGCATTGCGCGATACCGGGTTGTTCGTAGAGCAAGGAATTCTCGGCATCGGTAATCCGCAAGGTCGCCGTATATTCCGTGCGCCCGCCACCAGAGGCCATTTCTTCACCTGTCAGATCCAGCGCCATCTGGTATTGCTGTCCGCGATAAATCTCGCGTGTGCCCAGCGGGGCCTTCTCGCTGGTTAGGTCTACGCCCAGTGGAAAGACCGTGCCATCCACCCGGATAAAGGCATCTTCGGCGCGCGTCATGGCAAGCGCGCTCAGACCGCCATTATCCAAGCGGAAACGGCAGCCGGGTCCGTAAATATCGTTGGACTCGATCTCGGGATACCGGATGGGTTGCAGCGTAAATTCCGCCTCGGGTTCGGCTGCTTCCGGCACATTGCTGCTGCACGCCGCGACGGCACCCATCACCAGGCCCGACACCGCGATCCTAATGGCGCCCGAACAGTTTTTCGACATCATCCATCCCCAATTTCACCCAAGTCGGCCGCCCGTGATTGCACTGGCCAGACCGGGGTGTTCTCTCCATTTCGCGCAGCAGGGCGTTCATCTCGTCAACGCGTAAGGTGCGCCCTGCCCTGACCGATCCGTGGCAGGCCATAGTAGCCAGCACGAGGTCAAGTTTCTCGCCCAGCAGCAGGCTCTCTCCATGCTTTGCCAGATCGTCGGCAATGTCTTGCAGCAGTTTATGCGGATCGCCACCTGCAAGCGCGTGCGGAAGCGAGCGGACCAGCATTGCGCCGGGGCCAAAGCGTTCGATGGAAAGGCCCAGACCGTCAAGCTTATCGGCGGCATCTTCCAACCGGTCGCAGGCGGGTTCGTCCAGTTCCACAACTTCTGGTATCAGCATCGCCTGACTGCGTGCCACGGCTTCCGCTGCGCCCGCAGCTTTCAGGCGTTCGAGCACCAATCGCTCATGCGCGGCGTGCTGATCGACCAGCACCAGACCGTCTTTCGATTCCGCTACGATATAGGTGTCCGCAACCTGCCCACGCGCAATGCCGAGGGGGTAATCTGCATCTTCAGGTAGAGGCGCAGCTTCCTCTGCCCGCCCCATCGGCGATGCCGCATTCGCCGTACCTGCGTTGTAGGTGCTCCAGGGCTGCGAAGGTTCGCGTACGCTTGCTCCCGGACTGCTCCAGTCCCGGCCCTCGAAAATCGATCGCAGCGCAGGCGAAGGTTCTTCGCGCACCGGTTCCTGCTGCCATTTGGCCATCGCGCCGGCATCCGGACCTTGTGCGCTACGCCGATCGCCGGTGGAGAGTGCCTGCCGCAGACCGGAAACGATGAACCCGCGAACGCCTGTTGCATCGCGGAACCGAACCTCTGTCTTTGCCGGATGGACATTCACATCGACATCTTCCGACGGAAGATCGAGGAACAGCGCCAGCACCGCGTGCCGGTCCCGCGCAAGCATATCGGAATAGGCCCCGCGCACCGCGCCCACCAACAGCCGGTCTTTGACCGGTCGCCCGTTGACGAACAGATATTGATGATCTGCGACGCCGCGATTGTAAGTCGGCAAGCCGGCAATTCCGGTCAGACGCATGGTCCCCGATGGTGCCTCGCGTTCCATATCGAGCAGGACCGCATTGTCTTTGAGCTCGCGCGCGACGACCTGCGCAACCCGGTCGGGCAAGGCGTCGTCCGACTGCAGGGCCAGCACCTGCCGGTCGCCCTTCGCGGTACGGTGGTGCAGCGTAAAGCCGATATCGGGGCGCGCCATTGCCAGACGGCGGACAATATCGAGACAGGCCCCATATTCGCTGCGCGCGGTGCGCAGGAATTTGCGGCGCGCTGGGACCTTGGCAAACACCTGCTCTACCCTGGCGCGCGTTCCCTGAGGCAGAGCAGCAGGCCCTTCCTCCACCAGATCACCGTGATCGACCACGCGGCGCCAACCCTGATTGCTTCCCTGAGGGCGGCTTTCCAGCGTAAATCTGGCGACGCTGGCAATAGATGGTAGCGCTTCCCCGCGAAAGCCCAGCGTGGCCACCCGTTCGATCGCCTGGCCTTCTCCGATCAGGCTCTCGGGCAGTTTGGATGTGGCGTGCCGTTCCAATGCCAGTTCCATCGTCTCTGGGTCCATACCGCAGCCATCGTCGGTAACTTCGATCTGGGTCAGTCCACCATCGACAAGTGTGACGGCAATCCGCGTAGCCCCGGCATCAACTGCATTCTCGACCAGCTCCTTCAAAGCGGCTGCCGGGCGCTCGACCACTTCGCCCGCAGCAATGCGGTTCACCAACGTTTCCGGGAGACGACGAATTTCGGGCATGGCATCACTTGTAGCGACCAGCGGCCCGCTATACGAGCCGAACGGCGTTTTTTGCCCCGGTTTTCACCCGAATCCCTTGGCGTTTTCTGCGGCGAGTCGTTAAGGAGCCGCATTCCCAATCGCACCGGGCCCGGCGGATAATGTATCCCGGGTCTATCCCACGATAAGCAATACGGAAATTCGGTTCACGATGAGTTTTTTGAGCAATCTTTTCAAATTCGGTTCCCAGAACATGGCTATCGATCTCGGTACTGCCAATACATTGGTCTATGTTCAGGATCAGGGCATCGTTCTTGATGAACCTTCCGTCGTGGCGATCGAAACGATCAACGGGGTCAAGCGGGTCAAGGCCGTAGGCGACGAAGCCAAGCTGATGATGGGCAAGACGCCCGACAGCATCGAGGCCATTCGCCCATTGCGCGACGGTGTCATCGCCGACATCGAAATCGCAGAGGAAATGATCAAGTATTTCATCCGGAGAGTGCATGGCAAGAAGAGCTTGTTCCGCTATCCGGAAATTACCATCTGTGTTCCCTCCGGTTCTACCTCCGTGGAAAAACGCGCGATCCGCGATGCGGCGAGCAATGCCGGCGCATCTGCGGTCTATCTCATTCTGGAACCTATGGCTGCGGCCATCGGAGCCGACATGCCGGTGACGGAGCCTGTTGGCTCTATGGTCGTCGACATCGGTGGCGGCACGACCGAAGTTGCCGTGCTATCGCTACGCGGCCTGGCCTATACCACTTCGGTTCGCACCGGCGGTGACAAGATGGACGAGGCCATCGTTTCCTATGTCCGCCGTCATCACAACCTGCTGATCGGCGAAGCCACGGCAGAGCGGATCAAGAAGGATTACGGCGTGGCCGTGGCTCCGGCCGATGGTATCGGCGAAAGCATCACCATCAAAGGCCGCGATCTGGTCAACGGGGTGCCGAAAGAAGTCACCATCAATCAAGCGCATATTGCCGAAGCGCTCAGCGAGCCCATCGGTGCAATTGTCGAAGGCGTGCGTATCGCGCTGGAAAATACGGCCCCTGAACTGGCTGCGGATATCGTCGATCAGGGCATAGTCCTGACAGGCGGCGGCGCTTTGATTGCCGGGCTCGACGAACATCTGCGCGATGAAACCGGCCTGCCCGTCAGTATTGCGGAAGATCCCCTTACCTGTGTAGCCTTGGGCACCGGCCGCGCGATGGAGGACCCGATATATCGCGGCGTCCTGATGACGGCCTGATCTAGCGCAAGGAGGGGCAGATTATGGCGCCGACTACCACCCGGCGCTCCGGCCATTCCCGCAGGGCGCAGTACGGGGTATTTACAGGATATGTTTTTGCCGGTGCCGGCGCCCTGCTTGGTGCGCTGCTACTGGCTGCATCTCTGTTCAAACCCGATTTGATGTCCGCTCCACGCACGGCGGCAAATGACGCTGTTGCCCCGGTGGCAGAGGCCAATGCGGTTGTCCGAACCGAAAGCCGCGGACTTATCGAGAATGTGCGCGGCTATCTGCGCGCAGGCAGGCAGAACGAGGCTCTGCGCAAGGAAGTGGAGCTTGCCCGTATTCGTCTGGCCGAAGCGGACGCATTGAAAACGGAAAACGCCCGCTTGCGCGGTATTCTGGGCCTGAGCGCCGATGGGAGCGAACCTGTCGCCGTGGCGCGTCTGGTCGGCTCCAGCTCCTCCAGCACACGCCGTTTTGCCTATATGGGTGCCGGACGGGCCGACGGGGTCAGTGAAGGTATGCCTGTCCGGTCCGAACGCGGGATAGTCGGACGTGTTCTGGAAGTAGGGCGCAAAAGCTCGCGCGTGCTGCTGCTGACCGACAGCGAGAGCATCGTACCGGTGCGCCGCTCGACCGACAATGTGGTCGCCTTCGCCGAAGGGCGCGGCGACGGGCGCGTCGATATCAAGCTGATCAACCTGGGTGTTAATCCACTGAAAAAGGGAGATATCTTTGTCACCAGTGGAGCCGGCGGTTTTTATAAACCCGGAATTGCTGTCGCGATAGTCAGCGAATTGGCCGATGATGGCGCGATTGCACGGATAGTCTCCGATCCCGCAGCAACAGACTATGTTTCGGTAGAACAGATTTACGAACCGCAGGCGGCATCTGGCGCGGAAACCCCGATCGAAGTCGAACTGGGGGCCGGACAGGCGGGATCGGAGGAAGCGCTAGCCGGACCGGATTCCGGTAGCGCGGATTGATGGACCGGCTGAACCCCAAATCCCGGCGCGATGCTTATGGAAGCCGGATCAACCGCGATCATTCACCGCTTTTGATCCACCTGATTCCGTGGGCGTCCATCCTGCTTGGTTGTCTGGTTCCCTATATGCCTCTGGTGAGTGCGATCCCTCTGGTTCCGCCGTTCGGCCTGCTGTTCATGGTCGGTTGGCGACTGGTCAGGCCCGGATTGCTTCCGGTATGGGCTGGATTTCCGATTGGCCTGTTCGATGATTTGTTCAGCGGCCAGCCATTCGGCAGCGGTATTGTGTTTTTCTCACTTATCATGCTGGCCATAGAATACGTTGATACCCGGTTTCCGTGGCGCAGTTTCTGGCAAGACTGGTTGGTGGCGGCTCTGGCCATCATCGGCTATCTGCTCGGCTCGGCATTGTTCTCCGGAGCTTCTGTCAGCGTGATCGCAATTTTGTCGTTGGGGCCGCAAGCTGTGCTGTCGATCCTCGCTTTCCCGGTCATCGCCCGCATTATCGGCGGGCTTGATCGTCTGCGTCTGCTGCGGGTCAAGGTGCTGGGCTGATGCTTGGCAAGAAATCGCACCAGATCATTACCTGTCTCTTATACACATCTCCGAGCCCACGAGACGGACTCCTATCTCGT
>CAJXSN010000004.1 GCA_913060895.1 uncultured Sphingomonadaceae bacterium
TCTACACAGAGTAGATCGTCGGCAGCGTCAGATGTGTATAAGAGACAGATTCTGTTGCGCGCTGTTCGAAGAAGTTGGCGTGTTCCACACCGTTCAGCAGCGGAGCGAGCCATGGCAGGGGGTGTTCTTCCACCATGTAGATGGGCTGCAGACCCAGCTGGCCCAGACGCCAATCGGCGATGTAGCGGATGTATTTCTTGATTTCCTTCGGCGTCATGCCGGACACGGGGCCCATTTCGAACGCCAGGTCGATGAAGTTGTCCTCCAGACGGACAGACTTCTGGCAGATGTCGATGATGTTTTCCTTCACCTGCTTGGTATAGCAGTCTCGTTCGCGCACGAATTCGTGGAACAGCTTGATGATGCCTTCGCAATGCAGGCTTTCATCGCGGACCGACCAGCTGACGATCTGGCCCATGCCCTTCATCTTGTTGAAGCGCGGGAAGTTCATCAACATGGCGAAACTGGCGAACAGCTGCATGCCCTCGGTAAAGCCGCCGAACACGGCCAGCGTGCAAGCAATGTCTTCGTCGGTGTCCACGCCAAACTGCTGCAGGAAGTCGTGCTTGTCCTTCATCTCCTCGTATTCGAGGAAGGCGCTGTATTCGCTTTCGGGCATACCGATCGTGTCGAGCAGGTGGCTGTAGGCCGCGATGTGCACCGTCTCCATATTGGAGAACGCGGTGAGCATCATCTTGATTTCGGTCGGTTTGAACACGCGGCCATATTTGTCGTGGTAGCAATCCTGCACCTCGACATCGGCCTGCGTGAAGAAACGGAAAATCTGGGTCAGCAGATTACGCTCGTGCTCGGAGATTTTCTGCGCCCAGTCGCGGCAATCTTCACCCAGGGGCACTTCTTCGGGCATCCAGTGGATCTGCTGCTGCAGTTTCCAGAAATCATACGCCCACGGATATTCGAACGGCTTGTAGGTCTTGCGGGCTTCGAGCAACGACATGTTGTGTCTCCGTGGGTAAAATAGCGTCTTATATTGGGGTTTACAGAATCACAGGGGTGATTCGATAGCAACCCTGCCCAATGGTTCGGGGATAAGCTGTGGGCGCCTTGGCCCCCACCCGTAACCCTGCGCCAACCAAGGACCAAAAGAGGTGAAAACGGGCGCGCGAACCGCTCCGTTGATTGAATATAGCCTAGCACAAAGAAGCCGCGATGGCACACGATCAACGCAGGGATGAGGGCAAAAAACAGCGCCGCCGATGCATCCTGACGGAGGCTGCGCATGGCCTGTTCTTCATCTGCGATGAACCGAGGAACAGCAAGCAAGGCCGACCGTTAATTAAGCATAACCCATTCAAATGGAGCGGCAAACCCGCCCGGAAAGAATATTATGTTTGAGAAGATTCGCATCAAGGAACACATGGAAATCGCCAACTCGGAAGGCGTGCATGTCGGCACTGTCGACGAGGTAGTGGATGACAAGATCAAGCTGACCAAGTCGGACAGCATGGACGATATGCACCACTTTCTGATGATCGACGATATCGAGGAAATTGCGGAGAACCGCATTGTGTTGAAGAAGACTGCGCAAATCCCCACCGGCCTAGGCAACAAGGCCGAAATGACCTCCTGATCCGACAGATATTTTCTGCCTGTCTTTAAGGGCAGCAGAAACAGAAGCCCGGCGCTTGCAAAAGCCTCAAAGAGGTTATGTGAGGCCGGGCTTTTTACGTTGGGTACGTATTGGCCGTACAGCATACGATCCGCGTAGAAATCAGATCAGCATGGCCAATGCTATTGTAGCGGCAGTGGCAATAACCGGCACGACCACAGTGACGACGCCGATATCCTTATACCCTTCTTTATGCGTCAGACCTGTAATCGTCAGCATCGCAATCACCGCCCCGCAATGGGGCAGGGAATCGAGCCCCCCGCTGGCCATCGCGACCAGCCGGTGCAGCTCCTCCGGCGCTATGCCCAACGCCAGGTAAGGCTCAGCCAGCGTTTGCATGAAAATCTGCATTCCGCCCGAGGCAGAGCCGGTTATGCCCGATACCGCACTGGCCGCGGCGAACATGGATACCAAAGGCGGCAGGTCCAGCCCAAGCACCGTCTGTGTAAACAGGGCAAAGCCGCCGGTCTGCGCCACTACCCCGCCGAACCCGATTACTGCAGATGTTGCCATCAGCGGCATAATCGCATCCTGCGTCCCCTCGCCCAGCGCCTTCATCGGCGCGCGTCGCACGGCGGGGAACAGGGCCAGCGCCACAATGCTTGCCAACAGCAAAGCGATGGAAGGCCACAGCACCGGCTGGGCCTGCGCGAATTGCAGCAGCGGCGTGGTATCACCTACACCAGCCAACGTCAGCAAACGCGGGGCGAGAATGGTCCCGATCACCAGCAGTAGCGGCAGCAGCGCCAGCCACCATTTAGGGATATCTTTGGCGATGGCATCCAGATCGGGGATCACATCGCGCGGGCCGGGTTCGAACCCCTCGCCCGCCGCCTGCGCCTTCACCCGCTCCCGCTCCAGATACATCATACCAAGGGCGAACATCAGCGCGCCGCCGAACAGGCCCAGCCCGCTGGCTGCAAACAGATCAGTGCCGAGCGTCAGAGTGGGGATGACATTGTGAATGGAAGGCGTACCCGGCAGCGCGGTCAGAGTGAATGTGCCCGCCCCCAGCGCCGCCGCACCGCAAAACAACCGCTTGGGAATGTTCGCTTCTTTCAGCAGGCGAAGGCCGAGGGGATACATGGCGAAAATGACCACGAACACCACCACCCCGCCATAAGTCAGCAGGGCGCACGACAATACCGTGATCCACAGCGCCCGGTGCGCCCCCAAAGCGCGGACCAGCGCCATCGCGATGGACGTGGCTGCATGGCTTTCGCCCATAATCCGTCCGAACATCGCCCCTGCGGCAAACAGCATAAAGAACCGCCCGGCGAACGTGAACGCGCCCAAATCGCCGAAAGTGTAGGCGTCCGTCAGGCTTTCAGCGAGCGGCAACGCATTGGTCGCAATCACCACCAGCGAACAGATGACGGATGCAAAGATGATATTCACATCGCGCAGCGCCAGCCAGATCAGCAGGCCAAGGCCCACCAGCAATCCCAATATTCCGAGCATGAAAGGCCCCTTCCCTAGAGGCGGGGTTTAATCACAGTGCGAAAGGTAAGGGAAGCACGAGCGGCCAATGGCGAGGGACCCCCACGCCCGGCGCGTCAAATCAAAAGGTCCACCACTGGCCAGATCAGGGCCGCCGCCAGCGCTGTCATGGCCGCCGCAAACCCGCGCCCCATCGTGCGCTGCCGCGCTCCGATCCCGCTCCAAAAGACGAACGCACCGATCATCAGCAGTACCGTACCGCCGAGGCGAAAGATGAGTTCGGCTGTCATAGAGCTAGCTGCTTAGCCGCGCCGTTTCGAACCGAAGAACGATCCGCCGCCTAATACGCTGATGCCGACGAAAAAGCCGAAGTCATACCAGCCCCCGCGATTGGGCACAGCGTAGACGGCGATGTCCGGATTGAAGAGCGATCCGATGAATGACCACGGGAAGATAAACCCGTGCCAGAGCCCCCACCAAAACCCCGGCGCGCTGACATCTTTCACTACACCAGCATCGATTTGAGAGGCGCAGCCGGAAAGGAGCAGAGCAACTCCAAACAAGAGGACCGCTCTGCTCCCAGACTTCATCGCAATAATCCGGCCAAAACGTTGTGCTGCTGATTCAGCGGCGGGCAAAACTTCCTTATCAAATCCTGCTCAATTTGATCGCACTCTCCTTCGGAGTAGCAAAGGCTGCCGCCTACATGGGACATGCCCAACCGAAGCGCCGCATCAAATTTCTCGTGATTTGGACTTGGTCGGTCGGCCAAATTTTTCGACTTCCCGACATATAGAACATTGAATGTACCATTTCGAAGCAGCGCCCCAAAGAGATACACCCCTTGATGCTGCTTAAACCTTTCATAAGGCCCTATCATGCCAAAATTATGAAGTGATCCGCTTGCACCTGCAAACTTGTGTAGTACTGACATCATCAATCCTTCGCTTCGTCGATGAAGGGATTGACGCCGAGCTTCAAATCGCCTGAAACGCTCGTTGTATGGTCCGCCATCCCTTCGATGGTTGATCGAGGCTCGGGGTCAGCCACAAACTGACCCCGACCTCACTTTTTCCCGAGTTTCAGATCGGAAATTCTGCTGTGCCGCCCTCACTGGCAGCTCAGGCATTCCTCGTAATCGGTTTCCTGCTCGCCCAATTCCGCCTTCAGCTCGATTTCCTTGGCGTCGGACGTGTTGTCCGCTTCCACGCCGCCGGCGAAGCCTGCGCGGTGGAGCGATTTGCTGCGTAGGTAATAGAGCGACTTGATGCCCTTCTCCCACGCCTGGAAGTGCAACATCAGCAAGTCCCATTTGTCCACGTCCGCCGGGATGAACAGGTTCAGCGACTGCGCCTGATCGATATAGGGCGCGCGGTCGGCGGCGAATTCGAGCAGATAGCGCTGGTCGATTTCGAAGCTGGTCTTGAACACTGCCTTTTCCTCTGTGGTGAGGAAATCGAGATGCGCGACGCTGCCGCCCTTTTCGAGGATGGAATTCCACACATTGTTGGAATCCTTGCTCTTCTTCTGGAGAATTTTCTCCAGATAGGGGTTCTTCACCACGAAACTGCCCGAGAGGGTTTTGTGGGTGTAGATATTGGCCGGGATCGGTTCGATGCAGGCGCTGGTGCCGCCGCAAATGATCGAAATCGATGCGGTCGGCGCGATCGCCATTTTGCAGCTGAACCGCTCCATCGCGCCCATATCGGCGGCATCGGGGCAGGGCCCGCGCTCCTGAGCCAGCATCAGCGAGGCTTCTTCTGCCTTACCGCTGATATATTTGAACATCTTCTCGTTCCACGCCTTGGCCATCGGGCCTTCCAGTGGAAGGTTTTTCGACTGGAGGAACGAGTGGAAGCCCATGACGCCAAGGCCCACGGACCTCTCGCGGCTGGCGGAATATTTCGCCCGCGCCATCTCGTCCGGTGCGCGGTCGATGTAATCCTGCAGGACATTGTCGAGGAAGCGCATGATGTCTTCCACGAAATCCTTCTCGTCCTTCCACTCATCCCATTTTTCAAGATTGAGCGACGACAGGCAGCACACCGCCGTCCGGTCGTTGCCCAAATGGTCGATACCGGTGGGCAGGGTAATTTCGCTGCACAGGTTGGAGGTGGAAACCTTCAGGCCCAGATCGCGGTGATGCTTTGGCATCATGCGGTTCACCGTATCGTTGAACACGATGTAGGGTTCACCTGTCGCAAGGCGCGTTTCAACCAGTTTCTGGAACAGGCTGCGCGCATCCACGGTGGAGCGCACTTCGCCGGTCTTGGGCGAGACAAGGTCGAATTCCTCGCCCGCGCGCACAGCTTCCATAAATTTGTCGGTCAGCAAAACGCCGTGATGCAGATTCAGCGCCTTGCGGTTGAAATCGCCGCTGGGTTTGCGGATTTCGAGGAATTCCTCGATTTCCGGGTGCGACACATCGAGATAGCAGGCCGCCGAACCGCGCCGTAGCGAACCTTGCGAAATGGCCAGCGTCAGGCTGTCCATAACGCGCACGAACGGGATGATGCCACTGGTCTTGCCGTTGAGGCCCACAGGCTCTCCGATACCGCGCACATTGCCCCAATAGGTGCCGATGCCGCCGCCCTTGCTGGCCAGCCAGACATTCTCGTTCCACGTATCGACAATGCCGCCAAGGCTGTCGGACACAGAGTTCAGATAGCAGGAAATCGGCAGACCACGGCTGGTGCCGCCATTGGACAGAACCGGAGTTGCGGGCATGAACCAAAGCGAGGAAATGTAGTCGTACAGGCGCTGCGCATGGGCCTGATCATCGGCATAGGCATCGGCCACGCGGGCGAACAGATCCTGAAAACTTTCTCCGGGCAGCAGATAGCGGTCGATCAGTGTTTCCTTGCCGAACTCCGTCAGCAGCGCATCGCGGGTATCATCGGTGGTGATGGTGAAGCGGCGGTCGTTGACCTTGGAGCTGTCCTCCGCATCCTTCTTGCCATTGGCGTCGGCCATCGCCTTAGCCGCTTCGCCCAGCGCATTGGCCGTGGCGGTCGCAGTGGCCGTATTGATTTCGACCTGCGTAAGGGCATCGGTGCCGGCATCGCTTTTGCCCATCGTCACGGCTTTATCCTCCAGCTCGGCACTCTTTGTCTCAGGCGCAACATCGTCCAGCGTATCCGTATCGGTCACCGCATCATCCCCAGATTTGAAATCCATCATTCGCCTCACGCCTTTGTCCGGTACGGCTTGCGAGTCGCGCAGCGCCATCACCGATGTTCCACATTCGTTCTCACGAGTCGAGTGTCGTGGCGAAGCACGAAGTCCGTCTCGCATATAAGAAGCCTGGCCGGGTTTTCCCGTCCCCCATCTGCCCCCCGTTTCGTCCACAGGGTGTGACTGAACCGTCTGCCCGGGTGAATCCGCTCCCCCTGCGCATATCCGCACAAAAGCGACAGATCCGACTAGGTTTTGGGCTCGCAATCCCTGTGAACCACTAGATACTGAATCACAGCGGCCTTTCGCGCAAGTGGGTAAATGGCGTTTTAACCCACAACTCAGGTCGCAGAACGCGGTGTATTAGCCTGCTACAACGCAGCGACGCGTGGACCAAGCTGGACTTAGCCGGTGCGCAAGATCAAAAATGAATCTGCGCAAAAATTTTATCTGGGAAAACTGCGCGCGCAGGCCATTGAATCAATCGAATCGAGAAACGCAATTTTCGTGCGTCTCAATTGTGTAGGCAGGCCGATATGATCTTGTCAGGCGGGCGCTGCCGGATCCGCTGCAAAAGCGTGATTCGCAATCGCATCGGCAATTTCGTCCACCAGCTCCATCGGCAGATCGTGGCCCCAGCCGGGAAAGGTTTTCAGCACCGCGCCCGGAATGGCAGCGGCAGTGTCCTGCCCGCCGGCAAGCTTCACAAGCGGATCATCCTCGCCATGCAGAACCAGCGCGGGCACGCGCACATCCTTCAGCCGCGCACGCCGGTCACCGTCGTCGATGATCGCGGCCATCTGGCGAACCATGCCCTCGGGATAGACGCTGCGCCGCACGCTTTCGCGTACCCGTTCCCGCTGGCGTTCGGGATCCGGACGATAGCCGGGGCTGCCGATGGCATTGGAAATGCGGATGCCGTTTTCCACCAGCGCATCCTCCTCCATCGACGGCGAAGGCGTGGTCAGAGCCTTCATCGCCGCCTTGTCAGCCTGTGGCAGTTTGGCATTGCCGGTGGTGGACATGATGGAGGTAACGCTGAGCAGTTTGTCCGAATAATGGATCGCCATCAATTGGGCGATCATCCCGCCCATGCTCGCACCGACGACATGCGCACGTTCGATGCCCAGACTGTCCAGCAGCGCCGCGCCATCGGCGGCCATATCTTCCAGCGTGTAAGGCACTTTGGGCCGCAGTCCGATCCGGCGGAACAGGATATGGCATACAATGCCCGGAGCCTTCGCGCCATCGAGCTTCTCGCTCAGCCCGACATCGCGGTTGTCGAAACGGATCACGCGAAAGCCCCGCTCCACCAGCGCCTCAACCAATTCCATCGGCCACAGCGTCATTTGAGCGCCCAGCCCCATCACCAGCAGCAGCGGTGGATGGGAGGGATCACCATGCTCGTCGTAATGCAGGGTCAGGTTGTTGGCTGTGGTGGTGGGCAAGCTAACCTCCAAAAAATTAGAAACGCTGCGGCCAGACAAAGTGCGACTATTCCATAGCCGAAAATGATCGGAAACGTGTCATTTGGTCGCAGTCTATATCCTTCGCCCTGTATTCGAGCAAACCATCACGGCAGATAACAGACACAAGCACTTACCCAGCTAACAAGGCCGGTATCGCAATTACTACGAGGCCAATCTCTTCCTTCAAGGCACCAACACCGTGTCCCGCGCCACCTCATCCGTTTCGGGATAATCCAGCGTATAATGAAGCCCCCGGCTTTCGTGGCGTTCTAGAGCGCTTTCGACAATCAGAAACGCAGACTGGTGTAGATTGCGCAGCTCGATCAGGTCTGTGGTAACGCGGAAAGAGTCATAATAATCCTCGATCTCTTGGCCGAGCATATGGATACGATGGCGGGCGCGCTCCAGACGTTTGGTGGTGCGGACAATGCCGACATAGTTCCACATGAAACGGCGGATTTCGGTCCAGTTCTGTTTGATGACAACTTCTTCGTCCGAATCAGTTACACGGCTTTCGTCCCACGCCTTGATCGCAGGCGGCGCAGGCAATTCGTCCCACCGCTCCAGAATGTCCTTCGCCGCCGCCTCGCCAAATACAAAGCATTCCAGGAGACTGTTGGACGCTAGCCGGTTCGCGCCGTGCAGCCCGCTTTCGGTACACTCGCCCGCTGCCCACAGCCCCGGCAGATCGGTACTGGCATCCAGCCCCACAATCACCCCGCCGCAGGTGTAGTGCTGCGCAGGCACGACTGGAATGGGCTGCGTGGTCATATCGATGCCGAGGCCCGACAGCTTCTCGTCGATGGTCGGGAAATGGCCGCGCACGAAATCGGCCGGTTTGTGGCTGATATCCAGATGAACGTAATCGAGGCCATAGCGCTTGATCTGATCGTCGATTGCGCGCGCCACCACATCGCGCGGGGCAAGTTCCATCCGCTCAGGATCGTAATCCGCCATGAAACGGTGGCCGGTTTCGGGATGCAGCAAATGCCCGCCCTCGCCGCGCACAGCCTCTGTGATCAGGAAGTTCTTGACCTCCAGATTGTACAGGCACGTGGGGTGAAACTGCATCATCTCCATATTAGACATGCGCGCGCCGGCCCGCCACGCCATTGCGATCCCGTCGCCCGTCGCGCCGCGCGGGGCAGTGCTGAACTGATAGACCCGGCCCGCGCCGCCCGCCGCCATCACGGTGGCCCGCGCGGTGTGTGCGACCACTCTGCCGGTCGCCTCGTCTAAGGCATAGGCACCCCAGACACGCCCTTCGGCAGAATATTTCTCGCCATTGCGGCTGGTGATCAGATCGACGCAGGTCCGGCCGGGCAGCATCGTTATATTGGGATTGGCATCGGCGGCTTTCAGCAAAGCAGACTGCACCGCCCAACCGGTGGCATCATCGACATGGACAATCCGGCGGTGGCTGTGCCCGCCCTCGCGCGTCAAATGCAGATCGCCCCCTTCATCATAGTCATCGCGATTGAACGGTACGCCCAGCTCGCACAGCCGGTCGATAGAATCAGGTGCGCGCTCAATCACGAATTCCACTGTCTCGCGATTGTTCAGGCCCGCGCCTGCGATCATGGTATCGCGCACATGGTTTTCAAATGTGTCACCGGTGTCCAGTACAGCAGCAATTCCGCCCTGTGCCCAGGCAGTAGAGCCTCCGGTGAGCGACCCCTTGGCCAGTACCAGCACCCGCTTATGCTCTGCCAGAGCAAGCGCTGCGGTAAGTCCGGCCGCGCCGGAACCGATAATTAGAACGTCATATTGAAAAGTCATTATAGCGTCATGACGCGCGGTGATATATGCAGCAAGAAAAGAACACTTGGAATACGTAAATACCGGCAAGCCAGGTCGCAGGGGCTTGCAGGATCATCACCGATTTGGAGACTGCGACATGAGATTCGGACGCGCCTTTTGTTTTTTTGGGCATCATACCCTCAATAGGCACAAGGTCCGCCATAATGGCAGCGACTTTGTAGGGCGCTGCAAACATTGCGCGACACCGATGATCCGCATCGGTTCGAAACACTGGATCGTATCGCCTGAATTATCGGAGGAAACTGTCCGCTAATTGCGTTCCAACCAGCACTTCGTACCGATTACATGTGCTGCGCCCTGTTCGCCGCAATCAGCCGCAAGTCACGATCGTGAATTCCCAAACGATCCCAGTTGGCGCGCCATTCTTCCAGATGTTCTGAAGCAAGATGGGCATCAAGGGCATCGTGGTCGCGCCACGCTTCGATGACATGGATCAAACCTGGTTCCAGCACATCCTCCGCATAGGAATAAGCCTCGCAGCCATCCTCCTGCAGGCTCTCCTCGATCATCTCGCGCATTACCGGCCTTGCATCGTGCAGGTTTTCAGGCGGCATGCGGACCGTTCCGATAACGTACAGCATCAGGCGCCTTCACCCGTCACACTCGTCAGCTGGACGAACACATCTTCAAGATCGGCCTCCCGCGTGGTGACGTCTTCGACCGTGTAGCCGTGCTGCTGGATCACGCCCAGCACCTGGCCTGCACTCATTGCATCACGGTTATAGGTTATCTCCAGCGTTCGGGCTTCCGTCACTTCGGTTTTCAGGAAGCCATCCTCCATCACCGGTCCGGCCAGATCCTTGTCCACTGTTACCCGCACGATTTTTTCGCGCGCCATGCCGATCAGTTCCTGCGTCGGCTTGTTGGCGATCAATTCGCCATTGCCGATAATAGCAATGCGATCACACAGCTGCTCTGCCTCTTCCAGATAATGGGTGGTCAGGACGATAGTGACGCCTTGCGCGTTCAGTTCCTGCACCAGTTCCCACAATTGCCGCCGCAATTCCACGTCGACCCCGGCGGTGGGTTCATCCAGCACGAGAATTGGCGGGGAATGGACCATCGCTTTGGCGATCAGCAGGCGGCGCTTCATACCGCCTGACAGCGTGCGGGCATAGGCATCGCGTTTGTCTGCCAGCTTCACTGCCTCCAGCAATTCCTCGCTGCGTCTGTCGGCCTTGGGTATTCCGTAAAAACCGGCCTGATTTTCCAGCACTTCATACGGCGTGAAGAACGGATCGAAGACAATTTCCTGCGGGACGATGCCGATGCTGCGGCTGGCATTGCGGCGCTGGGTATCAATGCCGAAGCCCCAAATCTCTGCCTCGCCGCCGGTCTTGGTCACCAACCCGGCGAGTATGTTAATGAGCGTCGATTTGCCTGCACCATTGGGGCCCAGAAGGCCAAACACCCCGCCCTGCGGCACATCGAAGCTGACACCTTTCAGCGCCAGCTTGCCCTCCTCGCCTTTTGCCCCAGCGTAACGCTTCGCCAGATTGCGGATGGAAATTGCGGGCTCGGAACGGTCTGTTTGCATGCACGCCATTTGGAGCGGCAATGCGCGCGCGTAAAGCCCGCTGGTAAAAGGTGGCAGTTAAATCCTTCTTAGGCATGTTTTGGTTTCGATGGTTAACTCCTCCCTAGGTATTGGCAGCAGGATGACCTTGCCTCCCATTTACTCTGCCATATCTCTACTGGATATGGCGCATGCACTTTTGCGTGTGCTGGTCGCTATCTTCCTGGCAGTTCTGGCGCTGCTTGCACCGTTTGTTGCACAGGCCCAGATGGCGGGCGATTCCACTTCCAATGTGCAGTCGGGCGAAACCTCGGTTGCTATTACCTTCCCCAGCGCTCTGTCGAATACGGGCGATTTGGATTTTGGCACGATTATCACAGGGAATGCGCCGGGAAGCGTGACCATCGCTCCCGATGGCGAGGTGACGACTGCCGGGGATGTGATTTCGATGGGCGGCACCAGGCCTGCCGGCTTCTTGCTCGAGAAGGGGGCCTACACTGATTTCCCGACGGCCTTTTCCCCGATCCTTCCGGAGACGGTGGAAATCGTCAATGAAAACGATGCTTCAGCGACCATGACGATCCGCAATCTAACAACGGATTTCAACCGTCGCCGCCCGTATTTCGTTATTTTCTCGGTGCCCGCATGGTGGGGCGTGACGAATTATGATTTCCGGGTGGGCGGCACGCTGGATGTGGATGCGAACCAGAAATCGGGGGTCTACACCGGGACATTCGAAGTTCAGGTTGATTTCCAGTAAGCCGGTATCTTGCTGGCAATGTAACCGTTTCAGGTAGCGATCGAGTACCGCCAGGCTCTATGCCATTGCGCGGCCTGCCTGCACTTTGTAAGGCGAACGCCCATGAACACTCCGCCACCAGAAATCGTCAAAGTCAGCGAAACCCGCGTTCATTGCGACGGGGCCGATGCCATTCGCGGCGGCAAAAAATATCGCCCCGCCGCACTGGGCCATCCGCGTATTTATCTCGAAATCGACGAACATGGCTATGTCGATTGCGGTTATTGCGATCGACGGTTTGTGCTGGCGGGCGGGGCCGCCGACGGAGCCGATCAGGCCAAACTCAAGGACATTTCCGAAGGCGGCGATCCCGGTCATCGCTAGGGCAAGCTATCGCCGGGACAATCCCGAGGGCGATCAAGCGCGGTTCAGGTAAGTATGCTATACGCTGTCAACGCAGATTTTAGACGTTTGCTGGAGACTTAGACGTTTGCTGGAGACAATGCCGTGAAATTGATTTTTGCCCCTGCAATACTTGCCGTTCTGTTCGTCAGCAGCAATCTGCTCGCTCAGGACAGCGCGTCGAACAGACAGATCGATACCCTTGAGACTTCCGAAGGCGATGCCAAACTGGCCAAACTGCTGGAAGGCCGGGTTGCAGGCGAAGCGCAGTCATGCCTGCCGGCGTTCGGAGAGCGCGGAATGACAATCATCGACGAAACCGCTCTGGTTTTTGATTTTGGCAGTACGATATATGTCAACGTGCCCGATGACGCCCATGACTTAAACGACCGAGACCTTCTGGTCACGCGGCGTATCGGGTCGCGGATGTGCAGTTCCGATACCGTGCAGACCGAGGATTCATTCACCAGAACGTACACTGGAAATATTTTTCTGAATGACTTCGTGCCTTACACACGCTCAGCATCCGAGGACGGAGACTGACCTTACATCATGGCACTGGCGCAGCGTGAATGGGCAAGCCGCCTGCTACGCATATGGTTCGGCGTTTTTGGCCCGCCTGATTGGTTCGGCGGGTCGGATGCAGTCGATGCCCTGCTTCGGCAGCGGTTTGAAGATGATTGGCGCCGCCTTGGCTCCGGCCAGCTGAGCGATTTTCTGATCGATCCGCCTACTACGCTCGGGGCGATCCTGCTGTTTGACCAGATTCCCCGCAATCTGTTTCGCGGTACACCGCAGGCTTTTGCGACCGACGATTTAGCCCTCAGCCTTACTCACGAAGCATTGGATAGGGGCTGGCACCGATCCATGCCGCGTCAGCAAATCCAGTTCCTCGCCATGCCCTTGATGCATAGCGAGAACCGCGCTGACCAGCGGCGCTGCGTCGAGGTGTTTGCCCGTCATGTGCCAGGCGCGCTGGATTTTGCCCGCTCCCACGCCGAGATGATTGAGCGGTTTGGCCGCTTCCCGCATCGCAACGAAGTACTTGGCCGCACAACCACGCCTGCCGAACAGCGCGCGATCGATGCTGGGTTTAGCTGGTGAGATTGGCCGCGTAATACTCGCACAGGTCGGCCACCGGGCAACTTTCGCATTTTGGACTGCGCGATACGCACACCCGCTTGCCGAACTGGATCAACCAGAAATGCCCGTCACGCATCGCCCAGCCGGGTGCCCGGTCCTCTATCTGCATTGCCGTCTGCTCGGCCAGTCTGGCATCCGTCATTCCGATCCGGTTGCACACACGGTGGACATGGGTGTCGACCGCAATGGTGTCCTGGCCAAAAGCGAAGCTCATCACGATATCCGCGCATTTGCGGCCAATGCCGGGAAGCGAGAGCAGTCCTGCCCGCGTATCCGGCACAACTCCGCCATGCTCTGCCAGCAGAGACTCGCAGAATTTGCGGATATTGCGCGCCTTGTTGTTGTAAAGGCCGCACGGCTTGATTGCGGCGGCCACATCGCGGTCGTCCAGATCCAGCATATCTTCCGGCGTGCGGGCCAGTTTGAACAACGCTGCGCTCGCCTTGGCCGTGTTGCTGTCGAGTGATTGCGCGCTGAGCATGCAGGAAATGCAACTGCGGAATGGATCAGGCTGACCTTTGGGGCCCTTCGCATCGGCGGTCCGACCCGGCATCGCCTCTGCCAGCCGCTCGAATACGGTTTCGACCTCGCGCGCGCTCAGCATACTATTCTTCCCCCTGGCGGCCTGTTCGACACAACGCCTGAGCGGGGCATTCGGGGCAGTCCGTGCGGGCAGGCCTGCAAGTGCTTTGGCCGATTTTCTTCATCAGCAGATGATGCTCGTCATAGTCCGCCGCGCTCCATTCGGGCGGCATCACCGGAGTGATCGCTTCGTATGTACGCGCTGTATTCGCCTTAGCCGGAACCAGCCCCATACGTTGCAGGATGCGGCGGTGATGCGAATCGACGACCAGCGCCTTCCGGTCCAGCGTGCTGGCATTGACCACGCCTGCCGCGATTTTGCGCCCCACCCCCGGCAATTGCTCCAGCCAGTCCATCGCCGCGTCTGTGCCCATCCCCTCCAGATGAGAAAGGTCCGCCGCCCCGCGCCGCTCGACCAGATCGGTCAGGCAATCCTTCAGGCGCTGCGCCGCCATGTTGGGATACGTCTGGGTCGCCAGGTCGACTTGCAATTCCTCCAGCGGAGCCGCTGCCACCGCTTCCCACCTTCCGTATCGGGCCAGCAGCCGCTCGGTCGCAGCATTGGATATTTCCGACTTGGTGCGGGCGCCGATCACGCCCTGCACCAGCACCCATTCGGACCGCCGCCATTCCGCCGCCGCACGCTCGATTCGCCCGAATCGCTGGATCAGCAACGGTTGCAAACGGCGCAAGATTTCAGTGCGCGGCTCGGAGCCTAAAGGGAGTTCCATCGCGTGAATTCTTGACAATATACGCCCAAGGTGTCAAATTGACACTATGGCAAAGACGATCAAACTCGACGACGAACTGATGGATCTCGTCGGCCGCGAAGCCGACATGATGAGCCGGTCTCTGGCCGGGCAGGTGCGCCATTGGGTGCGCATCGGCATGAGTGTGGAGAAATCGCGTTTCTTCGACCAGTCTCGGATTGTCGAGGCGTTGTCGGGCAAGCTTGCGCCCGATGCTTTGACTGCCGAGGAGCAAGAGGCGCATATCGATGCCGTGTTCGACGCGGCGCGCAGTGATACACCGGAACAAGATCGCTTCTTCGCTGAACGTCGCCGCAAGGGGCTCGGCACCGGAATGTGTGACGGAGTGCTTACCCGTGAAGACAGCGCGGCGGGCTGATGGCCATCTGATGGCACTATAATGGCGATTGTCGCAGGCCGTCCGACGCTGTTCCTGATTGCCGGGCCGAACGGAGCCGGCAAGTCCACCTTTTATGATACCGTACTAGCCCAGCGGATTGCCGCGCCGTTCATCAATGCCGACATTATTCAGCGCGATGAGCTGCAGGACCCCTCGCCCCGCGCATCCTACCGCGCTGCCGAAATCGCCGAGCAGAGGCGGCGAGACGCGATTGCCGAGGGCCGCACATTCGTGATGGAGACGGTGTTCTCCCACCCCTCGAAACTTGCACTGCTGCGCGATGCCAGAGCCGCCGGTTACCGCATCGTAGTGTTCCATATCGGCCTGCAATCGGCTGACCTCGCCTTGGCCCGCGTGGCCGACAGGATCGAAGAGGGCGGCCACCTGGTCCCGCCCGAAAAGATCATCGCCCGCTTCGCTCGAAACGGGGCAATCATCCGCGAAGCCGTCCGCATGGCCGACCGCGCGCAGGTGCTCGACGGATCGGCGCTAAACGAAGCGCCGCAAATGGTGGCGGAGTTTGCTGGCGGACAGGTGATCCGCATGGGCGATGGACAAGTGCCCGCTTGGGTGGCGGAGCTTTATGGTGAGATGCTCAAAACCTAATCGACATTAAGAATGCGCCGAAGTCGCCGCCCTAAATCATTCTGGAGCCGTTCCAACCCCTCGCGCCCAGGATCGTAGACAACTGCTCTGCGGTGACGAAGATCGAATGGCAACGCTTCGATGTCCTGCGTGATCGGAATAACTGGCCGACCTAACGTATGTGCAATTCCGGCCTCATAAAAAACATTATTATTCTCTGTAGTGAAATCACAAATCACAACTCTTGAACGATAAATGAGAGAAAATATGTCCTGTATTATCTCATCGTGATTCCAGACTTGCGCCGCATTTTTGCACTGCAATCGCATTTGCTCGCAAAGCGCTTGAACAGCCGTATACATCCCATCAAATTCATCTTGGAACGGCATCATGACCGAAACCAAGTTGGTTTCGATGGGCTCGCTAGGAATGCGGAATGCCGTGGGGCTAATCGGGATTGGTTCGGCGGCCGGCAGTTCGTCAAGGGCAGCTTGGTGCTCGATCTCAACTAATGGGACGAACCCTTCATCGGTCAGCAACGTGTTTAGATCGACGTCCTTTACCGCCCAGTGTGTTCTATTGAGCTCCCAACCAACGATGTCCAGCGTACGACGCTTCTCTTCCAAAAAGCCATAAGGGATTGGATCAGCCGCTTCTGATAAATCGTAATGGACAAGAATTTCGCGGCCACGAATGCGGATATCGGTGATCCACCCAAGCCTAGCATCAAGCTCACGTCCGTTTTCGTAAGCAAACAAGGTTTCAAGCGATTTTAAGCGCTCAAGTTGATCCTCACGCAAATCGTTGAACCGACTGATTATTGCGTCATCAGTATACTCAAATAGCCGGTCTCGGGCGAATGAGTAAGGCTCACCATTCCAAGCTTCTTTATTTCCACTAACTAACAAGTTATACATTCAGGATCCCAATTCACTCCCACTCGATCGTGCCGGGTGGCTTGCTGGTGTAGTCATACACCACCCGGTTGATGCCCTGCACTTCATTGACGATCCGCGTGGCGCAACCGGTTAGGAAAGCAGCGTCGAAGGGGTAGACGTCGGCGGTCATCCCGTCGGTGCTGGTAACAGCACGCAGCCCGCAGACGCTATCATAGGTGCGGGCATCGCCCATCACGCCGACGGTCTTCACAGGCAGCAAGACGGCAAACGCCTGCCAGATCGCGTCGTACAGACCAGCGCGGCGGATTTCGTCGAGATAGATTGCATCGGCTTTCCGCAGAATATCGCAGCGTTCTTTCGTCACTTCGCCCGGAATGCGGATGGCCAGGCCGGGGCCGGGGAACGGATGGCGACCGACAAACATATCGGGCAGGCCAAGTTCGCGGCCAAGTTCGCGCACCTCGTCCTTGAACAGTTCGCGCAGCGGCTCGACGAGGCTCATATTCATGCGTTCGGGCAAGCCGCCGACATTGTGGTGGCTCTTGATCGTAACGCTTGGCCCGCCGGTAAAGGATACGCTCTCGATCACATCGGGATAGAGCGTGCCCTGCGCCAGAAAATCCGCGCCGCCGACATTCCTGGCTTCGGCATCGAATACATCGATGAAGGTTTTACCGATGAATTTCCGCTTGGCTTCTGGGTCGGTGACACCGGTCAGCCCTTCCATGAACATATCCTCTGCATCCACCGTCACCAGCGGGATGTTGTAATGGTCGCGGAACATGGTCTCCACTTGTTCACGCTCGTTCAGGCGCAGCAGGCCGTGATCGACGAAAACGCAGGTCAGCTGGTCGCCGATGGCCTCGTGGATCAGGATCGCTGCCACAGAGCTGTCGACCCCGCCGCTGAGACCGCAGATGACACGCTTGTCGCCCACCTGCTCCCGGATTTCGCGCACTTTCGTCTCGCGGTATGCGGCCATGGTCCAGTCGCCTGCCAGCCCGCAGACATGACGCACGAAATTGGCAATCAGCTTGCCGCCATCGGGGGTATGAACGACCTCCGGGTGAAATTGCGTTCCGTAGAATTTACGGGCTTCGTCGGCGATCACGGCAAAGGGCGCGCCATCGGACGTGGCGACGATTTCAAACCCTTCGGCAAAGCGCGTCACCTTGTCGCCGTGGCTCATCCAGACTTCATGGCGCTCACCCACATTCCACAAACCATCGAACAGCGCGCATTCTTTGGTGACGGTCAGATAGGCACGGCCAAATTCTCCGCCCTCCCCGGTTTCATGGCCCGGCCGCACTTCGCCGCCCAGCTGGTGGGACATCACCTGTTGGCCGTAACAAATGCCCAGAATGGGAATGCCCGCCTCGAACAATATGTCGGGCGCGCGCGGGGAACCATCCTCCGGCACTCCGGCGGGTGATCCCGACAGGATAATCCCCGCTGGCTTCATCCGGTGAAACGCTTCTTCGGCCATCGTGAAGGGAGCGATTTCGGAATAAACGCCGGCTTCGCGCACCCGGCGGGCAATCAGTTGAGTTACCTGACTGCCGAAATCGACAATCAGGATCGAGTCGGGGAGATGTTCTTGGTCCATAGTGCTTCGCGTTAAGTGCGGCCCTGCCCGGTGTCCAGCGCCCCGCCCGCGGCCAAATATGGCCGCCCGGCAAACATAAATCCCGCAGTTGCAAAAAAGTGCACAGTTCCTGCTGTTTTCTCACTTTCGCAAAGCGGCGCGACATATTATTTCACTCTCATAGCCGGGCGGTGAGTTGCCCCTCCCCCCTCCCTCCTAAGCGCTCCCGCCCGGTTTTTCTCAGAAGGAGCAGACCAATGCGTAATACAGTATCGCACGTCTTCGCCTTCCTGCTTGCCACCACGGTAAGCGGCCTTTCGATTGCAGCCACCCTCGTCTGATCTCAGACGGGCGTGCGCATCGCCCAATCGAAGCGAAGCGAAGATTTCGCGGCGCGTTTTCTATATTTTCTTGCCTCCCCGCAGACACAATGAAACGCGCCGCGACTTTCGCTGCCCGCCCTGCCTACAGACCGGTGGTTTTTCGGAGATTTCGGGAACCTAAATGCTGCCGCGCCATATTAGGCGCATAGCGAGATAACATTGCACCACAGGTTCTTCGGCCAATACGGCCGAGGCCCGTGCGGCCCGCCGGTTCCCCCTCCCCCACTTTCCGGCGGGTTGCACGTTATCACTCGGCCCTGTTCACTCCAGGATCTTCACTCCAGGATCTTCACTCCAGACTGTTTACTCGGTCGCGCAATTCGCTCTTCAGCAGTTTGCCGATATGGCTGCGGGGCATTTCATCGATAGCCTGCAATGCGGATAGCCGCTGGGTCTTGCCGACATTGCCGTTTGCCTGCCCCATAATGTCGGCCACCTCGGCCTCGTCCACTCCGTCTGCAAGCCGCACGAAGCCCAGCGGCGTCTCGCCCCACTGCTTGCTGGGCACGCCGATCACGGCGGCTTCGGCTACGCGCGGATCTTTCTCCAGCTCTGCTTCCAGATCGCTGGGGAAGATGTTGAAGCCGCCGGAAATAATCATGTCCTTCGCACGGCCCACCAGCTCCACGAAACCGTCGGCATCCACCCGTCCGATATCGCCCATGCGCTGCCACGTTTCGCCGCTGTCGGGATCGGTCCAGTAACCTTCCTGCGTTTTGCCGGGCTGGTTCTTGTATCCGGTCATCATTGTCTGGCTGTGGCCGACCAGATTGCCCGGCTGGCCCGGGGCCACCTCGTTGTCGTTATCGTCCAGAACCTTCACCACGCTGCCCGGTGATGGGCGGCCCACCGTGTGCAGCTTGTCCAGAAATTCGTGCGCGGAGAGGAGGCAGACGACGCCGCCTTCGGTCATGGAATATATCTCGACCAGGCCGCCCGGCATCCGGTCCAGAACCTGCCGTTTCAATTCAGCGGAAAACGGCGCGCTGGTGCAGTATTTCAGTTTGAGAGCAGACAGATCGAATTCGTCGAAGCGCGGTTCGTCCATCAGGCGCTGATATTGTACCGGTACCAGCATGGTTACGGCAACGTCGAAGCGCTGGGCCGTCTCCAGCCAGTCCACCGTCTTGAACTTGCCCATGATATTGACCGTTCCGCCCGCCAGCAAGACCGGCAGAAACCCCGCCATCGTGGTGTTGGAATAGAGCGGTGTGGACGCAAGGCTGACCGGGTCGACATCGGCTTCAAGGATAGACAGCCCGATCGGTGCGAACTGTGTCCAGCGCATGGAATGCGAATGGACGATCCCCTTGGGCGTGCCGGTGGTACCGCTGGAATAGATGATGTTGAACGGATCGCCCGGCTGCGGATCATGCGCCGGGGCCAGCGTTCCTTCTGGCGCCATCCAGCTTTCCAGTTCCTCGTCCAGAATGATGTGGGTCAGCTCAGGCAGAAAAGCCCCGGTGTCCGATGCAGCCAGCTCGGCGGTCTTCGCGCGGTCGACAAACAGGTGGCTAGCCCCGGAATCCGCTGCCATCCCTTCCAGCTGCGCGCGGCTGGCGCTGGTGGTCAGCGGTGCGGCAACCCCGCCTGCGCGCACAGCGGCCAGGAAAACCAGAGCATAGGCGATGGACGACGTGCCAAGGATAGCGACCGATTGCCCTTCGGCCAGCCCTGTTTCCACCAGCCGTGCGGCAATCCGCTCCACCTTTGCATGCATCTCGGCCCACGTAAGCTCACCCCCGCTATCCCTCAGCGCAATTTTCTCCGGCGTTTCACGGCTGCGCAAAGCCAGCGTTTTGCTGTAGGAACCAAAGGGGGCGGCGAGCGGCGCAGAGGCCGGGTTTTTCAGGTCGGTCATGCGGCCAACCCTAATGCACACACGCCGCTGGGCAAGCCGTCACTTCGACGAAAAATCGAGCCGCTATCGGTGCGGTGGAAAATAGGCGGGAAAAAATGGCCAAAAGTTTGGGTTTCGCCCCCTGATCGCTTATATAAGAGTGATGGAAAACACCCCACCGGAAACCCCGGCAACGCCCAAAGATACCGCGCCGAAAAACGTCAAGCAGATGGGCGAATACGGCGCCGATTCCATCAAGGTTCTCAAAGGCCTGGATGCGGTCCGCAAACGCCCCGGTATGTATATCGGCGATACCGACGATGGATCGGGCCTGCACCACATGGTGTTCGAGGTTTCGGATAACGCAATCGACGAAGCACTGGCAGGGCACTGCGACCTCGTTCTGATCGAGATGAACGCCGATGGCAGCGTGTCTGTGGAGGATAACGGGCGCGGTATTCCGGTGGATATGCACAAGGAAGAGGGCGTATCCGCCGCCGAGGTCATCATGACCCAGCTGCACGCGGGCGGTAAGTTCGAAAACACCAGCGACGACAACGCCTACAAGGTATCGGGCGGGCTGCACGGTGTGGGCGTGTCTGTTGTGAATGCCCTGTCCGAATGGCTGGAACTGGTCATCTGGCGCAACGGCCAGGAACACTACATGCGCTTCGAACATGGCGATGCCGTCGGCAGTCTGGAAATCCGCGGCGATGCGCCCAAGGTCGATCAGAACCCCGACGATGATGGCTTCAAGAAGGGGACGCGCGTCACCTTCATGCCCAGCCACGACACGTTCAAAAACGTGACCGAGTTCGATTTCGACAAGCTGGAGCACCGCTACCGCGAGCTCGCTTTCCTGAATTCCGGAGTCCACATCCTGTTGCGCGACAATCGCGGCGAGGAAGTGGCCGAGCACGATCTGTTTTACGAAGGCGGCATCGCGGCTTTCGTCAAATATCTTGATCGGAACAAGGAAGCACTGATTTCGGAGCCGATTTCGGTCAGTGCCGAGAAAGACGGGATCGGGATCGATGTCGCACTGGAATGGAACGACAGCTATTACGAAAACGTCCTGACCTTCACCAACAACATCCCCCAGCGCGATGGCGGCACGCACCTCGCCGCCTTCCGCGCCGCGCTGACCCGCACGCTGAACAATTATGCGCAGTCCAGCGGGCTGATGAAGAAGGAAAAGGTTTCGCTATCGGGGGAGGATATGCGCGAAGGGCTGACCGCCATCGTCAGCGTCAAACTACCCGATCCCAAATTCGGCAGCCAGACGAAGGACAAGCTGGTTTCCAGTGAAGTCCGCCAGCCGCTGGAATCGCTGATGGGCGAGAAGATGAGCGAATGGCTGGAGGAAAATCCGGCTGACGCAAAGGCCATCATCCAGAAAATCATCGACGCCGCTGCCGCCCGCGAAGCCGCGCGCCGTGCCCGCGAGATGAGCCGCAAGGGCGCGATGAGCGTCGCCAGCCTGCCGGGCAAGCTGGCCGATTGTCAGAACCGCGATCCTGAGAAATGCGAATTGTTCCTGGTGGAGGGCGATTCCGCCGGTGGCAGCGCGAAACAGGGCCGTGACCGAAAAATCCAGGCGATCCTGCCGCTGAAGGGCAAAATCCTGAATGTGGAGCGCGCGCGCTTCGACCGGATTATCAGCTCCAAAGAAGTCGGCACGCTGATTCAGGCAATGGGCACCGGCCTGCGCGATGAATTCGATCTGTCGAAGCTGCGTTATCACAAGATCGTGATCATGACGGACGCCGATGTCGACGGGGCGCATATCCGCACCCTGCTGCTGACATTCTTCCACCGCCAGATGCCCGAAATCGTGAAGGCCGGGCATCTCTTCATCGCGCAGCCGCCGCTGTACAAGGTGAGCAAGGGCCGCAGCGAAGTCTATCTGAAAGACGACCGCGAGCTGGACCGCTATCTGATCGATGCAGGGCTTCAGGGCCGGATGCTGGATGATGGCGAGAGCCAGCGGTCGGGCGACGATCTGCGCGCTCTGGTCGAACACGGTCTGCGGATGCGCAATCTGATTGCGTTTGCTCCGCGCCGTTATGGCACCATGATTGTCGAGGAAATGGCGCTGGCCGGAGTGCTCGACCCCGAAGGCACCGCCAGCGAAGCGGCCATGACCAAGGCTGCCGAGCGGCTGAACATGGGCGATCTGGAAGCGAAATGGACCGCAGTGAAAGCGGAAAGTGGCGACATCCGCTTCGAGCGTTTGTGGCGCGGTGTCACCGATGTCCACGCAATCGAGGCGAAGTTCCTCGACAGCGCCGAAGCGCGCAAGCTGCACCGCGTCGCGCAGGAACAGGCACCGGCCTATGATCGTGCCGCCCGCCTGATCAAATCGGCGACAGGCGAAACGACTGCTCCTGATCCGGAAAGCGACGATAGCGTCGACACCGAAAGCCCGTCCTTCACCGATGACGATGCAATCTCGCGTCCCACCCAGCTGCTCGAAGCCATTCTGGCGGCCGGCCGCAAGGGTCTGGCGATTGCCCGCTACAAAGGGCTGGGCGAGATGAATGCCGAGCAATTGTGGGAAACCACGCTCGACCCCGATCACCGCATCCTGTTGCAGGTGAAGGTGGAAGATGCCGACGTTACGGATGAGATTTTCACCCGCCTGATGGGCGACGTGGTCGAACCGCGCCGCGAGTTCATTCAGGACAATGCGCTGAATGTCGCCAATCTGGATGTGTGATCGCCCCTCAGCCTAAATCGCAATGATGGCATCGGCGGCCCTGCTGGTCGTCTGGTCGGGCGCAGGCTGGCTGGTTTTTGCAGGTTTGATCTGTGCGGTTTGCCCTGAACGTGCGCGCACCGGTCTGGCTGCAATGGGTTCCAACTGGACGGTCCAGCTGGGGGAACATATCCCGCGCGCCATTGTCGGGCTGGCCATGGTTTTGCGGGCGCCACTGTCCAAATATCCAGCGATGTTCGAGGGCGCGGGGTGGTTTATCCTCGCCACATCCGTCCTGATACTGATGGTTCCGATGCGCTGGCACAATTCCTATGCCGTGTGGTGGGCGCGGCGCATTCCGCTCTGGCTTTATCGCATTCTTTGCGCACCGACGCTGGCGATGGCCGCTCTGCTCGCCTATGTTGCATGGTGAGGGCGCACGGCGGCGTCCGGGGCTATAAGGCAACCTATGAAATCCGGCGCGCTCGCCCTGCATTCGCGGGAAGATCATATCAAGGCGCTGGCACTGGCCGGTGCGCTGCTGATTGTCCTGCCGCTGCTGCCGCTCGGCAATTTCGTGCTGTACCCCTTCATGATCCTGTCCACCTGGTTCCATGAAATGGGCCACGGACTGGCTGCCATTCTGGTGGGGTACGATTTTGAAAGGCTGGTTCTTTATCCCGATGGATCGGGCGTGGCAGAATCCTACGGCCCGATGCAGCGTTCGCGGCTGGCGGATGCGCTGGTCAGCGCGGCTGGACCTATTGGCCCGGCGGTTATCGGATCACTTTTGATTCTGGCGTCTGCCAATTCCAGAACATGGCGGCCTGCGCTCTATACACTCGCCGCAGCGATTGCCCTTTCCACCCTGATCTGGGTGGACGGCATGACCGGATGGATCGTCCTGCCACTGATCGCACTCGCATTGGTGGGCATCGCCGCCAGAGCATCCGCGTGGGCAGAGCGATTCACTCTCCAGTTTCTCGGCCTGCAGGCCGCCCTGTCCATGTTTGCCCAGTGGGACTATCTGCTGGTCGAACAGGCGACGATTGGCGGCCAGACCATGTGGTCGGACACCGGACAGATAGAGCAGGCCCTGTTCCTGCCGCATTGGTTTTGGGCTGTTGCCATTATCGCTCTGGCCGCCGTAATGATCGGGGCCAGCCTGAAATACGCCCTTTCCCCCCGCCGAACCGCCAATGAATGGAACCGTCTGCCATGATCCAGAAAGATCGCATTGCCGGTGTAGAGCATGGCGGCTTTCTGCTGCTGTTGCTGCTGGTCACCGCGACATTGGCGTGGGTGGTGTGGCCGTTTGCATCACCCCTGCTGTGGGCGACGCTGGCGGCGATCATATTCCGTCCGCTGTATGATCGGATACATCGGCAGATGCCGCATCACCCCAATCGCGCAGCGGGGGCGGCGCTGCTGGTCATTCTGTTTGCAGTGCTGCTGCCCGCCCTGTGGATCGCCAGCATCGTGGTTCGTCAGGCTGCGGATATCTATGCGGCTTTTAGAGACGGCGAAGTGGATCTGGCAGGCTGGTTGGAAAGCCTGCTGGACCTTTTGCCCCGCAGCATCCGTGCGCAGCTCGAAGCCAGTGGCTGGACAAATATAGGATTGGTGCAGGAACGGCTGCAGGACCTACTTACCGAAAGTAGCATTCTGATTGCACGGCAGGCGGTGGCCATCGGAGGGGGCGCGCTGTCCTGGGTACTGGCATTCGGTGTGGGGCTGTATGTCGTCTATTTCCTTTTGCGAGACGGCCCTTTCATCGGCCAGACCATCGTCCGCGCCCTGCCGCTGGAGCGGCCTGTCGCCGATCGTCTGGCAAACCGTTTCTTGTCTATCGTGCGGGCAACGATCAAAGGTTCGGTCGTGGTCGCTCTGGTCCAGGGCACATTGGGCGGTCTTACGTTCTGGATCGTCGGCATTCCTTCCGCCATCTTATTCGCCGTGCTCATGGGGATCATCTCGTTGCTACCCGCGATAGGCACCGCCATAATCTGGGGGCCCGCTGCGATCTGGCTGCTGTCGACCGGCGCGGTGTGGGAAGGCATTGTCGTGCTGGTCTCCGGTCTCGCCGTGATCGGTCTGGCAGACAATATCCTGCGCCCCATTCTGGTGGGCCGCGATACGGGTATTCCCGACTGGATTGTTCTGGTTACGACACTGGGCGGGATTGCCAGCGTGGGCCTTTCCGGCATCGTGCTGGGGCCTCTGGTCGCCGGTCTGTTCCTCGCCGCGTGGCAGGTACTGGGCGAATACCGCGAGGAGTTGGCCGTGGGCGCCGTGGCCGCTGCCACTTCGGAGCATCAGCGCGGCGACATATGAAATACGATGCCATCATTCTTGGCGGCGGGGCTGCCGGCCTTTTCTGTGCGGCTCAAGCCGGGCAGCGCGGGCGGCGTGTCGCCGTGCTGGAGAAGGCTGATCGGATGGGGAAGAAAATCCTGATCTCCGGCGGGGGACGGTGCAATTTTACCAATATCGGCGCTGGTCCCCAGCATTATCTGTCGGCCAATCCGCACTTCGCGAAATCGGCCCTGCGCCGCTACACTGCGCGCGATTTTATCGCACTGGTCGACAGCTATGGCATCGCCCATCACGAGAAGACGCTGGGCCAGTTGTTCTGCGATGGCCCTGCCCTGCAGATCGTGGATTTGCTGCTGGAAGAATGCGCGAAGGCCGGGGCGCAGGGCGGCCATGTCGATGTGCTGACAGGGCAGGACGTGTCCGAGGTGGTGCAGGAAGATGGCCGGTTTGCCGTCATGGCCAACGGGCAGGCATTGCTGGCAGACAGTCTGGTGATCGCCACTGGCGGGCCGTCGATCCCCAAAATGGGCGCGAGCGATTTTGCCTATGAACTGGCGCGTCAGTTCGGCCTCAAAGTAATCGAGCCGCGCCCCGCACTGGTGCCCTTCACGCTGGGCGGCGAAGATGTGCTGTTCCGCGAATTGTCGGGCGTATCGGCGGAAGTTGTGGCGAAGGCAGGCGCAGGCAAGGGCGCCGTAAAGTTTCGCGAAGCAGCCTTGCTGACCCATCGCGGCCTGTCAGGTCCGGCGATCCTGCAGGTTTCCAGCTATTGGAAACATGGCGACCCGATTGCACTGGATTTCTACCCGGACGAAAAACCGGACTGGCTGCTGGAACGCAAACGCAGCGCATCGCAAACGGATATTGTTGCGGTTTTAAAAGAACATCTGTCGGAACGCCTGGCCCGGGTACTGGCAGAGCGGCTGGGGCTCCACGGCGTGCTTCAGGGCCAGTCCGACAAGGCTTTGCGGCAGGCTGGAGAGCGGCTGAAGGCGTGGGAATTCCGCCCCAACGGGACCGAGGGTTTCGCCAAGGCCGAAGTGACGGCAGGCGGCATCAGTACAGCCGGGCTTTCGTCCCGGACGATGGAGGCCCAATCGGTTCCGGGCCTGTACGCGATTGGCGAGGCGGTGGATGTCACCGGCTGGCTGGGCGGGTATAATTTCCAATGGGCCTGGGCCAGCGGATGGGCCGCAGGCCAAGCAATCTGACTGGCACAAAAAGGGCCGCCGAAATTTTCCGGCAGCCCTTTCCCGTGTTTTGAATTTGCGCGCCGGTTACTGATCCGATGCAGTGTAGGTCGTCTCTGCAGCGCGCCCGCTATTGGGGTCGGCGTTCTCATCCGCCAGGCGGTACAGCGTCCCTTCGGCTATGGCGAAGACCATGTTTTCGCCGTTTTCACGGATCAGAATGCGGCTGTTGTCGGAATACCAGCTGTATGTGCCGCTGGTTTCGGTGCCGTCGGCTTTTACCATCGTGTAGTCGTCGTCGGGGCCGAGCGTGATAGAGGTTGTACCGCCAGCCGCATCGGTGTTGGTATAGGTCTGTTCGTAATCCACCGTGCCGCGCGCATCGACGGGAACTTCCGGTGCGTTCACGTCCACCTCTGGCACATCGACATCGACACCTTCGGTCAGACCGTCATCGACAATGCGTTCGTCTGTATCGGCGTTTCCGCCGCAAGCGGCCAGAGCGAGAGCGAGCGGTGCGGCAAGAGCCATGCGGGTGACGTGTTTCATAATCATACCTTTTGTTTCGATGTTATGATTTTTCAACGTATGGGCACCCCAGAAGTTTCATTGCGCGTGCCCGCACGGCCGCGCGGCGCCTCCGGCAGCAGGGCTCGTCCGCTGGTCTGGGCAGCATGGAATGAAGGCTCTCATGCGCTTGAAGGTCAGGACGATCGGCCCGCGAAATAGCGACACTCCCGGCCATTGCCGCCGCATTCCCCGGCGCGGATTCAACCGTCAATCAGGCGTTGCTGCTGCATCAGTCGCTCGGCCTGCGCTTCCAATACCTTGTATCGTTCGTAGTCAGGGCGCTTCGAACGCAGGAAGGTGGCAATCTTGACCAGATCGGAAGCGTAGTCTCCGGTTGGGTAGAGCGGATCGCTGAAACCCAATGTGCGGCTTTCCCACGATACCCAGGTGACCACCACCGGCACATCGGCCGCTTGCGCAATGTGGTAAAACCCGGACTTCCATTCGCCCTTCGAGCTGCGCGTCCCCTCTGCTGCAATCACCAGTGCCAGTTCGTCTGCCGCAGCAAAGGCATCCGCCACCTGCTGCGTGGCATTGGATTTCTTGCTCCGATCGATGGAAACGCCGCCCATATCCAGGAGGAAATTGCGCATGATGCCTTTGAACAGCGTATGCTTGCCCATGAAGCTGGGCGCCACGCCTTCCTCTGCAGTGGCGCCGATGAAAAACACGAAATCCCAGTTGGAGGAATGCGGCGCACCGGCGATGACGTATTTCGGAAGGTCGGGCAGACCGGTATCGATCTTCCATCCCTGAAAGCGGTAAATCCACCAGATAATCTGTCGCACGATCCGTGACAGCAGCGACGGTTGGCGGCCTGATATTTGCGTCATGTTTTCTCCCGCATCCGCCATAACAAAAGCATGGCAAAAGGCGAGGCTGCCCTAACGTCTACATCCGGAAAACGCCGAACTGCGCGCGCTCCGGTATCGCGGCTTCCAGCGTGGCGGCAAAGGCCAGCCCCAGCACATCGCGGGTCTGGGCGGGGTCGATCACCCCGTCATCCCACAGGCGGGCGGTGGCGAAATAGGGATTGCCCTCATCCTCGTATTTCTGGCGGATCGGGGCCTTGAATTCCTCGGCCTGCTCGTCGGTCCAGCTGTCCGCATCACGGTGGACTGTGGCGAGGACGGATGCTGCCTGCTCCCCGCCCATCACGGAAATGCGCGCATTGGGCCAGGTGAACAGGAAGCGCGGGGAATAGGCCCGCCCGCACATGCCGTAATTGCCCGCACCGAAACTGCCACCGATCACCACGGTGATTTTCGGAACGGTCGCTGTGGCGACAGCAGTGACCAGCTTCGCGCCATGCTTGGCGATGCCTTCCGCTTCGTACTTCCCGCCAACCATAAAGCCGGAGATGTTTTGCAGGAACAGCAGCGGAATGCGCCGTTGCTGCGCCAGCTCGATGAAATGCGCGCCTTTTTGTGCGCTTTCGGAAAACAGCACGCCGTTATTGGCCAAGATAGCCACCGGCATCCCCCATATATGGGCAAAGCCGCAAACCAGCGTAGAGCCATATTGCGCTTTGAATTCGTGAAACTCGCTGCCGTCCACCAGCCGCGCGATGACCTCATGCACATCGTAAGGGGCGCGGACATCGTCGGGAATGATGGAATACAGCTCGTCGGCATCGAACTTCGGCGGGCGCGGGTCTTTCAACGTAACATCTGCCGCCGCGCCGGTGTTCGCGCCCAGATGCGAAACGATATCGCGCACGATGGTTAGCGCATGCTCGTCATTCTCGGCCAAGTGATCGACCACGCCGGATTTCTTGGCATGAAGATCACCGCCGCCCAGATCTTCGGCCGTGATTTCCTCACCCGTAGCGGCCTTCACCAGTGGTGGTCCGGCAAGGAAGATGGTGCCCTGCTCGCGCACGATCACTGTCTCGTCCGACATGGCAGGCACATAAGCCCCGCCGGCGGTGCAGCTGCCCATGACGCAGGCGATCTGCGGGATGCCGAGCGCGGACATATTCGCCTGATTGAAGAAGATGCGCCCGAAATGCTCGCGATCGGGGAAGACTTCGGCCTGATGCGGCAGGTTCGCCCCGCCGCTATCGACGAGGTAGACGCATGGCAGACGGTTCTCCTGCGCAATCTCCTGCGCGCGCAGGTGCTTCTTCACCGTCATGGGATAATAGGTGCCGCCCTTCACCGTGGCATCGTTGCACACGATCATCACCTGACGGCCCGACACGCGGCCAATCCCGCAGATCAGACCAGCGCCGCTGATCGCATCCTTGCCATACATGCCGTTCGCGGCAAGCTGGCCGACCTCCAGAAACGGCGAGCCGGGGTCCAGCAACCGTTCCACCCGCTCGCGGGGAAGCAATTTGCCGCGCGACACATGGCGCTCGCGGCTGCCTTCCGAACCGCCCAGCGCAGCTTCGGCAATAGCGCTGCGCAGTTCATCGTTCAGCCCGCGATTGTGCTCCGAACGCGCCTTTGCTTCCGGCGACTCCGTATCGAGTTTCGTTGTCAGGACAGGAGCGGTCATTTGGTGGTCTCTTCCGTTTTGGTATCAGTTTTGGCCGGAGCGATCAGATAGCGATAGACCCCCACGAGGTTGATCACCAGCAGACCGATATTCTGCCACCCGATCGCCGCGCTCTCTCCGCTCAGAAAACCCCAGGCCACAAGCGCAATCGAGGAAGTGACGAACAGCACGAACGCCCACCCCGTAACTCGTGTGCCCAGATTGAGACTGACGATGAACGCCGCCAGTAACGCTGCACCCGCGCCGTACCATTCGAGAACATCGAGTAAGGTCTGGCTCATACGACAATTCCTGTGAGCGCCGCCGACGACGAAACCCATAGACAGGTCACCCAGCCGCCCCAATCAGTTCGCGCCCGATCAACATACGCCTGATCTCATTTGTCCCTGCGCCGATATCCAGCAGCTTCGCATCGCGCATATACCGCTCCACCGGCCAGTCGAGCGTGTAGCCTGCGCCGCCCAGGGCCTGCACGCTTTCGGCGGCAACCCGGAAGGCATTCTCGCTCGCCAGCAGGATTACGCCCGCTGCATCGAAACGCGTCGTCTGGTCGTTGTCGCACGCTTTCGCCACGGCGTAGGTGTAGGCGCGGGCCGATTGCAGCGCGACATACATATCCGCCACTTTCGCCTGCATCAGCTGGAAACTGCCGATCGGTTTGCCGAACTGGGTACGCTCCCGCAGATACGGAATAACCGTGTCGAGACAGGCCTGCATCACACCCAGTTGAAGGCCCGACAGCACCACGCGTTCGTAATCCAGCCCGCTCATCAACACACCCACGCCGCCGCCGACTGCGCCCATCACGTTTTCTTCCGGCACTTCGCAGTTGTCGAATACCAGCTCTGCCGTGGGGGAGCCTTTCATGCCCACCTTCTCGATTTTCTGGCCGATGGAGAAACCGGGCATGTCCTTCTCGATCAGGAAGGTGGTGATGCCGCCGCTGCCGCCATTCGGATCGGTCCGGGCATAGACCACCAGCGTGTCGGCTTCGGGCGCATTGGTGATCCAGAATTTCGTTCCGTTGAGGACATATCCATGCTGGGTCGCCTCCGCCTTCAGCTTCATCGAGACGACATCGGAGCCTGCGCCCGCTTCGCTCATCGCGAGGCTGCCGACATGCTCGCCCGAAATCAGCTTGGGAAGATATTTGGCCTTCTGATCGTCATTGGCCCAGCGCGCGATCTGGTTGATGCACAGATTGGAATGCGCGCCATAGGACAATCCCACGCTGGCACTGGCCCGGCTGATTTCCTCCACCGCCATGACATGATCCAGATAGCCCAGGCCCAGCCCGCCATCGGCCTGCGGCACGGTAATCCCGTGCAAGCCCAGCTCGCCCATTGCGGGCCAAAGCTCGCGCGGGAACCAGTCCTCCCGGTCCACCCTGGCAGCCAGCGGCGCGATCTTTTCATCGGCGAAGCGGCCGGTCGTCTCGCGGATCATCCGGGCTGTCTCGCCCAGCTGGAAATCGAAATCGGGGGTCGCGCGCATGGTTTCTCCTGAAATTCCATTATGGCCCGCCATATCCGGTTCGGGCCATTTTTCTGTGCCTGCGCATAGCAAGCGCGCTGGCCCGCGCAAAGCGGTGCATATATCTTAGGTTATTGGCCCCCAATATCCTTTGCTGTATGGGCAGCGTCCATCATAGGAGCGCCCGCGCTTTGCGTTTAGTACCTACTGCCCCCTGGCCGAAAGCAAAGGCACCCGATCCGGCACAGCTGGAGGATGAAGTCCGCCTGCCTGTGCTGGCCGCATTCGGCATGGATGCGCTGGAAGACGATGCCGAGCTGGAACGCATTGTGCAGTTCGCCGCAAAGCTGTGCGATGCGCCCACGTCGCTGGTCTCCATCGTCGAAGAGGAACGGCAGCGATTTCTCGCGCGGCAGGGTCTGGATGTAAAGGAAACGCCCCGGCCCACCAGCTTTTGCGGCCATGCCATGCTGGGTGACACGGTCATGATCGTTCCCGATGCGCAGGAGGACGAGCGGTTTGCCGATAATCCGCTAGTAACCGGCGATCCGCATATCCGGTTCTATGCCGGCGCACCGCTGATCACCAGCGAAGGTGCTCCGGTGGGTGCCCTGTGTGTCATCGATACGAAGGCGCGGCCAGAAGGGCTCACGCCGCTGCAGGCGGAAGGGCTCACCGTCCTGCGCGATGCCGTAATGCGCCGCCTGCATGCCCGCCGCCGCGATCTGGTGGCAGATGCAAGGCTGAAGTCCAGCGAGGACAAGTTGAGCGCGCTGGCGGATTCCATTCCCGATATCGCCTGGTCGACCGATAAAAAGGGCGAGATAAATTTCTTCAACCGCCGCTGGTACGAATTCACCGGCCTCGATCCTGCCGGTGCGCTCAGCAATGCTGCTGCGTTCAAGGCCTTTCATCCCGACGACGCGGCAGCTTACAGCGCAGCGTGGGACGCATCGTATGAAGCAGGCGAGCCTTTCGAGCAGGAGTTTCGCGTGCGCCGCGCCGACGGGACGTGGCGCTGGATGCTCAGCCGCGGTGTGCCATTGTTCGACAGCGCAGGGAAGGCATCGCAGTGGTTCGGCACGCTGACCGATATCGATGACGGGCACCGCCTGTCGGAAAGCCGCGATCTGCTGGCCAGGGAATTGTCGCACCGGATCAAAAACATCTTTGCCGTGATTTCCGGCCTGGTGGTCCTGCGCGCGCGCAACCGGCCCGAACTTACAGAATTCGCAGCCGAGCTGGGCGAGGCGATCCGCGCACTGGGCCGCGCGCATGATTTCGTCCGCCCGCTGAAAAGCGAAAAGGGCAGCGAATTGCGCGGGCTGCTCAGCGTATTGATGGCCCCTTACGGAATTGGCGAAGGCAAGCAGGTTTCGGTGAGCGGAGTAACCGTGAAGCTTGGCAAGCGAGCGGCCACTCCGCTGGCGCTGATTTTCCACGAACTTGCCACCAACTCGGCGAAATATGGCGCCCTGTCGCGCGAAGAAGGCCAGGTCACTATCGATCTGGCCGAACGGGGCGATACGATCCTGATTGATTGGGACGAAAGCGGCGCCCCCGGGGCAAAGCCGCCAGAGAAAGACGGCTTCGGTTCGCAATTGCTCGATATGAGTGTTCGGTCGCAGCTGGACGGGTCGATGGACCGCGAATGGAACGATGACGGACTGAAAGTGCGCCTCCTGATCCCGGCCAAGTCGCTGGCGCTTTAACAGCCCCGTTGACCGACGCATCCGCTCTTCTACGGTTTGACAGTACGGCCAAAAGTTATGCCGCTGTAGTTGCAGTAGCGAATGTCTCTTTGGACATCGATCCCCGCTCGTTCGTAGCGCTGGTCGGGGCATCGGGATCGGGCAAATCGACCCTGCTGAAAATGGTCAACCGGCTGGTGGAGCCGACATCGGGCCGGGTGCTTCTGGCAGGTGACGATGTGACCGGCCTGCCCGCCCCGGCCCTGCGGCGGCGGATCGGATATGTCTTCCAATCCATCGGCCTTTTCCCGCATATGAATGCAGCGCACAATATCGGTATCGGGCCGCGTATTGCCGGTTCGCCTCTGGCAGATGCGCGCATTACCGAACTGCTGGAAATGGTGGATCTGGATGGCTCTTACGCCACCCGGATGCCGTCCGAACTGTCGGGCGGACAACGCCAGCGCATCGGCGTGGCGCGGGCTTTGGCAGGCGATCCCGAAGTGTTGCTGATGGACGAACCCTTCGGCGCGCTGGACCCGGTCACGCGCGATGCCCTGGGTGACAGGGTGCGCGGCTTGCATGAAACGCTCGGCCTCACCACGGTAATGGTCACGCACGACATGGCAGAGGCCCTGCTGCTGGCCGATCGGGTGCTGGTGATGGATGCAGGACAGATCGTGGCCGATGAAACGCCTGCTTCGCTGCTGGCAGGCGGCGGCGGAGAAATCGCGCAAACAATGGTCGCTGTACCGCGCGATCAGGCCGCGCGAATGGCGGGCCTGACTGCATGACCGATGTATTTGCCGCAATGCTGGATCTGGGCGACAAGCTGGCGGCGCATGTTCTGCTTGCGGCCTCCGCCATCGCGCTGGGCATTCTGGTGGCTCTGCCGTTGGCAGTATGGGCCAGCCGCAATCAAGCGGTCGCGCGCATCGCGCTGGGCTTTGCCAGTCTGGTGCAGACTGTTCCTGCGCTGGCGCTGCTGGCGCTGTTTTTCCCGATATTGCTGAGCCTGCGCGCCGTGTTTGGAGAGGGGCTGCCGACGCTGGGCTTCCTGCCGGCCCTGCTGGCACTTGCACTGTATGCCCTGCTGCCGATCCTGCGCAATGCAGTTACCGCGCGCGAGCATATGGAGCCCGGCGTGCTGGAGGCAGCGGACGGTGTGGGCATGACACCGGCACAAAAACTGCGTCTGGTCGAAGCTCCTCTGGCGGCACCTTATGTAATGGCGGGCATCCGAACGGCGGCCGTCTGGACCATTGGCGCGGCGACGCTGTCCACCACTATCGGGCAGCCCTCGCTAGGCGATCCGATTTTTGCCGGCCTTCAGACCCAGAACTGGACGCTGGTGCTTGCAGGCTGCTTTGCTTCTGCCGGGCTGGCATTGGTTGCGGACTGGCTGCTGGGAATGGTGGAGCGTGGTTTTGCCAGGGGTAAAAGGGTGTTGATATGGGCCGGCACCAGTGTCGCACTGGTCGGCATCGCCGCATCGCTATGGACGCTTTACGGGCCTACGCCGGGCAGTGACGACCGCGGACAGACCATTGCCATCGGAGCCAAGGGTTTTTCAGAACAGTACATTCTGGCGCGGCTGATCGGGCAAAGGCTGGAGGCGCAGGGTTTCGAAGTTGAATACCGCGACGGGCTGGGTTCCGCCGTCGCTCACAGTGCAGTCGCAAATGGTTCGATCGAGGTGCTGGTCGATTACACTGGCACGATCTGGGCCAACGAGATGAAGCGCACTGACAATCCCGACCGCGATATGATGTTGGCCGAAATCGCCGCATGGGAAAGGGATACGAGCGGCACACAGGTACTTGGGCGGCTGGGGTTCGAAAATGCTTACGGTTTGGCCGTCCGGCAGGATCTGGCGCGAGCGCGAAACCTTTCCAGCATCGGCGATCTGCGCGCTCTTGCCGCCTCGCTCACCATTGGCGGCGATCCGGAATTTTTCGAGCGGCCCGAGTGGATTGCCGTGCGCGAGGCATACGATTTGCAGTTCAGGGCAACGCGCAATTTCTCTCCAACCTTCATGTATAACGCGCTGGTGTCGGGCGATGCCGATGTGATCGGCGCCTACACCTCGGACGGACGGATTGCGGCGGATAATCTTGTCATTCTGGGCGATCCGCGCGGGGCCTTTCCCAATTACGATGCAATTGTCCTGCTCAGCTCGCAGGCGGCTACCAATGCTGAGGTGCAAGCTGCGCTAGAGCCGCTGATCGGGGCAATCGACGTGGATGCGATGCGGGCTGCCAACCTTTCCGTCGACCGCACGGACGCGGAAAAACTGACGCCGGATGTCGCGGCGCAGCAACTGGCCCGCGATATCGGACTTTAGCTCAGCGCGCCTTGCGCCAGATCTGCGTCTGGCAAAACGGGCCAATGCATCCCTTTACTTCCAGCACATTCGCGCTCTTGCGGCGCACGACACTGCGATAACTTTTCCCGTTGCGCGGATCGTAGATCGTCCCGCGCCAGAGATTGCCATCGGGTTTAAAGCCGGACAGCAGGGCCGATCCCAGCAGCTTGCGTTTGCGCAGTTTTGGATCGGGGTTGTACACATCACGCTGGTCCGCGCCGTCATCGGGCGTCACCAGATACTTGCTGAGGCGCCCGCAATAGGTCGATCCGCATTTGCCCACCGTAACCACGGCGTCGCGGTCTTCTGTTATCCAGCGTCCGGTGATCGGATCGGCAGCAAAGGCAGGCACGCTGGCTGCTGCGCACAGCATGGCAAACGCGGCAGAGAAGGTTTTCAATGTCATGGGCCAATTACCTGAATTCGTAGGATCGGATGCTGCCGGAAAGTGCGGCACGCTATTGCGCTTTTATCTGAAGGGGTGGGCATGAACGCCAGCCGAACCCCGAACGAGCGTCAATCGAAACCGGCCCCGCCATCCCAGTGGAGGCCCGACAGGCCCATAACCTTGAACAGCGCGCCCATTTGGCCCGGTTCTACCAAGCGGTCCCGCGCGGCCCGCAAATCGTCTGCATGGTGCGGAGCAGCTTTCGCCAGCGACTGTGTGCGGGCATCGATGCCGAGCCTGCGGAGCCAGGCGCCTTGCTCTGCCGTGCCGATCCAGCGCACATCGCGCGACTGGGCAATGCGCGCCAGCGTTCCGAATTCGACCAGCGCTGTCAGATCGGCAGACCCCGGCATGGCCAGCGGATCGACCTTCCGGTGGTCCTTCACAGCCTGCAATGTCGACCCTGCATGCAGGGCTGCATGACCATAATCGAACAGCAGCGCCGCGCCGCCCTGATCGGACAAACGCCCGGCAAGCTCGTACATCACGGCCGCCTGTGCTGGCGAGGTTTCCAGGATTGTACCGTCCTCTGCGCCGCGCCATTCCTCCGGCACAGCGGCATCCATCGGGCGGCCACCGGCAGCGAAGATAAACGCATCGTCCTGCAAGGCAATTTCGCGTTCGCGCCAGCCGTTCGGCGTCTTCGCCATCTGGCGAATGGGCAGCGCATCCAGAAATTCGTTGCCGACAAACAGCAGGGGATCATCGGGCGGCAGGGTGGAGAGATCATTATGCCACCGCACATCCGGCACCGCCTTCTGCTGCACTTCGCGCAATGCCGAGGACCCTTCGACGAAGTGCACCGCAGGCTGCAGCCCGTAACGCTTCATCGCCCGTAGCGCGTCCTTCGCCAAGGTTCCGCGGCCGGGGCCCAGCTCTACATAATGAACGTTCTCCGGCCTGCCTGAACTTATCCAGATGTCGGCCAGCCATAGACCGATCAGTTCGCCAAACATCTGGCTGATTTCCGGAGCGGTGACGAAATCCCCCGCCAGCCCCAGTGGATCGCGCGATGCGTAGTAGCGCGCATTGCTCTCACCCATATATTGGGTCAGCGAAATCGGCCCGGTATTACGAATCAGCCGCCGGAAAATCGCGCCCAGATCGTCAGAAGCTTCGCCTGTTTTCTGGCCGGTCCTGCTCACATTCATCCCGCAGCAGGTGCATCAGATTTTGGCGCAGCGACCCCCAGCGGAGGGCGCCGCAATGCGCGAATGATGAAGAACAGCCCGACGATAATCAGCGGAATTGTAAGCCACTGACCCATAGACAGGCCGGTGCGCGCAGCAAAATCGGCCAGCTGTGCATCCGGTTGGCGGAAGAATTCATTGAAAAATCGTGCGAGACCCATGCCCAATGTGAATACGCCGACCAGCAGCCCGGGCCGCCAGCGCGCGCGGGTCTGCCAGAACAGCAACAGCAGAATGACGAGCAAAACCAGCCCTTCGAATGTCGCCTGATACAGCTGGCTGGGATGGCGTACCACCTCGCCACCACCGGGGAAAATCATACCCCACGCAACATCCGTTTCGCGGCCCCAAAGCTCGCCATTGATGAAATTCGCCAGTCGGCCCAACATCATACCCATCGGAACATTGACGGCGATGTAATCGCACACGCGCAGGAAACTGATATTTCCGCGCCAAGTGACGTAAGCGATTGCCACCAACACACCGACCAGTCCGCCATGAAAGCTCATCCCGCCAGTCCATAATTTCAGGATCTCCAGCGGAGTGGACCATAATTCTGGCTGATAGAATGTAGCGTAGCCCAGTCGCCCCCCCAGGATTACGCCCAGCGTGCACCAGAAAAACAGATCATCCGCATGGTCCTGGGCCAGCGGAGCGCCGGGCGCCTTTATCATCTTCGAAAGATGCCAATAGGCAAAGATTATCCCGCCCAGATAGGCGAGCGAGTAATAGCGCAGCGTCATAAAGCCGAGATCGATCCCCGGCCTAAGGCCAAGCTCAACCCAGCGGATCGGTTCGATTGCGGCCCCAATAACACTGATGGCCCATAGTGACAGCACGTAGCAAACCCCTTAGAAGCGTGGTCAAGAAACGGCGTGACCTCGTCTCGGAAAACTCATTGTGCCTTGGCACAGGGCGGTTCCATGTGGAACCCCGGGGGAAGATATACGCCAGGGAATCACCAAGGAGAGAAAGCCGCGATGCCAACACAGCTGGATTTGACGCTCGACAAAATCATGGACCAGATCACCGCCCCGGGCCAGCCCGGCGAAACGATCCCGTTCGAGCGCAACGGAGTGTCAATGCCAGCCATTAAAGGCGCCCCCCCCAGTCTGGCACATTTTTTCGCTCATTTCTGTCAGCAGCATAAGAGTCTGCCATTTCTGGTGGATGGCGATATTCAGCTGACCTTTGGCGAAGCCTACGCCGCCGCTCGCCATGTCGCAGCAGGGCTGGAGGACACGCATGGCGTCGTGAAAGGCGACAGGATCGGGATTGCAGCGCGCAACTCGGCCAACTGGATCGTTCTGTATATGGGCATCCTGATGGCCGGCGGCTGCGCGACGCTGCTCAATGGTTTTTCCAGCGGAGAAGAATTGGCCGATGCAATCGATCTGGTCGAATGCCGACTGGTTTTCGCCGACACCGGTCGCGCTGCGCGGCTGGACGGCATCGACCACGGTGCGAAGATTGCCGTGTTCAAGCACGGCACGGCGCCTTCCAAAGGCCTTTCTGTAAGCTGGGCCGATCCGGGCAAACGCATGTTTCTGGATGTCGGGCCGGACGATTATGCGACGCTCCTTTACACCTCCGGTTCGACCGGACGTTCGAAGGGCGCTTATTGCGACCACCGCGCCGTTGTTCAGGGTACTTTGAACTACGCTTTGCAATCGGCCATGGCCCTGGCCTACCTGCAATCCACCGGCGACGCCCCACCGGAAGGCTCGCAGCCTTGCGCGCTGGTGACCGTGCCTCTGTTTCATGTGACCGGCGAAGTGCCGGTACTTCTGCAGAGTTTTGCGATAGGCCGTAAACTGGTTCTGATGCCCAAATGGGATGCGGAAGAGGCGCTGCGCCTGATCGAAAAGGAGAAAGTTACCTATTTCGTCGGCGTCCCGTTGATGAGCTACGAAATGGCGACCCATCCGAAAGTCGCTGAGTACGATACTTCCACCTGTACCAGCTTTGCTGCTGGTGGAGCACCGCGCCCGCCCGAGCATGTCGAGACAATCAGGGATGCCTTCCCCAGCGGGTTTCCTCTGCTCGGCTATGGCCTGACAGAAACGAACGGTGGCGGCTGCGGCAATCTGAACGAGAATTACCTCGCCAAACCTTCCAGCACCGGCAAACCCAGCCGTCCTTTGATCGATTTGGCGATCCTGGACGATAGCGGCAAGCCGGTTGAGAAAGGCGCTATCGGCGAGGTCTGCATCCGTTCGGTCTGCAACTTCATCGGGTATTGGAACAACGAAGAAGCGACGAAAGAAGCCTTCACCGACGATATGTATTTTCGCACTGGCGATTTGGGCAGGCTGGACGAAGACGATTATCTTTATATCGTCGACCGCAAGAAAGACATCATCATCCGCGGCGGCGAGAATATCGCCTGCATCGAAGTTGAAGACGCGATTTACGCGCATGAAGGCATTGCCGAATGCAGCGTCTTCGGCCTGCCCGATGAACGAATGGGCGAGATAGTCAGCGCGGTATTTTTGGCAAAAGACGGTCACGATGTGAGCGAAGCCGATTTGCGCGATCACCTGTCCTCCCGTCTCGCGCCGTTCAAGCAGCCAGTGCAGTATTGGCAAGAGACGGAAACTCTACCTCGTCTGGGTACACAGAAGATCGACAAGCGTACCCTGCGCGAGAAGTATACCAAGGTGTTTCTCGACGAGTGACAAACGAGCGTAATCCCACCAAGAATGTCCCGCGCCAGCGCGCGATTATCGACCGGCGTAAGCTGGACATGGCTGTTGCCGGTCTGGCCGCCGGCGATGAGGAGGATAGTCGTGCAGGCGTCCTTGATGCTTTGCGGTCAGCCCTGGACGCTGGCCGGGCGGAGCTTGAGCGGCGGCTGGAAAACAAACCTTCTAGCGGTCACGAGGTTACGGCAGGGTACGCATTCCTGACCGATCAGCTGGTACGGGTGATCCACGATTATGTGACCGTGTATCTGCACCCATCGGGCAATAGCAGCAGGACCGAGCGTCTTTCCCTGATGGCGGTGGGTGGATACGGCCGCGCAGAAATGGCCCCGCACAGCGATGTCGATATCGCTTTCCTCACCTCCACCCGCCACAGCCCGTGGTGCGAGCAGGCGATTGAGGCGATGCTGTATTTGATGTGGGATCTTGGCCTGAAGGTTGGCCATTCCAGCCGCACGCCGGACGATGCCGTGAATCTGGCGAAAGAAGATCTGACCATCCGCACCGCACTGTTGGAAGGGCGCTATCTCTGGGGCGACCGGCCTTTATATGACGAAGTTCGCTCGCGCTTTTTCGCCGAAGTGGTGGCTGGAAGCGAGAAGCAGTTCGTAGCCGAGAAGCTGGCCGAACGGGATGCCCGGCACAAGCGCGTGGGAGACAGCCGATATGTGGTCGAACCGAACGTCAAGGAAGGCAAGGGCGGCTTGCGCGATCTTCAGGCGCTGTACTGGATCGGCAAATACATCCACCGTGCCCGAAATGCAGCAGAACTAGTCGATGCAGGGCTGTTGACAGCGCCGGAATACCGGTCCTTTCGCCGTGCGGAAAGTTTCCTGCTGGCGGTGCGTTGCCATCTGCATATCGTTGCAGGGCGCGCCGAAGACCGGCTGACATTCGATTTGCAGAAAACTGTTGCAGAGCGAATGAACTACGCAGAGCGACCGGGCAAAAGCAGTGTCGAGCGGTTCATGCAAATGTATTTCCTGCAGGTGAAGCGGGTCGGGTCTCTGACCGGCGTGTTCCTCGCCCAGCTGGACGAACAATTTGCGAAGAAACGAGCGCGGAGGGGTTTACTCGCAGGCTTCCAGCCCAAGAAGCGGCAGGTGAAGGGCTTCACCGTGTTCGGGGGGAGGATTGCCGCTCCTTCGGACAAATGGTTCCAGACCGATCCGGTGCGTCTGATCGAACTGTTCACGCTGGCCGAAGCCGAGAAGCTGGAAATCGACCCACGCACCATGCGGCAGGCGGGGCGTGACGCGCCTCTGATAAAGGACGAGACACGCGAAGACCCGCGTGCCAATGCGCTGTTTCTGGACCTGCTATGCGGCCGAAACGACCCGGAAACTGCGCTGCGCTGGATGAACGAGGCGGGCGTGTTTGGCCGCTTCGTTCCCGACTTCGGCCGGGTCAATGCGCAGATGCAGTTCAATATGTATCACCACTACACGGTGGACGAGCATACCATCCGCGCGATCGGCTTTCTGTCGAAAATCGAGAAGGGCGAGCTGGCCGACGATCATCCCCGCTCCACAGCCCAGTTCCACAAGCTGCAGTCGCGCCGCGTGGCTTATGTCGCAGCTTTGCTCCACGATATCGCCAAAGGGCGTGGCGGCGACCATTCTGAACTTGGTGCCGTGGTGGCGGAAGAGTTGTGCCCACGGTTCGGACTGGATGATGACGAGACGGAGATGGTCTGCTGGCTAGTCCTGCAACATCTTCTGATGAGCAACACCGCGTTCAAACGAGATCTGTCGGACCCCAAGACGGTCGAAGATTTCGTCGCCGAAGTGCAGAGCCTCGAGCGGCTGCGTCAGCTTGCCATCCTGACCAGCGTCGATATCCGCGCAGTCGGACCCGGCGTCTGGAACAGCTGGAAGGGGCAGCTGCTTGGCGAGTTGTACGATCTTTCGCATGAGCGCCTGCGGTTGGGCCACACCCGCAACTACCGCGCCGAACGGGTAGATGCGCAGCGTGAAGATGTGCGCGCAGCACTGGGCGAGAACTCGCACCTGCTGGACAAAGACGAGCGTCTGCTGGACGATTCCTACTGGATTGCCGAACCGGCCGATGTGATTGCGCGCAATATCGTGCAATATTTTGCCGCCCGCAAACTGGACGAGGAACTGTCGATCCATTGCGAATATGACGAGGATCGCGGCGCAACATTGGTAACTGTAATTGCAGCCGATCATCCTGGCCTGTTCACTCGCATTGCAGGCGGGATCCATCTGGCCGGTGGCAACATTATCGATGCCCGCATCCACACTACGCGCAACGGCTATGCGATTGACAATTTTCTGGTGCAGGACCCGCTGGGTCGTCCATTCAACGAGTCCGAGCAGATGGGCCGGATCAAACAGGCAATCGACGATGCACTGGCCAATCGCGGCGAAATGGTGCCCCGCCTTGCCGCCCGCCCGCTGCCCCGCGCCCGCTCCAAAGCGTTCGATGTGAAACCACGCGTTGTGTTCGATAACGAGGCATCGGGCCGCTTCACCGTAATCGAAGTTCACGCCCGCGACCGATCTGCTCTCCTCAACCGGCTGGGCCGCGCGCTGTTCGAAGCGCAGATCATCATCCACTCCGCCCACATCACCCATTACGGTGAAAGCGCAGCGGATACGTTTTATGTGACAGACCTTGTGGGCGGGAAAATTACCGGCACAGACCGACTGAAAACAATCGCGACGGCGCTGGAGGCCGCTGCGAGCGATGAACGACAGGCTGAGTTGGAAGTGGCTTAAGGCTTATGTCCGCTACTTGGGTGAGAAGCGGTCGTTTGAAATGCAAAGTTCAAACGACCGCTGAAACTTTTTAACGTGCCTCCTCAGATGTGCCCGCTAGGTCTTGAAGCTTTGTCTCACCAGCATGCAAGAAACAGGTCTTCGAAAAAACATTTATGGCGATCGGGTTAGGAAGGCGGACATTTTCGAAGCTCGGCAAAAATCCGCTTAGCGGATCGAATGATCTGTCGATTTGCGAAATGAAGCCAAGAATAATCCCACTTTGTTCAGCAAACTTCTTCAGCGCTTGCATTTGTTCGCCGAGCACCGGCTTTGTTCTCTGCTGATCCAATATTTGCAGAAAATCGATGACAGCCACAGTTCCTCGCGGCGCTCCAGAAAGATAAGCTGCAATAAATTCGGCGCCTATTTCGCCCGAGGTGACGATCTCAGGCATATACTCGTCAGCTTTCTCATCTAATGATCTGATGAGTTCGATCACTTCTTGTTTTGTCAATACTAGTGTGAAAAACACCGCCCGCCGCTTTTCCCGAGCAGCATTAAGCAGAAGTTCCAAACCCATCAGCGTTTTACCGTTTCCAGCTCGTGCGGCAAGCAACAGCGTATCGCCCTCAACGAGGTTTGACAGCATTGTAACTTCGGGTGAGCTCGCTGATATTCGTGCAGCAAGTGCACTCCAAGTTCTGAAGCCTTCTTTGCGCGAAATATGATCCTGAGCCACATGAAGTGGAATTTTCTGTTCACGGGCTAACAATTTGGCTTGTCGCTTGAGCCTGTGAATCGGTGCGGATAGATGCATCATAACCTCCATTCCGAGCAATTAACGCAACCCCTCCTAATGCGAATGCTCGAACAGGTGGTTCGATGAAATTTGCAACCCCGTATGTGCCATACTTCCCCGTCGGAGGGGGGAGGCGCGGGCCAAGCCTGAAATCTAGGTTAGCGCGCGCATGTCATGTGCGCAACCTGCTCGGTCCAAAAGCTTCAAAGCACTTAAATTTGACTTATAAGGCAAATGTCCGCAATTGGATCGTTAGCTGACAGCAGTTATCCCCGCTCCCCGAACAGCGCGCTCCCGACCCGCACGTGGGTCGCGCCCAGCATGATCGCCGTTTCGTAGTCACTGCTCATGCCCATGCTGCGACCATCCAGCCCGTGCTCGCGCGCCAGCTTGTCGAGCAGCGCGAAGAACGGGGCAGGCTCGATATCGGCAGGCGGAATACACATCAGACCAGTCAGCGGAATGTCACGTTCCCGTGCCGACTCCAGCAAATCGGGCAATTCTGGGATCGGGCAGCCGCCCTTCTGGGGTTCTTCTCCCACATCGACTTGCACGAAACACGGCACTTGCCGTCCCGCCTTCTCGAACGCCTTGGGTAGAGCCTTCACTAAGCTCTTCCGGTCGAGCGAATGGATGCAGTCGAACAGCCGCGCGGCATCTTCCGCCTTGTTTGATTGCAGACTGCCGATCAGATGAAGTTGCACATCGGGGAAACGTTCTTTCAGTGCGGGCCATTTGCCCTGCGCCTCCTGCACGCGGTTTTCACCGAAATGCCGGTGGCCCGCCTCCAGCAGCGGCTCGATCTTTTCGGCCGCGTGCATTTTGCTGACCGCCACCAGCGTTACCTCGTCCACCTTGCGGCGAGCGATCTTGCAGGTCTTCGCGATTGCTCCCTCGACCGTGAGAAGCGCTTCGGAAGGGGTCGGGGTCATACTGGATACTGGGCTTTGCATGAGGCTGCGCTATAGCGAAACGATGGCAACGCACCAGTCCCTCCCCAATCTCTGGCTGCTGACGGACGAGCGTAATGATGAGGGTCTGGCACGATCTATAGCGGCTTTGCCCGCCGGATCTGCAATTGTCTTCCGACATTACCATTTGTCACCGGCGCAGCGAATTGCCCGGTTTCGCGCAGTCCGGCACCTGTGCCGCGCTAAGGGTCATCTGATCATTCTGGCAGACAGCGCACTGACTGCGAGAGAGTGGGGTGCAGACGGCATTTATGGCACCGCCCGTGCTCTATATCCTGCGCGCAAAGGCCTGCTTACCATCGCGACGGCGCACACTCTGCGAGAAATCGGCGATGCTGCGCGGATGCGGGCCGATGCAGTCATGCTCAGCCCGGTCTTCCCCACCCGCTCTCACCCCGGTGAGCCGGTGCTAGGGCCGTTGCGGTTCCGCGGCCTTGCCCTCCACGCAAAAATGCCGGTGATCACTCTTGGCGGGATGACTATCCAGCGTGCGCGCGCAATGGAATGGCCCCGCCTTGCGGCAATCGATGGCTTGAGCTGAGCTCATTCATCCCCGTCGCTATTCTTGAACAGGCGGGAACCCGGAATCCGCAGAATGAGGGCCTCGATTTCATAGGCACATACCCCCTCTCCGCTTGACCCTCCGAGCGTTAAGATTCATGGTGTGTTCCGATAGGGAGAAACGGGCCCATGGCCACGCGCGCAATCAGCAAACCGCAGCCCGACTGGCGGGCGACATTCCGGCGCAGCCTGCGCCGTGCCGGACAGATGGCGGGCGCTGCCGTATTGTTTGGCCTGATGCTGTTCTTGGGCCTTGCGCTGGCAAGCTATTCGCACACCGACCCCAGCCCCTCCACAGCTGCCGGAACCGAAGCAATTGCAAACTGGATGGGTGCGAGCGGTGCCTGGGCCGCAGAGCGCGTCTGGTTCCTGTTCGGCCTGTCCGGCGTGCTGATCCTGCCCATGCTGTATGTCTTCGCCCGCAAACTGTGGCGCGATGTAGAGGAAGAAGACCGCGATACCGACACCCGTTGGTGGCAACCCACCGCCCTACTGGTTCTGGCGATGGCACTGCTTTCGACCGTATTGTCACTGACTTTCGACGGGCCGGGCGGAACGATGCCTGCATCGTCCGGCGGGCTGACCGGCCTGCTGGGAGCTGGCGCCATAGAAGCCATCGCCACCCGCTTTGGCGAAGGCGCGAGCGGGTGGATTACCCTCGCCCTCGCTCTGCTAGCATTGGCTGGCGGCGTGACCCTGGCGACCCGTGTATTTGCACTGGATTGGCGCGCTTTGCTGACGCTGCCGAACTTCCTGCCCGGCTTCCTCGGCAGGGAACGCGCGCCTTCCGCAATTGATTTTGACGATGCGCCCGTTGCTGCGCCCCAAAAACCCCGCCGCGAACGCAAACGTCCGGTCATGACAAGTGAACCGGAAGTGGTCGAAGTAACCGAACCGCGCCGCGCGCCAACCATCACCGATCCCAGCGCCCCGCCCAAACAGGCCAGCATGGCCAAGGCTGGCAACCAGCGTGATATGTTTGCCGAATACTCCCTCCCCAGCCTCGATCTGCTGGAGGACATCCCTGAGAACACCGCGCCCAAGCTCGACAAGATGGCACTGGAGCGCAATGCCCGCTTGCTGGAAACCGTGCTTGACGACTTCAATGTTAAGGGAGAGATTACCGCTGTTCGCACTGGTCCAGTCGTAACCATGTACGAGCTGGAACCTGCGCCCGGTATCAAAGCCAGCCGCGTAATCGGCCTGGCCGAAGACATTGCCCGTAATATGAGTGCGATCAGCGCCCGCGTCTCGCCAATCCCCGGCAAAACCGTGATGGGCATCGAATTGCCCAATGCGGACCGCCAGATGGTCGCGCTGAAAGAACTTGCCGCGTGTGCAGACTTCGCTGATGCGAAGGGCAATCTGCCGATTATTCTGGGCAAGGATATTGCAGGTGAACCGATCGTTGCCGATTTGGCCGCGATGCCGCATTTGCTGGTCGCAGGTACCACCGGCTCAGGCAAATCGGTTGGCCTGAACTGCATTCTGCTCAGCCTGCTGTACCGCTTCACGCCGGAAGAATGCCGACTGATCCTTATCGATCCCAAAGTGCTTGAGCTCAAAAGCTACGACGATATTCCCCACCTGCTAAGCCCGGTTGTTACGGAACCCGCGAAGTCAGTTCGCGCGCTGAAATGGGCAGTTGAAGAAATGGAGCGTCGCTATCGGATGATGTCGAGCGTCAATTCACGCGGGATTGGCGCGTTCAACGACAAGGTCCGCACCGCTGCGGCCAAAGGCAAACCGCTGGGCCGCCGGGTGCAGACCGGCTTCGATCCAGATACGGGCGAAGAATTGTACGAAGAAGAACAGCTGGATTACCAACCTTTGCCCCAGATCGTGCTGATCGTTGACGAGCTGGCGGATTTGATGGTCACCGTGGGTAAGGAGATCGAGGTTCTGATTCAGCGACTGAGCCAGAAATCGCGCGCCGCCGGCATCCATCTGATCATGGCGACGCAGCGCCCTTCGGTGGATGTCATTACCGGTGTGATCAAAGCAAACCTGCCCACCCGTATCAGCTTCAAAGTCACAAGTCGGATCGACAGCCGCACCATTCTGGGCGAACAGGGCAGCGAGCAATTGCTGGGCAAGGGCGACATGCTTTACAAGCCCAACACCGGCGCAACTGTGCGCGTGCATGGCCCGTTCGTGTCAGACGAGGAAGTGGAAGCCGTGGCCGATCACTGGCGTGCTCAGGGCAAGCCCGACTATGTCGATGCCGTGACCGAAGAGCCCGCAGACGGCGGCGGCGGATTTGGCTTTGAAGACGATATGACCGCCAGCGACGATCCTGCCGAGCGCAAATATGTGCAGGCCTGCCAGATCGTGTTCGAAAACCAGAAGGCGAGTGGCAGCTGGCTACAACGCCAGATGGGCGTCGGTTACAACACTGCTGCCAAATGGATCGAGCGGATGGAGGATGATGGGCTGGTCGGCCCAGCCAACCATGTCGGCCGCCGCGATATCTACCGCGACAAGGACGGCAATCCGCTCTAGCACAAGACCATGACCGGCCGATCAGACGATACCGCACCCGTCGCGGCCAAAGCCACGTCGAGCGGTTCAGCGACCAAAACCCTGAGTGACCCGATGCAGACGGTGTGGAACTCGCTTCGTCAGTGGTGGCGCGATCATGTGATGGCCGATGTCGATCACGGCGCGGTGCTCAAGAAAATCTCGGGTGAAAGCTCGATGACACCGCGCTACATTTTCATGACCTGTATGTCGGCAGGCATCGCCATTTTAGGAATGCTGCTGTCTTCGCCGGCAGTGGTTATCGGGGCCATGCTCCTTTCTCCGCTGATGGGCCCGATCCTGGGTGCAGGGTTTGCTTTGGCAGAAGGCAAGTTCACTTGGCTCAGGCTGTGCGGACGGGCGTTGGTCTGGGGCACGTTATTTGCCGTTCTATTCTGCGCGGCCATAGTCTTTCTATCACCATTACAGAATGTTACCGGTGAAATTGCCGCCCGCACACGGCCTAACCTGTTCGATCTTCTGGTCGCGCTGTTTTCCTCCCTTGCAGGCAGCTACGCCATGATCCGTGGCCGTGACGGAACGATTGTCGGTGTCGCCATCGCGACCGCCCTGATGCCGCCGCTGGCGGCAGTCGGCTTCGGGCTGGCAACGCTCAACTGGACCGTGTTTGGCGGGGCGCTGATGCTTTACATCACCAACCTGTTGACCATCGCGCTGACCGCTACGCTGATTGCCCGGATGTACGGTTTCCGGTCGGAGAAACACGATGGACGCACCAGTCTGGTCCAGAGTGGCCTTGTGATCGCCACGTTCATTGCGCTGGCCATCCCGCTCGGTCTGTCGCTCATGCAAATTGCGCGCGAATCCAATGGCCAGCGGATTGTACGTGACACGATTACTGCTGCCTTCACACCTGAATCGCGAGTCGATCAGATAACCATCGATTGGGATAGCGATCCGCTGACCGTATCCGCCTCCGTCCTGACTCCGGAATTTCGCGCCGATGTGAACGAGCGGCTGTCGGGGGAACTGGGTCTCCTGCTGGAAGATTCCGTTGCGGTAGATATCAATCAGTATCTGGTCGGCACCGATCCGGGCGCCGCCGAACAGGCCCAGCTTGCGCGTGCTCTGGCAGAAGAAGAAGCGCGGCAGGATGCCCAGCTGTCCGCACGGCTAAAGGAAAGGTTGGCACTGGTCGCTGGAGTGGACGTGTCCGAAGTTACACTGGACCGCGACAACCGAAGGGTCATGGCCGACGCCCGCCGCCTTCAGGGGATGAATCTTTCAGGCTATCGCGCGCTGGAGGCCCGCGTCGCCGAGGGGATCGACGATTGGGAAGTGCGCCTGCGCCCGCCCCTTGTCACGTTGCCGCCTATTGAGTTGACTGATGGCGAGCCTGACGATGCCGCCAATGACGCGATTGCCCTGATAGGCTGGGCGGCGCAGCGAACTGGCATTCCGCTAAGCCTGATCGGACCATCTGCGGCAGTGCAGGCCGTTGCGTCGGAGTTGCAGGATCGCGGGGCTACCGTACTGGTTCAATCCAGTGCAGATTCAGGGCCAATTCTGGTCAGCTGGGAAGTCGCAGAAATCGACAGCACTTGATTATTGGCGCAGTCGAGGAACTGAAAAACCCGGCAGCGCATGGTGCGCTGCCGGGCTTTTCATGTCCGGTCGATGGCGGGAGGGCAACTGTCCACCGGCGCAGTGATGGAGAATCAGGAAGCGGCACTCTCGCCGGCAACCTCGCCAGCGCCTTCCTCGGCCTTGCCTTCCAGCGTAGCCCTGGTGATCGTGGTGTATTGTGTCGCGGCAGTCAGATTTCTGGCCATTTCGTCATCCGGCGATGCGACCAGACCGATTTTGGCCAGCGGACCTCCGCGCTCCCACATTTTGGTCCACTGGAGAAGATATTCCTTCAGGCCGGGAATGGCTTCCAGATGGGCCTTCTTCACATAGACAAAAAGCGGGCGCGCACCCGGATAAGCGAAGCTTGCAATGTTGTCGTAAGTCGGCTCGACGCCGTTCATGGTCAGGCCCTGAACCTTGTCAGCATTCTCTTCCAGATAGGAATAGCCGAAAACGCCAACGGCATTTTCATTACTCTGGATTTTCTGGACGATCAGATTGTCCTGCTCGCCCTGATCGACATAAGCCCCGTCGGAACGCAGTTCGGTGCAGGTCCGGTCAAAGGCATCTTCGTCGCTTTCTTCCAGAGCCTGCATCTCGGCATTGCCTTCGCAGCCGGGGATTAGCACCAGTTCTTTCAACGCATCGCGCGTGCCAGAAGTGCTGGGCGGGCCGTAGACCAGAATTGGCAGGGCAGGCAGCGAGGGATCGACATCGGACCATGTCCTGGCCGTTTGTTCCTCGCCGTAAGGGTTCTTGGCAATCGCGCGGTACACGATTTCCGGCGTCAGGTTCATATCGATGCCGCCTTGCGCGGAAGCGAAGGCAATACCGTCGAGACCGACTTGCAGTTCGATAATATCGGCCACACCGTTTTGGGTGCAAGTATCGAATTCGCTGGCTTTCATCCGGCGCGAGGCATTGACCATATCCGGCGTATCCGCACCCAGTCCGGCGCAGAACAGTTTGACCCCGCCGCCTGTGCCCGTCGATTCGATCAGCGGCGAATTGAAATCGGGGTTTGATCGGGTGAAGGTCTCCGCCACGGATTTGGCAAACGGATAGACAGTCGATGAGCCGACTGCCCGAATGGAATCGCGCGTGCCGCCCCCGCTATCTGCGCCGCATGCGGTCAAGGCGAGGCTGGCTGTTGCAGCCAGCGCGAAGGTTTTGAGAGTTTTCATTTTCAAGGTTCCTGTGAATTCACCGGGCATTGTTACACACCCTGCATGACAGTGTAGTGACGGCGATAGTCGGCGGATCAGAAATCGATCTGCGCACGCACTCCGAAGACATCGACATCGTAAGAGGTGTCGCCGCCTGCCGCGGCGAAAACGGCGTCGCTGTAGGAAAGCTTCCCATAATTGGCGAGTAGCATGGTGTAATCGGTAGGCTTCCAAACGAGCGAGACTAGATACCCGTCCTGCGTACCGCCCAGAACACCTTTATCATTCAGATCGAGACGGTCGTACCGCAGGTTCGCCTGCAATGATCCTATGCCGCCTTCGCCCACAGGACTGGCGGGTTTCGTGCGGTCGAACTTGCCCCCCTTGTAACCGCGGGTGTCCCCCTTGGTGAAGAAATACCCGGCCTCGGCATAGCCTCCGAAGAATGTTGGGTCTCCCAAGGCGCCTGGCCGATCGACATTCTGCCAGTACCCTTCCGCAACTGCGTGGAAGGGTCCGCTAATGACAGCACCTTCCACACCGTAGGACAGTTCGCTTATCGCGGAAAAAGCGCCGGTATTGATGAACCGTTCGGAAGTGAACGCGACGAGTGGACGTTGACGATACTGGAGCGTGTTGTCCGTTTCGTACTCGCGGTAATGGAGAGAGCCCCCAAGATGGACCTGCGCAGCAGCAATTTTCGACAAATACACCACGCGGCCATCTGCGCTCCAGTTATCATTCGGAAGGTCATCCATATTGTCGCTGAATACGCCCGCTTGGACGAGCAGATCCCCGGGAGAATATTCGACACCCACACCGACGCGCCGGGTGAAATTGAATGCATCAGTAAAGGCCGCACGTTCGATGAAGCTTGTATGCAGGCTGCTGGTGAGCTCTTCCAGGCTCTGGAAGTTGTTGAACTGCCCGATGCTGACATCGATGTCGCCGGTGCCGTAGGAAATTATCGCATCGGTGACCGATAAATCACTGTTCGCTACATCGACTTCGAACTTGTAGCCGAAGCCGCCGGGCATATCACCCGAAACACCCAAGCGTGCGCGGCGGATATCGTTTCCAAAACCTTCATCACGGCCAGTTCCGTCAGGAACGTTAACGGCCCCCGCATCGAATTGCAGGCGACCCCGTGGCTTGAAGCTCCAGCCATTCTGACCTTCGATCTCAGGCGCAGCGGCGAACGCAATCTGCGTTTGTGGCACAGGGACGGGTACTGGAACGGAACCTGCCGGCGCCACCTGCGAGGTGTCCCGCGCGTTCTCAAGTTCCGCCTCGAGTGTTGCAATACGCTGCGACATCGCATGCATCTGGGCGCGCATAACGGCCAGCTCTTCCTGCATGGTGGGCGCACCGTCTTGAGCGGCTGCAGGCACAGCAGATACAGCTAGTGCGACTACAGCCGCTCCAAATAGAGCGTCTTGAGATTTCATAATGTGGAGCCTCGTCCTGCCGATAAATGTCTTTATGAAGTTTAGATGACGCTTTTGTTACAAGTTTATGATTAGCGTTTACTGCAAGTGCGTATCCGACGCTGTTCCAATCAAACGATTGTCGGACAGTGCTTGTGGCGAACCGGTATCGTTTGTAACAACTGCTGACATTTCAGGCCCTAGAGGACCCTCCCCATGCGTATCGGTTGCCCCACTGAGATCAAAAATCACGAGTACCGCGTCGGCTTGACTCCGGAAAGCGCGCGCGAGTTGACCTACCGCGGTAATGAAGTCTGGATCGAAAGCGGGGCCGGTATGGGCATCGGCGCGACCGACGAGGAATACAGCGCTGCCGGTGCGAAGATAGTCGACGGTCCCGACCCCATATTCGCCGAATGCGAAATGGTCGTGAAGGTAAAAGAACCGCAAGCCGTGGAACGCGCAAAATTGCGCGAGGATCAAATCCTTTACACTTACCTGCATCTCGCTCCCGATCCCGAACAGACAGCAGATCTGGTCAAATCGGGCGTAACTGCGGTCGCTTATGAAACTGTGACGGGGCCGAATGGCACCTTGCCGCTGCTCAAACCGATGAGCCAGGTGGCCGGCCGTATGAGCATTCAGGCAGGCGCCAGCGCGCTTGAGAAGGCGCATGGCGGGCGCGGCGTCCTGATCGGCGGGGTTCCAGGCGTATTGCCCGGTAAGGTCGTCGTGATCGGCGGCGGTGTCGTTGGCTTCAACGCGGCTCAGATGGCTGTCGGCCTTGGCGGCGATGTCGAGATTCTCGACCGCGATCCCGAAGTGCTGGAAAAAGTCGGTACGTTCTTCGAGGCGCGCGCCAGTACGCGTTTTTCAAACAAGACCAATTTAGAAGATTCGCTTCGTCAGGCCGATCTGGTCATCGGCGCAGTGCTTATCCCGGGTGCTTCTGCACCCAAGCTGGTGAGCCGCGAGATGCTGTCGGAAATGAAGCCCGGCGCGGTGCTAGTCGATGTGGCGATCGATCAGGGGGGCTGTTTCGAAACCAGCAAGGCCACCACCCATGCGGAGCCAACCTATACCATCGATAATATCGTTCATTATTGCGTTGCCAATATGCCCGGCGCGGTGGCCAGAACAAGTACTTACGCGCTGAACAATGTCACCCTGCCCCATGCCTTGCAGATTGCAAGAATGGGCTGGAAGGACGCCATGCGGGACAACCCGCATCTGGCGCAGGGGCTGAACGTACATAAGGGCGCAGTAACCTATGAAGCTGTGGCGAGCGAACTTGGCTACGATTATCGGAGCGTGGAGGATGTTCTTGCCGCTGGCTGACCGCAGCGCACCTGCATCTGACTGTTAAGCCCCGCCACGCCATTTCCGGTAACGCCTGGCGCGGGCTGCACTACGCACTTGATCTGCCAGCAAGGCCGCTGCCGCAGAGCCCCCATCTCCGGGAGACTTGCCTTTTGCCATCCGCTCTATCTGGGCTTTGGTCAGGCCCATCACGGCCAGACCCGCAAGTGAGCGGTTTTTCCAACCGCATTCGGGCAATTCTGCATTCATGGCCTGCCCGTCACGCCAGTGGCTGGGCAAGTTGGGATCGGCAGCCAGAGCGCGTGCGAGTCCTATTATGGTTACTCCGAAACCCTGCTCGTCCTGCGTCAAAGCCGCCTCTGCCGTGGCCAACCGCGTGATGCCGCCAGTAACCATTATCGGCATGGCAGCGACCCTTGCAATATCCCGGGCGAAGTCGATGAAGAATGCTTTGCGCGCTTCAGTCGATGTTTTGGGAGCGCTATCTTCTTGCGGATTACCCTGCATGGCCGGACTTTCGTAATTACCGCCCGAAAGTTCGACATAGTCCAGAGCCCCGCGACGTTTTGGGCCGCTGAGCCACTCGACCACTTGCCGTGCATCTTCGAAAGCAAAGCCACCCCGCTGAAAATCGGCCGAGTTAAGCTTGATCCCTACGCCAAAATCGGGGTTTACCCGCGCCCGCACGGCATCGATTATGGCAAGCAGAAACCGTGCACGATTTTCCAGAGAGCCGCCCCATTCATCGGTTCGCTGGTTCACCAGCGGGGATAGGAACTGGCTGACCAGATACCCGTGCGCCGCGTGAATCTGTACACCATCGAAACCTGCTTTCTCGGCTAGTTCCGCCGTGTCCGCAAATCGCTCGATAATCCGTTCGATCTCACTCACTTTCAGCGGACGCACATCGGCAAACAGTGAAGAAAACTTGCCAAGGTCGAGCGAGACATCGGACGGGCTGACTGCTGTTTCGCCCAATGACCTGTAGAGCTGGCGGCCCGGATGGCTGATCTGGAGCCAGAACTGCCCGTCGCCAGATTTGCCCACTTTGGCCCAGTTGATAAACGGGGTCAGGTCCGTGCCTTTCTCCAGCACCACACCGCCGGGCCCGGTCAAAGCGGAGGGATCAACCATCACATTGCCCGACAGGATCAACCCGGTACCACCGCGCGCCCATCGCTCATAAAGGGTGAACAGCCGCTCGCCCGGATACTGCCCGGGTTGCTCGGCCAGATTTTCCTCCATCGCCGCCTTGCAAATGCGGTTGGGAAGCGTGCTGCCATTGGGCAGCGTCAGCGGCTGGAACAGGAGGCTGTCGGTCATTTTTATCTTTCAAAAAACGGCGCGGCGATTTCGGGGCGAACTCGCTGTGGACGCAAAGTTACTGCATCCAGCATCGCCCACGTCGTTTTGGCGCTGACAATTACTTTGCCTGCGGGATTTCGGAAATCGACGCGCCGGTCGAACTTGGCGCCTTTGGGCTGGCCGGGAATAAAGGTCTCAGCAACCGTGCTTTCGCCCACTGCGATGTTGCCGCGATAATCGATCTCGTGCCGCACGACGAGCCAGACAAATCGCGCCTGATCTTCTGCCCGTGCCACAGCATCCCAATGCGCGGTCGCCATGTCCTGTATCCACTGAACCCACACCGCATTGTTGACATGGCCCATCACATCAATGTGCTCGGGCGCTGCGATGAAGGTCTTGTGGAAGCGTGCTGTCATAAAGCTGAAGCCTATTCCTCCACGCCCAGCTGCGTCAGGATGAAGGCGTATTCTTCGGCCAGTTCTTCCAGCCGCGTAAACCGCCCTGATTTGCCGCCGTGGCCGGCGCCCATATTGGTTTTCAGCAGCAGGACATTGTTGTCCGTTTTCAATTCGCGCAGTTTGGCGACCCATTTGGCCGGTTCCCAATAGGTTACCCGCGGATCGTTCAGGCCCGCTGTGACCAGCATCGGAGGGTAATCCTGCGCCACCACCTGATCGTAGGGCGAATAACTCAGGATATAAGCAAATGCCTGCTTGCTCTCAATCGGATTGCCCCATTCCGGCCATTCGCCCGGCGTCAAAGGCAATTCTTCATCCAGCATCGTGTTCAGCACATCGACGAAGGGCACATGCGCGCCGATTGCGCCCCACAGATCGGGATCGGTGTTGACGATGGCGCCCATCAGTTCGCCGCCGGCACTGCCACCACTGGCGCTGATCCGGCCCCTGGCGGTATAGCCCTTATCCACCAGACCCTTCGCCACGTCGACGAAATCGTTGAAGGTGTTGACCCGCTCGTTCAGCTTACCCTGCAAATACCAGTTGCGGCCCAGATCATCCCCTCCGCGGATATGCGCGATAGCGAAGCGCATGCCCCGATCAAGCAGGCTGAGGCGGTTGGCAGAGAAGCCCGGCGGCACGGCATAGCCATAGGCGCCATAAGCATAGAGATGCAGCGGCGCGCCCATCGGCGTATCCTTGTGACTGACCACGCTGACGGGAACCTGGGTTCCATCACGCGCAGTGATCGTCAGCCGCTCCGTCACATAGTCACCTTGCGCGTAACCGCTGGGGATTTCCTGGCTCTTCAGCAGTTCCAGCGCGCCCGATGCCACGTCGTAATCATAGATCGAGTCCGGGGTGACCATGCTTTCATAAGCAAGGCGCAGCTTCGCTACGTCATATTCGGGATTATTCGACAGCCCGGCGCTGAAACTCGCTTCCGGGAAGGCAATCGGTGTGATGATCGCCGCATCCGCGTAATCGCGCAGCTGAATCTGGTCGAGGCCGTTCAGCCGGCCTTCGGTGACGTAGAACTTCTTGTAGAGTTCGTATCCGGTCAGATAAAATTCGTCCGAACCGGCAATCACCGTGGTCCATTCGCCCGGCGTAGCCAGAGGCGCGGTAGCAAGGCGGAAGTTCACATGATCGTCGTTGGTGTGGACGTAAACCGTGTCTTCGCGGACATCGACTTCATACTCGACGCCCTTCTGGCGCGCCTTGACCAAAATCTGCTCACCCGTCGGATTGTCGGCCCGTACCAAGCGCACTTCGCTCGTTTCATTGTCGCCAGCAGCGATGATCAGCCAGTCTTCCTGAGCTGACAGACCCGCACCCACACGAAAGCCCTCATCAGGCTCGCGGTAGATCTCTACATCCTCGGATACGTCGGTCCCGATGGTGTGCAGGCGGACATTGTCGACACGCCAGTTTTCATTCGCCTTGCCGTAAACGATCCTGGTATCGTCCGCGACCCAAGTAAGGCCCGACAGGGTTTCGGGGATTACATCGTCCAGCAATTCGCCGCTGGCAATATCCTTGATCCGCGCGGTGAAGCGTTCGGAACCGTTATCGTCATAGGAATAAGCGATATACTGCCCGTTATCGCTGACAGAGGCTGCCCCCAGACGGAAATAATCCTTACCCTCGGCCAGCTGGTTTTCATCCAGCAGCAATTGCTTATCACCGCCCTCCACCGGCTTACGGTAATGCATGCGGTATTCTTTACCCTCGGCAACTTCTGACCAGTACAGCCAGTCACCGTCCTTCTGCGGCACGCTGGAATCATCCTGCTTAATCCGGCCCTTCAATTCTTCGAAGATCGTGTCCTTCAACGCTTCATGCGGGGCCATTTGCGCCTGAAAGTAAGCGTTCTCCTTCTCCAGATGCGCAATCACATCCTCGTCGTCGATCACCGGATAGGACTGGTCTTTCATCCAGTAATACGGATCTGAAATGGTGATCCCGTGATGGGTGTAGGAATGCTCGCGTTTCTCCGCGACCGGGGGAGTGGCGGCTTGGGTCTTGGTCACTGTTGCTGGGTCTCCTTGCGCGGATGCCGGCTGGGCGCTGAGCAGCGCGGTGGCCAGAGCGAATGCTGCTGCGCGGTTGAGGTGTTTGGCTCGGATCATCATGGTGCTCGTCCTATGAGAAAGATGGCTCGGCTTGGACAGCCTTGCCCCAACCGCGTAAAGCCCCATGTGACACGCGACAAGATGCCATTCGACAAGCAGGACCAGACATTATGCTGATGCAAACCCACGAAGCCCGCCTTTCTGCCTTGCGCAAGGAATTGAAGAAGCGCGACCTGGCCGGTTTCGTAATTCCGATTTCGGATGAGCACCTGAGCGAATATGTCGGCGAGGATTCGCAGCGTCTGGCATGGCTGACCGGCTTCGGCGGCAGCGCCGGCAGCGCGGCAGTGACGGCCCATACTGCGGCGATTTTCATCGACGGACGCTACACCGTGCAGGTCCGTGATCAGGTGGATGAAAAGCTGTTCGATTATCAATCCGTGCCTGCGACCAGCCCCGCAAAATGGCTGGCCGAAAATGTCGGCGAAGGTGACCGGATCGGCTATGACGCATGGCTTCATTCACGCGGCTGGGCCGATGCGACGGCGAAGATACTGGCGAGCAAGGGAGCAGAGCTGGTCGCAGTGGACGGCAATCCGGTCGATGCCGTGTGGCAGGATCGCCCCCAGCCTAGCGCGGCCACCGCAATGGTTCACCCCGATACCCTGTCGGGCCGCACCAGCGCAGAGAAACGCGGCGATGTGGCTGAATGGCTCAAGCAGGAAAAGCTGGATGCAGCGGTGATTTCTGCACTCGATTCCGTCGCCTGGCTGCTGAACATCCGCGGGGCCGACATTGCCCATACTCCGGTCGCACTCAGTTATGTCGTCGCCCATGCGGACGGCACGGCGGAGCTGTTTATTGCCCCCGAAAAAGTTACGCCTGAATTGCAGCAACATCTCGGCAATGCCGTAACCGTGCGCGACCGCGTGGATTTCTCGCCTGCGTTGCACGGTCTTTCGGGCAAGCGGGTGGCCGTCGATCCCGAATATGGCGTCGCTGCGATAAGCAAGGCACTGGAAGATGGAGGAGCGACGCCTGTTACCACGCGCGATCCCACCATTCTGGCCCGCGCAATCAAGAACCCGGTGGAGGCGAAGGGGCACCGCGATGCACAGGCGCGCGACGGGGCGGCGGTTTCGCGGTTCCTGTGCTGGCTGGAAGCAGAAGGCCCCTCCGGCTCGGTCGACGAACTGGCAGCAGCGGCGAAGCTGCAGGCCAGCCGCGAGGAGGACCCGGGGCTGAAGGACACATCGTTCGACAGCATCAGTGCCGCTGCGGGCCATGCCGCGCTGCCGCATTACAAGGTGGACGAGGATACGAATATCAATATCCCGCCGTCCAGCATCTACCTGGTTGATTCCGGCGGGCAATATACTCTGAAGGATGGTGCCGGGACGACTGATATCACACGCACTGTATGGATCGGACCGGGTGAACCGACGGCCGAAATGAAGGACCGTTTTACGCGTGTCCTGAAAGGTCATATCGCGATTGCGACCGCTACCTTCCCAGCAGGGACGAATGGCGGCCAACTGGATTCGCTGGCGCGTCATTCACTCTGGCTGGCTGGCACCGATTATGCCCATGGCACAGGTCACGGGGTCGGCAGCTTCCTGTCCGTCCATGAGGGCCCCCAGCGCATCGCGAAAACTGCCGGTGCGCAGGGCGGCACGCTCGAGCCGCTGCAGGCAGGCATGATCCTCTCCAACGAGCCGGGCTATTACAAAGCGGGCGAGTTCGGCATCAGGATCGAAAATCTGATACTGACCGAAGAGCGCGATATCGAGGGCGCCGACGAGGGCGTGTGGCTCGGTTTCGAAAATCTGACATGGGTACCGATCGACAGGACGCTGATTGAACCCGCCCTGCTGACACCGCAGGAGCGTGCATGGCTGGACCAGTATCACGCCGACACACGCGCCTTGCTCGCCCCGCAGCTCAAAGGTGCGGCGCTGGAATGGCTCGAGCGGCATACCCAGCCCCTTTAGGGCATTTGCCAGCGGCATTGTGTTCCGGTAATGTTCTCCGATTGCGAGTCGATGGAGGAGGAATTCAATGATTGGATATGTTACGCTGGGCACGAAAGACCTTGCGAAAAACGCGAAGTTTTACGACGCTATTGCCAAGGAAATGGGTGTCGGCCGGATGATGGAGTTCGACAGCTTTATCGCTTGGGGCGAAATGGGCAGCGCGCCCGGTGTAGCGCTGACCCAGCCCTTTGATGGCGGCGAGGCGAGCGTCGGCAATGGCACTATGGTTGCGCTGCAGGCGAAAGACAGCGAGCAGGTGCAACGGATCTACGATATCGCGCTGGCACAAGGCGGAACCGATGAAGGCCCTCCCGGCCCGCGCGGAGACGACGGGTTCTACGCTGCCTATTTCCGCGATCTGGACGGGCACAAGCTCAACGCATTCTGTATGGTCGCACCTGAATAAATGTAGCTGAAATCAGGCTTGGAAGCGGATTACGGTAGGCCGGGCCAAGTATCCCTCTCCTCCGCAGCGGGCGCAATTCCGTTTGCAAACGCGGATTTCGCCACTTCAGGTGAAGGAGTGCGAGCTACGGTGTTCATCTTTTCCCTGTGATGAATGAACGTCGCGTCGTGATACATTGCGCGACAAATTTCCCTCCCAGTGGCAAACTCCTGAGACATAAGGGTTCTAGAACGGCAAATGTGAGTTGCGAATGCGGGCCGTCCCCTTTTCCCAATCCCCCTCCCGGGTCGCCCGCTTCGCAGCTCCGTCATTTTGTTCTATTGGAGTGACCTCATGAAGAAGACTATTGCCCTTACCCTCGCTTCCGCCTCCCTTCTGGTTGGCGGTGTTGCTATCGCCCAAACCGCCGATCGCGGTGACCGTGGACCTACAACCCGTGCTCAAGCCACCGAAATGGCTGCCAGCCGTTTTGCCAAAATGGATGTAAACGGGGACGGTCAGCTGAATTCCGGCGATCGTGAAGCACGCAAGGCCGCGCGCTTCGCAAAAGCCGATACCAATGGCGACGGCGCACTCACCCAGGCCGAAATGGCCGCTGCACAGGAAGCGCGCAAAGCAACCCGTGAAGCACGCCGTGCAGAGCGCGGTGATCGTGCCGAAGGCCAGCATGCGGACAGACGCGGTCATGGAAAACGTGGCGGCAAGCATCACGGAATGCGCGGTGGAAAGCGCATGCTGCAAATGGCCGACACCAACAATGATGGTGCTATCAGCCAAGCCGAATTTCAGGCCGCCGCCCTGGCCCGGTTCGACAAGGCTGATGCCAATGCCGACGGCACCGTAACGGCAGAAGAGCACAAGGCCGCCCGAGAAGCGCACCGCGCCGAACGTCAGGCAAACCGCCAGAGCGGGCGTCGGGGCTCGTAAGACACGAAAGGCGGCGCGCGTGAATCTCCCCTCTTCCCCCACGTCGCCCGCCGACACGCAGGACACAGCAATTGCCCACGTCCTGCTGGTCGATGACGAACCGACCCTGCGCGAACCCCTGGCCGAGTATCTTACCGGTCAGGGGTTTCGTGTGTCCGAAGCCCAGAGCGCAGCGGCTGCGCGCACATTGCTGTTGGCAGAGCATCCCGACATCGCTCTGGTCGATATCATGATGCCGGGCGAGGATGGCCTGTCTTTGACCCGCCATCTGATCGAAGCACAGGACATGCCCGTCATCCTGTTGACGGCGAAGGGCGAGGCGACAGACCGGATCGTCGGGCTGGAAATTGGTGCCGACGATTACGTGACCAAGCCGTTCGAGCCGCGCGAACTGGTGGCCCGCATCCGCTCCGTCCTGCGCCGTGCGGGCCGGGCTGCTCCCTCGCCAGGTGAAGACCTTTTGTATGAATTCGAGGGCTGGCACCTCGATCCTGTCAAACACCGTCTGACCGATCCTGCGGGTGCCGTAATAGCCATTTCTACCGCCGAGTTCAGGATGCTCACTGCATTTCTCGACCATCCGCGCAGCGTAATGAGCCGCGACCGGTTACTCGACATGGTTCAGGGCCGAGAGGCACAGTTGTTCGACCGGGCGGTGGACAATCAGGTCAGCCGCCTGAGACGCAAGATCGAGGAAGACAGCCGCGATCCGCAATTGATCCAGACCGTGCGGGGTGGCGGCTACCGCTTTACCCCCGATGTGACGCGCGTGGCAGCGAAAGCGGGTTGAGCGCCATGCGGTTGTGGCCTTCCAGCCTGCGCGGGCAAACCCTGCTTGCCGTGGCGCTAGCACTGATCGTTACGCAGGCGTTTTCTGCCGTACTGCTTTACCGTGCCGGCGAAGCAAGACGCATTGCCGATACACTGAACCGCGCGGCCATCAGCCTGTTGCTGGAAAGCGACCAGATAGCGCAACCGCTCGGTGCCATAGAGGAGCGGCGCTCTAACCGCAGGCAGCAGGGCCGCCGCGGCGGCTCCCGCAGGGCATGGGTAACAGCAGAATTCCGCCCCCTGCCCAACGAACAGGCCGAGATTGATCTAGCTCGGGACCTGACAGTGATCCTTCGCCAGCAAGGGGTCGAACCAGGCCAGATTATCGTCCTCAAACGAACTGCCGGGGATGACCCTGCCCTGTCGGCTCTCGCCGCCAGCGGTGCGCGCTTTGCACGGCGTCCCGGCTGGGAGCAGGAACGGTTCTTGCTGGCGGCGGTGAAGGCGGCAGACAGCGATAGCTGGCGCGTGACCCGTGTACCTTTGCCCCAGCGCGAACAGGCTCAATTGCCTGCATTGCTGGTCCAGACCAGCCTGCTGTTTCTGGTGCTGATGGGCGTCCTGTTTCTGCTATTGCGGCGCATCACCCGCCCGCTCGCCCAATTGACCAGCCGGACGCAGCAATTCGCCGCCACGCAGGAAGCAGGCGGACCGCTGGAAGCCGAAGGCCCTGACGATATCTGCCGTCTGATTGGCGCGTATAATGCGATGGAAGCCCGCATAGTTGCCCTGCTGGACGAAAAGGACGTAATGCTGGGCGCAATCGGACACGATCTGAAAACCCCGCTGTCGGCGCTGCGCGTGCGGATCGAAGCCGTGGAAGATGAAGGCCAGCGCGGGAAAATGGCGACAGGGATCGAGGATATTACCCGCTCTCTCGACGATATCCTGTCGCTCGCCCGGATTGGTCGCACTCCCGATGCACCCGAACAGGCCCAGCTTGTAGCCCTTGCCGAATCCGTGGTGGAGGAGTTCGAGGATATGGGACAGGATGTCACCTTTGTTTCGGGCCAGAAAATCACAGCTCCGGTGCATGTCACATGGCTGCGCCGAGCGTTGCGCAATCTGGTATCCAACGCCGTGCGCTATGGCGGCGCGGCGCGGGTTTTCCTGCTAAAAGAGAGCGGCACGATCATCCTGCGGGTGGACGATAATGGGCCGGGCATCGCGGCTGACAAGATGGGTGATATGCTGGAGCCGTTCCGCCGGGGCGAGACAAGCCGGAACCGGGCAACGGGAGGTGCTGGCCTTGGCCTGACCATTGCCCGTGCCATTGCCCAGCAACATGGGGGATCCCTGATCCTTTCAAACCGCGCAGAAGGTGGCCTGAGGGCTGAGCTGCGCCTGCCGTCCACCGAGTGACCGCGCGCCCGATATGCTTGCTCGCAGCAGCCAGCAACCGCTTAGCGCATCAACCCGCCGATCAGATTGCGGACAAACCGCCCGGCCGTCGCCCCACCCAATGCCGTTGCAACAGTGCCGGCTGCCGATGTCGCTGCACTGCGGGTGGGATTGGCGCGGCTTTTACGGCCCATGATCTTTGCCGCAAGGATCGTGGCAGCTGAACTTGCGGCAGCGCCTGCTGCGGCCTTTCCTGCTTTCTCCCACAAGGATTTGGTTTTGCGAGGGCGCTTTGCGACTTCTTCCTTGCCCTTTTCCTCTACTTCCCTGGCGGTGGCGGCGGCATCGACAACCTTTGCCGCCAGCACCTCCTCGGCGCTTTCGCGGTCGACTGCCTCGTCATATTTGCCGTCGACCGGGCTGATCGACTGGATAATTGCGCGCTCTTTTTTGCTCACCGGCCCCAAGCGGCTGCGTGGGGGCTTCACCAAAGTCCGCTGGACCACCGACGGGGCGCCATCTTCCATCAGGGTAGATACCAGCGCCTCGCCCACTTTCAGCTCGGTAATCGCTTCCTCGACATCGAGATCGTCGTTGATCCGGAATGTCTCCGCTGCTGCCTTGATCGCGCGTTGATCGCGCGGGGTAAAGGCGCGCAGGGCGTGCTGGACGCGGTTGCCAAGCTGGCCGGCGATTTCTTCCGGAATATCGATCGGGTTCTGGGTGACGAAGAACACGCCCACGCCCTTGGAGCGGATCAGACGAACCACCTGCTCGATTGTGTCTTCCAGCGCTTTAGGCGCGTCATCGAACAGCAAATGCGCCTCGTCGAAGAAAAAGACCAGTTTCGGTTTTTCCGGATCACCCACTTCAGGCAGCGTTTCGAACAGTTCGGACAGCAGCCAGAGCAGAAAAGTCGCATACAGCTTCGGACTGCGCATCAATTTATCGGCGGCGAGCACGTTGATATAGCCGCGCCCCTTATCGTCGACCTGCAGAAAATCGTCGATCTCCAGCGCCGGCTCACCAAAGAACAGATCGGCTCCCTGGCTTTCGAAACTCAGCAACTGCCGCTGGATCGCGCCCACACTCTGCTTGCTGACATTGCCGTATTTGCCCGACAGTTCTTTTGCATTTTCCGACGCATAGGCGAGCATGGATTGCAGGTCGCCAAAGTCGAGCAACAGCAAACCGTTATCATCCGCATGGCGGAAGATAATTTGCAGCACGCCTTCCTGCGTATCGTTCAGGTCGAGCAACCGCGCGAGCAGCAGGGGGCCCATTTCCGACACCGTGGTGCGAATCGGGTGGCCTTGTTCACCATACAGATCCCAGAAAATCGCCGGATTGTCGGAATAGGCATAGTCATCCATGCCCAATTCCGCCGCTCGGCCCTCCAGCGTTTCCGCGTGTTTGAAGGCGGGCGATCCGGACATGGATACGCCTGACAGATCACCTTTCACATCGGCGACGAACACCGGCACACCATGCGCGGAAAAGCTCTCGGCCATACCTTGCAAGGTAACAGTTTTGCCGGTGCCGGTGGCGCCTGCAATCAGACCGTGGCGATTGGCGCGGGAAAGATCGAGCGATTGGCGCTCACCCTTGGCGCTCAACCCGATAAAAATATCACCCATAGTGTTTCCCGTGCCCCGTTACTGTTTTCTTTTGCGCGGGCCGCTCTATGGCAAACCCGATGGGAGAGCGCCAACCATTCGTATTGCTGGACGATGCCCGTCCACAGAAGACACATCCGCAGGGTGCTGCAGATGCGCAGCTGCTCACGTACCCGCGTGCGCTGTTTGTGGCGCATCAGCCTGAACTGGTTGCCGCGGTACTGGAAGAGGCTCGCGCTTCGCAGGCGGCCAACGGCGGGACGCTGGCGGGATATATTGCATATGAGGCGGGGCTGGCTCTGGAGCCAAAACTGCAGCCGCTCGCCAAGGCACGCAGCGGCGCAGCCGGGCCGCTGGTATGGCTGGGCCTGTTCGAGAAAAGCAAATCGATTGCCGCTGATGTAGTGCCCGATTGGCTGGCGGGGCAAGGTGAAGGCAACGCTTCGCTGGGTCCGCTGGAACCCCAGGTATCACCCGGCGCCCACGGGGAAGCATTCGCCCGGCTTCAGGAAGCGATCTGCGCAGGTGATATTTATCAGGCAAATCTGACGTTGCCGCTGGCGGGTTCATATCGCGGTGATCCAATGGCGCTGTATGCCGCGCTGCGTCCGGCAGCGCAGGCCGGATACGGCGGAGTAATCTTTGACGGCAATGACTGGCTGCTGAGCCTGTCACCCGAGTTGTTCGTATCATTGAAAGACGGGACTGTCCGGGCCAAGCCGATGAAGGGTACACGGCCTCGTAGCGACGACCAAGAAACCGACCGCGCCTTGGCCGCAGAGCTGGAAACCTCCGATAAGGAGCGGGCCGAGAACCTGATGATCGTAGACCTGATGCGCAACGACATCTCGCGCGTTTCGCAAGCGGGGACGGTCAGCGTGGAGGACCCGTTCAAGGTCGAGCATTATCCCAGCGTCCACCAGATGGTGACGACGATAACCGCGCAGCTGGAAACAGGCCGCGACGTTTTCGATCTGGTTCGGGCGATATTCCCCTGCGGATCGATCACCGGCGCGCCGAAAATACGCGCGATGGAGCTGATCGACGAGGTCGAGCGTGATGCCCGCGGGCCCTATTGCGGGGCGATCGGGCGGATCGATGAAAGCGGAGACGCAGCGTTCAATGTGGCAATCCGCACGCTGCGATTGTCTCCGATAGAAAACGGACAGGGTCGCGCCGTACTGGGTGTGGGCGCCGGAATCGTCGCCGATAGCGAAGCACTGCCCGAATGGCGCGAATCGCTTTTGAAGGCAGGATTTGCCCGCGCTTCTTCCAGCCCTTCGAGTGCGGCAGGCTTCGATCTGATCGAGACGATGCATTTCGATCCCGATCAGGGTATCGCGTTGCTGGAACGCCATCTGGAACGGATCAAGGCAAGCGCCGCCGAACTGGGTTTCGCTTTCGACCGGCACGAAAGCCGCAACCGCATCCAGTCGCTGTGTTTCGATCTGGAGGCGGCAGCAAAAGTTCGGCTGCTGGCATCCCGTTCGGGCGAAATTGCGCTGGAAGCGGGGATCTTACCGGAACCGCCGACAGCACCGCTCAAATGCATTATCCTGCCCCTGCCGGTCGACACCGGCGACTGGAGGCTGCGCCACAAGACGACCGATCGCGGCTTTTACGAAGACGCGCGGTCAGCAGCACTGGAAGCTGGCGCCGACGAAGCGCTGTTTATTCGCGATGACGGCCTGCTGACCGAAGGCACTCGGACCAGCCTGTTTGTGGAGCAGGAAGAACGCCTCGCCACACCGCCGCTATCGCTGGGCCTGTTGCCCGGTGTCCAGCGCGAGCAAATGCTGGCCGATGGCAAGGCCGTTGAGCGCGAACTGCGCGTTTCCGATCTCGAAAATGGCTTCCTGCTCGGCAATGCCGTACGCAGGCTGATGCACGCGGAGCTAATGACATGATCGAAATTTTGTTTGAAGACGGTGAAGCACTGGTGATCGACAAGCCTTCAGGCCTGTCGGTGGAACGCCCGCGCAAGGGTGGCCCTTCGTTGGAAGACCATATCGAACAATTGAAGATGGGCTTCCAGCGGCCGCCCGTTGCGGTCCATCGTCTGGACACCGATACCAGTGGCTGTCTGCTGCTGGCGCGCAATCCCAAGGCGCTGAAACGCTTTAACCGCGCGTTCGAGGAACGCCTTCCGCAGAAGACGTATCTCGGTATTCTGGCAGGGGTTCCGGCAGAACAAGAAGGTGTGATCGAACTGGCGCTGTCCAAGATCAGCAGCGCTGAGAAAGGCTGGCGTATGATCCCTGCGAAAAAGGGCAAGCCTGCCCTGACCCATTGGCGCCTGGTTCGCGAAGTGCCCGGTGGCGGCTCTTTGGTGGAATTCAAACCCGAAACGGGCCGCACCCATCAAATCCGGGTCCACGCCGCCTCCGGCCTTGGCTTCCCGTTGATTGGCGATCCGGTTTACGGCGATGGCAAGGGTGCGCAGCGCACCATGCTCCACGCCAGTGCACTGGTGATCCCGCGCGGATCTGAAGAGGGTGGCAAGCCGGATATCGTCGCGCACGCACCCATGCCCGACGACTTTGCCGCGCTGGCAAACGGTGCGCCTATCCCGGACAATACCCATATCGAAGCCGATGGATGATACGCTGATCTCCCGGGCCAACGCGCTGGCCGAGGAAAGCTTCGTCGCCGGCTCCGGCCCGGGCGGGCAGAACGCCAACAAGGTCGCGACCGAAGTGCAGCTCCGGGTGAATGCCTACAAACTGCGGCTGCCCCCGCCTGTCTTCGCCCGTCTGCGGCATCTAGCAGGGAGCAAGTTGACCGCCAGCGGCGACATACTGATCGTTGCGCGTAGCCACCGGACACAGGATGCCAATCGAACCGAAGCCCGCGAAAAGCTGGCCGAACTTCTGGAAGAGGCGCACCGCCAGCCGAAGAAGCGTGCAAAAACCCGGCTTAACCGGATCGGCAAGGTCAAGCGCCTGAAGGCCAAGAAAGCGCGCGGTGACGTGAAGGCCAAACGGGGGTCGGTGAAGCCCGGAGCTGACTGGTAGAGGTTGCTCTTTGCAGAAGGGCCGAAGCAGCCTTTTGCCTTGACTCATTTACAACCATGCGCCAATTGCGCGCCCTGAAAGGCGGCGTGCGTAAGCGCCGCCCGATTTGTTTTGGCCAGATGGCCCATATGACTTTTTAGGAAACCACGATGGCGAAGTCCGCAACCGTCAAGATCAAACTCGTCTCGACTGCCGACACGGGCTTCTATTACGTGACGAAAAAGAACCCGCGCAACATCACCGAGAAGATGGTGTTCAACAAATATGATCCCGTCGTGCGCAAGCATGTCGAGTTCAAGGAAGCCAAGATCAAGTAGGTTTCCTGAATGGTGGGAACGACCGCCAGTCAGTGACAGTTCACTGCTCCGACGCTACTCACCGGAGTATGAACATGAGAACCCTTATTGCCCGCCCTGCTGGTGTCGCTTTTGCTGCGGCTCTGGCTATCGGTTTGCCTGCTGCCACTCTGGTTGCGCCTCCAGCGCCGCTCGCTGCACAATCGGGAAAGCTCGACAGTGCGGTTGCTGCGCTGCGCGGTATTGCAACGATGCGAGCCGATTTCAGCCAGACGGATCGTCAGGGTCAGCGCATTGACGGTGTGATGACCTTGAAGCGTCCAGGCAAGATTCGTTTCGAGTATGAAAAAGGCGTGCCCCTGCTGGTCGTATCCAACGGCAAATCGCTGACGTTGGTCGATTACGAAGTTAATCAGGTTCAGCGCTGGCCAATCAGCAACTCTCCGCTGGGCGCTTTGCTCGACCCCAGCCGTGATGTGAAGAAGTACGGCAAGCTGATGCCGACTTCCAACAGCAATGTGATGAGCGTGGAAGTCCGCGATCCAAAGCGGCCGGAATTTGGCGTGATCACTCTGGTTTTCACTAAAGACTCCAGCGCCCCCGGCGGATGGGAATTGACCAATTGGGTCGCTCTTGATGCACAGAACAACCGCACGACCGTGCGGCTACGCAATCAGAAGTATGGCGTGTCCGTTTCAGACTCCGCGTTCACCTATAAGGATCCGCGCAGAAGCACCCGTCGTAAGCGCTGAACGGTTGAACCCTGAGGTGGCCGCCTGCTGCGACAATCTGCGACAGATCGTTCACCAAACGGAAAGCGGGGAAGGCATATTACAGAATTAACAAAGCGGCGGAGAGACGGGTTTCCCCCCTGTTGCCCTGTCTCTCGGACTGGCCGCTTTGTAACAAGCGTGACGAACGCTGAAAGAGAAACCCTCGCACCAATGCCCCCGGTGCGGGGGTTTTTTCTTCAGGGCTGCTGTTTGCCAGCTATTCTGCGCCGGGAGCGCCCCAGCCAAAGGCTGAGCGAATGATATGGAAGATGCGGTTCTGTTCTATCACGCCGCGAACGCCCTGTGCGCCCGGCCCTGAACCATACAAGGCCACATCCTCGCCCCCGTGGGTTTCAGAATCTGTAGGTATGGCTGCCTGTTGACGCGCCTGAAGCCCTGTTTCGGGAACTGCGCGCTCGCGAGAAATTGCGCCCGGCCCATTGCCATAGCCCAGCGTGGTGTAAGGTTTACCGTCCCGGGCCAGAACTAGACTTCCTTCACCTTTACCCGATTCGGGCGGCGCGACGACATGGCCCAAAATTGGATTGCCGCGCTGCGGGTATCCGGCGATGGTGAACACATGGCTGTGGTCGGCAGTCACCAGAATCAGCGTTTCTGCCGGATTGGTGTTGTCGACAGCGTACTGAATGGCGCGGGCGAACTCGGCCGCTTCCTCCAGCGCGAACCCGGCCCGGCCCGCATGGTGCGCGTGATCGATCCGCCCGCCTTCGACCATCAAGTAATAGCCATCGGGATCAGCGCCCAGTCGCTTTACTGCTGCGGCCGTCATGTCCGTTAGCGTGGGCTCGATAGAGGCCGTCTCGCGCTCGGCCATGTAGGTCATGTGGCTGGCGGTAAAGAGGCCCAGTACTGGCATATCGCTGGACGCCGCATCGAGTTCGGAGGCACTGTGCACTACAGTGCCTCCGGTGCGCGTAGCCCACATGGCAGGCAGATCGGCATCGGCCACACTGCGCCATCCGCCAGTATTTTCACCGTAAAATGCAGCCTTACCGCCGCCAAGCGCAACATCGAAATCGCTTTCGATCAATTGCAGCGCAATGTCGCGGCATTCAAAGCCAGCCTGCTTTTCCGGGAAAGCCGCATCCGCCTCCCAGTCACGGCTGTTGCTGCGGGCATAGACCGACGCAGGCGTCGCGTGGGTGAGGCGAGCAGTGCTGACGATTCCCAAAGCCAGCCCGCGCTGCGTAGCTTCTTCACCTAGCAGAGGCAGCGCATGCTCTGCAGCGGTGCGGCAATCGGCCTTGTCCGCGCCCGGCCCGACGCCCAGCATCCCGATCCGGGTCTTCTCGCCCGAATGCATCGCAGTGGCGGTTCCAGCACTGTCCGGCACCTGCGCGTCGGTGTTGTAAGTTTTGACCAGCGCGACGTTATCGAACCGTTCGAACGGCAGGACATATTCTTCACCCGTCTGGCCCAGTTTCTGTCCTGCATAAATGCGCGCTGCGGTGATTGTGCTGATCCCCATTCCATCGCCGATGAACAGGATGACGTTTTTCGCACGTGGCTGAACTGGCGATTGCGCCGGGCTCAATGCACTCTGCATTTCCGGATCTTGACCGTAATAGTTCGTGGTCGAGGTGCAGGCGGCCATCGAGAGGGCAACGATCAACGTAATGAAAGGACGAGTGTTTCGCAAGGGAAGTCTCCTGTTTGATCGTACCCTACCCTATTGCCCTGCCTCCTTACGAGAGCGACAAACACCTTTCACACGCTTGCCGCAAGGCAGCGCGCGGCCTATCTGCCTGACCCATGCTTTCCGTTACCACCTGGAACATCAACTCGGTCCGCCTGCGGATGCCGATTGTCGAAACGTTCATCACTTCACATGCTCCTGACATCCTGTGCCTGCAGGAGATCAAATGCCAGGAACACCAGTTTCCCTATGATGCATTCCGCGCGCTTGGATACGAGCATTTCGCAGTGCATGGTCAGAAGGGGTATCACGGTGTCGCAACGGTCGGGAAAGTGCCTTTTACCGAGTATTCACGGCATGACTGGCAAGACAATGGCGAGGCGCGTCATGTCGGCGTTCAACTGAACAACGGGCCTGGCGCAAAGGGCGGCGCCGGAACTGTTATCGAGAACGTCTATGTCCCCGCTGGCGGCGATATTCCCGACCGCGAGCAGAACCCGAAATTCGGCCAGAAGCTTGATTTTCTGGAACGCATGACGCGCTGGGCCGAACGGATCGAGCAACCCACACTAATCGTGGGCGACTTCAACATCGCGCCACTGGAAAGCGACGTGTGGAGCCACAAGCAATTGCTAAAAGTCGTCAGCCACACACCGCTTGAAGTGGAGGTGCTGCAAGGCTTTATGGATGCACATGGCTGGAAAGACATCGGGCGCGAGCATATCGCTGCGCCTGAACGCTATTATTCCTGGTGGAGCTACCGGTCCAAGGACTGGCGCAAGGGCGATCGCGGACGTCGACTGGATCATATGTGGGCCAGTCCGCAGCTTGCTACACAAGCTACCGCTCACAGCGTGTATGAAGACGCGCGCGACTGGGATAAGCCGAGCGACCATGTCCCGCTGACCACGGAGTTCGCCTTCTGAGCATAGTTCTGCCCTCACCCGCAAGACGCGTGGCGCAGGCGGTGGACGCTCTGCGCCACGGCTGGCCCCTGAGCGTGCAGGCCGGTGGTGAAGCCTTGGTTCTCCAGCCCATTGAAACTGCAGCGACAGAAGGGCTTGCAGCGGGCCGTCTGCTGATTTCGGCAGCCCGCGCCGCTACGCTTAAACTGACGAACCAGCGCGAGGCTGCGGCCCCTTACGCGCCGGTGCTGATCCACGGGGCAGATGGGTTCACCCTATCCAGTGCGCTGGCCGTGGCCGATCCGGCGCTTGATCTGGCTAATCCGTTAAAAGGTCCATTTCGTGCCGATCCGTTGGACTGGTCCGCGACTGCGCAGGCGGTGCTGGAACTGGCGCGGATCGCCGGCATCCTGCCCGCTTTCATGGTTGCTCCGGACAATGCGGACGAGGCGCAGTATTTCAGCCCCGCCGATATGGATGCATGGAGCGATCCCAACCAGCTGTCGATTGCTACCCGCGCCCGCCTGCCGATCGCTGCGACCGACAACATTGCAGAGAGCGAAATCGTAGTGTTTCGCAAACTTGACGATATGCGCGAGCATTGCGCGCTGATCATCGGCAAGCAGATGTCCGGGACCACCCCGCTTGTCCGGCTGCATTCCGAATGCCTGACCGGCGATATTCTGGGCAGCCTCAAATGCGATTGCGGCCCGCAACTGGATGCGGCCCTGCACCAGATGGCTGCAGAGGCAGAAAAAGGCGGTTATGGCGTGCTGCTATATATGCGGCAGGAGGGGCGCGGTATCGGGCTGGTCAACAAGATGCGCGCCTATCGCCTGCAAGATCAGGGGTTTGATACGGTAGAGGCCAATGAAAGGCTTGGTCTGCCAGATGAATCGAGAGATTTCGCCACGGCAGCCCGTATGCTGGACCTGCTGGGCATTGGCGATATCCGGTTGATGACGAACAACCCGCGCAAGGTAACTGCCTTGTCTGACGAAGGCATTACGGTCGCACAACGGGTTGCCCATCAGTTGCCGGAGAATCCTCATAATGCACGCTATCTAGCGACAAAGCGCGACAAAGCTGGGCACCTGTTGGACTGACTACCATCATAAGGCCGGAGAACGTGAGGCGATGCTTCCAATAATTCGCGCACCTACTGACCCAGCACTTTACATTGATAGCGCTTAGGCCGTGTTGACAAAAGACTTTAGCCATAGGCGTGCAGCGGCGAGGTTGAGAAAGCTCTCGAAGGAGAGGACGGTCTTGTCGTAGCGGGTGGCGATGCGACGCTGCTGTTTGAGCTTGCCGAACATGCGCTCGACGCGGTTGCGGTTTCGGTAGCGACGATAGTCGGGGTGCTCGGGCACCTTGCGGTTCGAGCGGGGCGGGATGACCGGCAGGATGCCTCGGATCAGCAGGCTCTCCCGGAAGCGATCACCGTCATAGCCCTTGTCTGCCAGCAGTGCCTTGGGTGCGGCGACGGGGATCGCCATCAGCGGTTCGGCAGCGGTGTAATCAGAAGCCTCTCCGCCGGTCAGGACGAAGCCGACAGGCAGTCCTTGATTGTCGCAGCGGGCGTGGATTTTGCTCGTAAAGCCGCCGCGTGATCGACCAAGAGCGTTCGCACAAGCCCCCCTTTTCCGCCCGCTGCCGAGACATGGCCGCGAACGCTGGTGCTGTCGATCATGTGCTGCCAGTCATCGGTGAGACCCAGATCGACCAGCGTTTGCAGCAAGGCATCCCACACGCCCTGCTCGGCCCATCTTCGGAAGCGGACATAGACCGAGTTCCACTTGCCATCTCGCTCATGCATGTCGCGCCAGGGGCAGCCGACCCGCAGCACGTGGAGCATGCCGTTGAGAAAGCGACGATTATCGCCGGAAGGCCTAGCCCAGCGACCACGCTCAGGCGGCAGCAGTGGACCGATCAGCTCCCACTCCGCATCCGACAAATCCCCACGACCCATGTCTGCTCCCCAAAAAGCAGTCTTGAATCAGAGCTAGCGCGGTTTGGGAATCCCTTTTGTCAACACGGCCTAGCGTAGTTGGCTATCTTTGCTTCCTCGGCGGTTGATAGACGAATGGCGCACGACAGCATCTCGTGCCGATTGGCAGGCAACGCAGGTGCGCACGCCGGGCAGCGCAGCACGGCGTTTTTCCGGAATAGGCTCTCCGCACTCATCACACCATTCCGCACTTGCACCTTTAGGCAAGCGTGAGCGCGCTGCTCCTACAGCGTCATTTATTGTATCGTCGATTTGATCCTGAATGGCGCCATCACGCGCCCAGCCGCCTGCCATAATCTGCTCCTTCGTTTCTTCAACGTTCGGCAGCAGAACACGGTTCCAGCATTGGCATTGCGACGGTAAGCGACCTCAGCGTTTCTCTAAGCGGGCAATACCGGCGGCGATGTTGTTTTCTTCGACGGTCAAATCCTCGCCTGACCAATTGGCGACAAAGGCCGAGTTGCGCGACAGTCCCGGCACAAAGCGGGCGTCATTTCCCGCTATCACCAAACCGTTGGAAGTATTTTCGACCCCTTCCGGAGCAACAGCGATGAAGGCGGAGTAATTCTCTTTATCGCGACCCTGCACAAACCAGTTATTGGTGATCTGGCCGACGCTGCCGTTGGAAATGTCGATCATGTAATTGGTCGCATTGCCGGCACTGTCATCGAAGCTGGAGGCCGCCACATCGGTGCGGGCTGCGCGCGATTTAACGTAGTGACCACCCTGCCCGCGCTCGAACCGGCTGCGTGTAACGCGCAGATGCGCGACGCGGCCGATATAGATCGAATGGGCACAGCCGCCAGCGCCTTCACAGGTACCAAGGCCAGAGAAAGTAGAGCGGTCGATGACGATGCGCGATGGCATACCATTGGCCGTCAGTATGCCCTGCTGGCTGTCGAGGAACCAGCTTTGCGTGATAGTAAGGTTGCCCTCCTCCAGCCGGATGCCCGCGCCATTGTCGTCAGGCACCGCCATATTCTTGAAAACGAGGCCGGCAATATTCGCATCGCGCCCCCGCAGGACTAGCGCCGCCTTACCCTCGCAGGTTGTGCCGTCGAAAATCACATCGCCAGCGTTTGAAGCCAGATAAGATACGGCCCCCGCTTCCTGCACTGCGCATTCGCGGTAGGTGCCTGAACGAATGGCTATGCTGCCCTGCCCGTCCCCTATCGCGTTGACGGCTGCTTGCAACGAGCCGAAGCCCTGTCCGGTTTCCACCACCGTGAAGGGTGAAGCCGGGCTTTGCGCCAACAGCGCGGCGGCCGGGATCAGGGCGATGGCTGCAGCCGCGATAGCGCCTCCGATCAGAAGCGACGGACGGGCGAGCGGGCGGTTATACGACGCAAGAGCAGGATGTTTCATGCATCCACGCGTAAGGAAAAAAGGTTAACGAGCTGTCAATCTTCCTGCTGGCCGTACGCAGTCAGTGCCGGCGGATGCAGTCGAGAAAACGTGCGCCATATGCTTCGAGTTTCTTGGCCCCGACACCATTAAGGTTTGCAAGTTCATCCAGCGATCTGGGCCGCAGACTGGCCATCGCCCGCAGCACGGCGTCATGGAAGATAACATAGGGCGGCACCTGTCCTTCCAGCGCCAGTTCGCGGCGCAATTCACGCAAGGCATCGAACAGCGGGTCGCCCACAGGATTGGGAGTGCTGTCCCCCCTACCGGAGCCTCTGCGGCTGGCACTCCGCTTGGGCGGGCGCACGATAGCAACGGGTTTTTCGCCCTTCAGAATTGCTGGCGCTTCCCCGCCCAGCGCCAGACCGCCATGTTCCGTTGCGATCAAGGCTCCGCGCGCCTGCAAAGCTTGCGACACAGGGCGCAGCAACGCGGCATCCTCGCCCGAGACGATCCCGAATACGCTAAGGCGATCATGCCCGCGCTGTTCTATCCGGGCATCGCTGCTGCCGGTCAGCACCTTTTGCAGATGGCCGAAGCCAAAACTCTGTCCGGTACGGTAGGCGGCAGAAAGCAGCTTGCGAGACAATTCAGTCGCATCGATTACGTCGGGGCTATCCAGACAATTGTCGCAATTGCCGCAGGTGCGCGGCGGGTCTTCGCCAAAATGCTTCAGCAGCAGGGAACGGCGGCATTCTGGGGTCTCCACCAGCATGGCCAACGCATCCAGCCGCTTGCGGTCCCCCTCACGGCGGTCTTCAGGCAATTCGCCCAGCCGTTGCCGTGCAGTGGCGAAATCGGCGGCCCCCCACAGCATTACTGCCTGTGCCGGATCACCATCGCGGCCTGCGCGGCCAGTTTCCTGATAATAGGCCTCGATTGATTTGGGCACACCGGCATGGGCCACAAACCGCACGTCCGGCTTGTCTATCCCCATGCCGAACGCAATCGTGGCGACCATCACCATATCTTCGCTCGCCACGAAACGTGCCTGATGTTCGGCGCGAATGTGCGGCTCCAGCCCAGCGTGGTACGGCAGCACATCACGCCCAGTGGCAGCGGCCAGCTTGTCCGCAATATCCTCCACCTTCTTGCGGGTAGGCGCGTAGATGATACCGGGCCCCGGCGTATCTGCCATTAATTGGGTCAGCTGCCGCACCGGATTGTCGCGGTGTCGGACATTGTAACGAATATTGGGACGGTCGAACCCGGCGACGATCAGGCCGCCTTCAGGAATGCCCAACTGGTTCAGAATATCGGCCCGCGTGTGCTCGTCCGCTGTTGCTGTAAGTGCGAGACGCGGGACATCGTCGAACCTGTCCATCAGTGGGCGCAACTGGCGGTAATCGGGGCGGAAATCATGACCCCATTCGGAAACGCAATGCGCCTCGTCGATGGCAAACAGCGATATCGGCGAAGCCGTCAGCAGATCACAGAAACTTGTCTGGCTGGCGCGTTCCGGCGCCACATACAGCAGATCAAGCTCTCCATTCCGGTAGGCATCCATCGTCGCACGCCAATCGCTGTCGGCACTGGTTAGTGTCGCTGCGCGGATGCCGTTCGCCCGGGCGGATCGCAGCTGGTCATGCATCAGGGCAATCAGTGGCGAGATGACGATGCATGTCCCCTCCATCATCGCGGCGGGCAATTGGTAGGTCAGCGACTTGCCCGCACCCGTCGGCATCACTGCAAGAGTTGATGCGCCGTTCAGAACGCGCGCCACAACCGCTGCCTGACGCCCCCGAAAATCGGCAAACCCGAACAATTCACGCAGCCGTCCGCGGGCTGCGTCCAGACCATCATCGACAGAGGTCTCGCTTGGTTCGTGGGCCGTCACTGCATCCATGAACCGGGCCATGACAGAAATGGTGCAGCAGACAAGCCGCCCGTTATCACGTTTCCCCCTTTCCCCGATGGCTATCGAAGGGCTAGGAAGCCAGAGCCCCATTCGTTTTGCAGGAGACAATACCATGACATTTACGTTCCGATCCGATTTCGGCCGTACTGCCTTTGCCCTTACCGGCGCGCTCGCCCTTGCCGCCTGCGGCAGCAGTGACGATGCCTCGGAAGAAGCAGTTGCGGATACAGTTGAAATTCCGGCCGACGAAGCGATGGCCGACATTACGGCAGAGCCCGTAGTCGATGAAAATGTCGCTCCTGCGCCAGCTCCTGCCAACAGTGGCGGCGACGATGAAGGTGACCCAGAACCGACTGTCGACGATGTCGCCCGCGCCGAATCCGCTGGCGAGCGCGCCGCCGCCGCTGCCGCCGATGTTGCCGCGATCGCCTCTGGTGCTGCCGAAACCACCGAAGAGGCCGCCGAAGATGCAGCCGAGGCGACCGAAGAAGTGACAGAATAGAGCGCGCTGCATTGGCCCGAGGCACATTCGCTCTACTCACCGGCATACTGGTTCCGGCATTGTTTCTGGCGGGCTGCGGCCCGTCGGACAATGACCCGGGGCCGGGCGGAGTTTCAGTGGGCGAAGCACGCGCGCTGGACGAAGCGGCAGAAATGATCGAAGCCCGCCGCCTGCCACCCGGCACAATGGATACACCAGAACAGCCAGCCGGGATTGAAAACACGAACCAAGAGGAAGCGACCGAATGATTCACCAAGGTATGGACGATGATACATTCGGCCAGTTTCTCGATCAGCTGCAACGCTATGTCCGCGAACGCCTGATACCGGCGGAGAAGGACATGATCGCCAATGACGCGATCCCTGCCGAGATTCTAACCGAAATGAAGGATATGGGCCTGTTCGGCCTGACCGTGCCTGAAGACTTCGGCGGCGCGGGCCTGAACACCATGCAATACGCGCAGGTGGTCAACACTATGGCTTACGCTGCGCCTGCCTATCGCTCGATCTTCTCGATCAATGTCGGAATGTTCAATTCCGCGATTAAAAACGGCGGGACCGACGCGCAAAAGGCAGAATGGTGGCCGCGCATCGCTGCCGGGGAAATCGCCTGTTTCGGGCTGACGGAGCCTGGCTCCGGCTCCGATTCTGCCGCAATGGCGACTACGGCCAGACCCGACCCAAGTGGCAATGGCTGGGTGCTCAACGGTTCCAAACGCTACATCACCAATGCTCCGCACGCCGATGTCGCACTGATTATGGCGCGAACGGAAAAGGACGCTCTGCCAAAGAACGCCCATGTCAGCGCATTTATCGTACCGATGGATACGCCGGGAATGAGCGTGGGGAGCCCGGATAGGAAGATGGGCCAGTCGGCCAGCCACATCGCCGATGTGATGATGGATGATGTCCATGTGCCGGGGGATGCGCTGCTCGGCGGAGAAACCGGCAAGGGCTTCCGCTTTGCGATGCAGAGCCTCGACAATGGACGCATTTCAGTGGGCGCGGCCAGTGCAGGCTATGCCCGCCGCGCGCTTGACAGTGCGCTACGCTATGCGAACGAGCGCAAGGCGTTTGGCGAACCGATCGCAAATTTCCAGCTGATCCAGCAGATGCTGGCCGAGAGCGAAACGGAAATTTATGCGGCGGAATGCATGATGGCCGATGTCACCGCGCGGGTGGACCGCGGCGAGCCGACCATCCGACAGGCCGCGGCCTTCAAGGTATTTGCGTCCGAAATGTGTGGCCGCGTGGTCGACCGCGTGGTCCAGATTTACGGCGGGGCAGGCTATCTGGCAGAATACGACGCCGAGCGGTTTTACCGCGATGCGCGCATTTACCGCATTTACGAAGGCACTACACAGATTCTGCAGCTGCAGATCGCCAAGAACATGCTGCGCGAATATGCCGCAGCCAACGGAGCGCCCTCCTAAATGTATAATTTGCTGGACGGACTCTCGATTGTCGAGGTGTCGAGCTTCGTCGCGTCTCCCACCGCCGGTCTGTATGCCGCTCAAATGGGTGCGGAAGTCATCCGGGTGGATCATGTTGCGGGCGGTCTCGACTACGACCGTTATATGCTGACCGAGGAAGGACGTTCGCTCAGCTGGGAAAACCTCAACCGGGCCAAGAAATCGGTCGCGCTGGATTTGCGTAGCGGAGAGGGCCGCGAATTGTGTGCTGAACTGGCAGGCAGGACCGGCCAGTGCATTACCAATCTACCGGAGAAAAGCTTTCTCAGCCATGCGGCGATGGCAGCGCACCGTGAGGACATGGTTTCTGTGCGGATCATGGGGTGGCATGATGGACGCCAGGCAATGGACTTCACCGTCAACGCCGCCAGTGGGTATCCGCTGATGGGCGGGCCGGAAGAATGGCACATGAAAACCGCTCCGCCAGTCAATCAGGTGCTGCCAGCGTGGGACTTCATCACCGGTGCCTATTGCGCGTTTTCGCTGCTGGCTGCGCTACGCCACCGCGATGTGACCGGCGAAGGCAGCGAACTGCGTGTGCCGCTGGGCGATGTCGCCATCGGCACTGTCGCGAATTCCGGCATGATGGCAGAGATGTTGTATCGCGGCGACGACCGTGAGCGCCTCGGCAACGCCATCTGGGGTGCCTTTGGCCGAGATTTTCGCAGCAAGGACGGCGTGCGATTTATGGTCGCGGCCCTTACGGCCAAACAGTGGGGAGGACTGATCGAGGCATTCGATCTGGCTGGGCCAATTGCAGAGCTTGAAAAAGAGCTGGGCGTCGATTTCAATGCAGGCGACGAGCCGCGTTTCACCCACCGCCACCGGCTGTTCGATCTGTTCCAGCAGGTCGCCCACGAACTGAAATACACCAAGCTGGAAAAACGTATGGTCAAGGCCGGGGCCACCTTCGAAAAATACCGTACCGCTCACGAGGCAGCGCAGGACCCTCAGTTGGTCGGAGACAATCCGCTGTTCGGCCCCTCGCCCGCCAACCCCAGCGGATTTGAATACCCCGCCCCGCGCAGTTTCGCGAACATACCTTCGCGGGAGGCAAGCGATCCCGCGCCTGCGCCCTATCTGGGCCAACACAGCGAAGAAGTGCTGAGCGAGCGTCTGGGCCTTGGCAGCGGGACGATTGGCGACATGATCGACCGGGGCGTCGTCCGCACCAGCGACAAGAACAACCGATAGGACACCTTAGATGACCAGACGCGCCGCTATTGTTTCGCCACTTCGCACGCCTGTGGGCAAATTCCTTGGCACGCTCGCCCCAATGGATGCCGGACAGCTCGGTGCCGTCATACTGAAAGCGTTGATGGAGCGTACAGCAATCGATCCGGCACGGGTCGATGATGTCGTATTCAGCCAAGGATATGGAAACGGAGAAGCGCCATGCATAGGTCACTGGTCATGGCTCGCCGCTGGGCTTCCGCTTGAGGTTCCGGGATACCAGCTGGACCGGCGCTGCGGATCGGGCGTGCAGGCCATCGCCAACGCCGCTATGATGGTGGAAACCGGTATGGCAGATGTGGTCGTCGCAGGTGGCTGCGAGAGCATGTCGAATGTGGAGCACTATACCACGCAGGGGCGACACGGCGCACGGATGGGCGATATCACGCTGCATGACCGCCTAAGCCGCGGCCGCGTGATGAGCCAGCCGATAGAGCGCTTTGGTGTGATTACCGGCATGATCGAAACGGCGGAAAACCTTGCCAAAGATTACGAAATTTCGCGCGAGGCGGCAGATGCCTATGCCGTGCGCAGCCATCAGAATGCAGCGGCGGCTTGGGAAGCAGGCAAATTCGATGCACAACTCGTGCCGGTCGATGTCCCTCAGCGGCGCGGCGATCCACTCAGCTTTACGAAAGACGAAGGCTACCGCGCAGACGCCGATATGGGAACGCTGGGCGCGCTGCGTGCTCTTGAAGGACGCACCAACCCAGACGCCGTCGTCACCGCAGGCAATGCCAGCCAGCAGAACGATGCCGCTGCTGCGTGCCTAGTGGTGGCAGAGGACAAGCTAGAAGAGCTGGGCTTGGAACCGATGCTGTGGTTCGGCGGATGGGCAGCGGCAGGCTGCGATCCCTCGCGCATGGGTATCGGGCCGGTCCCGGCGGTCGAGCGTCTGTTTGCGCGGCGTGGATACAGCTGGGACGATATGGGCCTGGTCGAACTGAACGAAGCCTTCGCCCCGCAAGTGCTGGCCGTTCTGAAAGGTTGGGGATGGAGCGACAACGATTCGCGCCGCGAAATCCTCAACGTCAATGGTTCGGGCATTTCGCTTGGTCATCCCATTGGCGCTACCGGAGGGCGTATTCTGGCCGATATGGCGCATGAGATGCACCGGCGCGAAGTACGCTACGGGCTTGAAACAATGTGCATCGGCGGCGGACAGGGCATTGCAGCTGTCTTTGAACGCGCGACCTGATGACGAAGGACTGGTCAGGTTGGGTAGGGCGCGAACAAACAGCGTCGGACCGGCTGCACGAAGCACTTTCAGCCCGTTGGCTGGCGACGTTCGATCTGCCCGCCCTGCCAGCGGGCACCATGCCCCAAGGCATCCATTTCTGCCTTTGTACGCCGGATGCCCCGACCGGCGCTTTGGCCAAAGACGGGCATCCCGAACGCGATGATAGCACGGACAGTTTCCTTCCACCGGTTCCTTTGCCCCGCCGGATGTGGGCCGCCAGCGCGATACGGTTCCACACATCGATGGCCACCGGCGCAGACGTCCAGCGCACAAGCCGCATAGCTTCGGTCACACCGAAATCGGGCCGTACCGGCGATATGGTGTTCGTGGATGTCGCCCATGATACATTCGCCGACGGAGAATTGGCGGTCAGCGAGACACAAACGCTGGTGTACCGTGAAGCCGCACCTGCCGATGCGCCGCTAAGCCCGCCAGAAACGGGCGAAGCACAGTTCGATCCGTCAGCTTGGGATACCTGCCGCACCCTGACCCCCGATTCGCGCCTGCTGTTCCGCTATTCGGCCCTCACCTTCAACAGCCACCGCATCCATTATGACCTGCCTTATGCGCAAGGCGAGGAGCGGTATCGTGGATTGGTGGTTCACGGGCCGCTTACCGCCAGCCTGCTGCTGCAACTGGCCGCAGGGCAATTGGGTGACAATCGTCTGACCCGCTTCGCCTTTCGCGGCGTTTCCCCTGCCATCGCCGGAGAGCCGCTGCACTTGGTGATGCGCACCAGCGACGACGGATATGAACTCGCAGCATTCGCCCCCGACGGTCGGCAAGTGACCAAGGCCAGTGCTTCTGTCTAACCGAGAGGATAATCCGCTATCGGTTGCATGACACTGTAGCTTTCTTCCAGCGGCTCATGCTTCAGTTCGGCAAATTCCAGCGGCGCCGGCCCTATACGGGTGTCTGGCAAGCGATCGAGCAGGTCGCGGACCAGTGTCAGTCGCCCGCGCTTCTGGTCATTGAAATCCACTAGGGTCCAAGGTGCATGCTCCGTGTGCGTCGCCTCCAGCATGGCCTCGCGCGCTGTGGTATACGCTTCGTATTTATCCCGCGCCGCCAGATCGATAGGGCTGAGCTTCCAGCGTTTGAGCGGATCGTCCAATCGCTCCTTCAGCCGCTCTTCCTGTTTCTCCTGATCGGTTGTAAGCCAGTACTTGAACAGCAGGATGCCATCATCGACCAGCATCCGCTCGAACACCGGCGCCTCGCGCAGGAATTTGGCCACCTCCGCCTTGTTTGCGAAGCCCATCACCTGCTCCACTCCGGCGCGATTGTACCAGCTGCGATCAAACAGCACGATTTCGCCCGCGCCCGGCAAGTGCGGTACATAGCGTTGAAAATACCACTGGGTGCGTTCCTGCTCGCTCGGCTTGGGGAGCGCGACCACGCGGGTCTGACGCGGATTGAGCCGCCCGCCGACGGCCCGGATGGCCCCGCCCTTGCCCGCCGTGTCGCGTCCTTCGAAAATGACGCAAACTCGCTGGCCGGTAACCCTCACCCAGCGGGCCATTGCGACCAGTTCCTCTTCCATCGGGCCAAGCAGTTTCTCGTAGGTTTTTTTCTTGAGCTTTGGCACATATCCTCCGGTGAAATTGTCAGCAATCCGCTGCGATGGTACCTATATGATGGATATCATGGCGACATTTGTAAAAACCGAACAGGATTATTCCGTCCTTCCGCATATGCCGGATGACGTCTTTACGGCGCCGCTGAAGCGCCCTTCCCATGTGGGGGAGGATTGGCTGGAGCCTGCGCAGACGGTTTATGACAGCGAAGACGATGCGATCTGGAACGACCTTTTCACGCGCCAAATGGATATTCTGCCCGGACGCGCTGCCACTTCCTTCTTGAAAGGGCTGGATCGGCTGGACCTGGGCCGGAGCGGCGTGCCGGAATTTGCCCGGCTGACCTCGGAACTGGAGCCGATGACCGGCTGGAGCGTGGTTCCGGTGCCCATGCTGATACCCGATCACGTGTTTTTCTGGCATCTGGCCAATCGCCGTTTTCCGGCAGGCAATTTTATCCGCACCCGCGACACTTTCGATTACATTCAGGAGCCTGACGTCTTCCATGACGTGTTCGGCCATGTCCCGATGCTGACCGATCCGGTCTATGCCGATTACATGCACGAATATGGCAAGGCCGGTTGGAATGCGATGCGGTATAATCGCCTGAAGGCGTTGGGTGCACTTTATTGGTACACGGTCGAGTTTGGCCTGATCGAGGAACCAGACGGCATCAAAGCTTATGGGGCCGGGATTCTGTCCGGCCCGACCGAAGCGGTGTTTGCCGTAGAGGCGAAGAGCCCCAATCGCATCATGCTGAATGTCGACCGGGCCATGCGGACCGATTACGTGATCGACGATCTGCAGCCGACCTATTTCGTAATCGAAAGCTTCGAGGATCTTTACCGGCAAACGGTAGAGCGCGATTTCGACCGGCTGTACAATAATCTGCCGCCCAGCTTCACCTATGCAAATTCCGCGATTATCGATGTCGACAATGTCGTGAACCGCGGGACGCAGGAATATCTACTGCGTGGCGGACGGGGCAGTGCGGCCGAAGCGGTCTGAGCGCTACCGGCGGCTTTCTCCCGCTGTCACCCAAACAAAAACCGGCGCCGGGGGCTGACCCCGGCGCCGGTGACATATTTCGCAAATTTTAGCGAAATTACATCGCTTCAGGATCCATTTCGTCAACCTGCTCTTCAGCGGCTTCTTCCATCGCATCCGTCTGATCGTCCATCGCGTCAGCCTGATCTTCGGTGATTTCGCCGCTTTCTTCCATGGCATCAACAGCGTTGTCGCGAGCGTCTTCGTTCGCTTCGATGTTGTCTTCCATTTCGTTTTCAGCAGCAGAATCGCATGCAGCAAGGCTCAGGCCCATTGCAGCGACCGAAGCGACCATTGCGGTTTTCATTGTGAATTTCATATTACTTCCCCTTAATTTGTTAGGCCCCAACCGTGGGACCGTGGCGTGTGCATGACAGCAGGGCAAACCCTAGTCCAGCATTAACAGGAATTACCAGATCTTCGTCCGTTTTAAATAATGCATAAGCGCCAAAGCACCCGCGCTTGCGACAATACCTGCAAGTAATGAAACCGGGCTCAGACTGGTCAAAGCGCGCGCCCCGGAAATTGCGAATCCTCCGAGCGCCGCGCTGACAGACCCTATGATTGCATAGTGTCCAGAAGTGGGGACATCATCAATCTTCAGGATGATGGTTGCCAGCCAGCCAAATACGGCCCCGGCGATAATGAGGATCAGAATGCCCATATCGAATCTCTGCGTGCCATGAGCTATTTACGAAAAAGATGGCCTGACGTTCCGAACGCGATTGTAAAAAAGCGTGATGTGGCCGTGATCAACTCATCATCCAGACGATAAATGCCCCGCCGATTAAAATGCGGTACCAAGCAAAAGGAGCAAATCCACGCTTGCTCACATAAGCGACGAATGCCTTTATCACCGCCAGCGCAACCACGAATGCCGCTGTGAAGCCCAGAGCGATCTCGCCCCAGCCGATCGTTGCTTCGCCTGCCAGCAAGGCCGGATCATCAAGGATCTTGACTGTCGCCGCGCCCAGCATGGTTGGCACGGCGAGAAAGAAAGAAAACTCTGCTGCGGTTTTCCGCCCCACGCCCATCGCCAGAGCGCCCATGATTGTCGCGCCGGAACGGCTGGTGCCCGGGACCATGGCCAGACACTGGACGAAGCCGACAGCCAACGCGGTTTTCGCGGACATGCCCGCAACACCGGTATCATCGCGTGCCGGAATCACCTTTTCCAGCACCAATATGGCAATCCCGCCGACGATCAGCGCGACAGCAACCACCATCGGTGTTTCCAGCATCGCATCAATCGCGTCCTTTGCAATAAGGCCGATACAGGCTGCTGGAACAAAGCCCAGCAAGATATTGCGCACGAACCGTACAGCCTCGTCCTCCCGCCGCAGCAGCCCCATACCCATGTTCCAGAAAGTGCTGAAATAAGCCACGACCACCGCCAGAATTGCGCCCAGCTGGATAACGATATTGAATTGCTGCCATTCGGCAGGATCATAGCCGAACCATGCCTGCGCCAGAATCAGATGCCCGGTAGAGGATACCGGCAGGAATTCGGTCAACCCTTCGAGGATGCCGAGCAGGATGGCGGTGAGCGTGTTGTCCATAGTGGTGAGGTCCATGAACAAAGAGGGCGCCAAGTCAAGCGACCGGCGCCCTTCTTTAAAGGTCATTGGCAGCGCAGAGAGCCTACCAGATGGAAATGCGCTCTTCCGGCGGAAGGTACAAATCATGCTCGGGGGTGATACCAAACGCTTCGTACCAAGCGTCCATATTACGCACCACGCCATTGACCCGGTATTCTTCCGGGCTGTGGCTGTCGGTACGCAGGCGAGTGCGATAGTTTTCTTCGCGCTGTGCTGAACGCCAGACCTGCGCCCACGCCAAGAAGAAGCGCTGATCGCCGGTGAAGCCGTCGATAACCGGCACATCCGTGCCTTCGGTTGCAATCTTGTAAGCGCGATAGGCCAGATTCAGACCGCCCAGATCACCGATATTCTCGCCCAGTGTCAGGCGGCCGTTTACACATGTATCTCCGTCATCGAGCGGGCAGAAGGCATCATACTGCTCGACCAGCGCATCGCCGCGTTCGTCGAAAGCAGCGCGGTCCGCGTCCGTCCACCAGTTGCGCAATTTGCCGGTTCCGTCCGATTTGGAACCCTGATCGTCGAACCCGTGACCGATTTCATGTCCGATAACGCCGCCAATGGCGCCGTAATTCACCGCCGGGTCTGCAGTCAGGCCGAAGAAGGGCTGTTGCAAAATCGCAGCGGGAAAGACGATCTCGTTCTTGGTGGGGTTGTAATAGGCATTCACCGTCTGGGGCAGCATGAACCATTCTGTCCGGTCGATGGGGCCGCCCAGCTTGGCGATGTTATCGGCCAGCTGCCACGCCTCGGCAGCCACTTCGTTGGCGACAGGGTTGGTAGGACTGATGGCCAGACCTTCATAGCTTTCCAGATTGTCACGGTAGCCGATCTTGGGATCGAAACTGTCGAGCTTGGCCATAGCTTCGACTTTGGTTTCTTCGCCCATCCAGTCGATATCGGCCAGTGATCCGGCCAGTGCGACGCGCAGGTTGGCGACCAGTTTATCCATCGCAGCCTTGTTTTCGGGCGGAAAATACCGCTCGACATACGATTGACCTACAAGCTCACCCAGAGAGCTTTCGACAGCGGCAACCGCGCGCTTCCAGCGCGGACGCTGCTCCGGCGTCCCGCGCAGTTTTTTGCCGTAGAACTCGAACTGCGCTTCGTCGAAACGCGATGGCAGAACCGGCGCGCGATCCGAAAGAATGTCCTTCAAAGTCCACGCTTGCAAGGTAGCGAGCGGGGTTTCATTGAGCACATCGAACATTCCCGGGAAACCTGTGCCGATCTTTTCCAGGGTCTCCGCAGTCAGACCCAGCTCTTCGATTTCTTCTTCGGTCGGGGGAACCTGGCCCACCACATATTTAGGAGATTGGGCGAGCCCGATCTTCTCAAGCATTGCCGTAACAGGGAAGTCGCCAGCCATTGCCTGCACTTCATCCGCCGTCAGAGCATTGTAAGTCAGGTCGCGGTTGCGCTGCACCGTCCGGTCCCAGATTACGTTGCGGGCCAGCATTTCTTCAAATGCATAGACCGCTTCTGCTGCGGAGCGCGCGTCGGCATATCCAGCCTCGCCAAGCAGGAAGGTGATGTAGTCCTTGTAATCGTTCTGGATGCTGACGCCCTCTTCGGACGTATCGAGATAGTATTCGCGGTCGGGCAGGCCAAGGCCGCCGATACCCAGATAGGCGACATACTGATCCGGCTGCTTGGCATCGACATTGACGTAGCCGCCGAGCGGTGCGGGATAGCCGGAGGAAGCCCAGAGGTCGCCCAGTTCCGCGACCGACTGCGCGCCGATGACTTTGGTCAGGTATGGCTGCACGTTGCTCAGCCCTGCAGCTTCGATTGCCTCGGTATCCAGAAATGCGTTGTAAGCATCTACAATTCGCGTTTCGTCGGCCGTGCGTTCGGCGGAGGTCTTGGCGAGCAGTTCGTCGAGCAGTGCCTTCACGTCACTGGTGGATTTCTCACGCAGCAGATTGAACGCACCGAAGCGGCTGAATTCGGCTGGCAACGGATTGGCATCGAGCCAGTTCTGGTTGACGTAAGCGAAGAAGTCGTCGCCCGGCGCAATCGTATCGGATAGCAGAGAGGGTTCCACACCCCATTCGCCAAAACTCATCGTCGGCGTTTCAGGTTCGGCCAGCTGGGGCGCGTCGCTTCGCGTTTCGGTGCCTTCGACCTGTGTTCCTGCATCATCCTGCCCAGCATCATCCTGCGCAGTAGCAGGCGCGGCGAGAGCCAGTGCGAAGACGCTGGCGGAAGTGGCTATTGCGGTGCGGATCATATTGAAGACGTCCCCTGTTAACATTGGCGCCGGGCGCACACGGCGCACGATCATGCAGGAATGGCATAGGCTAAAAACCGGTCGAGAGTGTTCCTTCGTCGGATATATATGCCATCCGTCGATTTGCGCCCGGCCGAACGTATTGAACTAAAGTTAGAAACCTCGTGGCCGCGCTTAGGCTACGGCGTCTTCGCCCAATGCCTCGGGGGCATCGAACTGCAGAGATGCGAGCCGTGCATACAGGCCGCCATTTGCGATCAGCTGCACATGCGGCCCCTGCTCCATGATGCGGCCGTTCTCCATCACTACAATCCGGTCTGCCGCGCGCACGGTGGCAAGACGGTGGGCGATGACCAGCGTGGTGCGACCTTGCATCAGGTGATCCAGCGCATCCTGCACCAATCGTTCGCTTTCAGCATCCAGCGCACTCGTGGCCTCGTCCAGCAACAGGATGGGGGCATCGCGCAGCACCGCGCGGGCAATCGCAATGCGCTGTTGCTGGCCCCCTGACAGACGCGTGCCATCCTCGCCCAGAAATGTGTCCAGTCCCTGCGGCAGGTTACGCAGGAACTCTTCTGCGTTGGCGGCGCGGGCTGCTGCCCATATATCCTCGTCACTGGCGTTCCAGTTGCCGTACCGAAGATTATCGCGTGCATTGGCACTGAATAATACGCCGTCCTGCGGGACCAGCGCCATTCGTTTGCGAACTTGCGCCGGATCGAGGCTGGTCAGCGGCACACCGTCCAAACGTACAGTGCCGGATTGCGGATCGTAAAATCTCTCCGCAAGCTGGAATATGGTCGATTTGCCAGCGCCCGAGGGACCGACAATTGCCACCGTCTCGCCCGGCTCCACTTCAAGCGAAAATCCGTCCAGAGCCTTCGCTTCGGGCCGTGTGGGATAGAAGAATGTGATACCGCGAAACGACAAGCTGCCGCGCGCAGGTTCGGGTAAAGTATCAGGCCGCTTTGGCGGAGCAATACCCGGTTCTGCTTCGAGCAGTTCGTTCAACCGGCTCGCCGCCCCTGCCCCGCGCAGCAGGTCACCGTAAACTTCGGTAAGCGAGCCGAAAGAACCCGCTACCAGTCCGCCGGTAATGACGAAGGCCGCAATCGTGCCGCCTGATATTTCTCCAGAAGACACGCCGATGGCCCCGCGCCACATCAATAGCGTAATGGAGCCGAATATCAGCAGGATGATAATCGAGGTCATCGCAGCGCGGATTGCAATGCGCCGTTTGGCAACAGTGAATATCCGTTCTGCCGCATCTCCGAAACGGGTGGTTTCGCGTCGCTCCTGTCCGAATGCCTGTACTATTTTCATCGCCGACAGCACCTCTGTCACCATCGCGCCGACATCGGCCACGCGGTCCTGGCTATCGCGCGAAACATTACGCAGCCGCCGTCCGAAAATAGTGATCGGCAATACTACAGCAGGAATGACCAGCGCCATTCCGATGGTGAGCGACGGGGCGAGATAGAAAAGATAGGCCGTCCCGCCCAGCGCCATCAGAAGATTGCGCAATGCCACGGAAACGGTGGTACCCACGACCTGCTCGATAATCGAGGTATCGCTGGTCATCCGGCTGCTGATTTCCTTGGGACTGTTCGTTTCAAAGAAACCCGGCTCCTGCCGCAGCAAATTAGCATGAACCTTGCGCCGCAAATCCGCGACGACACGCTCCCCGATCCAACTGACAAAATAGAACCGCATGGCAGTGCCAATCGCCAGAACGACGACAATCATCAGCAGGTAGCGAAACCATTGGCCGATCTGTTCGGGATCACCACCAGCGGCAAAGCCCCGATCAATAACCAGCTTGAAACCCGCAGGTATCGCCAACGTAGCCGCGGCCGTTATCAGCAGGGCGAGCAGCGCCAGCGCAATCTTGTCAGGATACTTCGCTGTCTCGCGGTACACCATGCGAAGCGGGCCGAGCGACCGGGCTTTCGGCTCTGCCTCTTCCGAGGCTTCCCGGCGGAACAACCGCCCAGATCTGGGCTTGTCCTCGGGCGGACGGGGGGGCGGAGCTGTTTCGGGATCGGTCATATCGGCTTCAGGGCGTCTATCTAGGGCCTGCGGCAGCCGAAAGCCACCGGTTGCAGCACAGCAATTTTATTGTGCATTGCACAACGGCTCCTGAACGCCCACTATAGAACCCTATCTATACGCCGTTTACGAAGGCGTACGCAGGGGACACGCATTGCTTTATCACGCTTATGAACTCCAGCGCGCCTGGCTCAACGGAGCAAGCTCGCTTGCCGCTATCAGCTCGCAGTGGCTGACCAATCCGGCCAACCCGATCTCCTATACCGGCATGGGCCCGATGGCCTCCAGTGCGCTTGAAGTCTTTGCCCATGCAACAATAAATCGGGGCAAGCCCGAATTCGATATCGATGCGGTCAAGATTGACGGTGTGCCCGATCCAATCAGCGAAACCGTTGTTCTGGCCAAGCCATTCGGCGACCTGAAGAGGCTTCGCCGTGACGGATTGGCTGAAAATGCACCAAAGCTGCTGATCGTCGCTCCGATGAGCGGGCACTTCGCCACATTGCTGCGCGGCACGGTCGAACGGATGGTCGAACCTTACGAAGTCTACATCACCGATTGGCACGATGCGCGCGGCGTTCCGACGTCTGCGGGTGAATTCGATCTGGACGATTATATCGATTACCTGATCGAATTTCTGGACCATATCGGCCCGGGTACGCACGTCATGGCCGTCTGTCAGCCAAGCGTTCCGGCCCTCGCCGCCACAGCGATTATGAACCGGGACAAGCATGACGCTGCGCCGGCCACGCTGACCATGATGGGCGGCCCGATCGATACGAGGGAAAGCCCGACCACGGTCAACGACATGGCGATGAAGCGCCCGATCAGCTGGTTCCGCCAGAATGTGATCGCCACCGTGCCGATGACATATGAAGGTGGTGGCCGGAAGGTTTACCCCGGCTTTCTCCAGCTCGCCAGCTTCATGAGCATGAATCTGGGCGCGCACATTCAAAGCCATTGGGAAATGTTCAAGCATCTGACTTCCGGCGACGATGAAAGCGCGCAAGCGGCGAAGGATTTCTACGAAGAATATCGCAGCGTGTGCGATATGACCGCGGAGTTTTATCTTCAGACGGTGGAAGAAGTGTTCCAGAAACACTCCCTGCCAAGCGGAACCTTCACCCATCGCGGCGAGCCTGTAGATCTGGGCGATATCGACCAGACCGCAATCCTGTGCGTCGAGGGCGAGCGGGACGATATCTCCGGCATCGGCCAGACCAAGGCAGCGCTGAAACTGGCGAAAGGTCTGCCAGAGAAGAAAAAGCGCTATTACCTGGCCGAAGGCGCAGGCCATTATGGCATCTTCAACGGCAGCAAATGGCGCGAAAAGATTGCGCCGGTAGTCGAGGAATTTGTAGCGGCGCACGGGGTATAAACAAGCCGATAAGGCGATTGGCTCCTCTCAAAGCGGTCAGTCCGCTAACGACCCAATTGCGGACATTCCTTAACAACCTTGAATTCCCAAAGACTGTCGTCAGCCATAGCTCGGACGATAGCCTGCACACACTACGTCTTCGTCGATTGCTTCGTTTCTATAATGAGCGTAAATATCTCAAACCGAAGCGCCGGTTGCGCCAAACGAACTGTGGAGCTGATCTATGTTCAAGCGAAGCGCTTTTCGTAACGTCGCCTATTATATGATTGTTCTCGGCTTTCTTATCTATGGAGGCTTGCGTCTGTACGGGACGGTACCCGCTGTTGGACAAATTATGGGTTGGATGAACACCGATATTGGGCGTTTGGTTGTAGAAGCATTGAAACCTGGGTTTCCTGAGCTATCTGCCGGAGCGATTATTCCCCTGTCGATTGAAGTCTACATGGGCTGGAGCGCTCTAATGGGAATTACCTTGACGCTCGGTTCGTTTTTAGCGCTATTCAAACTTCGCGCAGGATATGCGCTAATGGGCCTTTATTTCGTCCTCTTTGGTGCCGGGTTCGTCAACTACCTGGCGTTCAACATAAAGCTGCTACATTTTGCTGCTGGTCTTATGCTGTTTCTACTCATGCTTTGGCTATCAAATCGGCCGTGGCGATCGCAAAGGCCAAGAGAAAACAACCTTATACATGCGTAAGAAGAGTAATTAGCTGACTGCTTAACTTTCCATCCGCAACCGAAAGCGGCCGTTCCGCTTCCCACCTAAATACAGACTTTGGAGGTTCGCAAACTCAGCCTCAAAAGCGGTCATTCGGCAACTTTCAGACTGCCAAACAACAAAACGGCGCGGGAGTGCTCCCGCGCCGTTTTGTTTTACATCGACTGAAGGTCCAATCAGAAGATCTCGAACAATCCAGCTGCGCCCATCCCGCCGCCGACGCACATGGTGACGACTGCGTATTTGGCACCGCGGCGTTTGCCTTCCAGCAAAGCGTGGCCGGTGCAACGTGCGCCGGTCATGCCGTAGGGGTGGCCGATGGAGATCGAGCCGCCATTGACGTTGAGCTTGTCGTTATCGATGCCCAGCTTGTCGCGGCAATAGAGCACCTGCACGGCGAACGCTTCGTTCAGTTCCCACAGGCCGATATCGTCGACCGAGAGATCGAAGCGTTCCAGCAGCTTGGGAATGGCGAAGATCGGGCCGATGCCCATTTCGTCAGGTTCCGTGCCAGCAACCGCCATGCCGACATAACGGCCAAGCGGGGTCAGGCCCTTCTTGGCAGCAACAGCGGCTTCCATCACCACTACGGCCGACGAACCGTCGGACAGTTGGCTGGCATTGCCTGCCGTGATGCTCGTGCCGTCCCCCAGCACAGGCTTCAACGACTGCAGGCCTTCCAGCGTGGTGGAGGGACGGTTGCCCTCGTCCTTCGCAATGGTGACTTCCTGTTCGGACACTTCGCCGGTCTCTTTGTCTTTCACCATATGAGTGGTTGTGACGGAGACGATTTCATTGTCGAACAGGCCAGCTTCCTGTGCGGCGGCAGTGCGCTGCTGCGACTGGAGGCCGTATTCGTCCTGCGCTTCACGGCTGATGCCATAGCGCTGGGCCACGGTTTCCGCCGTCTGCAGCATGGGCATGTAAATCGCGCCGTGCATCGCCACCAGCGATTTGTCGGGTGCAACGCGCATTTCCGGGGTCTGCACCAGGCTGATCGATTCCTGACCGCCTGCAGCTACGATATCCATTCTGTCGAGCGTCACCTGCTTGGAAGCGGTGGCAATCGACATCAGGCCGCTGGAGCATTGGCGATCAATGGTCATGCCGCTGGTGGAAATGGGGCAACCCGCTTTCAAAGCGACCTGGCGCGCCAGATTCCCGCCCTGCGTGCCTTGCTGTAGGGCGGAGCCCCACAATACGTCGTCGACTTCACCAGGTTCGATACCTGCACGCTCAATTGCGGGCTTCAGAGCGTAGGCACCCAGAGTGGCACCGGGAGTGGAATTGAAAGCGCCCTTATAAGCTTTGCCCATACCAGTACGGGCGGTGGATACGATTACTGCGTCGCGCATGGCGAACTCCTGAAAAGTTGGGATTGGTGTGCCGGCGGGGCCGGGAGGTTACTCGATTAAACGAAGTACTGGGTGATCCACTCACAAATCAGGGCGGGCTTATCCTCGCCTTCGATTTCCATCGTGATTTCAGCCGTCTGCTGCCACTGGCCCGGACGCTTTTCGATCATCTCGACCAGCTTCCAATGTCCACGGATGCGCTTGCCTGCACGTACGGGGGCGATGAAACGCGTTTTATTGCCACCGTAATTGACGCCCATTTTCACGCCGTCGACCTTCGGCATATCGCTGTTCGCGCCCAGATAAGGAATCATCGACAGGGTCAGGAAGCCGTGAGCGATGGTGCCGCCGAACGGCGTCATCTTGGCTTTTTCTTCGTCGATATGGATGAACTGGTGATCACCTGTCGCATCGGCGAACTTGTTGATCCGGTCCTGGCTCATTTCGACCCATTCACTGGTGCCGAGGGATTCGCCTGTCTTGGCGGCTAGTTCTTGCGGGGTCATGTAACTCTCCTATGATGAATGCCGTATTTGCAGCCATTCATGCAGGATGAGGAAGGCTAGCGCAATGCAGCTTCCCGTGCCGCTACGGCAGGCCCACCCTTGCGCGCGCCGGATGGCCCGCGTGTGCTTCTGATTCCTTTGTTCTGTGGCGAATCAAGCCGTTTGCAATAGACATGCAGCGCTATTTGCAGGCCGATCAGCATCATGATGAAAGGCTGGTAAGCGATCCCCTGGAACAGTGCTCCGACCAGATAAATGATGTGGGCGTATTGCAGGGCTGTCGCAAAGGGCGCCTGCCAGCGTTCACCCTCGCCGGTCCGCTTGCGCCATTTCCTGCGGATGCGCTCCATATGCCACAGGCCGAGAAGCTGTAGCCAGATCCAGACCAGGAAACCCAGATAGCCCTGCTCGCCCAACACTTCGAAATACGCCGAGTGGAAGGCACGCCCCTCGTCCACGACCTCCTTGTATTCGATGGACTGTGTATTCCCCTCGCCCGTGCGTTCGGGCATCCGGTAGGTGAATTTGTTCGCCCGGTAGATATCGAAGCCGCCGCCGCGCGGGTTCTCCGCGACATAATCCCATGTCCATTCCCAGACCGCCACACGGGTAGAGGCGGACTGGTCGCCGTCATGGCTGGAAATGGTCGACATCCGCTCGAAATAGCTCTGCGGAAGGAACGGAATGGCCATCATACCCAGCAAGCCGCCTGCCAGCAGGAACAGCGCGCGCCGTTTTACATCGCGCAGCGCAAGCACCGCCAAAACTGCGATGCAGACCAGACCGGTGCGCGCTTCCGTGCCTACGGGGATCATCAGGCAGGCAAAGACAAGCGCGTAGCAGAAAAGCTTCACTCGCCAGTCCGGCGCGAAAATAGTGCCATGTCTGCTAAACCACAGGACCAGCGGAATGATGCCAATTGCCACGGTCGATAGCGTGCTGCTCTCGTAAAGGCCGCTATTGTCGTTGACGAAGAAGTAGAGCTGTTCGTAGCCGCCACCGCCCAGCGCAGTCTTCATGCTGGCAGAGATAATAATCGCCCCTACCGTCAACACCATTGTCATCGCGGCAGCTTCCAACCGGAGGCGTGTCATCAGGGTGAAGGGCAGGAAAATGGCGAAGAACATCGCCTTCCAGACCCAGTCCCATTTTTCCTGCGCAGGTTCCGGGAAAGGCGAACCCTGAAGCGTATAGAAACACCACAGCAACAGGACGACAAGCAATCCCTGACGGAACGTGAAACGCACGTCTTTTTTCGTGTCGGTCATGAGCCAGCCGCCGAAAGCTGCGCAGAAAGCAATCAGCGAAAGGGGGAACATCTGCATCAGCCCCCAGCCGATCTTCTGCGGGGACAGAATATCGATGTATAGATACAACAGCACCCAGATGAACGGACGGCGCACCCCCAGCGCGAAAATAGCCAGGACAAACAGGAAAAGGGCAGCATCAAGCATCGCCGGTCAGCCGCGCTTTCTGTGTTGGCTTCTGTCTTTTCCGGTACGCACCGTTTTGGTTTCACTTGATTTTGCGGTGTCAGCCGTATCGTTTTGGGCAGCATCCGTTTGCGCCAGAGTTTTCACGTTTTCGTGATCCAGCTTCTCGTGCGTCAGCAGACGCAATAGCCCTACGAGCAGGAGCCCGTGAGTAAGGGCGAGAGCAAAATAATCGATCATGGCGTGCAATCGGCTCCGGCGGCGGACCTGCATGGCCCACCTTTGGTTACCGGTTCGCTACCACGCACCGGTTGACGGGCCGTTAAGCAAACCATGTCAGACAAGGGCCCCATGACACGCATTCTTCATGTCCTCGACCATTCGCTACCGCTGCATAGCGGTTATACCTTTCGCACCCGTGCCATCCTTAAGGCGCAGGAACGCGCTGGAATGGAAGTGCGTGGTATAACCGGCCTACGACACAGCGCCGATGGCCCCACGACCGAGCATGCCGAAGGACTGACATTCCACCGCACGCCAGCGGGCGGAGACACAGGTTCGATCCCCGCCATCAGCGAAATCCGAGAAATCAACCGGCTGGCTCGCGCAATCGAGGAACTGGCCGAAGAATGGCGGCCCGACGTGCTGCATGCCCATTCCCCCGCCCTGTGCGGCATGGCCGCGGTGCGGGCCGGAGCACGGCTGGGCATTCCGGTGGTCTATGAAATCCGCGCCTTCTGGGAGGATGCGGCTGTCGGCAACGGGCAGGGCCGCGAAGGCTCGATCAAATACCGCATGACCCGCGCACTGGAAAACCGCGTTGTCGCGCGGGCAGATGCCGTTTTTACCATCTGCTCGGGCCTGCGCGACGATCTCGTTACACGCGGGTTCGATGGCGGACGGATCGGTATCTCGCCCAACGGCGTGGATTTGTCGCTGTTCGGCGAGCCAGTGGCGCGTGACGAGGCGCTTGCCGCATCGCTGGGCATCGGAAAGGGGCCAATCATCGGATTCATCGGTAGTTTCTACGATTACGAAGGGCTGGACGATCTGATCGCGGCGTTGCCCCTGCTACGGCAAAGCGAACCAAATGCGCAGCTGCTGCTGGTCGGCGGCGGGCCAATGGACGATGCCCTTCGCGCACAGGCTGCCGCATCATCCTGTGCCGAGGCAATTCATTTTATCGGCCGCGTACCGCACGATCAGGTCGAAAATTATTACGCGCTAACCGATATTCTGGCTTACCCGCGCAAAGCGAGCCGCCTGACCGATCTGGTCACTCCGTTGAAACCACTGGAAGCGATGGCCCAGCATCGGCTGGTTGCTGCCTCCGACGTCGGCGGCCACCGTGAACTGATACGAGACGGCATTACCGGAACCCTGTTTCCCCCCGATGACCCACAAGGGCTGGCCGATGCCCTGACCAGTCTATCCGCCAGACGCGGTGACTGGGACGATATGCGAAAACGAGCGTTTTCTCATGTGGCGAGCCAGCATGACTGGGACGCGGGCATTCATCGTTATCAAAGCGTTTACCATCATTTGCTAGCCAGCACTTCGAATAGGCCCGTTCCGGCCGCTGCCTGACCGGCAGCAATCGATCAGGGGCGGCAACAGGAAAGTGGTTTTGGGCATGGCAAATACTAAGCAGAAAGCCGGGAAGGGTGGAGCACCTGTCAGTTCGCACCCCGCCTTTCCGGCGATTGTTGCCCTTTGGTTTGCAGCATTGTTCGGCATTGGCAGTCTGGTTCTGCCGCATACCCTGCTGGAAGGCATTATCACCGGTATCGGGATCGACGCAGTGGTGCCCGCAGCAGCGCCCCCGCTGGGCTTTACCGCTCGCGCGATGACTGCCGTGCTGGCCGCAGGGATCGGTCTGGCAACCGGTCTGGTGCTGGCGCGCAAGGTCACGCAGTCACAATCTCCCGCAATAGAGCGCTCCCGCGATCTCCGGTTGAACGAGGCGGACCGCCACCCCGACGCACCGGCCAAACGCCCGATATCTGCCAGCAGCGAGCTGGGCAGTGAAGGTCTGGGTCCATTGGAAGATCCCTGGAAATTCGAGGACGAATGGGCCGAAAGCGATGAAGCGAGCGCGAAAACAGAGGCTGATCAGTCGCCCGATCCTGTTGCTGCAAAACTGGCCGGTCGCCGCCGTTCTTTGTCGGTAACCGATGATTCCGGTCCGAGCGAATTCATGCATACCGTGCCGCTTCCGGGCCAAAGCTTCGACGAACCGCTTGAACTTGATCTGACCGCCGAACAGTTCGGCGAGAAAGAAGACGCGGCTCTGGAAGAATTTGCCGAGGAAACTGACGCATTGCGCAACGTTGCCCAACTGCAGAACGATGGGGCGGCGAAGCAGCCAGCCGCAGTGCCCGGCTTTTATCCCGATACGCACATTCCGGATACAATGATGGAAGGTGCAGGGACGGTTTCCGATCGGGCAGCCCCGGCCCTGCAGGAGGGGGAAGATTCCTCCGACAACCAGGACAACGATTTTGCAACTTCCTTCATGCAGGAAGAGTCCATGACCCAGCCGACACAGCCCGCCATGCCTTCCTTCGCAGCACCGAATGATGCGGCTGCGACAAATGCTTCCGAACCGCCGTCCGATCAGGGCGAAAACACACAGAACGGAAACGCACTGTCCGATCTCGGCATGGCCGAACTTGTCGAACGTTTCGCCACCGCCTTGCAGGCAAAGGCCGAACGCGAAAGAGAAGAAAAAGTGTCGTCCGCTCCGGTCCCGCCAACGGCTGGCTTCGATGGCGCCAATCCCTTTGCAGATCGCGCCGACGATGCCGATTTGCAATCGTTCAGCGCCGCATCCAATCTGCCCTTTACCTCGCCGCTCGTGTCGAGGTCTGGTCTGTCCGCGCCCGCCGAAAGTGAAGCAGTGGCGGAACGTAAGGCCGAAGAACCGATGGTGTTCCGACGGGCCAATGCGACCGCAGCTATGGACGCTTCTGACGCTGCCGAAACGCCGTTTGGAAGCGATGAGCCTGCCATGCCTTCGGCTCTTCGACCGCTCGATATGTCGGATTCAGACGAAGTAAACGACGACTTGGCATCTGCTCCGTTGTCGATCGACTTCGCTCGCCAGCACCCCTTCGCCGGCCCGGTTGCCCCAACGAATGACCAGGCAGAAGAATCCCCGCCCCATGATGCGTCGTTTGCAGCGACTGCAATGGCGCCGGATATCTCATTTGGTGCGGCAGACGAAGACGACAGCGAAAGTCAGGACGCCTACAGTTCGTTGCTCAATATGAAGAGCATGCTGTCCGATCATGAATTCGCCCGGGTCGAGGACAAGACCCAGAACGAAGATGCCTTGCCGGAGCCTGTGGTTGTTTTCCCCGGTCAGCAGGACGAACAGCCGGTAGGCAATCACAAGCCCAACCCGCGCCCGTTCGATGCGCCGACCGGCGCCCGTTCGGCCGGAAACGCCGGACCATCTCCAGCAGCGTCTGCAAGTGAGCCGTCCGACCCTTCCGAAACCGAGCGCGCCTTGCGCGAAGCTCTGGAAAAACTCCAGCGGATGAGCGGAGCTGCCTGACCCGAAGCAGCGCAAACCGCGCTGCAGCAGGCCCCGTGTTCCGGTAAAATTATAAGCCTTGGGGCGGATCAAGATTTGATTCGCCCCTTCGCACTTGCAAAAAACATATTCGGTCGCCAAAAGAATGGCTCGCGACAGTTTCGTACAGGGCTTAGCCTGCGAAACGCGTGCTTAATTGCCGCGCGCTGCCTGAAAGGTATGCCGCTAGGCATCTGACAGGAATGGCAAGTTATGGCTCACCCCGCGCCGCAGGGCCTTTATGATCCGCGCAATGAACACGACGCCTGTGGTGTCGGTTTTGTGGCGCATATTAAGGGCGAGCGGAGCCATTCCATTGTCAAACAGGGCTTGGAAATTCTCTCCAATCTCGATCATCGCGGGGCCGTGGGTGCCGATCCGCTGCTGGGCGATGGCGCAGGCATACTGCTGCAGATCCCCGACCCGCTGATTCGCAGATGGGCTGAGAATAACGGCCACGACCTGCCACCGCGCGGCGAATATGCCGTGGCGATGTGCTTTCTGCCGCAGGACGAGGCCGGGCGCAATTTTGTGATCGAGCGGCTGGAACGCTTCACCGAAAAAGAAGGCCAGAGCGTTGTCGGCTGGCGCGATGTACCCGTCACATTGGATGGTCTGGGCAAGGCTGTGATTTCTTCCATGCCGGTGATCCGCCAGTGCGTCATCGCTCGCGGAAGCAACTGCGCCGACGAGGCTGCGTTTGAGCGTAAGCTGATAGTGATTCGCAAACAAACGCTGAACCCGCTGGCGAAACTGTCGGTGAAGCATGATCTGCCGACCCTGACCCAAACCTACATTCCCAGCTTCAGTGCACGAACCATCGTATATAAGGGCCTGCTTCTGGCAAATCAGGTTGGCACATTTTACGACGATCTACGCGACCCTGATTGCGTGTCGGCCCTCGGCCTGGTGCATCAGCGCTTCAGCACCAACACATTCCCCAGCTGGCGACTGGCCCATCCCTATCGTTTCATGGCGCATAACGGCGAAATCAATACGGTTCGCGGCAATGTGAACTGGATGAATGCCCGCCGCCGAACAATGGAAAGCGAGCTGCTCGGCCCCGATCTGGATAAGATGTGGCCGCTGATTCCGCATGGCCAGTCGGACACTGCGTGTCTCGACAATGCGCTCGAACTGTTGCTGGCAGGCGGGTACTCGCTTGCCCATGCCATGATGATGCTGATGCCGGAAGCCTGGGCAGGCAATGCCCAGATGGAACCTGCCCGCCGCGCGTTTTATGAATATCACGCTGCTTTGATGGAACCGTGGGATGGCCCCGCTGCCGTCGCATTTACCGATGGCCGCCAGATTGGTGCAACGCTGGACCGCAACGGCCTGCGCCCTGCCCGCTTCTGCGTTACCAAAGACGATCTAATTTGCCTCTCATCGGAAAGCGGTGTGCTGCCTTTCGACGATGCCGACATTACCCGCAAATGGCGTTTGCAGCCGGGCAAGATGCTGCTGATCGATCTGGAAGAAGGCCGGATCATCGAAGACGCCGAATTGAAGGCCGATCTGGCCGCCGGCAAGCCTTACGCCGAATGGCTCGACACAGCGCAGTACAATCTGGAAGATTTGGATGTAGTCGATCCGGAATTCGCGCAGCTGCCGCAGGACGAGAATATGGAGACGCCCACGCTTCTTCAGGCGCAGCAGACATTCGGTTACACGCAGGAAGATATTCGACGCTTCCTTGAACCAATGGCTGTCAATGCCGACGATCCGCTTGGTTCTATGGGTACGGACACACCAATTGCCGTGCTGTCGGACAAGAGCCGCCTGCTGTATGATTATTTCAAGCAGAACTTCGCGCAGGTAACCAACCCGCCGATCGATCCGATTCGCGAAGAACTGGTGATGAGCCTGCTGTCGATGATCGGCCCTCGCCCCAATCTGCTGGGCAAGGAAGCCGGTACGCACAAACGGCTCGAAGTCAGCCAGCCGATCCTGACCAATGCCGACCTGGCGAAAATCCGCTCTGTAGAGACTGCGCTTGATGGGGCATTCCGCACTGCCACGGTGGACACCACCTGGGACGCGGGAAGGGGTGTAGAGGGCGTTGAACTGGCCATCAAGGAAATGTGCTGGGCCGCAACAGAGGCGGTGCTGCAGGATGCGAATATCCTGATTCTGTCCGACCGCGCGATGAGCGAGGGCCGCGTGCCGTTGCCCGCTGCACTGGCGACATCGGCTGTACACCATCACCTCGTCCGTCAGGGCCTGCGGATGCAGACCGGGCTGGTAGTGGAAACCGGCGAAGCGCGTGAAGTGCATCATTACTGTGTGCTGGCTGGCTACGGCGCGGAAGCCATCAACCCCTATCTGGCGTTAGAAACGCTGGAAGCGCTGCGCGTCAAACGCCACCCCGATTTGACCGCCGATGAGGTCGAGCGGAATTACATCAAGGCCATCGGTAAGGGCATCCGCAAGGTTATGTCCAAAATGGGCATCAGCACCTACCAGTCCTATTGCGGCGCGCAGATCTTCGACGCGGTCGGCCTCTCCAGCGATCTGATCGAAGAGTATTTCAGCGGCACTGCAACCACCATCGAAGGCATCGGACTCGCCGAAGTGGCGGAGGAATCCATCCGCCGCCATGCGCTGGCTTACGGCGATGACCCGCTGCATACCGAAATGCTGGCTGTAGGGGGCATCTACCAATACCGTCTTCGCGGCGAGGAGCACGCGTGGACCCCCACTAATGTCGCGCAATTACAGCACGCTGTGCGTGGCGGACCGGATGCGAAGGGTGTTGAGAATTACGAAGCCTTTGCAGCGAGCATCAACGAGCAATCCGAGCGCCTGCTGACCATTCGCGGTCTGCTGGAACTGCGTGAAGCCGAGATGCCGTTGTCTCTGGACGAGGTTGAACCGGCCTCCGAACTCGTCAAACGCTTCAGCACTGGCGCGATGAGTCTCGGCTCGATCAGCCACGAGGCGCACTCGACCATGGCTATCGCGATGAACCGAATGGGCGCACGATCGAACACCGGCGAAGGAGGCGAGGAACCATTCCGCTTCACACCGATGGACAATGGCGATTCCATGCGCAGCCGGATCAAGCAGGTGGCCAGTGGCCGCTTTGGCGTGACAACGGAATATCTGGTCAATTCGGACGATATCCAGATCAAGATGGCGCAGGGCGCAAAGCCGGGTGAAGGCGGACAATTGCCAGGCCACAAGGTGGACAAGCGGATCGGTGCAGTGCGCCATTCGACCCCGGGTGTCGGTCTCATCTCGCCCCCGCCGCACCACGACATCTACTCGATCGAGGATCTGGCCCAGCTGATCCACGATCTGAAGAATGTACAGCCCAGTTCGCGCATCTCGGTCAAACTGGTGTCCGAAGTGGGCGTGGGCACAGTGGCTGCCGGCGTGTCGAAAGCCCGCGCCGACCATGTCACTATCTCGGGCTATGAAGGCGGCACGGGCGCTTCACCGCTGACCAGCCTGACGCACGCAGGCTCCCCGTGGGAAATCGGTCTGGCGGAAACCCAGCAGACGTTGCTGCTGAACGATCTGCGCAGCCGGATCGCCGTGCAGGTCGATGGCGGCCTGCGCACCGGCCGCGATGTTGCCATTGGCGCCTTGCTGGGCGCCGACGAGTTCGGCTTTGCCACCGCCCCGCTGATTGCGGCGGGCTGCATTATGATGCGCAAGTGCCACCTCAATACTTGCCCTGTAGGCGTGGCGACGCAGGACCCGGTGCTGCGCGCGCGCTTCACCGGTACGCCGGAGCACGTCATCAATTACTTCTTTTATGTGGCAGAAGAACTGCGCGGCATCATGGCGCGCCTGGGCTTCCGCACTCTGGAAGAAATGGTCGGCCGGGTGGATCTGCTCGATACCCGCCGGGTGGAGCGCCACTGGAAGGCCGACGGCGTCGATCTGTCGCGTCTGCTGCATCAGGTAAACTTGCCTGAAGGCCGCAAGCTGCATCATACGCAGACGCAGGATCACGGACTGGAAGCGGCGTTGGACAATGATCTGATTGCAGCGTCGAAATCTACGCTGGACAATGGCGAGCCGATTCAACTGGATCGCGAGATCCGCAATGTCCACCGCACGGTAGGTGCGATGTTGTCTGGCCGAATTGCCGAGAAGCATGGGCATACCGGGCTTGCTCCCGATACCATCCGTGTGAACTTTACCGGGGTTGCCGGTCAAAGTTTCGGTGCGTGGCTGGCCCACGGGGTCACGCTGGATTTGGTTGGTGATGCCAATGACTATGTCGGCAAGGGCCTGTCGGGCGGACGCATCATCGTTCGTGCACCGGATGCCGCGCCGCGCAGCCCCGACCAGAACATCATCGTCGGTAATACCGTCCTGTATGGCGCCATTGCAGGCGAGGCCTATTTCGAAGGCGTAGCCGGCGAGAGGTTTGCCGTGCGCAATTCCGGCGCCCTTGCAGTTGTCGAAGGCGCAGGCGATCATGCCTGCGAATATATGACTGGCGGCGTTGTTGTCGTGCTGGGCGCAACGGGACGTAATTTTGCCGCAGGCATGAGCGGCGGTGTCGCCTATGTGCTGGATGAAGATGGCAGCTTTGCCGATCTGGTCAATCCTGCGCAGGTCGAGTTGGAGCGCATTACCGGCGAGCCTTCCGATACCGAAGGCACGGGCCTCCCCCGCCAGCGTCCGCAAAGTGTCCATGATTTCGGCATGGGTGATATGCTGCGTCACGATGCGATGCGGCTGCGTATTTTGGTGGAGCGGCACAAGCTGCATACCGGTTCTGCCAAGGCTGCTGCCTTGCTGGATGATTGGGACGCCAGCCTCGCAAAATTCGTCAAAGTCATGCCGACCGATTACCGCCGCGCACTTACCGCTTTGGAAAACGAGCGGAATGAAGCGGCGTCGGAAGCGGCGGAATAAGGGTCAAATAATGGGCAAAGAAACCGGCTTCCTCGAAATCGAACGGCGTGAACGGGATTACCTCGCGCCTGAAGAACGTCTGCAAAACTATCGTGAATTCACGCTTCCGCTCGCCGAAGGGGAACTGCGCGATCAGGCTGCGCGCTGCATGAATTGCGGCATTCCGTATTGCCATAAAGGCTGTCCGGTAAACAACATCATCCCCGACTGGAACCACTTGGTTTACGAAGATGACTGGAAGAACGCGCTGACCATGCTGCATTCCACCAACAATTTCCCCGAATTCACCGGCCGCATTTGTCCCGCGCCATGTGAAGCGGCTTGCACGCTTAATATCGACGACAATCCGGTGACCATCAAATCGATCGAATGTGCCATTATTGATCGCGGGTTCGAGGAAGGGTGGGTCACCCCGCAAGTACCCAAAAAGCAGACTGGACGTGCAGTGGCGGTTATAGGTTCCGGCCCGGCAGGCCTTGCCTGCGCCCAGCAGCTGGCCCGCGCCGGACATGCTGTTACCATCTTCGAGAAAAGCGACCGAATTGGTGGATTGCTGCGTTATGGCATCCCCGATTTCAAAATGGAGAAGCACCTGATCAACCGGCGCGCGGTCCAGATGGAAGCAGAAGGTGTCCAGTTTAAAACCAGTTCCGAAGTCGGTGTCGAAGTCAGCTTGCAAGCCTTGCGGGAAAATTTCGACGCGGTGGTGCTGGCTGGCGGCGCGGAAGAGGCCCGTTTGCTCGATATTCCCGGCGCCGAGTTCGACGGTGTACGGCTGGCTATGGAATTCCTCAGCCAGCAGAACAAGCGCAATGCCGGCGACGATGAAGTGCGCGCTGCACCCCGCGGAACGCTGACCGCGACGGGCAAGGACGTGATCGTGATCGGCGGCGGCGATACCGGCTCGGACTGCGTCGGCACCTCCAACCGGCAGGGCGCAAAAAGCGTGACCCAGCTGGAAATCATGCCCCAGCCGCCCGAACATGAAGACAAGGCAATGACCTGGCCCGATTGGCCGGTGAAAATGCGGACCACATCCAGCCACGAGGAAGGGGCGAACCGCGACTGGTCGATCCTGACCAAGCGGGTGATCGGCGACGGCGAAACCATGACCGGCCTCGAATGCATCCGCATCGAATGGCGCGACGGTAAGATCGAGGAAATAGAGGGCAGCGAATTCACGCTGCCTGCCGACCTGATCCTGCTGGCGATGGGCTTTACCGGCCCCAAACGCCGGGGTCTGCTGGATCGCGCCGGAGTGGAGCTGGATGGCCGCGGCAATGTTGCCGCCGATACCGACAGTTATGTCACCAGCGAGGCGGACATTTTTGCTTGCGGCGATATGCGCCGCGGGCAGAGCCTGGTGGTCTGGGCCATCCGCGAAGGGCGGCAAGCGGCCCGCGCGGTGGACGAAGCTCTGATGGGTGCGTCACAACTGCCACGTTAAGAACGTGAACCGCAGGGCAAAAATGAGCGCGCGGGTAACCACTGGTCGCAAGAGTACGCCGATGATGAAGCGAAGTTCCAATTGCATGCTCGCTTTCTGCGCACCGACTTTTATCCTGACGGGCTGCGCCACAGGTCTGCCCGATACGGCAACGAACGCGGTTCAAGTCGCAGATGCGCGTCAAAGCGATAACGCCGGCGATATATCGAACAGCGAATACGTCGGCCGATATAATGGCAACTCCTTCGAAACGGCGATGGGAATGGAATTGACCGCCGACGGCAAATTCCAGTGGGGCCTGTCGGTCGGTGCGCTTGATATGCGGGCAGAAGGTACCTGGAACGAGCGGGACGGAACCGTGCTTTTCACGTCTGACCCGGTGCCAGTGCCGCCCCGCCTTTACTGGCTCGGACTGGAGAATAATGCAGCAGGTGACACGAGCGCTCCGATGGTAAAAGTGATGTTTGCCGAGACCGGCAAACCGTTCGGATATGCGGATGTGATGCTGACCTGCGGCGACGGCTCGCAAGCTCTTGAACAGATACCAGAGGAAGGCTGGTCGCCCGAGGCCGGGGCATGCCGGAATGCGGTTTCGATCACTGTGCAGCAAAGTATGTACGATCTCCGGTCTGACCGCTTCGATCTGGCCGAGATGGGATGGCAGCCGGGCCGGACCATACGTATCGCGTTTGAACCCAACGATATCGGCGTGATGGACCTGACAGGAATGACCGGACACCTGTACGAAGGAATACTTACCGTCGACGGCCCGTTAGGCCGTGAAAAATTTCGGAAAATCAGGGTGGTTCCGCCCGAGGAGTGAATGGGGTTGGCATTGACAGCTATCAGGCGAATTACGAGCTGCCGATAAAGGCGTTGTGTCTGGAATTGGCGACAATATCGCAATCGTATATGAACATTCAGGTGGCTCCGCGCCCCCCTTCCGCTTTACGTCCAGACGATCTCACTGCGTCCGGCCTCGCGCAGAAACGCGTTCGTGCGGCTGAATGGCTGCGAGCCGAAGAACCCGCGATAGGCCGACAGCGGGCTGGGGTGCGGGCTTTCGATCACATGGTGGGGCCTCGCTTGCAGAGCCGGGATCGCACGCGCTTTCTTCTGGGCATGGGCGCCCCACAGCACGAACACAGTCGGATCGGCCCGTTCCGCCGCCGCCGAGACAACGGCATCAGTGATCGCCTCCCAGCCGCGCCCCGCATGGCTGCCCGCCTGCCCCGCCTCCACCGTCAGGCTGGTGTTGAGAAGCAGCACGCCCTGCCGCGCCCAATGCTCCAGATTGCCATGCGGCGGCTTATCGACACCCAGATCGGCGTGCAGTTCCTTGTAGATGTTAGCAAGCGAGGGCGGGATTTTGCTCCCTTCGGGCACGGAAAACGCCAGTCCGTGTGCCTGTCCCGGCCCGTGATAGGGATCCTGCCCCAATATGACTGCGCGCACTTTATCCAGCGGCGTCAGTTCCAGCGCGCGCAGCCGCTGCCCGCGCGGGGGATAGATGGTCTTCCCTGCGTCCTCCTCCAACCGCAGCCAGCCGCCCAGCGCGCGGACCTCCGGAGTAGCCAATGCAGGCTCCAGCGCGGGGCGCCAGCTATCGGGAACACTCTCGCTCATCCACACCAGACTAAGCCCGCAGCAGCGCCAATGCTATGCACCCTTCCCCTCAATCCCCGATCGGCCTAATAGCCCCCGCTATGGCTGTACATTTTCATGAAGAAGACCTCCCCGACGGCGTATTGCAGGGCGACAGCCCGCTGGCCGTCGATACCGAGACGATGGGGCTGATCACTGCGCGTGACAGGCTGTGCATTGTCCAAATCAGCGATGGAGGACCGGACGAGCATCTGGTGCGATTCAATCCCGGCAGCAGTTTCGACGCGCCCAATCTGAAGGCCATTCTGGCTGATCGCTCCAGAGTGAAGCTGTATCATTTTGCCCGTTTCGATCTGGCCGCGATCGAGCATTATCTGGGCGTGGAAGCAGCGCCTGTGTTCTGCACCAAAATCGCCAGCAAGCTGGTGCGTACCTATACCGACCGACATGGTCTTAAAAATCTGGTCGAAGAATTGCTGGGCGAGAATATCTCCAAACAGCAGCAATCAAGCGACTGGGGCGGGCCCGACATCAGCCAGGCGCAGCGCGATTATGCCGCCAGCGATGTGCGCTATCTCCACCGGATGAAAGACGAGTTGGAGAAGCGGCTGGAGCGCGAGGGGCGCATGGAAATGGCGCAGGCTGCGTTCGATTTCCTGCCGACCCGTGCGCGGCTGGACCTTGCCGGATGGGCCGACAAGGACTTGTTCAGCCACGAAGGCTAAAGCTGCGCCATGACTGCACGGATCACCAGCGATGATGCAAAGGCTCTGCTGCGCGGGCGGCAACGCTTTGCTGCGCCCGGTGGGTTTCACGACAGGCTGGTAGGCATACTGGCAGTCGTCCTGCCAATGGCGGTCGGCGTCATCGCCGCGCTGATGGTGATTACTCCGTTGGCCCCGCGCGGCGAGGTCAGCTTCCTGCTGGACCGGAACAAGGTAGCCGTGATCGACGAGCGGTTGAGGGTCGACAATGCGATGGTTCGCGGATCGGACAGTCAAGGGCGGCCCTTCTCCCTTACGGCAGAAGAGGCAGTCCAGAAGTCGACCAAGGAAGGCATTCTGCGCCTCGATGCACTGGTTGCGCGTATCCTGCTTCCCGAAGGCCCCGCCAGCTTACAGGCACCGGGCGGCCAGTATCTGCTCCGCGAGGACATAGTCGATGTGACCGGGACGTTGCTGCTGACCGCAGCCGACGGCTACCGGATGGTTGCCCGCGGCGTTTCGATCGATCTGGAAGAGCGCGAACTGGTCGGCAGCGACGGCGTCGAAGGGGAGATTCCCGCAGGCACTTTCTCTGCCGATGCACTGCGCATAAATCTGCCCGATCGCACCGTAACATTGACCGGCGATGCGCGGCTGCGCATGGTGCCCGGACCCCTCAGGAGTATGCAATGACGCAAGCGGCCCGTAGCCTGAAATCAACTGTCCTGCGCTCGGCGATGCTGGGTTTTGCCGCTACTCTGGTAGTGGCCACAGGCATCAGTCTAAACGCACAGGCGATAGCCGGCCACAATTCCGATGCTCCCGTGAATTACGCAGCGGACCGGCTGGAATTGCAGGACAGGCAGAACCGTGTCGTGCTGGCCGGCAACGTAGTCATCAATCAGGCCGCTCTGACGTTACGCGCCGGCCGCACAGTGGTGAATTATTCTGATACGGGCAATCTGTCGATCCAGCGGATCACTGCGACAGGCGACGTCACTGTCACGCGCGGAAACGAGCGCGCCTCGGGCGAAGTGGCAGTCTATGATTTCAACCGGCGTATCATCACAATGGCGGGCAATGTCCGCCTGGTGCGCGGCGGAGACACACTGAATGGCGGGCGGCTGACGATTGACTTGCGCACCGGTGTGTCCAGCGTCGATGGCAGCGCTTCAGGCTCCAGCCCGGTGACTGGCGGAGCAACCGTTTCCGGCGGCAATGGCCGCGTCTCGGGCAGCTTCACCGTTCCTGATTAACCTGCGCCTAGTAAAGCGGTTTATAGTGGGATGAAAACGCCTGCCTAAAACGCGCGTTGGTGGATCAACACTCTGGCTGTTGCGACCACGATTGCGATATCGCTCAGCAAACTCCAGTTGGCGATATATTCCAGATCGGCACCCAGTCGGTGTTGCAAATCGCTTTCCTGCTCGGTCGCACCACGAAACCCGCGCACCTGCGCCAGACCGGTCAGCCCGGGTTTCAGCGAATGGCGGCGCCAGTAATCGGGATCGACTTCCCAGAACAACTTGGTTCCGGCCTGCGAACCCAGAGCATGGGGCCTAGGGCCAACAATCGACATCTCGCCGCGCAGGACGTTGATAATCTGGGGCAGTTCGTCGATGCTGGTGCTGCGGATGAACTTGCCAACTTTGGTCACACGGTCATCGTCGCGAGCGGTCGATTGCGCGCCATCGGCGTCGAGCCGAGCCACTTTCATCGAGCGGAACTTCCACATATCGAAGAAGCGATTGCCTTTGCCCAGACGGCGCTGGACAAAGAACACCGGCCCGCGATCCTCCAGCTTGATTGCCAGTGCGGTCAGCAACAGGATCGGCGCAAGGGCTATCAGCGCACCAGCCGACAGGAAGGTATCGAATGCGCGCTTGAGAATGCGGTCCCGCATACCCAACGGTCCGGCAGACACCACCAACGACAAAAGGCCGCCATCGTCTTGCAGCCGCAACGGCCGCAGTTCGTTCAGCCGTTCCGTCACGATGCCGCCATTCACACCGGCAGAGCGCAGCACAAACGCCCAATCCATCCGTCGCGAAATCGGACAGCTGATCAGGACACGGTCCATATTTGCCATGATCTGGCCCAACTTGTTCAGTGCGTGCGGATCACTCGAGTCGGGACGGATGCTCTGCGTCTTCGCATCGACATGGATTGCGTTCTGAATCGACACTGCAGGCCCGCCGTCATGCACCACCAGCACGTTGGTAAGCGAACGCCCCCAAGGCTGCCAGTGCCCAACTACGAAATACCTTACGGCGATCAGTCCTATAGCGGAAATAAAGACAGAAAGAGTAAAAACAGCTCGCGAGTACTCTTCTGTCCTGAGGTAAAATGTGATGAAGCTGAGCAATGCGGCCGCGATTACCAATGACAGCACGGCGCGGAACGCGGCATAAATCCACGATTCCATCGCCCGCATTGAATAGGTTCGATTGTAAAGCGCTATAGTCAGGAAGAGCGGTGCTATCACCAGTGCTTGAGCCATCGCGCCTGTGCCGGCAAACACCCGATTGGTGATCCAACTGGAGACGGCGAAGCTGAATAACAAAATACAAATATCGACTAGCAGGAAGGCTGCGTAAATGCGCAGCCGACGCTTTTCCAACGATTGCACCAACGGTGCATCGGTCGATAGCTCTTCGGTTTTCAGGTAGGATTGCGCGTTCATTTGCGGTTCCTAACGCCAGTCCGGCGCATACAAATAGCCGGAGACTCCGAAGCATCGCATTCCAGGAGCGCCTTCCCCATTACTCTTACATTCTGTCATGCGGCCGGTCCCCTCTACGATCTCCCGCGGCTCCGGGCACCGACCCGCACTATCTGTGTCAGTTCGTGTTTTAGCAATGTTCCTGCCTGCTGGCTGTTGCCTAGCATTTTGCGATGGAGCGACGTCAACCGCGCGACGAGTCGGTCCAGATTGGAGCCACGCCATACCGTCAATTGCATCTGCAAATCAGGGGCTTCTTTGAAAAAGACCCGGCGTGCCTGCTTTTCGCTGGCTATAAAACCCGCAACATCGCTGCCCCGGCCCAGCCGTGCCGCCAATTGAGACAACTGCGCCGCGCGACGTTCCGCCGCCAGCAAAACTGTGACCGGATTAATGCCGGTCGCCTCCATCCTGGCAAACTCGGCTGCCAGCGCAGCGGACTTGCCCGACAGCGCCGTGTTTACGATTTCCATGAAGCCGTCTTCTTCCGACTTTGCTCCGATCGCGTCCCAGTCTTCCCGCGTGACAGTAGCTGGCCTGTCCTGCGCACTATCCAGATAAAGCGCCAGTTTTTCGATTTCGGAGGCAGCCAGACGCTGGTCCAAACCCGAGCTTCGCGCAATCCGCTCCGCCATATCGCCTTGCAGGCGCAAACCCGCCCGGTCGGCCAGGTCGCGCACCGTCCCGGTCATCGAACGAATATCGGGCGGATAAAACATCACTACGAGGGCATCGTCGCGCTTTTCCAGCAGCTTGGCCGCCCGCGACTTGTCTGTCGCGCTGGTGGCCACGATCAGGACGGGGCAGGCATCGCCCCCCCCCTCCAGATGGTTCTTCAACGCATCATGCGCTTCCTCGCCGCTTGCGCGGATGAAAATGTGGCGCGAATCGCCGAACAAAGAGCTGGAGCGGGCTTCATCGCCCAGCATCACGGGATCGCGCCTGATGTCGCTTCCGGACAGCTCGATCCGCTCACCGGGATCGGGCAGGAGAGAAACAATCGTGGCGGCAGCAGCGCTGGAGCTAGCTTCATCCGGCCCACAGAAGAAGAAGGTGCTGCATTTCGCCGCTGCAGTGCTCGCCCGACCGGGAAAGTCGGATTGCTTGACCTTCATCGTTGCCTCCCCGAACCTGCCTCCTCAGCCTGTCTCACTGGTTTTCACGGCCCATTAGCGCAAGGCGGGTGATGATACGGTCTGCCACCTCGCCGGCCAGTCGCTCCAGCGCCGTTTGCTCTGCAGCGATCACTGCGTATTCACTGGAGACAACATCGATCCCGACATCCGATCCCGCTGTGGCATCGAGGACTATGGTATCATTCGTGGTATCGACCAACTGATAGCGTGCGCGCAGAGTCCGGCGCTCGCGGCCGATAGTATCGTCGCTCAGCAGGCCCAGCCCTTCCAGCTCGTCATCCAGCCGCACTTCGAGGCGGTAGCGGGAAGCGCCCTCGCCTCTTCCGGCTCCCCCGCCGGCAACCGACAAGCGGTCACGCAGCTCGTTGGCCATCAGCCAGCCCGCGCGGCCCTGGATTGGAGAGACATCTATGCCCGCCAGAACCTGAGCGGCCGCGCCCTGCGCACCGCCTGCATACATCGGTTGCAGGGCGCACCCGGAAAGAACGATGGTGGCTATGCAGCCGGCAACGAGAGAGAAAAGGCGCATCATGTGACGATATTGACCAGTCTGTCCGGCACTACAATGACTTTGCGCACCTCGGCACCGTCGATCGAGCGCTGCACCTTCTCGCTCGCGAGGGCTAGCGCTTCCATCTCAGATTTAGGCAAACCCCTGGCCACAGTCAGCGTATCACGCAATTTGCCCTTGTGCTGAACGGCTATGGTCACTTCGTCTTCGACCAGAAGCGCTTCGTCCACGGCGGGCCACGGAACCTGCGCAACGAGACCGTCCATGCCCATTACCGACCATGCTTCTTCGGCCAGATGCGGCATCATCGGTGCGAGCAGCAGAAGCAGTGTGCGGATCGCTTCGCTGCGAGTGGCTGAACTGTCCGCCTTCTCGATTGCGCTGGCGAGTTCGTAAATCCGCGCAACCGCCTTGTTGAACGACAGGGCTTCGATATCTTCGGCAATCGCAGCAGTGGCCTGATGCGTCTTGCGCAGTAGAGCCTTATCTTCGCCGCTTGCCGCCGGATCATAGACGCTGAACAGTCGCCATGCGCGTTGGACGAAACGCCAGCAGCCTTCGATCCCGCTTTCGGACCAAGGCAAATCACGCTCTGGCGGGCTGTCGGACAGCATGAACCAGCGCACGGCGTCCGCGCCATACCGGGCGATGATCGTATCAGGGTCGATTACGTTACGCTTCGACTTGGACATTTTGATCACCCGGCCAACAGTGACCGGGGATCCGTCCGCCTTCAGCTTTGCGCCTTTGCCGTCGCGGTCCACTTCCTCGGGCGAGAAATAGTTCTGGCGTCCATCATCAATCGCACGGCGGCTGTAAGTTTCATGAGTCACCATGCCTTGTGTGAACAGGCTGGCAAAAGGCTCGGCAAAGTCGATCTGGCCGATATGGCTCAGTGCCCGGGTCCAGAACCGGGCATAGAGCAGGTGCAGAATCGCGTGTTCGATACCGCCGATATATTGTTCGACCGGCAGCCATTTGGCGACTTCCTCTGCGTCGAACGGCTTGTCCGCAGGCTGGCTGGCAAAACGGAGAAAATACCACGAGCTGTCCACGAACGTGTCGAGTGTATCGGTTTCCCGGGTCGCAGCACCACCGCATTTGGAGCAGGTCGTCTGCTTCCAGCTTTCATGCCGGTCCAGCGGATTACCCGGCGTGGCGAAGTCCACATCTTCAGGCAAAGTAACCGGCAATTGGTCTTTCGCCACCGGCACCACCCCGCACGCATCGCAATGCACGAAGGGTATGGGCGTACCCCAATAGCGCTGGCGCGAAACGCCCCAGTCGCGCAGACGCCAGACAGTCTTGCCCTCGCCCCATTTGCCCTTCTCGGCACGCTGGATGACTTCGCCAATCGCGGTGTCCACATCCATGCCATCGAGGAAGCCGGAATTGACGATTACGCCGTCGCCCGCCTCGGCCTCGCCGGTGAACGGCTTATCCGCCGCTTCTGCATTGGCAGCCACAACTCGCGGAATTGGCAGGCCATATTTGGTCGCGAACTCGAAGTCGCGCTGGTCATGCCCCGGGACGCCCATAACCGCGCCCGTGCCGTATTCCATCAGAACGAAATTCGCGATGAAAACCGGCAGCGGTTCGCCTTTAAACGGATGCTTTGCCGTTATGCCGGTGTCGAAACCTAGTTTCTCCGCCGTCTCCAGATCGGCAGCCGTGGTTCCGCCACGCTTGCACAGGGCAATAAAATCTGCCGCATCATCGCTATTTTCTGCGGCGCGCTGGGCGATCGGATGATCAGCAGCAACAGCGACAAAGCTCGCGCCGAAAATTGTGTCGGGCCGTGTCGAATAGACCTCGCATTTGCCGCCATCCGACAGATCGAAAGCGAATTGCAGCCCCTGCGACTTGCCGATCCAGTTTTCCTGCATCAAACGGACCTTGTCGGGCCAGCCTGACAGATCGCCCAGACCCTGCAGCAGTTCATCGGCAAAATCGGTTATTTTGAGGAACCACTGGTTCAGCTTGCGCTTCTCGACCTCTGCCCCGCTACGCCAGCCCTTACCGTCGATGACCTGTTCATTAGCCAGCACCGTCTGATCTACCGGATCCCAATTTACCGTAGCTTGCTTGCGGTAAACCAGCCCCGCTTCATACAGATCGATAAACAGCGCCTGTTCGTGACCATAATAGTCCGGCTCGCACGTCGCCAGCTCGCGGCTCCAGTCGAGTGCGAAGCCAAGCCGTTTCAACTGGGCGCGCATGTTGGCAATGTTGTCTCTGGTCCAGCCGCCTGGGTGTACGCCCTTTTCCATTGCGGCGTTTTCAGCCGGCATTCCAAACGCGTCCCAACCCATCGGATGCAACACTTCATGCCCGGTCATTCGCTTATATCGCGCAAGCACGTCGCCCATCGTGTAATTGCGCACATGCCCGATATGAATGCGCCCGCTGGGATAAGGGAACATCTCCAGCACGAAGCTCTTCGGCTTTTCACTGTCCGAGTTAGCTTCGAAGCAACGCGCGTCATCCCACGCAGTCTGCCAGCGCGCGTCGGCGCTACCCGGATCGAAGCGGGTCTGGATATTCATATCTGTCATGCGTCGCTTTCCCCGGAAGGCGGGCCGTGAAGGATCAGCCGAGGGCCTGACGACGCAGTTCACGCGCCTTGGTCAGGATGATGTCTTCCAGTTTCTGAACCGTTGCAGCCTGCACGGGAGCATCGACCCAGTTGCCGGCCTGCGCAACCTGACGGCTGGCAGCAACACGTAGCGCGTCGGCTCGCAGGTCCTGATCGAGAATGGAGACAGTCAGCTTCACCCGCTCACCCGGATTGGAGGGATTGGTATACCAGTCGGTAACCAGAACGCCGCCCGCGCTGTCGGCCTGAAGCAGCGGCGCGAAGCTCACCGTTTCCAGGCTGGCGCGCCAGAGATAGGAATTGACCCCGATGGTACTGATCTGCGCTGCAGCCAAATCGGCCGAAGGGCGTTCATTTCCTCCGCACGCCGCAAGGCTGACAAGCGCCGTTCCCAAAAAGATGGCCCGCGCGAAGGAAGCTGGGGCGGGTTTGGCTGATGCTGTGGCAATCGTCATGGCGATGGTCGTATCCCGTTGTGTGGGGTTGAAGTGCATATGTGTCCTATAACCTTGCCAGTGCGCGCGGCAAGCACCGTGCACCAGTCCGCGAAATGCGACAGCACCGGAATGTTACGGAAACACAACAGGCCATCGCGCGTTTATGTCAACTGAATGGTGCAGCTTTGATGTGCCGCCATCGGCGCGGCCGTCATCTGCGCGCAGGAAAATCCCGATTGTGGGTTCCGGGACACACTTTGACTCGAAACATCGTTCAGCTTGTGGAAAAACTGGCGCTTGTAGGCAGGGCAACCTAGTTCTGTTTGCAGGTGGTGAGTCGTTTTCCGGCTATCCACTAAACAGTAATTTGAATAGACTGGTTTTCGGTCTGCCCCATAAGGAACGAGAGCACATAATGCGTAGCGTGATCAGACAGGCATGGATGCGGGGCGCTGTCCCGCTCGCCGTCGGCGCTGCGATTATCGCTGTCCCGAGCGCCAGTCTTGCACTGGCCGCTGCAAGCTTTGCTCCAGCCGAGCGAACCGAGAGCAGCCTTCCCTTCACGCCGGCAAGTGTCGACCCCATTCTCGCGGAACGCGTGGCGAACCGCTACGCTGCTGCACGCAAGGCGATCCGTTTCACTCCTGCCGGACGTGTGCAGTCTTCGGATCGCACTGTCACTGTGGCTGTCCGTGTGGATGAGCGTGATGCCCGGGCTATCTCGGTCCGCAGCGCTCTGGCATCGGCGCAGAGCCAGCCGGGCCGTCGCACGATCCATACAATTGCACCAACGCGGTTCGATTTGGGTGTTTCTCGTGGCTATCAGAGCTTTGCCCAGCCTGCGGCGCAGCTTCCTGCCGGTGTTGTTCGCGTCGATATGCCCGATCTGGCCGAGTTCAAGCCAAAGGAAAGCACCACTTCGGGCAAGCCCAGCCGCTTCACTCCGCGTCTATCGCTCGACAAGAGCGAGCCTGCTGGCCGCGCACCGCGCACGCTTGAATCGCAGGGCGAACAATCGGTTGATCTAGGCGGTAGCTTCCGCGTCTCGCGCAATCTGGACCTGACCGCAGGCGTGCGCCTGTCACAGGAACGCGATCGCCTCGCTCCGCTGACCGATGGAACGGAAGACGACCAGTCGGTCTATGTCGGAACGCAGCTGCGGTTCTGACCGCTTATCCATTTCAGGATAGCTCCATCCCACTATAACAAAATGAGTTAGCCTCGCTTCGGCGAGGTTTTTCTTTGCCTGAATTCACCTGCGACGTTACGTCAACCTGGTCATTTCGGGGAAGGATGATTTTATGGGACGGATTGCCATTGTTACAGGCGGAACGCGCGGGATCGGTCGCGCCATCTGCGAACATTTACGCGGTGACGGCTTTACTGTGGTCGCTAATTATGGCGGCAATGACGAAGCAGCGCACGCCTTTACCAGCGAGACCGGTATTGCGGCCTACAAATGGGATGTCGGCGACCATCATGCTGCGCAGGCCGGATGCCAAAAAGTCGTTAGCGAAGTTGGAGAAATCGATGTCGTCGTGAACAATGCCGGTATCACCCGCGATGGCACATTGATGCGGATGAGCTACGACGACTGGAACGACGTCATGCGGATCAATCTGGGTGGCTGTTTCAACATGGCAAAAGCCTGTTTCCCGGGAATGAAAGACCGCGGCTGGGGCCGCATCGTAAATATCGGTTCGATCAACGGACAGGCGGGGCAGTATGGCCAAGTCAATTATGCCGCTGCAAAAAGCGGTATTCATGGCTTTACCAAGGCGCTGGCACAGGAAGGTGCGCGTTTTAACATTACCGTCAACGCCATTGCGCCCGGATACATCGACACCGACATGGTCGCGGCCGTGCCGGACAATGTGCTGGAGAAGATTGTCGCGGGCATCCCTGTGGGGCGACTGGGGCAGGCCAAGGAAATTGCTCGCGGCGTGTCGTTCCTCTGCTCGGAAGAAGCAGGCTTCGTCACGGGCTCCACCATGAGTATCAACGGTGGGCAACATATGTATTAATAGCGGCCAGGACGGGCACGATTTGGCGCACCGACCAATCTTGCCCGCCCCGATCCTTGACGTTCAGGTCATTCGCTCAAGACACCGACGGGTTTCCATATGCCGTCTTCCTTCTGGAGCGTGACGGTTTCGAGGACATCGGCTTTTTTGACGAATTGAGACTGGAATACGACTTCCTTGAAGCCGCGTGGGGGAGCGTTGAGATAGCGCACCGACACCGCCTTCCGGGAAACAAGCGCGCCTAGCGGGCCACGGACTTGGCGGGAGGCATCTGCCCACGTAGCAACCGTATTTACGTCGCGGAACGGTTTCCCGGCTGTGGCGAAGCTCGCTTCCCAGTCCGCTTCGTCTACTAGAGCAAGCCAATCCGATGCAGCAGCAATAGCTTCCCGATCGGCGACAGAAGCCACCGAGTCCGGCCCGGTATGCAGGTCAGAATCGTTCAGGGCGGGGTGAGTGCTCAAAGCGAGCGCAGCGATGATTGCAAACATGAGAAGAACTCCTGTAAAAGCTATTATGGGGAGATTTCCCCGTGACCAGCCTTGCACCGGTCCATCATCAAGTCTCACAGGACGCTTGTTATGGTCATTCCCCAATTCCTTGTCCGCAAGGTTTTCGGGTGTATTGCTTTCATGAGCTAAAAGGAGCCGCGCCGCTTCCTTGCTGCTGGTGACTTGAAGCTTCCGGCGTGCAGCTCGCAAGCGATCGTTGATCGTATGGATGGATAGATCGAGTGCACGGGACATAGACTTCGCATCGTGCCCCCTTACCAAGAGACGCAGGGTTTCCTTTTCCTTGTCGGTAAGGGTTTTGATGAGCTCGGCCATGCAAACTGAATGCTAGAACGGCGGACGCACACTACCCACCCCTAAAAATTCGTGGCCCCGTCTGCAGATGTGCGTTTAAAGCATTACTATGCAATCGCCCTACCATCCACCGGTGAAGCGCTCTGTCGAGATCGCCGGACATAAGACCTCGGTGAGCCTGGAGCCGCTGTTCTGGGACTTGCTTAATCATGAAGCAAATGCGCAATCAATTCCATTGAATGCATTGATTGCGAGTATAGATGCCGAGCGGTTGAAAGCGGAAAGGCCCACCGGATTGGCAGGCGCGCTCCGTCTTTGGGTCGCTACACAATTAGTGAGCCAAACGTCGCTGTATCAGTAATTCGCTGGCGGATCTGAAGCGGGGAAGCTCTCATCCAGTTCTTCGTCAGTCTTGGTCCATTTACCTTCGGGTTTATCACCCATAGCACTGGGCCCAGAGTCACGGTGCGATCCATCTGGCTGGCCCTTGGCAAAAGCCACGCCATTTTCATCGATCTGCGACTCTTTATATTTCTTGTACCCGAAGTAGCCAATGGCTCCGACGATTGCGGTTCTGATAAGTCCCATTTTATATCTCCTTTCTCCTTCAACGTGCCAGCACGCATTCGGGTCCGGAAGAGAAGTATCATTTCATTCGTCGCCGACGCGCTCGATATCTGCTCCAACCAATTGCAGCTTTTCCTCCAACCGCTCGTAACCACGGTCGAGGTGGTAAATTCTCCGAACCTGCGTTTCGCCTTCAGCTGCCAGCGCGGCGATTATCAGACTCATCGATGCCCGCAGGTCGGTCGCCATCACTTCCGCGCCGGTCAGGTCCACAGGGCCCCTCACGATTGCCGTACGCCCTTCCGTTTCCACATCCGCGCCCATCCGCATCAGCTCGGGAACGTGCATATAGCGGTTTTCAAAAATCGTTTCCTTGAGCACCGAGGTGCCCTCGGCCTTGCACAGCAGGCTCATCAACTGGGCCTGCATATCCGTGGCAAGACCGGGAAACGGCGCGGTCGACAGGTTGGTTGCTTTCAGCGGACCGTCGGCGCGCACAGTCATCCCGTGTTTATCGCTTTCAATCTCCACGCCGATATTGCGCAGCGCCGTGTTCGTGGAATGCATATCGGCTTCGCACGCGCCTTCAAGTCGTACTTCACCGCCAGTAATCGCGGCAGCGCAAGCGTAGGAGCCCGCTTCAATCCGGTCAGGCATCACTTTGTACGTCGCACCGTTCAGCTTCTTCACGCCGTGGATTGTCAGGTCGGAAGTGCCGATACCCTCTATCTCTGCGCCCATCGCAGTCAGAAGATTGCAGAGATCCACGATCTCCGGCTCTCGCGCAGCATTGAAAAGGCGACTGGTGCCATTGGTTAAGGAAGCCGCCATCAGCGCGTTCTCGGTCGCACCCACCGACACTACAGGAAAATCGAAATCGCCGCCGGGCAGTCCTCCGTCGGGAGCCATCGCTTTAACATAGCCCTGTGTGAGTTCGATCTGCGCGCCGAACGCCTCCAGCGCCTTCAGATGCAGGTCGATCGGGCGGTTACCGATCGCGCAGCCACCAGGCAGCGAGACAGTCGCTTCACCGGCGCGGGCCAGCAACGGCCCCAGCACCAGAATGGAAGCGCGCATTTTGCGTACCAGATCATAGGGCGCGACGGTCGATGTCAGATGGCCTGATTCGTACGTAACCACCCGTCCAAAATCTTCCGGCCGGTTGCCCCTGATCCCGGTTGCAACGCCGAACTGGGTCATCAGATGCTGAAACCCGTCAATATCGGCCAGCCTTGGCAGATTACGCAGTGTTACCGGCTCTTCAGTCAGCAGCGCACAGGGTATCAGCGTCAGCGCCGCATTTTTCGCGCCCGAAATGGGAATTCTGCCCGACAGGCGATTGCCGCCACGTATTATCAGTTTGTCCATAACCGGTGCTCCTAACCCGTTTGCGGCTAGGGGCAAATACCGCCCGCCCTTAAGCCTCGCGATATTATCTGAGAAACCCGGGGAATTGCCTTCCCCGGCCTGCGTGCTAGTCCTCTTCCCATGACCAAGCACAAACCGATCAGAAAAGCCGTTTTCCCCGTGGCCGGCCTCGGCACGCGGTTTCTTCCAGCGACCAAAGCCATTCCCAAGGAGATGCTGCCGATCGTCGATCGCCCGCTGATCCAGTATGCGGTGGACGAAGCGCGCGAGGCTGGCATCGAGCAAATGATCTTCGTCACCGGACGGGGCAAGACCTCCATCGTCGAGCATTTCGACATCGCGTACGAGCTGGAACACACGATGAGCGAGCGGGGAAAGGATTTGAGTGTACTTGATTCCAGCCGCTTCACCCCCGGCGATGTGTTGACTGTACGCCAGCAGGTGCCGATGGGTCTGGGGCACGCCATCTGGTGTGCTCGCGCTATCGTGGGTGATGAACCTTTCGCGATTTTCCTGCCCGACGAGCTGATGGTCGCGCACACCACTGATTCGGGGGCAGGCACCGGCTGCATGAAGCAGATGGTCGAGGCGTATGAACAGACCGGAGGCAATCTGATCAGCGTGCTCGAAGTACCGCAGGACGAGGTCTCCAGCTACGGCGTGATTGATCCGGGTGCCGAAGATGGTGCGCTGACCGAGGTCAAAGGTCTGGTCGAGAAGCCCCCCGTTGCCGAGGCGCCGTCGAACAAGATCATCTCGGGCAGATATATCCTGCAACCCGAAGTAATGCGTGTGCTGGAAGATCAAGGCAAAGGTGCAGGCGGCGAGATTCAGCTAACCGACGCTATGGCCCGAATGATAGGCACCCAACCTTTTCACGCCGTCACCTTCGACGGCCGCCGCTACGATTGCGGCAGCAAGACCGGCTTTGTCGAGGCGACGATGGCACTTGCGCTGGAGCGCGAAGATATGGGTGCAGACGTGCGGACGATCATGCAGCAGCTTCTGGGCCAAGGCATACAAAGTTGACACGGCGCAAGGCACCTGAAGCACAATTATTCTTTGCTTTCAGTTTAATAGGCCGATTGTGAAGTTGGCGCTATGAAAGAACATCTACCCCAGGCATTTCGATATTGCGTTGGGCAGCGAATTCTTCCTTTGCGACTGCTCAATCCAGCGTCAGCCCGCCATCTACAACCAGGGTCTGGCCCAGAATATAACTCGACAACGGTGAGGCCAGAAACAGAGCGGCCCCTGCCATTTCGCTTGGGCTTCCCATGCGGCCAAGCGGGATTTTTGCCAAAGCGCCTGCCAGCCGATCAGGGTGGTCAGTGGTGACTTTGGTCATCTTTGTAGCAACAAAGCCGGGGGCGATGCCGTTGACGCGGATGCCCTCGCCTGCCCACGCTGCCGCAAGGTTTTTCACCAACGCGACCGCTGCTGCCTTCGATGCGCCATAAGCGGGGTTGCCGATGGTGGCGTGGAAAGCGGCGGTGGAGCTGACCACGATCAGAACGCCGCCCGCGTTTGCTAGTGCAGAGCGGGTGTGACGGGCGCAATCCATAACCGAGGTGACGTTGGTGGCTACCACCCGATCCCATCCGTCGCGCTCGAATTCGGCGCGGCGGTATTCAACAGCGCCTTGGCTGCACACCACCACGTCAAGCGCATCGGGCAGCGGTGTAGCTTCGATCTGCGCGATGTCGGTCGCGTCGACCTGAACGAAATCGAGGCCGGACAGGTCGCTACCCTTTTCGCCAGCATAGTCGGCGGCAGATGACCGCGTGCCCCAAACGGTCACGTGGGCGCCCCTCTTTTGGAAGGCCTGAGCCATCCCGTTGCCGATGCCACTGGAGCCGCCAATGATCAGTGCACGCTTACCCGTGAAATCGAGCGGATCCCGGCCAGAATTGCTATGCGGATCAATAACCTCGCGGGCGGCGTCCTGGCCGAGCGTTATGGGAGCGCTTGGTTCGGACACAGACATCAAGACGCTTGTGCTTTGGCCTCGAACTCGTCGCGAAGCTCGCGTTTATACAATTTCCCGTTGGCCTCGCGCGGCAATTCGGGTCGGAAATCGAACAGTTTGGGCATTTTGATGCGGGCGATTTGTGCTTCCAGATATTCGCGCAGCTCTGCCTCCAGTGCTTCGGTGTCGCTATCGAGATCGACTGGTTGAACCACGGCGACAACCTTCTCGCCCATATCCTCGCACGGCGCACCGATCACCCCTGCATCCATCACCTTTTCATGCGCGATAAGCAGGTTTTCGATTTCCTGAGGGTAGATATTGACCCCGCCCGAAATGATCATGTGGCTTTTGCGATCGGTCAGAAAGAGCCAGCCGTCTTCGTTCACATGGCCGATATCGCCCAGTGTCATCCAACCTTTCGGATGCATCGCCTCCGCAGTTTTCTCAGCGTCGTTATGATAGGTCGGGATTTTATCGTTCTCGAAATAGAGGACGCCGTCCCGCCCGGCGGGCAGTTCCTCCCCGTCCGGCCCACAAACATGCAGAATGCCATGCATCGCGCGGCCCACCGTGCCGGGATTGTCCATCCAGTCGCCGCTTTTGACCAGCGTCATGCCAATGCCTTCCGAACCGGCGTAATATTCCACCAAAATCGGACCCCACCATTCGATCATCGCCTTCTTAATAGGCACAGGCACAGGCGCGGCGGCGTGGATTGCGCGTTGATGAGTGGAAAGATCGTACTTGCTTCTCAGCTCTTTATCCAGCCGCAGGAAGCGCACGAAATGCGTCGGAACCCACTGACTGTCAGTAACGTTGTACTTCTCGATTGCAGCCAGTGCCGCTTCGGGATCAAATTTCTCCATCACCACGATTGTCCCGCCCAGCCGGTGCGCCGTGGAACACCAGCCCATCGGAGCGGCATGATACAAGGGCGCAGGGCTGAGATAGACCATGCTACCATCTGCCGGCATGCCCACGCCCATAGTCGCAAGCCCGATCAACGGGTTGATCGCTTCAACATCCGGGTCGTCGGGTGCCGCTGGCATAATCCCCTTGGGTCGCCCGGTCGTGCCGCTGCTATACAGCATTACCAGACCTGCGGCCTGATCCTCTATTGGCGTATCCGGCTGCGCATCCAGAGCCGCTTGCAGATCCTCTGTATCTTCGCTTCCCAAAAGCAGCACTTCGCAATCCGGGCACGCCTTGCGGATCGCAGGCAACCGGTCGGCAAAAGCCGGGGTGGTCAGCAGGATGCGTGCGTCGGCGTCCTGCATGATATAAGCGATTTCCGGCGCTGCCAGCCGTGTGCTGATCGGCACCAGCAAAGTGCCCGCGCGCTGCGATCCCCACACCAACTGGAGATAAAGCGCGTTGTTATCCATTAGTATGGCGAAGCTGTCGCCTGCTTTCAGACCTCGCTCCCGCAGCAGATGGGCAAAGCGGTTGGCGGTATGGTCCATTTCACCATACGTCACCGTCTCCCCGCTGCCGGACATGATGATCGCCGGATGGTCGGGCTTCGTCTGGGCGTGGCTTATTGGGTGCATAATATCTCTCCTGCCATCAGGTTTTAAACAGCAACCGATAACGGGCAAGCAAAAACTCAGTGCAACGCAGTAGATTTTAGCGAACGGCTTTCAGGCAAGAAAAAAGGCGCCGGGCTATGCCCGCCGCCTTTTTCGCATCCCGCAGTAGCGGGAGATACTTTCTATTGTTCGGTGAATTATTCGCCGCCACGCCCGCCATTGCCGGTAGCCAGCTGGAACGCCTGCTGCGCTTCGCTTTCAACCATGTAGGGCATGGGGTTCACGGCCCTGCCATCGATCCGCACTTCGTAATGCAGGTGCGGTCCGGTGGAACGGCCGGTAGAACCGACATAGCCGATAAGTTGACCCTTCTTCACCCGCTCGCCTGCTGAGACAGAAATGCGCGAGAGGTGGGCAAAGCGGGTTTCCATCGACGCACCGTGGTCGATCTTGATAAACTTGCCATAGCTGGAAAACCAGTTGGCCCGTTCAACCATACCGTCTGCCGTGGCATAGACCGGCGTGCCGGTAGGGGCTGCCAAATCGATACCCTTATGCGCACGGCGACCACCGGTCACCGGGTGGGTCCGCATACCATATGAACTGGTCAGTTTGGAATTTTTAAGCGGCATCCGCGATGGAACCGAAACGCTGATCGTGGGGGCCGGGGCAGTGGGCGAACCACTGTCGAGCGATTTCCAGTCAGCGAACAGACGGGTGAACTGGTCGTCCCCCTGGCCAAGCGGAGAAGAAGCGGCATCGGCAGCCTCATCGATTTCCACGGAGGCTGCTGCTGCGCTGTTGGCGCTCGCCGGGGCGGATAGGCCCAACGCTGCAAACGCGGAAATGCATGTAAAAGCGATCTTGCGATCAATCATAAAACGACCCGTTCATTTTCGCCCCGTTCCGGCTGTTCCCGCCGTTTTCCAGAGCCCTAAGTCAGTGCCGGGAACTATTCCGGCGCCTGTTGATTGTGTGGTTGGGTCCAGAACCTTTACGAAGCAATACCGTAGTAGAAGTCCCGCGACAGACCGGCTGCAAGACGCGCTGAGTCGTTGAACGGTGGGTTAATCCGCCCTGAAAAATGTCGTTTGACCAAATTTTGCCAAAGTTCTGGCGACGGTACCGCGCGGCTTTCCGCCTGTTTCATAAAGTGTTTGGTTCCGAATCGGACGTGAGTGATTTCGTCGTCAAGAATGCGGGCAAGTATTTTCGCACCATTTTCATCGCCCTGTGCCCGCACACGCCCAAGCATTGCAGGTGTCACATCCAGCCCCCGCGCTTCCAGTACCATCGGGACCACTGCCAGCCGCGCCGCCAGATCGCGCGACGTGTCCTGCGCCGCCTGCCATAACCCGTCGTGTACAGGCAACGCGCCGTAATGGCTGCCCAGCGCCCTTAGTTTGCGTTCTATCAGAGCGAAGTGCATCGCTTCCTCCGCCGCAACAGTCAGGAAATCATCCGCAAATTCACGCCCACCCTCAGCGCCGAACCGCCCCACCATATCCAGCGCCAGATCGATGGCGACAAATTCGATATGTGCCAGCGCGTGCCACAGGGCGATGCGGCTCCTTTCGGACCCACCCTTGCCCCGGCGCGGCATCTGTGAAGGCTCGCGTAGCTCCAAAGTATCGGGCCATGCTGGACGGTCAGGCATGGATACGCTGAAATCCCACGCAAGTTCGCCCCGCCGCCAGCGACGTACCAGATCGCGTGTGGCAAAGCATTTTGCCCGGGGATCGGCAGTGAGCAGTATCTGACGAATAGCTGAAGAGAGCGAAATCATAGCTGGTCGTTCGGACTAAAGCGCCCTGGCTGCCTCAAGCACTTCATCTGCGTGGCCCTTGACCTTCACCTTGGGCCAGATCTGCGCGATCGTGCCATCGGGGCCAACCAGCAGAGTGGTGCGGACCATGCCCATATAGGTTTTCCCGTACATCTGCTTTTCGGCCCAGATGCCCAAGTCATCCGACAATCCACCTTCTTCGGCATCGGTAGCCAGATCGACAGTCAGATCATGTTTCGCGATGAAATTCTGGTGCTTTTTGGCGGAATCCTTGCTGATACCAAGCAGGGCAGCTCCGGCTTTCTCGAACTCAGTCTTCAAAGCCGAGAAATCCTTCGCCTCGGTCGTGCAACCGGGCGTGTTGTCCCTCGGGTAGAAGAACAGCACCAGTTTTCGCCCGGCATAATCGGACGGTTTGACGGTGTCGCCATCAGGGGTTCCCATCGCAATGTCGGGCAGTTTCTCGCCAGCTTCGGCCATCAGTCGATCTCCAATCGGGTATCCAGAAATTGGGCCCACCCTTGCGCCACGCATTGGCGCGAGATGCGCAAGGTCTGCAAGAGGTCCGAAGGGCTTTGCACACAAACTGCACCGCACAGAACATCGGCACGAACACCCTGTGGCAACGCCGCGTCGGGCGCAAGAAGACGCATTGCTACGATCAGTCGGGTGAGGAAATCATGCGCCCGCGCGAACCCGTCCGGCAGCAGATTTTCGGCCTCGAGCGCAGCAATCGCGGCACCTAATTGTGGCTTCAGACCGACATGCGTAGTCAATTGCTGGTGGTGGATCAGAAACTCCAGATCGACCAGTCCGCCCCGCAGCAACTTGGCATCGAGAACACCCTTGGCCGGTTTGTGCTGTGCCATCTCGCCGCGCATTTTGAGGACGGCATCGCGGACTTCTGCAGGGTCTCGCTCCAGCCGCAGGATGGCCTCCAGCTCCGCCTCCACGGCGCGGCGGGCCTTCGGCGGCCCGGCGACCACGCGCGCGCGGGTCAGAGCCATGTGTTCCCAAATCCACGCATCCTGCCTCTGATACCGGGCGAAACTGTCGAGACTGACAGCCAGAGGCCCCTGCGCGCCCTGTGGCCTCAATCGCGTATCGACCTCGTACAACGCCCCCTGCGCCGTCGGCACGCTGAGCGCGGCCCCCACACGCTGGGCCAGACGGTTGAAATAAAGCGTTCCGCCGAGCGTTTTTTCGCCGTCGCTTTCGTTTGCAAAGTCGCCGGTAAACACATTCACCAGATCGAGATCGGAGGCATTGGTCAGCGCCTCCCCCCCCAACCGGCCCAAGCCGATAACCACCAGGTCACTGCCTTTGATACGGCCATGCCGGACTGCAAAATCGGCCTCCGCCATGCCGAGGCTGCGTTGCACCGCTGCTTCGGCCACCCGTGAGAGACCTGCAGCAATATCCAGCGGATCATGCGCATTCTCGATCAACTGCACACCCAGAGCAAACTGCTGCTCTCCGGTAACGATCCGCAGCCGGTCGAGCGAGCGTTCGTAATCCGGATCCTGAACGACGGGCCGCATGGTCAATTCCAGCGAAGCGACATCGCCGGGCAGGTCCAAGGCCGTCTTGTCGATCAGGGCATCGAGCAGCGTCGGCGAACGGGCCAGCGTATCGGCCAGTGGAGGGGCCAGAGACAGAATGCGCAGCAACTGGTTCACCAGCCCCGGCCGCGCTTCCAGCAAGCGGAAAAGATTGATCGCGGAAGGCATGGTGGCGAGGAGTTTTTCCCACCGCAGCAATGCTTGATCGGGCTCTGGCACATCGCCAATGGCATCGAGGAGCGCCGGCAACAGGGAACGGAACGCTTCTTGCGCCTTCGGGCTGCGCAAAGTACGATACCGTCCGTCGAGCCAGCCTTCGATCCTGTTCTTTATACGCTTGCGTTCATTGGCTGGCAGAGCATCGGCCTTAGCTAATGCCTCATACGGAGAAAGCGGCGCGGTGCTCCCTCCGCCGCCCACCTGATCCAGAACACGGTCAAACAGTGCACTCGCCTTCGAGGTATGGGTTTCCAGATCGGCCACCAAAGCCGCTGCTCCGTCCAACCCGTCCAGCGCGGCAACATTCTCCAGCGCAGCGCCTTCTGGCAGGCTGTGGGTCTGGCGATCGTCGACCATCTGCAACCGGTGCTCGACTGTCCGGAGGCGGCGATAGGCAGCGGCCAATATGTCAGCATCGCCGCGCGTCACCAGCGCGGCCTCCACCAGTGCATCCAGCGCGGCAAACAGCCCCCTTTGGCGCAGCGAGGGATTGCGTCCGCCATGAATCAGTTGCTGCGTCTGGACGAAGAACTCGATTTCCCTGATGCCGCCGCGCCCAAGCTTCACATTGAAGCCAGGCCCCGGCACTTCCGGCCCGTCATGTGCATCGCGGATGCGTGCGGTCAGTGCACCAATCTCGGCAATAGCCCCGAAATCGAGGCTACGCCGCCATATGAACGGATCGATGGCGGCAAGGAATTCCTTTCCTGCGGCAATATCGCCGGAGCTTGCCCTTGCCCGCAGAAACGCCGCACGCTCCCACGGCAGGGCACTGCTCTCGTAATGGGTCAGAGCAGCTCCCTCCGATATCGCCAGCGGGCTAACCTCCGAAGCCGGACGCAGGCGCAGATCGACCCGGAAGACATAACCTTCGGCCGTATTCTCCGACAACAACTGGACGATTTCGCGCGCGTATCGCTGGGCCGCCTCGCCCGGCTCGTCCCGCTCCCGCCGTGCCATTGCTCGCGGATCATAAAGCAGGATCGGATCGATATCGGAGCTGTAATTAAGCTCCCGCGCGCCGTGCTTGCCCAGCGCCAGTGCATAAAAGCCTGTGTCGTCAGCGCCCTCTACCCGGCGCGCAATTGCCGCGCGAATTCCCCGGCCCAGCGCATCATCGGCAAAGGCGGATAGTTCGCCAGTCACAGTTTCGAGATCGAAAGCACCGGCCAGATCGCCAATGGCCAACACCAGCGCGAGACCCAGCCGCTCGCGCCGCAGGGCCACGCCTTCGACCTGCCCGGTTCCAGACGCCTTGGCCGCAGCCAACGCTTCCTCGCCGCGCCCCTGCGCCAGTAATTCAGCCAGTTCCGGCCGCCGATCCAGGCTGCGGGCGAGAAACGGCGCATGGAGTCGCGCGCGCTCCAATGCTGCATTCCAGTCAGTCTTGGCCGTTGTCATAGCGTCCCGCCCTGCCCCGCCTCAGCAATCTGTGCAAGGCGCAAGCAAGCGTGCCTCTTGCCCAAACTCGCACGCTTTGCGACAAGCACGCAAGAACTCTCAGTTATCACAGGACATATTCCCGTCATGAGACGCTTTTTGCTTACCGCTGCGGCCCTCTCACTTGGTGCATGCGCGCAAATACCAAATAGTTTTAGCAGCGACAGCAGCGACAGCACGCTCGATATCCCTGAGATCGCCGATGGCGATATTTCGCAAAATACGATGGTCAATATCACACGCGAATTATCGTCCGACGCTTTTGAAGGCCGGATGCCGGGCACCGCGGGCGGGGAGAAGACCGTTGCCCTGCTGATCGAGCAATTCGAAAAAGCGGGCCTGCAGCCGGGCAATAATGGCGGGTGGGTTCAAAACGTGCCGCTGGTGGAAATCACTGGCAAGAATTTTGCCCCGCTGACGATCACCGCGTCGGGTGACGATGCTTCCACCAATATATCCTTGAACTTCGCCACGGACTGGGTTGGAGTCAGCTACCGTGAAGCTGGCGAGACGATGCTGGAGGACAGCGAGATTGTGTTCGTCGGTTACGGCATCGACGCGGCGGAGCGGAACTGGAACGATTACGAGGGCGTGGACATGACGGGCAAAACCGCCCTCATTCTTGTCAACGATCCCGATTTCGGCGCGGAAACGCTGGAAGGGCCCTTTGGCGGCAAGGCGATGACCTATTACGGCCGCTGGACCTACAAGTACGAAGAAGCCGCCCGCAAGGGAGCCGCTGCCGCATTGATTATCCACGACGATGCGCCAGCCGCCTACGGCTGGAACGTGGTTGAAAGCAGCTGGTCCGGCCCGCAAGCCTATGCCCAGCGCAGCGCGAATGCTCCGCCGATGACCGTTATGAATGGCTGGGTCCAGAAAAGCGCGGCCCGGCAGATCATCGAAGCTGCAGGGCAGGATTTCGATGCCCTGATGGCTGCTGCGAAAAAACCGGATTTCACGCCGGTGCCGCTGGGCCTCAAGGCTCGGACATCTTTCCGCAACGACATCCGCACCTATGCCTCGCAGAATGTCATCGGGGTGTTGCCAGGGACAGAGCGCGAGGATGAATATGTTATCCACACAGCGCACTGGGACCATCTTGGTCGCTGCACGCCGGCGGCCGATGGCGATGACATTTGCAATGGAGCGGTCGACAATGCCACCGGCACAGCTGCACTGGTTGCTCTGGCAGAAGCCCACGCCAAGGCAGGTGCGGCAGCGCGCAGCCTCGTGTTTCTGGCCGTAACGGCAGAGGAACAGGGTCTGCTGGGCGCAGATTATTATGCTGCCAATCCAGTCTTTCCGCTCTCCAGGACAGTAGGCGGCATCAACATGGATGCGTTTCAGGTGGCCGGTCCAGCCAAGGACGTAACAGTCGTCGGTCCCGGTAAATCACAACTCGACCAGTTCCTTGAGGCTGCTTTGGTGGCAGATGGCCGCACGGCAACGCCCAATCCGAAGCCGGAGGCGGGTTATTACTACCGTTCCGACCATTTCGCTTTCGCCAAGCGCGGTGTGCCGATGCTGTATATCGACGGCGGGGAAAATCTGGTCGAGGGCGGCACGGAAGCAGGCGCGGCCGTGGCCAAGGATTACACCGAAAATCGCTATCACGGCCCGAAAGATGAATTCAATGAAGAGTGGGACTGGTCGGGCGTCATGAGCGATCTGAACCTATATTACCGGTTAGGCCGGATGCTGGCGATGAGCAGCAGCTGGCCCAACTGGAACGACGGCGACGAGTTCCGCAGCATCCGCAATGCGGATTGCGAGCGCAGTGAAGCAGGCTGTTGATCCATGCCGATGCTGATGCCGCCTGAATGGGCGCCGCAGGACTGGCTCTGGATCGGTTTCCCTCATGATAGCGACGAGTGGCCGGACATTTTGCCGCGTGCTCAAGAACAGTTAGCCGGGTTCGCCAACGCGGTTGTAGAAAGCGGGCAGGAAGTACGCCTCCTAGTCCGTGATGCCGCCAACGAAATGCGGGCGCGCGAGCTGGTTTCGGGCGCGGTTAAGCTGGAGCGGCGGCCCTATGGCGATATCTGGCTGCGCGATACCGGGCCGCTGATCGTGTCCGACGAGAAAACGCGCGCCGCCCGCCGGTTCGACTTCAACGGCTGGGGCGGGAAATATGACATGCCCGGCGACGAAACGATCGGGGCAGAACTGGCAAGCGATGCCGGGTTGCCACTGGAAACGGCCGATTGGGTTCTGGAAGGCGGTGCAATCGACAGCGACGGAACCGGCATTGCTCTGACCACAGAGCAATGTCTGCTCAACTCCAACCGCAACCCGGAATTAGGGCGTTTGGACATCGAAGCGCGGCTGGCGTGCGCTCTGGGCTTCACCCGCATAGTTTGGCTGGGCCAAGGGCTGATAAATGACCATACGGACGGCCATGTTGACAATCTCGCGCGCTTCGTTGCGCCCGGAACCGTCGCCCTGCCGCAAGCTACCGGCCCGGACGATCCCAATGCCAAAATCTATGCCGACGCGGCACAGCGGATTGCCGCATCGAACCTTAAGCTGATGCGCATCCCCTCCCCCGGACGGATAATGCGAGGCGATCATGTCGAACCCGCCAGCTACGCCAATTTCGCCATCACATCGCATCTGGTGGTGGTACCGACATTCGGATCACCCCATGATACAGAGGGGGTCGCATCCATAGCTCAATTGTTCCCGGATCGCGCGACAATCGGCCTGCCAGCCGATGCTGTACTGGCAGGCGGCGGCGGCTTCCACTGTGCCAGCCAACAGATGCCCGCTGGCTGACTCGGCAAAGAATTAAACCTTCGTTAGGAATTGGGCGCGATATTGGCGCGCATGTTTAAGGCTATAGCATTCCCCGGTTCCCATCCGGTAGCTGCATGGCTGCACGATGCAACGCGCACCTCCGCAGTATGCGGCTGCGCGCTAGCCCTGATTCTGGCCGGATTGATGTAACTCGCACACCGCCGTCAGCGAACATTCCCGGCAAACCGACCTGCCGAAGAATTTTGAATGAAAACCACTTGTATCGATCGCTTGAGGTGTCATCGCTCTCGCGCTGCCCGACGCAACCGGGTATTTGGCCAACTCTGTGCGCGTGTAAACGCTGTCAATAAAACTGGTCAATCCAACAGCTTTACCAAGGCAACAGCAGCTGCGGCAAACAAGGCAAATGCAACAAAGCTGCGCCACACGGGATCGCTTACTTTGCCAAACGCCTTGGCTCCCAGCCAGTTGCCCAGCAGCACGGCGGGGAACAACAGCAAGGCCAGCGCCGCCAGTCGCCATGCCAGCACTCCGATAGCCAAGCCCGAAACAAGGCCCGCTGTTGCCGCAATCGTGAAGATCAGCAGCATGGAAGCCTTGGCCACATGGCGCGGAATATGTCGCCCGACATAATAGGGCACCACTGGCGGCCCGGGCATTCCGGCAAAGCCTGTCAGCAGACCGCTGACCACGCCCACGCCGCCGGTTGCCCATTTACCGGGAACATCGGCAGGACGGGTCGGCAGCAGAATTGCCACGAACGCCGACAGCGCAACAAGCGCAATCAGGAACCGCGCCAGATCAGGCGGAGTCGCCGCCAGCAGAATCAGACCAGGCGCGGTAGTCAGCACGACAATTCCGCCAATCACCAATGCGCTTCGTTCCGCATCGCGCGTAATCACGCGGATTTCCGACAAGCCGATAAACAACGCCACGAAATTGGTCGCCAGCACTGCCTCCACCGGAGTCAGTGCCAAGGCAAGAACGGGCACCAAGAGGATTGCGAGACCGAACCCCGCCAGCCCGCGCACGAACGCCGCGGCAAAGGCTGTCGCCAGGGCGGCAGCGATCTGCACTGCAGTGTATCCTGCCAGCAATTCCATTCAGGTTGGCCCTCAGCCGCGCAGATCGGCCAAGAGATCAGGCGGCGTGCCTGCGTCTTTCAGCATGGTGATGGCGTCAGCGAGGGGCATCACCTTCTGCTCCTTCTCGCCCAGCGTGCGGATGGCAACGGTGCCTTCCTCGGCCTCGCGCTTGCCAACCACCAGCAGGTACGGAACCTTTGCCAAAGAATGCTCGCGGACCTTGTAGTTGATTTTCTCGTTACGAACGTCGCATTCCACGCGAATGCCTGCTGCTTCCAGCTTGGCCGTTACTTCGCTGGCATACTGGTCGGCATCGGACGTGATCGTGGCGACCACGCTTTGCACAGGTGCAAGCCATGCGGGCAGGCGGCCGGCGAAATGTTCGATCAGAATGCCGATAAAGCGCTCATACGAACCGAAGATTGCACGGTGCAGCATGACCGGGCGATGCTTGCCGCCATCTTCCCCGATATAGGTCGCATCGAGACGATCGGGCAGAACACGGTCGCCTTGGATCGTGCCGACTTGCCATGTGCGACCAATCGCATCGGTCAGATGCCATTCCAGCTTGGGCGCATAGAAAGCGCCTTCACCGGGCAATTCTTCCCAGCCGAACTCTTCGTTGTCCATGCCGGCCTCGGCTACGGCATCGCGCAGTTCCTGCTCCGCCTTGTCCCAATCTGCATCGCTGCCGAGCCGCTTCTCCGGGCGGAGCGCCAGCTTGATCGCAAAAGTAAAGCCGAAATCGCTATAAACGCCTTCCGCAAGCGCGCAGAACTTGCGGACTTCCTCGACCACTTGCTCTTCGGTGCAGAAGATATGCGCGTCATCCTGCGTGAACTGGCGCACGCGCATCAGGCCGTGGAGCGCACCGTGGGGTTCATTCCGGTGACAGCAGCCCATTTCGCCCAGTCGCACCGGCAGATCACGGTACGACGTGATGCCTTGTTTGAAGACCAGTACATGGGCCGGGCAATTCATCGGCTTGATCGCCATCCACTCGGCGTCTTCAGCAACGGCGGGTGCGGCGGGGCCATCGCCCAGTTCATCCACTTCGGGCACCATGTCGGGCACGGCGAACATGTTCTCCGCATATTTGCCCCAATGGCCGGATTGTTCCCACTGGCGCACGTCCATCAGCTGAGGTGTTTTGATTTCCTGATAGCCGCCGCCATCCATTTTTCGGCGCATATAAGCCTCCAGCTCACGCCAGATGCGATAGCCTTTGGGATGCCAGAAAACGCTGCCGTGCGCCTCTTCCTGCAGGTGGAACAGGTCCATCTCGCGGCCCAGCTTGCGGTGGTCGCGCTTGGCGGCTTCTTCCAATCGCATCAGGTGCTGGTTCAGCTGTTTCTTGTTCAACCAGCCCGTGCCGTAGATGCGCGTCAGCTGTGCATTCGCCTGATCGCCGCGCCAATATGCTCCGGCTACGCGCATCAGTTTGAACGCGGCAGGGTCCAGCTTGCCCGTGCTCGGCAGGTGAGGCCCGCGGCACATATCCAGCCAGTCCTCACCGGAGTGATAGACTGTCAGTTCCTCATCCTCGGGCAGTTCCTGCGCCCACTCGGCCTTGAAGGTCTCGCCCTCGGCTGACCATTTGTCGATCAGCTGCCGGCGACTCCAGGCCTCGCGCCGCAGCGGTTTGTCTGCCTTGATGATCTCGCGCATTTTCGCTTCGATATCGGGCAGGTCGTCCATGCTGAACGGCTCGCGGCTGTCGGGCGCTTTCACGTCATAGTAGAAGCCGTCGTCCGTCGACGGGCCAAAGGTAATCTGCGTGCCGGGATACAGCGCCTGCACCGCCTCTGCCAGAACATGAGCGTAATCGTGACGGGCAAGCTCCAGCGCCTCATCCTCGTCCTTCGCAGTGATCAGTGCCAGCTGTGCATCGCCCTCGAACGGACGGTTCAGGTCGCGCACTTCGCCGTCGACGCGCGCGGCCAAGGCAGCCTTGGCAAGGCCGGGGCCGATCGCAGCGGCAACATCTGCGGGCGTGCTGCCCGCTTCCATTTCGCGCACCGATCCGTCGGGCAGGCTGATCTTGAGCAGTTCGGTCATCACATCTCGTCCATGGTTCCACGCGCTCATGGCATAGGAGCGCGTGCCCATAAAGTGGTGCTTTATACTGCGATGACCAAGGGGGAGAGTTTATCCCCCTTTCAGCACCCGTTCGCCTGCGCCCGAGATGAACCGTCTGGTCCCGGCCAGAGTGGTGGCTTTCTGGCGTACAGTGGTCAGAAAACGGTACTCTCCCACCGCGCGTTCGGGCGTCAGCTCCACTGCTACATAGCCGCGCTGCGATGTATTGGCCCATTTCAGCTGCGGATTATGCGCTGCCACAGCACCTGCAAGCTGCCTTGGGTCGACACCCGGCAGGTACCCCTCGAACCCCGGTGAAGTGACCGATTGGCCGGCAAATTCTACTCCCACCCGCTCACCTGCAAGATCGAGATCGAATGCCCAGGCATTGTGGCTGTCTCCCGCCAGAACCAGCAGATTGGCATCGGCGGCCAGTGCAGACTTCATCAGTCGCTCGCGCGCTGCCGGATAACCGTCCCACGCATCCATATTGAGCGGCAGGCCCGCCCGGCTAGCCGTTCCGGCGGCCAGCACCCGCTGACGCACATAATCGGGCATATCTTCCGTCACCCCGCCAGCCATTGCAGGCGGCGTGGATATGCTGCCCATAATGACCTGCTGGGCGAGAACCTGCCACGGCTTGCCCGCGCCTACCGAGCGGGCAAGCCCGCTTGCCAGCCAGCTTTCCTGTGCCTGCCCCAGCATAGTGCGGGCGGGATCGCGGTAATCGCCGTCGCGGAATGCAGTCAGGCTGGCAATCATATCTTCAGGCGATGTCTGCCCTTTCAGGATTTCCTGCAGGCTGGGCGGGCGCGAACGGGCCGTCAGCCGGGTTTCCAGCCGGAACAAAGTCGCCAGATCGCCAACTTCATATGCAGCCCACGGATCGTCCGACACCGGCAGCCATTCACGGTAGGCGCGGATCGCGGCGGCCTTTCGCACATCCCACGACCCTTCCGTTTCGGGCTGGTGGTTCTGCGCACCGGTCGCATAGCTGTCATTGGCACTTTCGTGATCGTCCCATCCCATAATCATCGGATAGAGCTGGGTCAGGCGGCGCAAGTCGGGATCGGAGCGATAGCTAGCATGGCGCAGACGGTAATCGGTGAGCGCCACGATCTCGTTCTGCGGAGCGATATCGCGCCCGGCAACCGGATCGTCGGGATAACTGCCAGGGGCGTACTCATAGAAATAATCGCCGGTGTGAATCACTACATCGAACTCGTTCGCTTCGGCTGCATGGGCGTAGGCGTTGAAATAGCCAAAACCCATGTTGGAGCAGGAGAATACCGCCATGCGAAAACGCTCGGTCGGGCCCTGCGGCAGGGTGCGGGTCCGACCGGTCTCGCTCGTCGAACCATCAGGCGCGATGAAGCGGTAATAATACCAGCGTCCGGGCGCGAGACCGACTGCCTGCGCCTTCACGCACCAGTCGCTGTCAGGGCCAGCGATGACGGCGCCCGATGCGGCGACATTGGTGAAGTCCGCGTCGCTCGCCACTTCCCACGTCACCGAAGTGTCTTGGCTGGCGCGATACCGTGACCACAACAACACACGGTCCGCGCCGGGCTCTCCGCTGGCAACGCCGTGGGTAAATCCCGTTGCCCGATCCTGCGCGATCAACGGAGCATGCGCGCTCGCCAGCCCGAGCAAGCCTGCACCTACACCGCCGCTTTTAAGCAGCGTACGCCTGTCGATCGATGGCAAGGGACATGCAGCAGGGGGATGGTTGGGCAACACGGGCGTCTCCTCGTCGCGGTCTGGTTTGAACGTCTTATGACGACAATTAGTGACTGCGCGATGACATCATAAATGACAAGTGTGCACTCCATTTTGTAAAGATTGCTTGACAAAGGTGCCTGCAATGTCAAGTATCCTTGCCATAGTTGAAAGGGAACTTGACCTATGCCGATGGTATTGAAAGCGAGCCTCTAGGCTTGCGCGATAATCGCAACTGCACTTTTGGGAGCCTTTGGCGGTATTCCGGGCCCAGTAGCCGACCGCTTGGTGGGCATCCTCCCGATGCTAGCCGTGATAGTAATGATTTTGCCGGCAACTGCGAAAAGTTGCTCGCTGCTGTCTCGCAAGGAAGTTTGAACCGTGTCACAATGTGCAAGCCCGGCGATCAAACGGTATGTGCGGCGTCTCGCAGTCCTTATGACGCTGTATCTGTTGATATTGTTCGCCACCAAATGGATCTTTGATGCGGCCCAGCCCTCCGGCACTCTTGCTTACGCGCTGGCAGTCGCTCCTGCATTGCCTCTGATCGGCGTCTTCTGGGCCGTCATGCGGCTGTTGATGGAAGAGACTGATGAGTACATTCGGCTGCTGTTTGTGCGCCAATGCCTCTTCGCCACCGGTTTTTGCCTCACAGTGGTAACAATCTGGCAGTGGCTTCAGAACTTCGATCTCGTCCCCCCGGGCAATGGCGGATTTGGCGCTGCTTTTTTCTGGTTTCTGGGGCTTGGACTGGGTGCGGTTTTCAATCGAGTGACTATGGGCGACTGGGGCAATCTCTGGTGAAGAACCGCCTGAAAGTACTGCGTGCCGAACGCAATTGGAGCCAACAAACGCTTGCCAGCCGACTGGGTGTATCCCGTCAAAGCGTGAACGCGATTGAAACAGGCCGTTACGACCCTTCACTCCCCCTCGCCTTCACTATTGCCGATGTCTTCGGGATGGCAATCGAAGAGATATTCCTGCGCGAATAAACAGGAAGCCGCTGCTTCCTCCGGCTTGACTTGACATCCCGTCGCAAGACATGGCTGCCGACGATTTACAGGTGGGAACAATCGAGCATGAACGGCCGGACGGGCAGCGACAGCGCCTTTCAATTCGAAGGCACATGGAAGGAGTTCGCGCCGATTGCGTTCACCAACCTGCTGTTGACGGTTGTCACGCTGGGGATTTACCGCTTCTGGGCCACAACCCGCGAACGGCAATATCTTTGGTCGCGCAGCCGGTTTGTGGACGAAACCCTTGAATGGGCCGGAACGGGCAAGGAACTTTTTATCGGCTTTCTGCTGGTTGCAATCCTGTTTCTGCTTCCGTTTTTCGTTATCTCCCAAGTTTCGCAGGCGCTGATCCTGCGTGGTCAGGAAACGTTGGGCGTAATGCTGACTTTGCTTTCGTTTCTGATGATTTTCTATCTTGCCGGCGTGGCCCGGTTCCGTGCCTTGCGTTATCGCCTGTCGCGCACCCGCTGGCGCGGCATCCGCGGTGGCAGCGATGCACAGGGCTTCCGGTTCGGCCTGTCCTATATGTGGAAGAACTTCATTGGATATATCGCGCTGGGTCTGCTGATCCCGTGGTCGATGGTCAGCCTGTGGAATGAACGCTGGAGCAAAATGAGTTTCGGTCCACACCGTTTCGAGGCCACTGCCGAGCAGGGACCGGTCTTTATCCGTTTCCTGCTGTTTTATCTCGCGCCGGTAATTCTGTTTTTTGCCGTGTTCATCGGCGGTCTGCTTGCAGCGGGACTGGGATTGAGCGGCGGGTTCGATACTATCGATCCAAATAACATCGGTGCGACCTTTGTTCTGGTGACTTTCCTGTTCATCTTCGGGTTCTACTTCGTCCTCGGCCTGATTGCCGTGTCTTTCTACGCAGCTTTTTACCGCGAAGTGGTGGGCGCGACCCGGTGGGATAGCGTCGGTTTCTCCTTTACCGCATCGACCAGGGAATGGGTCATGCTGCTGCTGGGCGATGCTGTGCTGGTCGTGTTTACGCTGGGCGTCGGATATATCTTCCTGTCCTATCGCCATTGGAAGTTCTTCATCACCCATCTGGAGGCGGACGGGGAGATCAGGCTGGATGAGCTAACGCAGTCGACAACCGACACGTCCCGTCATGGTGAAGGGCTGCTTGATGCCTTTGACATGGGCGCCATCTGAGGGGTGGAGATGCGCGCACTTTCGGCCAGCTGGTATGACGGGAAAACCGCCGTACGGCACATCGGGACCGCGCGTCTGAGTAGCGAGAGCAGGGGTTTTCTCGTTCTGGAAGAGGACGGGCAGCCCCCCCTCGACATTCCGCTGGGCGATATGGAGTATGGAGAAAAACTGGCAAGCGAGCACATCTATCGCCGCGCCAGCCTACCCGATTTCCGCTTGCGCCTGCCTGCGGACCTGCCGCCCGCCTTTATCGCTGTCCTTCCGGCGATGCGCTCTTACGGCGGGTGGGTCGACCGACTAGGCCTGGGCAAGGCGCTGGTCGCTTTTACAGCCGTCAGTGTCGCTGCCGTTGCACTGTTCATGACCGCGCCCGAATGGCTCGGCCCGCTGATACCGACCAGTTGGGAACGGCAGATAGGCGACGCGATGATCGGCGATCTGGGCAACAAGCTGTGCTCCACCCCCGAAGGCGATGCCGCGCTGACAAAGCTGCTGGATGCGGTCGATCCGGAGAAAACGAAAGTGCGCGCTGGCGTCGCCAATATGGGCATGGTCAATGCCGTGGCGCTGCCGGGCGGACAGGTGCTGCTGTTCGACGGGCTAGTCCAGCAGGCCGAAACGCCAGAGGAGCTGGCAGGTGTTCTGGGGCACGAGGTGGGCCACGTCCGCGAGCGCCATGTAATGACTTCCATCCTGCGCCAGTTCGGCCTGTCCATCCTGCTGTCGGGCGCAAACTCAGGCGTCGGTAACACGGCATTCGGCATTGCCAGTCTGGGCTATTCACGCGACGCAGAGCGGGAGGCGGATGCGTATGCCCGCAGCCGTATGGCCGAATCGAACATTTCACCCTTGGGGGCCGCTGCGTTCTTCGAACGGCTGGGAGGCGATACCGGGGAAGATAGTGCCGAGCCTGCGCTGACAGGCTGGATTGCCAGCCACCCCGCGCCCGGTGAACGGGCAAAAGCATATCGCGACAGCGCGCGCGAAGGGGCGGATTATCCCCCAATCCTGTCGCAACAGGAATTCGGTTCACTCAAAACGATGTGTGACGAGGATGAAGACGTCGAGGAATTCGGTTTTTTCTGACGGTTGCGTGATGGACTGTGCGAACCGACATAGGGTTTCATGACCCGCACCCAGTTCCACACCATGCCCGATGGTCGCCGGATTGCCTTTCGGCTTACCCCGCCTGCCAAAGGGGACACGCGCCCCGCGCTGGTGTTCCTGCCCGGCTATATGTCCGATATGGCGGGTAGCAAAGCAACCGCTCTCCTGGATCATTGCGCCGCCTCCGGGCGGGGGTGCTTGCTGCTGGATTATTCCGGTTGCGGAGAAAGCAGCGGCGATTTTGCCGATGGTACGCTCCGCCGCTGGCGGGATGAAGTGCTGGCGCTGATAAATACAGTGCTGGACGGGCCGGTGGTCGTTGCCGGATCGTCGATGGGCGGATGGCTGATGCTGATGGTGGGCCTTGCACTGGGTGACAGGCTGGCAGGGCTGGTCGGTATTGCCGCAGCACCAGACTTTACCCAGTGGGGTACATCGGAGGCGGACAAGGCCAAGCTGAAGGCAGGCAAAATCGTGCTGGAGGACAACCCGTACGGCCCCGATCCAACGCCAACCCATCCCGGTTTTTTCGCGGACGGTCAGGCCAACCAGATGCTTGGCGGAAACATCGCTATTACCGTGCCTGTGCGACTGTTACACGGACAAGATGATGCCGACGTGCCGTGGGAAACCAGCCTGCGCCTCGCAGAGAAACTCGAAAGCAACAACGTAGTGCTTACCCTCGTCAAAGGCGGCGACCACCGGCTCAGCCGTGAGGAAGATATTGCGCGCCTCATTCAACTAACGGACGAATTCTCATGACCAAGCTTTCCGTTCTCGACCTCGTTCCTGTCCGCGAAGGCGAAACCGTTGCCCAGGCGTTGGCCGCCACCACTAGCCTTGCGCGCGCTGCAGAGGCCGCAGGCTGCACAAGGTTCTGGGTGGCGGAACATCACGCGATGCCCGGTATTGCGGGCGGTGCGACCTCGGTCGTGCTTGCGCATATCGGCAATGCCACCTCTACCATCCGCATCGGATCGGGCGGGATCATGCTGCCCAATCATACGCCCTTCGTCATCGCGGAACAGTTTGGAACACTGGATGCCTTGTTCCCCGGGCGCATCGATCTGGGGCTTGGCCGGGCACCGGGCGCAGGCCCGGAATTGCAGCGCGCGCTGCGCAAAGACCTGAACACGGCTTCGCAGCATTTTCCGCAGGATGTTGCGGAACTGAGCGCTCTGTTGACCGGAGAGCCGAAACTGCCGGTCAAGGCCACACCCGGTCATGGAGCGCAGGTTGAAATGTGGATGCTTGGCAGCAGTCTGTTCGGCGCCGGGTTGGCGGCAAAGCTGGGCCTGCCCTACGCCTTTGCCAGCCATTTCGCACCTGACCATCTGGATGCTGCCCTCGAGCTTTACCGCCGCGATTTCCAGCCCTCGGCAGCACTGGATGCGCCATATGTGATGCCCGCAATGACCGTATTCTGTGCGCCGACCGAGGAAGAGGCGCAGCTGGTATCGTCCAGCCAGGCACAGGCCTTTGTCAATCTGCGCACTGGAACGCCGGGCAAGATGCCTCCGCCTGTGGCCGATTACCGCTCTACCCTGCCGGGCCCGGCCCGCGCCATGCTGACCCATATGGACCAGGCCGCAGCTGTCGGCACTCCCGATCAGGTCGCCGACAAAATTTCTGCCTTTGTCCAGCGCACCGGAGCGGACGAAATCGTCATGTCTGGCGCTACGTTCGATCCTGACGTCAGAAACCGCTCGATCGCTCTGACAACGCAGGCTTGCCTGTAGGCGGAAACACAACACAGCAGCCCCAAACTCGCTGGCAATGCTTGCCGCACCTCGCGCAACATTCTAACAGAGTGCGTCGGGCCCACGCCGGGACCTGATAGGGAGCATGCCGCCCGATGGGTTCGAAAAACGACGCCGCCAAACCTGCTACATCCGGTAATGACGCTGCTGTGCGCAGGCAGTTGCAACCTGCGTTGGCCAAGCGACTGAAAGCATCCTTGCTGCCTGGCGATGCGCCGTTTTCCAAGGATGAGCTGGTCGCTGCCGCAGATTTCCTGCTGGATGCCGCGAATAGCCGTCCGGCGGGCGAAAGCTGTGTCTCGTTGATCTCCGAAACGGGTGAGCGGCGGTTCCTGCGGATCGCCATCGTCAACAGCGATATGCCGTTTCTGGTTGATTCCGTGGCTGCTACCCTGGCCGGGCACGGACTGGTAATCGACAGGCTGATCCATCCGGTGGTTCCGGTAGAGCGGGATGCAGACGGACGGCTGGTCGGCCTCTCACTCAAGGGCTCGGACGCCTTGCGCGAATCGCTGATCTATCTGGAAACAGAGCGGGTCGATGCCAGGAAACGGCAGAAGGTTGAGAAGGCCCTGATGGCTACTCTGGCCGATGTCCGTGCCGCAGTACGCGACTGGCCGCGCCTGCAGGAAGAAATGGCCGCCGATGCCGAGGCTATTCGCGCAGACTCCCCGGACGAAGATACAGATGGCGGGCGCGAAGCGGAAGAAGGCGCTGCCCTGCTCGACTGGTTGAACACGGGCATGCTGACCCAGCTGGGCCATGTCACCCGCCACCGCGATGGCAGCCATTCCGACCTACTGGGCATCTGCCGCCGCAGTGCGAAGCACATTCTGGCCGAAGAATCCTACAAACGCGCCTTCGACTGGTTCGACCGGAATACCGGTACGAAAGATGCAGGCGACCTGCGCAAGCCACTCGTGATCAAGGCAAACCGCGTTTCCAACGTCCATCGCCATGTGCCGCTGGACCTTTTCATCGTTCCGCGTTTCGATGCCAAGGGCAAGACAGCCGCCCTTTCCATCCATGCGGGCGTATGGACCAGCGCGGCATTGGCCGCGCCGCCTATGTCCGTGCCGCGTTTGAGGGCTCAGATGGCCGATCTGATGGACAAGCTGGAATTTGATTCCGGTGGCCATGCCGGCAAGGCATTGGTCCACGCCCTGACGACCCTTCCGCACGACCTGCTGGTCGGGTTCGGGACAGAAGAACTGGAGCGGATCACCACCACCATGATGAGCCTGGTGGACCGTCCCCGCGCCCGCATCGCAATGGTCGAAGCACCGCTGGCACGGCACATTTTCGCATTTGCATGGTTGCCGCGCGATGTCATGTCGACGGCGCTCCGTCACCAGATAACCGCCATGCTGGAGGAGCTCACCGGCGCTCGCCTGCTTGACTGGGGACTGGAAATCGATGGCAGCACGCTCGCCATGCTGCGCTTCGTGCTGGACAACCGCGCACACCGCCGCACCGTCGATGAAAACGCGGTAGAAGAACGTTTGCAGGCCATGCTGCGCGGCTGGGGAGAGGCGGTGGAAACCGAGCTGGGCGCGATTATCACACCGAAGCGGGCCGCAGCCCTGACTATGCGTTATGCCAACGGATTTTCAGCATCGTACCGCGCCCGCTACGGCGCGCAAGAAGCGGCATTGGATATCGACTATCTGCGCCGTCTTACCGCCCACGATGACGCGCAGGAAGAAGGCGGCACCCGGAGCGCGCGCCTATACCATCTGAACGGAGATCCGCAGGACCGGATGCGCCTGAAAGTGTACCAGCATCAGGGCAGTCTGCCGCTATCCGATGCTGTGCCGGAACTGGAGAATTTCGGCTTCCGCGTGATGGAAGAAATCCCCAATCCGGTCGATGGCGGCGAACTGGGTACAGTGCATGATTTCCTACTGGAAACCTTGCCCGGCATCGACAGTGCGACAGTGCTGGAACGAGCCAACCAGATAGAGCCGGCGATTACTGCCGTCCTGAATGACCGGGCCGAGGACGATGCGTTCAACCGGCTAGTCGTGGCGGCCGATATGGGTGCGCGCGAGGCCGAGTGGCTGCGGGCGATTTATCGCTATCTGCGCCAGACCGGTATGGGCTTTACCATCTACACTGTTGTCGATGCACTTGCCCGCGCACCGCAGGTGACACAGGCTTTGCTTGGCCTGTTTACCGCAATGCACGATCCCGAATTTTCCGGCGACCGCGAAAAAGCGGTCAAGGACGCACAATCATCGATCAAGTCCGGCCTGTCCAAAGTGGCAGCAATCAACGATGACCGTTTGCTGCGCCTGTACCGCGGCGTGATAGAGGCAATGCTGCGGACCAACGCCTTTGCCCCCAGCGGGCAGGTGGCGCTGGCGTTCAAACTCGATTCCTCCGCCGTACCCGGCCTGCCGCGCCCACTGCCGTGGCGCGAAATTTTCGTCTATTCACGGCGGGTGGAAGGCATCCATCTGCGTTCTGGCGCAGTGGCGCGCGGGGGCCTTCGCTGGTCCGACCGGCGCGACGATTTCCGCACCGAAGTCCTCGGCCTGATGAAAGCACAGCGGGTGAAGAACGCAGTCATCGTACCGAGCGGCGCGAAGGGCGGGTTCTACCCCAAGCAACTGCCCGATCCGGCAACCGACCGTGAGGGCTGGGCCGCCGAGGGGCAGGCGAGTTACGAAGTGTTTATCCGCACGCTGTTGTCGATTACCGATAATCTGGACGGCGATACCGTTATCCATCCTGACGATGTTGTAATCCGCGACGGAGCGGACCCCTATTTTGTGGTGGCCGCAGACAAGGGTACCGCACGGTTCAGCGATATCGCCAATGCCATCGCGATAGAGCGCGATTTCTGGCTGGGCGATGCCTTCGCCAGCGGCGGCTCCAACGGATACGACCACAAGGCGATGGGCATTACTGCACGCGGCGCGTGGGTTTCCGTCCAGCGACATTTTCGCGAAATGGGCGTGGATGTGCAGTCCGATCCAGTCAGCGTGGTCGGCTGCGGAGATATGTCGGGCGACGTATTCGGCAACGGAATGCTGCTGTCCAAAAGCCTGCGCCTTCTGGCGGCATTCGATCACCGGCACATCTTTATCGATCCCGACCCCGAGCCGGCAGAAAGCTGGAAAGAACGCTGCCGGATGTTTGCCCTGCCACGCTCCAGTTGGGACGATTACAACCGTGATGCGATGTCCAAGGGTGGCGGCGTGTTCTCCCGTAGCGCAAAGACGGTCAAGCTGAGCAAGGCTGCGCAAAAGGCGATTGGCGTTGACGAGGCGGAATGGGAACCCGAAGCGCTGATCTCCGCTATCCTGAAAGCTCCTGCCGATCTGCTGTGGTTCGGCGGTATCGGCACCTACGTAAAGGCGCATACGCAGAACAATATCCAGGTGGGCGATCCGGCTAATGATGCCTTGCGCGTCGATGGCCGCGATGTTCGCGCCAAGGTGATCGGCGAAGGTGCCAATCTGGGCATCACCCAGGCGGGGCGCATAGAGTTTGCTCTTAAAGGGGCGGAGGGGGCCGGCGGCCGGATCAACACCGATTTTATTGACAATTCGGCCGGTGTCGACTGCTCCGATAACGAAGTGAACATCAAGATTGCCCTGGCTGCAGCCCAGCGCAGCGGTAACCTCTCCGACAAGCGGCGAAATACCCTGCTCGAATCGATGACCGATGATGTCGCGAACATTGTTCTTGAGGATAACCGATTGCAGGCCCTCGCTTTGTCGATTGCCGAGCATGGCGGGTCTGTGGCGACCGGTTCTTTCATTTGGTTGATGGAAACTCTGGAGCAGGGCGGCAATCTGGATCGCCAGACCGAAGGGTTGCCTGATAACGAGATGCTGCACCGACGTGCAGGCGATGGCAGCGGTTTGACCCGCCCCGAACTTGCCGTGCTTTTGTCGAGCGCGAAACTGGTCCTGCAGGACGCGATAGAAGACAGCAAATTGCCTGATGATCCGGCGATGGAAGCGCCACTGCTGGATTATTTCCCGAAGGTGATGCGGAAAAAATACAAAAGCGAAATTACCGACCACCGGCTGAGGCGGGAAATTGCCGCGACCGGCCTTGCCAATCGCATGATCAATCGGATGGGCATCGTCCATCCCTTCGAACTAGCGGAGGAAGAAGGCGTCGGCCTCGCCGAAGTCGCCATCGCCTTTGTTGCAGCAGAACACCTACTGAGCATGAGCGAGCACTGGAGCGCGCTGGACTATGCCGACATGCCGGAGGAAACCCGGCTGCAATTGTTCGGCACCATGGCCGCCGGGATGCGGTTGCATATGGGCGATTTGCTGCGGGCTTGTTCGGGCATTCGTAGCCCGTCCGGTATCATTGCCGATTTGCAGTCCCAGGTAGACGAACTAATGCGCGGCAGAGACAACCTGCTGGGCGAGGTGAACCGGCAACGCTCCGCGCAGATGCGGTCCGAATTTACCAACGATGGCGCACCGGAAAAAGTGGCTGCTGCCGCTGCTCTGCTGTTCGATCTTGACGGGGTTATCGGCCTCGCCAAATTGTCGCGCGATCTGGAAGTCGATCCGCGCGCACTAACGTGCGCATTTACGGAGTTGGGTGAACTCATGGGCCTCGACTGGGCACAGGGGACAGCGGCACTGATGACCCCGTCGGATGTGTGGGAGCGGCTGCTGGTGGCGGGCCTTGCGCGCGATTTCCAGCAAATGCGTCTCGAGTTCCTGAAACGCCTTTCGCGGCGCAAGGGAGCGAAGGATGATCTCTCTGGCACAGTGGGTAATTGGACAGAAGAAAACGCCGCTTCTATCCGGCAGTTCGGCGCGATGATTACTCGTGCCCAATCACATACCCCGGTCGCGCCAGCCATGCTGGCCCAAATTGCAAATCAGGCCCGCAATTTGCTGGCTCGATAAGCATTCTGTGAAGGGGCAGGTTGGCACAATGATTGGTCGTCCCGCTTGACCTTGGTTCGCGCGCAGGACATTCCGGGCATCATGAACAATGCGGATGTAGTAATCGTAGGCTCCGGCCATGGCGGCGCGCAGACAGCCATTGCTTTGCGGCAAAAGGGTTTCACCGGCAGTATCGCGGTGCTTACCCGCGATAAGGAATTGCCATACGAGCGCCCGCCTTTGTCAAAAGATTACCTCGCGGGGGAAAAGCCGTTCGAAAAGATCCTTCTGCGCCCGGAGAAATTCTGGGCCGATAAGGATATTACTTTACTGACGGGTCACGGGGTTACCGCCATCGACCCTGCGACCAAGCAGATCCAGTGCGGCGATGACCGCTCCATCGGTTATGATAAATTGATCTGGGCAGCGGGTGGCGCGGCCCGCCGCCTATCCTGCCAAGGGGCGGATTTCCGCAATGTGCACACCATCAGAGACCGCACCGACACCGACCGTTTGCGCGGCGACATCGAAGCCGGAGCGAAGCGCGCGGTAATCGTAGGCGGCGGTTATATCGGTCTCGAAGCCGCGGCAGTCATGCGTAAACGCGGCTTGGAAGTCACCGTTCTGGAAGCGCAGGACCGTGTTTTGGCACGTGTGGCCGGACAAGACCTGTCGGACTTTTACGCGCAGGAACATCGCGCCCACGGGGTCGATCTGCGATTGAATGCACAGCTCGACTGCATCATTGGTGAGGGCGAGAAAGCAACTGGCGTGAAGCTGGCGGATGGCGAGGAAATTCCTGCTGATCTGGTGGTGTTCGGTGTGGGCATCGTACCCTCTATCGGCCCGCTGATTTCTGCTGGCGCCGCCGGATCGAACGGCGTTGATGTGGACGAATATTGCCGAACCAGCCTGCCCGATATTTACGCTATCGGCGACTGCGCAGCCCACGCGAACGACTTTGCCGGCGGCGCGGTGGTGCGCTTGGAATCGGTGCAGAATGCCAATGACATGGCGAATGTCGCCGCCGCTGCAATTTGCGGCAATCCCAAACCCTATCATGCCGTGCCGTGGTTCTGGTCGAACCAGTATGATTTGCGGCTGCAAACGGTCGGCTTTTCACTCGGCTATGACAATACTGTGATCCGCGGCAATCCTGCGGAGCGCAGCTTTACTGTAGTATATATGCGAGAAGGACGGGTTCTGGCCCTCGACTGCGTCAATCGCACGAAGGACTATGCGCAAGGTCGCAAGCTGGTAGAAGCGAAGCTGGAAGTGTCGCCGGAAGATTTGGCAGATACCGATCGAACGCTGAAAGAACTGCTTTAGCCCGCAGGTAGCCGCGCGGCCGCCCATTCTGCTGCTTCTGCCACCACGGGATCGGGATCATTGCGCAGTGCAGCTACCGGAGCGGCCAACTTTACATCCGTGCTATTCCCTGCAGCGATCAGGCAGTTGCGCACGAACCGGTTTCGCCCGATGCGCTTGATCGGGCTACCGGAAAACAGCGCGCGAAATCGCGTGTCGTCCAATGCAAGTAGCTCGGCAAGACGCGGAGCAACCAGCTCTGCACGCGGAAGAAATGCTGCGTTTCGCGCCGCCGCATCGGCAAATTTGTTCCACGGGCACACGGCCAGACAATCGTCGCAGCCATAAATCCGATTGCCCATAGCTGTGCGGAATTCTTCAGGTATCGGCCCCGAATGTTCGATGGTCAGATAGGAAATGCATCGCCGGGCATCCAGTTTGTACGGCGAGGGGAATGCATCAGTCGGGCATGCCACCTGGCACGCGTTGCATGATCCACAGCGGTCCTCATGCGGTTCGTCAGGAGCAAACGGCAGCGTCGAGTAGATCGCGCCCAGAAACAGCCAGTTGCCATGCTTGCGGCTGACCATATTGGTATGCTTGCCCTGCCAGCCCAGCCCGGCCGCCTCGCCCAGCGGTTTCTCCATCACCGGCGCAGTGTCTACAAAGACCTTTAGCTCGCTGTTTGGCGCTTGCTCCACCAGCCAGCGGGCCAGCGCTTTCAGCGCCTTCTTCACAGTATGGTGATAATCACGGCCCTGTGCATAGACCGATATACGTGCACGGTCCGGTTTATTCTCCAACGCCATTGGATCATGTTCAGGCGTATAAGCCATACCCAGCGCAATTATACTGCGAGCGTCTGCCCACATGGATTGCGGGCCCTGCCGCACATCGGCGCGGTCTTCCATCCAACCCATATCGCCGTGATGGTTCGCTGCAATCCATTCATGCAGCCGCTCCGCGCGGACCGGATCGTCCTGCGCGCTTGCAAAACCGACCGACACAAAGCCCAGCTCGCGCGCACGCATAACCAGCTTTTTCTGCAGTTTATCGAGCGGCACAAAGGTTGATACGGCGTTTACCATAGAGGGGGTTGCTCCCGTTTACGCCTTGGGGGTAATCGCACATCCATGAATTCAGCGCTAAGCCAAGCCTCCACTATGAGCAATGATACTCTGCCACAGAATACCGTCGTAACGGGGCCTGTTCCGGGCCCTTTGGCGATCGAGGCGAAGGGGCTGGTCAAACGGTTCGATGGCGTGGCAGCGGTCAACGGCGTCGATATCTCTGTGCCGCAGGGCGCGATCTACGGCATTCTGGGGCCTAATGGCGCGGGCAAGACCACCACCCTGCGGATGCTGCTGGGGATCATTGATCCGGACGAAGGCGTGCGCCGGGTCTTCAGCCATGAACGTCCGCACGATATCGGCCGGATGATCGGCTATCTGCCCGAAGAACGCGGACTGTATCCGTCCATGAAATCGGTCGACGCGATTGCGTTTATGGGCGCATTGCGCGGTGTGCCGCACCATGAAGGGCGCCAGCGCGGGCGTGAATTGATGAAGGCTCATGGGCTCGGCCATGCGATAGAAAAGCAGATCCGCCAGTTGTCCAAGGGGATGGCGCAGACCGTTCAACTGCTGGGCACTTTGGTCCACCGGCCCCGTCTGGTAGTGCTGGACGAACCGTTTTCCGGCCTCGATGCGATCAATCAGGGCAAACTGGAGCAGATGATCCGCGCTCTTGCCGATGACGGGGTGACAGTCATTTTTTCTACCCATGTGATTCACCATGCCGAACGTCTGTGCGAAGGCGTCGCGATTATTGCGGGCGGCAAAGTACCGTATGCAGGTTCGGTCGACGAAGCACGCGATCGTATCCCGGCGCAGGTGAAGCTGGAGACACGCATTGGCGAAGGCGCATGGCGCGAAGCGTTGCCATACAACGCCGAGCACGAGACCAAATCGGCAACTGGCGGCGACTCTACCCATTTTTGGCATTTCCCGCTGCCATCGACCGGAATTGAAATGCTGCTCCGCGCACTGATCGAAGGCGGCGCGGGGATACTTTCGCTATCGATCGAGCGCGCCGGACTACACGATGCGTTCGTGGAAATTGCCGGCGAAGCGGCGGCCCGCGCGATGGAAGCCGATGCAGAAGGAGCAGCGAAATGAGTGCTGCTTCCGTTTTGTCGTCCTCACCTTCTCCATCCTCAGCAGGTCGTCTTTCCCTGATGCAGGCCGCCTTTGTGGTCGCCCGCCGTGATTTTCTGGCTATCCTGCTTAGCAAGGCGTTCATTCTTTTCCTGCTCGGGCCTTTGCTGTTTGTTGGCATCAGCGCGGCGGGCGGCAGCGCGGCGACTCGTGCAGCCGACAGCGTCGCTCCGCCGAGGCTGGCTGTCACGCTGGCAAACGCAGGCGAACGCGCCGCTTTTTCGCAAGCGCATGCCCGGCTGAACCAGCTTGTCTCCCTCCCCCCGATCACTGCGATCGAGGATGATCGGACCATTGACCAGCTTCTGACCGATAAGTCGGGCAATTTCGCCGGTGTCCTCAGCGGGTCGCTTGCCAAGCCGACGCTGAACGGAACTGGCGCAAGCATCGCAAGCTGGCGCGGGGAAGTGGCGCTGATGGCTGCCCAGGCATCTTCAACCGTGGCCGGTCAGGTCAGCTTCCAGTCTGGGCAGATTCCGGATGTTGCCCTCTCGCCGCGCGAGAGCAGTGGCGCGGCGCAGCGGCGCGGCAACTTGCAAACCGCGACTGCTGCAATCACCATGCTGTTCCTGCTCTCGATGCTGCTTGCCGGAATGGTTTTGACCAATCTGGTAGAGGAGAAGGGCAATAAGATTATCGAAATCCTTGCCGCCTCCATCCCGATGGATGCTGTATTTCTGGGCAAGCTGTTTGCGATGCTCGCGGTCAGTTTCGTCGGAATAACCGTGTGGGCGACGGTTGGGGTGGCATTGGCAGCTGTGGCACCGGGCAGCATTCCGACGCCATCGGCACCCGCTATTGGCTGGCCACTTTTTGCAGCGCTCTTTCTGGTTTATTTCGCGATGGCCTATCTGCTGATCGGATCGGTTTTCCTGACCGTTGGCGCAATGGCTCCTACCGTGCGGGATGTGCAAACGCTGTCCATGCCTGCGACCATCCTGCAGGTGCTTGTATTTTTCATGGCCAGTTTTGCCGTTGCAGATGCCGGCGGTCCGGTGGAAACTGCCGCGATAGCATTTCCGCTTAGCTCACCCTACGTCATGCTGGCCCGTTCAGCGCAATTTGACACACTGTGGTGGCACGGTGCAGCGATAGCTTATCAATTGCTGTGGGTGGCGCTTTTCGTGCGTGTGGGCGCGAGTCTATTTCGTCGCAAGGTCATGCAAAGCGGCCCAGCCAAAAGCAGGCGGAGGTTCTTACGGCGCAAAGCGGCCTAGTCGCTTTCAGCTGGTGCACTGATATTTCACAAATTTAGGTCGCAAATTGCAACGCACTATTGACTCCCGTGTCAGTACGCGCAGGATGCGCAAGCAAGAGGTGCCGAAGATGCACCCTGTTGATTGGAGAGAGATGATGGCGACCGTAGCCCCAGAACGTACCGAGTGGACCCGCAGCCCCAAGGCGCATGACGCACTGAAAAAACATTTCAGCGAACACCCGGAAGCCATGCCTTCGCATCCGGAAAAATTCGACACTAGCCGTAGCGACATCTATTTTGAGCATCGCTGGCAGCCGATTTTTGCCGAAATGCGTAAAGAAGGCCCATTGCATCGCATTGAGGAAAGCCCGTTCGGCCCATATTGGAGCGTGGTGGGGCACAAGGCGATCCAGCATGTGGAGGCGCTGCCCGAACTGTTTTCCTCCAGCTGGGAACATGGGGGCATCACCATCATGGACCCTATTGATGATGATGAGCGTGAAGAAGGGCAGGAGCGTTTCGAACTGCCCATGTTCATTGCTATGGACCGGCCGAAGCACACAGGCCAGCGCCGCACGGTGGCGCCAGCCTTCAACCCCGGCGAAATGAAGCGGATGGAAGCCGAGATCCGCCAGCGGACCGGTGAGTGTCTGGATAGTCTGCCTAAAGGCGAAGTTTTCAACTGGGTCGACATGGTGTCTGTCCCGCTGACCACGGGAATGCTTGCCATACTGTTCGATTTCCCGTGGGAAGACCGCGATCTGCTGACCTTCTGGTCCGATTGGTCGGGCGACACCGAGCTGATGCTCGCTGGGCCAGAAATGGAAGAAACACGCCGCGGAATCCAAATGGAAATGGGGGCTTATTTCCAGCAGCTGTGGGCGAAAAAATCACAGGAAGAGCCGGGCAAGGATCTCATATCCATGATGATCCACTCACCGGCTATGAATCAGATGAGCCCGCAAGAGTTTATGGGCAACCTGATACTGCTAATCGTTGGCGGCAACGACACGACGCGCAACACGATGAGCGGTGTTGTCCATGCGCTGGATAAGTTTCCAGAGCAGCGCAAACTGTTCGAACAAAATCCTGATGTGATCCCTAATGCAGTGCAGGAATGCCTCCGGTATCAGACCCCGTTGAAACACATGCGCCGCACGGCATCTGAAGATACGGAACTGTTCGGTCAGCAGATCAAGAAAGGCGATAAGGTCGTCCTCTGGTACAATTCCGCCAATCGCGACGAGAGCGTTTTCGAGAACGCGGACAAGCTGATCCTCGACCGCGAAAATGCACGGCGTCATCTGGCCTTCGGTTACGGCATTCACCGCTGCGTGGGTGCACGTCTGGCGGAATTGCAGCTGAAAATGTTGCTGGAAGAGATGCATGCACGCCGTATGCGGGTGCACGTCGCTGGCGATGTGGAGCGGGTGCGCGCCAATTTTGTGGAGGGATTCCGCGTAATGGAAGTCGAGTTGTCGACTTTCTAACACGGCGAGCTCTTTACCCCCGCTCAAGCGTATGTTCAGGCAGATACCTCTAGGGGTATCTGCCTATGACATATGAAAAAACACCGCCTCCCGCCCTTGGTCGCCGCAGCTTGCTGGGATGGATGGGCGCGGGTGCGTCTATGGCTGTTCTTACCGCATGCGGGGCCAATCCCGCCGAAGCGAAGAATTTTCCCGTGCGCCGGTCAGAAGCGCAATGGCGTAAGAAACTGACCAGCTCTGAATTTGCCGTGCTGCGCAACGAAGGCACGGAGCGGCCCTATTCCTCGCCGCTGGACAAGGAAAACCGCCGTGGCACATTCGTTTGTGCAGGATGCGGCAATGCGGTGTATTCTTCAAAAGCAAAATTCGACAGCGGGACCGGGTGGCCCAGCTTCTGGCAGGCGTTGTCTGGCGGGGTAGAGACCAGCCGCGATTTCAAGCTTGGCTATCCGCGCACCGAAGTGCATTGCGCCGATTGCGGTGGGCATCTGGGCCATATCTTTGATGACGGCCCGAAGCCGACGGGCAAACGGCATTGTATCAATGGCGTGGCAATGGATTTTCGCGCAGGATAGCAGCCCCCTTTGCCGAGCCGCCGCGTTGGGTGGTGCCTTCTCTCAGCGGCACGGACTGAAGCTCCGCAACCAGCAGTGCGAAATCGGCTAAAGCAAAGGTTTGTTCGAACACCAGACCGTGCTGGTTACCCCGGTTCCACAACACAATGGCGTCCAGTGGATCAGGCAGACCCTCTCCGCTTATCCGTACCATCTGGCGCTGGGGCCAGCGACGATCGCTTTCGATACAGACCCCCTGCTGTGATAAATTGCAAATGGTAACCTGCGTGCCGATGTCCCCATGCAAAATAGTTGCCGGCAAGGCCAGATTAACGCGCACTGGCCGTTTGGGGAAAGTCCCGTTTTCATAGATCAGAGCCTCCAAGTCCATCGCTTCACTGAATGCGTATCCAGCTTCCTGCCCGTTATTCCATGCCTGTTCGATCGGGAAACGCTGCCCTTCCCACAATTCAATCGAACACGCCCTGCCCGCAGGGATCGGATGAAAGGCGCGAATGCGCACACCTGTCACGCTGACATCACGGACGATGCAGAGCACCTCTTTGCCATCAATACACAGTTTCGCATTTCGCAGCATCAGGGCGATGCGCGGCGCACCGCGCCCTTCCAGATTGACCGTTTGCTCCATTCCCGATTGAGACCCGATGGTGCCATGCATGTGATTCCCCTGCTCTAGCCGTGTAACACCTTGAGATAACAGGGGGCGGCCTGCTGCATACTTACACACACTATAGGGAAATTTGCCTAGGTCGAGGCTCGATAAGTGGGACTGCTGGTGCGGGTGGCGGGACTCGAACCCGCACGTCCAAAGGACAGGGGATTTTAAGTCCCCGGCGTCTACCATTCCGCCACACCCGCACAGACTCGCGCTGGGAGGGCGACTAGCGCAGAGTAGCGGGCAGGTGCAATCACGCAAAGATGGACAGCGCGGCAAACCGGCTTATTTCTCCGCCCATGATTGCTTTTGCACACAAGCGCCGCGCCTGATGGCAGACGAGATCGCCGAGACGATCTAGCCCACTATTGCCCTGCTGGGTCTTGGTCTGAGCTCAGCCGTGGCCGTCAACGCTTTGCGACTGAATCCGATTGTTGGATATCTGGTGCTGCGCGCCGGAATTGCTGCTCTCGAGTATACCGATGGTAGGCGCGATTATGGCGGTTTTGCGCTGGGACTGTCCTCCACTACGGTGGTCATTGGATTGATACGCGAGTGCAATCAGGAAGTCTGTCCTGTCGGCCGAGCCGGTGCAGTGGATGCTGATTTTTCGGGGCATCGCTGCAATCATGTTGTTGGTAACATAAACGCGATCAGCGCAGGCGGAACCTCGCCCAGGCGCTGGGTCTCGCCGGACTGAAAGCACTGGCGGCCTTCGTACTGGCAGAGTTGTTCCCACGCTACGAACAGAACCACTGTTCCGTACGGTAGCCCGCATACGCAGTTCGGAAGCCTAATACCGCGATGGCGCCGCTCCTCGCTCTGGCAGCAGGCTGGGCGTCGGACTTGGCCACTCTGTCGCTGAGCGCATTTCTAGGCGATGTCGCAACGACCCGCTTCGCCCGATCGCATTCTGATGCAGAGTGAGATCGAAGCGTTCCGAGGGTTGCCCCTTGGTCAGACCGGTCGCGGTTCGAACGGAAAATGAAAGAGGCCCTCAGCGCGTCCCGCTCAATTCTCGTTCAAACCTTCCCGCATTTCCTTACCCGGTTTGAAATAGGGCACGCGTTTCGCCGGAACACTGACCGACTCGCCCGTGCGCGGATTGCGACCTGTGCGAGCCTCGCGCTCGCGAGTGGAGAATGCGCCAAAACCGCGCAGTTCGACCCTGCCGCCTTCGGCAAGCCGCTCTGTGATTTCATCGAAGAAAATATCGACCACCTGCTCGACCTCTTCTGCCCGCAGATCTGGATTGTCTTTCGCCATTGCCTGAAGCAATTCGGAACGGATCATGGTTATCTCCGGCGCTTTCGGGGGCAGCGCCTAACGGTTCGACTGCGGGAACCCCATATTCCCGATTTTTTACTGCCGCGAGAAAGCGACATTTACGGCGCGACCCGTTAAAAGTTTATGTCAGATTATTTTGTGCAGCGCAATTCCCTGCGCGCTGCCGAAAAGCCGGTCAGGCGGACTCTGTACTCGCTTCTGCCAGCAAGGCCCCGGCATCGATCCCCAGCCGCTCCATCCGCTCGGCAATCTCCGGCCATTCCTCGGCCAGAAAGCGTTTGCGTTCCGAGTCGCGCAGCTTTGCTGCCGCGCCGCGTACCACATACATTCCTACGCCGCGCTGCACCGCGACCAGACCATCCGCCTGAAACTGCTGATACGCCTTGGCCACGGTCAGGGGATTGGCCCCCTGATCGGCCGCAAAGGATCGCACCGACGGCAACATCTCACCCTCGCGGTAGCGCCGCTCAATAATCGAGGCGGCGATCATATCGCGCAATTTGAGATAGACGGGCCGGGAAGAACTGCTCATAGGTGCGTCGCTGCCATAATACACCGTGGCACGTCAAGGTTTGACTGCCGGTTTAGCGCGGCCTCACCCTCGGCTCGTCAACGCTTCATCCTGAATAAAGACGGTTTCGCCTGCAATCATTTCTTGAGCATAGCGATTTCGTCGCTAGGGTGCGCTGCTTGAATTGCGTAGCCCCGAAATCGGGCGCGTTTGGGGTTCGACGAAAGAGGGTTACAAGCATCATGGCATCACAAGCGCCACCACACGGCGATTCAGCCGGCACCATATTGGGCCACCCCAAGGGGCTGTTCGTCCTGTTCTTTGCCGAGATGTGGGAGCGTTTCTCCTACTATGGCATGCGCGCTCTGCTGATCTTCTACCTTACAAAGCACTGGCTGTTTTCAGATGGCGAGTCGGGTATTATCTACGGTGCTTACACTGCTCTTGTTTACATTGCCCCTGTGGTCGGCGGTTACCTGGCCGACAAGGCGCTCGGGCAACGAAAGGCAGTGCTTTTCGGCGCAGTCCTCCTGACCCTTGGTCATTTCTTCATGGCATTCGAGGGTTCTCCCGGGGCCGGGAACACCGATAATCCGGTGATCTACATCTTCTGGCTGGCTCTTGCGTTGATTATCGTGGGTTCGGGCTTCCTGAAGGCCAATATCTCGGTGATGGTCGGCCAGCTCTATCCCCGCACCGATGTGCGCCGGGATGGTGCCTATACCATCTTCTACATGGGCATTAATCTTGGCGCGGCGCTAGGTTCGCTACTGTGCGGTTATATCGGCGAGACATATGGCTGGGCGTACGGCTTCGGTCTTGCAGGCATTGGCATGCTTCTGGGTTTGGTCGTGTTTATCTGGGGCAAGCCTCTGCTGCTTGGCCGCGGTGAACCGCCCAAGGCCTTGGCGAGATCGCGCGAAATCTCCGTCTACGGCATTGGTCTGGTGTTCGTCGCACTGTGCTGGGTAGCCATCCAGTATCAGGATGCAGTGGGCGTATTTCTTGGCACATTTGGTGCAGCGCTGGTCTGCTATGTTCTCGCGATCGCTACGTTCCAGCTGCCCTATGGCAGCTACGCGAAAGCGCCGACACCAGCATTTTACTCCTATATCGCGAGCAGTGCTTTGCTGATCGTCTCCATGTTCTTCGTGTCTTCCGGCAACGAAGCATGGCAACTCCCCGCATCTATTGGGTTCGGCGGCGTAATTACAATCATGATCCTGCAGATGATGGCGAAGACGGATCACGACCGTGACCGGATTCTTGCAGCCATGTTCCTGATCATCGTATCCGTGATTTTTTGGGCACTGTTCGAACAGGCTGGCTCCTCGCTTAACCTGTTTACTGACAGGTCGGTCGATCGCACCATGCTGGGTATCGAATTCCCGGCATCGACCTTCCAATCAATCAACGCGATCTACATTATCCTGCTCGCTCCGGTTTTTGCGACCACGTGGACGGTATTGGGAAGGAAAGGTCTTGAGCCTTCTACCCCGATGAAGTTTGGACTGGGTGTTATTCAGGTGGGTCTGGGCTTCCTCGTTCTGGTATGGGGCGCACAGTCGGTTGGCGTGAATGTTCCGACACCTGTGATCTTCATTTTCCTTATTTACCTGCTGCACACGATGGGTGAGCTTTGCCTGTCGCCTGTGGGCCTGTCGGCGATGAACCGGCTTGCTCCGATACAGATCGCCAGCCTGATTATGGGAACGTGGTTCTTCGCATCAGCCACCGGTAACTTCGTAGCTGGTCAGATCGCTGCTGCTACAGGCGGTGAGGGTGTTGGCGAAGCTGCTGGCAAGCAGGTCGTTCTGGACGTGTATTCTACTGTCGGCTGGTACGCTGTCGGCGTTGGTGTAGCGGTCATGGTAATCAGTCCGCTATTTAAAAAGCTGATGCACCTGGACACATTGACCGACGACAACGTCGGTGACGATCTGGAAGGTCAGGGTGAAGGCCCCGGCGAGCCAATGGGTGCAGGCATCCATCCCTCAACTCGGCCCGGCAACTGACCGACCGACGCAAAAGATGAATACCAAGGGGTACGACGAATGAATGTGAACGCGCTTCTGGCAATCGGGAGCGCGTTCGCGCTTTCAGCCTGTGCTACCACCGGAACGGCCACGGATAGCGACAGGAGCACACGCTCGCTCGACAGTTCGGCTGAGGTCGATGTGCCCTTCCCCTCGACCTACAAGCCCTATCCCGGCGCAGCGACTGCGCTGGTCGGCGCTACCGTGTATGACGGCAGGGGCGGTGTGATCGAGGAAGGCACTGTATTGTTTCGCGATGGCAATGTGGTGGAGATCGGCTCCGGTCTTGCAACAAACGGCTACACCGTGATCGACGGTAAGGGCAAATTCGTCACCCCCGGCATAATCGATATCCATAGCCATCTGGGAGATTACCCCACCCCCAGCGTGGATGCCCATTCGGACGGCAACGAAGCAACTTCGCCCACCACCGGCGATGTATGGGCAGAGCATTCCGTTTGGCCACAAGATCCCGGTTTCAGCCGTGCGATGGCCAATGGCGGGATCACCAGTCTGCAAATTCTGCCTGGCTCTGCCAATCTGATCGGCGGCCGCACGGTTACATTGAAAAACGTCTACAGTCGCACCGTGCAGGGCATGAAATTCCCCGGCGCGCCCTATGGTATGAAGATGGCCTGCGGCGAGAACCCCAAGAGAGTTTATGGCAGCAAAGGCCGTAAGCCTTCCACCCGTATGGGCAATTTCGCCGTCAACCGGCAGACATGGTTCGATGCTATCGACTACGCCGAAGGTGACCGAAAGAAGCGCGATCTGGAGAAAGAAACGCTGGCCGGTGTGCTGGACGGAGATATTCTGGTTCACAACCATTGCTACCGTGCCGACGAAATGGCGCTGGTCATGGATATGGCCAAGGAGATGGGATACAAAGTCAGCACCTTCCACCACGCGGTCGAAGCCTATAAAATCGGCGATCTGCTGCGAGAAAACGAAGTATGTTCTGCCATCTGGGCCGACTGGTACGGCTTCAAAATGGAAAGTTATGACGGCATTCCTGAAAATGGCGCATTGCTGCAACAGGCAGGCGCCTGCGTTGTCATCCACTCTGACGATGAAAACGGTATCCAGCGGCTGAATCAAGAAGCCGCCAAGGCCCAGGCCGCAGGCGCGCGTATAGGTATTACCGTTCCCGACGCCGAGGTGATCTCTTGGATCACCCTGAATGCTGCAAAGGCGATGGGCATTGCCGATATGACCGGCAGTCTCGAACCGGGCAAAATGGCCGATGTCGTGCTGTGGAATGGCGATCCGCTAAGCGTCTATTCCCGTCCCGAGAAAGTCTGGGTTGATGGTGCGTTGCTGTTCGATTCCACAGATCCAAAGCGCAGGCCGGTAAGTGATTTCGAGCTTGGCCAGCCGGGCGAAGGAGATGTGAAATGAGCATCCTGACCACGACAACCCGCATCCTGATCGCTGGCGTTGCTGCACTGGCCGTGCCCGCATCCCTGTCGGCGCAGGATTTCGCCATTACCGGCGCGACCGTGGCGACCGGCGACGGGTCAGAACCCGTACCCAACGCCACCGTAGTAGTCCGCAGCGGTAAAGTCGTCGCCGCCGGGGCCCGAGTTACCGTACCGGTAGATGTGCAGGTGCTGGACGGCAGTGGAAGCTGGGTTACTCCCGGCATCTTCATGCCTCTGACCGATCTTGGCCTGTACGATGTCGGAGCGGTGAGCGAGAGCAACGATATCGGTGCGCGAAACTCGCCGTTCTCGGCCGCGATCGACGTGGCGACTGCACTCAACCCGGCTTCGCAACATGTTGCCGTCAGCCGGGCCGGTGGGGTTACGCGTGCAAGTGTCTCGCCAAGCCCTTCCTCTTCCATTTTTGGTGGCCAGGGCGCGATAGTCGATCTCGGCGCAGATCCAAATATGCTGATAAAGGCGCGTGCATTCCAGATCGTAGCGCTTGGCGAAACGGGCGCACGTCTGGGCGGCGGCAGCAGGACGGGCGCTCATGCACTGCTCCGCAATGCTTTGCGCGAAGCACGGCAATACGGGGCCGACGCCCGTATCCCGGGCTCACCCTCGCGAGCAAGTGACGTGTCTACCGTTGACGATATTCCGGTCGATCCGCGCCTGATCGACAATACGACAGCGCGGGGTGACGACGTTCTGCTGACCCGTTTCGATGCTGCCGCACTGGTGCCTGTCGTGCGCGGGGAGCAGCCGCTGTATGTCGCGGTAGAACGAGCCTCGGATATTCGACAGATGCTGTCGCTGAAGCTTGAGTTTCCCGAACTCGATCTTGTTCTGGTCGGTGTGAGCGAAGGCTGGATGGTAGCTGCGGAGATCGCAGCATCCGGCATTCCTGTCATTGCCGATCCGCTCGACAATCTGCCTGCAAGTTTCGAACAGCTGGCCGCCACACAAAGCAATATCGGCCGCATGGTCGATGCCGGTGTGACGGTCGCCATTGGTGGCCTGTCGGGCGGCATTACCGGCCCACGTACCGCGCCGCAATTCGCAGGCAATCTGGTGGCGCTGTCCGATGTACCACGCGCCACCGGCCTGACATGGGGCGAAGCGCTTGCTTCTATCACCTCAATTCCAGCCGCCATTTCCGGTTACGGTGGGCGTTACGGCGTGCTCGCCCCGGGTGCAGCAGGTGATGTGGTGGTATGGGACGGCGATCCGCTGGAAGTCTCCTCCACACCCGTCCGTGTATTTATCGACGGGGTGGAACAGCCGCTGACCAACCACCAGACGCGTCTTCGTGATCGCTACCGCGATCTGGACGAGAGCGACCTTCCCAAAGCTTATGACTGGTAAACTCCATAAGGATTCCGGGATGAAAACGACTTTCCTCGCATTGGGCGCGGCTGCGCTCGTGGTCGGCGCCGTAACATTTGCACAAGAGCCCGAGCGGCCGAAGATGAGTATGGCTTGGCACAGCGCCCAGCAGCTTGCCCTGGCGGAGCGCGCTGCTTCGGGCGACTGGCGGGCACTGGATGGCGGGCTGCTGTGGCGCCGGATCGATGGCGACGGTACCGGCGCAAAGCCGGACGTATCGGACACAGTAACCGTGCATTATGCCGGTACGTTCATCGATGGGGAAACTTTCGACAGCTCCTTCGACAGGGGCGAGCCTGCAACCTTCCCGCTCGGCGCACTCATACCGGCATGGCAAATGGCCATTCCGCAAATGGGTGTGGGGGATACGATCGAACTCGCTGCGCCCGCAATACTGGCCTATGGCCCCGTTGGCAAAGGCCCGATCCCGGGCGGCGCGACCTTACTGTTCAAGGTGCAATTGCTCGGCATCGAGGGGCAGGAATAACGCTATGGAAGCGGCACTGATATCTCTCGCCGCGGCCAATATCGCATTTGTCGGCACGCACTTTGCGCTTTCGCATCCTCTGCGAGCGCCGGTCATACGGTTTCTGGGACCAGGCGGCTTTCAGCTGGTTTATAACCTCATCGCTGCGATCACCCTTGCATGGGTCTATTTCGCGTTTGTCGCCGCGCCTGCGGGTGCGCCACTCTGGGGCGGTTTCGGCAATGCTGTTTGGATCGTCGCCAGTGCGTTGACCATGTTGGGTTCTGTCCTGTTCGTAGGGTCGGTCGTTTGCCCCAACCCAGCCCTGCCAACACCCATGGCAGCAAAGCAAGCGGCAGGTAATCCGCAAGGCGCATTGCGGGTCACCCGCCACCCGATGATGTGGGGATTTGCCCTGTGGGCGTGTGCGCACATCGTTGCCGCGCCGACGCCGCGAACGCTGATCACGATGGGCGCAGTGTTGTTTCTCGCGCTGGTCGGCGCAAAGATGCAGGACGCCAAGAAACGCGCGGCGATGGGTAATGCGTGGAAAGGTTGGGAGAGCCGCACAAGCTTTGTCCCTCGCTTGTCGCAAAGCGGCGCAATCGGCATCGTGCCATGGGTGGGCGGAGTGCTGATCTGGCTCGCCATTACTTACGCCCATATTCCAGCAGGCGGTATGGCGGCGGGCGTATGGCGATGGCTATAAGCTAGTTGAGAACGCCTAGAAGCTTGCCTGCGATGTAGTTCTAAGCCCGCGCCTCCTCCACGCCGGCACTGTTGTGCCGCAGCGCTTTCAGCACTGTATCGACAATTTGCGGGGCGTTCAGTCCGGCTTCGTCATATTGTTTCGCCGGATCGTCATGGTCGATGAATATGTCGGGCAGACGCAAGGTGCGAATTTTCAGACCGTTATCAGTCAGACCAATATCGCTGGCATGGGTCAATACATGGGCACCCAGCCCCCCGATGCTGCCTTCCTCTACCGTCACGACCACTTCATGGGTTTTCATGAGGCGGTCGATCATGTCGGTGTCGAGCGGCTTGGCAAAGCGCAGGTCGGCGATTGTCGTGCTGAGGCCTTTGGCTTCCAGCTGATCGGCAGCCTTCCGGGCCTCACCCAGACGTGTGCCGAGAGTGAGCAGAGCCACTTTTGTCCCTTCGCACACAATCCGACCCTTGCCGATTTCCAGTTTTTGCGGGGTTTTTGGCAAATCCACACCCACGCCATTGCCGCGGGGATAGCGCAGCGCGATCGGGCCGTCGTCATATTCGGCAGCGGTGTAGGTCATGTGGACCAGCTCCGCCTCGTCAGCCGCGGCCATCACCACGAAATTGGGCAGCGTTGCCAGATAGGTAACGTCGAAGCTGCCCGCATGGGTTGCGCCGTCTGCACCGACCAAACCAGCCCTGTCGATTGCAAAGCGCACTGGCAAGTTCTGGATCGCTACGTCATGGACCACCTGATCGTAAGCGCGCTGTAGGAAGGTGGAATAGATCGCAGCAAAGGGGCGCATACCCTGCGCAGCCAAGCCGGCAGCAAAGGTAACCCCGTGCTGTTCGGCAATACCAACATCAAACGTGCGCTCTGGATGTGCTGCGGCGAATTTGTCGACACCCGTGCCGCTTGGCATGGCAGCGGTGATTGCACAAATCCGCGAATCGGTTTCCGCCAGCTTTGCCAGCGTTTCCCCGAATACATTCTGATAGGCGGGCGGGCCGGCCGCACTTTTCGCTTTCTCGCCCGTCACCACGTCGAACTTCGGTACGCCGTGATACTTGTCGGCGCTGTCTTCGGCGGGCTGATAGCCCTTGCCCTTGGTTGTCACCACATGGATCAGGACAGGGCCCTGATCGCTGTCACGGACATTTTCCAGAACGGGAATCAGGTGGTCGAGATTGTGCCCGTCGATCGGGCCGACATAATAGAAGCCCAATTCCTCGAACAAAGTACCGCCTGTAACCATGCCGCGGGTAAATTCTTCTGCCTTGCCCAGTGATGCGTGAACCCTGCGGGATAGCTTCTTGGCCATTTTGGACGCGAGACTGCGCAGACCGAGATATTCGCTGCTCGACACCATCCGCGCCAGATAGGCGGATAGGCCGCCAACCGGCGGCGCAATCGACATGTCATTATCATTGAGGATCACGACCAGCCGGTTGCCCGCCTGTTCGGCGTTGTTCATCGCCTCATAGGCCATTCCAGCGCTCATCGCGCCGTCGCCGATTACCGCGATGCCGCGCCCGGGCCGGTCGTTTAACTTGTTCGCCACAGCAAAACCTAGCGCCGCGCTGATCGAGGTGCTCGAATGCGCCGCGCCGAACGGATCGTACTCACTCTCGCTGCGCTTGGTAAAGCCGCTGAGACCGCCGCCTTGTCGCAGGGTACGGATACGATCGCGCCGCCCGGTCAGAATCTTGTGTGGATAGGCCTGATGGCCGACATCGAAGATCAGTTTGTCGTCAGGGGTGTTAAACACGTAATGGATCGCAGTGGTCAATTCCACGACGCCCAGACCCGAGCCCAAATGCCCGCCGGTGCTACCCACAGCGCTGATCATTTCATTGCGCAATTCGTCGGACAACTGTCGTAGCTGCTCCGGCTGAAGCCTGCGGAGGTCTGCGGGTGTATCGACCGTGTCGAGCAGCGGAGTGTTAGGACGTGAACTCATAAGGTCAGTCACTTACACCGCTGCGCTGTGCCTGTCGATGAACGAGAACAACTGACTGCATCCGGCGTATTTCAAAATTGCCAGAGGAACGCTGCTATTACGCACATCGAGCACACAGGCCGCGCAGTTCAACCACCGGACGTACATCGGCAAAACCTTTGTCCCGCCCCACCTGCCTGAGAGCACCGGTTAGCGAATCGTTATCGAAGTGGCTGGCGGTTCCGCAATCGTCGCAGATCAGAAAAATACAGTCATGGCGGCAGCCCGGGTGGCTGTTGACCAGAAACGCATTGGCACTCTCGATCCGGTTGGCAAGATTTCCGCTCACGAAAATATCTAGGATGCGGTAAACGCTATTGGGCGCAACACGGCTACCGCGCTTGGCCGAAAGATTGTCGGCAATATCATAGGCAGAAACAGGACGCTTATGGCTCGCCAGTTCCTCGAACACCTCGGCCCGCATTCCGGTCCAGCGCTCGCCTGTGGATTCCAAGCTGACTCTGGCAGCAGCGGACAGGGCTTCACCTTGAAGCTCACGGTGTCCGCCACTGCTTTTCGTGTCTGTTTCGCTCATATCATCCAATATAGCGATGCCAGGCCAATTTCGCCACTCGTGCAATCCCGAACCGCGCTTATCGCTTGGGTGCAGGCGTCAGTTGCGTTGGAAGGAAGAGCGGTAATGTTCGGGATAATATTGCGCCAGTGCGCGCACTTTGGGTGTGTCCCATCGCACGATGTATCCACTGCGCGGATTCTTTAGCATGTAGTCCTGATGATAGCCCTCTGCAGGGTAAAAGGTCTTGGGTGCCGAAACACCGGTCACGATGGGGCGGGACCATTTGTCTGAACGTTTCATTTGCGAGAGATAACTGGAAGCCACCTTGCGCTGTACTGCGTTCAGGGGAACCAGAGTGGCGTCGTAATGTGCGCCGCGATCGGGCCCCTGGCGATTTTTCAGCGTCGGATCGGCCACAACCGAGAAGAAGATGCGGACCAGTTCGTCATACCGTACGATTTCCGGATCATAAGTGATCTTCACCGCTTCGACGTGATCGGTGATACCGCTGGAAACCAGTTTATAATCGGCCTGTCGCTTCGTGCCGCCGTGATAACCGGAGACTGCGCTTCTTACGCCCTTCACATGGCTGAACACTCCCTCGACACCCCAGAAACAGCCGCCCGCAAAAATGGCCGTTTTCAGCCCACCTGTCTCCTTTGCAATGAGAGCAGGCTTGGGAGCTTTAAGATGGTTCTCTGCTGCCGCCGCAGTTTCCTGGCATCCGGTAAGGATCAGGCCTGTTGTAGCAAGAACCGGGAGAAGCGATGCACGCATCATTCAACCGTCGCCGCAATAGCTTGCGGGATGGCGGCCAGATCTCCGGTCGCCATATTTGCACCTACGATCATGGCTCCAACCAGGAAGCCGATGGTAAAACTACGGTAGAGGTCGGGTTTGAAAAGTCCCATGACGATATCTCTCGTTTCATCTAATCATTTGTCGAAGCCATTTTACACGGCTACGATTACATTCAGGTGAATGCTTAGTTGGATGAACGATTGTCCGCATTGAAGTGTTCCTAGGCCTGCATTTTTTCTTCCCGCAGCCCATCCAAGCGTGCTGGATCAGGCTGCCAAGGTATAGCAGCAAGTCTGATCTGGGACCGGCGGACCGCAAGGTCAACTGACTACCCTAGCCAATCTAGCTAGCAAGGGGCGCGAATGCACCCGCCCGCACTGCATCCAACACTAATGTCTAAAGTGGCGCATCCCGGTGAACACCATCGCCAGATTGTGCTCGTTTGCTGCGGCAATAACTTCATCGTCGCGAATTGATCCGCCGGGCTGAATGATTGCCGTTGCGCCTGCCTCGGCAGCAGCCAGCAGCCCATCGGCGAACGGAAAGAACGCATCCGATGCCACTGCGCTGCCAACTGTACGGGGGGCGCTCCAGTCGTATTTTTCCGCCGCCTCTGCGGCTTTCATAGCGGCAATCCGGCTGGAATCGCGGCGGTTCATCTGGCCTGCCCCGATGCCAGCTGTCGCTCCGTCCTTCGCATAAACAATCGCATTGGATTTGACGTGCCTCGCCACGGTCCATGCAAACATGCAGTCCTTGAGTTCCTGCGGGCTCGGTTCGCGGGCCGTAACGACCTTGAGTTCACTTTCCGATATCGCGCCATTGTCGCGGGTCTGAACCAGAAGGCCACCTGTAATCGGCTTGATCGCGAGCCCGTCGCGCCTCGGGTTAGGCATATCGCCGGTCAACAGAAGACGCAGATTTTTCTTCTTCGCGAAAATCGCCCGTGCGGCATCATCGGCTGCCGGCGCGACGACCACTTCGGTAAAAATCTTCGCAATGGCTTCGGCGGTCGGCCCATCGAGCGGACGGTTGACCGCAACGATACCACCAAAGGCCGAGACACTGTCGCATTTCAGTGCGGCATCCCACGCCTCCAGCAAGGTTGCAGCCTGCGCCACGCCGCATGGATTGGCGTGCTTCACAATTACTACCGCCGGATCATCCCCGGCAAACTCCGCGCACAATTCCAGTGCGGCATCGGCATCGGCCAGATTATTGTAGCTCAGTTCCTTGCCTTGCACCTGCTCGGCCTGCGCAATGCCGGCCGCATGCGGACCGACCGGCGTATAAAGCGCGGCCTGCTGGTGCGGATTCTCTCCGTAGCGCAATTCCTGCGGGGCGCGGCCATTGATAGCGAGCATATCGGGGAACATCTGGCCCTGATCGGCAAAGGCGAACCACTGGCTGATCATGGAATCGTAAGCCGCTGTTGCGCCGAACGCTTTCGCCGCCATCGCTTTGCGGAAGTCCGTGGAGGTCGCACCACCATGCTCGGCCAGTTCTGTAGTCAGCGCCGCGTAATCCCCCGGATCGGTAACAATTGTGACATAACGATGATTTTTTGCGGCAGAACGGACCATACTTGGTCCGCCGATATCGATATTCTCGATAATCTCGTCGCGTTCAGCACCTTTCGCGACGGTTGCTTCGAACGGGTAGAGGTTGACGATCACCAGGTCGATCGCGCCGATACCGTGCGCTTTCATTGCAGCGGCATGATCTTCATCGTCGCGCACTGCCAGCAGTCCGCCATGAACCATAGGGTGAAGGGTCTTTACCCGCCCATCCATCATTTCTGGAAAGCCGGTAATCTCGGAAATATCGCGGACATCCAATCCACTCTCGCGCAGCATTCGCGCGGTTCCGCCGGTGGAAACAAGCTCCACCCCGGCCTTCGCCAACTTGCCCGCCAGATCGGCCAGCCCGGTCTTGTCGGACACCGAAAGAAGCGCCCGCCGGATTGTCACGTCAGCCATGTATTCAGTCCTGTTTGTGAGTTCAGTGCGTGCCTAAGGCATCCGCTTTAGCAGCCACGAAAAACTTCCGCCGCTACGTGATGTCAGACCGTGCAATATCAATTGCTCGATGGGTTGTGGGCGCCCCTGGCCGTCGACCCACAGGCTTTCTTCAATGCCCAGTTCACCACCGGCATCGCCAGCTACGCGAAACTGCCACAGTCGCCCATCGGGCAAACCCAAGCTGGCGCCGCGTCTGTCTTCGCTCAACCGCAGATCTATACCGCGACCAATATGAAACCGGATGGCAAAGCCAATCTTGCCGCGCTTGCCGCTCTTCCCGGCGGGAACCAGCACATCCTCGCCGCGCAATTCGCTGCCATCGTCGCGCAGCACAAGAATACGCCGGTGATGCAGGCCGTACCGCGCGCCGTAGCCATCATGGCTGGCCTCTATCCGGGTGGCGCCGCCCTGCTTTGTTTTCAGCATCCTGCGGTCCACTTCGACTTCATTCACGCCGCTGCCCAGCTGCCCTTTGATGTGGACAGCGGTAGAATTGACGTCGTCCAGCACCAGCGTGGAGTGTGCCGCGGTGGCGCGCAGACCCTGTTCGATCCGGTGGGGAACCATTCCGCCCGCCAGTGCAGCTCCGCCGCAATTAACGATTACGCGCTGGCCATTGTCCGACAATTCGAACGCCAGCGTGCTGGCACAGCCGGTGCGCGCGTGGCGCGGCAGCGGGGGCGGCGCGGCGTCGAATTGCAGCACTGTTTTGGCACCCGTAGCGCGCTGGTACCCCCATTGGCGAACGTCTTTCAACGGACGAGTACGAACACCACTGGCCCGCACCAGCGCGGCGACTTTTTCCGTGGGCGTTGCGCCTGAACCCTGCCAATTGCCAAGCCCGGATTCTCCGTGCAGCAGGCCCAGCAACGGCGGCACGACCAGTTCCATCATAGTTCCGATGGCTGCGGGCGGTTCGCGATCGACAGCGCGGTAGCAAGCTGTCAGCTCCACCAGCAGAGCCAGTGTATCCATCTGGGCCAAGGGACTGCGCGACAGAACGCCGCCATCCTCGGCAATGCAATCGCCCAGCGCGCGGGCCAGACCTGCCTCGCCGAACAGCCGGCGCGCTCGCCCGTCAGGCAGAAGCAATCCAGCAGCAACAATAGCCGTCCAGCCGGTAATCAGTCCAATGCCATCCTGCGCCTTGCCGACATTGCGGTCCAGCCAGCGCGCCGTATCGCCGATCGCCTCCAGCAGCAGATCGCGCAATTTGACGTCATCCAGCACCAGCGGCGCGTGAACTAGCCACGCAAGCAGACGATTGCCGGCATGCTCTACATCCCATGCCGTGGCTTTGCCCGGCTTCGGGTTGGCGTCCAGCCATGCGGACGTGATCCGCGAGGCGACCGGCGCGGCCTGCTGGCGCGGGCAAGCCCCTGCCAGATCGCGCATCCAGGAAAAGCCATGAACTACGCGCTGGAATGGAGGTGTCAGCCGAGCCGAGGAAGAGGCAAAGTCCATCTGCGCGATTGGCGCCTTGACGCCATGCACGAGAAAATGTCCCGCCCGCAAAGCAACGCCGCTGGACCGGTCCCCGGTCAGCGGCGTCTCAACAACAGCGGCGAGGAATTTCCTGCCCGGACGCTTGAGCGGCGACGCCAGCGTATGGCCCGGCACACCCATGCGGTAGGCGAAGCGCAGAAAGCGGTCGGCCGGACCCAGCGCAGGTGATGCCAGATCGCTCGGCACCAGAGCCCGGGATGGCTCCAGAACCCGGGCAGTAATTTCGTGCTCCACGGTGGGGGCCTGCTGCTCCACCAACATCGGCTCTACCAAGGGGTCAGGTCCGCCATTCAGTGGAATGGCGAGCTGCACGCCGCCCCGCGCACCTTCTGTCCTGTCAGAATCATCATCCGCCCGGCAAACCCCCTGATCGGCATCGAGCGAAGCGACGGGGTCCATTCGGTCGATCATGCACCAGCCCCTTTGAGCGCCGCGATATTGGCAGCGTACTGACCCGGGCCGCCCTTGAATGTAGCCGACCCCGCAACCAATACGTCCGCGCCTGCCGCTATGCATTGCCGCGCGGTATCCGGATTGACCCCGCCATCCACCTCCAGATGGATATCACGCCCGCTCTCATCGATTTTCGCGCGGATGGCAGCGATCTTGGTCAGCTGGCTTTCAATAAAGCTCTGCCCGCCAAACCCGGGGTTGACGCTCATCACCAGGATCAGATCGATCATGTCCATCAGATTATCGAGCACCTCGACAGGCGTTCCGGGATTGAGCGAGACACCCGCTTTCTTGCCCAGCGCCTTGATCGCCTGAATGGTGCGGTGGGTATGCGCCCCCGCTTCTGGATGAATGGTGATGATATCCGCCCCGGCATCGGCGAATTCCTGCAAGTAAGGGTCCACCGGGCTGATCATCAAATGCACATCGAACACTTTGTCCGAATGCGGGCGCAAAGCCTTCACCACCATCGGTCCGATGGTAATATTGGGGACATAATGCCCGTCCATTACATCGACATGGATCCAGTCCGCCCCAGCCTGATCGACGGCGCGCACTTCCTCGCCCAGACGTGAAAAATCTGCAGACAAAATACTGGGAGAGATGAGCGGCGCTGGTTTCGACATGGTTTTTTGCTCTGGGGCGATGCGCATCCCTAGCGGAAGCGCGATTCGCGCAGCAATGCGATGCATCTCCTTATCCACATCGGCCGCAGGCATATTGACCGCAGACGGAGTGATAATAGCGCAATTCACCCCTAATTCAGAGGCGATCCTCTATAACCAAATGCAAATCAAGCGGGCATCCGTGCCCGAAAAGGGAATATTATAATGAGTAATCTTGCCAAACGCGCCGTTGCCGCGACGCTGGGTCTTGGATTGGCAGTGGGCGGCATCGCTGCGCCAGCCAGCGCGCAATACCGCCAGACGATTTCAAACGATACGAGCAAATGCTCGTCGGGTGCAGGGCCGGCGGTGTGGGTCACGGTGAACGGGATCAAATCGTCGAGCGGACGTATCCGGGTGCAATCCTATCGCGGGACGGAGACCGACTGGCTAGAATCCGGCCGCTGGATCAACCGGATCGAAACTTCCGCGCGGGCCGGCTCCATGTCGTTCTGCCTTCCTGTGCCCTCGGCAGGTGCTTACGGCATTGCTGTGCGCCATGACGTTAACGGGAACAACAAAACCGATATCCGCACCGATGGCGGCGCGATGTCGAACGATCCGTCGATCAATATTTTCAATCTCGGCAAGCCAAGCTACAAGAAGACTGCCTTCAACGTAGGCAAGGGCGTAAAGTCGATCAGCGTAAATATGCGCTATTTCTAAGATCGATCGGAAGGGTCCGACCCAATTGTTCGGGCCGCCCGCTTCGCCATCAGCACTCTGACCAGCGCCCCGGGTGCAGCGAGTAGTGGGTACTTTTCGGCAAACGGTGTCACTTCCAGCGCGACGCCAGTGTGCCGTTCTACCTTCCAGGCTCCATATTTGGCCGCGCCTTCGAAAGTGGTTGTGGCCTTGGCCAGGCGTGTCAGGTTGAGAGCTTTCCCCAGCCGCTGACGATTTTTCCAACATGTTAGAATGCGCTGCTTTGCACCCTTCCCAAAGCGCGGGGCCAATGTGGCGCCCGCCTGCTCGAAAGCCAGTCCGTCGGCAATCCACGCTGCGGGCAGCAAGCCATCGAAATGGTCGGCATTGGCAGTCAGTATGGAATCCTCTCGCCCAGCCTTTTCCACCCTGAATTCCGCCGTATAGGTCGCCTGAAAAAGCGCGCGCCAGTACTCCGCCGGGCGCCCGCTTTGCGGACCCAGGGCCGCCGCCAGCCGCGCTGCCGTGCGCGCCGCATCAGCCAGCGCACTCAGTACTGCTTCATGTGCCGCGTCATGTTCCGTCCAGATCAGCGCGCTTGGCTGGACGAAACGGGCCCAGATAGTGGTGTCGCGGCTATCCCCCCGCGCCGCCTTGGTGAATTGAGTAATGCTCATCACCGCCGCTTTGGCACGCAGTGTTATGCCGCCCTGCTCCATCTCGTGATAACTTACCCGCGGCCAGATACGCTCCCGCTGCGGGCCGTCATGAAGCAGATAGAAATCGAGCACCCCCTCAAGCGAACCAGTCCGCAGATTGGAGCCATAAAAAAGCGCTGCGCTGGCTCCTGCATCTGCGGCCAAAGCCTGCGCAAAGGCTGTGACTTCCAAGCAGACAGCGCGTGTCGCCGCTTGCGCCACGCGGTCTTCCAACGGAGCAGTCCCCGTCATGGGACGACAAAACTCAATTCCGGCCCCGGCGTCACGCAATAGCGGCCGGGATCGAAACGCTCTCCATCCAGAATGAAACCGCCGCCAAGATCCAAGTCGATTCGCTCGGTCGAATGGCGATGAATACCCATTGCCATCAGATTGTCCGGCCGCCAGCCTTTCAAAATCAATGGCAGAGTAAAGGCCAGCCGCCGCCTGAAACGGTCGAGCGCGAACAGCCTGATCGGTCCGGGCAATTCGCTGAACGGATCAAGACCGGCGGGGAAACGGGTGAGAGTGGACGCAAATAGAGCGCTGCGCCTTGATTCTTCACCATGCCCACTATGCGCAAGCCGTGCCATATCCGGCCCCAGCCGCACATCCATTGCCGCACCCCGTTTCCAGGGGTTCTGATCGCCGCCGAACAATGCCTGGGTAAAACCCCATACAGCCGTGGCGCCAACCGCCAAATTCTGGAACGCGCCTAGCCTGTGCGCGCCCTGCCCACTATCGATTGCCGCTACAAACGCGCCTGCGCCCAGAATGAAACCCAAACGCACCAACGGGTCTTCGATATCGCCCAAAGGCTCCAGCACAAGCGGCCGGCGTGTTACACGATTGCCATCGCGGTGCGCCAGGATCGCTTCCTCCAGCGACCATTCGCCGGGCATCTGCAGATCGATGGTCAGCGCATTGGTCTTGCCGCGTGGCAATACTGCCAATGCGGGCCATTTTTCGCCAAACACCATATTGCCGCCGGTCAGCGCATCGCGCACCGTTCCATCACCGCCATTGATCACCAGCAATTCCACCCCGCTATCTACGAAGCGCTGCATCGCATCCTTGAGATCGCGGCGGCGCTGCGGCTGCTCCACACGGATCACAGGGTGGTCAACATCGCGCGGGGTGTGATCGCGGTTTCGGTGACTGCGCGGATTGTACAGCACACCTGTCACAGGAAGGCCGGACTCTCCAGAGAGCCGCGTATTCAGATCGGGGCGGGCAGGTTGAACCATTGTCGCTACGTTGCTTAACCGATGAACCCGCACCTGCGCCAGCCTTCCCGGCCACGCTGTCACCAGAGCCCCCTCTTTAATCGGGGCCCCACATAGCAGTGCTTCGCATCGCCCCTGTGCAGCGACAGACTGTTAGCCAAAATGACCGGGCAATTCGTATATAACGCAGATTGCCAACGGTTTTGCTGCAATGAGCCTGAAGAAGGGCAACTAGACTGCGTATCTGGGCAAGACAGTCGGCATGGGCGATGAAGGGGCGGACTCCCGAAGTGCCATATCCCGGACAGCTTGGCACCAGTTGCGGCCCCAGCGCCACGCGGGTCTGGCGTGGCGCCAGGGCTTCGTCCTGAGCAACAGCTGGAAAACGAAAGCAGTCCCGTCAATGGCGGAAAGAAACAAGCGATAGGCGCATCTTTGGATGACTTTGTTTCTGAGACTTGATGCAGCTCGAAACCTCGCGGGATCAGATTGCATCAATCGAGCGCTTCTGCCTGCGCGCGGCTCTCGCGCGTCAGAAGCCTGTAAAGTGCAGGAATGATAAACAAGGAGAGGATGGTCGAAGATACCAGCCCGAACATGATCGCAAAGCAAAGCGGGCGATACATCGGGCTCCCGATGGCCAGCGGAATAAGGCCTACGATCGTAGTGACCGACGTGGTCAGGATCGGCCGTAAGCGATCGGCGGCCCCCTTCGCAGCGGCATCGGCAATCGAATAGCCTTCCATTAAACGGGAATTCATCGTGTCGACCATGACGATCCCGTTGTTCACCACGATCCCGATCAGCGCGATCACCCCGACGACAGCGAAGAACGACAGGTTCAGGCCGAACGCGAAGAAGCCGAGGAATGTGCCGATCAGCGCCATTGGCATGGTCGTGATCAGAATGAATGCCTGCGGGAAACTGTCGAACACGATCACCAGCACACCGAACACCATGATGACGGCGACCGCCAGCGCGATCCCAGCCGATCCGAAGGTCTCGGCCGTTTCCTCGGCTTCACCCCCGATTGCAAAGGAGTAGCCCTGTGGCCATTCTTCCATCGCTGCTTCCAGTTTCGGAGTGACCGTATCGATGATTTCCGTCACGGGGCGCCCCTGATCCTTCGCAAGGACCGTTAGCGCACGCTCGCCATCCTTGTGGCTTACCGCCACGGCAGCTTCGGATTGGACGGGTTCAAGAAGAGACAGCAGCGACACGCTTTCTCCGCTCGGCGTGAACGCACGAACAAGTGCCAGTTCTTCGTATCGAGATGGCCCTCCGGCTTCGCCACCGCCGCGGCTGGGCCAGTCGGTGCCGATCCGGATTTCCAGATCGTCCTCAGGCCCCGGTGTCACGAATTCGCCGACCTGATCATTCGACAGGGCAAAGCGGATCTGTGCGGCCAAGTCGGCTTGCGTGAGGCCGAAGAAGTCCAATGCCTCGCGATTAGGACGAAGCGCAATCTCTCCAGCTACGCTCCCCAGATTGTCGCGCACATCTACAACGCCGGATTCTTCTTCCAGCAGCGCCTGAACTTCGGCGGACAGTTCCTGCAGTTGCGGCATTTCGGAGCCGGTCAGAATAATCTCAATCGAATCGCCTGAAGTTGGCTGTCCCGTCTCGGCAACGACAAGCAGATCGGCACCGGCCACATTGGCGTCGAGGTAGGATTGCAGTTCTGCCCGAAGATCGTCGGCCAGTTCGTATCCTTCTGCATCGCGGTCGCCGCGGTCCACGAAGGTGCCTGAGAAACCAATGAAGCTTTCTGCCGTGGAGGGCTGCAAGGATGCGGCAACCGAACCGCCAGCAAAAGGGCTTTTGCTGCCAACCAGCTTCAGGACACTCGCGAAGTAGGGTTTCTCCAGAAGCAGCTCGCCAACCTCGTCCGCGATGCGCTGCGAGGTTGCCAGCTGGGTCGAAGCGGGTAGCTCGATATTGATGCCCAGATTTTCCCCGTCGATTTTAGGATAGAGGACCAGAGAAGTCTGCGCGATCGCCACACAGGAAAGGATGAACACACCCACCGCTCCGCCGACCCACGTCCAGGCGCGCTTGCGACTGGAAATGATGTTTTCCTGATTCCACCGCTCAAGCCATTTCGAGGCATCGGCGGACAGGCGGTCGGCCTTGCTTGCCTCTTCTTTTGTTTCGCCCTTGGCCACCCCTTCCAGCAGATAACGTGAGAGCGGGACTGCCGCGAACAGCGCCACGATATAAGCCAGAATAAGACAGGCAATCGCCGTGATCGGCAACACCCGGATAAACTTCCCCGACACCCCGCCGATCGCCATCAATGGCGCAAGCGCGAGAATGGTTGTCAACTGCCCGGCAAATGCCGGCATTGCGTATCGGTCGATCGTGCTCAGCGCCGCTTCGCCGAAGGTTTTCTTGTTGGTGTAGATATCCTCGTGAAGGCCCTCCATCATCAGGATGAAGACGTCGACCAGCAAGCCGAGCGCCAGCACCATGCCGATGATCACCAGTTCGTTCAGCGAATAGCCCATCAACAGAATGACGACAAGCACCCCGCAGAACGTTACCGGGATCGATAGTCCGGCGATCAATCCTTCACGCCAGGTCAGCACCAGGAACAGAATGATGAAGACTGCCAGCATGGCCTGCCAGCCATTGTTGAATACGCTGGTCAGCGAATCCCAGATCGTTTCCGCCTCGTTCTGCATGACGGTATGCTCGACCCCTTCGGACCATGCATTGGTTTGCGAATAAGTCTCGATATCCTCCAGAACGTTGTCGATCAGCTGGATGGTGTCCGCGCCCGGAACTTTCTTTACCGACAGGCTGACGGAAGGACGGAAGCGTTCGCCGCCTTCGCTGTAAAAGGTGCGCGATTCTTCCGTTTCGAGCTGGCGGCGGACTATGGCGACTTCGCCCAGAAGAACAGGACGACCGGATGCCCCATCGCCGAAGCGCGCTACGGGCAATGCGCGCAAATCGTCCACTGTCTGGAACTGGCCCTCCAGCCGGACGACTGCACCGATTTCCTCACTGTCGATCTCGCCAAAGGGCTGTTCCAGATTCGCGCGGCTGATCGCGTCGCGCACCTGCACTGGAGACAAGCCAAGCGCCAGAAGCCGCTGTGGCTGCAATAACACCTGGACGACTTCCTCGCGCACACCGGCCAGATCGACTTCGTTAACGCCGCCGATCCTTTCGAGCCGATCTTGAAGATTCTCGCCCAGCGAACTGAAAGCCGCCGGACCGGCATCGCCGTAAAGTGCGACTGTAAGCACAGGTCGATCGTCGACGGAAACCTGCTCGATTGTCGGTTTATCGGCTTCGGACGGAAGGTTTGCCTCGGCATCGGCCACAGTTTCGCGCAGGCGCGCGATGGCTTCGCCGGAATCTGCGCTGGCGTCGAATTCGACCGAGATGAGAGAAAAGCTGTCGAAGGAAGCGCTGTTGATCGCCTTTACGTCTGCAAGCGTTGTCAGCTCGTCTTCGATCTCCTGCGTGACCTGCTCTTCCATCGTGGTCGGGTCTGCGCCTGGCCAGGTGGTGGTTATAGTAGCCTGCGGGATGTCGAGATCGGGAAGAGATTCCTTGATCAAGCTGAAATAAGCCATCAGCCCGCCGACAACGAAAAGGGTCGTAAGGAGGATGCCGAAGGTGGTTTTCAGGAAGAAAAACTTCTTGAAGCCACTCGCATTGGCGACGGCCTCGCTTTCCTGACGAACCTCGCTATCGCTTGCGTCATCGGACAGATTTTCGGCCTGTGCATCGATATTCTTGTCGTCGCTCATCGGGCGTTGCTCGTTCGATTACTCGACTGGCGCGTCTTATCACCGATGCGGCGAACCCGGTCGCCATCCGAAAGCCGTTCCACACCGCTGGTGATGATGGGCGTTCCAGCGTCCAGTCCCGACGCTATGGCGACGCCTTCGATACCTTGCAGGCCCAGTTCCACCGCAGTGCGGCGGGCAATTCGGGTTTCGGGATCATAGACAAAAACAAACGCCTGATTATCTTCGAAACGGATGGCGTCGTAAGCGACAATCGCGGTTTCTAAAGCCCGTCTGCCAGCGATCCAGGTGGTGACGAACTCTCCATCCTGCAAGCGGATGGCACCGCTGTTGGTACGCAGAGTAACCTGAAAAGATCGCCTTTCCGGATCGAGCGATGGTGAAATTGCCACCACGCTTCCTCGCACGGCGTAGTCGCTCGCATTAAGTCCCGGCGCACGACCCGCACCAACGCCGGGCCGCGCGTCCGTTTTCCGTGCCGTAGCCGCCATACGATCCCCGGCCTCGACCAGCACTTCGGCCCCGATCTCGATCGCATCACGCTCGAATGCAGGCAATTGCACCGTGATTTCGAAACGGGAGGGGTTTATTATGACCACCGGAACGCTCGACAAAGCACCGGACTCGCTGTTTGTCTGGATTACCTGCGGTGAGAAATACTGCCCCTGTTCGATATTAAGGCGGGCAATGATCCCATTGATCGGGGAGACGATACGGCTTTCGCTGACGCTGACTTGCGCCTCGTCCACACCAGCTTGGGCCGCGTCGACATTGGCTCGAACTGCGGCAAGCTGCGCATCGGCTTGCTGCTTGCCGGCGCGTGCTTCGGCCAACCGGGCTTCGGCCTCATCATATTCCTGCTGGGACGCCGAATCGAGCGCAAGCAATTGCCGGTACCGTTCGAAAGTTGCTTGAGCCAATTCCAGACTTGCCGCAGCCTGCTTCTGGTTGGCCTGTGCCACGGTCACTTCGGTCCGGGCGTTGGTCAGTGTCGAGCGGGCACTGGCGACACCGGCCTGGGCACGGGCCTGCTGCTGATAGGCAATGACCTGTCCCTGGCGCACACGGTCGCCCTCCTCCAGACGAGGATCGAGATAGGCGACGCGTCCTGCGCTTTCGAAGCTCAGGAATTCCCTTTCGCCAGCGCGCGCGGTGCCCTGGGCATAGACCCATGACTGGATCGACCCTTCGGCGACACGGGCGACACGAACGCTGACTGCCTGTGCCTGCTCGGCTGCAGCCTTTTCTTCTTCGCTTGGTTCGTCGGCACCGCCACCGCACGCGGCAAGCAGGAAGAAAAGGCTGACAATCAAAGGCGTGCGTATCATTGACCTGTATCCTGTGGAACGGAGGCGGCATCCGGTTCGGCCGGGCCATCACCAACGAAAGCTGGAGTCGTCGCGGGCGTGCCGAAGCCTCCACCCAAAGCAAGATGCAGGGCTATCCTGTTTTCCAGCCGCGCGCGGCGGGTGGCGATAACCGCGCTTCGCGCATCGAGCGCACCCTGCTGGCTCTGCAGAACGGTCAGAAACGGATCGATGCCGGCACGGTAACGATTGAAGGAGACATCGACCGAACTCTGCGAGGCGTCGGCTGCCCTCGCCAGCGCCGCTTCACGCGCAGCCAGTTCGCCGTCCACTGCCAGCGCCGTTTCGACTTCTGACAGGGCTGTGAGAAGCGTATCGGCATAGAGTTCCACGGCCTCTTTGCGCTGTCCTTCGGCAAGCCGGACCTGAGCCCGCAAACGCCCCCCCTGAAAAATCGGCTGGAGAAGACCTCCCGCTATCGACCAGATCAGGAAATCGCCATCGAGAAGATCACCAAGCGCATCACTTGCCGTCCCGGCCGACCCTGTAAGGGAGAGCGAGGGAAGTAGCGAACGCTGTGCAGCGGCAGTCCGGTATCCAGCCGCGCGCAAATTGAACTCGGCAGCGGCAACATCCGGTCTGCGGGTCAGCAGTTCGACTGGCAGTCCGACAGGTGGCGCCGCGGGCACTACTGGCAGCACCGCGGGGGTGGGAAGCGAGCCTTCCGGATAATCACGCAACACAATTTCGAGCTGACGCGTCAACCGCTCAACTGCTTCCTCACGCTGCTGCAAACCGGCTACCGCCGATTCCAGATTTGAAATCGCCAGCAATTTATCGTTTGGTGGTGCTATCCCGACGTCGGCCCGGTTGCCAACCTGCCTAGCGATTTCTCCAAAGGTTTTAACGACCTCCTGAGAAAGGCTGACCTGTGCCCGCGCCTCTACAAGGTTGAAATAAGTTTGCGCGGTTTGCGCTGCTATGGCTTGCCGCGCAGCTCGTAGGTTCGCTTCGCTGGCGAGGAAGTCCTCTCTCGCGGCGGCGCTGCGCGCACGAATCGCTCCGAACAAATCGGTCTGCCAACTCACATCGACCGAAAGCGCATAATTTTCGGTGATGAAACCCGATGCCGCCTCATCTCCATCAGGCACGCCGGGAATAGCGCCAATGGGCCCCAGACCACCCAGCGTTTGCCGAGAACGCGAAGCGTTCGCAGAAGCAGAAACCTGCGGCAGCTGGGCCGCGCGCTCGATACGGCCCTGCGCCCATGCTTGCTCTACGCGCGCCAGAGCTTGGCCGACCTGAGGGCTTTCGCTGACCGCCTCGTCTATTAGCCGGACCAGTTGTTCGTCACCGAAACGCTTCCACCACTGGTCGTCAGCTTGAGCAGGGACACCTCCGGCGGCAAAAGCTACGGGCAGTTCACGCGCAAGATCGGGCCGGTCCAATTGCGGGGATACGCATGCTGAAAGGGTTCCTGCAATGATTAGTGCGAGCAGCAGGCTAGGGTTTCGAAGCGAAGAGGATCGAAAAGACAGGTCGGAACTCCTTGTCGGTAACGAGCCCTGCCCGTAGGAGTGGGCCAATTCAATATCAACTGAACGTCTTGAAATAGATGAATTTGAGCGTATTTGAAAGCTGGCTGCTAACGTCGATCAAGCTCATGTCTAAGGATCGTTTGAGCAGAGTGGCATGCAGGCACCGGCAAAGACAATCTCGTTCTCGAGAGTGATGGCCAAATCGATGCTCCGCAAAACTACGCAGCAAGTTATGCCATGGACGCTGACGACAGACACTGCTCCTGATCCAGACAGAAATGAATGGAGGGACACTGGTGTACCGCCCATTCAGGCAAGCCGGTAGCCTTCAAACTTTTCTTTTTCCTAAAACCAGAAACGCATGCCCAGCACGAAATTGGTGGTGCTTGTATCCTCGCCAGACTGCCGAATGTAGTCGGCGCTACCACCGACTTTCCATTCCTGCGCAATACCGATGTATGGCGCGAATTCTCGGGCGATTTCATATCGCAGGCGCAACCCTGCCTCGATCGTATCCAGGCCGGCACCGATGCCCAAATCCGGCACATGCTGTGCTGCCAAATTTACTTCTGCTCGCGGTTGCAGGATCACGCGCTGGGTGATTTTCTGGTCCAGCTCGGCCTCGATCCGCGCGGTCAAGTCGCCGCGATCCGACAAGAATACGGCAGCATCGATCTCGAAAAAATAGGGTGCCAGGCCTTGAATCCCGATGACCGCATGAGTGCGATCACGGGGCGCAAGGTCTTGCCGGATGCCAGCTTGCAGGTCGAAATAGGGTCCGATCGCGCGGCTATAGAGCGCCTGCACTTCGGCGGCCTCGATTTCCTCGCCGAAACTGCCTTCACCTTCGGACTTGAACCAGAGTTTATCCAAATCCCCGCCGTAATATGCCTGAGCATCCCACTGATATCCATCGCGGCCTTCGCGAACCAGATACTCCGCGCGATCGGCCTGGAACCAGAACGTGGTCATACCTCCATTTTCATGCGCCAGAGCTTCTCGGCTGGAGCGCATGGCTTCTGCTCCCCAGATCGTGTCAGCCGCACGCGCCGGGCCGGTCCCCGCAGCGGGAGGCAGGTGAGTGTCTGGCCACGGCGTCGACATAGCCGCGTGATCCATTCCGACATGGTCGGCAGATTGCTCGGCAGGCTCGCATTGCCCCTCTGCCACCGGATGCCCCATCGCACGGTGGCTGTCGGCTTCCTGCTCGCAGGTCGCTTCGGCCCTGGCTTGCATCATGGTCTGATGATCGTGTTTCTGTGCAATGGAAGCAAAAGGTGTGGCCAAAGCAATCGCGCACACTCCGATGCAGAACAGGCGCGTTGCTGTCATGCTGGCGCTCCCTCTGGAGCCACGGTCACGATCTGGAACATACCGGAATGCATGTGATAGAGCAGATGGCAGTGAAACGCCCAGTCGCCTTCCTCGTTCGCAGTAAGGTCGAAGGTCGCACTACCCCCTGGCTGCACAATCACCACGTTCTTTTGCGGCTGGAAGCCGACGGGTGCGCCGTTCATAAGCTCGAAGAACAGGCCGTGCAGATGGATGGGGTGCGCCATCATGGTATTGTTCACCAGTTTTACGCGGACGCGTTCGTTGTAAGCGAAACGAATGGGGTCGTCGCTTACGGCGGTGAATTTCTGCCCATCGAACGACCACATATAACGTTCCATATTGCCCGTGAGATGGATCTCCATCTCGCGTGACGGCGGGCGAGTATCTTCATGCGGCTTAAGCGCCCTCAAATCCTTATACGTCAGCACGCGGTGGCCGATTTTCTCAAGTCCGATACCGGGATCGCCCATCCGGTCGACAGGGTTCATAGCGACCATATCGATACCGGGGCCGACTTTGACATCGGGCGGCAGCAGTGACGTATCGCGCATATTCATGCTGCTCATTTCCATGATGGACATCGGCTCCGACGCTGTAGTGCTTTTGGGCATGGCATGCCCCATCGCGCTATGGTCCGCCTCGCCTTGTTTCATCGCATCCGGCTCTATCGCGCCATCATCCATGCCCCCGTGATTCATCCCGCTCATCCCCATATCCGCCATCGTCAGCAGAGGCGGATCGCGCAAAGCAGGAACCGAAGCACGCGCTCCGGGCCGACTGGCAAGTGTTGCCAATGCCATGCCAGAGCGGTCCATCGATTCAGCGACGATCGTCATCGCCTCGCCGACCGGCTCGACGACTACATCGTAGGTTTCAGCCGTACCGATCTGGAATTCCTGCACAGGGACGGGGCGTACCGGTAACCCGTCTGCGGCAACGACATTCATTGTCGCACCGGGAATGCGCACATTGAAAAAGCTCATTGCGCTGCCATTGATGATCCTCAGCCGGATGCGCTCACCCTTATTAAACAGGAACTCCGGTCCTTCTTTTGGTCCGAACCCGTTGGCGAGATAGGTATAGGTCGATCCGGTCACGTCGATGATATCAGTCGCCATCATTCGCATCCGGGCCCACATCCGGCGCTGTTCGCTATTCATCGGATAGTCGTCGGTGGCGGTAGTCTGTTGGTAGTTGAAGTAGCCTTCGCCCTGCTTCAGCTTGGTCATGATCGTATGCGGATGAAGCGGCGTAAACTCACTCAGCAGCAGGACATATTCCCTGTCAGCCTGAATGGGATCCGGCCCTGCTGGATCGATGATCAGCGGGCCGTAGTGGCCAGCTTGCTCCTGCATTCCGGAATGCGAGTGCCACCAATAGGTGCCCGCCTGGCGGATCGGAGGCAGATCGTATACGAACCGCTCGCCCGGTCTGATGCCGGGAAAACTGACACCGGGAACGCCATCATACTGGAACGGCACCAGCAGTCCGTGCCAATGAATGGAGCTGTCTTCGTCCAGCATGTTTGTCACGTTCAGTTTGACTGGCTCACCTTCCCTGAGGCGAACAAGCGGCCCGGGAACACTGCCGTTGACAGCAACACCGTGGCCTTTGCGGCCCTGAACCATCCGCTGTCCTGCGGCGATCGTGAGATCGATGTTCGATCCCGAAACCTCGTCAAATCCCTGACGCAGTATGCCACCATGACTGATATCGCCTCCGCGCGCCCAAGCAGGTGCCGCCAGCGCGCTGGCTCCCACCAGACCGGTGCCGATAAGTTGACGGCGGGAAACAGTTAATTTGGACATGGGTCTTGCAACTCCTTGGAGGGTCCAACTATATACCCCCCCTATGTATTGCAAGATGCCCCTATAGGGTATTTTCTGAGTCGGAGTTTTCATGGCTGAAGCACAAGATCGGAAGATTGTGAATCGGTTGCGCCGGGTCGAAGGCCAGGTTCGCGGTGTTGCGCAAATGGTCGAAGATGATCGCTATTGCATCGACATCCTCAATCAGATCCAGGCGGTGAAAGCTGCGCTGGGCCGCGCGGAAAGCGAGATCCTGAAACGGCACGCGCAATGCTGCGTGACCGAGGCGATCATCAGCGGCGACGCAGACGAGCAAAAAACCAAATTCAATGAGCTGATCGACCTGTTCGAAAAAGCAAAGCGGTAAGGACGAGCGAAGATGCCACAAACCAAGACAGCCAGAGTCTACCGGATGGTCATGCCTGACCATGTATGCCCCTATGGCCTGAAAACAGTCGACTTGCTGAAGCGAGAAGGCTTCGTAGTGGAGGACCACCATCTTGAAACGCGCGAGGAAACCGACGCATTCAAAGCGAAGCATGGCGTCCAAACCACACCGCAGACATTCATCGATGGGCAGCGCATCGGCGGATACGATGATCTGCGCGAACATTTCGGCAAATCGGTGCAGGAAGAAGGGGATACCAGCTATCAGCCAGTAATCGCAATTTTCGGCGTGGCCTTCCTGCTTGGGTTGGCGATCAGTTGGTATGTCTTTGAAACAGTTTTCACGATTCAGGCAATTGAATGGTTCGTGAGCCTATCGATGGCTTTCCTCGCAGTGCAGAAGCTACAGGATCTTCGCAGCTTTTCGACGATGTTCCTCAATTATGACCTGCTGGCTCGCCGGTGGGTACCCTACGGCTTCGTGTACCCCTTTGCCGAAGCTCTCGCGGGCGTACTGATGGTCGCGCATACGTTGCCGATTATCTCCGTCCCGGTTGCCTTGTTCATCGGCACGATTGGCGCCATCAGCGTGTTCAAGGCGGTATATATCGACAAACGAGAGCTGAAATGCGCCTGTGTCGGCGGTAGCTCGAATGTGCCGCTCGGCTTCGTCTCGCTTACCGAAAACCTGTTCATGATCGGAATGGGGCTCTGGATGGGGGCCAAGGCCCTCGGCTGGATTACACTGTAAACCTGACCGGCAGGAGAAAGACTGATGCAACACGAAGACGATAAGGCCAGCCAGGGCCATTACGGACGGTTCATGGCAATGATCGGCACATCGACCGCGATCATGTTCGGTCTGATGTATCTCAACACCTACGAACTTGGTCATGTATTCTGGAGCGAAACGCGGTTCTGGATGACTTTCGTAATGGGGGCTGTGATGGCAGTCATCATGTTGCTGTTCATGTGGGGCATGTATCGCAATCAAACGAAAAACTGGATCATTCTGGGCGTCGCTGCGCTGGTATTCGGCGCGGCGCTTTTCCTCGTACGCAGTCAGACGACCATCAACGACAGCGAATGGATGTCAGCCATGATACCGCATCACTCCATCGCCATCCTCACCAGCGAGCGCGCCGATATCGATGACCGGCGTGTTCGCGAACTGGCTGACGAGATTATAGAGGCTCAACGGCGTGAGATTGCAGAAATGGAATGGCTGATTGCCGACATCAAAGCAAATGGCGAGGCAACGAACGCAGGCGAAGCGGCAGCAAGGCCTGTGCCTGAATTCTAGTGTTGCCGGTGGCTCTTTTCGTATCCTGACTTCGCACTCAGACCGAAATTTAGACTGTATAGGAATAGGACGCGGGATGTCCGTGTCGAAGCCGATATTATCAGAACTAAATGATCCGTGAGCGGTTCGGGTTGATGTTCTCTAACGGCCCAGTGCTTTTTTGCTGAATTAATTATGGTGCACCCGAGAGGATTCGAACCTCTGGCCTCTGCCTTCGGAGCAATTTGGGCTGACTATCCGAATTGCACGCTAGGACACGCCATGACACGATATGCCACTGAAACTAATAGACAATTTACTTCCTTGCACCGAAATTCATATCCGAAGCTTCGCTCTGACTTTCCTCCTGCTGCTTCCGTGGTGCTTCCGCGGAAACAGCAGGTTCACGAAGGAGGCATCGCATAATGGCCAAACTAACAAAGCGCGTCGTGGACGCGGCAGCGGTCCGTGAGAAGGACTATTTCATCTGGGACGACGAACTGCCAGGTTTCGGCCTGCGCGTGTTCGGATCTGGCAAGCGCAGCTATCTGATCCAGTATCGGGCTGCGGGTCGGACCCGTCGCTACACCATCGGGCTTCACGGAATCTGGACCGCAGAAACTGCGCGTCAGGAAGCCAAGGTGCAACTCGGTCGGGTGGCACAGGGTGACAACCCTTCAGAAGAACGCCTGCTCGATCATCAAGCGCTTACCGTGAAGGAGCTGTGCTCCATGTATCTGAAGGATCTCGACGCCGGTCTTATCCTTGGGAAAGGCGGTCGGCCGAAAAAGACAACGACAATCATCACTGACACTGGCCGAATCCACCGACACATCATGCCCCTCATTGGCAACCGGCGCGTCAAAGATCTCACGAAAACCGACATCACCAAGGTCATGAAGGACATCATGGCCGGTAAGACCGCTGTGTCTGTCAAAACGAAGAAACTGCGCGGCAAGGCCGTCGTCACGGGCGGTGCCGGCACGGCCACGCGAACGGTCGGGCTTTTGGGTGGTATCTTCACCTACGCAATGGAAGCCGGGGTCATAACGACCAATCCGGCACATGGCATCCGCAAGCCGAAGGACAATGTGCGTGACCGGCGTCTGACGGAAGCTGAATATAGGATTTTGGGCGAAATTCTACGAACAGCAGCCGCGAACCCCAAATTTACAATGACGGCCGATGTTATTCGGCAGATTGCACTTACCGGGTGCCGGCGAAGTGAAATCATCGGGCTCATGTGGCGCGAAGCCGATACGGACGCAAGCTGCCTACGCCTAACGGACAGCAAAGAGGGCGCATCTGTTCGCCCTGTCGGGCTCGCCGTCGTCGAATATCTGGAGGAGCGCCGAAAGACCGCGACGGGCCCGTATGTTTTTCCTGGCCAGGACGAAGACAATGCGTTTGGCAGCTTCCCCAATCACTGGAAACAGATTTTCAGAAACTCTCTGCTTTCCGATGTGACCCCGCATGTTTTGCGTCACAGCTTCGCGAGCATCGCCAATGACCTTGGGTTTACCGAGGTCACGATTGCCGCATTGGTTGGCCATTCCAAAGGAACCGTCACCAGCAAATATATCCATACGTTAGACACTGCCCTGATTATGGCTGCCGATACGATCTCCGGCTACATTCAAGGCCTGCTAGACGGAATTGAGTTCAAACAGACTGCTTACGCGCTGGATTGGGGTTCTCGAAAGGCGGCGCTCGCTCTGTTCCTTGAGAATGCGACGGGAAAAGAGCAGGAAAAGTTATCAGTCGCCTCCTAGCCTTGGAGCTTTTCGAGCAAAGGATGCGGACTGGGCCTGACGTCGGCCTGGTCCGCGCCGCGCTTAAGTCCTATGCTGCAGGACAACGTATAAATTTCTCGGCAGCGCCGTCGAGAAACACGCGTTCGATGTGATGTCCTGCGCCTTCAACGAGGCTACGCGCTACCATTGGCAGCTCGCGAATTGAACGCTGAACGTCATCCAACGCGATGGGACTGTCGCTTTCTGGCACATCAATGCGTGTCACGTTGTTCTTGCCTGCCAGCAAATAAGCCTGACCGAGAGCATTACGTGATTGTGCTCGCGATGCCGCATTAAAGGCGCGCAAAAACGCCCAATCCTTAACGCCACCGTTTCGCACTCGCTCATCTATGGTGAAAGTAACTTCGCCCGTTCCGAGGCTGAGGATACGCACATCCTCGCGCGCAAGATCATAGCAAGCAAGAGCGTCAACGAGTGCATTCATGACCGGATTGTTGGCCCAGATGCCACCGTCGATCATGACATAGCCGTCGTCCTCAACGCCAGGATAGTAGGACGGCGCAGCGGTCGTGTGGAGTGCGACATGCGCGAATTTCTTGTGGCGGTCCTTCTGATAATCGGGGTGGTGCGGCGTCTTATAGAGGAAGGGCTCGCCGTGGCGTCCCTCAAAACTCGGGATCACCAGCCGGGTGACGGCGCTATCCAGCACCTTGTCGCCGAATATCCGCAGCAACTCCTCCTTGAGAGCAGCTTGGTTGTGCTTCGGCTTGAACAGCCAGCGCAGAACCCTCGACACCTTCCCAATCCCGGCCGCTGGCGGAAAGATGTACTCGCCGCGTTCGAGATAGATGTTTAGCGCCTGTTGGGCAGTCATACCGTGAGCAAGAGCGAGCGCGATAATACCGCCTGTTGACGTGCCCGCGATCATGTCAAAGTGATTGGCGATCGAACCGCCATTTAAAAAACGGTTTTCGAGCTCAGCAAGGACTGCCGCAGGAAAGACGCCGCGAATGCCGCCGCCATCGATCGACAAAATGCGAAAAGGGCGACCTTGCGGCCATGGCTGCTTCAGACGCGTGTGCTGAATCGTGCCGTCCGAGCGTCGCGGTGGAATATAACTCATTGGATGCTCTCCATTGCCTCAGGGGATTGCAATCCGGCGTGGCGTCCGCCGCCGGTCCAGCGCCCAGTCATCAACCAAAGTTCGTAGCAGGCGAGCCAATCGAGCGCCCAAGGCACGGTTGTGCTGGCAATAGTCATTGCTGCTGTCCATTCGTGCTCACGAGGATCAAATAGACAAAGCGTAGGATCCTCTGCGGGCGGATAGACATGGGGCAGCTGCCCCTCGGAATTTCCCGGTAAACGGATCAGCTCTGGTGAGAGCACGCGCACCTCAGGAAATGCTCCGAGTTTGTATCGTATCTCCAGTGAGTAGTTCGCATATTGCGGCCTAACACGCCCTACCCAGCGGGCCGATTGCGCGCGACGGTCGACACCCCGCGCAGCGAACTGCGGCCAGGCGGCTTTCATAGATCTGACCTGTTTGTCGATGGAAAGGATAGCCGCCATCGTCATAGCTTCTTCCCGAAGAACGTGTGCGGCCGCGCTGTCGCGACCGCCGGGTTAATCATAGGGGCAGTGACCGCTGCGGCAGAGGGCAATAGCACAGCGCCCCGCCGGCTATAGAGCTGGCGGGATTGCTGGATGCCGCCGCCAACTTCGGTTGCAATCTGATCGGCGGCCCGCGTCACAACGCGGTCACCAAAATTCTCACGCAAGACGTCCATCATCGTGTTGGGGAACATCTCACCCTTGCGCATAGCCTCCAGCGAGCGCACGAGCTCACGTAGATACTCAGCGAATTCATTCTGCTGGGCGACAGATTCAGGCCAGCGGTCTGTAAAGACATCAGCCGCGCATACCGGATTGGCAACATGCAGGAGGCGCCCGTAGAGCGAGGCCTGTTCTATGTCACGGACAACCCAGTTTGCGATGCGAACAAGCATGGCGCTGAGCGACATATTCGGATGCGCAGCGAGTCCGGCATAGTAGGAAAGCATCACCGAAGGTGGGATACGTCCACTGTAGCTGGCATAACGGATATTGCGGTAGCGCTTCAGGAGCTGCAGCGCGAGCGTCGCCGTATTCTTGACGATGAAATCGCATTGCTCCGGCACATCGTCGACGTCAGCATCGGCGCGCGTGGCAAGACCGGCATGGTCTAGCCACCTCCGGTGGAACTCTTTCGCCATGCGGACTTCCAGCGGCGTCCGGCTCGCGTACCACTGCGCAAAACCGTAGGCGTTCATGTCGACAAAACTATCGTCTTCGGAGCGGCGCGGACCTTTGGCGTGGGTGATCAGACTTTCGCGATCGAGCGTACCATAGGCGCGTAGCGATGGGGTGACATCGAGATGCATCTTATCAGCGTAGAACAGGGTGACGCAGCGCGTCTGTCGCAGCACCCGTTGCACAGGATAGTCACTCAGCGCGGATTCGAGCTCATTCAGGATTTCGAGAGGCGCCATATCGCGGAAACGGCCCCCGAGCTGTGAAACAATGTCGAGATCATATTCGTCATCAGTGCCGCGCGTCGAAATCGTAGCATCGATCGCCATGGATCCCTGCGGATAAAAGTGCTCGATCTGGTCAGCGAAGGCCGCCTTACCCTCGATATGGCGCCGTACCGCTTCGTAGCGTGATTTCGCCTTGTCATGCAGCGAAGGCGGCAGCTGAACGCTGAGGGCGACCTCGGCAAGAATACGGTCGAGAGGGTCGTCGAAGGGATTGATTCCTGTCGGCATAATCTGGGTGTTCACATTGATCTCCATGGCGGGCTGGACTGCATTTTTGCATCTCGTCACCGCCCGCGCGGAGTTCGGGATGATATGAGCTTAGATACCTCTACTCCGAACAAAATGGGGAGCTTGAATACGTCTGTCAAGGGGCATAGAATATAGCTACTCCGAACACGGGCTTGGGTTGAGCTAAGCGAAAGGACTAATTATGAAATTTGGTGTACGGATCAAAGACTTGCGGACAAGAAAAGGTCTGACGCTCGATCAGCTTGCGCAGGAAACGGGCTCATCGAAGAGCTACATCTGGGAGCTAGAGAACAAGAATCCACCCAGACCTTCTGCCGAAAAATTGTCCGCGATTGCGAGTGCCCTAGGGGTGACCGTCGACTACTTGATAGGAAGCGACAAGCAGACACTCAGCCAAGCGGAGGATACCGCGTTCTTCCGGCAATATAGCGGCCTTCCCGAGGAGACGCGTCGGCAGATTCGCGAGATGGCGAGCATCTTGGATACGAAATCGCGCAAATGAACGAAGCAACCCGTCCTCGCCCGCTAAAAGAGGCTGCGCGCATCACGCAGATGCTGGACATCGTGCTCGGAGCGGATCGTTTTGATAAGGCGCCGGTCGATGTGATCGGACTAGCGTTGGAATACTCGCGCCAGGTCGCGCCCGATAGCCCTATCCACGAAGTCGTCGCGCGAGAAATGCCTGGCTGCGTCGGCGCGTTAGTCTATGGGGAAGCGCGACCACGCCAATGGGCAATTATGTACCATGTCGATCAATCGGACGGGCGTCGCTCATTTACCGTCGGACACGAGTTCGCCCATTACATCCTGCATCGTCAGCTAATCGAGCAGGATGGGAATTTCGACGGCGGTATTTATTGTGATGAGAACGCGGTGGATCGCCGCGGTGGGTCTGGCATTGAGCAGGAAGCCGACGAGTTTACTGCGGCCTTGCTGATGCCGCTTCACGACTTTCGTAAACAGCAGCCGGCCACTGCAAAGGCTGACTTTGACACGCTCAGCCGCCTGGCGAAACGCTATGGGGTCTCGTTGACGGCAGCGATCCTACGCTGGCTAGAATATACCGAAACACCGGCCATGATGGTTGTATCAAACGAGGGCTTTGCACATTGGGCGAAGCCCAGTCGGGCTGCGCTAAAGTCGGGGCGTTTCATCAGGACAAGGAACACTGTCTACGAGCTGCCATCGCAGGCCTTTGCCGCCAGACGCGATTATTCGGACAATGCTCTGAGAGGCATGACACAACAAGCTGGCGTCTGGTTTCCAGAGCCGGTCCACGAAATGTGCTTTCGCTCTGACAAATATGATCTGGAGATCACCGTGCTGCAGTTCGAAACAGACGGTCCGCGCTTGCAGGCCGAGGAGGAAGAAGTCGACGTCTTTGATCATTTCAAGCTAAGCGACCAAAGGCCCGTTTGGTAGAGCGGCAATCGTCATCCGCCACGCCCGGTCCCTTTCAAGATTATGCGCACGAATGCAAACATCCGCGTAAACAGATAGTCGAACTGATCCAGAGATGTCAGCGCTTCCTGCGTCGTCTCGGAATGACGTATCCGAAAGCTGTTCCCTATGGATGTCAGCTCAGCGGCCTCCCGCCCAAGGGCTTCCCTAAACCCAGAGCCCGCCGCGGCAACCCGATCCAGAAGCGCATCGGCCTGCGCGCGCTTATTGGCTCCCAGCTCCAGCGTCTTCAGTCGCTCAAAAGCGTCCCACAGCTTTTCCAGCGCGTCCTGCCGATCGTCAGGCTTTGGTGAGAGAAACCGTTGGCGAGCGGCTTCAAGCAACCGGTCCGTCTCTGCATCATCAGTCTGAAACATCGCCCAGCCGAGAGTGTCGGCGAGCGGCTGAGGGAGCAACCGACGCGCCTGCCCGGTCGATGTGATTTCATAGGCAACTGCATTCCGCCGAAACAGGAGGTTCACGTCTGCTACAAACCGCGTAAGGCCGGCATCCCTATCCCAGCTCAAATGATGGTGGCTGAAGTAAGAGTGATATCTGCCTTGAATTGGTTCGCCGACAGCACTGGCACAAAACTCGAGCAAATCGAGGATCACCGGCGTATCAGGCGCTTCGTTCACAGAAAGCGGCCACTCGACCCACGGTACTTCAGCGCTGAGCACCCGGCTGAAGGCCTGTACATCGCATCCGCACGGACTGTTCCCGTCGGAGCATTGTTCTGGAAAGCGAAAGCCAAACGAGCCATCGCCAATCCTCGTCTGGATCAAGCTGAAAAGGCCCGCCCACAGGCGCTCGTCAATGACATCGATTGTTGCAGGACGTGCCCCGTACTCACGATCCGTAAAATAGGTCGTCACCTTTTTCCCCCTCACTTCACAGAGCGGTTCACCCGATCGGCAATGTCTGCGCATCGCTCGATCAGAACCTCGAACGACTCCGCGTCCTCAAGCAATAACCCGTCCTCAATCATTTGCGCATAATCGGAGGCGAGTGCCGTGCGCGCTTCGCCGCCCGGCACGAGCTGCAACAATCCATTTACAGCAGCCTCATAGTCGACGGACGCGCCATCAGCCGCCTTCTCGGCGAAAAACATACTCTTATGTCTGGCCACTGCTTGGGCAAGATCTCGATCCGCCGATGCTGCTGCCGCAATCCCGGAACCATCCAAACGGACAATGTCATGCCAATGGCGTGCAAAGCGCTCCCCGCGAAGCCGCTCCTGTAAGCAGAAGACATGGATCGCGGTCGCTTTCTCCCAGAACGTTCGCTCGGCATGCATCACCCGCGGTGTCGCTGTCGGAAATGTCACACCGTCAACCAGACCGGCTGCATCGCAGATCACATCGCGCAGGCTGGCCGGTTCGCCCGTCGAGCGAGCTCCGAATTCCAACATGACGCTGGGCGCGACATAACCGGAACCGGCGGAGGTCGCCTCATAGTCGATGAAGAGCTTTTCACCCTCGACCCGCGTCACAGCCGAAACACCCTGCGCGCCAATGACGTCGGCGATCAATGGCTGCACTGTAGCTGAAATCCATTCCGGCAGCCGATGGCGCACCGCTTTGGACCAGCGCCTTTCTTCGCTACGCGTTGTCGGCAGGCCCTCACCATTATCGCCGACCAGATCAGGCGCTATCGCCCGGATGTCGTAGGTCAGATCGACATCTTCGGAGAAGCGCTGGATGACGCCATAGGCCTTTGAAAGCGACGTTCCGCCCTTGAAGGTAAGATGGTCGCCGAAGGCGGAGCCGAAAATTGTCTGAAGCGCCCAGACGACCCAGACATCTTTTTCAAGCAGATGGGCGGGCCGTCCCGAGCGATCGGCGGCTACGCCCAATGCGTCGCGACGATCCTGGGCCGTCAAGGACAGAAAGGGCTCAGCCATGAGCAGCCTTGCCGACGCTTTGAGCCAGCCATGTCGGAAACTGAGGTGCAGCCGTCACCAATTCGCCAAACGCTGTGGGTGGCAGCTTTCCTTTAAGGGTCTTGAGCGCCGTTTCTGCCTTCTCAGGGCCGAGCCAGGCCAAAGCGCGAACAGCTTGTCCTGCCGGGCGATCGGCCAGAGCGAGCTGCCACCGCGGCGCATGCCGTAACTCCACAAGCTGCTTGCCCAGGGTTATCGTGCGGCTACGACCTGAGGTTAGATAGACGGAGCGAACCGGGACCTGCGTCGTAAGCCCGAGCGCATTTGCTGCAGCCGCGCCATTCGGTACGATAATCTCACCTCGCTGTGCCGCCAAAGCTTCGACCGCCTGCTCTACCGAAGGAGTGCGCGTGCCAAACCGGCTCTTGATGGGGTGCAGATAAACGCCTCGTCCGGCGCGGATAAGTTGTCCGCGTACGGCAAGACGCGACAAAGCTTGATCCACCCCGGCGCGGTTACCGAGATGGAGCAGGCTCTTCGCGGCCAGCGGCGTTCCTTCCGGAAGCCGTTCGGCATAGGTCAGTATCTGTTCGGTCAAATGTTGCACAGCAAAACTCCTGTCAGAAACATAAGCGGTTTTCTGACAGTTTTCAATATGGAGTGTCCGGGAAGGGAAAGCTTGAGGGAAAAGCCTTCCCCTGCGGCCGAGCCCTGAGTCTCGGCCGACCCCTTCTGCGGGGGCACCCCGCAACGCCCCGAGAGTGAGAGTGCGGACGGGTTTTCCGTGACGGGTTGAGGACCGGGAGAGAGGCTTCCGGTGCCCGTCGCGGAGATATTCCGATGGCCAGACAGAACCGCGACCGCGCAGGCGGCGCTCGCAGCAATCTATATGACGACATCACCAACAAGATCATTTCCGAGCTGGAGGACGGGCGGTTGCCCTGGGTCCAGCCCTGGGGGACGGCGGCGGCGAAAGCGCCGCTCGCCATGCCGAGGAATGCCGCGACATCGCGGCAGTATTCCGGGATCAACGTCCTGATCCTCTGGGGCGCCGTGGTCCAATACGGCTATCCGACCCAGCATTGGCTCACCTTCCGCCAAGCGCTGTCGCTCGGCGGCAATGTCCGCAAGGGCGAGCGTGGCACGACCGTGGTCTACGCCGACCGGTTCACCCCCGAGGACGAGAAACGCCGCGCTCGGGAAACAGGCGAAGAAGCGGGCAGTATTCCATTCCTGAAGCGCTTCACCGTGTTCAACGCGGCGCAATGCGAGGGGTTGCCCGAGGACATTGCCGTCGAGGCGCCGCCACCACCGCTTGGCATGATTGAACCGAGGGTCGAGGCGCTGATCCGCGCGACCGGCATCGACGTCCGCATCGGCGGGAATCGTGCCTTCTATATGCCGGCCCACGACTATGTGCAGGTTCCCCCGCCACAGGCCTATTTCGAGCCGATCAATTGGCACAGGACGGCTCTGCACGAGATGGGTCACGCCACAGGTCATGCCTCGCGGCTGGGGCGGGATTTCTCGGGCAGCTTTGGCACGAAGAAATATGCTTTCGAAGAACTGGTGGCGGAGATGAACGCGGCTTTCTGCTGCGCTTCTCTCGGGATCGTGCCGACCGTGCGCCATGCCGATTATATCGGTTCCTGGCTCGAAGTGCTGCGCGAGGACAATCGCGCCATCGTCCGCGCGGCGTCACAGGCCAGCAAGGCGGCCGATTGGCTGCTGGCGCATCTGCCCGACGAGGAACGTGCCGATTCGCACGATCATCTCATCGAGCGGAGGGCTGCGGCATGATCCTTCTGACCCGCACACAGCGCGCGCAGCTCATCGCCAATGGACGGCAGAGCGATGTCGATCACATCCCCGTCGTCAAATTCTACAATCCCCTTGGCGCGGGCGTCTGGCTCGCGACCGAGTTGGATGAGGACGGCGACATCATGTTCGGTCTCGCCGACATCGGCTATCCCGAACTCGGCAGCTGGGGCTTCGGTGAACTGGAGGCGATCCGGCTCCCCTTCGGCATGGGGATCGAGCGGGACGTGCTTTTTGCCGGCATGTTCCCGATTTCGGTCTGGGCTGAAACCGCGCGCTTGGCTGGCAGCATTCGCGAAGCTGAGCAAATCCTGTCCGCCCGGTTCCGCAGTGATGCTGCCTGGGCCCTGATCCCCGCCGATACAGAAAGCCGGAAAGCCTGAAATCCGGCTGTCTGGCTTTACGCTTTTGCGCCGCTCTCTTCGAGGTAGAGGGCGGCGCATCTCGTCGTGACGTGGTGAAAGTTCCGGCACAGGGTCGGCTGCCCGTCGGGAACCACGATCATGACGCGACACATGAGCAAACTCGCCATCAATCCGCAGTCTTGTCCGTTTTCAGCGCAGGAGCACGCCGTTGTTTACGAGGCGCGCCAGATCCTGCTGCGCCATCTCAACCAGAATCCGGTCCTGTCCACATGGCAGGCAGTTCTGGACTATTGCGCGCTGACCATTCGCGGTGATGTCGAGCGCTTCCATGTCCTCTATCTCGACGGTAAGAACCGGCTCATCTCGGACGAATGTCTTGCCATAGGTACGGTTAATCATGCCCCGGTCTATCCCCGGGAAGTGCTGCGGCGGGGCCTGGCCCTCAACGCCTCCGCGTTGATCATCGTGCACAATCATCCTTCTGGCGATCCTGAGCCTTCGGCCGCCGATCTCACGATGACAAAGGAAATTCAGAAGGCTTGTGCGGCTTTGGGGGTGACGCTGCACGACCATATTATCGTGGGTGGCGATCGGGAGGTCAGCCTGCGCGCCCGCGGCGATCTCTGACGGACGGGGATGTGACAGGCGGCGGCCAGGAGAGGAAAAGAAGGGATGGGGATTTTCGTGACGGGCTGATAGCCGGAGAGAGAGGCTCCCCGGCGTCCGTCATGGAGCAACTGACATGGCCACTGCCGTTCAGAAGATCACCCTGTCGTCCTCGCGCGACATCCCCTTCAACAAGCTGGTGCTGAGCCAGTCCAACGTCCGGCGCGTCAGGGCCGGTGTCTCGGTCGAGGAACTGGCCGAGTCCATTGCCCGTCGCGGGCTGATCCAGTCGCTGCATATCCGCCCGGTGCTGGATGCCGAGGGCGTGGAAACCGGCATGTTCGAGGTGCCCGCCGGCGGCCGCCGCTTCCGGGCACTTGAACTGCTGGTGAAGCAAAAGCGCCTCGCCAAGATCGCCCCGGTGCCCTGCGTGGTGTCCGAGGCAACCGGCGATGTGCTGATCGACGAAGTGTCGCTGGCCGAGAATATCGAGCGCGCGCCGCTGCATCCGCTCGATCAGTTCCGCGCCTTCCAGACCATGCGCGAGAAGGGCATGACCGAGGAAGCTATCGCTGCGGCCTTCTTCGTGGATGCGAAGGTGGTGAAACAGCGCCTGCGCCTGGCATCCGTTTCGACCGCGCTGCTCGAGACTTACGCCGAGGATGGCATGACGCTGGAACAGCTCATGGCCTTCACCGTCACCTCCGACCATGCCCGCCAGGAACAGGTCTGGGACGCGATCAAGGACGGCTGGCAGAAAGAACCCTATACCATCCGCCGGTTGCTGACCGAGACCACGGCGCAGGCTTCGGACAAGCGGGCGGTGTTTGTCGGCATCGACGCCTATGAGGAAGCCGGTGGTTGTATACTGCGCGACCTCTTCCAGCAGGACGATGGCGGTTGGCTCCAGGATCCGGTGCTGCTCGACCGGCTGGCGAACGAGAAGCTGAAATCCGAAGCGGAAGCCATCGCCGCCGAGGGCTGGAAGTGGGTCGAGGTCGCCATGACCTTCCCCTACGGCCACGATCACGGCCTTCGGCAGCTTGTCGGCACCACAGTCGATCTGGCTGAAGAGGAGCGCACTACTCGCGAGGCGCTGCGCGACGAATATGACCGGCTCGAAGCCGAATATGCCGAGGCCGACGAACTGCCCGACGAGGTCGACACCCGTCTGGGCGAGATCGAAAAGGCGCTGGAGGCTTTCGAGCGCCGTCCGATGACCTTCGATCCAGATCAGACGGCCAAGGCGGGCGTATTCGTCAGCATTGATGCCGATGGCACCGTGCTGGTCGAACGTGGCTATGTCCGCCCCGAGGATGAAGCGCCGGTAGAATCTGAGGCAGAGATCGTCGATCCCGAGACCGGGGAAGTCCTCCAGCGGGCCGAACCGGAGATCAGCCACCAGCGCGCGGTCATCACGCTCGGCGGCCACCCCCCGGAGCCGGAAGAGGAAGATGATGCCGACAGCATCAAGCCGCTGCCCGACCGGCTGATCAGCGAGTTGACGGCGCATCGTACGCTGGCGCTGCGCGATGCCGTGGCATCGAGCCCGCATGTCGCCATGACGGCGCTGTTGCACCGGCTGGTGACGGATTGCTTCCTGCCGCATTCTACTAAGGGTTGCCTGGAGGCGCAGGTGCGCGAGGTGCATTTCCCGGCCCAGGCCGAGGATCTGCGCGACAGCGCCTCGGCCAAGGCAATCCAGGACCGGCATGAACGCTGGGGCGATCATATCCCGGCCGATGATACGGCGCTCTGGGATTGGCTGGTCGATCTGGACGATGGATCCCGCATGGACCTGCTCGCCCATTGCGTGAGCTTCGGCGTCAATGCGCTCCATGAGAAGCCGAACCCCTATAGCGGCATGGGTGTCAGCCAGCATGGGCTGGACATCCGCCTGTCGCAGGCCGACCGGCTCGCACGTTCGACCGGCCTCGACATGGTCGCGGTGGGCTGGCAGCCGACAGTCGGCAACTATCTCGGCCGCGTGACCAAGCCGCGTATCCTTGAGGCCGTCCGCGAAGGCGCCGGTGACCGTGCAGCCGAACTGATCGGGCATCTGAAGAAGGGCGACATGGCGAAAGAGGCCGAGCGCCTGCTGGCTGATACTGGCTGGTTGCCCGAGCCGCTGCGCATGGTGGAGTCGGATATCGAGGTGGACGTGGCGCAGGCCGCCGATGCTGAAGCCGACGCTCTGCCCGATTTCCTCTCGGGTGACGGTGAGGACGATCCGACCGACGACGAGGAAGATCAGCACATGCTTGCTGCTGAATAACTCTCAAACGGGGCGGCTTCGGTCGCCCCGTCACCTCCGTTTCGTATCTGCAATCTGCCCGGTCCTTGCGACCGGGCTTTTTCGTCTGGAGACCTTCATGCCCGCCATTATCGACATCGATCAGATCTTCCGCGAGGATCGCGACAATCCCCCATTCGAGCGCACCCTTCCATGGGAAGAGACCCGCGACGGCCTTACCGTTGTCGTGGAACCAAAACCCCATTGGGCCGAAGACATGCGGGTGTTTCGTCTCGATGCCCGCGAATATTGCCGCTACGCCGAATGGACAGCACATGGCGGCCGTGCCCGGTTCTACGGTCATATCGACACGTCTGGCGATGATCTGATGATGCAGGCGCGCGCGATGATCGCCCGCGAAATCGCCGATGGGCTTTGGGGCTGAAGGCCCGGTCGTTCTGGTTTCGAACCATCGCATGGAATGGCATCGCCCGAATGGGTCCAGCTCCAGCTTCACCATGCAGTTTGTCGTCTTCATACCCGGGCAAGCGGCAGCCGATCTTGGCCTGAAGGGAACACGATCCTGCTGCCAGCATGGCGGCAAGGCTGGCACGGCAGAGCATCTGCGATGGGTATCCGGCACCTGTCAGATGCGATGAACCACCCCCGCTTCCATTCGCAAACCTTGGTCCGATCCGTCTCTTTATCAATCAACCCGTAAAGGGTCGGCTTGACGCTTCACGTGCCGCCCTCGGGGATTCGGCAAAAGGCCGAACGCCCTCGGGTGATTGCAGATCCGGTCAGACACTTCGGGTGCCTGTCGCGCGGGGGATGGTCCCCCGCCTCCCAAAGACAGGAGCCGGAACCCATGTCCTATGCAGATGCCACTGCCTTCGCCGCCAGCCTCGCCGCCACGCTGTTGGTCTCGATCGTCGTGTTCCAGGCCGGAGACGGCACCCACGCCGCTTGCCCCGCCGCCGAATTCGACGGCGACGACGACATGGTGAAGCTGGAGCTGGACCCCTGGGCATAAGGCGCGAAAGCGCCTCATGCCCGATGGCCCGGTGCGCGGCGAACCCGCGACCGGCCCTTCAGCGCCTCACGATGATTGCCCATCGCCGGCAGCGGAACCGGGGCGGCCCCGGTCAGAGAGGAAGAGTGCGGGCCGTTCGGCCGTGACGGGTTGAAGGCTGGAGAGAGAGGCTTTCCGGCGCCCGTCATGGAGTGATCCCGATGATCTTGTCCCGCCATGATAGTTTCCGCCCGATCGGCCAGATACTGGCAACCGACGTGCTGCCCGCGCTTTGCCGGGCGCAAAAGCTGCCGCTGCGCATCTCCTGCCTCGGCGTGGCCAGCTCCGGCGCCAATTCCGGCCCCGGTGATGATGCCGATAGTTTCGATCGCATGATCCCGCTCGGGGAATGCCCATCACCGGAAGAAGCCATGCGTTTGGCGGACTTACACCTTTCGCGGGGCGATATCTGCACCGGACCGGACAGCTTCCCGCATTTTCGCCCGCGCGTCATGCTCATTCAGGACTGCGATCACGGCCTGGTCCTCGCCGGCGAAATCCGCGCAGGCGTCATTCTCTGGCAACAACCTGTCGCCTCGGACGCCGAGGCTCGCCGGATTGTCACCGAGGCCAGCAAGTTACGCGGCCTTGCCTTCAGGACGTCCGCGCCCGCCGAGGCGCGTGCGCTTCGCTACCGGGCCGCAGCGCTGGAAGCCCGGCTGGTCGATCCTTTCTGGCGCGAAGCTGCGGCTGACCTGCTCCGCAGGCCGCTGGCCGCCTGAGCCTCACCTGTTCCATCCATCCGGCCCGGTCGCGCACCGGGCCTTGTCATGTCCGGAGACCGTCATGGCTGACTATTACACCCATTTCTCCTGCCTGCTCGACGTAGGCACGCCCGAAAACGCCACTCGCGCGCTCGATCTCTACAATGCGCTGGCGGATGAAAATGCCACTGAGGACCCGCCATCGGACGGATTCCTGCTGTCAATCCAGCCCGAACATGGCGGCACGCAGCTCTGGATGCGCGATGATGGCACCGGCGATCCCGAGCACGTCATCCAGTTCGTCAAACGCTGTTCAAAAGAGTTCGGTCTGACCGGTTTATGGGGGATGCAATACGCCAATAGCTGCTCGAAGCCTCGTATCGACGGGTTCGGTGGCGGCGCACATGTCCTCGATCTTGCCACCGGCGAGACGGTGGACTGGATCTATACCGATGGCTGGCTTTCCACTGTGCTGGCGGGAGGCGATCCCCATGCCTGAGATCATCGAAACCACCGTCTATCGCCTGGGCGAACTGTCCGATGCGGCGAAGGATAAGGCGCGCGCCTGGTATCGCGAAGGCGGCTTCGACTATGACTGGTACGACGCCGTCTATGAGGATTTCCAGCACATCGCGGAAATCCTCGGACTGGACCTCAAGAGCCGATCCGTCCGGCTCATGGGCGGCGGCACCCGGCAGGAACCCTGCATCTGGTTCCGAGGCTTCTGGAGCCAGGGGGACGGTGCCTGCTTCGAAGGGCGGTTTTCCTATCGGAAAGCTGCCCAGCACCGGATCAGGGACTATGCCCCGCAGGACACCGAATTGCACCGGATCGCCGATGCCTTGCAGGCGGTCCAGCGGCGCAATTTCTACCAGATTCGCGCCGAGGCCAGCCATCACGGTCACTATTATCACGAATATTGCATGGCGATCTCGGTCGAGCGCGACAGTCCGACATATCAGGATATGACCGCCGATGCCGAGGAAGCCGTGATCGAGGCGCTGCGTGATCTTGCCCGCTGGCTCTACCGCCAGCTTGAACGCGAATATGACCATCTGTCTTCGGACGAGGCGGTCGATGAGACTATCGCTGCCAATGAATACACCTTCACCGAAGCCGGTCGCCGTTTCGGGTGATCCTGAGATGACACTGACAAGCGCCCCACCATTCGGTTGGGGCGCTTTTCTCATGCTGCCGTTCGAGAGCCAGAGGGGGGCCGGAAGGGGTTAGGTCCGGGCGGTTGAGAGAGAGCGCTGTCCGGGCTTGTCCTTCCCGCTCTCCCGAGGTTTCCCGACATGAACATGCTATTCCCCGTGGCCGATCCGGTCACACCGCTGGCGACTGCGCCCGCAATCCTGGCTGCGGCCAATCTTCTGCTTCCCCATCTTGAGCGCGGCCAGCGCGTTGACGCCGCGGCGCTGCGCGCGGCGATGGAAGCGGCTTTCGGCGCGTCTGATGCGACCGGCGTCTGGGACTGGAAGCTGGCTTATGAGGCCTGCGAGGTCGCCACAGTGCTGTTCCTGCGCAAATATGGAAAAGCGCTTTTCCGTAAAGCCGCAAATCCGGCAGCACGAGTTTCCGTGCTGGCGAAGATCGCGGGGTTGTTGCCCACGCAGACCCGCCGCTCTGAGGAAAGCCAGAACTTCCAGCAATTCTCGACGCCTCTGCCGCTCGGCCTAGCCGCACTGTCGGCAGCTACGATTACGCCCGATGACGTGGTGCTGGAACCCTCGGCTGGCACCGGCCTCATGGCGATCCTCGCGCAGACCGCTGGCGCTTCGCTGATCCTCAACGAACTGGCCGAGACCCGCGCCGATCTTCTTCGCCAACTCTTCCCGGCCTTTCCCGTCACCCGCTTCGATGCCGCCCAGATCGACGATCATCTGGCCCCTGATGCCGTCCCGTCCGTGGTGCTGATGAACCCGCCATTCTCGGTCATGGCCAATGTCAGCGGCCGTGTCACGGATGCCGCATACCGGCATATCGCCTCGGCATTGGCCCGTCTTGCTCCTGGCGGGCGGCTGGTTACGATCACCGGTGCGGGCTTTAGCCCTGAAGCTCCGGCCTGGCGGGATGCTTTCATCCGTCTGCAGGAACGCGGACGCGTGGTGTTTACCGCCGCCGTCGATGGCGCGGTCTATGCAAAGCACGGCACCAGCATCGACACGCGGCTGACCGTGATCGACAAACTGCCCGCCGAGGATCCAGCCAGTTTCCCCGGCTCGCCGGGCATTGCGCCTGATGTCGCGACCCTCATCGGCTGGATCGGGTGCCAAGTTCCACCGCGCCTGCCGGTCGCATTGCAGAAACTTGCCGTATCGGTCCCGGCCGCTGCGGCGAAGACCGTGCGGGGGTATCTCGCGCGCTCGGCAGCCTCCCAGCCTGTCGCGGCGCCGGCCAATGATCCGGAGGGCGTGGAACTTGCCTATGAGACCGTGGACTGGGCACCGCCGGACGGCGCGCGTCTGTCCGATGCGATCTACGAGGAATATGCGCTGCAATCCTTGCGCATCCCCGGTGCGCAGCCGCATCCGACCAAGCTGGTGCAATCCGCCGCCATGGCCTCGGTCGCACCGCCCAAACCCTCCTACCGGCCCATGCTGCCCGCCGACATCTGCACACGCCTGTCCGACGCCCAGCTTGAGACCGTGATCTACGCTGGCGAAGCCCATGCCAATCATCTCGACGGTGCCTGGACCGTGGATGAGCATTTCGACAATGTGAGCGCCGCGCCCGACGATGCCGCTGGATCGATCCGCTTTCGCCGGGGCTTCATGCTCGGTGATGGAACCGGGGCGGGCAAAGGCCGCCAGTCGGCAGCCATCATTCTCGACAACTGGCTGCGCGGGCGGCGCAAGGCGGTCTGGATCTCCAAATCCGACAAGCTGATCGAGGATGCGCAGCGCGACTGGTCGGCGCTCGGCATGGAACGCCTGCTGGTCACGCCGCTCTCGCGCTTTCCGCAGGGGAAGACGATCACGCTGTCGGAAGGCATCCTGTTCACCACCTATGCCACGCTACGTTCCGATGACCGGGGCGAGAAGGTTTCCCGCGTGCGTCAGATCGTCGATTGGTTGGGGGCTGATTTCGATGGAGCCATCATCTTCGACGAGAGCCATGCCATGCAGAATGCCGGGGGCGGCAAGGGAGAACGCGGTGACGTCGCTGCCTCGCAGCAGGGACGCGCGGGTCTGCGCCTTCAGCACGCCTTGCCCGATGCCCGCGTGGTCTATGTCTCGGCGACTGGCGCCACCACGGTCCACAATCTCGCCTATGCGCAGCGGCTCGGTCTCTGGGGCGGCGAGGATTTCCCCTTCGCGACCAAGGCTGAGTTCGTCGAAGCCATTGAGGCCGGCGGCGTGGCGGCGATGGAGGTTCTGGCCCGCGATCTGCGATCTCTCGGCCTCTATACCTCCCGCTCGCTTTCCTATGATGGCGTCGAATATGAACTGGTCGAGCACCAGCTTACCGACGAACAGCGCCGGATCTATGATGCCTATGCCGGGGCCTTCGCCGTCATTCACAACAATCTCGACGCGGCGATGGAGGCCGCCAACATCACCGGCAGTGAGGGGACACTGAACCGGCAGGCCAAATCTGCGGCTCGGTCGGCGTTTGAAAGCACGAAGCAGCGCTTCTTCGGCCATCTGCTCACGTCCATGAAGACGCCGACCCTGACCCAGTCCATCGAGGTCGATCTGGAAGCGGGTCATGCCGCTGTGATCCAGATCGTTTCAACCGGCGAGGCGCTGATGGAACGGCGGCTGGCGGAGATCCCGACTGAGGAATGGAATGACATTTCCGTAGATGTCACGCCGAGGGAATATGTAGGATCGTATTTGCAGCATTCCTTCCCGGTGCAGCTCTACGAGCCGTTTACCGACGGTGAAGGCAATCTCTCGTCCCGGCCGGTTTTCCGCGACGGTCAGCCGGTGGAATGCCGTGAAGCCGTCGCCCGGCGAAATGAAATGCTTGAGCAACTGGGCTCACTGCCACCCGTGCCGGGAGCGCTTGATCAGATCATCCAGCGCTTCGGCACCGACATCGTGGCCGAGGTCACGGGGCGTTCGCGGCGGATTGTTCGCCGCGGCGATGGTGTCTCTGCACGTCTTGCGGTCGAGAACCGCGCGCCTTCCGCAAACCTTGCTGAAACGTCGGCCTTCATGGATGACCAGAAGCGCATCCTCGTGTTCAGCGATGCTGGCGGCACCGGGCGCAGCTATCACGCTGAACTCTCGGCGCGGAACCAGAGGCTGCGGGTCCATTACCTGCTGGAACCGGGCTGGAAGGCGGATGCGGCCATTCAGGGACTGGGGCGCACCAACCGCACCAATCAGGCGCAGCCGCCCTTGTTCCGGCCGATCGCCACGGACGTTAAAGCCGAGAAGCGGTTCCTCAGCACGATTGCCCGCCGTCTTGATACGCTAGGCGCAATCACGCGCGGTCAACGCCAGACCGGAGGTCAGGGCCTGTTTCGGCCCGAGGACAATCTGGAATCCCCCTATGCCCGTGATGCTCTGCGCCAGCTCTATTTGGCTGTAGTGCGCGGTAAGGTCGAAGGCTGCTCGCTGGAACGCTTCGAAACCGCGACGGGCCTGAAGCTGATGGACAGCAATGGCGTGAAGGACGATTTGCCGCCGATCACCACCTTCCTCAACCGCTTGCTGGCCCTGACCATCGAATTGCAGGGCATCCTGTTCTCGGCCTTCGAGCAGTTGCTCCAGGCCCGAATCGAGGGGGCCATTGCTTCGGGCACTTATGACATGGGGCTGGAAACGCTCCGAGCCGAAAGCTTCAATGTCACCGACCGGCAGGTCATCCACACCCATCCGGGCACTGGAGCGGAAACTCGGCTCCTGACCATCACCGAGCGCAAACGCAACCGACCGGTGACGCTGGATGCGGCTTTGGCCGAACTGGATGATCCGCGCGCAAAGCTGCTGGTCAACGAGCGATCCGGTCGTGCTGCCGTGCAGATTCCGACCACCAGCGTCATGCTGGATGACGGCGAGATCGAACGGCGCGTGCGGCTGATCCGACCCATGGAGGCGATGAACATTCCGGTGCGGGCGATGAGCGAGACCCATTGGCTTGAGGCCGACCATGCCGCCTTCAGCGCGGCCTGGACGGCGGAACTGGCCGAGGTGCCGGAGTTCACCGACACTATTCTGCATATGGTGACGGGGCTGCTTTTGCCGATCTGGAAGCGCCTGCCGCAGGAATCCTCCCGCGTCTATCGTCTTCAGAGCGATGAAGGCGAACGCATCATCGGTCGCCGCGTGTCACCTGCATGGGCTGCCAATGCCTCCACCAGCGGCGTCAGCAGTAACATCACGCCCGATGCCGCTTATGCCGCCCTGCTCGAAGGCAGGACTATCCTCGATCTGGCAGAGGGACTGCAACTGCGCCGTGTCCGCGTCATGGGCGCGAACCGTATCGAGCTGACCGGCTTCACCGACGCGATGCGGGATCGGCTGCGGGCTTACGGTCTCTTCAGCGAGATCATCTCGTGGAAGCTGCGCTTCTTCGTACCGGTGGGGGCATCCGGACCGGAGATCATTGGCAAGCTTTTCGGCCGCTTCCCGGTCGAGCGCATTGGTGAGCGGGAGGCAGCGTAATGGCGCGTCTCAACGCCACCGAACTGGCGCAGCGTCTCGGCCAACAGGCCGAGGCGGTGTGCCGCCATTATCTGTCGAACGGTCGCAAGCAGGGCAACTACTGGCAGGTTGGCGATGTGCAGAACAATCCGGGCCGGTCGATGTTTGTTCGCCTTATCGGGCCGGAGTCCGGCAAAGGGGCAGCCGGTAAATGGACCGATGCGCAAAGCGGTGAATATGGCGATCTGCTCGATGTCATCCGCAAAAGCCTCGGCCTGATCGACTTTGCCGATATTACCGAGGAAGCCCGCCGGTTTCTCAGTCTGCCGCATCCCGAACCGGAGCCGCAGGTGCATCGATCCCGAACACCGCCTGCACCATCGGGATCATCTGAGGCCGCACGCAGGCTCTGGCGCATGACGCAGCCATTGATCGGCTCGGTTGCAGAGACGTATTTACGCAGGCGCGGCATTACGGATTTACGCGGAACCGTAAATCTGCGCTTTCATCCGAACTGCTACTGGCGACCCGAGGGCAATGGTCTGACGCAAACCTGGCCCGCCATGATCGCCGCCGTCACCGATCTCAAAGGCAAGATCACCGGCGCACATCGCACCTGGCTGACCCGCGACGGCTCTGGCAAGGCACCTGTCGATCCGCCGAGGAAGGCAATGGGCGACCTGCTCGGGCATGCCGTCCGGTTTGGCGATACGCAGGATGTAATGGCAGCGGGGGAAGGCATCGAAACCATCCTGTCGCTGAGGAAGGCCATGCCAATGATGCCGATGGTCTCCGCGCTGTCAGCGGGACATCTCGCAGCCACCCTGTTCCCACCACATCTGCGCAGGCTCTATATCGTCCGCGACAACGATCCGGCAGGTGACGGCGCGCGCGATAGTCTGGTGGACCGGGCCATCGAGGCCGGAATCGAGGCGATCACGCTCTCGCCCATGCTGGGGGACTTCAACGACGATCTTACAGCCCGCGGCCTTGATGCGCTTGCGGCACAGATCCGGGTGCAGATCGCCCCCGAGGATGTCAGCCGCTTCATGGCTCTGACGCCATAGCCGACACCGGGGCCGTGATCGGGCTGTATCAATCCTGTCATATGCGCGGGGCTGCACCAGTATCGGCAGAGGACCGCGCCTTGGCCTTCTGAGAGGGCGATCGGCCCACAAACACTCCGGTCCGGCAATGGCGGCGCCCGACTGATTTCCGTCGGCGGCTCGCCACCCCACGCGACAAGTCGCGTGGGGACCCCGTCTCCCCCGCCTTTACAGCGCGAAACAAATCAGCCGGGCTTTGCCATCAAGGCCCTCGCAAAGGGCTCGGGCTGCCAGACCGGAGCGCCCGTGGGCTTGTCGTCGCCATGAAGGCCGCGACGGTCGCGGTCCAACCGAAGGACGCATCCCATGGACGCACATGACGAATTTGAACCCGATCACAGCACATCCCCGACCGGCCATGTCATCGAAGACCTCGAACTCTATGGCTACCGTCCCGCCGAGGACGAGGCCGATCCCCGGATCACGCCCGAAGACAATGCCATCCAGGGCGCGGTCTCTGACATTTTCGACGCCCTGATTTCCACCATGGCCGATACCAGCCTCGATTTCGACCTCGACGAAATCCTCTGGTCCACCGTCAACACCTTCCACCGCGCCGTCGAGCGGATCGAACGCAAACTCGACGATAACGAGCAGACCCAGAAGCGCCTTCAGCGCGAACAGGACGGCAGCGAGGTCAAATCCGTCCAGTTGGAGACCCTGATCGGCGCGGGGCAAAGCCTGATCGAGCGCCGCGACAGCATGGAAACCTTCCGCGACACCGCCGCCGACATTTATCTGCGTACCACCGGCACGCCCTGGTCACAGCGCTCCGGCTCACGGGTCAACCACCGCCAGATGACCTCGGCCATGATCGACAGCCGCGACTTCATCGCCGCCAAACGCCGGGCTGACAACGAGGTGCTGCTGCCCGCCGGACCGAAGATCGCCTTTTCGGGCGGAGACACCACCGACCACAAGACGATCTGGGCCAAGCTCGATCAGATCCATACCAAACACCCGGACATGGTGCTCATGCATGGCGGATCGCCAAAAGGCGCCGAGCGCATTGCAGCCACCTGGGCCAATAACCGCAAGGTCGCACAGGTCGCCTTCAAGCCCGACTGGACAAAACACGCCAAGGCAGCGCCTTTCAAGCGCAATGACCAGATGCTTGGCACCCTGCCGATCGGGGTCATCATCTTTCCCGGCACCGGCATTCAGGAAAACCTCGCCGACAAGGCCCGCAAGATGGGCATCCCGGTCTATCGCTTCGGAACGGGCAGCGCGTGAGCGCTGCCTTTCCTCATCACCACGAGCCGGATGGTCGAAACCCCCGATCATTCCGGCTCGCGCAGGCAGGCATGTTCATGCTATATTCCGCTTTGCGCCGTGGTGGTGGTGGAAGGCGCAACCGTTCAATCTCTTGCACGGAGACACCACCATGATCGCTCTCGGAATTCTTGTGTCCATCGCGGCCGTCGGCACCATGTGCTGGTTGCTGCTCAATCTCGCGGTCTTTGCCCTACCGTTCTTCATCGGGCTCAACGCAGGCACCTGGGCCTATGGCACGGGTGCTGGCTGGCTTGGTGCAATACTCGTTGGCCTCGTCGCCGCTGGCCTGACACTGGTCGTCGGTCAGGGCTTGCTCATGCTGATCCGCCCGATCTGGGCGCGATTGCTAATCGCGCTGGCCTTTGTTGCACCGGCGGGCATGGCGGGGTTCTACGCCACGCTCGGTATCGTCAAACACACGATGCCGTCCGAGACTTGGCAAATCATCTTTTCGGTAATCGGCGCAGGCGCTGTGGGCGTGACGGCCTTTCTGCGCGTCGCGGGCATGGCGACAATCGGGCCTGCCGACGGGAACCTTGCGCGCATGTGAGGGGGCAATCCCGTTGCGAAGAGCCCTTAGCTGCCGGTCGGCTGCCCTCTTTGTATGTCTGCTTGTTGTCGACCAAACCACGACATTCGCCCGGGCTGGTGTGAGCGGCCAGAATTGACAGGAGCAGTCGTCCAAACTTCGTGAAGCTGTCGGGCGGCTGCCGACCTTCTGCTCCTTAATGTCACTTTCCAAATCCCGCCATACGTTCAGCGACTGATTATTGACGTGAGTGGGTCGGGATCAGGCGCTTCTTGCCGCTGGGAGATGAGGACGGACCTTCAGACTACAGAACGAAGTAACCATCGGAGCTTTGAGGTGGCTGCTACGTGCGTAATTCATCTACCTTGCCGAAACGACGTCGCGTCGTTCTAGCAGGCGGGCTGCCATCATTCTCGGCCAGGCCTTCGATGATCGGGCAGTCAGGCCGATCGTCGCCGTGACAGCGTTTGGCCAGATTTTCCAGCGTCGCGATCATTGCCGCGATCTCCGCCTGCTTCTGTTTCAGTGCGTCGACATGCCCGAGCGCGAGCGCCTTCACGTCGGCGCTCGCGCGCTCGCGGTCGCTCCATAGGGCGAGCAGATCGCCGATCTGCTCGACGGTGAAGCCAAGATCGCGCGCGCCACGAATGAAGCGTAGGCGATGGATATCGGCATCGTCATAATCGCGATAGCCGCTGTCGCGCCGGGCCGCTTTCGGGATCAGGCCGGACTGCTCGTAGTAGCGGATCATCTTGGAGCTGACTCCTGATGCCCGGGATGCCTCGCCGATATTCATAAGATTTTTCCTTTCTCGGCAACTTCCGCAGTCAAGTCAAACGCGGCCGCGATCTTCGGCCACTGGCTTGCGAACGTGCCGTAGAAGAATTCGTCGCCGACGAAGGTAATTGGTGCGACGCGCACCCCGGTCCTCGCTTTGGCCTCTTCCATGATCGTCACGTCAGTCAGGTCACGTTCTTCATATGGGATGCCTGACGCCTCCAGCCAACGCTTGAGCGCATGGCAGTCGGGACAGGTCGGCGTGGTATAGATGACGACGGGCTTGTCCATCCGATGGTCCTCCATTCTTTGATGGGTGGAGCCGGGGCGCGTTTCCCTCCCCCGGCTTATGCATGTTCAGTCCCTACGCAGCAGCAAGCCGCGCTTGCGCCTTGGTTCCGGCAGCGGCGGCTTCCACTTCCGCCGCGAGCACGGGCTTAAATGCCTTGAGCCGCAGCGCGTTCGACAGCACGAACACGCTCGACAGCGCCATCGCACCAGCCGCCAACACCGGCGAGAGCAAGGTGCCCGACACCGGATAGAGCACGCCGGCCGCGACCGGGATCAGGGCGGCGTTGTAGGCGAAGGCCCAGAACAGGTTCTGCTTGATGTTGCGGATCGTCGCCTTCGACAGCGCAATCGCGTTCACCACGCCGCGCAGATCGCCGGACATCAGCACGACATCAGCCGATTCGATGGCGACGTCCGTTCCTGTTCCGATCGCCAGCCCGACATCGGCTTCCGCTAGCGCAGGCGCGTCGTTGATGCCGTCGCCGACGAAGGCGACCTTGCGGTTGCCCGTGCGAAGCTCGTGGATCGCCTTCACCTTGCCGTCCGGCAGCACTTCGGGAATCACCTCATCGATCCCGAGCTGGCGTGCCACGGCCTCGGCGGTGGCACGGTTGTCGCCGGTGATCATCGCGACCTTCAGCCCCAGATCGTGCAATGCGCGGATCGCCTCCGGCGTGGTCTCCTTGATCGGGTCGGCGACGGCGATCACCGCCGCCAGCCTGCCGTCGATTGCAGCATAGAGCGGCGACTTGCCTTCGCCGCCGAGTCGGGCGGCCTCCTGCGCGAACGCCGCCACCTCATGGCCGAGCTTTTCCATGTAGCGGTCCGCGCCGACCGCGACATGGCGACCGCCAACCGTAGCGGCGACGCCGTAGCCCGGCACCGCGTCGAAGCCCTCGGGCGTGCCGATCTGCAAGCCGCGTTCCCTGGCCGCCGCAACGATGGCGGACGCGATGGGATGCTCAGACTTTGCCTCGACCGCTGCAACCAGCGCCAGCACCTCGTCACGCTCGAACCCGGCGGAAGGCATGAGGTCGGTCAGTTCGGGACGGCCCTTGGTCAGCGTGCCGGTCTTGTCGAGCGCGACGACAGTGACGTCGCGTAGCGCCTGCAACGCTTCGCCCTTGCGGAACAGCACGCCGAGTTCGGCGGCGCGACCCGTTCCGACCATGATCGAGGTCGGCGTCGCCAGTCCCATTGCGCATGGGCAGGCGATGATCAGCACGGCGACTGCATTGACCAGCGCAAAGGTGAGCGCGGGCGACGGACCGAAGACCAGCCAGATAAGGAACGTGAGCGCGGCGACAGCCATGACTGCGGGCACGAACCACGCCGTCACCTTGTCCACCAGCGCCTGGATCGGCAGCTTCGAGCCTTGCGCCTCTTCGACCATGCGGATGATCTGCGCCAGCACGGTATCCGCGCCGACCTTGGTCGCCCGGAACGAGAAGGCACCGGTCTTGTTGATCGTGCCGCCCACGACTTCCGCCCCGGTCTGCTTGGCGACCGGCACCGGCTCGCCGGTGATCATTGATTCATCGACGTAAGAACTGCCCTCGACCACCTCGCCATCGACGGGCACCTGATCGCCGGGCCGGACCTGGACGATGTCGCCGGCGCGAACCTCCGACAGCGGCACTTCGACCGTCTGGCCGTCACGCTCGACGCGTGCGGTCTTCGGCTGCAACCGGACCAGTCGCTTGATCGCCTCGGAGGTGCGACCCTTGGCCTTGGCTTCCAGATAACGGCCAAGCAGGATCAGTGTGACAATGACCGCGGCGGCCTCAAAGTAGACATTGGCCGTGCCGGCGGGCAGCACCTGCGGCGCAAAGGTCGCGACCACCGAATAGGCCCAGGCGGCAGATGTGCCGACCGTCACCAGCGAGTTCATGTCCGGCGTGCCGCGCAGCATAGCGGGCACGCCCTTCTGGAAGAAACGGCGGCCCGGGCCGAACAGGATGATGGTGGTCAGCACGAACTGGATGAGCCAGCTCGTCTGCGTCCCGATCGTGTTCATCACGAGATCATGGATCGCTGGCACGACATGCGAGCCCATTTCGATCACGAAGACGGGCAAGGTCAGCACGGCGGCAATCAGCGTCGCCCGGCGCAGACCGGCCAGTTCGCGCTCGCGCGCCTCCCGCTCGCGATCGGTAGAGCCTTCACCTTCAATTCGGTGCGGTTCGTAGCCGGCGCTGCGGATCGCCGCCTCGATATCCTCGGCAGACGCAACGCCAGCAAGATGGCGCACGCTGACCCGCTCGGTCGCGAGATTGACAACGGCAGCGTTGATGCCAGGCACGGCCTTGACCGCCTTCTCGACACTGCCGACGCAGGATGCGCAGGTCATGCCTGTCACACCGAACTCGACCGATATTTCCGGCACCGCATAGCCCGCGCCTTCGACGGCGCGAACGACCGCGGCCGCATCAGGCTCGCCCGTGAAGGTCACATCGGCCCGCTCGGTCGCCAGATTGACGCTTACATTGGCCACTTCCGGCAGCTTGGCGATCGCCTTTTCCACATGGGAAACGCACGATGCGCAGGTCATTCCCTCGACCGGGATGCTGAGCGTCAACCGAGCACCGGCCCCTCGCTGCAATGGAACGACATTTGTCATGATGGTCTTCCTTCTCAAATCCATTGCACCCCAGATAGGGCTTCCAACGATGGGAAGGTCAAGGCCTCCGGCCAAAATCACTTTTCTGGGCATTCACCCTTGACCTTGCCATCGTGGCAAGGACCAGATTTCGCAGCGAACAGACCATCAAGGAGAGTTCGCATGTTCCAGTTCACTATTCCCGGCATGACCTGCGGCGGCTGCGGCCGCCGGGTTACCAACGCGATCCTCACTGTCGACCCAGCGGCTGAGGTCATCACCGATCCGCCGTCCCGCGAGGTGAAGGTCATTACAAAGGCGGACGAGCAGGTGCTTCTCGCCGCGCTCAGCGAAGCTGGCTATCCGGTCGAGCGCAAGGATCAGCCAGCGGCCGCGTGAACATACCAGCGGGCGCGGTGATAAACTGGCCGCGCCCCTCAGGAGGCGTGGCCGAAACGTTGGCGGTATTCGCCCGGTGTCAGCCCGATGAACCTGGCGAAAATCTTGCGGAAGGCTCCCGGATCGCCATAGCCCGTCTCCCATGCGATCTGCTCAACCGCAAGAGAGCTGAACTGCAACAACTCGCAGGCCTTGCTGACACGGAGCCGCTGCCCGTATTCCGATGTCGTCATGCCGGTCGCCTTGCGGAAGCGGCGCAGGAACGTGCGCCGTTCGAGACCAGCCCTCGCCGCCAGCGTTTCCAGCGAAATATCCTTGGCTTCGGTTTCCTGAAGCCAGCGCTGGACCTCCAGCACGGCAGCATCACCATGCCCTGTTCGTGGCGAAAAAATACTGTAATAGCGTTGCTCGCGCCCCGGCGGGTCGACCAGAAGGAACCTGGCGGTCTGGGTCATCACCTCCGCACCGCGCAGGCGTTCCACCAGCCGCAGGCACAGATCGGTCCAGGACATGACCCCACCAGCCGTCAGGATCTGGCCGCCATCGATCAGCAGTCGATCCACGTCCACCGGCACACGGGGAAAACGGGAACGAAACTGATCTTCGAGAATCCAGTGCGTGGTCGATGGCCTTCCGTCGAGAAGGCCGGTCTCTCCCAAGAGGAAAGCGCCGGCGCATACCGAAGCGAGAATGGTGCCTTCGGCGTGGCGATCGCGCAGCCAATCGAGATAGGGCGCGGCAATCCCGGCCGTTGCCGGCCCATCCAGACTGGGCGGCAGGATCAGAACCTCCGGCACGGTATGCGTGGAGGAACCGGTGTCATGGACACGTTGCGGCGGGCTGCCTTCCGCCTCGATGCGCCAATGACTGACGGCGATCCGGTTCGGCCCGGATGGAGCGTGCGGCGATGAGAACCGATTGGAGACGAGAAAGAGATCGGTCATCGAAAGAACCGCCGACATCTGCGCTCCCGGATAGATCAGCAGCCCAACCTCTGCCTCTCGTTCAGCAGCCATTTGTCACTATTGCCCTCAATTATGTCGATATAGCCAATGGGCGTAGATCAAACCAACCCCTATTGTCCAGTCACCGCAAACCTCAACAGCCAAGAGAAAGGTCAACCCATGAGCAAACGCGCCATCGTCGTCGTCGACATCCAGAACGACTATTTTCCCGGTGGGAAGTACGAACTTGTCGGCATCCATAAGGCCGCCGAGAATGCAGCCCGCGTGATCGAGGCCGCGCGCCAGAAGGGTGATCGCGTCATCCACGTCCAGCACATCTTCCCCAGTCAGGACGCACCGTTCTTCACGCCCGATTCCGAGGGCAGCAAGATCAATCCGGTCGTGACCCCGCGCGACGGCGAGACGGTCGTCGTCAAGAACCATCCGAACTCCTTCCTCAAGACGGAGCTGAGGGAAATCCTGGATGCCGACGGGATCGAGGACGTCGTGGTCGTCGGCGCGATGAGCCACATGTGCATCGACGCGACCACCCGTGCCGCCAGCGATTTCGGCTACAAGACGACCGTGGTTCAGGATGCCTGCGCGACGCGCGATCTCGAACATGAGGGCATCACCGTGCCGGCGGCGTCGGTCCAAGCCGCGATGATGTCGGCGCTCGGCTTCGCTTATGCGACGATCACGGATACTGACGCTTACACAGCGCAGTAATCACCAATCGTTACCAATGCTGGAGCGGGCATGTATGCCCGCTCCGTGTAGTGAGGCGCTCAAGCCTCGCGCTCGGGATTGAAGCCGAGAAGCCGCAGCGCGTTGAGGGTGACCAGCACCGTCGCCCCGGTATCGGCCATGATCGCGATCCACAGCCCGGTCATCCCGAGGACGGTGGTGACCAGGAACACGGCCTTGAGGCCGAGCGCGATCGCCACGTTCTGCCGAATGTTCGACATGGCGGCGCGGGCGAGCCGGATTTTTGCGGCAACGTCGCTCACGCGGTTGCGCAGGATCGCAGCATCTGCGGTCTCCAGCGCGACATCGGTGCCCGAGCCCATTGCCACGCCGACATGGGCAGTCGCCAGCGCTGGGGCATCGTTGATGCCGTCGCCGACCATCAGCACCCGGTCATTCGCCACCATTTCACGGATAATTGCGACCTTGTCTTCGGGCATCAGCTCGGCGCGGTGTTCCATGCCGAGCCGACCGGCGATGGCTGCCGCAGTGCGGGCATTGTCGCCGGTCAGCATGACCGATTTGATGCCGAGCGCCTTGAGCTGGCGCACCGCATCGGCCGCATCCTCGCGCGGCTCGTCGCGCAGCGCGATCAGTCCAAGCAGCCGGTTCGGACGGAACACCGCGACGACGGTCTTGCCCTCGCCCTCAAGCCGGGCCGCAATGCTGCGAACCTCATCGTCAAGAACGCCCGAGCTTTCCGCGAAGCGTGGCGATGCCACCCATGCCGACTCGCTATCGATCACCGCCTCGGCACCCTTGCCAGGTAGCGCACGGGCGTCGGAGGCTGCGGGCGTGGCGATGCCGTCAGCTTTGGCACGGGTCAGGATCGCCTCGGCCAGTGGATGGCTTGAGCCCGTCTCGACCCCCGCGGCGACCGAGAGAACTTCTGCTTCCGTTCCAGCGACCGGTATCAGGTCGGTCACAAGGGGACGGCCGTTGGTCAGCGTGCCGGTCTTGTCGAACGCGACATGCGTGGTGGTGGCTGCCGCCTCGATCACCGCGCCGCCCTTCATCAACAGTCCGCGCCGCGCTCCTGACGACAGTGCCGAGGCGATCGACGCCGGCACCGAGATCACTAATGCGCAGGGACAGCCAATCAGCAGCAGCGCCAGCGCGCGATAGATCCAGATATCCCATTCCTGCCCGAAGGCGAGCGGCGGAAGAACCGCGACCAGCAGCGCAACCCCAACAATCACCGGCATATAGACTCGGCTGAAACGGTCGATGAAGCGCTCGGTCGGCGCGCGGGCGCTTTCTGCTTCCTCGACCAGGCGGATGATGCGGGCGATGGTGTTGTCCTCGGCCGCCTTCGTCACCGTTACATGCAGCGCGGCCTCGGTGTTGATCGAGCCCGCGAAAATCATATCACCCGGCTCTTTCAGCTTTGGCACGCTCTCGCCGGTCACGGGACTTTCATCCACGCCCGAGACGCCGCGCGCGATCTCGCCATCGGCCGGAACCCGGTCGCCCGGACGCACCAGCACGGTCTGGCCGATCCTGAGCGATCCGGCCGCCACCTCGTGCGTTCCCCCATCAACTTCCAGCAGCGCCGTCTTCGGCACCAGATTGGCGAGCCCCCGGATTCCGTCGCGGGCTTTGTTTGCGGCCACGCTTTCCAGGACCTCTCCCACGGCAAAGAGGAAGACCACCAGCGCCGCTTCTCCGGCAGCGTCGATGAACAGCGCGCCGATCGCGGCGATGGTCATCAGCATCTCGATGGTGAACGGCATTCCAGCCCGGGCGGCATTGATGGCCCGACGCGCGATCGGCGCAACGCCGATTACGGTCGCCGCGACAAAAGCCCAGCGCGCTACCTCGTCACCGACCAGGAAGCTCAGGGCGAAGGCGGCAAGGAACAGCAATCCGGTGCCGATGACCAGCCGACCTTTGCCGGTGCGGTACCAAGACTGGGAGGGAGTACCAAAGCCCGGTGCGGCGCCTCCTTGCGCCTGTGTTGCCCCACCGCCGTCTTCACTCGCCGCCCCCCTGGGGGCGACCCCGTAGCCAAGCGAGCGCACCGCCGCCTCGACCCGTTCACGCGTCGTCTTGCCTTCGTCCAGAATGAGTCGCAGCCTTTCGCTCATCAGGGTGACGTCCACCTGGCTCACGCCTGGCAGACGCTCGACCGCCGTTCTGACCTTGCCGGCACATGACCCGCAGTCCATGCCGGTCACCGTCCATTCAACGCTCGTTTCGTTACTCATTGTCATCTCGCCCTTCCGCTCGCTGTCAGCAGCTCTTGTTTCCATCGAGTCAGCAACCTAATGTCTCTAGCAACTAGAGGTTCAAGAGGTATTTTGATGCTGACGATCGGAAAATTGGGTGAAGCGGCCGGGGTGAAGGTGCCGACCATCCGCTATTACGAACAGATAGGCATCCTGCCGGAACCCGAGCGCAGCGCCGGCAACCAAAGACTTTATGGGACGAGGACACTCGATCGGCTGGCCTTCATCCGCCACGCGCGCGACCTCGGCTTTCCGCTGGAGGCGATCCGCGACCTCTTGAGTCTTTCCGACCGGCCCGATCAGTCCTGCGCGGAAGCCGATGTCATCGCAAAGGAACAGCTTGGCGCGGTCCGGGCACGCATCACACGACTGACGGCACTGAAAGGGGAGCTGGAGCGGATGATCGTCCAATGCGCGCAGGGAACCATCGCGAACTGCCGGGTCATCGAAGCGCTGAGCGACCATGCGTCGTGCACACAAGGCCACCAGAGAGCCGCCAGCATGGCTGGTGGCGACGACAACATTCAGGAAGTTGCAAGTTGAGCCTCACCCAAAGGAGATATTGGTCGCCACCGCAGCAGCGGCAGTAATGTCCCGATAGCTGCCTCCTGCCTATCTTGAGCGTGACAGTTCCTCTGCGTCTTACGGCAACCTGGCCTGCGGACGGAACCCTTGCAGGACCAGGAGTGGATATGGATCTTCTACAATCTTCGTCAGTGCGCGGGCAAGGGATGGCAACGAGCCCGGATTGGCGTGAGGCCAAAGGGCGCAGCCCGAAGGGGATATGACGGTCAGCACCAGCGTTGGCAGACTGAACCGGGAACCGGTTGAGGCAATGCCAGTGGAAGGGGCCGGGAAGGAGGATGCGCACAGCCTGAACGCAGGGTGACATATGGCCGGTGTGCCGGGTCTGGTCATCCTGATGGAGCCTCAATGTCGCCACGTCTCCGTTCAGCCCCTGTGTCTCGACCGCTCCAAACGGCCTCTTCAATGGCCTGATCTGGCCGAAGACCAGCGCGGGGCGCTTCGATCGCTTTAGCGCAACAGCGTCGTCACAACTTTCTTCCCCTGACGGCCCCACCCCATGCGGCAAGCCGCATGGGGACCCCGGGTTTGCCGCCATTCCTCGCGCGCCAAGAAAGTTTCTCCTGTGCTGTCCAGCCCCCGCAAACGGGGGTGCGCCAGCGTTCGTCTCCGGCCGGTCGATCGCCATAGAGGCCGCAATGGTGCGGGCTCGGAAACGGAGAACGGAGACTTACAATGGCGACCATCGGCACTTTCAAGAAGACCGCCTCGAACGAATTCACCGGCGAAATCGTCACACTCAGCGTCCAGGCCAAGGGCGTGCGCATCATCCCCGACCTGCGCGCCACCGGCGACAACGCCCCCAGCCACCGGGTTCTGGTTGGCCGCGCCGAGATCGGCGCCGCCTGGTCCAAACGCTCGGGCGAGGGCCGCGACTATCTGGGCCTCAAGCTGGACGATCCGAGCTTCAACGCCCCGATCTACGCCAACCTCTTCGACGACGAGGATGGTGAGAGCCACTCGCTCATCTGGTCCCGCCCCAACGGTCGCCGCAGCGACTGACACGGGCACAAGGCCCCGGTCGCAAGGCCGGGGCCTTCCCATATCTGGCGGAAAGACCCGTTCGCCCACGGGATTTGCCCGAGCAAAATCGGCTCAGCCGGTCAGGATCGGAAGCATCGCTTTCACATGAGCGTCGATGCGTTCCAGCACGGGCCGAGGAACGGCCTCGCGTTCTGGCAGGGTCCACCACTGCGCATCGATGCGCTTCACCGTCTCGGCGACGGCTTTGAGGACGGCCGGCTCGGGAAGCCGTGCCCGGTTGGCAAACGCCTTCCAGCGGGCCAGCGTCAGACCCTTGAATGCCCGCTCGCCGCCGAGTGACAGCGCCAACCCGTCGGCCGGAATATAGGGAACGGTCGAAAGCATATCGTAGATCGGAGCAAGGGCGGGCGTGTCGCCATCGCCCGGATAGATCAGTGACCAGTTCTTGAGGTGCATGTCGCCATTGCCCATGACCACCGAGAAGGTCAGCCGCCGGACAAACTCCAGTGCGGCAAAGGGCGAGATCGCCACGTTCAGCACGGATGCGATGTCGTGGGAGGCGGCTCCGTCATATTTGCGCGCCGGGTAGAGGCCGAAGACCTGCGCGAAATCCTCGATATGGATACGCTGCCCATCATTTCCGCGATCGAAGCGCCGGACCAGCAGGACGAGACCTTCGGCAAGCGTCTCGAACTCTTCGGGAATACCCTCGAACTGGTCGCGACCGACCAGTTCCCGCTCTGTCTCTTATACACATCTGACGCTGCCGACGATCTACTCTGT
>CAJXSN010000005.1 GCA_913060895.1 uncultured Sphingomonadaceae bacterium
GCAACAACGCGGCCAGACTCTAATCCCAGCTGGGGGAAAGCTGGGGGTCACGTCACCACCAGTCCTCCTTCTGATCGGAGGTAACAAATAAGACACTCGCATCTTTCTGGACCGAAAAAGCCGAGAGAATTTGTCGCCATAATATGAGGTCACCAAACTTGCTTGCGTATGTCAGTCCGTCATATCGAAAATTTGCGTTGGTCGGATCTTTGTCTTTAATTGCATCTTTGTAGCCGGGTGGAATATCGTTTTCGTAGCGATGATCCCCATCTTTGGTAAGTTCATCTAATTCAGATTGATTGCTAGGTGGCGGCCCTATATTCTCGCCAATAATTTGGTCAATGCGTTCGCGGATCGCGTCGGGTGTGGAAATGTCGGCCAATGAATCGTGCGTTTTTTCGATGGCTGCCATAAGTGCGTCTTTCGAAGCAGAGAAAGCTTCGATTAAGGGCTTCGTCTCAATTCCCAATCCCCTTTTTTCAATTTCTAAGTTGGTCACAGCCTCTAAGACGGTGTCATGGAGATTTTGAGCTTTTTCTAAAGTCTTTTCAGTTGAAAGCCTCTCGCCTGATATCACTGTCAAGCGTCTGCGCTGAAATTCCAGAGCAACGTGATGCGGAAGCCAAAGCCGATCCTTAAGGAGTTCAAGGAGATCTAAGAATTGATCCCTCGCCGCCGCTGGAAGGCGATATAAATCAAGAAGCACGTTTGTATCAAATACAATGGTCGCGTTCTCCCATAGAGCTTTATAGTCATCTCGTGATGGTGAATAATACTCAGTAAAATGTTCGCGCATATCTTACCTCTCGTTAAGGTCGCTCTGCACTGCTTACGGTGAAATGCAACCCTTGACCCCCCACCAACACCCCCCTAAAGACCCTCCCATCCGATGCACGCTCCCAAACCGGAGCAACCATCCGGACAGATAGAGCTGAACATTGCCGGTTATGTCCCGGGAGCCTGCTGCCTCGCGCGGTGTGGCTCTTTTCTATTGCAGCGGTGCCTCCTGTCTCAGGCGCGCATCGTTCGGGGCAGCCGTCAAAGTAACCCGGTGGCCGTGTGGGCTGTCTGGTGGAGTGTTTCAGGCTTGTGCCACAAGGCAGGATGGACGCGCAGCGCGCGGCATCTTGTCTAGCTGGACCCCGGATCAAGTCCGGGGTGACGGTTAAAGGGCGCAGACCTCAGACACATCATCGGACGTTCCGCTAGTCGCCATCATCACAACGGTGAAGCGAGAAACTATGCCGACGATCAACCAGCTGGTCCGCAAGGGCCGCGTTCCTCAGGTGACCAAATCCAAGGTTCCTGCAATGGAAGCAAACCCGCAGAAGCGCGGCGTTTGCACACGCGTCTATACGACCACCCCGAAGAAGCCGAACTCCGCTCTGCGTAAGGTTGCCAAAGTGCGCCTGACGAACCAGCGCGAAGTCATCACCTACATCCCCGGTGAAGGCCACAACCTGCAGGAGCACAGCGTTGTGCTGATCCGCGGCGGGCGTGTGCGCGATCTTCCCGGTGTCCGCTACCACGTTCTGCGCGGTGTGCTGGATACGCAGGGGGTCAAGGACCGCAAGCAATCGCGTTCCAAGTATGGTGCGAAGCGGCCGAAGTAAGGTTTTGGAGCTTGCCGCAGTCTAAGTGCTGGCGGTGAGGTTTGAGTTTTTGTTGGGTGCGGAAAACGCATCCGCGTTTTCCTCGGTGCCAGCCCGTCTCTCCCTCCCAACCACCCGATCATTCTCCGATACGGTATCGGGTGGTTGGGAGGGGGAGACGGGCCGGTGCCGCAGGACGCTTACGGATGTAAGCGGCCACTCCGAAGGAGTTTAGAAATATGTCACGTCGTCGTCGTCCCGAGAAACGGGAAATCCTGCCTGATCCGAAGTTCAAGGACCTGGTGCTGTCGAAATTCATGAACAACCTGATGCTGGATGGTAAGAAATCCACCGCTGAAGGCATCGTCTATTCCGCTCTCGATACGGTCGAGACCAAGGCGAAGTCCGATCCGGTCCAGATGTTCCATGATGCGCTCAACAACATCAAGCCGCAGGTCGAAGTCCGCAGCCGCCGTGTTGGTGGTGCGACGTATCAGGTGCCTGTGGAGGTTCGCCCCGAGCGTGCCCAGGCGCTGGCCATTCGCTGGCTGATCTCGTCCGCCCGCGGCCGCCCTGAAACCACGATGGCTGCACGTCTCTCGGCAGAGCTGATGGATGCTGCCAATAACCGCGGCAATGCAGTGAAGAAGCGTGAAGACGCGCACCGCATGGCCGACGCCAACCGCGCTTTCAGCCATTACCGCTGGTAGTGCGGGCCGCTTGTAGGGCAGGGCGAAAGCTGGTGCTCTTCAAGCTGTCGCAAATGTAACTATATGGGGAGCTGAGCGCCGCAAGGGCGTCGCTCCCCAATCGACCCGAGGACTTAAGATTATGGCCCGCGAACATCCGCTGGAGCGTTATCGTAATATCGGCATCATGGCTCACATCGATGCCGGTAAGACGACGACTACCGAACGTATCCTGTATTACACAGGCAAATCCTACAAGATCGGCGAAGTGCATGATGGCGCTGCGACGATGGACTGGATGGAGCAGGAGCAGGAGCGCGGCATCACGATCACGTCCGCCGCGACGACGTGCTTCTGGAACCCCGAAGACCAGTCGATGGACCCGAAGGGCGATCCCAAGGCTCTGCGCGAAAACTCGCCGCAGCACCGCATCAATATCATCGATACGCCCGGACACGTCGACTTCACGATTGAAGTGGAGCGCAGCCTGCGCGTGCTCGATGGCGCGGTTGCCTGTTTTGATGGAGTTGCCGGGGTGGAACCCCAATCCGAAACGGTGTGGCGCCAGGCGGACAAGTACAAAGTACCCCGCATGTGCTTCATCAACAAACTGGACCGCACCGGCGCCGACTTCAAATACTGTGTCCAGTCGATCATCGATCGCTTGGGTGCAACGCCCGCCGTTCTTTATCTGCCAATCGGTATTGAATCGAACCTCACCGGTCTTGTCGATCTGGTGAACGAGCGTTCGATTACCTGGCAGAACGAAGATCTGGGCGCCGAGTATGTCTACGGCGATATCCCGGCGGACATGGCTGACGAAGCCGCGCAGTATCGTGAGCAGCTGATCGAACTCGTCGTCGAGCAGGACGATGATGTGATGGAAGCGTATCTCGAAGGCGATATGCCTGATACGAAGACGCTGAAGTCGTTGATCCGTAAGGGCACGCTGAACCAGAGCTTCGTACCTGTTCTGTGCGGCTCCGCATTCAAGAATAAGGGTGTTCAGCCCCTGCTCGACGCAGTGGTAGACTACATGCCGAGCCCGCTCGACGTGCCTGCCATCAGCGGCGTTCTTCCGAATTCGGAAGAGGAGGCCTCGCGCGAATCCAGCGACGAAGCACCATTCTCGGCGCTGGCGTTCAAGGTTATGAACGATCCGTTCGTCGGCTCGCTGACCTTTACGCGCATCTACTCCGGCAAGCTGGAGAAGGGCACCGTCCTCAACTCCGTCAAGGAGAAGAAGGAAAAGATCGGCCGTATTCTTGAAATGCACTCCAATGACCGTAAGGACATCGAGGAAGCATTTGCTGGCGACATCGTTGCATTGGCCGGCATGAAGGCAACCACCACGGGTGATACCCTGTGCGACATGGCCAAGCCAATCATTCTCGAGCGGATGGAATTCCCGGATCCGGTGATCGAACTCTCGGTTGAACCAAAGACCAAGGCCGATCAGGAAAAGATGGGTGTTGCGCTCAATCGTCTGGCTGCCGAGGATCCGTCCTTCCGCGTCACCACCGATCACGAGTCCGGTCAGACGATCATCAAGGGAATGGGCGAGCTTCATCTCGACATTCTGGTTGATCGTATGAAGCGCGAATTCAAGGTCGAAGCCAATGTCGGTGCGCCGCAGGTGGCTTACCGCGAATCGCTCGGCCGCGAAGTCGAAGTGACCTACACCCACAAGAAACAGTCGGGTGGTTCTGGTCAGTTCGGTGAGGCCAAGGTTGTCGTCTCGCCCGGCGAGCGCGGCCAGGGCGTCGTTTTCGAAGACGAGATCAAGGGCGGCAACATTCCGCGCGAATATATTCCGTCGGTTGAAAAAGGTATGCGCGAGCAGGCCGAGAGCGGCTTCCTGGTTGGCTTCCCGATCATCGATTTCACCATTCGTCTGATCGACGGTAAATACCATGATGTCGATTCCAGCACTGTGGCTTTTGAAATCACGGGTCGTGGTGCCATGCGCGAAGCGGCACAGAAATCCGGCATTAAATTGCTTGAGCCTGTGATGAAGGTGGAAGTTGTTACCCCGGAAGATTATCTGGGTGACGTCATCGGCGACCTTAACTCACGTCGCGGCCAAATTCAGGGCACCGACGCTCGCGGCATCGCAACCGCTGTCGAGGCTTTTGTCCCGCTGGCCAACATGTTCGGCTACGTGAACGAACTGCGGTCCTTCTCGCAAGGCCGTGCGCAGTACACGATGCAGTTCAGCCACTACGACGAGGTTCCGGCCAGCGTCGCACAGGAAGTCAAGGAGAAGCTTGCCTAAGCGAGGCAAGACAGCTAGTGGCGGCGCCTGAAATTCGGGAGCCGCCCATTCTCCCGCAAAACACTATTTCAAGACAAAGGTATTGAGAAAATGGCGAAGGAAAAATTCGAGCGGAACAAGCCGCATTGCAACGTTGGTACCATCGGTCACGTTGACCACGGCAAGACCACGCTGACCGCCGCTATCACGAAAGTGATGGGCTCGGCCGTGGATTTCGCGAACATCGATAAGGCTCCTGAAGAGCGCGAGCGTGGTATTACTATTTCCACCGCTCACGTCGAGTACGAGACGGATGCCCGTCACTACGCACACGTCGATTGCCCGGGCCACGCCGATTATGTGAAGAACATGATCACCGGTGCTGCCCAGATGGATGGCGCTATTCTCGTGGTGAATGCTGCCGACGGCCCGATGCCTCAGACGCGTGAGCACATCCTGCTTGCCCGCCAGGTTGGTGTTCCTCAGCTGGTCGTATACCTCAACAAGGTTGACCAGGTTGATGACGAAGAGCTGCTCGAGCTGGTTGAACTGGAAGTTCGTGAACTTCTGAGCGACTACGACTTCGACGGTGACAACATTCCTATTATCAAGGGTTCGGCTTTGGCCGCTCTTGAAGGCCGCGATGAAGAAATCGGCGAGAAGTCCATCCGTGAGCTGATGGATGCTGTCGACAGCTATATTCCTCAGCCAGAGCGTCCGGTTGATCAGGCATTCCTGATGCCGATCGAAGACGTGTTTTCGATTTCCGGTCGTGGTACGGTTGTTACCGGTCGCGTCGAAACCGGCGTTGTGAACGTTGGCGACGAAGTCGAAATCGTTGGCATCAAGGATACCGGGAAAACGACAGTGACCGGCGTGGAAATGTTCCGCAAACTGCTTGATCGCGGTGAAGCTGGCGACAACATCGGCGCTCTGGTTCGCGGCGTTGGCCGTGAAGACGTTGAGCGTGGCCAGGTTCTTGCTAAGCCCGGTTCGGTTAACCCGCACACGGAATTCAGCGCAGAGGTCTACGTTCTGTCGAAAGACGAAGGCGGCCGTCACACGCCATTCTTCGCCAACTACCGTCCGCAGTTCTACTTCCGTACTACGGACGTCACCGGTGAAGTGATCCTTCCCGAGGGCACCGAAATGGTGATGCCGGGCGACAACGTGACCATCAAGGTCAAGCTGATCGCCCCGATTGCTATGGATGAAGGTCTTCGTTTTGCTATTCGTGAAGGTGGCCGGACTGTTGGCTCGGGTGTTGTTGCAGACATCACCGCGTAATTCTGGGCGCCATAGGCGCAACGATTAAATCGGGCCCGTTTCTCCTTTTCGAGATTCGGGCCCTTTTTATATATACTGGCTTTACCCTCAAAAGCCGGTTGGCGGTGCGGGGTGCAGGCGAAGAGAATTCCCGGAGATCGGGGGTTGCCAGAATCTGTGCATCTCCGTATACGCGCTCCATACAGAGCGGGATTCGTCCTGTTTGACTGACATTTCTTCAAGGCCGCCCGTTCCGGGGAACCGGGAAAAGCGGGGCGGGCCTTTCTTTTTTTGGCGGGTAAGAAATTGCTCGCTTGGCTCTTTCGCATCGGTGTAGGTAATGGAAGCTCAGAATATTCGTATTCGCCTCAAGGCGTTTGACCATCGCGTTCTCGACCAGGCGACTGGCGAGATTGCGGAGACGGCGCGCCGTACAGGCGCACTTATTCGTGGCCCCATTCCCATGCCTACGCGTATTGAGAAGTTCACCGTGAACCGCGGCCCGCATATCGACAAAAAGTCGCGCGAGCAGTTTGAGGTGCGCACATACAAGCGGCTGCTCGACATTGTACAGCCCAATGCCCAGACGGTCGATGCGCTGATGAAGCTCGATCTGGCCGCTGGTGTAAACGTTGAAATCAAGCTTGCTTGATTTTGACGCAGTCGATGGTCTCGACTTAAAACTGACCACAGGTTAAAGGGGCGCTCGATAGCCCCGTCATCCCGCAGGGGTGGCAAGACATCGGGATACCGCCGGATTGGCCTTTGGGCCTACGCCGGGTCAGCGTCCTCCGTCTCGCTCTCAAGGCCTTCGGGCTGCGATTGCACTCAGCCCGGACGGGGCGACGTAACGAAACCAGGGTTGGCAAGCACCTCGAATGGTCGGGGTGCCTCTGTTGAGGAGTTTGTTACGATGCGCACAGGCGTTATCGCAAAGAAAGTCGGGATGACCCGCCTCTTCCAGGAGGATGGACGGCACGTGCCCGTAACCGTTCTTGCATTGGAAGATTGTCAGGTTACCGCACACCGCACTGCCGAACGCGACGGCTATTCCGCACTGCAGGTCGGTTCGGGTGAAGCGAAATCGAAAAATGTAGCCAAGCCGCAGCGTGAAGCATTCGGCAAGGCTGAGGTTGGCCTGAAGATGAAGGTCGCCGAATTCCGTCTTGATAGCGACGAGGGCTTACTGCCTGTCGGCGCGCGGATCAGTGCGGATCACTTCATTGCCGGTCAGATGGTCGATGTAACGGGCCATACTCAGGGCAAGGGCTTTGCTGGTGCCATGAAGCGTTGGGGTTTCGGCGGCCTTCGTGCAACGCACGGTGTGTCGATCTCTCACCGTTCGCACGGTTCGACAGGTAACCGTCAGGATCCGGGCCGTGTTTTCAAGGGTAAGAAGATGGCCGGCCATATGGGCGACCGTCAGCGTACCCAGCAGAACCTAGAAATCGTTCGCACAGATGCTGAGCGTGGTTTGCTGTTTGTACGTGGCTCGGTTCCGGGTTCGAAAAACAGCTGGATGCTGGTCCGGGACTCTGTGAAAATCAAGAACGCAGACCTGCCGTTTCCCGGTGTGATGTATCGAAATCAGGATGAGTTCGCTTCGGAAGAAGCCCAGCCCGGTCTGATCGAGAGCGCAGCCGAACAAGAAGTTGGCACTCAGGTCGATGCTGAGCAGCAGGCAAAGCTGCTGGCCGAGCAAGAGGCTGGTGCCGAGAGCGCCGTTACTAAACAGAATGCCGAGGACGCGCCGAATAACGACGTGCCCGAAGCCGATAGCAAGGAGTCCTGATCGTGAAGGTCAAGGTTCAGAAACTAGACGGCACCAAAGTCTCGGGCGCTTCCGGCGACATCGAATTGAACGATGCTGTCTTTGGCGTCGAGCCGCGTGCTGATATCCTGCACCGGGTCGTGACCTGGCAGCTTGAGAACCGCCGTGGAACGGCCCGCCCGACGCGTGAGCGCGCCGACGTGGCTCGCACCGGCGCCAAATTCGGGCCGCAAAAGGGTAGCGGCCGCGCCCGTCACGGTGACCGCGCCGCGCCGATCTTTATCGGTGGTGGTAAGGCTCACGGTGCGCGCAAGCGTGATTTCAATCAGCAGCTGAACAAAAAAGTTCGCGCTCTTGGTTTGAAAATGGCGTTGTCGAGCAAGGCAAAGGATGGCCTCGTGGTCGTCGATAGCCTCGAGGTGAAGGACGCGAAGACGCAGGCTCTCTTGGGTCAGTTCCAGAAAGCGGGCCTTGGTGGCAAGGTCCTGTTTATTGACGGTGCAAGCGTCGACGATGGTTTCTCAAAGGCCGCAGGCAACTTGCCGGGCATCAATGTGATGCCAGCGATGGGTGCCAACGTCTATGATATCCTGAAGCATGACACGCTGGTCCTCACCAAGGATGCGGTCGAGAAGCTGGAGGCACGGTTCAATGGCTAAAGGTCAGGAAGCGAAAGCCAATCACTACGACGTAGTGGTTGCCCCGCACATTACCGAAAAATCGACGCTGCTGTCCGAGCACAATGGCGTTGTGTTCAAGGTGGCTGGCGACGCGACGAAGCCCCAGATCAAAGAGGCTGTCGAAGCTCTCTTTGGTGTGAAGGTTACGAACGTGAACACGCTCGTCCAAAAGGGCAAGACGAAGCGCTGGAAGGGTCGTCCCTACAAGCGCACCGATATGAAAAAAGCGGTTGTCACTCTGGCTGAAGGTGACTCCATCGACGTCACCAGCGGCGTCTGAGGCCAAGGGACAGGAACGAAACATGGCACTCAAAAATTATAAACCGACAAGCCCCGCCCGCCGCGGTCTTATCCTTGTCGACAAGTCCGGCCTGTTCAAAGGCAAGCCGGTTAAGTCGCTCACGGAAGGCAAGCGCAAGACGGGCGGTCGTAACAACAAAGGTCACGTGACATCACGCGGCATTGGTGGCGGCCACAAGCAGAAATATCGTTTCATCGACTTCAAGCGTCGCAAGTGGGATGTGGAAGGCACCGTGGAGCGGATCGAATACGATCCCAACCGCACGGCTTTTATCGCACTGGTGAAATACGAAGACGGCGAAGTGAACTACATCTTGGCGCCTCAGCGTCTCGATGTTGGTGACAAGGTTGTCGCTGGCGAGAAGGTCGATACGAAGCCGGGCAATGCCATGCTTTTGGGCCAGATGCCTGTCGGCACAATCTGTCATAATGTGGAGATGAAGCCTGGCAAGGGCGGGCAGATTGCCCGTTCCGCTGGCGCCTATGTCCAGCTGGTCGGCCGTGACCGCGGTATGGTTATCGTCCGTCTTAACTCGGGTGAGCAGCGTTACCTGCGGGCCGATTGCATGGGTACGGTTGGCGCGGTTTCGAACCCCGACAACCAGAACCAGAACTTCGGCAAGGCCGGTCGTACACGCTGGAAGGGTCGCAAGCCCCTTACTCGCGGTGTTGCCAAGAACCCGGTCGATCACCCTCATGGTGGTGGTGAAGGCCGGACATCGGGTGGTCGCCACCCGGTTACGCCGTGGGGCAAGCCCACAAAGGGTGCTCGCACCCGCAAGAACAAGCAGACGGACAAGTTCATTATCCGTTCGCGCCACGCCAAGAAGAAGAGGTAACCGGACATGGCTCGTTCCATCTGGAAAGGTCCGTTCGTCGAGCTCAGCCTTCTGAAGAAGGCGGAGGACGCACAGGATGCAAATAGCAGCAAGCCGATCAAAACCTGGTCGCGCCGCAGTACAATCCTGCCGCAATTCGTCGGTCTGACATTCAATGTCTATAACGGCATGAAATTCATCCCTGTCTCCGTTTCGGAAGATATGGTGGGTCACAAGCTCGGCGAATTTTCGCCCACGCGCAGCTTCCCCGGTCACGCTTCTGACAAGAAGGGCAAGCGATAATGGGTAAGGCAAAATCTCCCCGCCGCGTTGGCGAGAATGAGGCGCTGGCCGTCGGCACCACAATCCGTGGTTCGGCCCAGAAGCTCAATCTCGTTGCTGAACTGATCCGCGGTAAAAAGGTTGAGGAAGCTCTCAACATTCTGGCGTTTTCGAAGAAGGCGATGGCGCGGGACGCGACCAAAGTTCTAGCATCGGCAGTCGCCAATGCGGAAAACAACCACGATCTCGATGTCGATGCTCTCGTCGTGCACGAGGCCAGCGTTGGCAAGGCGATCACCATGAAGCGGTTTCATACCCGCGGCCGTGGCAAGAGCACACGCATCCTGAAGCCGTTTAGCCGGCTGCGGATTGTCGTGCGCGAGATGGAAGAGGCGTAAGATGGGTCAGAAGAGCAATCCGATCGGTCTGCGCCTGCAGATCAACCGCACTTGGGACAGTCGCTGGTACGCCGAAGGGCGTGACTATGCGCAGCTGCTCAAGGAAGACATCGAGATCCGTAAGCACATCATGAAGTCGTTGCCTCAGGCTGCGATTTCCAAGGTGGTAATCGAGCGCCCAGCCAAGCTGTGCCGCGTTTCGATCTATGCTGCGCGTCCCGGCGTTATCATCGGCAAGAAGGGAGCAGACATTGAAAAGCTGCGTTCCAAGCTTGCCACGATGACAGACAGCGAAGTGAAGCTGAATATTGTCGAAATCCGCAAGCCGGAAGTCGATGCGAAGCTGGTGGCTCAGGGCATCGCGGATCAGCTGATCCGCCGGATCGCCTTCCGCCGTGCGATGAAGCGCGCTATGCAATCGGCCATGCGTCTGGGTGCCGAAGGCATTAAGATTGTGTGCGGCGGCCGCCTTGGCGGTGCTGAAATTGCCCGTGTCGAGCAGTACCGTGAAGGCCGCGTGCCTTTGCATACGCTGCGTGCGAACATCGATTACGCTGAATGCGAAGCGCTGACTGCTTACGGCATCATCGGCATCAAGGTTTGGGTCTTCAAGGGTGAAATCCTCGGCCATGATCCGACCGCGCAGGACCGTCTGATGATGGAATCGCAGACCTCTGGTGTGCGTCCGGCCCGCTAGGGCTTCGGCAAGATATAGAGACAAGCTATGCTGCAACCGAAAAAACATAAATACCGCAAGGCCTTCAAGGGGCGGATCAAGGGCGACGCGAAGGGTGGCACCACGCTGAACTTCGGCTCCTATGGTCTAAAAGCGCTTGAGCCTGATCGTATCACTGCACGCCAGATCGAAGCTGCGCGTCGTGCCATCACCCGTCACATGAAGCGTCAGGGCCGTCTTTGGATCCGCATCTTCCCTGATGTGCCTGTGTCGAAGAAGCCTGCCGAAGTTCGTCAAGGTAAGGGCAAGGGCTCTGTCGAATATTGGGCAGCGCGCGTGAAGCCGGGCCGCATTCTGTTCGAACTGGACGGTGTTGCCGGTCCGCTGGCCGCAGAAGCGTTCAGCCGTGCCGCCATGAAGTTGCCGATCAAGACGAAGGTTGTTGCCCGTCTGGGCGACACTTCGCACTTGGGAGGCGAATAATGGCTAAAGTCGAAGACCTGCGCCAGAAGAGCGACGACCAGTTGACGTCTGAATTGACCGAACTGAAGCGTGAAGCTTTCAATCTGCGCTTTCAGGCGGCAACCAACCAGCTCGAGGCTCCGCGCCGCGTCCGGGAAGTTCGCCGTACCATCGCCAAGATCAAGACCCTTCAGAACGAGCGTGCGAACAGCGCCTCGGCTGAAGCAAAGGCTTGAGGAGTAGACAATGCCCAAACGTATCCTGATCGGGACTGTCACCTCCGACAAGACCGACAAGACCGTGACCGTACTGGTCGAACGCAAGGTGAAGCACCCCCTTTACGGGAAGATCATCCGGCGTTCGAAGAAGTATCACGCTCACGATGAGAAGAACGAATTTACCTTGGGCGACGTCGTCCGGATCGAGGAGACCAAACCGATCTCCAAGACCAAAACCTGGGCTGTTAAGAACCGGGTCACGGCGGGCGGTACACAGGCGGTTGTGGCCGATCTGGATGTTGCTGCTGCGACTCCGGGTAATTGAACTGAATTAAACGACTGTGGAACTGCCGGGCGAAAACAACGCCTTCGTCCCGGCAAGCCAATGAGAAGGAACCGGATCCATGATCCAGATGCAATCCAATCTCGACGTCGCGGACAACAGCGGCGCAAAGCGTGTCCAGTGCATTAAAGTACTGGGCGGCTCTAAGCGCCGGTTTGCCTCCGTAGGCGACGTGATCGTGGTTTCCGTTAAGGAAGCCCAGCCACGTGCGAAAGTGAAGAAGGGCGATGTCCATCGCGCTGTTATCGTGCGCACACGCAAGGACGTTCGCCGAGGTGATGGCAGCGTTATCCGTTTTGACGGCAACGCCGCTGTCCTGGTCAACAAGAGCGAAGAGCCGATCGGCACTCGTATTTTTGGCCCGGTCGTACGCGAACTGCGTGGACGCGGGTTCATGAAAATTATCTCGCTTGCTCCGGAGGTGCTGTAATGGGCTCCGCTCGTATCAAGAAGGGTGACAGCGTCGTCGTCCTGTCTGGTAAGGACAAGGGTCTTACCGGTACCGTTTCCAAAGTCATGCCGAAAGACGGCAAGGTTGTGGTCGAGGGCGTCAACATGATGTCCCGTCACCGCAAGCCAACCCAGGCTAACCCGCAAGGTGGCATCGACAAGATCGAAGCGCCGCTGCACATTGCCAAGGTTGCTGTAGCCGACCCCAAGGATGGCAAGCCGACACGCGTCCGTTTCGAAGAAAAGGACGGCAAGAAGGTTCGCATCGCAGTCAAGTCCGGAGAGAAGATCGATGGCTGATTACACACCCCGTAAAAAGGCACAGTTCGAGCAGGAAATCGTCAAGGCGATGACTGAAAAGTTCGGCTACAAAAACCGCCTTGAAGTCCCTAGCATCGCCAAGATCACACTTAATATGGGTGTGGGCGAGGCCAGTCAGGACAAGAAGAAGGTTCAGACTGCTGCCGAAGAAATGGCTTTGATTGCTGGCCAGAAACCGGTGATCACCAAAGCCAAGAAATCCATCGCTCAGTTCAAGCTGCGCGAAGGCATGCCGATCGGATGCAAGGTTACCTTGCGCCGTGAGCGTATGTTTGAATTTCTGGACCGCTTGGTTACGATCGCTATGCCGCGTATTCGTGACTTTCGCGGCCTTAATCCCGCCAGTTTCGACGGCCGTGGTAATTACGCTATGGGCCTGAAGGAACAGATCGTGTTTCCCGAGATTTCTTACGACAGGATCGACGTCGTTCGGGGAATGGACATTATCGTAACCACCACGGCGAAAACCGACGAAGAAGCGCGTGAATTGCTGCGTCTTTTCGGTTTCCCGTTCCCGGCAGAAGTGTCGGAAGAAAAGGAAGCGGCGTGATCCGTTTCCGGTCAGACAAGTAAGGAAGAGAGCTTAAGTCCAATGGCGAAACTGAGTTCCATCAACAAGAACGAGAAGCGCAAGAAGCTCGTCAAGCAGTACGCTGCGAAGTACGAAAAGCTGAAAGCGATTGCCGACGACAAATCCCTCGACGAGGGCGAGCGTCTTATGGCCCGTCTCAAAATGGCAGAATTGCCGCGCAATGCGAATCCCACGCGTGTGCGCAACCGCTGCTCCACCACTGGCCGCCCGCGCGGCTACTATCGCAAGTTCGGCGTGAACCGTATCGAACTGCGGAACCTCGGTAACAAGGGCCTGATTCCGGGCCTGACAAAATCGAGCTGGTGAGGATCCTATAAATGGCAATGACTGATCCCTTGGGTGATATGCTCACCCGCATTCGTAATGGCCAGCAGGCGAAAAAGGATTCTGTCCTTTCGCCCGCGTCCAAATTGCGTGCAAACGTGCTCGAGGTCCTTCAGCGTGAAGGCTACATCCGTGGCTATTCGCCGGACGACAGTGGCAAGCATCCAACGCTCCGCATCGAACTGAAATATTTCGAAGGCGAGCCTGCGATCAAGCACGTTTCACGCGTCTCCAAGCCGGGCCGCCGCGTTTACTCGGGTTCGAAAGAGCTGCCGACTGTACGCAACGGCCTTGGCATCACCATCGTCTCGACCCCTCGCGGTGTGCTTTCGGACAACGAAGCGCGCAACGAAAACGTCGGCGGCGAAGTGCTTGCGGAGGTATTCTGATGAGCCGCATCGGTAAGAAAGCCGTGGCGATCCCTAGTGGTGTCACAGCGACCATCGATAACGGTACGTTGAGTGTGAAGGGGCCCAAGGGCACGCTCACTCTCGGAATGTCCGATCTCATCGACTATAAGGTCGACGGCGAGGAAATTCAGGTCAACCCGGCCAACGATACCAAGCAGGCACGCGCCTTCTGGGGCATGCAGCGGACGCTGGTTTCCAACCTCGTTGAAGGTGTGACCGATGGTTTCACCAAAACGCTGGTGATTTCCGGCGTTGGTTACCGTGCACAGGCGCAGGGCAAGAAACTGAAGCTGCAGCTTGGTTACAGCCATGATGTCGATCTCGATGTGCCTGAGGGCCTTGAGGTGAAGACGCCGGATCAAACGACTGTGATCGTTTCCGGTATCGACAAGCAGGCCGTGGGCGAGTTCGCCGCTAACATTCGCCAATGGCGCAAGCCTGAGCCCTACAAGGGCAAGGGTATCAAGTACCAGGGCGAGTATGTCTTCCGCAAGGAAGGGAAGAAGAAGTAAGATGGCAAAGCTTTCCCTTTTCGAACGTCGCCGCCGCCGTGTGCGGTCGGCCCTTCGCAAGCGTTCCGGCGACAAGCCGCGTTTGTCCGTGCATCGCACCGGTCAGCACATTTACGCTCAGGTTATCGACGATGCTTCGGGTAAGACCGTTGCAGCAGCGTCGTCCCTCGGCGGGAAGAGCTCGGGCGCGAATATGGGTGCGGCCAAATCGGTCGGTTCCGATATTGCAGCCGCTGCAAAGAAAGCCGGCGTAACCACTGTCGTGTTCGATCGCGGCGGGTTCCTGTTTCATGGCCGCGTAAAAGCGTTGGCCGATGCCGCCCGTGAAGGCGGGCTGGAGTTTTGATCATGGCTGACGATAACACAACACCCGAAGCCGCTCCTGCAGCTGCCGACGCTCCGAAGGTCGAAGAGACCAAGGGTGCCGAAGCGGTAACGGCTGAAAGTGGTCCCGAAGTGAAAAAGGAAGAGCCGGCGATTGCCGATACTCCTTCCGAAGCAGCTGCCAACCAGAGCCCTGCACAGGGCGCCGCAGGCCAGCCACGCAGCCAACAGAATGCTCGCGGTGGTCGCGGCGGCGGTGGTGGAAACCGTGGCGGCGGTCAGGGTGGCCCAGGTGGCGGCCGTGGCCGTGGTGGTCCCGGTGGAAATCGCCGTGGTGGCCGTGACGAGCCGGATGATGGCATTGCTGAGAAACTGGTCCATATCAACCGCGTGTCTAAGACGGTTAAGGGCGGTAAGCGCTTCGGCTTTGCAGCTCTGGTCGTGGTTGGTGACGGTCAGGGCCGCGTTGGCTTCGGTAAGGGTAAGGCACGCGAAGTGCCGGAAGCCATTACGAAGGCAACCGCCGCGGCTCGTAAAAAGATGATCCGCGTTTCGCTTAAGGAAGGTCGCACGCTGCACCATGACGGCAACGGCCGCTTCGGTGCCGGTAAGGTGACCGTTCGCACTGCGCCTCCAGGTACCGGTATTATTGCCGGTGGCCCGATGCGTGCTGTGTTCGAAAGCCTTGGCGTTGCCGACGTTGTGACCAAGTCGGTCGGAACATCTAATCCCTACAATATGATTCGCGCCACCTTCGATGCGCTGACCGACCAGACATCGCCGAAATCGGTAGCGCAACGTCGGGGCAAGAAGGTTGCCGACCTTCTGGGTCGCGGCGGAGCCAGTGAAGCAGAGGCCAAGGCCGACGCTGAAGCTGTGACGGAGTAAGACGATGGCTCAAGGAAAAACCAAGATTAAAATCAAGCAGATTGGTTCTCCGATCCGCCGCCCGGAAAGCCAGAAAAAGATCCTGATCGGTCTTGGTCTGGGTAAGATGAACCGGGTTGTAGAGCTGGAAGACACGCCTGAAGTGCGTGGAGCCATTGCGAAGCTGCCACATATGGTGGCTTTGGTCGACTGATTGGCTGACGAGTAGCTGTCTGCTCCTGCGCCGGATAGTTTCCTGTTTAAATGCAGGAGTGGACGCAACTCATAGGCTTTTACTAGCCTCAGAATTAGGTCGGCCCGTAAAAAGAGGCTTTCCATGCAGGCGGTGCTCTGTTTATGGGAATGCTATAACTTTCGGTTATTCTTGCCGTGTGCGTTGTTGACGCCGTATCGGGGGAGCAGCCCAATCATCACCCGGCCATATCCCGCTGAAACGCATGGGTCTGGCTGTTTTCAGGATGGCAACATCCAGCGCGTAGAAAAGCGAAAGCGAGTGCACGACATGAAACTGAATGACCTTAGAGATAATCCCGGCGCCCGTAAGACCCGTATTCGCGTGGGTCGCGGTATTGGTTCTGGCAAAGGTAAGACTGCAGGCCGCGGCCAGAAGGGCCAGAAGAGTCGTTCCGGCGTTGCGATCAAGGGCTTTGAAGGCGGCCAGATGCCGCTTCACATGCGTCTGCCGAAGCGTGGATTTAACAACCCTTTCGGCAAAGATTTTGCTGAAGTGAACCTGGGCATGGTCCAGAAGTTTATCGATGCAAAGAAGCTCGACGCGAAGAAAGACATCGATCACGCTGCCCTGAAGGCAGCCGGTCTTGCCCGTGGTGGTAAAGACGGCGTACGCCTGCTGGGCAAGGGTGAACTGACTGCAAAGGTCAAATTCATTGTTGCCGGTGCCTCCAAAGGTGCCGTGGAAGCAGTTGAAAAGGCTGGTGGTTCGGTTGAGGTGGTCGAGGTGAAGACCCCGTCTTCCAAGCCAAGCGCAGTTAAGAGCGAGAAGAAGACCGGCACTGCGGCTGATAAGCCTAAGAAAGCCAAATAAGATGAAAAACCAGGGCGGCGGGTTCGACATCGGGCTCGCCGCTCCCTATGTCTGTCCCGCATAGCCGGGAGGGCCGGCGACAGTTCAGGATTCGACAGTTTCGATGGCATCACGCGCCGACAATATCGCGAGCAATATGAGCCTCGCCAATTTCTCCAAGGCAACCGAGCTGCGTCAGCGCATCTGGTTCACCATTGGGGCATTGATCGTATTTCGTTTCCTTAGCTTTGTGCCCTTGCCGGGTGTGAACCCGTTGGTTCTGTCGGATCTGTACGATACAACGCGCGGCGGCATCCTCGATCTGTTTAACACATTTTCCGGCGGCAGCCTTGAGCGGATGAGCCTCATCGCGCTCGGTGTTATGCCATATATTACAGCCTCAATTGTGGTGCAGATGGCCTCGGCGTTGCACCCTACGCTGGCCGCGATGAAGAAAGAGGGTGCGAGTGGGCGGCAGAAAATAAACCAGTACACCCGCTATGGCACGGTATTCCTGACTGCCATCCAGGGCTGGTTTCTCGCTTCGGGTCTGGAGAGTTTCGGCGCTCAGAGCGGACTGCAGGCGGTGGTCGATCCCGGGATCATGTTCCGCGTGGGCGCGGTTATCAGTTTGGTCGGTGGTACGATGTTCCTGCTTTGGCTGGGTGAGCAAATCACTGCGCGGGGAATCGGCAACGGCGTCTCACTGATTATTATGGCGGGTATCGTCGCCCAGTTCCCAAGCTTTGCTGGCAATATGTTTGAGGGTGGGCGGACCGGTTCGATCAGTGCTTTCATCATCGTTGGCTTCATTATCATGGTCGTCGCGCTGATCCTGTTTATCTGCTTTGTCGAGCGGGCGCAGCGACGTTTACTCATTCAATATCCCAAGCGCGCGACGCAACGTGGCATGATGCAGGCCGACCGCTCGCACCTCCCACTTAAACTGAACACTGCAGGCGTTATCCCGCCAATCTTTGCCAGTTCACTATTGCTGTTGCCGCTCACGATTAGCCAGTTTGCTGGTAATTCGGTCGATACGAACAGCACGGCGGGCGGTTTTATCGTGACGCTGAACCAGTATCTGCAGCACGGTCAGCCGATCTATATGACGCTTTATGCCATCGGCATCATTTTCTTCGCATTCTTCTACACCGCAGTTGTGTTTAACCCGGAAGAGACTGCAGAGAACCTGAAGAAAAATGGTGGGTTCATTCCGGGAATTCGTCCTGGTAAGCGGACGTCCGATTACCTCGATTACGTTTTGACCCGCATCACCGTGGTGGGTGCGATCTATCTCACTCTTGTATGCGTCATTCCGGAATACATGATTGCGCAAACGGGTATTCCGCTGTTCCTTGGCGGTACCAGCTTGCTGATTGTCGTGAATGTAACTGTGGATACGATCAGCCAGGTCCAGTCACATCTTCTGGCTCACCAGTATGGCGATCTGATCAAGAAAGCCAAATTAAAGGGCAGGAAGCGCTAGGCTTCGGCAGCGTTGTTCTGATGGGGGTTTTGCAAGCGTGAACATCATTCTTCTTGGCCCTCCGGGCGCCGGTAAAGGTACGCAGGCCCACCGCCTTGTCGAGCATTACGGTATGCGCCAGCTTTCCACCGGTGACATGCTGCGCGCTGCTGTGAAGGCACAAACGCCGGTTGGTCTGGAAGCCAAGGCCGTGATGGATCGTGGTGATCTGGTCTCGGACGATATCGTTACTGCTCTGATCGATGCCGAGCTTACCGCTATGGATGACAGTGGAGGTGTGATCTTCGACGGTTATCCCCGCACCCAAGCACAGGCTGAGCAGCTTGATGGCCTGCTGGACAAGCATGATCGGAAGCTTACGCGTGTTATCGAGCTAAGCGTCGATGAAGATGCTCTGGTCGAGCGTATTACGGGGCGTTTTACCTGCGCCGAATGCGGACATCTCTATCACGATACTGCAAATCCACCGGTCAAAGCGGGCGAATGCGATGAATGCGGCTCGACCGAATTTAAACGTCGCCCCGACGACAACGAGGCAACCGTCCGTACGCGGATGCAGGAATATCGCGCCAAGACTGCACCGATCCTGCCGCATTACGAAGCGCGCAATCTGGTTTCCCGTGTGGATGGAATGGCATCCATCGAGGATGTCAGCAATGCAATTGACGCACTCCTGAGATAAGTGGCCGCGCACGGTTCGGGAACGCCCTGACCCGATCTTTGCTGCTCTGCCAGCTTGCGTTAGGGCACGTATTGAAAGGGATCGAGCCATTATGCAATTGAGATCGTTTATCTGTGCCGCTGGCTTAGTTGCTATACTCGGTGCAGCGCCGCTGCCAGCCAAGGTCGTCAAACAGTCCAGCGAAGGCTTTGTGACCCGCGACAGCGCGACCGTTGCAGCATCTCCGCTGCAGCATCTCCGCAAGCGGTTTGGCTGGCTCTGATCAGTCCGGGTGAGTGGTGGAGCGATTCGCATACATGGTCAGGCGATGCGGAAAACATGACGCTGGAGCCGCAGGCCAATGGCTGCTTCTGCGAACGTATTCCGCCTACCGAGGAAGATGGTGCAATCGGCCTTGCCGGTAGCGTGCGACATATGACCGTGGTGCAGTCTTTCCCGCGCCGAGTTCTGCGTATGCGGGGAGGGCTGGGCCCATTGCAAAGCGAGCCTGCCGACGGTGTGCTGACCATTGCGATCAAAGCGACCGAAGACGGCACGGGCAGCGATATTTCGTGGAATTATGTTGTTGGCGGTTACATGCAGTTCGAAACGGCGACCATCGCTCAGGCAGTCGACGGCGTAATGAGCCAGCAATTGACTGGCCTGGCGCAGAAGCTGGGTGGAGCAACGGGTGGGCGTTCCGATGCAGAAGCTGAGGATCGGGTTCTGGATAGTCCCGATGAAGCGTCCGCCGACGAGCCGGATGCTGGTGAGCCAGCTGACGCGGAGTCTGCTGACGATGAGTCTGCTAATTAGGCAGGCGGCGGCAAAGTCAGGGTGCGTATGAAGAGCGGTCGAAACCGAGACACCTTGAGTTCGGAGGCGAGAATCCTATATGGCGTACTGCGTTGTTTGGGTGTGCTGACAGTTGACGTTCGCGTCGAATCGACGTAAGCGCGCCCTTCATTCGATACATCTTTGGGTAGTCCGGCCGGCCGCAGCCAATCACGCGCGCCAACGTCCGGGCTTTTTGCTTTTGTTTTAAATAGCTTCCCGTCCGCCCGTATCGATGAATTGTAGCGATGAGATAGGGGGTCGGCGATTGGCCAATCCCTTGTGGAGCATGGAGAATTAAGTGGCTCGTATTGCCGGGGTAAATATCCCCACCAACAAGCGCGTTATTATCGCGCTGACATATATTCACGGAATCGGTCGCACGACCGCTGTGAAAATCGCCGACAAGCTTGGCATTGCTCATTCGGCACGTGTGCAGGATCTGACCGATGCCGAGGTTTTGCAAATCCGTGAAACGATTGACGCCGAGCATCAGGTTGAGGGTGATCTTCGCCGTGAGACGGCGATGAACATCAAGCGTCTGATGGATCTTCGGTCCTATCGCGGCCTGCGTCACCGTAACGGCCTGCCCGTTCGCGGCCAGCGTACGCATACCAATGCCCGTACCCGTAAGGGTAAGGCGAAGCCTATCGCTGGTAAGAAGAAGTAAGCGTTAACCCGCCGGCATCTTCTCCCGCTTAGACGAATACGAGGAATTCAATCATGGCACGCGAACCAGGCCGCGTTAAGCGCCGCGAGCGTAAAAATATCAGCAGTGGCGTCGCGCACGTCAATGCCAGCTTCAACAACACGATGGTTACCATCACCGATGCGCAGGGCAATGCGATCAGCTGGTCCAGCGCCGGTGCAATGGGCTTCAAGGGTAGTCGCAAGTCGACGCCTTATGCTGCTCAGGTTGCTGCTGACGATGCTGGTAAGAAGGCTGCCGAGCACGGTGTCCGTACGCTGGAAGTCGAAGTTAAGGGCCCCGGCTCTGGCCGCGAGAGCGCATTGCGCGCTCTTCAGGCTGTTGGCTTCACCATCACATCCATTCGCGATGTGACGCCGATCCCGCACAATGGTGTGCGGCCGTCCAAGCGTCGCCGCGTCTGATCCGCAATAGTTCGGCGGCCTCTTTCTAAGGGCCGTCCAACCTTTTTAACGGACCGGACGCGCCTATCGCAGCGCTCCGGTCCTACCCGCATCCGAACCAGGGGAAATCCATGTCCGTCAATAACAAGAACTGGCAGGAACTGAAGAAACCCAATAGCCTCGAAATCAAGGAAGGCGGCGATAAGAAGCGCAAGGCCACCTTTATTGCCGAACCGCTCGAGCGCGGATTTGGTCTGACGCTGGGCAACGCACTTCGCCGCGTATTGCTGTCCTCGCTGCAAGGCGCGGCCATTACTTCGATCAAGATCGAGAATGTTCTGCATGAATTCTCCTCGCTTGCCGGCGTGCGTGAAGACGTGACCGACATCGTTCTGAACGTGAAGCAGATCGCGCTGAAGATGGAAGGCGAAGGCCCCAAGCGGCTGCAGCTTTCCGTTACCGGCCCGGGCGAAGTCACCGCCGGTGATATTGCCGTTTCCGGCGACATTGAGGTGATGAACAAGGATCTGGTGATCTGCCATCTCGATGATGGTGCGAACCTCAATATGGAACTGACGGCTGACATTGGCAGCGGCTATGTTCCTGCGGTCCAGAACCGCCCGGTTGATGCGCCAATTGGCCTGATCCCGGTCGACAGCCTGTATTCGCCTGTTCGTCAGGTCAGCTACAAGGTCGAGAAGGCCCGTGTTGGCCAGGAACTAGACTTCGACAAGCTTAACCTGACTGTCGAAACCGATGGTACGGTAACGCCTGACGATGCCGTGGCCTATGCTGCGCGTATCCTTCAGGATCAGTTGACGCTGTTCGTCCACTTCGAAGAAGGCATTCCGCAGCCACAGGCGGCAATGATCGGGATGGCTGCAGAGCCTGCCGAATCGGATGCGAACCAACTTAACCGTTACCTTCTCAAGAAAGTCGACGAATTGGAACTGTCGGTTCGCTCCGCCAATTGCCTCAAAAACGACAACATCATCTATATCGGCGATCTGGTCCAGAAGACCGAAGCCGAGATGCTGCGCACGCCGAACTTCGGCCGCAAGTCGCTCAACGAGATCAAGGAAGTGCTTTCCAGCATGGGTCTGCGCCTCGGGATGGATATTCCTGGCTGGCCGCCGGAAAACATCGAAGAAATGGCCAAGAAGCTCGAGCAAGAGCTTCTCGGCTAAGAGTTCCGGTCGGGATTTCGGTTCCGGCCGCATCGACTGGAAGGTCGAAACAATACAGAACGGGAAGGTTGGTCCCTTGTCCAACCAGCTACGGGCTACCTCGCACGGGCTCATATCGAACAAAGGAATAAATTATGCGTCACGGTCTTTCCCAGCGTAAACTGAGCCGTAAATCGGGCCACCGTAAGGCTCTGTTCCGTAATATGAGCCAAGCTCTTATCAAGCACGAACAGATTGTCACAACGCTGCCCAAGGCGAAAGAACTGCGTCCCTATATCGAGAAGCTGATCACGCTGGCAAAGCGTGGCGGCCTTTCCAATCGCCGCCTCGCGCAATCGCGTCTGCTGGACGAAACGCAGCTGAAGAAGCTGTTCGACGTTCTGGCCGAGCGGTATTCCGACCGTGACGGCGGCTACACCCGCGTGATCAAGGCGGGCTACCGCGCCAGCGACGCTGCGCAGATGGCTGTCATCGAACTGGTTGACCGCGACGAGGACGCGCGCGGCCAAGACAGCGGCCCGGTGATGAACGCCGACGAAGAATACGAAGACGCGTAAACCGCGCCTTCCGCCGCAGCACCGAGTGAGGGGCCTGCCGGAGCAATCCGGTGGGCCCTTTTCTTTTGGCTTGCGGCGGGTAGTGTCGCGCCCATGATCCACACTACATTTGCCGCCGGAACAGTAGGCGCCGCCGCACTTGTCCTCACCGCAGGCCCAGCTGCAGCGCAAAGCCAGCAAGAGGCGCTGGATTCACGGTATAACCGCGCGCTGGCTGCCGGATACAAGGCGCTGATGCTGTGCAGCGCAATAGGACACGCCCGCGATGCAGGCATTCTGCGTACACCTGAGAGTGTCGAGCAGTATGAGCTGTCTGGCATATTGGGGCGACGGCGCAGGCTGGTGGACGTTCAAGCGACCCGAAGGCAACGCGTTTGAGGGTATTCCCGACGATGCCTTCGCTGCGCGTGGTAATCGAGGGCAGTATGTCGTTGTGGTGCCCAGCCGCGATGTGGTGATTGTGCGACGCGGAGAAGATCCTGTCGGCAGCCGCTTCGATATCGCCGCGTTTACCCGCGATGTGCTGACTGCGCTGGAGGATTGAACCCGCCGCCGGAATATCCATATCTACCGCACGAAACAAGAAGAAGATAATCGACGTAAGAGAGGTCTCCTTTCCATGATACGCTCCACCCTTTTGGCTACATCTGCCAGCTTGCTTGCTCTTGCTGTGCCAATCACCGCCGCCTCCGCCCAGAACCACACGATGACCGAGGAAAACTCCGTCACTATGCCTGAGATTGCCTATCCCGATACCCGCATGGGTGATGTCGTCGAAGAGCAGTTCGGAGTAAAGGTCGCCGATCCCTATCGCTGGCTGGAAAACGATGTACGCGTGGATGAGGAAGTGGCCGCATGGGTCGCTTCGCAGAACGAGACAACGGATGCGTTTCTGGAGGCGATCCCGGGCCGCGGGGCGCTGAAGGCGCGCATCACTGAACTAACCGATTATGAACGGTTCGGTCTGCCGCAGGAAAAGGGTGGACGCTATTTCTATACCCGCAATGACGGTCTGCAAAACCAGAGCGTGCTGTATGTCCGTGAAGGGTTGGGCGGAGAACCGCGCCAACTGATCGACCCCAATGACTGGTCTGACGATGATGCCACCGCGCTGGGCGAGTGGGAGCCTAATGATGACGGCAGTAAGCTGCTTTACGCCATTCAGGATGGCGGCAGCGATTGGCGTACAGTTAAGGTGATGGATGTCGCCACCGGCGAAATTGCTTCCGACGAAGTCGAGTGGGTCAAATTCTCCGCTATCGAATGGGCCAAGGACGGCAGCGGCTATTACTACAGCCGTTTCCCCGCCACGGGCGAGGGAGAGACGTTTCAGGCGCTCAACACCAATCACCGGGTTTATTTTCACACGCTGGGTCAGGCTCAGGAGAAGGACGAGCTGGTCTATGAAACGCCCGACCAGCCGGAATTGAACCATATCGCCCAGGTCAGCGATGATGGCCGTTATGTGGTCGTTACCAGTTCCAGCGGAACGGATGACCGGTACGAAGTAGCGCTGATCGATAGGGAGGCCGAGCGCGCCGCACCGCGCATTCTCGTTCCCGGTTTCGAGCATTCCTATTCCTATGTGGGCAACACCGGCTCCACCTTCTTCTTCACCACCAATGACGGCGCGCCGCTGGAGAAGGTAGTGAAGATCGATATCGCCGCGAACACCCCCGAATGGACCACGGTGATCCCAGAAGCAGAAGAAACTCTGGGCGGCGTATCGCTGGTCGGTGGAAAGCTGGTCGCCAGCTATCTGCGTGACGCGAAAAGCCTGATCGAGGTGTACGATCTCGCTGGTCGAAAAGTGCGTGAAGTCGCCCTGCCAGGTATCGGCAGCGCCGGCGGATTTTCAGGCGATGCGGACGAGAACGAGACGTTCTATTACTTTACCAGCTACAATACGCCGGCGACCATTTATCGCTATGACATGGCCACTGGCGACAGTGCCGAATGGGCCAAGCCAGAGGTTGCGTTCGATCCCGATGCCTTTGTGGTCGAGCAGAAATTTTATACTAGCAAAGATGGGACACGCGTCCCCATGTTCATCGTCCGATCCACGGAAGCTGCTACAAGCGGCAAAGCCGTGCCGACTCTGCTATACGGTTACGGCGGCTTCAACATTTCGCTCACCCCGGGTTTCAGCCCTTCGCGCATAGCGTGGATGGAAGCGGGCGGTGCCTATGTGGTCGCTAATCTGCGCGGCGGAGGCGAATACGGAAAGGCATGGCATGATGGGGGCCGCCTGCAGAACAAGCAGAATACGTTCGACGATTTCATCGCCGCAGGCGAATATCTGATCGAGCAGGGCATCACGCCTGAAGGGGGCTTGGCAATCAGTGGCGGCTCCAATGGCGGATTGCTGGTGGGCGCAGTGATGAACCAACGGCCCGACCTGTTCGCAGCGGCCAGCCCCGCGGTGGGAGTGATGGATATGTTGCGGTTCGACCGGTTTACCGCCGGGCGGTATTGGGTGGATGATTATGGCTACCCCGACAAGGAAGCCGATTTCCGCGCTCAGCTGTTGTACTCCCCGTATCATAACGTAGCGAATGGGGTGGATTACCCGGCAGTACTGGTGACCACCGCGGACACCGATGACCGCGTGGTTCCGGGCCATAGCTTTAAATATACCGCTGCGCTGCAGTCAGCGGAGCTGGGCGACAAACCGCAACTGATCCGGATCGAGACCCGCGCCGGTCACGGTTCGGGCAAGCCTACGGATAAGGCAATCGAGGAAGCCGCCGATGTACTGGGGTTCCTTGGCTGGTTTACCGGTCTGAAATTCGGCGATTAATACACTTCGAGGGGTTGTTCATGTAAATACGTATTTTTATGAACAACCCCTGTCGAGCCGCTTCAGCCTCAACTCAAGGATCAATCTCTAGACCCGTAATCAACCAAGGCGCTTCTGCCTCTGGTTGAGAACGAGGAAAAAAAGATGAAAACCGTTTCCAAAGCCCTGCTCGGTACAATGACCGCTGGCGCAATGGCGGTAACGTCTGCATCCCCTGCATTCGCCCGCGACCGCAACAATGATGGTATTTCCGCTGGCGAAGTCATCGCAGGTGCTGTGATCCTTGGTGGGATTGCCGCGATCGCTTCGTCGATTGGCAAAGATCGGAGCCGCAGCGATTACCGCTATGACCGTGACTATCGCGACGATCATTATCGCGCCCGTGGTAATCCGCGTACTGCCGTTGAGCGGTGCGTCTCCGCAGCTCAGCAGAACGCGAGGCGATACGGTTATCGCAAAGTGCGGGTTACGGATATCCGCGACGTCGATGACACCCGTTATGGCTGGCGTGTGAAAGGCAGGATCTCGGTTGACGATGCCCGTGGTTACAATGACCGTAACCAGCGCGGCTATCGACATGACGCGCGATACAACCGGGGGCGTCAAGATACAGGCAGTTTCACCTGTGATATTCAGCGTGGCCGCGTAATAGACATTGATTACAAGGGTATCCGTGGCCTGCATTGATCGGTTGTGAAGTATGACGGACCACCCGCCGGGCGGTTCAGCCTGATGACAGGCTGGACCGCCTAGCTTTATTGTATTGTTTGCGGTCTGAGCTACGTGCCGCACTTGAGTATTTAGGGGCCGAATTCATGACTATCCGTTCCGCAATCATTGCCGCAGGGGCAACTGTGTCACTCGCTGCGATGCCCGCTGCCGCCGCCGAGTTACCGGTCTCCACCCAGCGAAGTACGGTTGCGCCCGCTGCTTCGTATGACATTGGCGAAGAGACGGCTCAGCGGCATCGGTATCGCGGCCACCGTGGTTATCGGGGGTATCGCGGCTATCGCGGTCGCAATGGTGTGGATGCAGGTGATGTCATTGCCGGTGTTGTTATTCTGGGCGGGATCGCAGCTATTGCCAGCGCAGCCAGCAAGAACCGCGATCAGGATCGGTATCGTGACCGCCGCTATCCAACGTCATCTCCGAATAACACCCGTTCCAGCGGTATTGACCGTGCAGTGGATCAGTGCGTCCGTGAGGTAGAGCGCGATGCCCGGATTGGCGCGGTCGACGGTGCGGATCGCACCGCTTCGGGCTGGCTGGTCACCGGATCGCTGTTCAATGGGAGCGGTTTCACCTGCCGGATTGGATCGAATGGCCGTATCGAAGGCGTCGATTACGGCCCAGGAAACGGGTATTCCGGCCAGTCAGGCGCAGTGTACCAGCCCGGTTCCGTGTCCCGCGATGACCGTCAATGGAATGACAGCATCTACGCCCGAGCCCGCACGACTGCCGGATACACACAACCGGATATGCCCGGTGCGCAGTCAGGCTACACCCCTGTCAGCAACGGTGCATCGCAACCGTATGATGGGCCAGCCGTTCAGACAGACGGTCCACAGCCAGCCTATCCGGGTGGCCCTGTTCCTGGTGCGCCACAATATGCCAACGAAGACGCGTACGGCGGCTAGACTTACCGTTACTCCATGATGCAGCCGGGGCGAGGGCTTCAGTCCGCCACTTGTCTCGGCGGCAATTCACCTTCCGCGTCGGTAGCTGCCGAACGTTCATTATAGGTGGGTAGTGCCAGATTGAAGCGGATTGCTGCGCTGCGCAGGATCAGGCCAGCTACAGTCGCCAGCGGCCACACCAGGGCAGGCTCTCCTCCGACCATACTGCCCACCACACAAATCGTCGCAGAAAGCGCAGCGGCGGTGACGTACAATTCCGGCCGCATCAGGATCGATGGGCGCCCGGCTACGACATCACGGATAATCCCGCCTACGCAGCCTGTAACCACTCCCATCATCATTGCCGGAATAGGCGGCAAACCGTAACTGATTGCTTTTGCGCTGCCGAGCACGGCATAGGCGGTGAGGCCGAACCCGTCGGAGTAATCCAGCAGCTTGCCCTCCCACCAGCGTGTCGGTGTCAACCATACCAACAGGGCGACGATCAGGCAGGTGGCCGCGACCCACGCATCCTTTATCCAGAATACCGGCGCATCGATCAGCAGGTCGCGCACGGTTCCCCCGCCAACGCCGGTTACCAAAGCGAAGAATACGACGGTCACGATGGTCTGCCGTTCTTTGGCTGCGATCAAAGCTCCTGAAAGGGCGAACACAGCCACCCCGGCGATGTCCAGCCAATCGAGAATAGGGGTGAGAATTTGTGAAGGATCGGTGATCATGCGGGTACTCGTCTTGTGCGGCGACGGAACATCAGGATGCAGCCAAGCAGGGATCCAAAAACCCCCAATACGGCAAACAGGATAAGGGTAGGATGTGAGGTATCCTCACGGGTTTCGAGATCCATGATATGGAGACCCCACATGAAATCGAACACTCGCCAGAACCGGGTCCGCACAGCTGCAATCTCTCCGGTCTGCGCATGAACATATACATTGGTTCCGTCTTTCAGCGCCACTTGCCATGACGGAATGGCGCGGCGCAGATCCAAGGGTGCCTGCTCTGCCGTGAACGAGGCGATAGTTGCCACCGCCTCACCGCCGACGATCCGGCGAGCCACGAGGCTGCGCACATAGGCCTCATCGATTTCGGGAAGAGGCGCGTCGTTCATATCGGCGGCCAGCCGTTCGGTCGTTCCGTCTTCGCGTGTCAGCAACCAAATGGGGCGATCATCCTGCATAACTGCCCGCATCTCGCTGTATTTCGCAGCGTTCTCTATCGGAAAGTCGAGGACGGGCGGATTGACAGCCGGTAGCATCTGCTCCGGCATATCTTTGCTGAGGTGTTCGCCCCGCACCTCGTCGATCGGGCGGGCTACCATGACAAGACCGGTCACGGCCCACATCAGGATCGGAATACCGACCAGCCAGCCCAGCCATACATGCCAGCGGGCGAAGCGGGGCATCCATTTGGGGCGGGGCACAGGCAATCTCCTCCGGCCGGTTAGCCGTGCTGGCGCGCGCCCTATTCCTTCATCAGCCGCGATGCAATCAAACTCGTTCGTGGATGGGCCACATTATGAAAACCAGCAGTCCCATGCGTGGTTATTTTGTGAACAAGGCCGTCGGATCGGCCATTGCCTTGATCTCCAGCGCATTGCCACTGGGATCTCGGAAGAACATCGTCGCTTGTTCGCCCGGCTCTCCGGCAAAGCGAATGGTCGGTTCGATCAGGAAATCCACATCTGCTGCTGTGAGCCGGTCGGCAAGAGTGCGCCAGTCGGCCATCCGCAGAACGACCCCGAAATGCGGAACGGGCACGTCCTCTCCATTGACATGATTGGACGCCCCCGCGCCGCGCGCGACGGCGGCGGGCGCCTGATGGGCCACGATCTGATGACCGTAAAAATTGAAATCGATCCAATCGGCAGCACTGCGTCCCTCTGGGCAGCCCAGAAGGTCGCCATAAAACTGCCGTGCTGCGACCAGATCGTGAACCGGAAAGGCAAGGTGAAATGGGGGCATGGTCATTAACTGCTCCGTGACGCTGGGTTTTTCTGTCTTAGTCCGAGCGCCAGTCCGTAACCCAGAATCGGAGCAGCGCCGTAGCCGATGAGAACGGTGGGATAATGCGACATGATCGACATCATACCAAAGCCAAACAGCGAACCTGCCAGAGCATAACGCGCCCGCGCTTCGAACGGGGCGCAAAACAGCATCCCCATTAGCCCGCCACCAAGAGCCACCAACAGGGATGCCCCGATCAGCGGGGTGGTGGTGAGCGTATCGGCAAACACCCGTTCTACAAAAGGCTCAGGCGGCAATTCCCCGCCTATGGCCATGATCAGCGCGGCGACGAAGCCGACAATCGCGACCAGACCGTGGCGCCAGTCCCGGCTCTGATCATGCAGACCGATAGCGGCAAATACCACGGCAAAACCGAAAGCCGCATCGGGCTGCAGAAGGGCGGCGAACAGGGCAGTAAGCAGCATTGGAGAGGCGTAATCGCGGTCCTGAGCGGCCAGTACGGCGATGGCGGGAAACAGGAGTGCGCCTGTGTGAAGGGTTTCCGCGCCCACGGGTATCCACCGGGCAATCCCGTTGATGTCCGGTCCTGTCAGCAGCGGCACGAAGCACAAGGCCAGCAATGCGGCAATTAGGACGCGGCTCGCACGAATGCCTGAAGGAGCATGGCCGAGGATGATCCATATCGCTGCAACGCCCGTTGCCGCGGCATTTATGGCAATATATTGCGGCGGCGCGCCGAACCTGATGAGGTAGGCCAGCCCGGCCCCCACCGGTAGTAGTAGGGTAAGCAGGGGAGGCAGCCTTTGCTCCAACCGCCTCTTTGCCCACGTATGCGACACGTCCGGCCGCTCTGGTATCAGACGTGGATCGGTTTGCCCTGAACCGCCATTGCCGCTTCTTTTATCGCTTCGGAATGTGTCGGGTGGGCATGGCAGGTATAAGCGATGTCTTCGCTCGTGGCTCCGAATTCCATTGCGATGCCCGCTTCGGCGATCATGGTACCGGCGACGTTGGCGATTGCCCACACACCCAAGACGCGGTCGGTTTCGGCATCGGCAATTATTTTTACAAAACCGTCCGGCTCGTGATTTGTTTTAGCCCGGCTGTTGGCCATCATCGGGAATTTGCCGATCCTGACTTTCGTCTTGTCGCCGCCTGCCTTTTCAATAGCCTGCTCTGTCGTCAAACCCACACCGGCGATTTCGGGCAAGGTATAAACCACGTTGGGGATTACATCGTGGTTCACGATGCCGGTCTGGCCCGCGATGTTCTCTGCCACCGCGATACCTTCGTCCTCGGCCTTGTGCGCCAGCATGGGGCCGGGAACGACATCGCCGATGGCCCAGACATTATCGACGTCCGTCCGAAAATCGTGATCGGTTTCTATCTGGCCACGCTTGTTGGTCTCCAGCCCGATTGCATCCAAGCCTAGCCCGTCGGTGTTTGGCTTGCGGCCTATCGACACCAACACGCAGTCCACTGTCATGGTCTCTTCTTCCCCCCCCTCAGCGGGCTCCATTGTCAGCGTGGCTTTCTTTCCTTTCACGGAAACGCCGGTGACCTTGGTAGAAAGCTTGAAGTCGATTCCCTGCTTCTTGAAGATTTTCCGCGATTCCTTGCGGACATCTCCATCGAGGCCGGGCAGGATCTCGTCGAGATACTCAATGCAGGTGACCTGAGCGCCAAGGCGCCGCCAGACCGAGCCAAGTTCCAGTCCGATTACGCCGCCGCCAATGATGACCATCGTCTTGGGTACAGAAGGCAGTTCCAGCGCACCCGTAGAATCGACTACGACGCCCTTCGCATTGTCAACGTCCACACCGGGCAGCGGAGTGACCGAGGAGCCGGTTGCAATCACGATATCTTTAGCCGTGACGGTTTCGTCGCCTACTTTCACCGTATGCGCATCTTGGAAAGCGGCACGGCCTTTTTTCCAGTCGACCTTGTTCTTCTTGAACAAGAACGCGACACCTTTGGTCAGCCCATCGACAGCATCGATACGCTGATCATGCATTTTGGACAGATTGAGTTTCGGCGTCACATCGACCCCCATTTCGGACATCGTTCCATTGCTTGCAGCGTCGAAATACTCGGACGCATGAAGCATAGCCTTGGACGGGATGCACCCGACATTGAGGCACGTACCACCCAGCGCATCACGGCTTTCGGCACAGGCCGTTTTCAGACCCAGTTGAGCCGCACGAATGGCAGCAACATAGCCGCCGGGTCCAGCGCCGATGATAAGAACGTCGTAGTCGTAGGAATGGTCAGCCATAAAAAGTCAGCCTAAATCAACTTGTTTATTCAACGGGCTCGGCAGGCGTAGCATCGAATTTCTCGATGCAAGCCTCCATAATGCCTTCGATTTTTTCAACACCACCACCCATTTTTTCGGTCATGGTCATTTCTTCATTCGCCTGATTGGCTGCGCAGGTGCAGATCTTTCTAGCGATCAGCTCCGGCGCACCTGCACTGACAATTTCGGGTGTGCACGTGGAAACAAATTCCGAAGCAAAACCATCGTCGAATGCTTCGGATGCATCCTCGGTCATATCGTCGCACCCACTTGTCGCGATCGCAGCAACCACCAGAGGCAAAGAAAAGAGGATGCGGAACCTGATCACAGATCGATCAACATGCGCGTTGGGTCCTCGATCGCGTCCTTGATGATCTTCAGTGCCGTTACAGCCTCTCGCCCGTCGATCAGACGGTGATCGTAGGACAGAGCGAGATACATCATCGGACGGATTGCGATTTCACCGTTCACGACGACCGGACGGTCTTCGATCCGGTGGAGGCCCAACACGGCAGATTGCGGCGGGTTTATGATCGGAGTGCTCATCAGCGATCCGAACACGCCGCCATTGGAGATGGTGAAGGTGCCGCCCTTCATATCGTCCATTGTCAGCGTGCCTTCCTTAGCCTTGCTGCCGAAGTCAGCGATATCCTTCTCAATCCGGGAAAAGCCCTTGGCGTGCGCATCGCGGATTACCGGCACGACCAGACCGTTAGGCGCGCTGACGGCTACCGAAATATCGACGTAATCGTGATAAACGATCTCGTCGTCCTCAATATAGGCGTTGGCGGCGGGCACATCCTTCAGTGCAAGACAGGCGGCTTTCGCGAAGAAGCCCATGAAGCCCAGCTTGATATCGTGCTTCTTGGCGAACAATTCCTTGTACTTGCCTCGCGCCTCCATAACGGCGCTCATGTCGCAATCATTGAAAGTGGTCAGCAGCGCGGCATTGTCCTGCGCCCCTTTCAGGCGCTTGGCTATGGTCTGGCGCATCCGGGTCATCTTGACACGCTCTTCGCGGCGTTCGCCAGTTGTAGCAGGGGCCGGAGCAGGGGATGTAGCGCTGGAAGCAGGCGCGGGATCACCCTTCGCTTTGCCTGCAGCGATCACGTCTTCTTTCGTCAGACGACCATCCTTGCCTGTGCCCTTGATATTCGAAGGATCGACCCCGTGTTCCAGAACGGCGCGGCGAACGGCAGGGCTGAGCGTCTGGGAAGCATCTGAAGCGGGGGGCGATTTTGCAGCGGGTTTTTCATCGTTGCGCGATTCCTGCCCATCTTCGGCCTGTTGTTCTTTGCGATCAGCTTCTTCGCCAGTGGCAGCGCCAGTTGCGCCTTCCTCCACAGTGGCAATCACTGCGCCGACTTCCACGGTGTCGCCGATTTCCGCGCCCAATGACTGGATGACACCAGCAACAGGCGACGGAACTTCGACGGCAACCTTGTCGGTTTCCAGGCTGCAAATCGGTTCGTCCACGGCAACAGCATCGCCGACATTTTTCAGCCATTCGCCAATAGTGCCTTCGGTAACGGATTCGCCCAGTTGGGGAACTTGGATTTCGGTAGCCATTATTTACCCTTACTCTTTGCTCGTCTCGCGTCCCCACCATCGGCAAGACCGAGCGCTATGGAAACAAGAGCTTCCTGCTGCATTTTGTGACGTGCGGCGAAGCCTGTAGCTGGCGATGCGCCTTCTTCGCGACCGGCATAGCTGATGCCCATGTCGCCGCGGCCGGCTCTGTCCAGCGCCTGTTCGATTTTTTCGTGAACGAAAAACCATGCGCCGTTATTTTTAGGTTCTTCCTGACACCAGACGACGCTTTTAAGGTTTTTCATCCGCTCCAGCCGCACAGCCAGTGGCTCTCCGGGGAAGGGATAGATCTGTTCGATGCGCACAATAGAGACATCCGCCAGACCTTCTTCGTCGCGCTTCTCGATCAGGTCATAGGCAACCTTGCCGCTGCACAGGACCAGACGCTTCACCTTCTCGTCGGCGATTTCGGTCGTGTCCGACTTGATCCGCATGAAATGGTGGTCGCCCAAAAACTCTTCCGCCGTGCTTTTCGCCATTGGATGGCGGAGAAGCGATTTCGGAGTCATGATGATCAGCGGCTTGCGGAACGGGCGCAGCATCTGACGACGAAGCACATGGAAATAGTTGGCCGGCGTGGTGATGTTGCAGACCTGAATATTATCGTTCGCGCACAGTTGAAGGAAGCGTTCGAGACGGGCGGAGGAGTGCTCCGGTCCCTGACCTTCATATCCATGTGGAAGAAGCATGACCAAGCCATTGGCGCGCAGCCATTTTGCTTCGCCACTGGCAATGAACTGATCGATCATGATCTGTGCACCATTGGCGAAATCGCCGAACTGCGCTTCCCACATTACCAGTGTTTTTGGCTCTGCCATAGCAAAGCCATATTCAAAACCGAGCACACCATATTCGGACAATGTGCTGTCATATACTTCGAACTTCCCGTGGGGGAGGGTGGTTAGCGGGATGTATTTGCGCTCGTCCTTCTGGTCCACCCAAACGGCGTGGCGCTGGCTGAATGTTCCTCGTCCGCTGTCTTGGCCAGACAGGCGCACGCCAAAACCCTCGGTCACCAGACTGCCAAACGCCAAAGCCTCAGCGGTAGCCCAGTCGAAACCTTCACCGCTGTTGAACCATTCCTTTTTTGCTTTGAGCACACGGCCGAGCGTTTTGTGAATGTTCAGATCATCTGGCACTTCGGTCAGAGTTTTACCGAGGCTGTCGAACAGTTTTTTCTCGATGGCTGTATCGACATTGCGCCGTGCGGTTTCGGCATCGGCTGGTTTGTTCAGACCGGCCCACCGCCCGCCGAACCAATCGGCCGCATTAGGCTTGTAGCTTTCGGCTGCAGCGAATTCCTGCTCCAGTTGGGAAACGAATTCATCGCGCATTTGCGGCGCGGTGCCTTTTTCGATCACGCCTTCGTCGATCAGCCGGTCGGAATAAATCACGCTGACCTTGGGATGCTGACGAATGGCATCGTACATCAGCGGCTGTGTGAATTTGGGTTCGTCGCCTTCATTATGACCGAAGCGGCGATAGCACCACATATCGATCACGATATCGCGGCCAAACCTCTGACGATACTCGACAGCCAGCTTGCAGGCGAAGGTCACTGTTTCGGGATTATCGCCGTTGACGTGCAGGATCGGTGCCTGAACGCCCTTCGCCACATCGGAAGGGTAGGGGCTGGAGCGCGCAAATTTCGGGCTGGTGGTAAACCCGATCTGGTTGTTGATGATGAAATGGATGCAGCCGCCGGTATTGTAACCGGGCACGCCAGAGAGGCTCAAGCTTTCCCATACTACGCCTTGGCCGGCAAACGCAGCGTCGCCGTGGATTAGCACGGGAAGCACCTGCTGGTGCTGCGCCAGATCGTCACGGATAGCTTGCTGCGCGCGGGTTTTGCCGAGTACGACGGGATCCACTGCTTCCAGATGGCTGGGATTGGGGACCAGCGACATATGCACCTCGATGCCATCAAAGGCACGGTCGGTGCTGGTGCCAAGATGGTATTTCACATCGCCCGAACCACCGACATCGTCTGGGTTGGCGCTACCACCACGAAATTCGTGGAATATAACCTTGTAGGGCTTTGCCATCACGTTGGAGAGCACATTCAGGCGGCCGCGATGGGCCATGCCGTAAATGATCTCGCGTACGCCATCCGCACCGCCATATTTGATAACCGCTTCGAGTGCGGGAATCATCGATTCCCCGCCATCAAGTCCAAAACGTTTGGTCCCGACATATTTTTTACCGAGGAATTCCTCGAACTGTTCACCCCGGATGACTGCGCCGAGAATGGCTTTCTTGCCTTCTTCGGTAAACTGGATCGTCTCGTCGGGTGTTTCGAACTTGTCCTGCAGGAACCGGCGCTCTTCGGTGTCGGCAATATGCATGTATTCGAGGCCGACTTCGCCGCAATAAGTACTGCGAAGCGCGGAATACAACTCGCCTACGGTGACCCATTCAAAGCCGAATACACCGCCGACATACACTTCCCTGTCTTCCTGACCGGCAAAGCCATGCCATTCCAGACTGAGGTCTCCCGGTTCGTTGCGTCCGGACAACTCAAGCGGATCCAGATTCGCCGCCATGTGTCCGCGCACACGGTACAGTCGCACCATCAACATAGCGCGAATGGAATCGCCGGCCGCTTCCTCGATGGCTTTGGCGTCCAGTTGTTTGCCCGATACCTTGGCAGCCTTCTCCACAGCTACCTTCATCGCGGTGGGGTCGAGCGCCTGCGTCAGTTCCGCGTCGGAATCGACCGCTTCTTTCAGCCAGTTGGGGTTACCCCAGCTGGGGCCAGGCTGCGGCCCGTCCTGATCGCCCATTTCGGGAAGGAAATCGTGTGTTTCGTTACCCATTCGGGCGGCCCTTTCGCACCGGCGCGGTTGCCGGATATACCTTTAATGCCCGGCGTGCGCGGAAAGCTCCCCGAAAAGCGGAGAGTTTATCCGCGCCGCGCAATCAGGCTATCTCTTTCAGCATGGCATCCAGCGTCGTGCCCAGCTCGCTGGGGCTGGGAGAGACGCGGATGCCTGCATCTTCCATCGCCGCAATCTTGTCGTCCGCACCGCCTTTACCGCCAGAGACGATGGCGCCGGCATGACCCATACGGCGGCCCGGAGGCGCCGTGCGGCCTGCGATAAAACCGACCGTCGGCTTCTTGCGGCCCTTGGCAGCTTCTTGCTTCAAGTATTCCGCTGCTTCTTCTTCTGCGCTGCCGCCGATTTCACCAATCATGATAATCGACTTGGTTTCTTCGTCGTCGAGAAACAGGTCAAGCACGTCGATGAAGTTGGTGCCGTTCACCGGATCGCCGCCAATACCAACAGCGGTGGTCTGGCCCAGGCCGACCATCGTGGTCTGGTGCACGGCTTCATAAGTCAGAGTGCCGGAGCGCGAGACTACGCCAACGCTGCCTTTTTTGAAGATGGAGCCGGGCATGATGCCGATCTTGCATTCCTCGGGCGTCAGTACGCCGGGGCAGTTGGGGCCGATCAGGCGCGATTTGGAGCCTTCCAGCGCAGCCTTGGCACGCACCATGTCGAGCACGGGAATGCCTTCGGTAATGGTGATGATCAGTTCCATCTCCGCATCGATCGCTTCGCAGATAGCGTCCGCAGCGAATGGTGGCGGCACATAAATGCAGGTCGCGGTCGCGCCGGTGGCTTCTTTTGCCTCGCGCACGGTGTTGAAATTGGGCAGGCCAATATGCTCGGTACCGCCTTTGCCAGGCGTCACGCCAGCGACCATCTTGGTGCCATAATCAAGCGCCTGCTGGGTATGGAAGGTGCCGGTATCGCCGGTCATACCTTGCGTGATGACCTTGGTGTCTTTGTTTACGAGGATGCTCATGCGGCCTCTCCTTAATTGTGTTCTAAAAAGATCTTAGGCGAGCGAGTTGTCGAGCGTCTTACACGCCGCAAGCAGTTCCTCGACCGCATCGACGCTGACCTGGAAGCCCTTCCTGGCTTCGTCGTCCAGTTCGATTTCGACGATCCGCTCCACGCCGCTCGCACCGATCACGATGGGGACACCGACATAGAGACCATCCACGCCATACTGGCCTTCAAGATAGGCTGCGCAGGGCAGGACGCGTTTCTTGTCCTTCAGATAGGCCTCGGCCATCTGGATCGCGCTGGTGGCGGGGGCATAATACGCTGAACCATTGCCCAGCAGGCCGACGATTTCGCCGCCGCCCTTGCGGGTGCGGTCGACAATTGCGTCCATCTTTTCCTGCGTCGACCAACCCATCTTGATAAGGTCGGGCACCGGAATACCGGCGACGGTCGAGTATTCGAGGATCGGAACCATCGTATCGCCGTGTCCACCCAGAACGAAGGCGGTGACGTCTTCCATCGAAACGCCGAATTCATCAGCGAGGAAGTGACGGAAGCGTGCACTGTCCAGCACGCCAGCCATGCCGACCACTTTGTTGTGCGGCAGGCCGGAAAATTCGCGCAGCGCCCAGACCATCGCGTCGAGCGGATTGGTGATGCAGATTACGAAGGCATCCGGGCAGTTCGCAGCAATGCCTTCGCCCACGGCTTTCATCACTTTAAGGTTGATGCCGAGCAGATCGTCGCGGCTCATGCCCGGCTTGCGCGGCACACCGGCGGTGACGATTACTACGTCTGCACCGGCGATATCCTTGTAATCGCTAGTACCCTTGAGGGTTGAGTCGAAGCCTTCTACCGGGCCGGCCTGCGACAGATCGAGCGCCTTGCCCGCAGGCATCCCCTCGGCAATATCGAACAGGACGACATCGCCCATTTCCTTCATCGCTGCGAGATGGGCGAGCGTGCCGCCGATCATTCCAGCGCCGACGAGGGCGATCTTGTTGCGTCCGGTCGAATGGGCGGTTGTGTTGGCCATAGGTGCTGAGAAGTCCTTGCTTCGGCGGGACAGGGAGAAGCCGAAGGCGATGCCCTTTGTCCCGCGACAGGCATTACCCGGCAAATTCGCATTCGGAATTAGGCGGGCAGGGGTCTGAATGCAACCGCCAAAAAAGCAGGTGGCGCCAGCTATCTTTGCGATTGGTTCGCAGTTGCAATAGCGCGGGTGGCGCATGACTGGATAAGCACTGCGCTAAAGCAAGAATGTGCGGATTTAGCCCGATGCGCGCAGCCTGACGCCAATACCATTATCCTCACGTTCCTGCGCCAATAGCAAGGTCGCGAGATAATCCGGCACGGCGCGGCTGAAATAATAGCCTTGGCCAAGCGTACACCCGGCCTCGCGGACCGCATTGACTTGCGCCACTTCTTCAAGTCCCTCGGCAACGATTTCCATGCCAAGCTGCGAACCCATTTCTGCTACAGCGCGAATTATGGCTCCGGTTTTCTTGCCCACATCCGGTCCGGAGACGAAGCTGCGATCAACCTTGATTTTCGAAAACGGATATTTGTTGATATAGGCGAGCGAGGAATAGCCGGTACCGAAATCGTCCATCGCAAAGCGGACACCTTTGGCCGCCAAATACTCGATAAACCGGTCCGTCGCTTCGCTATCCTCTACAAACAGGCTTTCGGTCACTTCCAGTTCCAAGCGGTGAGGCGCCAAATTTGCATCGCCTAGTGCAGCTTCGATGCCTAGCGCTGCACCGGGGGCCTTGATCTGCAGCGGCGACAAATTGACGGCAACCGAAACATCGTCTGGCCATGTAGCGCACGCTTTCGCTGCTTGTGCGGTAATCCAGTTGCCCAGAGTTACAATCACGCCCGTTTTCTCGGCCACCGGAATAAACAGGTCGGGCAACAATTCGCCTTTCTCGGGATGGAACCATCGCACCAGTGCTTCGAAACTGTGGATCCTCCCGCTTTTCAGATCGATGATTGGCTGGAAGAAAATCGACAACTCGTCACGTTGGATGGCCAAACGCAGTTCGGCCTCCATCTCGCGGCGCTCGGCCAGATCGCAGGTCATGGAGCTATCGAAGAACCGGCTGCAGCCGCGCCCTTCCCGTTTTGCTCGATGCAGAGCCAGATCGGCGCGCTGGAGGAGAGTTTCAGCATCCGTGCCATCCTCGGGCGCTATGGAAATCCCGATAGATGCACCGATTTCGAACCGTTCACCGTCTATCTTCATGGGGCGTAGCAGATCGTTCAGAATGCGTGTCGCAAGAGACCGGGCATGGGCGCGGCCCACTACCTTGCAGAAAATCACGAATTCATCGCCGGCGAAGCGAGAGATGGTGCTGCCTGCGGGCACGATATTCACCAGTCGCTTGGCCGCTTCGACCAGCACACGGTCGCCCGCCCGGTGGCCTAGCAGGTCGTTGACTTCCTTGAAGCGGTCGAGATCGAGCCATAGCAGTGCGACTGGCTGTTCGTCTCTGGCTACTACCATCGCCTGTTCCAGCGCATGATCGAGCCCGGCGCGATTGGCGAGGCCGGTGACCACGTCCTTGAGCGCGAGACGCTCCATTTTTGCGGCGAGTTTTCGGCTGGTATCGGCGCTGGCAATGGATTGGTGGAGCGTGCGGAACACATTACTGGTGATGGAAGCCAGCGCCACAATGGCCAGCGGGATGCTCGCGCCCAGCACAATTAATGGCAGCGAACCTTCGATAAACGATCCGACCATGACTGGAAGAAAGACTAGCGCCATCTGGCCCATCGCAATAAACGGGCGGCCGGCATTGCGGGCGCAGATGCCGGCCCCGTAACACAGAGCATGGGCGACCAGTAGCACTTCAACAGGTGCACCGGCATGCATGACAATAGACATGGCTGCAAAGAGGCCGAACATCCCGGAATAAGCGAAAGCACCCAGCTCGTAGATAAACTCGAGATAAGGCGTCGAATTTTCGTTACCGTCGATCTTTAGAAAGAAAGCGAGTGCGGTTCGCACCACTGCAATCAGGGAGAGCAGGATCGCGGCGGCCGTGAACAGCAAATCCTGCACTACATAAGCGGCCACCATGCTGACCACGATACCGTTGAAAGCACCGATGGCGAGACTGGTCTGTTGGGTATACAGAGAACGGACGAGCGTGCGTTTCACACGCTCATTGCTAGCGTCGTCGCCAAGGCGGCGACCCACAGCGTTGCGCATCCGTTTCATGTGCTGAGCGACCAACATTCATCACATCTCGGACAAATGCGTCATCTTTTGGTTAATGACAACGTAAGGGGATTCCGGTGGCCTGTAACCACACTCCTGCAATTACGCACAGGCGTTCAGTACTCGCTGTCGGGCTTCCAGCCGTTCGGCTAGCGAGCGGTCGAGCGCGCAGCAGATGGCGTACCATTTTGCAAATTCCTCGCGTTCGCCGCTGACCAGTGCCCGCTCGGCCTGGGTATAGGCATTGCGTGCTGCGCCCAGACCGTGGGCACCCAGATGTTCCAGCGCTCTGCGCAGCAAGGTGTCTTCGTCCATCGTAGGGATATCGCTGTTGTCGTTGGCGGCGCGGCGTCGCACGCGCCGGGCAAGAGCACGCGCCACTGGTGACCAGGTCGCGCAGCGTGCAGCGGCGAAATGGATCGACATGGAAATTCCTTCGGTCTGAACTGGTTGTCCGGTGACGGTTGGGACCGCCCGGGGCTGTTCAACCTCTTTAAACAGACGGCTCCTAAGCTATTGCTGCCGCTTAAGGTTGCGCGGGCGTTAAGTGTTTGCGCCGGAGCGTTATTTAGTGTCGGCTTTCCATTGACCTGCATTGGCATATTCGGCCCTGACAGTGCCTGCACCAGGCAATTTATCCGCCGTGAACTGCGCATCACCACCAGCGGCTTCTACCTGCGCGGTATAGACGGGGGAAGGCGCACGGCGACCGGCCTCGGCAGCAGCCTTGGCGCGGGCTTCTTCATAGGCGCGCGCCAGTGCGACCGGATCGACTGCATCATTGTCGCGGCCTGCCGTAGCGCTGGCGCTGGCCGGAAGCGGGGCCAGGCTGCGGCGTGTAGGGGCGGGGATGCGTTCTCCGCCGACGTAAGCTGCGCGGAAGGCGCGGGGTGTGCCCGCGCTCCCTTTCCAGCGATAGAACCGGTGCGCACCAATAGTGCCGATATGGTTTAGGCTGCTGGCCCAGTATGGGCTGATCCATATCGTGTGGTAATGCGTGGCATAACCGACGGGCTTGTAAACATTGCCGGCCAGTGCCTGCGCCGCCACGCCGCGCGCTCTGGCCCATGCTCCGGCTGAGGGCTTGCGGGCCATGCTTCCATCGCAGGTAAAGCTGAACTGGCAGCCTGTTCGCCGAGCGCTGCCCTGATAAACCACGCCGCAAACATTGGCGGGATAAGTCGGATGCATCACGCGGTTAAGAACGACCTGCGCGACAGCTTTTTGCCCGCTATTACTTTCGCTGGCTGCTTCATAATAGATCGCTTGTGTCAGGCATTGCAGGGCGCGGGCCTTGTCCATACCCGTACCGCCCCCGCGAAACGCGCGGGCGGCTGGCCCGGCAGCGCGTATTTCAACAGCCTGCGTCGGATCGCCATTGATGACCGCCAGCGGGTTGAAAACCTGCGTTCCGTCTTCCAGAGTATCCGACCCGAAGCCCGCACCTGCGCGAGTATCCAGCGACGCAGTATTGCCTCCGGAGGGTGCCGAAGCCATCTGCGGCGTATCATCGAGATAGAAAAAAGCCGACCCGGGGAAGCTGGACCCGGCCTCCTCGAACGGCATCGGATCGACTGTTTCGGGCGCGGCAGCTTCGGCCTTCATTTCAAAATTGCGCCATTCACCCGGTGCAGCAAATGCGGGAACGCCGATGGCCGCCGCAAGGATCAGCGCCGCCTTCATCCGCGGGCCCGGACGGCGCACGTCAACACGCCGCGACCGGCGGGGGGTATTCAGGTTGGCGCGAGAAGAGCTCAAAGAAACGGTCCGGTGCTGGTGTTTGGGATGCTGGAAATAGCCGGATCGCCGCTTGCGGGCGAGCGCGCTGTCAGCAGGCGTCCTATGGCGGCACAGCCTGAAGCACTCGCTTAAGATTTGCAGTAACCAAGGGGTTAACCGGCGGGTGGGAAACTGTACGGATTCTGCAGTATTCCACAATCTGCCGTCTTGCATGGCGCGAAACTGATGCGTAAAGGCGCGGGTCTGTCATGGGTGCTTGTTAGCCCAAGCCTAAGAGGGAACGGGATGCCTGCATCTGCCAATCGGTAGATTAGGAAAGTCCCGGCTGCCCCCGCAACTGTGACCGGGGAGCGCGCGCTTCAATTGCCACTGGTGAATTCACCGGGAAGGCGGAGTGCATCGTATCGATCCGGGAGCCAGGAGACCTGCCTGAGACAGCTGCTTGAGCCAACGGGCGGGGTGCACCGATGGCAACGGAGGAAGGGCGCGCCGCCTTTGGCGTGCCTTCCGTCACGGGCAGCGCAAGCTGGTGACGTTGGAATTATGCATAAATATCTGTTTTTGTTGAGCTGCGCCGCGATCGCTGCACCTGTTTCTGCACAAGAAGCAGGCGAAGCCGAGCAAATCGGTAGCACTGGAACATATACGACTTGGAGCGCCGAGCCGGCTAATCCTCAGATCACGGTAACAGCCACCGGGACCCCCATTGAAGTCGAGGATACCGGGCAGGCGGTAACGATCATAAGTCGTGAAGAAATCGAGGCTGTGCAGGGAGCTGATATTGTTCGCGTGCTGCGGCGAGCTCCGGGTGTGACGATCAGCCGCAATGGCGGGCCGGGTAGCGTGACCAGCGTGCGCATTCGCGGCGCACAGGCAGAGCAGACGCTGGTGGTTATCGACGGCGCGCGCGTGGCCGATCCTGCCGCGCCATCCGGCGGGTTCGATTTCGGAACTCTGCTGCCAGGAACGATTGCCGAGATCGATTTGCTGCGGGGCTCCAATTCCACCATCTGGGGCAGCGAAGCGATTGGCGGAGTGATGGCGATCACGACACGCGCCGAAACCGGCCTGTCCGGCAGCGCCGAATATGGCGCGCGCGATAGCTTCACCGGCACGCTGGCAGGCGGTGTCGAGGGCGAGGCAGGCTTTATCGGGCTGGCGGGCGGCTACACCACGACAGACGGTTTTTCTGCGGCAGAGGCCGGCACCGAAGCCGACGGGTTCGAGCAGTTCGCTCTTTCCGCACGGGGCACTGCCAATCTGTCCACGACCATACAGGCCTTTGCCAGCGCGCGTTATGCCGAGAGTGATCTGGACTTTGACGGTTTTCCTGCGCCCACTTTCACTTTGAACGACACTCCCGAATTTCAGGAAACACGGCAGTACAGCGCCTCGGTCGGCCTGTCGCAGGACACCGGCCCGCTCTACGTGCAGGCGCGCTACTCCTTTGCTGATACGGAGCGGTCGAACTTCAATCCGGATTTTGGAACCGACCCAGGTTTCACCAGCGACGGCCATTCCGACCGGCTGGACCTGCGCGGCGAATACCGGCCCATCGGCCCGCTGCTGGTCGCGTTTGGCGGCGAAGCGGAATGGACATCGCTGGAAACGAATTTCACCGCCCGTCAGGAGACCAGTATCATCGGTGCATATGCCCAGGCAGGTATCGAATTCGGCGCGTTGTCGGGCCATCTGGGTGTGCGACATGACGACCACGAACGCTTTGGCGGCGCGACCAGCTTTGGTGCGGATATCAGCTACGAAGTGGCCACCGATATTCGCCTGCGAGCGAGTGTGGGTGAGGGGTTCAAAGCGCCCACGCTGTTCCAGCTGTTTTCCGATTTCGGCAACGAAACGCTGCGCCCCGAAAAAAGTACCGGTATCGATTTTGGCATAGCGTGGAAAGATCGCAGCCAGCCATTCCATGCTGGTATCACTGCTTTTCGCCGTGACAGCGAGGATCTGATCGATTTCGTATCCTGCTTTGAAACCAATGTTGGCATCTGTGCAGATCGCCCTTTCGGTACGTACGACAACGTGGAAAAGGCGCGTTCGCAAGGTATTGAAGTCGAAGCCGGTGCGGCAGTCGGACCGGGCAGACTGCGCATCGCCTACGCTTTTATCGATAGCGAGGACCGCACCGAAGGCAGCGTTACGCAGGGCAATCGACTTGCCCGTCGCCCGCGCCATGCAGCCACACTGAGCGGAGACCTGCCGCTATTCCCTGCTCAGAACTTTGCGCCAAAGCTTGGCTTCGATCTGCGCTATGTGTCGGACAGTTTCGACGATGCTTTCAACACGGTGCCGCTTGACGATTACCTGTTGTTGGATCTGCGCGCCGAAGTGGTACTGCAGGATCTCGGTGGAAACCGTCCGTTGGTGCTGTTCGGCCGGGTCGAGAATGTTACCGGTGAAGATTATCAGACGGCTGCGGGTTATGCGCAGGCAGGTTCCGGCGTGTTTGGCGGGATCAGGTTCGGGTTCTGATTGGGTTTCCAATTTCTTCTCTATTAGCCTTATCGTCATTCCCGCGTCGGCGGGAGTTCACAGTGGCAGGGTGCGCCCGGCTGCTCTGGCTCACCGCTTTCGCGGGGATGACGGCGGGGTGTAGCGGCGAGGGTGTGCCCAGTGCTGAAAAAAAAGCCCCCACCATCATCAGCCTGAACCCGTGCAGCGATGCCATTCTGGCTGAAATTGCGCCCGCCAACCTGCTGGCCATTTCGCATTACAGCCATGATCCGCGGGCCAGTTCGATGAACATGGAAACGGCTAGCAATTTCCCGGCAACCGGCGGCACTGTGGAAGAAGTGCTGGCGCTGGATCCCGATGTGGTGGTGGCCTCCACGTTCATGGCTCCGGCCACTCGCGCGGCATTCGATGATCTGGGTATCCGTGTGGAGCCGGTCGGTATTGCCGCCAGTCTGGAGGATTCCGTTACGCAGGTTCGCCGACTGGCCGATATGGCCGGCGCGCGGGACAGGGGGGAGGCGCTGGTCGCCCGGATGCAACAGGCCTGGGCGGGTGCGGCAGGCACGGGCGAGGGCGTCCAGACTGTTCTTTGGCAACCGGGTGGGATCGTGCCGGGGGAAGGCGCGCTAGTCAGCCGAATGTTGCAGCAGGCAGGCTTGGTCAATCTCTCAGTCGCGCGGGGAATGGGGCAAGCTGATTACCTTCCGCTCGAATCAATGCTGGCTGATCCGCCCGAATTGCTACTGGTGGCGGGCCGTGAGCGCTCGCAGAAGCATCCCGCGCTTGCCACTTTGACAGATATGCAAACTGAACGCTTCGATCCGGCACTGCTCTATTGCGGAGGGCCGACTATTTTGCGTGCAATGAAGCGGTTGGACGAGGTGCGGCGCCAGACGTATCGTTTCCCGCCCGCTGCGACCCGCGCCGCAGAGACTGATCCAATGCCGCAACCAAGTCTCGCAGATACTGCCACAAGCGGGAGCGGTAAGAGATGACCCGCATCGCAATCATCCTGACCATTCTGCTCGCGATCGCCTTTCCCATTTCCATGCTGGCAGGCCGCGTCTGGATCGATCCGGAAAGCACGCCCAACGCATCGATCATTCTTGCCGAATTGCGCCTGCCGCGCGGTCTGCTGGCGATGACGATTGGTGCGGGACTGGGCGCGGCGGGCGCGTCGATGCAGGGCTACCTCAGAAATCCGCTCGCGGATCCCGGCCTGTTCGGGATCGCACCCGGAGCAGCCCTAGGTGCAGTGGCGAGTTTCTGGCTGGGGTATCAGGCAAGTGTCTGGGCGCTGCCAATCATGGCGCTGCTGGGCGGGGCAGGCGCTATGGCGCTGCTGGCGCTGATTGCCGGGCGTACAGGCGGCATTGCGTTGTTTACTCTGGCGGGCTTGATGATCGCAAGCCTGGCAGGCGCGCTCACATCGCTCGCCATCAGCCTCGCGCCCAATGCCTTCGCCATGTCGGAAATCGTCACATGGCTAATGGGCGCGCTGACGGATCGGAGCTGGCGCGATGTATGGCTGGCCGCACCACTGACACTGGCGGGCATAACCGTGCTGGCGTTTGCAGGCCGTGATCTGGATGCATTGACACTGGGCGATGCTGCTGCGCGCAGCATGGGTGTGGACACGAAACGGCTGCTGTGGCTGCTGATTATCGGCATCGGGCTGACTGTCGGCAGCGGTGTGGCAGTGGCAGGCATTATCGGTTTTGTCGGACTGATCGTACCGCATCTGGTACGCCCGTTCACGGACCGTCGGCCGTCGTCGCTGTTGCTGCCAAGCGCTTTGGCAGGTGCCTTGCTGGTACTGGTGGCGGATAGCGTGGTCCGGGTCCTCCCGCTGGTGACCGAATTGCGGCTGGGCATCGCGCTCAGCCTGATTGGCGCTCCATTCTTTCTCTGGCTGTTGCTCCGGATGCGGCGCGGGGAGCTGATTGGATGAGCGCGCAACTGGCAATGCAACATGGCACGCTGGGCGAGCGACTGACCGATGCAAACGTGGCGCTTTCGCCGGGTCAGGTGACCGCCATTTGCGGCCCGAATGGCGCAGGCAAATCCACGCTGTTATCCGCGCTTGCGGGCCTGGAGCATCTGGATAGCGGGCTAGCCATGCTGGAGGGCCGCGCGCTTGCCGATTTGCCGCCTAAAGAGCGTGCGCGGCGGATCGGTTATCTCCCGCAATCAGGTGAAGTCGCGTGGGACATCGCCGTGCGCAGCGTGGTCGCACTGGGGCGGTTGCCGCATGGGGGCGCGGCAGATGATGTGGTGAATGCGGCGATTACAGAGCTGGCACTTGACGACCTCGCCGACCGCGCGATCTCTACCCTGTCAGGCGGCGAAAGAGCGCGGGCTCTGCTGGCGCGGGTGTTTGCCGGGGAGCCCGAGTGGATTTTGGCAGATGAACCTCTCGCGGCACTGGATCTGGCGCATCAACTCTCGCTCCTCGGCAGTTTGAAGGCCCGCGCTGCGAATGGTTCGGGCGTAGTTATCGTGCTGCACGATCTGGCTTTGGCGATGAACCATGCCGACCGGGTGGTCGTGCTGGACCAAGGCCGTATTGCTGCGGATGGCGTACCGGCAGATGCCCTGTCAGTGGATATATTGCGTAGAGTCTGGAATGTCGATGTGCGGTGGCTGGGCCAACCGGGTGCGCAGGCGCTTGTGCTGGCATGAAGCGATATCGCAATATCGACCGTGCAGCACTGAATACCAATGGTTTGAACTGACCCGCGACATTATGCCGTCGGTGGCTACAGAACGTGGCTGACTTGAAGTGGTGGGGTAAGGTCCAGCGTGCTTGGACAAGGGTCAGCGGTCAGCCGGTATTAAGACCTGCCGGGACAGAGACATTCAGGATTATCGAAAGTAGCCCGATCACATGAAACGCTCTCTGTCCGCCGCCGCCTTTGCTTTGGTTCTGACATCGTCGCCTGCTCAGGCGTGCATGGGCGTTCAATTCGAGAGTACGGTTTATCCCGTCATGTCGGACCGGCCTGCACCCGATGCCGTGCCACCGGGCATGAATATCTACCATGTTCGCTACGATGGAGATCGGACGGGGCGCGAGGATCGGTTATGGCCGAATTTCTATGTGGTCGAAGTTCTCGGCGGTGATCTTGCCGGTCAGAAGGCGCTGATCCCGGCGCATGTAACATCGTGCCAATCGGTCAGTATGACGGAAGGGGACGAAGGCTATGTCATTGCCGACCTGAGGTACGAATTGGGTCAGACGAAATCGGACCGTCCGATTTTGAGTACGGGAATGACCGGGCGCGTTGTCCAAAGCTGGCCGCCAACCCCGGAGGGCTGACGGCCAGTTCGGTATTTGCAGGGCTTACTTCGTGCCCACGGTGCGGCCCGGCAATGCGCCGTCGGAGGTGTGTCTTCCGCTTCACCGTCACCGCCTGCCACAAGGCCGCGGGCTTCCAGCATCGGTGTAACGTCCGGCTGCCGACCGGCGAAGTTTTCGAACATACGGAAATAATCCATCGTGCCACCAGTGCTCAGCACAGTCTTACGATAATGGTCGCCATTCGCGCGCGTCAGGCCGCCATTATCCATGAACCATTTGCGGCTGTCACGATCCAGCATCTCGGTCCACAGATAGCTGTAATAGCCGCTGGAATAGCCCGTCGGGCTGCTGAAAATGTGGTTGAAATAGCTGCTGCGATAGCGCGGTGGTACCAGATCGATCTCCAGGCCCAGTTCCATCAATGAGTTGCGCTCGAATGCATCCACCTGTTCGGGTGTCGTTATCGCTGCCGCTTCTGCTGGCGAAAGGGCATGCCATTTCATGTCGAGCAGGGCGGCTTCCACCACCTCGCCGAAATCATAGCCCTGGTTGAATTTTGCCGCTGCCTCGATCTTCTCGATCAGTTCCGCAGGGATCGTTTCGCCAGTTTCATAATGCTTGGCATAGTTCGACAGGATTTCGGGGTAGGTCGCCCACATCTCGTTGACCTGGCTGGGATATTCCACGAAATCGCGCGCTGTGGCCGTACCGGAAAGGCTGGCGTATTTCTGGTCCGCAAAGAAGCCGTGCAGGGCATGGCCAAATTCATGGAACAGTGTGTTCACATTGTCGAAGCTGACCAGCTGTGGCTCGCCCTCGGCTGCCTGCGGAATGTTCAGCACGTTATAGATGACCGGCTTCGTGCCCCTGAGATGGCTCTGGTCGACAAAGTTGCTCATCCATGCGCCGCCGCGTTTGCTGGGGCGCTGGAACGGATCGAAATAGAAGATACCCATCTGCGACCCGTCACTATCGAACACGTCGTAAGTGGTTACAGTGGGATGATACACCGGCAGATCGGTGCGCTGCTTGAAATTCACTCCGTACAGCTTGTTCGCGGCGAAGAAGACGCCGTCTTCGAGAATACGGGTCAGTTCAAAATACGGTTTCACCGCGTTTTCGTCGAGGTCGTACTTTTCCTTGCGGACCTGTTCGGCGTAGCGATACCAGTCCCACGGTTTGACATCGAAACTGTCACCGCCAGCCTTGATCTGTTCGTTCAGCAACGCCGCTTCACGGCGCTGCGTTGCGGCCAGGGCGGGGACCATCTGCTCCATGAAATCGAGCGCGGTCTTGGGGTTTTTCGCCATGCGATCATACATGACGTAGCTGGCCCAGTCGGGCTTGCCGAACAGCGCCGCCTTCCGTGCGCGAAGCGAGGCGATCTCCGCAATAAGAGCGCGGGTATCGTTATCGTCACCCATCACGGCGCGGTCACGCGAAAGGGTAAACAACTTTTCGCGAACGGCCCGGTTTTCCAAATTTGGCAGGCTGGGTTGCTGGGTGGTGTTTTGAAGAGCGATGGCAAACTTGCCGTCCATTCCCTTTTCCGCCGCAAGCTTCGCCGCTGCATCGATCTCGCCGTCCGACAGGCCGGCCAGCTCTTCGCGGGTATCCACAATCAGTGCATTGTCCACCGTGGCAGCACGCACGCGCTGGCTGAATTCGGTGGTCACTTCGGACAGGCGCGTATTGATCGCCTTGACCTCTGTTTTCTGACCGTCGGTCAGCATGGCGCCGGCCTGCACCATGCCTTCGTAGGTTTCTTCCAGCAGCACGGAATCTTCCGGCACCATCGTCATTGCGGCGCGCTGGTCGTAAACAGCCTTCACCCGGGCGAACAGTATTGGGTCCAGCGTGATCGCATCGGAATGCGCGGACAGCCTGGGCCCGATCTCTGCCTGCACCGCGTCCAGCGTATCATTTGTATTCGCCCCGGTCAGAGCAAAGAACACAGTCGCCACCCGGCCCAACATGGCACCCGATGTTTCCATTGCGACGATGGTATTGGTGAAATTGGGCGCTTCCGGATTGTTACGGATCGCATCGATTTCAACATTGTGAAGCGCCATCGCCTGATTGAAGGCGGGCAGGTAATCCTCGTCCGAAATTTTCGTAAAGTCGGGTGCCTGCAATGGCAGGGTGCTCGTTTCAGCGAAATAACCGGTGGCTTCGACATTGGTGGAATTATCAGCCACGCCGACCGATTCTTCAGCCAAGTTATCGTAGTCGGAAGCGGAGCCCATTTCGGTATCGGTCACGGTCGAGCATCCTGCGAGAAGCGCTGCGCCCAAGACTGTGGGGGCGACGCTGGAAAATAAGGTGATTTTCATAAGGTGGTATTGCTCCTTAGCGGGGATTTGCTCTGACGCTGCAAAAGGTTCCGTGCGTGCAGTGCTTTCCCCTTGGTATAATGGTGCTGCTTGAACCAAAAAATACTTGTGATTGCAAGCTGGTGACAGGGTGAGACCTTGCTAACGCGTCTCGGCAAGACGGTCTCTGCTGGCTCAAGCGTTACGTATGTTCTCGTAGTCACCACCCTGAAAGATCGCAGATCTTCGCTCGGACCGCAGGACGAGCCCGCCTGCGACGGCATTCCCGGCACTGGTGTAGTCGAGTTCGGCTGCGATCGCAGTATAGTCGCCCGCATCGATGGCAGCATTCAGTTTCGGACTGCGATGTTCTGACACACCGCCGATACCGACATTGAAAACAAGATCTACCAGGGCATCGAATTCATGCTGATAGACTTTCAGATCCCCCAGCATTGTTAAGACGCCAGCTTCGGCAGCTTTCAAATCCTTCGTCAGAAAGCCCATTACCCGGTCGTGGCTGACATGCTCGTCCACGCTCAGATTGTCTTCCGGCAGAACAAGATGGCCGACCCCTATCGTGGGGTTTCCGGCAACGTCGGTATAAACAGAATACCGGATACCTTCTTCCTCGATCAAAGCTTGCTTCAGCGCATCACTTGCCGACAAGGTTGTCGCAGATACACGGACTGTCCGGGGGTCTGGCTCGTCAGTTCCGATAAGAAATTCGATGGCCGCACTATTCAGTTTATGCGAACTGGCCGCTTCGACAGCGACTGCATTCAGGGCCATTCCCCCTGCAACCAGGGCCATCGGTGCTCCGCGAACGATGCCTCCGCCGCGCCAGGCTGTTGTAAGCGACTGCCGTTGAGAACGAATTCGCGCTTTTTCTTGTCGCAGCCGGTTTTTTATCGTTTCGCGGCGTCTCAGGAAACCTGTCTGCAACCGGCCCCGTGTGCGCTTTTTGTTGTTTGATGAATCTGGCCCGCTTTGGGCCGTAGTGTTGTAATGTAATGAAGTGGCGGAAACTATGACAGGCTCTCCTTCGATGCATCGGCATCATTGGGAAGTGCAGTTTTAGTCTGGGTCATAACATATCCATCGGCTCGAAATTACAGTTTGTACTTGCGATGTATTAAACACCGGTCTTGCCTAACCAACGATTGGGCCGGGCAAACGGTCCCTGCTTCGGTTCCGGCGCTCAATGTCGCAATCTTGCGGAGGCGATTGATCAGTCGCCGCGTTGTGCAGGCTCAGCCAATATATCCGCTGTCGATGGGCCGCCCCGAAACAGCGTGCGAACCCGCTGTCAGTTACACGCACACCTGATTGCGTCCGCGCGACTTGGCGCGGTACATGGCCCCGTCGGAGCGGGCGAGGCCCTGATCGAGAGTTTCCTCCCGACCGAGCTCGATAATTCCGATGGACCCTGTTGTGGCCAGTTTCCCTGTCCTGTCGAGGGACGGGCCGATATCTGCAATATGGCTGAGAAGTGTACCGGCAGTTTCCAGTGCGGCTTCGCGGCCCATTCCATGCAGCATCAGCACGAATTCCTCTCCGCCCATTCGGACCGGCAAATGCGGCCCTTCGGGAAGCGCTTCGGCCAAACTGGTGAGGATGCGGCCGGTTTCGACCAATACCCGGTCGCCCATCGCGTGCCCGAAACTGTCATTGATCTTTTTGAAGTGATCCAGATCCATCGTCAGCAGGAAGATTGGCCGTTGGCCTGCGGGATATTCTGCGCTGTCTGCGAAGAAGCTGCGACGATTTGCCAAACCCGTCAGTGGATCGCGCCGAACCAGAAATTCGGACAATGCCAGCGACCGGGAAAGTTCATCAGCCAGTCGCCGTTTTTCGATCAGGGTCACGGCTGCGCTCTTGCGTTGAAGAGAGGACGCGAAGGCGTAGGCGACGAATGCGATCACCAGGCCGAGTATGATCAGGAACGACGTCCACCCCAGAAAAACGGGTGCTGTCAGCAGACCAGTGGCCAGCGTGCCGAGAAAGCCGAGATTGAAAGCGACGACAAGACGGGTGGAGGGGCCCAGCATGGCCGAAACCAGGCTGACGCCGACCAGCACTCCGCCGACAATGCCAAGCCGTGCGGGGTGCATCGGCGGATCAATGATGACAGGCAGAAAGCACAGGGCCCAGCTGGCCCCGCCCAAAACCAGTGTCCATTGCAGAATATCCATCGGTGTACGGATATCGTCCTCGGTAACGTCAGGCTTTGCCAGCTCTGTGCGCAAACGGCGCCATCCAAATCGGGTCGATTGAATGGCCAGTGCGCGGATCACGAGGGGAATAATCATGACCCCGCGGTGGGGTTGGGGCAGGGCCAGAGCCGATAACGACATTACCAGCAGACCGATCAGATTGGCGGCCAGAGCACGCTCTTCGATATCCGATACACCGCGAATTGTTTCCAGCCGCACTGCTTCACGCCACCGCACTTCCTCCAGTATGGGATCAGGTTTTGGTAATGATCGGTCCTGAAACACCGGTTCTGGTTCCTCGGGCTATAGCGAAGGGCGCATCGCGTTCCGGAAGAAGTATGCAATCATAGTTAGTATCGGGTAAACAACACGCTCTGGTTGATTGCGGAGCCTTGATGGTAGTTCTGCCACGCAGGTTTATTGCTGCCGATTGAAAGGCGCGAGAGCCATCCTCACCTATTGGCTCAGCCGCACCCTTGACTCACCCGAACATTACCGGAACATGCATCTCCTATGGCCCTGACAAAAATATCCGTTCGCGGTGCGCGAGAGCACAATCTCAAAGGCGTGGACATTGATCTGCCGCGCGATGCCCTGATCGTGATTACCGGGCTGTCCGGCTCGGGCAAATCATCGCTCGCGTTCGATACGATCTATGCCGAGGGACAGCGGCGCTATGTCGAATCTCTAAGCGCCTATGCGCGCCAGTTTCTGGAGATGATGCAGAAGCCCGATGTGGAGCATATTGACGGGTTGTCCCCGGCGATTTCCATCGAGCAGAAGACAACCAGTCGCAACCCGCGCTCGACAGTGGCGACGGTAACCGAGATATACGACTATATGCGGCTGCTGTGGGCGCGGGTGGGCGTGCCGTATTCGCCCGCGACTGGTCTGCCGATCGAGGCACAGACCGTCTCCAACATGGTCGACCGGGTGATGGAATTGCCTGCGGGCACGAGGCTCTATCTCCTCGCGCCCGTGGTGCGTGGACGTAAGGGTGAATACCGGCGCGAGATGGCGGAGTGGCAGAAGGCCGGCTTCACCCGCGTGCGGATCGACGGCGAAATGTACGAAATCGACGAAGCGCCCGCGCTCGACAAGAAGTTCAAGCACGATATCGAAGTGGTGGTGGACAGGCTGGCGGTGAAGGAAGGCCTTGAAGGCCGCCTCGCCGACAGCTTTGAAACCGCGCTTAAACTTGCCGACGGGCTGGCGTTTGTGGACATGGCCGACGGCGTGGTGCCGGGCCGAGAAGACGATGCCGCCAAAGGAGGGGGCGCTGGCGGCGCGATGAAGGGGGCCGGCATTCCGGCTAACCGGATCGTGTTTTCGGAGCGGTTTAGTTGCCCGGTAAGCGGTTTCACCATCGAGGAAATCGAACCGCGGCTTTTCTCCTTCAACTCGCCGCAAGGCGCCTGCCCGACCTGTGACGGGCTGGGCGAGAAGCAGCTGTTCGATCCGCAGCTGGTGGTGCCGAACGAGGGGCTGAGCCTCAAGAAAGGCGCGGTCGTCCCCTGGGCCAAGAGCAACCCCCCGTCGCCCTATTACATGCAGGTGCTCGGCTCGCTCGCGAAAGAATACGGCTTCGACCTGACCACCCCGTGGGAAGATCTGGGCGAGGATAATCGCTCCATCATCCTGCACGGCACGAAGGGCAAACGCGTCCCGCTCACCTTCAAGGACGGGCGCAAGCAGTACACCGTGAACAAGCCGTTCGAGGGCGTAATCGGCAATCTCAATCGCCGCCTGATGCAGACCGAAAGCGCTTGGATGCGCGAGGAGCTGGCCAAGTTCCAGACCGCGCAGCCATGCGAGACATGCGGCGGCGCGCGGTTGAACGAGAAGGCGCGGGCCGTGAAGGTGCCCAGTGCAGCCGGCCCCATCGATATCAGCCAGCCCACCCGGATGAGCGTGTCCGATGCGAAGGACTGGTTTCTCGCGCTGGACGGCCAGCTGAACGAAACGCAAAGCCAGATTGCCAAGGCCATCCTGAAGGAAATCAACGAACGGCTGGGCTTCCTCGACAATGTCGGGCTGGATTATCTCAATCTAGACCGGACTTCCGGCACGCTGAGCGGGGGCGAGAGCCAGCGCATCCGCCTCGCCAGCCAGATCGGCAGCGGGCTGTCGGGTGTTCTGTATGTGCTCGACGAACCCAGCATCGGCCTGCACCAGCGCGACAATGACCGGCTGCTGGAAACGCTGAAGCGCCTGCGCGATCTGGGCAACACCGTGATCGTGGTGGAGCATGACGAGGATGCCATCCGCCAGGCCGATCATGTGGTCGATCTGGGCCCCGGCGCCGGTGTGCGCGGGGGCGAGGTGGTGGCGCAGGGTACGCTGAAACAGGTCCTGAAATCCAAGAAGTCGCTCACCGCCGATTACCTGACCGGACGCCGCGAGATCAGCGTCCCGAAGAAGCGCCGCAAGGGCAACGGGCACAAACTGACCGTCCACGGCGCGCGGGCCAACAACCTCCAGAATGTCACCGCATCCATCCCGCTGGGCACGTTTACCTGCGTCACCGGCGTCTCGGGCAGCGGCAAGTCCAGCTTCACCATTGACACGCTGTATGCCAGCGCGGCCCGCACGCTGAACGGCGCACGGGTGATCGCGGGCGCGCACGACAAGGTCACCGGTCTCGAATATTGCGACAAGGTGATCGAGATCGATCAGTCGCCCATCGGCCGCACACCGCGCAGCAACCCCGCGACCTACACCGGCGCGTTCACCAATATCCGCGACTGGTTTGCCGGCCTGCCCGAAGCGAAGGAGCGCGGGTACAAGCCGGGCCGGTTCAGCTTCAACGTGAAGGGCGGCCGGTGCGAGGCGTGTCAGGGCGACGGCCTGATCAAGATCGAGATGCACTTCCTGCCCGACGTCTATGTCACGTGCGAGGAATGCGGCGGCAAACGCTACAACCGCGAAACGCTGGAGGTGAAGTTCAAGGGCCTGTCCATCGCCGATGTGCTGGACATGACGATCGAGGATGCGGAAGGCTTCTTCAAGGCCGTACCTTCGATCCGCGACAAGATGCACATGCTGAACGAGGTCGGGCTCGGCTATGTCAAGGTCGGCCAGCAGGCCACCACGTTATCGGGCGGGGAGGCGCAGCGGGTGAAACTGGCCAAGGAACTGAGCAAACGCAGCACCGGCCAGACGCTGTATATCCTCGACGAGCCGACCACCGGCCTACATTTCGAAGACGTCCGCAAACTCCTCGAAGTGCTGCACCGGCTGGTGGATCAGGGGAACAGCGTGGTGGTAATCGAGCACAATCTGGACGTGATCAAGACGGCTGACTGGGTGCTGGATCTTGGGCCGGGTGGCGGTGTGCGTGGGGGGGAGATTGTGGCTGAAGGTACGCCGGAGCAGGTGGCGAAGGTTGAGGGGAGTTATACCGGGGGGTATCTAGTGCCTATGTTGGTCAAGAGCGCAGACCGGCAGCGAGAGGCGGCGGAATGAAGCCAAAGATAATGATCAGATGTGATTTGTGCGGCACCGAGTTTCAAATGGGGCCGCACAGGTACGACGGCAAATGGATTAGCCGATATCAGATGTCGATGTGTCGCTCTTGCTTTTCGGGAAACTGGGACGGCATCGGTCCAGTGTTTGAGCCGGTTTTCGTAAGGCATCTCGAATCGCATGGTATCGATTTGCCCGAAAGGAATGCACAAGGCTGGTTTCCGAGAGGGCATTAGTCGATTGCCGCAACCCCGCGCGCGAGGGCGAACAGGCCCTGTCCGGCCCACCGTGCAACGCAGGCACTTACCGCTCTCCCAGCAAACGAGCGCTGCTTAGGGCGATCAAGGAAGTGGGCGGGAAGTGGTGAGTGGGGACCAACGACTTGTTTCTGCACATTCTCTCTAGCTATGCAGCTTGAACCTTTACCAAGCCCAGACCTACAAGCTCTTTAAGTATTTCAAGCGCTTTGCTCTTGATCTCACCCTTGGAGAAGGTGATGTAACCTATGTCGCTGAAATCTGATGGGAAAACTACACCGTCTTCCTTGAGGATTATGATCTTGGTTTCATATAAAATACATGCGGCTCCCAGCTCGTAGACAGCGTTTTCACTGGGGCGCCAGATTTCTGTCATTTCTTCTGTCTCTGTGTCTTTACGATAGAACTGCTCATCCTTCGTAAATACAAAAATACCAGCACTACACTCTTGCATAAGCTTGGCAACTTTGCGCGAAATCGGCTGCCCTTTGTTTGCTTCGTCTATCGCTACTTTGTATGGTATTTTGAACTCATCTAGAATTTTCTTCAGCTCATTTAGTGGCGGATGGTTCTTCCCGTGCGCAACAAAAAGCTGTTTTGGCTTCGATGGAGCATTTGCTTTTTCCTCTGACGTTGGACTATTCCCAGCGCTGTCATCTTCCTGGAGTATGCTAGGATCAATTGTAGGCGTCGCACCCTCAGCAGACTGCGTTAGATCGCCCAAATCGTCATCGATGCTCGGTTGTTTCTGGCCGCCATTCGAAGTGGGGCCACTGTCGATAGCACTCAACCTCACATAGTCGGACCCGCTAATTTCTTGGATCACGCCAACGAAGTTCGCATTTTCCAGTAGGATCTCGACAAATTCGTCCGAATGATTGCTATCGATTCCGAAAGATTTTTCAAGCGTATTCTGCAGAAACTTAGTATCGGGGAGTCTACTTTTGTCAAATTTTTCAAGCACGTGCCTGAAAGACTCGACCTTCAAAAGCGCTTCGAGCTTTCCATGCGTCTCATCACTCGGATGGGTGGGTTTGAGAATCTTCGAGCCTAGGTCTGTTAAGCTTATGTTGTCTGCTTTTTCGGTGCCAACAGTTAAACCATAAGAGCGCGAACAGCTAAGGAGCATCTTGAACTCGCTGCTACTCGGAGTGCGCCCAACAGCGTCAGCGACGAGGAGTCTGTCCATCGGCTGACCGGCACCTTTCTCGACGATGGCTGATGCGATGACGAGTGCTTTTTCTAACGTGCGTCTGGGGTAATTTCGTACGAGTTTTGCCATAAATTCATGTTAAAATTAGTACTTCAGACGTCAAGTATCCTCCGAGAGCTGTCCACCGTATTTTTATTCGAACGCCAATAGCGAAGGAACAGGTAATGGAATTCGGGTACAGTATACTTAAAACCGCAAGCCTACTTCCGAGTGTTCTGCGAAGGCTGTAATCGATCAATCAGATACTCTTCGAGCGATGCAGCCTGATATGGCTCCGCCACGGATACAGCGCGAACGAAGGTGGGTTCTTTGTCCGGTGACCAGGCCGAGTGTCGCACTTCGAGGCGATCTGCTTTCCATCGGAAGTAGGTCGAAAGGCGGCGGCCTATCGTGCTCTTGAGGGACGCTTTGCCGATATAGAGCAAGCGATCGTCGGCATCGAAAATGAAATAACAACCAGTCGCTTTCGCCTCCGGAAATACCTTGTCCGGGCCATCGGCATTGAGGTCGTACCGATCACTGAGGGCCGACACTCCGAAGCGGTGCATCTGGACACACGCGGTTATGGCCGCTGCAAGTTCCGGAACGGTTGCATCATCAATCATTGGTTCATCCTGTCCTACAAACCTCAATCTGTATACCTGACCCGGTTCTCTGAAAACCAATCACAGGTGAACCAATGACTTTTCCGATCTATCCGAATGGCCATCCGCTTCATTTCTCCGATGCGCGGGAGTGGCGGGGGCATGTTTCGGCGGGGCGTTTAGGGTCTGTGCCGACGCAGACGGCTGCGCAGAAAATCCGGCATGCGAAGAACGAGCTGGCGGTGCTGGGGGAGTTGAAGTGAAGGGGTAGCGACGGGTGCGCCAAGGTTCTTGGTGACTGGTTGCGAGGTTGCACCAAGAGGCGCGGCGGGCGTTTTTTGTTTTGGACCCTGCGGGCGGCGGGCATCCGCCCGCCTTGCTGCCTCGCATAGGCTCGGGCGCGCGGTCGCGCTTGCGGTCGGCTGGTCGCCGACCGGAATTGTGCTCTAGCTTCGTGGATGGTGCTTGGACGCTTGGCGCTTCCTTGTTGGCTGGCAGCAAGAACCTTGGCGTACCGGCTCAATCACATCCCAAGAACCCTAACCCGCGATCGCAAATCTAGCGCTGGTTCGGCGCGAAGCGCCGCAAGGGCGCCGAAGAATAGGGGCGCCCGCCCGCAGCGACGCGGCTGAAAGCCGCGTGAGTGAGGAAATCGCGAGCGCGGATGCGCTTGCGGAAAATAAAAAAAATTGGATCGGTAGTTCTGCGCTACACGCCGTGCGCTGTATAACTGGTCCGGTTCCCTGAGCACCAATCACAGGTGAAGCGATGACCCTAACCCGCTCCCCAAACCTTCCCGTCTCCGCTTCCCTCGCCCCGCCGAGCTTTCTGCGCAAGCGGCATGTGCGGTTTCTGTAGGCGCTGTCCATCGGCGGGCAGGTGCGCTGGGCAAGCCGGGTCGCGGCGGTGTCTCTGCAGACGGCCTACCGCCTGCGCCGGGTAATCGCGCTGGCGTTCTACAGCTGTTCAAGCTTCACACTGCCGTGACCGCGTGAGACCAGACCGATTTTGCGGGCGGCGGCGCGGCTCAGGTCGATGGTGCGACCATGCGCATAGGGGCCGCGATCATTGATGCGGACTATGACGGACTTGCCATTATTGGGATTGATAACGCGCACTCTGGTGCCGAAGGGCAGCTTCTTGTGCGCGGCGGTCAGCGCGTTCATGTCGAACCGCTCGCCATTGGCGGTGCGGCGGCCGTGAAACCGTTTGCCGTAATAGGATGCAATGCCGCGGCCCAGCGAACGCCCGCTGGCGGTATCGGCGACGGGTTCCACGATTTCGATCGGCGGCTCGATAGTATCGATATCGACCACATTGCCTGAAGGCTCTGGCGAATCGGGCAGCGCGTCGAACCGCGTGAAGGCGGAGGCGACATCGGGCTCGATCTCCTGCACGATTGGTGCGGAGACATACTGCGAACCCGGCGCGGACGCCTGGGCGGGGAGGGCGATCATCGCAGCGATGCCGAACAGGACGGCAGGGCGGGCGAGGCTGGATATATGGGTGCGTGTAAGCATGGCGCCTCCATACAGATGACGTATGCGTAAAGGGAACAACGCGGCTGTGGCCCTGACGCGGACTGCCAACGCCTTACCTTGAGTCGTTGCTGAATCGGGACGAGTCGTTGTGCACCTGCACAAAAAGACGCGAATTGCAGGGAACCATCGGCGCGAATGGCGAAATTGCGCCGATTCGCTCCGCATATGCCGTGCGACTGTCCGTTGGAGGCAGGGGATGCGGGCCGCGATCCTGCGGGGCCCGCATCGCCTCTAGTCCAAACGCTGGTCCCGCTTGGCGAGCAGTTTCAGGCGCAGCGCATTGAGGCGGATGAAGCCTTCCGCATCGTGCTGGTCATACGCGCCGGCATCGTCCTCGAACGTGACATGCGCCTCGGAATACAGGGAGTTAGGGCTCTTGCGCCCGACAACGCCGGCGGTGCCCTTGTACAGTTTGAGCCGGACGGTGCCCGAAACGCGCTGCTGGCTGTGATCGATGGCGGCCTGCAGCATCTCGCGCTCCGGTGCGAACCAGAAACCGTTATAGATCAGCTCGGCATAGCGGGGCATCAGCTCGTCCTTCATATGCGCTGCGCCGCCATCCAGAGTGATCTGCTCTATCCCGCGATGGGCCCGGGCATAGATTTCGCCGCCGGGCGTTTCGTACATCCCGCGCGATTTCATGCCGACGAACCGGTTTTCGACCAGATCGAGCCGGCCGATACCGTGCTTGCGGCCCAGATCGTTGAGCGCGGTGAGGAGCTGGGCCGGGCTCATCGCCTCGCCGTTCAGTGCAGTACCGTCGCCGCGCTCGAAGTCGATCGTGATGTATTCAGGGGTATCGGGCGCATCTTCGGGATCGACGGTGCGCGAATAGACGTAACCGGGTGTCTCCTCCCACGGGTCTTCCAGAACCTTGCCTTCGGACGAGGTGTGCAGGAGGTTGGCATCGGTGGAGAAAGGGCTTTCGCCGCGTTTGTCCCGGGGCACGGCAATCTGGTGTTTCTCTGCCCAGGCTATCAGCGCGGTGCGGCTGGTAAGATCCCATTCGCGCCACGGGGCAATCACCTGAATGTCGGGATCGAGTGCATAGGCGGAGAGTTCGAACCGCACCTGATCGTTGCCCTTGCCGGTGGCGCCGTGGGCAATCGCATCGGCATCGGTTTCGTGCGCGATTTCGACCAGACGTTTGGAAATGAGGGGCCGGGCAATGGAGGTGCCGAGCAGATAGTCCCCTTCGTAACGCACATTCGCGCGCATCATCGGGAACACGAAATCGCGGACGAACTCTTCGCGCAGATCTTCGATGTAAATGTGCTTGTCAGGAATACCCATCGCGCGGGCCTTCTCGCGGGCGGGTTCGATTTCCTCGCCCTGGCCGAGATCGGCAGTGAAGGTGACGACTTCGCAGCCGCGCTCCACTTCCAGCCATTTGGCGATGACGCTGGTGTCCAGCCCACCGGAATAGGCGAGAACAACCCGTTTGATATCTGACATGTCGGCGGCCTTTATATGAAAATTTGCCGCCGGTTATCAGGCGCGGCGGGGGGTGTGAAGGATTGTTTGGGCGGCGTGGGCGAATGAAGTATGCTCGCGCCGGGTGGCGACTGTGCGGAGTGGAGCAAATGGCAGAGGCGAAAACACAAATAACGGACGTGGATCCGAAGGTCTTCCTGCAGGCGGTCGAGCCGGAGGCGAAGCGCAGGGACGCGCTGGCGATCGACGCGCTGTTCCAGAAGGTGACCGGCTGCAAACCGGCGATGTGGGGCCCCGCGATCGTAGGCTATGGTTCGTATCGCACCGTTTATGCCAGCGGGCGCAATGTTCACTGGCTGCGTGCGGGGTTCAGCCCGCGCAAGGCGAAGCATTCGCTGTACCTGATGGGCGGGTATTGCGACACGCAGACAGGCGCGGTGCGCGACGCCCTGCTGGCCAGGCTGGGCAAATACAAGACCGGCAAAAGCTGCCTGTATATCAATAAGCTGGCGGATGTAGATGCGGATATTCTGGAGCAACTGATCCAAAACGACTGGGACGCGATGCAGCGGCTTTATCCGGAAGATTGACGGCGCCGCTGCCGGTCAGACACCGGCATACCACTGGTATCCGGCGCGGTCTTCCCAATAGCCGCCCTTGCCTGCGCCAATATTGTCCAGACTGGCGACCGCTTCGATGGCGGTCACGTATTTGGCGTGCTTGTAGCCCAGTTGCCGTTCGATCCGCATACGGGCAGGTGCGCCGTTTTTCACCGGCAGGTTTTCTCCGTTGAGCTGGTGGGCGATAATCGTCTGGGGATGGTAGGCGTCCAGCATGTCGACGCTTTCGTAATAGTCGTCGCCATTGAGGTTGTCGGCACAGCGGAACACGATGAAGCGGGCCCCGTCCTGCACATTGGCTGCATCCAGCAGGGTCGATAATTGCGGGCCGGTCCACTGGCCGATCGCGCTCCATCCCTCGACGCAATCGTGGCGGGTAATCTGGGTGCGCTGGGGCAGGGCGCGCAGGTTCGCCATCGTCAGCGTCATCGGATTATCGACCATACCGCCCACCGTGATCCGCCAATCGGCAAATCCGGCAGCCGCCTGAGCCTGATAATCACCATTGGCCGGATTGGTCGATCCATTGCCGCGAAAATCGGGCGAGATGTCCTCGGGCTGGAATTCCGGCGCGAGCGCCGTGCGCCCGCCCAGCGCGTCGTGGAGGTTTTTGTGCCAGTTCGGCGCGGCTTCCAGCAGGGCCTTGCCCGGCGCTGTTTCACCGATTTTCTGGCACCCCGCGACAAAAGCGGCGCCCATTCCGATCAGCAGATTGCGGCGCTTCATGATGGTTCCTCCGCAGTGTCCGGGCCTGAGATACGGCCACCGGCAATCATGCCCCACATATGCTTGAGCGGTTTGTGCACGATCACCAGCGCAACATGGACCACGAAAAATGCGAACACTGCCCATGCAAAAATGAAGTGCAGCGAACGCGCGCTCTGGCGGCCGCCCAGAATATCGACCAGCCAACCAAACCACGGTTCCACACCGGGGCTGATTGCCATGCCGGTAAAGACCATCATCGGCAGGAAAATACCCAGAACCAGGCCGTAGGAAACCTTCTGCAGAAAATTGTATTTCCCGCCCCCATGCTCGAAATCGAAGCGGGCATGGGCCTTGATATCGGCCCACACATTGGCCGGTTTCCATTCGCGGCGGGTGGTGGAAATATCGCGCTTGAAATGGCGGTTCGCCAGCATGGCAACCCATATGAACAGCAGCATCAGGGCAAAGGGCCACGCCATAAGAATATGCCAGTCCCGCGCCTGCGCAAGGCTGTAATAATCAGGGATGGTCATCCAGCCGGGGAAGCGCGGAACCTCCAGCCAGGCCTGTTCGGGGGCGAAACCCCAATCGCCCCAATAGAGGCGCCGGTGGCCGTTGGAAATGTTGAGGCCGGACATGAACAGCACCGCGATGCAGATCAGATTGATCCAATGCCAGAGGCGGGTGGACAATGCGTGTTTTCTGGTACCGCTTTTCATCGGGTTGCGCCCTCTCGTGCCAGGTAAATGACATCCCTCTGCTGCCGGAGCAGATGCTGGCCGCTATCGACGAACAATGTGGTTCCGCTTTCCAGCCATCCCCCGGCCAGGAACAGTGCGGCATCGCATATCTCGTCCAGACCAGTCTTGCGGCGGAGCAGGTTGAGGCGGTGCGAAACATCTGTCTCCTCCTCCGCCTGATCGTGGCTGGCCAGAATGGCACCGGGGGCAAGGCCATATATCCGGTCGGCGGGGCGCGGCCTGGCCATTGACAGCATCGGGATCGCGCCACCAACGGCGTGCTTGCTCATTGTATAGCTGAAGAAGTCGGGATTGGTGTTATCCAGCTTCTGATCGGTAAACTGGATCACCCTTCGCCCGCCAGTGTATTGCGCATGGTGCAGAAAACCCTGGGCCAGCAATGCCGGGGCCAGAGCGTTGACGGCCATTGCCCGTCCGTATGTTGACGGGTCCAGCGCGGTTACGGAATCATTTTTGAAGACGGCGGCGCAGTTTATCAGCATCTGCCAATCGGGCAGACGTTTGGCCAGCGCAGCCACGGTTCCTGAAAGTTCATGCGTATCGGCCAGATCGAAACGGATCGTCTCCGCGCTCGGCAGGCTGGCGGCGAGCGTTTCTGCTTCTGCGCGGCTGGTGCGGTAATGGATAACGACATGCCAGCCCGCTTTGCCGAAAGCCTGTGACAGACCTGCCCCGATACGCTGGGCACCTCCGGTGATAAGGACGGCCGGCCTGTTCATGCTTTCGCCATTGGAACCGAAAGCCGGGGCCATATCGTGCGCAGGCTGACAGCAGAGACCCCGCCTCCTGTACAATGCCGGAAAAAGCCCGGGGATCGAGGTGGGTAAACGTTACGCATCAGCCTCTTGGAGCACAGGGCGCCGCAGTAGGAAAGCCGGAGGGCCGGTTTTTCTTCTGCACAGATATACACAAGGCGCACTGCCCGGACGGGGCAGCGCGCCTGTATGCAATTACCTGTTGTCGCGGCAGGTTAGCGGCAGCTGATGCTGCCCTTGTCGATTTCACGGCCCAGCAGCCCGCCGGCCACGGCCCCGACGACCGCACCCAGGGTGCGGTCTGCGGCAACTTCCCGTCCGGCCAGCGCGCCTACGCCCGCACCGATAACAAGGCCGGTGGTTCCGTTGTCGCGGCGGCAGTGATACTGGCCGCCATCACCGCGCCAGACCCGGTCGTTCCGGCTAATCCGCCGCGGCTGAACATATTGGCCACGCGAATTGTAGATGTGCGAATCTTTGGCTTTCTTGCCGTATGCTTTCGCATGGCGGGGCGGGTCGGCCAGCGCGGGGGTTGCGGCTACACCGGTGATGGTCATGGCGGATGCAGCTATTGCGAGGGCGAGCGTTTTCATAATCTGGACCTTTCGGTTGAAGTGTTATGAAAAAGCAATGTTCGGGGCACGGTCAGGCTCCACAACCTCGGATGAACGCGTCATTTTCCAGCAATATCCGCGATGAACCGAGTGTTTTACGCGGCAGGCCGTTATCGCTTCAAGGCTGCATCGCTGTGCGAACCTTGCTGCGCCACAATTCGCAGAGCCGGTCCAGCGCGGCGATTTCGCGCAGTTCCTGCGGATTTGCCTTATGCGCCTTGTCATACAGTTTGGCGAACAGGCGTGCGACAGGCCACTCGCTATGGCCCGTGTCCACCTGCTCCAGAACATCGCCTGGCTGCCAGATGCCTTCTTCCAGCACCCTGAAATACCAGCCGCAGCGGTGGCTGGTGATGATCTTTGCGACCATACCCTTCGTGCCGAACTGATGCTCGATCTTCCAGCATGGCTGGCGCGGCTGACTGATTTCCAGCAGCGCCGTGCCCAGCCGGAACCGGTCACCGATCGCGACGATCGTTTCGTCTATACCGCTGGCGACGATGTTCTCGCCAAAGGCATTGGCGCTATCGAGCAGTGGATGGGGGCCCAGCTGTCCCCGCCACCAGCCGTAATGATCGCGCGGATACAGATGCACGGCCATGTCCGGCCCGCCATGTGCGCGGGTATCGGCCACCATATCGCCTTCGATCCCGAAGCTGCGGATATTGGCAGGCCCATCCACCGGCAGCTTGCCGATCGCGCTCAGCTCTGCGCCGTTGAACGGGCGGGGCTGGCCGACACAAAGGGAGTGTACTTCCACCTTCATGGTTTTCTCACAGTAAGGGCAAACCATTCGCGAACCACGCCGTCGCTGCCATTGCCGGTGTATTGTTCGCGCTCGATAATCGCAAAACCAGCGTCTCGGTAGGTCTCGGCCAACCATGCCGCGCTTGGCAGATTGGTCCAGCGGCCCAGCGGGTCGCGGCCTTCGTGTGGGTGTTTCGCATCGCCCAGTTTGAAATTGGCGTAGTGGAGCCCGCCCGGCTTCAGGGCAGCGGATATTCGCTGCACAATGGCGGGCAGGGCGGCACGGGGCGCGTGAAGCAAGGCTGCGTGAGCCCACACAGCATCGTAATCAGCGTCGGCTTCCAGTTCATCGAACCGCATCACGCGGGCTTTGACATCGAAGCGTTCCCGGGCCTTGCGAACCATTGCCTGTGTTCCGTCGGTGGCATCCAGAACGAAACCGCGACGGGCGATATGCGCTGCATCCGCGCCGCAGCCGCAGCCCAGTTCCAGAACCTTGGCGCATGCTGCCAGCCGGTCGAGGAACGGATCGAGATGTCGGTGCCGGTCCTGCGCGGTGCTGGCGGTGTAATGCGGCGCGGCTGCCTCGTAATACTCAAGGGTTGCCGCGTCGAAATTCACGCCTGCGCCAACTCTGCCGCTTCTGCCTCGCGGTCCAGCTCGGCCCGGCTTTTCTTCAGAGCGGAGGTTTTCAGCTGGCCACATGCCGCATCGATATCGCGCCCGCGCGGGGTGCGAACCGGAGCGCTGATGCCACCTTCGAACACAATGTTGGAAAACGAGCGGATGCGGGCCGGCTCGGAACATTCGTAGATGCTGCCGGGCCACGGGTTGAACGGGATCAGGTTCACTTTTGCAGGCAGATCATATTTGCGCAGCAGGCGAACCAATTCGTGCGCGTCCTCGTCGCTGTCGTTCTTGTCTTTCAACATCACATACTCGAATGTTATGCGTCTGGAGTTAGAGGCCCCGGGGTAATCTGCGCAGGCCTGCAGCAGCTCCTCGAGCCCGTATTTGCGATTGATCGGCACGATTTCATCGCGCACTTCCTTGTTCACTGCATGGAGCGAGACCGCGAGATTCACGCCGATTTCCTCGCCGCAGCGGGCCATCGCAGGCACGACCCCGCTGGTCGACAGGGTGATGCGGCGCTTGGAAAGGGCCAGCCCCTCGCCGTCCATCACCAGTTTCAGCGCGTCGCGCACATTGTCGAAATTGTACAGCGGCTCGCCCATTCCCATCATCACGATATTGGTCAGCAATCGGCCGTCCGCGCGGTATTCCGTTTCGTCCGCATCGTCGGAAACATCCATCTTTCCCTTGGGCCATTCCCCCAGAGAATCGCGTGCGAGCATCACCTGGCCGACAATTTCGCCGGGTGTCAGATTGCGCACCAGCCGCATTGTTCCGGTGTGGCAGAATGTGCAGTTGAGCGTGCAACCGACCTGACTGGATACGCACAGCGTTCCACGATCGGCATCGGGGATAAAGACCATCTCGAACTCGTGGCCGTCATCGGTCCGCAGCAGCCATTTGCGCGTACCGTCATTGGAATGCTGCGCTTCGGCCACTTCGGGACGGCCGATCACGAAGCGTTCTTCCAGCCACGGGCGCATGGTCTTGGAAATGTCGGTCATGTCGGCAAAACTGATTGCGCCGCGATGGTACAGCCAGTGATACACCTGCTTGGCGCGCAGCTTGGCCTGTTTTTCATCCAATCCGGCGCGGCTGAACAATTCGCGGATGCGCGTGCGTGGCAATCCGAGCACATCGACCCGTCCGTCCCTCCTGGGCGTAACGTCGCGCGGGGTCGGAACAGGATCGACTAGGCCCGGAATAGGCATGGAGGAAGTGTCTGGCATGGCCGAACGTATATAGGCGCGCATCGTCTCTGACGCCATCTTTGCAATTTCGCTGCCGTCCGACAGTCCGTTTTTTCTATGCGACTAACAGCGATCATGTTGCTGAAATATCACAAATCTATGTTGCTTCAGGTTAATGAAACCAAACTCATTCTCGCCTCGTTACTGCAACTCGACCGGACAAAGAGCCGGCGATTTTTCAATGGAGTTAAGAATGAAAAAAGTTACAGCCCTTCTCGTCGCGGGATCCACTTTTGCCATTGCCGCACCGGCAATGGCGCAAGACACTTCCGCTTTTACCGGCCCCCGGGTCGAAGCCGTGATCGGGTATGACATTGCCAAGGCCGGAAGCGATATCGACAACGACCAGAACGACAATGACGACCAGGATGTCGACGGCTTCATGTACGGTGCAGCTATCGGTTACGATGTTGCCGTTGGTAGCCTCGTGATCGGTGCCGACGCCGAACTGACCGATTCCACCGCCAAGGTGGAGCGTGACCAGACCGGCGATCTCGAATCATTCGGTCTCGGCCGTGTGGAAGCTGGCCGTGATCTATATCTCGGTGCCCGCATCGGCGGCCTCGTGTCGGATCGCACACTGCTTTACGCCAAGGGTGGTTATACCAATGCGCGGTTCGAATTCACCGGAACCGATGGCGAGATCAACGAAAACCGCCGTATCGACACTGACGGTTATCGCATTGGCGCAGGCGTCGAGCATGCGGTAAACGAGAACACCTTCGTGAAGCTGGAGTACCGCTATTCCAACTACTCGGAAGGCGAGATCGATTTCGAAGATGAAAATGTCGGCGATAGCGGCCGTTTCGATATCGACACCGACCGTCACCAGATCGTGGCCGGCGTTGGCCTTCGGTTCTAGTCGGAAACGCTAAAGCTGAAAAATGGGGCGGGGGAGCAATCCTCCGCCCTTTTTCGTGCGCAAAACGGGTTAAAGATTGGCGCAGCCAACCGTTGCCGCGTCCATCGCGGTCGCGACCCCGTCCAAGTTGTAAGTATTGGAGAAGCGTCTCCCGCGCTGGTCGGTGGCCCCTACGATCATCGATCCGGCGGCGCGCATGGCAGCAATGATGGCCGCATCCATACTCTGGTTCGGAGCCCAGGCATCACCGTTCGTGCCAGTGAGTTTGAAGCTTCGATCGCCAATCCGAAGGGTAATCTGTCGGTCCGTTGCCATTTTGCGGGAGAGCCGAAAATGCACCTGTCCGCGCACACCACGTGATGGCCAGGTGCCGATGCTGGCATAGGGTTCGAAATCACGCTGGAGGCGGCTTGGGGCGGCCTTGGCAATGGCGTAACAACGCGGCATCTGCGGATCGGCAAATGCGCCCCAATCGCCGAAAATCCCCAGGCTGTCTTTTGCAAATAATGGCGACGGGAGCGCAAACACGCCTGCCAGCAGCAGTGCCGCTTGCGCCCCCTTCATAATCCGCTTCATTCTAGCGTAGGAATTCGCTGGCCGTGCGAGCGCGGCCGAATTCGGCGCGTTCAGGATACAGATGCTCGTACACCGCAGCGTTTTCGATCACCCGTTGGACATAGTTCTTCGTCTCGAAAATCGGGATACGTTCGATCCAAGTTAGCCAGTCGATCGAACCGTTGCGCGGATCGCCATTGGCGCGCAACCACTTGTTCACATTGCCCGGCCCGGCGTTGTAGGCTGCAATGGCCAGCGGATAACTGCCACTGAAATAGTCCATCATCCGTGCAAAATACGCATTACCCAGCTGCACATTATAGGCCGGGTTATTGATCAAATCAGTCTGGCGATAGCTCATGCCGAGCATGCCCGACTGCTCGCGAGCTGTGCCTGGCATCAACTGCATCAGGCCACTTGCCCCGGCATGGCTGATGGCATTTTCGGCGAACTGGCTTTCCTGCCGCGCAATGGCGTGCACGAAAGTCCAGTTGGCACTTGCAGGTGTTTGGAGTGTCGGGAAGCCTTGCAAGATGAAGCCGTCGATACCGTCGGCTCCGGCTGCTTCGGTAACATTCACTGCCAGATCGCGGCGCCCGGTTTGCAACGCCAGATCGGCAACCAGCTGATGTTCTTCCGCTGTATCGGCGCTGCGGGCGACTTCCTGATAAAAACGTATGCCTGTGCGCCAAGGCGCGCCACGCGCAACTTCGCGCGCTGCATTGGCGATGGAGCTGTTCTGGAATGCGTTTCGTTGCTGTTCGCTCGGCCGGGCATCGGCCCGAACGGCCAGCGAGGGCACGTTGCGGCCCAGTTCACCCAGCGCCAACTGTCCGTAAAACCGTTCCGGATAACGCGCAGCCATCTCGAAATAACGGTTCGCACCGGCGCTATCACCGCTGCGTTTGCTGGCGAGACCAGCCCAGTAAAACCCCTTTGAGCGGGTCTGCGGGGTCTGCGCAGCAGCGCCATAGCGATAGAACAGCGGAGCAGCAGAGCGCCCGTCACCCAGACGCCACAGGGCATTGGTGCCGCCTGCCCACATTAGCGATGTATAATCGTCGCGGGTGCGATAGCTTTCTTTGCTGATATCGGTGTTCGCCGGAAAGATATCGTCGACCTTCTGCGCTATGCGCACAGTGTCGGCCGGACTGGCGGGCTTCGAAACGCGCAGCAATTCGCCCACCATTACTTCGGGATCGAAGGCAGGTGCAGAGAAATTGGGGCGGCTCGACAACAGCGAAACGGCCTGCGTGTTCTGGCCGTTTACGCGGTAATGGCGGGCCAGATTGTAAATATAGCCGGCATCGCTGCGCGCTTCGGCAGGAACGGTAAGGCCGGACTGTGCCGGGGTGCTCCCCTGTACGATGGCAAGGCGGGCCATCGATGTATCGCGGATGGCGGGTGAAACATAGGCTATCTGCCGCGCAGCCGCCTCTGCGTTACGTTGCCAAAGAAGCGCGTCCATCCGCGCGTCGTGATCCTCTGGTCCGAAACGGGAAGAAAACAGGCCCATCATATAGGCCTCTGCAGTCCCGCTCATCGTGCCGCCACGCCATGCTGCGCGCGCGATATCGAACGCCTCGGGCCGGTTCAGCGTAGCTAGTGCCAGCGCATAGCGCGCACGGCCGGAATTCGTCACCGGCGGTAATGCGTCGAAATACGCGACCAGCCTTTCGGGCGAGGCGGTCGAATCATCCAGAGCATTTTCGGCGCGTGTCTGCAAAGTTTCAGCCTGCGGAAAGTCGGGATAGCGCAGCAGGAAACCGGCATATTGTTCGAACGGCAAATTGCGCTGACCGATCAGATATTCCCACCGGTCTACGGCTTCGGCCATACGGGTCGGCTGCTGGGCAACCATGCCGGCACGGGCATTTTCGGTCATCGCATTTTGGGCGCTGAGGGGGGTGAAGGGCACCAATGCGGTGGTGCCCGCAAGGATCGCGGCAAATAGAGGAAGTCTGTTCATGCTGGACACCATGTCCGGCTGCTCCTTATCAGGGACTGAATGGGGCGATCGCTCCGAATGGTGCAATCGTTTGAATTCACCTTAAACCAATGCAGGAGTACGGCAAATGTTCACAGGCTCTATTCCGGCTCTTGTGACTCCTTTTCGCGACGGATCGTTTGACGAGGCATCATTCCGGAGACTGGTCGACTGGCAGATCGAAAGCGGATCGAAAGGTCTGGTGCCATGCGGCACGACGGGAGAGGCTTCGACCATATCCAATGCCGAGCACCACCGAGTTATCGAGGTGTGCGTAGAGCAGGCCGCTGGCCGCGTTCCGGTGATCGCCGGGTGCGGATCGAACGATACCCGTAATGCGCTGCTGCATATGCAGTTCGCGCAAAAGGCAGGCGCGGCAGCGGGGCTGTGCGTGGCGCCCTATTACAATCGGCCAAGTCAGAGCGGATTGATTGCGCATTTCAGCCATCTCGCGCAAAACAGCGACTTACCCATCGTTCTTTATAACGTGCCGAGCCGAACGGTGACCGATATCGAAGACGAGACGGTAGTTGAACTTGTCCGCGCATTTCCCGAGCGGATCGTCGCCATCAAAGACGCGAGCGGCGATCTTTCGCGGGTGGCGGACCACCGGATGGGGCTGGATCATGATTTTTGCCAGCTATCGGGCAATGACGAGCTGTGGTTGCCGCATTCGGCGGCCGGCGGTGCGGGGTGCATTTCCGTGACCGCCAATGTTGCCCCGGAACTATGCGCGGAATTTCACGAAGCGATTGCAGCCAATGATCTGGTAAAGGCGCGCGAACTGAATGACCGCCTTTTCCCGCTGCATTACGCTATGTTCTCCGATGCCAGCCCCGCTCCGGTAAAATACGCATTAAGCCGGGTGCACGACTGGGTGGAGCCGGATGTGCGCTTGCCACTGGTCAGTGCCAGCGATGCATCGCGCGAAGCTGTCGACGAAGCGCTGGCCCATGCGGGGCTGCTGTAAGGAGTAAGGCTGGTGACTATTGTAAGGAAGTTGGCTACGCACTGGTTCTACATATTGCTGGCTGTAGGGCTGGGCGCTGCTTGGCACCTTGCAGGCACGGCCGAGGCTATCGCTGCGCCAGGTACACTGGAAAAAGTATTTCTCTTCGACTTCGGCATTTTTCTGCCGTTTGTTTACTTCCTTTATTTGAGAACAAGAAACACGCTGAGGGTATCCATCATGCGAGCGCTGGTACTCGCAGGGGCAGGGTTGGCTTATGCTGCCTATTTAATGCCTGAAGGCTCAGGGGCTGTGCTTCCGACGTTAGCGTGGCTGCGATATATCGCTCTGCCATTGCTGATCCTGTTCGAACTTGGCGCATTGATCGCGATTACAAAATATGTGTTCGGTGCAGAGCCAGAGAAAGAGCACCTGATCAAACAAGGCGTACCGCCGTTAATGGCAAAAATGATGCTTGCAGAAGCACGTTTTTGGAAGCGGATATATTCGCTGATATTCGGAGAAAAGAAGTGAGTGCATTCCCGGGCCGTGCGGCTTTCCTCGCTATCACCGCAAGCGCGCTCGCATCCTGCGCCACATTGCCGCAGCCGGATGAAACGCTCGATACACTGGCGCAGGATTATGTCGCGCTGCAGTTGGCTATTGGCGAGAAAGAGCGTGGCTATATCGATGCCTATTATGGGCCGGAGGAATTGCGCGAGCGTGCCCTGATCGAGCTTTCGAGCAAGGATCTGCCGCAATTGGAAATCCTCACCGCTGCTTTGCGCACAAGGGTGGAGCGCTATACTGATGATGGCGTTGAAGGCACCGACATTGACGAACGTCGTGCGCGGTTCCTGGTGGCGCAGCTAACTGCGGCATATACGAGACTGCAGATGATGCAGGGTGCAGAGCTGTCCTTTGTCGATGAAGCGCAGGGCCTTTTCGGCGTGGCGCCAGACTTGCCGTCGCTATCCACTTTCGAACCGATCATTGACGAAATCGACAAGCTGGTACCGGGCGGCGGAGAAGGGGGTGATCCGCTGTGGCAGCGAATTGATCGTTACAGCTCTCGCTTCAATATTCCTTCTGACCGTCTACAGGCCGTGTTCGAAGCCTCGATTGCTGAATGTAAGCGGCGCACGATGGCGCATGTCGCGCTGCCCGTTTCGGAGAGTTTCACGTTGGGGTTTGTCACGGACAAGCCCTGGAGCGGTTATAATTACTACCAGGGACAATATGCCTCCAAGATCGAAGTGAACACCGATTTGCCGATCAGGCTCGACCGGGCCATCGATCTGGGGTGCCACGAGGGATATCCCGGCCATCACGCCTTCAACGCGCTGCTGGAAAAGAATCTCGTGAATGATCGCGGCTGGACCGAATTTTCGGTTTATCCGTTGTATTCACCGCAATCGCTGGTTGCTGAGGGTTCCGCCAATTACGGCATAGAACTGGCCTTTACTCCAGCCGAGCAGATTGCATTCGAGACGCAGGTGCTGGCTCCGCTAGCCGGACTGACAAGCAGTGAGATCGCGGATTATGCCGCATTGCAGGAGGCCCTAAGCGACCTTGGCTCTGCACGTTACACGATTGCCTCAGGCTATCTTTCCGGCGATACTTCCACCGAAGAAGCGGTTGCGCTGCTCCAGAAATACCAGCTGATATCACCCGAGCGCGCCATGCAGTCCTTAAGATTTATAGACACTTATCGCAGCTACATCATAAATTATGGGCTTGGCCGCGATATGGTGCGCGAATGGATCGAGCGCGGCGGGGCCGATACAGACACCAAATGGATCCGTATGGAACGCCTGTTGAGCGAACCCAGTCTGCCCGCCGATTTGGCTAAGTAGAGAGGGCGAAGCCGGGGGTGCATATTATTGCTCCGGCTGGCGCAAGCGTTTGGCGAGGCTAGAGGGGCAGCGGCCATTCCCAGCAAAGCGCGCCAAGATTGCGGCGAAATTTGCGTGACGACAAGTTTATGATGACCGTCAGTGCAAATCTTTTCAGATTTTAGCCTGAATGTACGCAGTCGCAAGATACTCATTTACAGAAGGAATGCAGGCTGGGGCTTTTACTAATGGCCCCATGCCCCTACATCGCGCACATCATGGCCCGTCCAAAACCCGAGACTTTTGACAAGCAAAAAACCGTCGCCGAAAACCGGCGCGCGAAATTCGATTATTCGATCGAGGACAAGTTCGAGGCCGGCATCGCCCTTCAGGGAACAGAGGTGAAGGCTCTGCGAGCTGGCGAGGCGACTATCGCAGAGAGCTATGCCGAGGTGCGCGACGGGCAGGCTTGGCTAATCAACGCCAATATTCCGGAATTCAGCCACGGCAACCGCGCCAATCACGAGGCCCGTCGCCCTCGCAAATTGCTGCTGCATGGCCGCGAGATACAGCGCCTGTTGGGCGCAGTAGAGCGGAAGGGGATGACGTTGGTCCCGATGTCGATTTATTTCAACAAGACGGGGCGGGCCAAAGTGGAACTGGCGCTGGGCAAGGGCCGGCAAGCAAAAGACAAGCGCGATTATATCAAGGACCGCGACTGGAAGCGGGACAAGGCGCGGATTATGCGGGACCAGAACTGATTTTCTGACTGACCAAGCGAACTATTTCGCTGGCGCCGGTTTTATCGGTTGGCCATGCAGGTGCAGCTAAGCATGCCGCTTGTAATGATCCTTGCGCGATTTCCTTTTTGTCCGGCCTTGAAAGCACGCGTACAGGCGAGCATGAGCAAAGGCGTATTATGAGCCTTGGTAGCAAAACATTTCTGGCCGACTGGTTTCGCAGGCATATGCCTTCGCGGGAAGAAATGGCGCGCAGCAAGTTGCTGGCACCGATCGCGCACCGGTTCCTGAGCCCGGAACTATGGCGGTTTACTCGTCGGTCTGTGCCGAGGGGAATAGCGCTGGGGTTGTTCTGCGGTTTCATTATTCCGCTCGGCCAGATATTCCTTGCCGCCTTCATGGCCCTGCCTGCACGCGCCAATGTCCCGTTGGCTACGCTGGTAACCTTCGTGACCAATCCTTTCACTTTTCCGTTCTGGCTGGTGGTTGCCAACCGGGTAGGCAAGATGATGCTGGACATCGACAGGGAGGTCGGTTCCGGTACGATGGAAGGCCAGATGAATTCCGAAAGCTGGCGCACTTTCAGCGGCTTCTTTCAGGCCGCCGGAGTTACGGTTTTCGGGTTCGCCGTGCTGGCGATCGTATCGGCAGCAGTGGGATATCTGGTGGCTAGTTGGGTTTGGCGTTGGCGTGTGTCGCAGCGCCGCAAAATACGTCTTGGCCGGATGGAGCGACGTCTGGATGAACGGCTGAGCGAAAAGCGGCCTAAAGAGCCTGGCCAAACCACGGAAGAAACCGCCTGATGGCTTTACCGGGCACCCGTTCTGCTGCGGCAGGTGGCGCATTGCCGTGGGGCTGGATCGCGCTTGGCACAGCATTGCTGGGCAGTGTGGCCGCTGTCTGGTTCGCCAGTGGTATTCCTCTGGTGACTGCGGCCTTTGCAGGCGGGCTGGCGACTCTTATTGTGTTGGGCATCGCCCTGGCGCGGCTGCGGCCTGCGCCGATGCAGCTGGCGCTGGCTTCGCCCGACTGGTCGGTCACGGTGCAGGCTATCGAGCGGCCCGATACGGCCGTAGCTATTACCGACCGTGCCAACCGGCTGGTTTGTGCTAGTTCCGTCTATGTCGCGCAATTTGGCGAAGACTCAGCACCGCCGGGTCTTGCTTTGGACAAACCGTCGCAAGAAGCGCTGATGGTGCTCGCCCGCAAAGCATGGCGCGATGGTGAGGCGCAAGTGGACCGGCTGGATAGTCATGATGGCCGACGCCATTGGCAAGCCAGTGCAAAGCGCGCCGGGCGGGGCGATGATTACCTGGTCTGGCGCTTTACCGCCCGGGGGCAGGACGACATAGCAACCGATTTCGCACGCCAGGTTGCAGGGCCCCTGGGACGTATTCTTGCACGCGCCGGAATTGAAATCGCGCTGGTAGGGCCGGATGGCATTATCCGCGCAGCTGCGCCGGGGTTTGCTCGCCGTGCGTCGGGCGATGATACTGCAACTCTGGCGGGGCAGGAATTCGTAAGCTTCCTGCGAACGGACGAACAGGACCGGATCTATTTCGAGCGGGAAGGGCGCAAGGGCGCGCCCAACCGTATGGTTCATGTCCCGCTCAATTCGCTGGACGATCCTTCCGCTGCCAATGCCGACGCAGCACCGTCGCTTATGCTTCTGCTGGAGCATGGAGTTGGTGTGGGCGCGAATAGCGGCGCCGAAAATGCCGCACCGCAGCTCGAGGCGCTTCTCGGAGCCCTGCCGCTCGGCCTGGCTATGGCGGACCGGGACGGCAGGTTGCTGTTCGCCAACACACCGTTCCTGCGGGCAGCTGAACGGGAGGAGCGCGGGCTGCCGCAATATCCGTCCGATCTTGTGGTGGCTGAGGACAAGAGCGCGCTGGCCGACTCCGTCCGTCGCTTCGCCCGTGGTCCGGTCAATAATGGCGATATGGCCATTCGTCTGCGGCATGCACCGGAGGACCCGGTATCGATGGGCCTTGCCGGTGTGCGCGGGCTGGGCGAACCGGCCGTGCTTCTCAGCCTTGCCGATACCAGCGAGGAAACGAAGCTGAAGCGGCAGGTGGCGCAGGCCACAAAGATGCAGGCGGTCGGTCAGCTGGCTGGCGGGGTTGCGCATGATTTCAACAACGTGCTGACCGCGATCATCGGCTATTGTGATCTGATGCTGCTGCGTCACACACCCGGTGACAGCGATTATGATGACATCCAGCAGATTCGCGCGAATTCCAACCGTGCTGCCAGCCTGACCCGGCAATTGCTCGCTTTCAGCCGCCAGCAGACGCTTAAACCCGAAGTGCTTCAGCTGCCCGATGTGGTCAGTGAGGTGAGTCAGCTGCTCAAACGTCTGGTAGGGGAACGTATTGAATTCACCGTCCGCCATGATCGTGATCTTGGAGCGGTGCGCGCGGACCCGGGGCAGCTGGAGCAGGTGATCGTCAATCTGGCAGTCAATGCGCGCGATGCCATTCAGTCCCGGGGAGATGGTTCGGGCAAGCTTTCGATGGCTACCCGCAGGGTTTCGACCAAAGACGTGCGCGCAATGGGTTCCGATATCCTCCCCGTCGGAGATTATACCGCCCTGATCGTGCAAGATACCGGCGGCGGTATTCCCGACGACGTGCTTGGCAAGATTTTCGAGCCATTCTTTACGACGAAGGAACAGGGCAAAGGCACGGGCCTCGGGCTTTCAACCGTGTATGGCATCGTGAAACAGTCGGGAGGATTTATCTTTGCTGACAACATGGAAGCCGGCCTTGGCGGCAAGCCGGGCGCGCGCTTTACGCTGTATTTTCCTGTTCATCGCGGCCGGGTGGAGCCTGTTGCCAAACCCTTAGCCGAACCTGCCGGAGAATGGGCAGCTGGGGGACGAGTCCTGCTGGTCGAGGACGAGGATATGGTCCGCGCCGTTGCAGAACGTGCCTTAGCCAGAGCCGGGTTCGATGTAACAGCATGCGCTGATGGAGAGGAAGGTTTGGCTGCCTTCGCCAATAACGACGCTTTCGATCTGGTTGTTTCCGATGTGGTGATGCCGGGTATGGATGGCCCGACCATGGCAAAGGGGATCCGGCGCGTAATGCCCGATATCCCGATACTGTTCATGTCCGGCTATGCGGAGGAGCAGTTGCGCAAAGACATTGATGTGCCCGACATGCACTTCATCGCCAAACCCTTCAGCGTACAGCAGATTTCCCAGAAAGCTGGTGAAGTCATCAGTTTACGGAAACGAACATAGGGCGACAAAAGAAAGATTGCCGATTAATTTATGTTCCACACTTGTTCTTTTGGAACAAAGGCGATACATACTGCACCGTCGATAAGGGTAATGGGCCCCTAGTCAAGTGTGGGAGAGCGTGCGATGTCCGCCAATCTTAAACTGGTTGATAAGGAAAAAACCGTGGACCGTCAGAAGGCGCTCGACGCCGCACTCGCGCAGATAGATCGCGCATTCGGCAAGGGTTCGGCTATGAAGCTGGGCTCTCGTGAAGCGATGAACATAGAAGCGATTTCGACTGGTTCGCTTGGTCTTGATATCGCTCTGGGCATCGGCGGTCTGCCGAAAGGGCGCGTGATCGAGGTGTATGGGCCGGAAAGCTCGGGCAAAACGACACTTGCGCTGCATGTCATTGCAGAAGCGCAGAAGGCGGGCGGGACCGCCGCTTTCGTCGACGCCGAACATGCGCTTGACCCGGTGTACGCAAAGAAGCTTGGGGTCGATGTAGATGAATTGATCGTCTCTCAGCCCGACACAGGCGAGCAGGCGCTTGAAATTACCGACACTCTGGTACGTTCCAATGCGGTAGACGTGCTGGTGGTCGATTCTGTGGCTGCACTGGTTCCTCGCGCTGAAATCGAAGGAGAGATGGGCGATTCGCACGTCGGCCTTCAGGCGCGCCTTATGTCCCAGAGTTTGCGCAAGCTCACCGGATCGATCAACCGTTCCAAATGCATGGTAATCTTCATCAACCAGCTGCGGATGAAAATCGGCGTTATGTATGGTAATCCGGAAGTAACCACGGGCGGCAATGCGCTTAAGTTTTACGCCTCTGTCCGTCTCGACATTCGCCGTACCGGCCAGATAAAGGATCGCGACGAAGTGGTCGGCAACTCGACCCGCGTCAAGGTGGTGAAGAACAAGGTTGCTCCGCCCTTCAAGCAGGTCGAGTTCGATATCATGTACGGACAGGGCATTTCCAAGATTGGCGAAATTCTCGATCTTGGCGTGAAAGCCGGTGTGGTAGAGAAATCAGGCAGCTGGTTCAGCTATGATAGCGTGCGGATTGGCCAAGGCCGTGAGAATGCAAAGGCGTTTCTCACGGAAAACACCGAGATGCGCGATAAGCTGGAAGCTACCATTCGAGGCAAGACCGATGAGGTCGCCGAAGAGATGATGACCGGCCCTGATAAAGAGGATGACGAAGGCGGAAGCTGAGCATAAGCGAGTGCGTTTTTAGTTTCATGCACAAACCAGATTTGCCGACGTGGCAGTGAGCCTACCTCAACGCCGACTTTTCATTGGTTTATTGAGCCCGTCGCTATAGGTCTGCGGCAAGCATGGTAAGATGGGGCTCCGATGACTGATAAGACTGACTGGCAAGGACGCGTGGGTGACAGCTGGGCAAAGGAATGGTCGCGGACCGATCGCAGCTTTTCAGCTCTGACCGATCGTCTGCTCGGACTGGCCAGCGCCGGAGGCTTTGATCGTGCACTTGATGTGGGATGCGGCGCAGGAGAAGTGTCTCTTGCACTCGCGCGCGGGCATCCTGATGCTCGCGTTCATGGACTCGATATCAGTGATACGCTGATCGCGGCTGCCCGCAGTCGTGGAGAGCGCCGGAGCAATGTATCGTTTGAAGTGGCCGATGCATCCATTTGGACTCCGCCTTCAGATAATGATGCACCCGATCTGATCGTTTCGCGCCATGGGGTAATGTTCTTCGAAAACCCGCAGTCCGCGTTCAGCCATCTACGCAGTATTGCCGCGCCTGGTGGCCGGCTCGCCTTCAGCTGCTTTCGATCGGTTTCGGACAACATATGGGCTTCGGAACTGTCGGCTCTGATTCCCGGTAATTCGGCGACACCGCCTTCGGGCCCGGGGCCCTTTGCATTTGGTGATGCCGAGGCAACGCGGTCGATGCTGGAACAGGCAGGATGGCAAGATCTGAATTTCGAAGCTTTCGACTATCCATATATTGCGGGCGGAGGAGACGATCCTGTGGAGGACGCGCACTCGTTCTTCCTTTCTATTGGCCCTGCCGCGGGGGCAGCATCACGATTGGAGCCCGAAGCACGCGAGCGTTTCTCAGATGACCTACGCGCTCTGCTGGCGCGGCACTGTAATGACAGCCTGGTAATACTGAATGCGGGGGCCTGGCTGGTAACTGGCCGTGCTCCTAAATAGGCGCGGCGCCCGGGTACGGAACAGCCCGTCTGTATTACCAACACTTACAATAATGAACTCCCTGCTTGTCGCGCGCGTCGCCAACGCCTAATTCGCTGCTGCCATGCAATCGACAAATGATATCCGCCGCAGCTTCCTCGATTATTTCGTCGATGCCGGCCATCGTGAGGTACCCAGCGCTCCTCTCGTTCCGCACAACGATCCGACATTGATGTTCGTCAATGCAGGGATGGTCCCGTTCAAGAATGTGTTCACAGGGTTGGAAACGCCGCCAGCGTCCACTGCGACCAGTTCGCAAAAATGTGTCCGGGCCGGCGGTAAGCACAACGATCTCGATAATGTTGGCTACACCGCCAGACATCATACTTTCTTTGAGATGCTGGGCAATTTCAGCTTTGGCGATTACTTCAAGGAACAGGCGATTGAACATTCCTGGGCTCTGCTGACAAAGGAATGGGGCATTGATGCTTCTCGGCTGACCGCAACCGTTTATCATACCGATGATGAGGCATTCGATCTCTGGCGGAAAATTGCAGGTCTGCCGGAAGAGCGCATAATTCGCATTGCAACCTCGGATAATTTTTGGGCTATGGGCGATGATGGCCCCTGTGGTCCGTGCTCAGAGATATTCTACGATCACGGCGATCACATTGCCGGTGGCCCCCCCGGTTCGCCAGACGAAGATGGCGACCGGTTCGTGGAGGTGTGGAACCTCGTTTTCATGCAGCATGAACAGCGCGGCGGAGAGATTACTGGCGACCTGCCCAACCGGAATATCGATACCGGCATGGGGTTGGAGCGTATCGCAGCAGTGATGCAGGGCGTGCATGACAATTACGACACCGATACCTTTAAGACCTTGATAGGTGCGTCTGAGAGCTTGCTGGACGTGAAGGCCGAGGGCGAGCAGCAGGCCAGCCACCGCATCATCGCGGATCATTTGCGCTCTACCAGCTTCCTGATTGCTGATGGTGTGCTGCCATCCAATGAAGGCCGTGGCTATGTCTTGCGCCGGATCATGCGCCGCGCGATGCGCCATGCCCATATTTTGGGTGCGAAAGATCCTTTGATGCATCGCCTCGTGCCCACGTTGATGGGCGAGATGGGCCAGGCATTCCCCGAACTCATGCGCGGACAGCCGCTGATCGAAGAAACGTTGGAACGTGAGGAAACCCGTTTCCGCCAGACGTTGGAGAACGGCCTGCGCCTTCTGGAAGAAGCCACCGACAGTATGAGCGATGGCGAACAACTCGATGGCGAAGTCGCGTTCAAACTCTACGATACTTACGGTTTCCCCTATGATTTGACCGAAGACGCATTGCGCGATCGCGGCATCGGCGTAGACCGCGCCGGTTTCGACACTGCGATGGAGCGTCAGAAAGACGCAGCTCGTGCGGCGTGGAAGGGCAGCGGGCAGGCGGCTGATAGTCAGGTCTGGTTCGATATCGCCGAACGGGAAGGCGCCACCGAGTTTACTGGCTATACTGCCACCAGCGGCGAAGGACGCGTAGTCGCTCTGGTTAGAGACGGCGCAGAAGTTGATCGAGCAGGTCCAGGGGATGAAGTCATCGTCTTGACCAATCAAACCCCGTTCTATGGCGAGAGTGGAGGGCAGCAAGGCGATTGCGGGATGATAACAGGCGCCGATGGCCTCAGCGCGGCTGTTTCCGATACCGGCAAGCCTCTGGGCCGTCTGCATACTCAGCAAACCAGCATCGAAAGCGGCACGATTGCCTTAGGCGATGTCGTACATTTGCAAGTCGATGCCGGGCGCCGCGATCGCGTCCGTGCGAACCATTCTGCGACTCACTTGGTCCACGCAGCGCTGCGCAACCGCTTGGGTAGCCACGTCACGCAAAAGGGATCGCTGGTTGCAGAGGACCGCATGCGGTTTGATTTCAGCCATCCACAACCGCTTTCGGATGAGGACATCGCAGCGATTGAGGCCGAGGTAAATGGCGAGATCCGCGCGAACGAAACCGTCACAACGCGGTTGATGTCCCCTGACGATGCAGTGGAAGCAGGGGCGCTGGCACTCTTCGGTGAAAAATATGGCGAAGAAGTCCGCGTACTTTCGATGGGAAGCGCAGGGGACGAGGGAAAATTCTACTCGGTCGAGCTGTGCGGTGGAACCCATGTGAATGCTACTGGAGACATTCAGCTATTCCGAATCATAAATGAAAGTGCTGTCAGCTCCGGTGTTCGGCGGATCGAAGCACTCACCGGTGAAGCGGCTCGGCAATGGTTTACCGGGCGGGAAGACGCTCTCAAATCCGCAGCTAGTTTGTTGCGCACTACACCGGAAGATGTTGCCGAGCGGATCGAGGCGCTTCTTGCCGAACGGAAGATTCTCGAAAAGGAGCTGGCCGGTTTGAAGAAGCAGGTCGCTCTGGGTGGCAGCGGCGGATCATCAGCTGTTCCATCGTCCGACGAGACCATCGATGGCATTACATTTAGCGGCCAGGTGATCGAAGGGCTGAATCCCAAAGACTTACGCGGCTTACTGGATGAAGCGAAAACACGTATGGGATCAGGTATTGCGGCCGCAGTAGCTGTGAATGACGGGCGCGCGGCGATAGCTGTAGCTGTTACCGATGATTTAACCGACAGTTATGATGCAGTTGAACTGGTTCGCGCCGGTGTCGAGGCGCTTGGCGGTAAAGGTGGTGGGGGCCGAGCCGATATGGCGCAGGGCGGTGGTCCAGAGGGTAGAAAAGCCGACAAGGCATTGAACGCAGTACGCTCAAGCCTTGCCGGATAGTGGTTGGCAAGAAATTTTAGCGGCGCGTTTCGGGTTCGCTGCCACGAGGGATATTTTCGCCATTCGTGTCTGAAGGCTTAGCTGGATTGCGGCTTGGCGGTTCGACGGTCGATTGCGGATCCGCCACATTCTGCGGCTTGAACTTCTCTTTGTTGGAAGTCGGCTTAGTCGGATCGGGATTGGACATTGATTTTCTCCTTTCTCTCCCAATGCTTGGAACGCGCAAGGGGTCCGAGAAAGTGATCGTGCAATCAGCTTGCAGAGGCGACCCCCGCGGTCGAGGTCTTCAGTTTTGGTTTGCGCTCCAATGCGCCGCCTTTTTGTATTTGCGCACGGAATTCGTCGCGCCGTTCATGAATGGACGCAATTACCGGTCCCATCGCAACGCCGATGTCGGCGAGGACTGCTTCCGACAATTGTAACGAACTCTCCAGGGTTTCCGGTACAGCATGGCTGGCGCCAGCACGATAAAGCGAGGCGGCATGGTCAGCATCTCTGGCACGGGCCACAATCAAAAGATCGGGGTGCGATTTGCGAAGTTTCTGAGTCAGGCGCTCTGCCAGAACAGGTTCGTCCATGGTCAGCACCACAGCGGCGGCATTATGTATGCCCAGTCGGTCCAGCGCATTGCCTCGTGCTGCGTCGCCGAATGTCGCATTCACTCCCTCGCGCCGCGCTTCCTCGATCAAGTCGGAATTTGAATCAAGCGCAACATAGGCCCTGCCGTGCCGGTCCAGCATATCGGCGATAAGCCTGCCCACGCGGCCCGCACCAATGACGATTACCTTCGGCTCCCCGTTATCATCCACCTCCAGCTCGGGAACGGGTTCTACACGGCGACCGACAGCACGGCCCAGCATTGCGAGCAGCGGTGTGATGGTCAGACCGATGGCCGTCACGATCTGCCAGAATTGGGCGGTGCCGGGTTGGATCAACATAGCTGTACCGGCAGCAGAAATAACGATCAGTGTAGTTTCCGATGGGCTAGCCATCAAAATCCCGGTTTCTGTCGCAGTGCTGCGCCGAGCGCCCATGCTGCGTAGCAGGAGACCAGTCAGCAATGCTTTGAACACCAGCACCAGCAACACCGCAGAGATAATGGCGAAAAGGTTATCCCAGATGCTCAGCAAGTCGATGCTCATGCCTACGGTAATCAGGAAGACCCCTAGCGCTAGGCCCTTGAAGGGCTCCATGATGTTCTCGACTTCGGAGTGATATTCGGTTTCCGCGATCAGCAATCCGGCCAACAATGCACCAACTATGGGCGACAGGCCCACAACGGCGGTGGCCAGACTTGCGCCGATTACAACCAGTAGGCTGGCAGCAAGGAACAGCTCCGGGCTTTTCGTGCGCGCGGCTTGAGCGAACAGTCGGGGTAGGGCGATACGCCCAACCACCAGCAAAGCAATTACCACTAGTGCGCCTTGCCATAATGTGTCGACCAGTCCAGTTGCTCCATCGGCCTGCGCGTAGGGGCCCAGCGCGCCCAGCAGGAAGATGATCGGGACGATCGCAATATCCTCGAACAAAAGCATGGACAGCGCCGCACGACCCACAGGGGATGATGTGCCGGATATCGGCAGGACAATCGCGGTAGAAGACATGGCCAGAGCAAGGCCAAGGCCGATAGCTCCTGTCCAATATTGGCCCATCATCGCCAAGACGATAGCAATGCAGGCGCCCCCGATAAGCAATTCCAGCGAGCCAAGTCCGAAGACGAGTCTACGCATTTGCCACAAGCGTTTGAATGACAGTTCCAAACCGATGGTGAACAGCAGCAGGATAATGCCGAATTCCGCAAAGGGATCCAGAGCTTCCGGATCGGTAATGGTTATATGTTTGAGCCAGTCGACATCATAAACCAGCTTACCGAGGCCGAAAGGGCCAACCAGAATGCCGATCAGAATAAATCCGATAACCGGGGTAATGCGGAAACGGGCGAATACAGGTATCACGATACCCGCCGCGCCCAGAATGACGAGCGCGTCCGATAAAAACGGTGAGGGTGCGAGTTCGCCAGCCATGAGAATCCTTTAGCGCGTGTTGGCGGCAGTTAATACGGCCTAGATCGCGCTATCCGCCACCCGGCGAATGGCGGCCCATAGGCTGGCTCTCGCCCTCATGCTCGTCATCCGTGGTGTCACCGATTCGGGGCGTTACCTGTCCGACACGCTTGTCCCATTCGATACGGTACAAATCGAAGCGTCGATCCGCGAGATTTTGCACAGTACCTTCGGCGCGCGCCCAGCTGAGATCGGCCAGATTGACATCGCTGATAGTCAGCGTTTCGACATTCTCGCTGGCTTCGGCAGCGATCCCGTCGCGGGCGAACGGGAAGTCGCATGGCGTCAGAATGCAACTTTGCGCATACTGAATGTCCATATTGCCGACATTGGGCAGATTCCCGACATTGCCCGACAGGACCACATAGCACTGATTCTCAATTGCCCGCGCCTGCGCGCAATAACGCACGCGCATATAGCCCTGACGGCTATCCGTGCAGAACGGCACGAAAATGATCCGGGCACCTTCATCCACCAATCGGCGGGCCAGCTCCGGAAACTCGCTGTCATAGCAGATCAGTACACCGATCGGGCCACAGTCGGTCTGTATGGCATCGATGCTGTCGCCGCCCTTGATGTTCCACCAGTAAGCTTCATTCGGAGTCGGGTGGATCTTTTCCTGACTGTGGATCGATCCATCGCGCAGACAAACATAGGCGATGTTATGAATGTCACCGTCGTCCAGCCGGGTGGGGTGCGAACCGCCTATAATATTGATGTTGTAATTCAGCGCCATCTCGCTGAGCGCAGTGCGGATCTTGGGGGTGTACTTGCTCAGCGCTTCGATGGCCTCCATCGGACTCAGCTCTTCTTCCTCTGCGCTCAATAACATCAGGGTGAAGAGTTCGGGAAAAACAATGAAGTCTGCTTCGTAATCCGCTGCAACATCGACGAAATATTCGACGTGTTTCATGAATTCGTCGAAGCCGGTGACTGCGCGGGCTTGCAACTGGCAGGTGGCGATGCGGACACTCTCTACATCGCGGGGCACGCGATGTTTTTTTGGCGAGTCGCTATCTACATAGGGGTTGCGCCACACCATCCGCACAGCGAACGCTTTGCTCTGCTTGTCTTCCGGTAGGTAGCTATCGATCACCCCCTGCGGCTCGAAGCCATTGGCGAGCTGAAAACGCAGAACAGGATCGTGGATTTTGGAATCCAGAACCATCTGCAGGTATTCGTCCGGAGTGTCTGCCCGGTTGGTCTTGCGGCGCATGGCTTTTGCCAGGCCCGGCATCCGTCCGCCGAATATGATCCCTTCCAGTTCAAGACGCTCGGCCAGCGCGCGCCGTTCCTCGTAAAGACGCCGCCCGATACGGGTGCCGCGCGATTTGGGATCGACGCACATTTCATAGCCGTAGAGCCAAGCGCCCTTGGCATTGTGACGGCTACCAAAGCCGTTTCCGGTCACCTCGTCCCAGCTGTTTTCCGCAAAAGCGAGACGTTCAGACAAACGCATGGACGCGCAATAGCCAACCAGCTTGCCGTCCATCTTCGCGACGAAACATCCCTCGGGATAATTATTGAGTTGCCCGCGAATTTCACCGTGGGTGTAGGCAGGCATATCACTGTAAGCCCGGCGAACGAGGTCGGCGATAGCGCGCACGTCGGACGATTGCGCCTGCCGGACTTCGAGCCGGGCCTCTGATTTGGTCGCCATGGATGGCGGCCCCTTCTTTCTATCGGTTATTACGAGGCCATTTCTTTTTCGAGATTCTTCACGATCGCCTCGAAGAACTGCTCGGTCGTCAACCAGTTCTGTTTAGGGCCGATCAGCAGGGCCAGATCCTTTGTCATCTGGCCATTTTCTACCGTTTGGATGCAAACACGCTCCAGCGTCTCGGCAAATTCCACCACTTCGGGTGTTTTGTCGAATTTGCCGCGATACATCAGACCGCGTGTCCATGCGAAAATGGAGGCGATGGGATTGGTGCTGGTCGCTTTACCTTCCTGATGCTGGCGGTAATGGCGGGTCACCGTGCCATGCGCGGCTTCGGCTTCCACCGTTTCGCCATCGGGCGTCATCAGGACTGACGTCATCAGTCCGAGAGAGCCAAAGCCCTGCGCGACGACGTCCGACTGGACATCTCCATCGTAGTTCTTGCAAGCCCAGACAAACTTTCCATTCCACTTCATCGCAGCGGCGACCATGTCGTCGATCAAACGGTGTTCGTAATGGATGCCAGCTTCGTCAAATTTATCCTTGTATTCAGCTTCAAACACTTCCTCGAACAGGTCTTTGAACCGGCCATCATATTTTTTCAGAATAGTGTTTTTCGTCGAGAGATAGACAGGCCATTTGCGGTCGAGCCCATAGGCAAAGCTTGCGCGTGCGAAATCGCGGATCGACGCGTCCAGATTATACATTGCCATAGCAACGCCGGAGCTTTCGAACTCGAACACGTCAATATCGATATTTTTGCCGTCAGCTCCCTCGAATACGAGGCGAAGCTTACCGGGGCCGGGAATCAGCGTGTCTTTCGCACGGTACTGGTCGCCGAAAGCATGGCGGCCGACCACGATGGGGTCGGTCCAGCCGGGAACAAGACGCGGAACATTGTCGATCACGATAGGCTCACGGAAGACCACGCCGCCCAGAATGTTGCGGATCGTGCCATTTGGGCTGACCCACATTTTCTTGAGACCGAATTCCTCTACGCGCTGTTCATCGGGAGTGATGGTCGCGCATTTTACACCCACACCATGCTCCTTAATAGCGTTGGCCGCATCCACGGTGATCTGGTCATCGGTCTCATCACGGCTTTCGATCGACAGGTCGTAATATTTCAGGTCAACATCGAGATAGGGCAGGATCAAACGTTCACGGATCCACTGCCAGATGATCTTCGTCATTTCGTCGCCGTCGAGTTCTACAACGGGGTTTTTGACCTTGATTTTAGCCATATCGAATGATGCCTCTCGTGGGGTGTCTTTACAGTTTCATGCGGTTGCTGCGGGCCTTAGCAGAGGGGGGGCGGGGCGCAAGGGAATGGCACGTGTTCAAAGCGCCTCAATGCATCAGATCGGCAGGATTTTTCTAACAATGCAGGTGGCGTTTCCATCGAATTACCGAGATCGCTATTCAGAACATCGACTTCGCGCTGTTCAATATTAGTCACAGAGATTGTCTAGAAAATCTGCTTAATGCCGCAGATGCTGAGGCTGCGTTCTTACCCGTAGGCAGACGAATTGTGGCAGCCACATTCGATTAACGCCAGATACAAAAACTCGCAGATAAGCGAGGGTTTCAGGGCGTCCGTTGCTTCGATGGTGGGCGTAGAGAGAGTTGAACTCCCGACCCCTGCAATGTCAATACAGTGCTCTACCACTGAGCTATACGCCCGCACCATCGAATAAACGCCAGCAGCACTTCGCCACTGGACGGACCGCGCATCTAGCCGCGAGGCTGTCAGTACGCAAGTGTGCAAATGCGTTAGAGCGATGCTTCCTTGCGATCATCGAATACCCGGTCCACTTCCATTACCAGATCGCGCAGGTGAAACGGTTTCGACAGAACCTTGGCGCGCGGCTGGTCGGCGCTGGCGCGCAGCGATACGGCGGCGAATCCGGTTATAAACATCACCTTTGTTGCCGGGCTGATAGCATTGCATTTCTGCGCCAGTTCGATGCCATCCATTTCGGGCATCACAATGTCCGAAAGTAGCAGATCGTAATGCGAATCTTCGAGCAGAGGAATGGCCAGCGTTCCGCGGTCGACCGAATCGACCTCGTACCCGGCGTTCTCAAGCGCGCGTTCCAGATAGGTACGCATGGCTTCTTCATCTTCTGCCAGAAGGATGCGGCGCGACTGGTTAGTTTCGTTCATCTGTTCCCATTAGCCTCAGGTGCTTAAGAAATCTTTGGCCGATACACCGGCGACCTGCTTTGACACACTTGCCCCATCTGCCATGAACGACTGCGATGATGAAGAGCGGAAAAGGAGCTGCCGGCGAGCAGTCTGTTTTTGGAGAAGGCGTTTCGGCTGGTGTTGCCTCGAAAGCCTATAGGCTGGACATGAGTGATGGCTTATCATCTCCGGTGCTGATCGCAGTGCCCCATGCGGGCCGGGATTATCCTCCGGACCTGCTGGCCTCGATGCGCAATCCCGATTTTTCCACCCTCCGCCTGGAAGACCGTCTGGTCGATTTGTTGGCCCGCGATGTCGCGCGGCAGACAGGCGCGAGCCTGCTGATAGCCAGTGCGCCGCGCGCAATGATTGATCTGAACCGAGCGATTGAGGACATGGACTGGTCGATGGTGATAGAGGGAGGCTCTGACACGGCGGTCCGCCCTGCTCCTCATTCTGCTGCCAATCGGCGGGCGAGAGGTGGGCTCGGCCTGATTCCACGCCGGCTGAACGGTATGGGTGAAATCTGGCGCGACTGTATTTCATACTCAGAATTGCAGCGACGGATTGCCGAAGTGCATGAGCCCTATCACATTGCTCTTCAATCGACGCTGGATCGCATTCGCAGGCGCTGGGGATCCACGCTGCTGATCGATTTGCACTCCATGCCCCCTCTAAGGCCGCGGCGTCCCGCTGATCGGCCTGCGCATTATGTGCTTGGGGACCGGTTCGGCGCATCATGTAATGGAATGCTGTCAGCCACGGCCATGCGATATTTCGGGCAAGTGAATGTTCGCGCGGCGCACAACCGGCCCTATGCCGGAGGCTATGTGCTGGACCGGCATGGCGCACCGTCTTTGGGTATTCACGCTATGCAGATCGAGGTTTGTCGCTCGCTCTATCTAGAAAACGACTATTTGGCGCCTAGTGAACAAGCTGGGGAAATTGCCGGACTGCTAGCTGGGTTGGTCAGAACGCTCGCGGAAGAGGTTTTGCCAAACAGGGACTGGCAGCAAGCAGCCGAGTAATTTGCGCCGTCCAGGAAAACAAAAAATGACGGAGGCCTCCAAGAGAGACCGCCGTCATTTCCTGTTAGGATAAGCTGTGCAGGCCTACTTTTTGGCCGTGGCCTTAGCCGCATCCGCCGGAAGCTTGGGGCCCGTGCCCTGCTGCACCTGACGTGAAAAGATGATGCGCATAAGGTCGAGTGAGAAGACGTGAGCATAGATAAGCGCGAGCAAACCGTTTTCAGTCCATTCCTTTAAAACCTTGGCGTCCAGTGCCCGCAGTTTTTCCTGATCCACCATTTTAAAGCCGCGATAGATGAATGGCTGTTCGGCATTCTCATCCTGAGAGATGGAGATTTCACTTTCCATCAACAAATCATGCTTTTTCAGCTCATCGACGAACGCTTTTGTTTTCAGCCCAGCTTCTTCAAATTTCTCACAGAAATTCAGGATGCTAGTCGTTTCGTCGGTGGCTTTGCCATCTTCGGTGAACAAGCGTTCGCCTTCTTTGAACTCGCCCACAGTATCGCTGGTAGGATCGAAGCACAGCGATAGCTGATCGGCACCCACCTGAATCTTGGCCAGCATGAAAGGGTAACGGCGGATATAAGCCGGGATATAAATCGGCTCTGACACTTTTCCGTTTTTATCGACAAAGGTGTTCACGCCTTCGTTCAGGCCCATGAGCGCCAATGGCAGCGGATCGTCCCCAGCCGAAAACACAATCGGGAAATTGCGCTGTGCCTGCACGAATTCATCTGCTGTCAATGGTATCGCATGCTGACCGGCAAGCCATTTCGCAGAGTCGCTTCGGCGATTGTTCCATTTGAGATGGTCGCGCGAATTCAGCGGCATGAGGTCTTTGTAAAAAAGGGGCAGTGTTGGCTGCGGCGCGCTGGCCATCGGCGGTCTCCGGATCGTTCGATTGAGAAGTAATATGGTCGAGGCAGTGCTAGGGTTTTACCCCTTGGCAGCACAATAGTTTGGCGCCTTAAACATTAGCCTGCGCAGGTGCAAGCGGGACCAGTTTGCCCGGATTGAGCAAGCCCTGCGGATCGAGCGCCGATTTAACCGAACGCAATATGGACAGGGCTGCAGGATCGCCCAGCCGGCCCAGTTCGTCGCGCTTCATTTGACCTATTCCGTGTTCTGCGCTGATCGAACCACCCCATTCGGTGACCAGATCGTGCAGCTTGCAGCTGATTTCCTTTCCTTCGGCTTCTTCCCATGTTCCCCGCTCTGCACCGGTAGGGGCCAGAACGTGGAAGTGGACATTGCCATCGCCCAGGTGACCGAATGCGACCGCTGTCGTTCCGGGGAAGGTCGCATTCATTGTAGGCAAAGCGTGTTCCACAAAATCAGCCATCGTCTCGACCGGAACGGAGATATCGTGCTGCATAGCCGGGCCGATCGCCCGCTCTGCAGCCGAGATTCCGTCTCGCAAATTCCACAATGCCTCTGCCTGCGATTCGCTGGCGGCGATGGTCGCATCGTCCAGCAATTGTTTTTTAAAGCCGCTTGCGAGGAAACTTTCTGCCTTCGCATCGAGCGTTTCCGCTCCCGTTTCATCAGCCGCCAGCTCAATCAGCGCGTACCAATCGTGCTCCCCTGTCAGTGGATCGCGGGTGTCGGGATAATGGGCGAGCACGGATTGAAGCGTGTGCCGCGGCATGACTTCAAAGCCTTCCAGCACATCGGATATTTCCCGCTCTGCATGAACCAGCAATTTGCGCGCATCAGTGATGCTTTCCATCCCGGCAAACATGACACTGCGGCATGCAACGGCAGGAAGTAGCCGCAAGGTGGCGGCGGTAACAACTCCCAGCGTTCCCTCGCTGCCGATCATCAACTGCTTCAGATCGAATCCGCGATTGTCTTTCTTTAATGGGGTGAGTGAATCAAACACCTGCCCATCGGCCATCACGGCCTGCAGACCCAGCACCTGTGCACGCATCGTGCCGTGGCGCAGCACCTGTGTTCCCCCGGCGTTGGTCGATACTAACCCGCCGATCGTGGCAGAACCCTTGCCGCCCAATGTCAGCGGAAAGCGCAATCCTTCGCTTGCAGCAGCATCGTGCAAGGTCTGCAAAACCACACCGGCGCCGCAGGTGACGTGCTGGCTGTCGATATCGATCGGCTCAATGGTATTCAGACGGCGCAGCGATAACAGCAGCGAAGCGCCGCTGGCATCCGGCGTTGCTCCGCCTGACATTCCGCTGTTCCCGCCTTGGGGCACGATCGGGACGTCCGCCTCACTGCACAGCTTCACCAGCTCGGCAACTTCGCGTGTATTGGCGGGGGAGGCAAGGGCGAGGGCTTTTCCCGAATAGCGGCCACGCCAGTCGGTCAGCCAGGGTTCGATCAGATCAACGTCTTGCGTGAATCCGCGTTTTCCCAACAGCGTCGCTGCGTTTTCGACGAATTTGGCCCTACTTTGCATGATGCACCTTTGCCACAGTGGAAGGACAGAATACCAGCACTTGCGTTCTGCGAACGGACAATTAAGCCAGCATTCAATCGCGGGGAGGCATATCGTCTCCGTACACATTGGTGCGCCTATGGTGATGCGTACTAACAAGGAGAGTTTACGGACGCCCCGTTACCGCAATGCCCGCTTTTATCGATCTGTTTGCGCCGCTCGCGCTGTTGCTGCCCATTCCGGCGGCGAGCGATGCTGCTCCTGCAGAAGAGATGGCCCGGCTGACCCCGGATGTTGAAGCGGATGCAGGTGAGCAAGCATTGCCGGTCAAATGGCCGGTGATCATGCCTCTGAACTCAGCGCAACCTTGGTATCAGGTGCGTATTCAACAACGTGTTATTATCCGTGTTTCGCCGCGCCGCAGCCGCCAAAGCCTTGTCGCAACACTGCCCGCCCGTCCTCCATCCGATTATATCGAGCGCAAGATGGGCAATTGCCTTGAGTTGAAGAGCATTATCGCCGTTCAGGCAGATGCTGCGCGGCTGCTGCTTTATACGAATGATCGCAGGATTATCTCTGCCCGGCTCGAGAAAAGCTGCCGACCGCGCGATTTCTATTCCGGCTTTTACGTGGAACCGAGCAGGGATGGAAAGCTGTGCGTCAAACGGGACAATCTCCAGTCGCGCAGCGGCGCGTCCTGCCAAATGGACCGCATTCGCCAGTTGGTGCCAGCCGGAGTGTGAGCCGCAGGGGTATAGCGGGGCTGCCGGCCTCCGTGATTTCTTGACATTACGGGGGCGTTTGCCCACAGGACGCGCGCAGCTACGCTTATAATCTTGGCCAGCTGCAGCGTACCATTGCGGCCTGTGTGACAGTCGCGGGCACCCTCTACTTCCTTATCTGCCTTTTTTATTTTCGGACTTATGCATGAAATTTGCCGACCTCGGCCTCTCCCCTGAATTGCTGAAAGCGGTCGACAAGGCCGGCTATGATACGCCGACCCCGATTCAGGAACAGGCAATTCCCCCGGTTTTGATGATGAAGGACATCATCGGCATCGCACAGACGGGTACAGGCAAAACGGCCAGTTTTGTGCTTCCGATGATCGACATCATGGCCAGCGGCCGCCGCCGGGCGCTGATGCCACGCAGCCTGATTCTGGAACCGACGCGCGAATTGGCCGCCCAGGTTGCCGAGAATTTCGAGAAATATGGCGAGAACCACGATCTGAAAATGGCGTTGCTTATCGGTGGCGTGCAGATGGGCGATCAGGTGAAGGCGCTGAATGAAGGCGTCGATGTTCTGATTGCTACACCGGGCCGCCTGATGGATTTGTTCGAGCGGGGCAAAATCCTGCTCAATGGTTGCGAACTGCTGGTGATCGATGAAGCGGACCGGATGCTCGACATGGGCTTCATTCCCGATATCGAATTCGTCTGTTCCAAATTGCCCGAACAGCGGCAAACCATGCTTTTCTCGGCCACTATGCCGCCTCCAATCGAGAAGCTGGCGAAAACGTTCATGGACAATCCCAAGCGGATCGAAGTGAGCCGGGCTGCCACTACAAATGCGGACATCACTGCATTCAAAGTGATGGTCGGCGCGCGCCAGAAGCGCGATACGCTCGAATGGCTGCTAGCCAATGATCAGGTGGAAACGGCTATCGTCTTTTCCAACCGCAAAACCACTGTGCGCGATCTGAACCAGTATCTGCAGCGCAAGGGCTTCAAGAGCGGCGAGATTCACGGCGATATCGATCAGGCTACGCGCCAGAAAGAGCTGGAGCGGTTTAAGTCAGGCGACATGAACATTCTGGTCGCCAGCGATGTCGCCGCACGCGGATTGGATATCAAGGGCGTAAGCCATGTGTTCAATTACGATACGCCGTGGCACCCCGATGATTATGTCCACCGCATCGGCCGCACGGGCCGGGCAGGGGCCAAAGGCCGCGCCTTCACATTTGTGACGCCGGAAGACGCCGAAGCCATCGACAATGTCGAGAAGTTGACGAAGAATGTCATCCCGACATTTGGCAAGGATGATGTCCGCGTCGAATTGAAGGATGGCAGCGGCTCGAACGCCAAGCCCAAGGGTCGATCAAAAGACGACGCGGTAGGTGATGGGGAAGAAAAGCCAAAGCGCGCAACGCGTAAACGCAAATCCGACGATGATGACTCGACTGGGAACACAAACGAGAAGCCGCGCCGTCAATCAAAACCACGTCAGGAAAAACCTGGCGCCGACGACAGCGCTGGCGACGACAAAGCACGCGGCCGTCGTCCGCGCCGCAGCGAGGGCAATAAAAGCCGCGATGATACTCGCAATGCCGATCATAACGCGAAGCCGCAGCGTGGGCGTGGACGCCAGCAGGACGAAGAACCTGTTCCACCAGGCGAATGGAATGGCCCACAGCCGGGTTTTCTGGACGTCGGATTCGATTGACTTGATTAGGGTGCGCCTCGCGTTGCGATGCTTGCGCGCGGCGACAAGGCAATAAGGGTGGCCCTTATGGCGCCGCCAACGTCACAAAGCTGTCAATGACGCGCTTCTCGCCTGCATCTTCAAAATTGATAACAAGCCTGTTGCCTTCCTGATCGATTACCGTTCCGCTGCCGAATTTGTCGTGCATTACCTGGGCGCCAATGGCGATATCGGTGCGGGACTGGGCGGCAAAGCTGGCGGCGCTGCGACGATTTTCCCGTACACGGGCCGGTTTTGTATCGTAGCCAGACGCCAAAGCGCGTTGCCAACCGGGACCACGCGCAGAAGAACGCTCCGGGCGACTGCTGCTTACATGCGCAAAAGGGTCTTCGCTCTCGCTGTAATTGGCCCGCCACAGCGATGCGCCTCCGCTCATCGTGGTCTCGCTCTCGATATGCTCGTCCGGCAATTCCTCGACAAAACGGCTGGGGATGGAGCTGGTCCATTGGCCGTAAATCCGCCGGTTGGCGGCATGCAGAATGGTGCAGCGCTGACGGGCGCGAGTGATCGCAACGTAAGCAAGGCGGCGTTCTTCCTCTAGGCTCGCCAGACCGCCCTCGTCGAGTGAGCGCTGGCTGGGAAACACGCCTTCTTCCCAACCGGGCAGGAACACATGGTTGAACTCCAGACCCTTCGCCGCATGGATAGTCATCAGCGTGACCTTCGGTTCGTCCGCATTGGCATCATTATCCATCACGAGGCTGACATGCTCGAGAAAATCGCCGAGCGTTTGGTAATCCTCCATCGCGCGGATCAGTTCGGTCAGGTTTTCCTGCCGACCGGCTGCCTCGGCACTGCGATCCGCCGCCAACATGTCGTCATAGCCGCTTTCTGCCAGAACCTGCCGCAGCAGTTCCGAAGGGGAAGCTTCCTCTGCCCGCTCCCGCCAGCTGAGGAACTGCCGCATCAGATTGCCGATGGTTGTAGCTGCGCGTTTGGGCAGTTCGTCGCTATCCGCGAGTTGCAGCGAGGCCGCAGCCAGCGGCTGGTTCGTGCGCCGCGCATGCAGGTGCATCTTTTCCAGCGTCTTCGCGCCAAGACCGCGTTTGGGCTGGTTGTAAATCCGTTCGAACGCCAGATCGTCGCGCGGCTGAGCGATCACCCGTAGGTAGGCCAACGCGTCGCGGATTTCTGCGCGCTCGTAAAAGCGAAAGCCCCCGATGATCCGGTAATTGAGGCCGATCTGAATGAACCGGTCCTCGAACTCACGCGTCTGGTAGGATGCCCGCACCAGAATGGCGACTTGGTCGAGCGACGATCCGCTACGCTCCAGACTTTCGATGTCCTCGGCCACGCGGCGGGCTTCTTCGGGGCCGTCCCAGATGCCAATGACCTTCACCTTGTCACCCGCATCCATCTCGGTCCACAAGGTCTTGTCGAGCCGCTGGCTGTTGGCGTTTATCAGGCCGGATGCCGCGCCTAGAATATGCGGTGTAGAGCGGTAATTCTGCTCAAGCTTGACGACCTTCGCGCCGGGAAAATCCTTCTCGAACCGTAGGATATTGGCGACTTCTGCCCCGCGCCATGAATATATCGATTGATCGTCATCGCCCACGACGCAGATATTCTTTCGCTCCTGAGCCAGCAGTCGCAGCCATAGATACTGGACGGCATTGGTATCCTGATACTCATCCACCAAAATGTATTTGAAGCGCTGCTGATACTGCTTCAGGATTTCTTTCTCCCGCCGCAGAATATTGAGCATATGCAGCAGCAGATCGCCAAAATCGCAGGCGTTCAGCGCGAGCATCCGCACCTGATAAAGACGGTACATCTGCGCGCCCTTGCCGTTGGCGTAGCTTTCGTTTTCGACCGCATCCAGATCATCGGGGTTGAGGCCGCGGTTCTTCCACCGGTCAATCAGCCCGGCCAGCTGCCGTGCGGGCCAACGCTTCTCGTCCAGATCATTGTCCGCAATCAGCGCCTTCAGCAGGCGCAGCTGATCATCGGTGTCGATAATGGTGAAGTTCGATTGCAGCCCGACCAGCTCAGCATGGCGGCGCAGCATCTTGGCGCAGATGGAATGGAACGTGCCCAGCCACGGCATCCCTTCCACTGCGTCGCCCATATGTTTGCTCACACGCTCACGCATTTCACGCGCCGCCTTATTGGTGAAGGTGACGCACAGGATCTCGCTCGGCCAGGCTTTTCGCATCGCAACAAGATGGGCGAGCCGCGAGGTAAGTGCCGCGGTCTTGCCGGTCCCTGCTCCTGCCAGCATGAGCACCGGGCCTTCGGTGGTCAGTACAGCCTCGCGCTGGGGATCGTTCAACCGTGCAGCATAGGACGGTATATTTCCTTCCACAGGGGGTGGTGCCGTTTCTACAGCGGCGGGTGGTCGATGGGGGTGGGTCTGATCGGTCATAATTTCCGAGTGAACAAGTAAAGAACGCGTGAACCATTCGCAAGCGACGGGTTGCAACTCCGAGAAATTCGGAACCTCTATATAGATGGCTGGTTGATCATCGTGACGACGTGAAAACTCGATGAACGAATTAGGAGCGAAAAATGAAAACCATTCTTGCCACTGCCGCCGCCATTGGTCTCGCGATCACTGCAAGTCCCGTAATGGCCGATAATCATGGTTCGGGTGACGATATCATGCTGAATGCACAGCAAAAGACCATGATGGAAACCTGGCCTGCCAATCGTAAGGAAACCTATATGGGCTGGCCAAAAGAAGCGCAGGCTTATTACTGGACGCTAAGCGAAGATCAGAAGCAGGGCTGGTGGATGCTGGATGATCCTCAAAGGCTCCAGATCCTTGGGATGACGCCAGCCGATCAGGCTATGGCATGGCGCAGTATTGCGACCCAAATCGGTACGGCTCCTGCCGCGCCGGCAATGAGCGCTCGTACCACTTCAACAAACTCTGACGTTCGTTTTGTAAGCAATGCCGTGGTTCAGAACGCCCCGGCACCGCACAATGGTGAATACCCCGTCTGCAATGACGGTCGTACTGACAACTGCGTTAACCCCTGAGTGGCTTTTCGCGCAGATCCGATGTTGCAAACCGATGATTGGTGGTTCGCTTAGTCCGATAGGGAAATATGACCGGTAATCGGCTGTAGCGCCGTTTGAAAAATGGGGGCCAACTGCCGATTGAGGTGGTTGGCCCCCATTTTGTATCTGGTCCCAAAAGCAGAACGGCTGCTGACGAAACGCCGCATTGTCGCGATGAAGCAAGAGTAGGCGCCTTGAACTATGGTTCGAGACTGCGGCAAAAGAAATCGGCTTCGAGATGCCGGATCGGTTCTGGAAGTGAATGTGTTCGTGACGCTTGGGTATCCCTTAATTTCGGAGATTCCTATGCGTAGATTGATAAAGTACACCGCTGCTGCGGCTATTACGATGGCGGTAGCACCGTTGATGGCACAGGAGGCTGTGCCACCTGCTCCAATGCCTGGGGAGGCTGCGAGTGAAACAAGACCGAATGATATGGCGGGGAATGCCGCTATGTCACCCGAGCAGATACGCACCTATGGCCTGTGGCCGGAAGAACGTCAGGCGATGTTCGATAGCTGGCCTGAGAAAACCAAAATGTATTTCTGGACGCTCACCCCGCCACGGCAGGAAGTGTTCTGGATGCTGAGCGATGCTGACCGGCTGACGCTGATCGGCATGAGCGTGGCTGACCAGGAACAGACCTGGACCCGTCTGGAGCAGCAAATGCTGGCTAGCCAACCACCGGCTGGCACCGCACCATCGGAACCTGCACCGCACGGTGCAGACCGTGGAGACGATGCGATGAACGAAGTGGAGGATCATAGCCCCCGGTAAGTTCAGGCATCGCGCGCCGGCCCGGGAAGGAATGTTTGAGCCACCATCCGACCTTGCCGATCCGGTGCGCACCTGCCTTAGTGATTTCCTGATCTTTTGATGGAGGAAAAACATGCTGACAGGTGGATGCCATTGCGGCGCGATACGGTACGAGATTTCCGGCGATCCGTTGAACCATGCGTTATGCCACTGCGTCGATTGCCGCAGGTCGTCGGGCGCTCCGATGACGGGCTGGACCATGATGCGGGATGATCAGCTGTCTATTACCGGTGAACTGAGCACATACGCATCGTCCGAGGATGCGCGCCGCCACTTCTGCATCCAGTGCGGGACAGGGCTGTTTTATTCCAATGATGCAATGCTGCCCGGCATGGTCGATGTAAAAACCGGTACGCTGGATGAACCCGACGATCTTCCGGCCGAGTGCCATATTCAAACAGCAGAACGGGTCAGCTGGATGGCAGAAGCGCATCATTTGCCGCAATTCGAGCGGTTTCCGCCCCAAACTGAAACTGCGAGCTAGGCCAGCCTCAACAGCGTAATCTTGGCCTTGCCGACCTTGCGTTCCTTATCGGTCTTCAGCAGCCGAACCTCGACGTCTTCTGCCACGCTGGTCTCCACCGCGATCCATGTTGCCTCGCCAATCCAGCCCAGGCGGATCATCCTGTCCAGCGCGACATTGGCAGCGCCGGTTCCGTAAGGTGGATCGAGGAGTAGCAAATCATGCGGAGCCTTCGCTGGTGCGAGGGCGGTCACGGACCCAGCACTGACTGTAGTGCGCCTGCGTGCATCCAGCGCGGTTATGTTGGCGCGAATGGCATCGAGCGCAGGCTTCTCCTGCTCGACGAACAGGCAATGCGCTGCACCGCGCGATAAGGCTTCCAGTCCCAGTGCGCCCGAACCAGCGAACAGGTCGGCAACCGACAATTCCTCGAATGTGCCAAGTCGGCTGGTGAGCATATTGAACAGCGTTTCCCGCGTCCGATCCGCGGTGGGGCGCGTCTCCTCCCCTTTGGGTGCGATAATTTTCCGGCCACGCCAATCGCCCGCGATGATCCTCATTTACCATCCTTGGGCAGGCTGGAGCGAAAACGGCCAACATCCTGTTTGGCAATCTCCACCGCAGCGCCGCGGGGCAATTCGCCCAGATCGAACGGACCATATGATACGCGGATAAGGCGGCTGACTTTCAGGTCAAAATGTTCCAGAACGCGGCGAACTTCGCGGTTCTTGCCTTCGGTAATCGTCATTACGATCCACTTGTTCGCGCCCTGTTTGCCACCGCCGCGTTCGATGTCGGCGTCAATCTGGCCGTAGCGCATCCGGTCTATGGTGATGCCTTCCATCAGGCCGTGCAGATCGCTTTCGGCAATGTCGCCGTAGGTGCGCGCGCGATAGGTTCGCGGAATACCTGATGAAGGCAGCTCCATCTGCCGTTTTAGCCCGCCATCATTAGTCAACAGCAACAAACCTTCGGTGTTGAGATCGAGACGGCCCACCGGCATCAGACGCGGGGTATCCTTGGGCAGAGCATTGCGCAGCGCATCGTAAATCGTAGCGCGTCCGGCGGGATCGCGCTCTGCGGTAAGCAACCCGACCGGTTTGTGGAAGGCGAACAGGCGCGTGGGATCGGCCTTACCCACCAGATTGCCGTCCACGGTAATACCGCGCAGGCTTTCAAGGAAGGTCGCAGGTGTTTCCACCACTTTCCCATTCAGCGAGACTCGTCCTTCGGCAATCATCCGTTCCACCTCCCGGCGGCTGGCAATTCCGGCTCGGGCCAGCAGCTTTGCAATGCGGTCGCCATCGGGGCGGTCGGGGGATCGGGTTTCGGTATGCGCCATAAGGGCTGCGGTTAGGCTTTCAGTTCGTGCTGTGCAATGTCTGCCGGGCCATACTGGTTCACCTAGGGCACACCAATCATCCACGATACCATGTAGGCAAACGGTTTTCTCTGCTGGTGCCAAAGGCTAGGGGGGCAGATTATCGCGAATGTGCGGATGGGATCAAGGTCATGGCAGCGACGGCAGCAAAAAAAGCAAAACCGGGATGGGGTGCTGTACTGGCTGCGCTGAAACAACCCAAGACCGGGTATATGCTGCTGTTCGGCTTTGCCGCCGGTCTGCCCTATGCGCTTGTTCTGGGGACACTGTATGCGTGGCTGTCCGATGCGGGTGACATCGATCTGGAAACAATGGGCGTCTTTTCGCTTATAGGGCTTGCTTATGCTTTTAAGTTTCTCTGGTCGCCTGCTCTGGACCGGATCGATATTCCTTTTGTAAACAAGCTGGGAAAACGCAAACAGTGGATCGTTACCGCCCAGCTGATTATCGGCGGTGCATTGGTGGCGCTGAGCTTCATCACGCCGAGCAATTCCACTATTGGCGTCTTCAGCCTGCTGGCCGGGCTCGCTGCCTTTGCCAGCGCCACTCAAGATGTAGTGATCGATGCATGGCGTGTGGACGTGGCGGATGATGTCGCGACGATCGACATTCTCTCTACCGTTTACCAGATGGGTTACCGCATTGCTGCACTTGTCGGCGGCGCGCTTGCTTTGTTTTCAGCCGAGCGGGTCGGGTGGCCTGCGACCTATTTCGGTATGGGGCTTACGATGCTGGCGGTTGGCTTCGCCGGTTTGTGGGCACCCGATGCCAACGCGTCCGACATAGCAGCCGAACAGGCCGCACTTGGTGATGATCCCTACGGCCTTCGCAAGGCTGGGCAGATGCTGCCAAGGGTCCGTCTGACGGCCCTGGCCATCGTCGGGTTACTGTGGGGCTGGGCACTGGTCACAGTCGGCGTATTCATGGTTCGGAGCCTGTCGAGCAATCCCGATGCGCGGCCGGACTCGGTCGAGTTCATCTCCAACATGGGGCCGCTCATCGTTATCGCGACCGTAGTGCTACCGGCGATGGTCGCCGCGTGGCTCGAAAGCGCGCGCAAGAGGGGCAAATACGTTATTCCCGCAGGGATAGAAGATGGACCCGGCATTCAGAGCGGCAAGCCCATTTCGAACTATGCCGCACAGTCGACTGGTGACCGGGCAATGGATCATCTCTACCGCGCACTGGTCTTGCCGTTGACCGACCTGATCGGCCGCCTGGGCTGGGCAATCATCATCGTTATCGCGCTGGTCCTGACATACCGCATCACCGATGCGATCTGGGGCACATTTGCGTATCCGTTTTATCTGGGCGAGCTGGAATATACGAAGGACGAGGTCGCGGTGGCTTCCAAGTTCTTCGGCGTTGGTGCGTTGCTCTTCGGGCTGGCCTTCGGCGGTTATCTGCTCACCGCGATCGGCCGGATGGTAACTCTGACGTTGGGCGCGTTCCTCGCAGCGATTACCAATTTACTTTATGCCGATCTGGCGCTTGGCGGCGCGCGGGTGCAGGCGTTTTCCGATATGGTTGGCTTTACGTGGGCTGTCGATGCGATGGGCGGGGATGACCGGCTGGCGACGCTGATGATGGCGATTGCGGGTGAGAATATCGCTGTTGGCATCGCCGGAGCAGCGTTCGTCGCCTACCTCTCCAGCATCGTATCCAAGGGATACAGCGCAGTGCAATATGCGCTGCTGTCATCGCTCACATTGTTGGTAGGCACGCTTGGCCGTGGCGCGCTGGGCCAGATGATTGAGGAGCGCGGCTATTACGACGTATTCATTCTGACTACGCTGATCGGACTGGGTGCAGTAGTGCTGTGTATTATCGAATGGATCCGTCAGGCGCGGCTGGGCAAAGCATCTGGCGTGGTTGCACCTGACCCGAAACTGGCGGGCGATCCGGCGGAGTAGTTAGTCCGGCAGCGTGCCGTTCAGCCGCAGCACTTCGCCCGCAAGATAGAGCGAGCCGATGATTGCAGTAGGTTTCCAGGCATCTCCAGGACGTCCGGTATTAAGCAGGTTCAGAGCGCCCAGCACGTCGTCGGCACTGTGAACTGTTTCAATTCCGGCAGACCGTGCCATCCGTTCCAGCGATACGGTTGAGTGATGATCATGGCCCGGCACCGGCACGGCAACAAACTGGCGAGCAATCGGTGCAATTTCAGCGATAAAACCTTCGGCATCTTTGTTTGCCAACATGCCAAGGATGACATTTACGCCAAACCCTTTGGGAAGCTGCCGTATTACATCGGGATCAGACTCAATAGTCAGCCGAACGGCCCGGGCAGCTTGAAGATTGTGTCCGCCATCGAGCCAGAAGTCGAAACCGAAATCAATTTCGCCGAGCTTGCCATTAGAAAATCGTTGAAGCCGAGCCGGCCAGTGCGCACTGCGAATGCCTTTCGCAATCGCATCGGGGGATACTGTAACAATATCCTGATGGCGCAGCATCGCGGCGGCCAGAGCGGCGTTCTCCGCCTGATGCACGCCGAGCATAATTGGCAAGGGTAGGGCGAGTTCGCCATGCCGGTCCGTATAGTGCAGGGCCGTCTCACTAACGGTTGCAGACCACTCCCGGCCTCGCATAGCCAGCGGTGCACCGTGTTTCGCCGCAGCACGCTCGATCTCCAGTGTCGGACCGTCAGTGTAGGACAAGGTGACAAGCGAACTGCCGTTTTTGGCGATGCCCGATTTTTCAAAAGCAATTCGGCTCAGCGGATCACCCGGTGCCCCATCCTCGGGTGCCAGCAGGAAGCGTTCGTGATCAATCCCCAGCGCGGCGATCCCGCAGGCTGCAATCGCCCCAGACTGCAGCGCATTCGTCGCATCGAACCTTCCGCCGAGGCCGACTTCTACCACGCACACATCGGCAGGCGTGCGGCTGAAGGCTAGGAAGGCGGCGCCGATGGTGACCTCGAAGAAGCTGGGTGACAGATCGTCGCCTGCATCCAGCACCTCCTTCAACAGCGCAGCCAGCGCATCATCTTCGATAAGCTTTCCCGCCAGCCTGATGCGTTCGTTATAGCGCACCAGATGCGGGCTGGTGGTGACGTGGACACGCTTGCCATCGGCCTCCAGCATGGCCCGCAAAAAGGCGCAGGTTGAGCCTTTGCCATTGGTGCCCGCGACATGGAAAACTGGCGGTAGGTTACGATGCGGATTGCCCAGCCGATCCAGCAAAGCGCGGATCGTGCCGAGCCCCAGCCGACCATCGGGCACGGTGAGCGCGCCCAGCCTGTTCAATTGCGCCTGTACAGCTGCGTTTTCGGAAGTCGCGAAGTCCATCAATCACCCCCTGCCGTCTGCGGGCAGGAAGTCAGGCGGCCTGCTCACCCTGCATGTAATCCAGCAGTATCGCCAGCTCCTCGCGCAGGTCCTTGCGGTGCACAACGCGGTCTACCATTCCATGCTTGTGGAGGTATTCCGCGCGCTGAAAACCGTCAGGCAATTGCTCGCGGATGGTGTCCTGAATTACGCGCTGCCCGGCAAAGCCGATCAGAGCACCCGGTTCGGCAATCTGGACATCGCCCAGCATTGCGTAACTGGCTGTCACGCCGCCCGTGGTCGGGTCCGTCAGCACGACGATATAGGGCAGCCCTGCCTGTTTTAGACGGCGCGTCATCACGGTCGCCTTGGGCATTTGCATCAGGCTGAGAATGCCCTCCTGCATTCGTGCGCCGCCAGCGGCGGTTACCACGATATAACCGCAATTCCGGTCGAGCGCTTCCTGAGCGCCTGCACAGAGCGCGGTGCCCACAGCCATGCCCATGCTGCCGCCCATGAACCCGAAATCCTGCACGCCGACGACGGCAGGCTGGTCGAGAATACTGCCCGAACCCACGGTAAAGGCGTCTTTATGCGGGTTTTTCGCGCGCGCCTGTTTCAGCCGCTCGGTGTATTTCTTGGTGTCCTTGAACTTCAGCGGGTCTTCCGCAACCTCGGGCTGGGGCAGGAGGGAATACCCTTCGTCCAGCAGCAGGCCGAGGCGCGCGTCGGCACCAATACGGCCGTGATGGCCACAGGACGGGCACACATGCAAGTTCTCCTCGTATTCCTTGACGAAAAGCATTTCCTGACAGGAAGGGCATTTGACCCAGAGATTTTCCGCCGTCTCGCGTTTTGCGACGAAGGGGAGCGAATTGCGTACGCGGGTGATCCAGTTCATGCGGTAGTCTTTGCCGCTGAATGCACTGCCTTGGCAAGGGATGCAGTGAGCGCTTTGAGATGCTGAGGGGCGTCGGCCCCATGCTGGCCAACCAGTTCAACCAAAACCGAACCGACCACAACGCCGTCGGCAACCTTCGCGATTTCGCCCGCTTGTTCCGGAGTGCGGACCCCGAAACCCACTGCTATCGGCAGGTCGGTGGAGGCCTTCAACCGCGCGACAGCATCGGCGATGCTGGCCTGAGCGGCTTGTTGTTTGCCAGTAATCCCTGCGACCGAGACATAATAGACGAATCCGTCAGACCCACCGAGCACTGTGGGCAGGCGCGCGGCGTCGGTGGTGGGAGTGGCGAGACGGATCGGCGCAATGCCCTTCGCGCGCAGGGCAGGGCCAAGCGCTTCGTCTTCCTCCGGCGGAATATCGACGCAGATCACTCCGTCCACGCCCGCCTTGGCACATTCATCGGCAAACCATTCCGGCCCACGCCGCACCATCGGATTGGCATAGCCCATCAGCACCAGCGGCACGTCGGGATGGCGCGCGCGGAAGGCGGCGGCGATGGCGAAGACGTCGGCCGTCTTAGTCCCTGCGCCCAGCGAGCGGATATTTGCCGCCTGAATTGCTGGTCCATCGGCCATGGGATCGGTGAAGGGCATCCCCAACTCGATGACATCGGCGCCGCCTTCGACCAGCGCGTCGAGATTGGCCCCAGTGTCTCCGTCGCCAGCAGTGACGAAGCAGACAAGGGCAGGTTTGGCGAAGGCGGTTGAGAAGCGGGTCAAAACTGGCTCTTGTTTCCTAGGGTCGTACGCAGCCAAAAAGGGATTGTGAGAATAAAACTTCCAAATACTAGCGAGCGGACGAAAGCTGCGTTTTTCCAGGCGTCGAACAGGTAGAGGCAGATAATTCCGGCGAAACCGAACAAGGCCAGCGGCAGCAGCAGACCATATCGACAGGCCCACCAGCGATTTAGCCAGCCTAGGATCAAATCTTCACTCCCAATTTTTCAGCTACGGTGAAGATGTCCTTGTCGCCTCGCCCGCACAGATTCATCAGAATGATCTCATCTTCACGCATCGTCTTCGCACGATCAGTCACGGCGGCAATCGCATGTGAAGGCTCCAGCGCGGGAATGATGCCTTCGGTGCGGCAAAGTAGCTGGAAACCATCCAGCGCTTCGTCGTCCGTCACGGCGATGTATTCTACGCGGCCGGTTTCTTTAAGCCATGCGTGTTCGGGACCAATACCGGGGTAGTCCAGACCCGCGCTGATCGAGTGGCCTTCGGTGATCTGGCCGTCTTCGTCCTGCAGAAGATAGGTGCGGTTGCCGTGCAGCACGCCGGGCGATCCGCCCAGCAGGCTGGCGGCGTGTTCGTCGCCATCGAGGCCATGGCCTGCCGCCTCCACGCCGAGCATCTTCACATCGGCATCGTCGAGGAATGGGTGGAACAGGCCCAGCGCATTCGATCCGCCGCCGATGCAGGCGATCAGCAGATCGGGCAGGCGCCCCGTCCGGCTAAGCATTTGCGCGCGCGCTTCGGTACCGATCACACTTTGGAAATCGCGGACCATTTCGGGGTAGGGGTGCGGCCCTGCCGCCGTGCCGATGATGTAGAACGTGTCGTGGACATTCGCGACCCAGTCGCGCAGCCCTTCGTTCATCGCGTCCTTCAACGTCGCGCCGCCGCTGGTGACGGGGACGACTTCTGCGCCGAGCAGCTTCATGCGGAAGACATTAGGGGATTGCCGCTTCACGTCTTCTGCGCCCATATAAATCACGCAAGGCAGGCCAAATCGCGCGCAGACGGTGGCAGTGGCGACCCCGTGCTGGCCCGCGCCGGTTTCCGCGATAATCCGCTTCTTGCCCATCCGCATGGCGAGCAGGATTTGCCCGATGCAATTGTTGATCTTGTGCGCGCCGGTGTGGTTCAGTTCGTCGCGCTTGAACCAGACTTGCGCCCCGCCAAGCGCTTCGGTCAGCCGCTCAGCAAAATAGAGCGGAGAGGGGCGGCCCACGTAATGCTCCAGCAAATCGTCGAACTGGGCCTGAAACGCGGGATCGGCCTGCGCTGCGCGGTATTCCCGCTCCAGATCGAGAACCAGCGGCATCAGGGTCTCAGCGACATAACGTCCGCCGAATTCGCCGAAATGCCCGCGATCATCAGGCTGGGTACGATAAGAGTTTGGCTGGATATTCATGGGTTATCCTGAGTTTCTTGCGGCTTTGCAGAAGGCCGCGATTCTGTCCACGTCCTTGATACCAGGAGCGCTTTCGGTTCCGGAACACACATCCACAAGGGGGGCGTTGGTCGCGGCGATTGCGTCATCCACATTTCCGGCATCCAAGCCTCCCGCGAGACCCCACGGCATGCCGACATCAAAGTCCGCCAGCAGGGTCCAATCGAATTTCAGGCCCATCCCACCCGGCAGAGCACTGGGCGGAGTTTTCGCATCAAAAAGAATGAAATCCGCGAGTTCGCGATATATCTCGGCCCGTTGGACATCCTCTCTCGTGGCGACCGAGACCGCTTTCCAGATCGGGATGCCAAACCGCGATTTTATTTGTGCGACCCGCTCAGGGCTCTCGCTACCTTGCAACTGCACAACGTCAAGATCGGCTGATGAGAGGACTTCGGCCAGAAAATCGTCCTGCGGGTTCACGAATAGTCCAGCTCGGCCAAGATGTCCTTTGGCGCGACTGGTTAGTTCAGCTGCTTCGCCCGGCTGCACGTTACGCGGGCTGGGCGGATAAAAAACGAATCCGCCATAGTCGGCCCGTGCAGCAATAACTGCATCAAGCCCGCGCATATTGCTGATGCCGCAAATCTTGATCTGGGTCATGATGAACGGCCGGTGCTAAAGTTCTTCAGCCAGTGCAACCGTGTGGGCAATCGCCTCACGGCCTTCGGGCTGCGAATGACTCATGGCGATCACTGCGTAATCGGGAAAAGCAGCGCCGAAATTGCGAGCCGATCGAGCATAGGCATTTACATCCGCATCGGCCAGATTACCGAGCGTTTCACTCTCGGTTCCTTTTATCATACAGCCGCCGAATGCGATGCCTGCTGCGGGAACGGCAACAGTGATATTGTCGCGGGTGTGCGCCCCGCCGGGGAAGTAGATTTCAAGCGGATCGAGGAATGCCACCTGATCGCCGCTCAACCAACCATTGCCGCCAAACGTGAGAACATTGCGTGCAGGCTGAAACCCGTTGCCAGGTGCATCTTCATTGGTGAGAGGATGGGCATAAGTTGAGATATTCGCCTGATGCAACGCCGCAATGCCGCCCATCTTATCCTTGTGTGCATGCGTGATTACAGCCGCACGGATCGGTTTTTCCAGTACGCCGTCTGCCCATGCGACGATCTGTGCGGTTTGCGGTTCTGTCCATGCGGTGTCGACCAGTAGCGTGGCTTCGCCATCCACCACCAGCAAGCCGTTGGAAGGTACGGGGCCGATTCCGGGCAGATCGAGATAGGTGGTATGCTGCCACACACCTGGCGCGAGTTCGCGAAGCGCGACATCGCCAAAGCGTGTCACTTCGCCGACCTGCTCCTGCACGGCGGCACGATCATGGATTTCACCCATCGGGACACAGGCGGTCAATCCACCGATAATGACTAAGGCTCTAAGCAGTTTCATAGCGTCGCCTCGATTTCCCGGGCTGCCCGGGCCGGGTCTTCCGCGCGGCTGATCGGGCGGCCGATAACAAGCACACCGGCTCCGTCATCGCGTGCTTGCCGCGGGGTTACGACACGTTTCTGGTCACCCGCTGCAGAACCCGCAGGGCGCAAGCCCGGGACAACGAAGAAGCCGTTTTTCCACTGACGATGCACTGCGCCCACTTCTTGGCCAGAGCAGACGATACCATCGAGCCCGGCTGCCTCCGCCAGCTCGGCCAGACGCAGAACGTGTTCATGCGGGGTTCCGGAAATTCCGGTACGCTGCAGATCACGCTCGTCCATGCTGGTCAGCATCGTGACGGCGACAACTTTCGTGCCTTCGGCCGCAGCGGCTTTGGCATCTTCCATCATTGCGCGTCCGCCGCTGGCATGAACCGTGACGATGGAAGGCTCCAAGACATGGATCGCCTGCATCGCGCCCGCCACGGTGTTGGGAATGTCATGCAGTTTCAGATCGAGAAAGATTGGCAGGCCGCAATGGGAGATTTCGTGCACCCCGTGCGCGCCGTGTGCGTAGAAAAACTCCATCCCCAGCTTCACCCCACCAATATGTGCCTTCACCTTTTCTACCAGTGCCGTCGCCTGTTCGAGACGGGGCAGGTCGAGCGCAAGATAGACAGGGTTGCTCATGTTGATATCCTAGACAGGATCGCTGGTGAGTGGGCCGGCATCGGGTTCCGGAGGTCTTGCCGTCGTAGTTGTTGTGCTGCTGGCGAAAGGTGCAGGGCTAGCGGTGGTATCTGCCGGAGGTGTGGAGGGCGTAGCCAGACGCCGCTGGCTTTCCGCTGCCGCTTCCAGCGATGAAATGCGTCGCTTCGCCCGCCATTGCGCCCCGCGATGAATCAGCCACATGGGCAGCAAGCCGAGCAGAAACGATACCACGACCAGCGCCGGAACCTTGGTCTCCAGCACCAGATTTTCCCAAATAGTGACTTCGACCGGCTGCCAGTTGAAGTACGAAAAGGCCAGCAGGCCGAATAGGATCAGAACCCACAAAAACGTGCGGACGAATTGCATGGTCGGTATCTCCGTTGTTGCCTGCCAACGCTAGGGACGGGACGGCAACAGGTAAAGTGCGCGTGTACCGACCTGGGGGTGCGGCTAGGTAAAAACGCGCGCGAAGATCGTGTCGACATGCTTGAAGTGATAAGCAAGATCGAACTTCTCTTCGAGCTGTTCCTCACTCAGAGCGGCGGTCACTTCCTGGTCCGCCTTGAGCAGTTCGAGCAGCGATGTACGGCCGTCGGACTCCCACACCTTCATCGCATTGCGCTGGACAAGCCGGTACGCATCGTCGCGGGTGATGCCTGCTTGCGTTAATGCCAGCAGAACGCGCTGCGAGTGGATCAACCCGCCCATCCTGTCCATATTGGCCTGCATCCGTTCAGGGTATACCAGCAATTTGTCGATTACTCCGGTCAGACGGGCAAGAGCGAAATCGAGCGTAATGGTGGCGTCAGGACCGATAAAACGCTCGACACTGGAGTGAGAGATATCCCGCTCGTGCCACAATGCGACGTTTTCCAAGGCCGGCATGGCGTAACCGCGGATCATGCGTGCCTGGCCGGTCAAATTCTCGGTCAGGATCGGGTTGCGCTTATGCGGCATTGCGCTCGAACCTTTCTGGCCCGGGGCAAAATACTCCTCGGCTTCCAGAACTTCGGTGCGCTGCAGATGCCGCACCTCGACAGCAACCCGCTCAATCGAACCGGCAATGACCGCTAAAACGGAGAAAAACATGGCGTGCCGATCACGCGGTATAACCTGTGTGCTGACCGGTTCGGCGGCGAGGCCGAGGCGTTCGGCCACATGCTCCTCCACTTGCGGATCGATATTGGCAAACGTGCCGACTGCGCCCGAGACAGCACAGGTGGCAATTTCACGGCGGGCCGCGACCAGCCGTTCTCGGTTGCGAGAAAACTCTGCATAGGCCTGCGCCAGCTTGAGGCCAAAGGTCACCGGCTCTGCATGGATGCCGTGGCTGCGTCCGATGGTTGGCGTGTATTTGTGCTCTTCGGCGCGTTTTTTGATGGCCGCCAGCAACTGGTCCAGATCCTCCAGCAGAATATCGGCAGAGCGTGCGAGCTGCACCGCCAGCGTGGTGTCGAGCACGTCCGAACTGGTCATGCCCTGATGCATGAAGCGGGCTTCCGGACCGACCTGTTCTGCGACCCAGTCCAGAAACGCGATTACATCGTGCTTCAGGACGGCTTCCTTGGCATCGATTGCAGCGACGTCGATTTTGGGCTCCGTTACCCACCAGTCCCACAGCGCCTTGGCTGCGCTGTCCGGAACGACGCCCAGATCGGCCAGCTTCTGTGTCGCGTGAGCCTCTATCTCGAACCAGATACGGTACTTCGCTTCCGGCTCCCACAGAGCGGTCATGGCGGGGCGGGCGTAACGGGGGACCATAGTCTGAAAGCTCCGATAGTAGACGGCAGGGGTGTGCCGCGCGGCTAGGCTTGGCCGGTGCTTAAATCAATCCCTTCGCACGCAGGCTGGTATGGCCTTCGCGGCCCACGATCACATGGTCATGCACAGTTATGCCCAGCAACCGGCCGGCCTCGGCGATGCGCTGAGTGATCTGTATATCCGCCCGGCTTGGTTCGGAATTTCCACTGGGATGGTTGTGGACCAGAATCAGCGCGGTTGCGCCAACGTCCAGCCCGCGGCGGATGACTTCGCGCGGGTGGATAGCCGCCTCGTCGACCGATCCATCGCCGACATGGTGGTCGCGGATCAGGCGGTTGCGCGTGTCGAGATACAGCACCCGGACCCGTTCCACCGTCAGATTGGCCATATCGATCGACAGGTAATCGAGCAGTGCCTGCCAACTGCCCAGCACCGGCTTATCCTGCACCTTGCTACGGGCCATTCGGCGCGCAGCCAGCGCGGTTGCCTTGAGGGTGGCAGCGCTGGCCTGACCCATACCTTTTACCTCGGCCAAGGCTGCGGGATCGGCATCCAGTACAGCGCCCAGCGATCCGAACCGGTCGAGTAGCCGTTTTGCCAGAACCTTGGTATCACCCTGCCGGAGGGCACCGAACAGCAGATACTCCAGCACCTCGTAATCGGCCAGCGCCTCAGCCCCGCCGGTCAGAAGCCGGTCGCGCAGACGTTGGCGATGTCCGGTGCCGCTGTGCAATGCAGGCTTTCCGGCAGGCAGATGGTTGGTATCGGTAGCTTGCGGCAAGACTTCCCCGTATGTGCTTGGGTGGAACGGTCGACCGTTAGCATTGCCTTTGCCATTACGCTCGCGCAAGTGGAGCAGGATGGGTCAGTCTGAAGAACCACTGCCGGAAAACGAAGCTGACGCTGTGCCTGCGGCTGGTTCTGTGCGCCGCCGCCACAAATGGCGCGGGCGCGTTATGCTGGCATTTTTCCTCGCCCTAGTCGCGGTGCTGCTGTCCTTGTGGCTCAACCGTACCGATCTGGCGGCCGACCTTATCGATGAACAGCTCGAACCATACGATCTGCCGATCACGTATGAAGTGAAGAGTATTTCCGGTGAACGGCAGGTCATCACCAATGTGGTAATCGGCGATCCTGCAAAGCCTGATCTTACGATCGAGCGGGTTGAGATCGATTTGGCGTACCGGCTGTCTGGGCCTCAGATCGGTCAAATCCGCGTGATACGTCCGCGTCTCTGGGGTGAGGCCGGGCCAGAAGGTATCAATTTCGGTTCGCTCGATGCTCTGCTGCTTCCTGAAAGCGAAGATGGTGATGGTTTGCCCGATCTGAACCTTGCGGTGGTTGATGGCAGAGCGCGGATTGAAACGCCGTATGGCGCGTTCGGTATCAAAGCCGACGGGCAGGGCGTATTGGCCGATGGATTCCTGGGGATGTTGGCGATCAATGCACCGCGTCTGATGGCTGGTGATTGTGTGGCCAGCGATGCAACTTTATTCGGCAAATTCACCATCATGGCGGGGAAGCCCCGCATCAGCGGCCCTCTTCGCATGGCGGATGCGCGGTGCAATGGCGGGATCGAGGTAACAGACGTTGCCATGCCTTTGGTGCTGACCGCAGACGAAGATTTTCAGGGACTGACAGCGGCGTTCGAAGGCCGTATTACCAGTTTGGCTAGCGGCGCTGTGGCTGCGGGACCGGCCGATCTATCAGGCCGTATGGAATATGGCGATGGCCGGATTGTTGGCAGCTACGATATAACGGCGCGGGCTATCGAAAGCAGCCAGTTCGGTGCAGGGCGGCTGGTTATGGGGGGGAGTTTCCGATCCGGCGATATGCTGGCTCCATGGGACGTATCGGCGGAAGGGACGGCGGAGGATATCGCTGTCACGCGTGGCTTCACGTCTGGCCTGGCTAGTCTGCAGGATGGGGCGGGGGATACGCTACTATTCCCTATCATCCGCAAATTGTCTATTGCATTGGAACGTCAGGTGCCGGGTTCGCAATTGCGCGCCACCGCCCGCTACCGTAGTTCTGAAAATGGCGCGACGGTGACGGTCCCAAGGGCAATCTTGGCCAGTCGCGGTGGAGCGATTCTCGCGTCTCTCACTCGGGGCAGCGCGGTTCTGGGAGCGGACATTCCCCGGCTTTCCGGTAATATCGCCACCGGCGGCCCTGACCTGCCCCGCATGGAAGGGCGGATGGAGCAGGATGCGAACGGCCAACTGGTATTGAATTTGGGTATGGCGCAATATGGGGTCGGAGCGGACCGGGTAGCGATCCCGCGCCTCTCCCTTCGCCAGTCGCGCAGCGGGACTGTTTCCTTTGACGGAGAAATCACCGCGAGTGGCAGATTACCTGGCGGCAGTGTCAGCCGGTTGGAGCTACCGGTCTCAGGGCGCTGGACCAGCGGAGCGGGTCTGGCCCTGTGGAATGAATGTACCCGCGCGCAGTTCGACCGGCTGGTTTATGCCAATCTGGAACTGGACCGGCAGAGCCTTACCCTGTGTCCGGCGCGCGGAAAACCGATTTTGCAAGCTGGGACGGGTGCCGGTGCAGGCGGCTTCCGGATCGCTGCAGGGGTGCCGACACTTGATGTGTCGGGAAGGGTCGGCGGTACGAGGTTAAGGCTGGCCAGCGGTCCAGTGGGGTTTGCATGGCCCGGGACCTTTACGGCCAGCGCTATCGATGTCGAACTGGGACCACCGGAATCCGGAGTGCGCTTCGCCGTCACCGATTTGACGGGAAAGCTGGGCGGAGAGCTGTCAGGTAGCTTTGCCGAAGCCGACATCCGGCTGGCTGCTGTTCCGCTTGATATTCTCCAGGCCAGTGGGGATTGGGCTTATCGCGGAGGTGTGCTGTCGATCGGTGAGGGTGCATTCGTATTGGAAGACCGGGCTGAAGTGGCCCGTTTTGAACCCTTGGTGGCCCGCAAGGCGACGTTGAGCCTGGCGGACAATGTGATTAATGCCCAAGCCGTGATGCGGACACCGGTCAGTGACGCTGTAGTGACCAGCGTCGATATCCGCCATAACCTGATCAGCGCGGCGGGCTTCGCCGATCTGGATGTTCTCGGCATCCGGTTCGGGGACGCGCTTCAGCCGACCGACCTGACCAATCTGGCGCTGGGCGTGGTGGCCAATGTCGAAGGCGCGGTTACCGGTTCGGGGCGTATCGACTGGAATGCCGATTCGGTGACCAGCACCGGGCGGTTCTCTTCCGACGGGCTGAACCTAGCTGCCATCTTCGGTCCGGTAGAAGGCGCGCGCGGCACAATAGTGTTCGACGATCTGCTGGGCCTGACCACTGCGCCGGAACAGCGATTGCAAGTGGCAGCCATCAATCCGGGTATCGAGGTGTTCGACGGGACGGTACAATTTGAACTTCGCGATGGGGAACTTCTGTCGGTACAGGGCGGCAGCTGGCCGTTTCTAGGTGGAACGCTGGAAATGAAACCCACTGCTATCACCATCGGTCAAAGCGAAATCCGGCAATATTCTTTCACCATCAACGGGCTCGAGGCCAACCAGTTGCTGGAAAGAATGGAGCTTGCCAATTTCTCGGCCAGTGGCACGTTTGACGGGCAGTTGATTATCGTGTTCGATGCTATCGGAAACGGGAGGATAGATCGGGGGCTCCTGACCTCGCGCCCGCCCGGTGGCAGCCTCTCTTACGTTGGGGAACTGACTTATGAAGACCTGTCGCCGATTGCGAACTTTGCCTTCGATGCCTTGCGATCCCTACAGTATCAGCGGATGGAAGTAGGCATCGACGGCCCGTTGACCGGCGATATCCTGACTCAGGTGCGGTTCGACGGGGTGAGCCAGGGTGAAGGGGCAAAACGCAATTTTATCACTCGTCGACTGGCCAGATTGCCCCTGCGGTTCAATATAAATATCCGGGCGCCGTTCTATCAGTTGCTGACGAATGTGCGTTCGATTTATGACCCGGCATACGTTCGTGATCCCCGCGAACTGGGCCTCGTCTCGAATGATGGGGTGCAGTTACGGAACTCTGTCAGCGGTGAAGAGGCGCCAGAGATTGTCGATCCCGACTTTGCGGACCCCAACAATACTGCAACGCAATCAACCCCCGTTCAGACCCCCGAAAGCGAGAATCTGCCATGAATTCGCCCAAATTAACGGCTTGCTTTCGCTTTGCGAAAACGTGCTCCCGGCAGGGAGGTTTGCATACGCGACCACGCGGGGCAGTACGATGGCCGGTGTTGATGGCGATACCGCTCGGTTTGGGTGGCTGCATTCAGGTGAATGCGCCGGATGAAGCGATTGTGATCGAACTTAACATCAACATCCGGCAGGAAGTGATTTATCAGCTCGCGGCAGATGTTCGCGACAACATCGATGAGAACCCCGATATCTTTTGATTTCGGCGAACAAGGAAATGCCAATGCCTACCTCAATGCGCACCAATGCGACGAATTTTGCGAAAGCTGGCCTGCTGGGCCTAACTGCGCTGTCGTTCGCTATGCCCACTGCCGCAATGGCCCAGCGCGACCCCGCTTATGCAGCGGCACGTGCGAACGGCGCAATCGGGGAGAAGATGGACGGCTATCTCGGCGTGGTCGGTAATCAGGACGCGTCGATTCGCAAGCTGGTGGCAGATCTCAATATCAAGCGGCGGGCTAATTATACCCAGCGCGCTCAATCGCAGAATGCCACGATCGAGGAATACGCCTTTACCCAAGGGTGCGTGCTGATCAATCGGACGCAACCAGGAGAGAAATATCAGGCTCCCGGAGGCAATTGGCAGACCCGCGGTGCAGGCGCGCCCCAGCGAGACCCTCGCTGCCCGTAATCCAGTCGCTCATACTGCGCGTTAAAAACCACTGATTACCTCGTCTCCATTGGTTGACTTGGCTCCGACCCACCCCTAGGGGGATCGCGCCCTCGGCGGGCAGGTTTCGCCCGTGCTACGCATTCCCAAACAGGAGCATGGCATGAGTGATGACAAGCCCGCACGAGAACCCATTGCCGAGGATGCGCGAATTGACGTGCTCGAAGAGCGGTTAAAGGCCGCAACCGAGCGGGAAAGTGAACGTAACCGTCCCAAGGCAACCGGTGCCGATGCGAACTACCGCAGTGGTAACCGGGTGCTTGCGGATTTGCTTGGTGGGATTCTTGGCGGTTTGGTTATCGGCTTTGCGGTTGACGCGTTGTTCGATACCTCGCCCTGGGGTCTGTTGATCGGATTGTTCCTCGGGATAATCGTGGCCTTCAGAAACATTTTCAAGATGGCGAGCACGCAGGGCCAGACCCCGTCGGACGACGGCTAGGCTCAGGTTCGTCAGAAACCGAACGCGCATATTTTTTGCGTAAACGCACAGGGAATTATCGTGGCCGCCGAAGAAGGCAAAGTCGACCCGATGCACCAGTTCCACATCGAACCCATTCTGGGTTCGCAGAACTGGGAAATTGCCGGTTTCAACATCGCATTTACCAACAGCTCGATGTGGATGATGATAACCGCTATCGTGCTCTTCCTGTTCGTATGGGGCGGCATGAAGCGCGATCTGGTGCCTGGCCGCTGGCAAGTCATGGTCGAAAGCTCGACCGGCTTTATCGAGGATATGCTGGATGCGAATATCGGGAAGGAGGGGAAGAAATACGTCCCTTACGTGTTCTCGCTGTTCATGTTCATACTGTTTGCCAATCTCCTCGGCCTGTTGCCACTGGGCATAATTGGCGTGCATCCGTTTACCTTTACCAGCCACTTCACGGTTACCGGCGTTCTTGCAGTCATCAGCTTCGCCATTGTTTTGCTGGTCGGTTTCTGGAAGCATGGCTTTCACTTCTTCAGCCTGTTCGTTCCGCACGGCACGCCGCTGCCGATGATTCCGATTATTTTTCCGATCGAGCTCATCTCGTTCCTCGTCCGTCCGTTCAGCCTTGCGCTGCGGCTGTTCGTGGCGATGATGGCCGGACACGTTCTGTTGAAAGTTCTGTCGAGCTTCGTGATCGACGGGACCAATGCGGGCATCGGTTTTGGCCTTCTGGTCGGATTGCCCAGCTTCGCTTTGATGATCGGCATCAGTGCGCTGGAAATTCTGGTCGCAGGCATTCAGGCCTATGTTTTCGCTCTCCTGACGTCGCTTTACATCAACGACGCAGAGAACCTTCACTAAGTTTTTCAAACCAGTTTTCTCAAACGACAGACTTCAAAGGAATTTTCTAATGGACGCAGAAGCAGCAAAGCTCATCGGTGCAGGCCTCGCAGCAATTGGTGCCGGCATGGCCGCCATCGGTGTGGGTAACGTGTTCGGCTCCTTTCTGGAAAGCGCTCTACGCAATCCCGGAGCAGCAGACGGTCAGCAGGGCCGCCTGTTCATCGGCTTCGCCGCAGCCGAGCTTCTCGGCCTGCTGGCATTCGTTGTCGCGATGATCCTGATCTTCGTCGCTTAATCGACGAAGATTATAGCGATGCGGGCCGGGGTTTCCCTGGCTCGCATCGATGTTCTTCCCGGCCGCCACCTCGCAGGACGTAAGCAATGCCTCAGATAGCCCAGCTCGCCGAGACATACTCCAGCCAGATATTCTGGTTGCTGGTGTTCTTCGGCCTCGTTTTCTTCGTCATCGGCCGGGGCATGGTCCCGCGTGTAATGGCGACCGTGGGGGACCGCGATAAACAGATCGCTGACGATCTGGCTGCGGCGCAGGCTGCGCGGGACAGAGCGGACGAAGAAGAAGACGCGTGGCGCATACGTGAAAACGAAAACCGCAATCAGGCTCAGGCTCTGGTGGTGCAAGCGAAAGCGGATGCTGCGGCTCAGTCGGAAAAGAAAATCGGCGCTGCACAGAAGCGGCTCGATACCAAGCTTGCCGAGGCGGAAACCCGCATTGCTGCATCGCGAGATAGCGCGATGACCGAAATCGAGGCGGTTGCCGCCGAAGCTGCGCAGGACATCACCCAGCGCCTCGCAGGTGTGAAAGTAACCAAGCCTAGCGCGAGCAAGGCCGTTAAGGAGGCGCTGGCACATGTCTAACGCACCTGAAGTCTTTACCGCGCAGGATATCCCGGAATCGTTGGGGCCATCGCTGTGGGGCATGGAACCCTATGTGATCGTCTCGATCTCTATGGCCGTGCTGATCGCTGTCATGGTGTGGAAAAAAGTCCCCGGGATGATTACCGGTGGACTAGACGCTCGCATTGCAGCCATCCGTGAACAGCTGGATGAAGCGAAGCAACTGCGCTCCGAAGCCGAAGCATTACGCGACGAATATTCGCGCAAGATTGCCGGTGCTGAAAAGGACGCGGAAGGCATGATGGATAATGCCCGCCGCGAAGCGGATGCAATTGTCGAAAAGGCTGAAGCAGACAGCAAAGCGCTCATAGAGCGCCGCAAGCGGATGGCGCAGGATACGATCGCCGCTGCCGAACGTGAAGCAGTGGCGGATGTCCGCACCCGCACAGCGATGGCCGCTGCTGCTGCCAGTCGCAAACTTATTGCCGACAAGCATGACGCTGCGGCTGATAGCAAATTGGCGGACGAAGTTATCGCCGCGCTGTAAAGCCTGTTTGAACGTAAGCTTAGAGAAGGGCGGTCCGGTGTGGCCGCCCTTTTCGTATGACCGGATTGCTTTTACGGCTCCAGGACCACTTTGCCCATAATTTCGCCGGACTGCATGGAGCCGAATGCATCGCGCCACTGTTCCAGCGGCAGTATCTTGTCGATATGCGGTGCAAGGCGCTTTTGAGCCATCAGCTTATCGACTGCATCATGGATAGCTTTCCCGCGTTCAGGAAAGCGTCGAGCATATTCTCCGGCGCGCACCCCGACGAGAGAGAAACCTTTGATGAGTGGAATGTTGAGTGCGATTTCGGGGATACGCCCGGCGACGAAACCTACGACCAGTAGCTTGCCCCCGAATGCCACGCAGCGTGTACTTTCATCGAATACATCACCGCCTACGGGGTCGAACACGAGATCGCACAGCTGGCCATTTGTAAGGTCGGCCACGCTCTCGCGGAAACGCCCCTTATTAAGGATTACGTGGTCCGCGCCCGAGGCTGCTTTCAGTCGCTCTACTTTCGCTTCACTATGGGTTGCGGCAAGCACCGTCGCTCCGAATGCGCCAGCCAGATCGCATGCTGCGAGCCCGACACCGCCGCTTGCCCCGTGGACCAGCACAGTCTGCCCTGCCGAGAGTCCACCAAGCTCGATAAGTGCTGTGTAGGCGGTGGAATAGGCTGCACCCATTGCCGCCGCCTGAGCGAAGCTGATGGCATCGGGGATGATGCGCAGACTGCGCGCTTGCACGCTGGCCACTTGTGCAAAGCCGCCGGTTTTGGTGCCGCCGGTCACTCGGTCGCCTGGTTGGAAAGGGCATTCGCTATCCGCAAGGATGACTTCGCCCGCCAGTTCCATGCCGGAGACGAAAGGCGGTTCGGGTTTAAATTGATACTCGCCGCGGGTCATCAATAGGTCGGGATAATTAAGCGATGCGGCATGCACCCGCACTGAAACCTCACCCTGTTTCGGCTCGGGTATCGGCAGGTCGATCAGTTCGATGCCTGAAAGGTCGTCAGACAGCCGGGAGACGACCAGCGCGCGCATAAAGTTCAGAAAGCATCTTTTGCTGCGCGCAAGGCTGCAAATGTCTCGTGCGGGGCCTTGCCACCCCATTTCGCCATAAGCGCCGGATCGTCAGCCCTTAGAAACGGATTGGTCGCCAGTTCGAGGCCAAGTTCAGTGGGGACGGTCGGCTCGCCGCGCTCGCGCTTGGCCGTGATTTCATCGGCATAGGTCTGCAGAGCGGCATTGCCCGGATCGGCATGCAGCGCGAACTTGGCGTTGGCGGCGGTGTATTCATGCGCGCAGTACAGTGTGGTTTTCGGAGGCAAGGCGCGGATCCGGTCGAGGCTGTCCCAGAACTGCTTGGGCTCTCCCTCGAACATCCGCCCACAGCCCAGAGCGAATACGGCATCGCCGACGAAAGCGATTGAGGCGTCCGGGAGATGAAAAGCAATGTGCCCGTTAGTATGCCCGGAAACGTCGATTATGTGGGCAGTGTGCGCACCCAGCGTAACGATATCACCATGCGTAACCAGCTCATCGATGGTCGACAGCTTTTCCACTTCCTTGGGCGCCACTACCTTCGCGCCTGTCGCTTCGACAATTACACCGTTTCCGCCCGCATGATCGGGATGCCAGTGAGTGTTCCAGATTTGAGTGATCGTCCAACCCCTGGCCTCTGCCTCCGCGAGATAGACCTTTCCGTCCGGAGTATCGATTGCGGCAGTTTCGCCGCTGACCGGATCGTGCAGGAGAAATCCGTAATTGTCGGACAGGCAGGCGAACTGGTGAATTTCAAGCATGGGCTCATGTTACGCGGTTCGCTCCAAACAGGAAAGGCCCGCCTTCCCATATGGGAAGGCGGGCCTTTCTTCAGCCTTGGAAAGCTTACTTCTTCTCGTCGTCTTTCTTCAGGGCCGCGCCCAGAATGTCGCCAAGCGATGCGCCGCTGTCGGACGAGCCGAACTGCTGCACTGCTTCCTTCTCTTCCGAGATCTGGCGGGCCTTGATGGAGAAGGTCGGTTTCTTCGAACGGTCGAAGCCGGTAACCTGTGCATCCACCTTGCTGCCGGACTGGAAGCGATCGGGACGCTGCTCGTCACGGTCGCGGCCAAGATCCGAACGCTTGATGAAGCCGGTCGCCCCGTCTTCGCCAACCTGCACTTCGAGGCCGCCATCGCGGACTTCGAGGACAGTCACGGTGACCACCTGGCCACGGCGCAGTTCGTCGCCGCCGGCGCCTTCTGCACTCGGTGCACCCTTTTCGAGCTGCTTCATGCCGAGGCTGATGCGTTCCTTCTCGATATCGACATCCAGAACGATCGCTTCGACCTCTTCACCCTTGCGGTGCAGCGCCAGAGCGTCTTCGCCGGAGATGCCCCATGCGATGTCGGACATGTGAACCATGCCGTCCACATCGCCGGGCAGGCCGATGAACAGACCGAATTCGGTAGCGTTCTTGACTTCGCCCTGAACCTTTGCCCCGACAGGGAACTGCTCTGCGAAATCGTCCCACGGGTTGCCTTGGGCCTGCTTGAGGCCGAGCGAAATACGACGCTTCTCGCTGTCGACTTCGAGCACCACCACTTCGACTTCCTGCGAAGTGCTGACGATCTTGCCGGGGTGGACGTTCTTCTTCGTCCAGCTCATCTCGGAAACGTGGACCAGGCCTTCGATGCCGGCTTCCAGTTCCACGAACGCACCGTATTCGGTGATGTTGGTGACGGTACCGTTCAGCTTCATGCCGACCGGATACTTCGCCGAAACACCATCCCACGGATCGCTTTCAAGCTGCTTCATACCCAGCGAGATGCGCTGTGTTTCGGCATTGATGCGAACGATCTGAACGGTCACGGTCTGGCCGATTTCGATCATTTCGGTGGGGTGATTGACCCGCTTGTAGCTCATGTCGGTGACGTGAAGCAGGCCATCGATGCCGCCCAGATCAACGAATGCGCCGTAATCGGTGATGTTCTTGACGACGCCGTCGATAACCTGGCCTTCAGCCAGCTTCTCGATCAGTTCGCTGCGCTGTTCTGCGCGTGTCTCTTCCAGAACGGCACGGCGGCTGACTACGATGTTGCCGCGGCGACGGTCCATCTTCAGGATCTGGAAGGGCTGGGGCTGTTCCATCAGCGGGGTGACATCGCGTACGGGGCGGATATCGACCTGGCTACCGGGCAGGAAGGCAACAGCGCCATCAAGGTCAACTGTGAAGCCGCCTTTGACGCGGCCGAAGATGCGGCCTTCGACGCGCTTCTCTTCGCCAAATTCGCTTTCCAGCTTGTCCCAGGCAGCTTCGCGGCGGGCGCGGTCGCGGCTGAGCATGGCTTCGCCATCGCTGTTTTCGACACGGTCGACATAGACTTCGACTTCGGAGCCGACTTCCAGCCCGTGATCGTCTTCGCCGCGCATGAATTCCTTGAGGTCGATACGACCTTCGCTCTTCAGACCAACATCGACAATCGCCATGCCAGCTTCGATGCTGGTGACGGTGCCCTTGACGACGCGGCCTTCGAAGCCGCCATCATCCGCATTGCCGAGTTGTTCGTTGAGCAGCGCTTCGAAATCGTCGCGCGTGGGCATCTCTTGAGTTGCCATAAAGTTTTGCAGTCCTGTGTTCGTCAAGTATTCCGGCCACCGGTTTTACCGGGGTCTTTCTCCACCACTCGCGGAATTGCGCGCGGCGGGCCAAGAGGGCCGATGTACCCGCAGGGCCGGATGCCGATGCAGGTGTCTTTTGCGACAGTGTGTGCGTGAGTTTGGTCTGTCAGACCGGCGGGCGCATAGGCCGAGCGGCTGCGAAAAGCAAGCAGTTTGGCCGCCAGACTGGAACGCTGAAAGCCGGTTTGAAAATCTGTAGCGTCGTGCTGGAAATATCGGAAGCCGAGGTTTGCCGTGCCGAATTGTATAAAGCGAGTGGGTCTTTCGTTGAGAGCAATCCGGCGAGAGGAAAGGACAAGGCGCTATTTAATAACCTACGCGCTTTAGACTACGGCCAAACAGATTTTCTCCGGTGTGGCGCTCTTACTGCCTATCCGTACGCCTGTTCGACAGCGTCGATGGCTGCGGCAATTGCCTCGCTTTTGCTCAGCGCCGAGGTGTCGAGAACAAGTGCACCGGGCGCTGCTACCAACGGGGCCTCGGCACGGGATCGGTCACGCTCGTCGCGCTGACGCAAATCTTCGGCGATCACATCCAATTGCACGTCCTCGCCACGGCCCTGCATTTCCGCAAACCGGCGCTGGGCGCGGGCTTCAATGCTGGCGGTAACGAAAAGCTTCACATCGGCATCAGGCGCGATGACCGTGCCGATATCCCGACCGTCCAGCACCGCGCCCCCGTCCTGCAGAGCAAAGGCGCGCTGACGATCGAATAATGCATTACGCACAGCAGGATGGACCGAGACTTGGCTCGCCATGCCGCCCGCTACTTCGCTGCGCAGGGACGCATCAGCCAACAATTTGTCGGGAAATGCGCAGGCGGCCAGTGCATCGTCTGCATTGTCAGGCTCTCCGCCATTCAGAAACGTCTGCCGCCCCACAGCCCGATACAACAGACCCGTATCCAGATGCGGCAGCCCAAAATGCACCGCTAGAGCCTTGGAAATAGTGCCCTTGCCCGATGCAGTGGGGCCGTCGACAGCTATGATCATGGCGTTTTCTTTCGGGTGAGAAAGGCCTTGGTCAGACCGGTTATAGCGATGGCGGCCCAGAACCCCTCCAGCACAAGGCTGGGCCAGTTGGTGTGAACGACCAGCGAGACGGTTAGCAGTGCGGCTCCGGCAAGATTTGTGCCGTGCAGGATATACGGATTCACAGATTTGCTCAGCGTCAGATAGGCGTAGGCACCGATAATACAGGCTGTGCCGAAAAATCCGATGCAGGAATAGATGTCGAGCGGTGTGGTCATGTTTCGTATTCCGAACCATCGTTATTCCCGCGAACGCGGAAATTCAAAATGAGGAGCGCCGGTTGTAGGAAAGCGGGGCCCCCGCCTTTGCCAAGATAGGACCAAGTGGCAGCAAGCATCAATCTGCTGCCCTGTCCAGCAACGTCATGAAGTTCGGAAAACTGGTCGCAATGGGGCGCGTGTCATCCACCTCCACCCCGTCCTTCGATGCCAGACCAGCAACGGCCATGCTCATTGCTATGCGGTGGTCGAGGTGGGTTTTAGTTCGGCTGTTGGCGAATCCGCGTAGAGGTATACCGCCTGTTCCTTCTATCACCAATCCGTCTTCGTGCTCCGTCACATGTGCGCCTGCACCTGAAAGCGCCGCGGCCATTACCGACAGGCGGTCGCTTTCTTTTACTCGCAATTCATCCAGCCCGGAGGTGGTAGTCGTGCCACTGGCCATCGAGGCGGCGACGAACAGGACCGGAAATTCGTCGATCATGCTGGGGGCGAGGGCGGGGTCTATATCCACTCCGGTCAGGGCGGAATATTTCACCCGTAGATCGGCCACCGGCTCTCCGCCAACATCGCGGCGGTTCAGTTCCTCGATATGCCCGCCCATTTCGCGCAGAACATTGAACAATCCGGCGCGGGTCGGGTTGAGGCCGACATTCTCGACTACCAGATCACTGCCCTCGACCAACAGGCCCGCTACGACGAAAAATGCCGCAGAAGAGGGATCGCCCGGCACTTCGATGGTTTGCGGATGCAATTCCGCTCCGCCTTGAACGGTAATGATGCGCTCTCCGGAAAGCTCTTCGACATTAAGTTCTGCTCCGAAGCCGCGCAGCATTCTCTCGGAATGATCGCGTGTTGCCACAGGCTCGATCACAGTCGTGATGCCCGGTGTGTTGAGTCCCGCCAGCAACACCGCACTTTTGACCTGTGCACTGGCAACCGGCAGCCGATATTCAATTGGTACGGCGGGGCACATTCCCTCTACCACCAGCGGTAAAGTGCCATCGGGTGAGCCATGAAACTGTGCGCCCATACGCGACAATGGTTCTATCACCCGGCCCATCGGGCGCTGCGACAGGCTGGCATCGCCGGTGAATGTTCCTGTAATCCCGTGGCTGGCAATCAGACCCATCAACAGACGTGTTGATGTCCCGGAATTGCCCATGTCCAGCGCAGTTCCGGGTTGCAGTAATCCGCCAACACCTACGCCATTGATTGACCAGGCCCCGTCTCCGATACGGTCTGCCCGCGCGCCCATCGTCCGCATTGCAGTGGCGGTGGCAAGAACGTCTTCGCCTTCCAGAAGCCCTGTTACCTTCGTTTTGCCAATAGCCAACGCACCCAGCATTATGCTGCGGTGACTGATCGATTTATCGCCCGGCACACGAACACGGCCGGTTAACGAACCGGATGGCATGAAGCGGTGGGGGCGGGGCGTCGGGCCGGAATGGCTATTTGAAGAGGTCATGATATCGGGCGCGGCTTTGACAGTGGCAGACCTGCATGGCAAGGCGCGCCGCACTCTTGATTCGGGCATTGCGGATGCCCATCATTGAACCTCGAAATTTTGCGCGGCGATAGGCATCCGTCCCTAGCGGCCCGACCAAAGGAAACTGACATCATGGCGAAGCCTGAATGGGGTACCAAGCGTAGCTGTCCCAAATGCGGAACCCGTTTTTACGATCTGGGTAAGGAAGATCCCGTCACCTGCATCGAATGTGGTGAAGAGTGGACACCCGAGCCTGTCCTGAAGGCGAAGCAGCCGATCACCTTCGAAGAAGACGAGAAGAAAAAGAAGAAAGACGCCGCGGCAGACAGCGATCTGGCCGATGACGATCTGGATATCGACGTTGACGAGGATGATGATTCCCCGGACAACGAAGTTGATCTTGGTGGCGACGATGATCTTGGCGTATCCAAGGGCAAGGGCGATGATGAGGGTCCCGAGACCTAAGTTAGTTCTTGCATCGCGGTGGCGCGCTTTCTAAGGGGCGCTACTTCGAAAGGGGTAGTGTGCTGAAAGGCGTGCTGCTTTGAATAAATGATTGGGGCCTTAGCTCAGCTGGGAGAGCGCAACACTGGCAGTGTTGAGGTCAGCGGTTCGATCCCGCTAGGCTCCACCATTTCACCGTCTTTTGTTTCAGGACGGGCTGCAAACCGCGCTTCGCTGCGCTTCCGGTGCTCACGGACCTGATGTCCGCTCAGTTCCGGTTCTCGCGAAGCACGGTTTTCGCTACCGACCTGAGCCAAAGTACGATAAAATGGTTTTATAGAAAAAGTCGGGGCATCTTTGCCTCGCGCGCTGGCCAACGAGGTTTCGTTCGCCGGCGTTTTTCGTATTCCGTTGGCCCCAAGCTGGGTGGATGGTTTCTTGAGGAATTAAGGCTCGCTTATGTTCGACGCTCTTTCTGATCGCCTTGGTAGCACGTTCGACCGCCTGCGCGGTCGGGGTGCCCTGCGCGAACAGGATGTGCGCGATGCGATGCGTGAAGTGCGGGTTGCCCTGCTGGAGGCGGATGTCGCCCTGCCGGTGGCGCGCGACTTCATTGACCGGGTAACCGAGAAGGCCGTCGGCGAGAGCGTCCTGAAATCGGTGACTCCAGGCCAGCAAGTGGTCAAGATCGTCAATGACGAACTGATTGCGATGCTTGGCGGAGAGGATGGCGACGATGGCCATGTTCCGCTCAATCTGGAGGCCAAGCCGCCGGTCGTTGTGATGATGGTCGGCCTGCAGGGCTCCGGTAAGACGACCACGACTGCCAAACTCGCCATGCATATCCGCGCGAAGCACGGGAAGAAGGCCATGATGGCCTCGCTCGATGTTAATCGCCCTGCGGCGCAGGAGCAGTTGGCTGTACTCGGCACTCAGGTAGATACCGCGACCCTGCCGATTGTCGAGGGGCAGCAGCCGGTCGATATAGCTCGGCGTGCGATGCAAGCCGCACAATTGCAGAATTTCGACGTACTGATACTCGATACGGCAGGTCGCCTGCATGTCGACGAAGCGCTGATGGCCGAGATGAAGGCAGTTGCCTCCGTTTCCAGTCCCACCGAAGTGCTGCTGGTGGTCGATGCGCTGACCGGTCAGGACGCGGTCAACGTTGCCCAGAACTTTTCTGACGAAGTTCCTTTGACCGGTGTGGTCCTTACCCGGATGGACGGCGATGCGCGTGGCGGCGCGGCACTGTCGATGCGGGCTGTCACAGGCAAGCCGATTAAATTTGCCGGTACGGGTGAGAAACTGGATGCATTGGAGCCATTCCGCCCGCGCTCCGTTGCCGACCGTATTCTGGGTATGGGCGATGTCGTTAGCCTGGTGGAAAAAGCCGCCGCTACGATTAAGGAAGAAGACGCTGAGAACCTCGCCAAACGGATGGCGAAGGGGCAGTTCGACCTCAACGATTTGCGGATGCAGCTGAAGCAGATGCAGAATATGGGTGGGCTGGGCGCGTTGGCTGGCATGATGCCGGGTATGAAGAAGGCCAAAGCGGCGATGTCCGACAGCGGCGTGGACGACGGATACCTCAATCGTCTGGACGCCATCATCGGCTCCATGACAGCAAAAGAACGCGGCAATCCCGCGCTGATGAATGCCAAGCGCAAGAAGCGTGTGGCAGCGGGCAGCGGCACGACTGTGCAGGACGTGAACAAGCTGATGAAGATGCATCAGGAAATGTCCCGCGCGATGAAGCAGATCAAGAAGATGGGCGGCCTGAAAGGCCTCGCTGCCATGTTTGGCGGTGGCGGCGGCGGTATGGGCGGTGCCGGAGCACCCTCGGGCGGAGGCGGCGGAATGCCCAGCCTGCCCGGAATGGGCGGCGGCGGGAACATCCCGCCTGACCTTGCGAATTTACTGAACAAGAAGAAATAGCGCATTAAATTTAAACGAATTACCAAAGGAAAATATCATGGCAATTGCACTTCGTCTCTCCCGCGGCGGCGCGAAAAAGCGCCCCTATTACCGCATTGTGGCAGCCGACAGCCGCCGTGCCCGTGACGGGAAGTATCTGGAGCAGATCGGCATCTACAACCCGTTGCTGGCCAAGGACGATCCGGGCCGCGTGAAGCTGGACGAAGACCGCGCGAAATACTGGCTGGGCGTTGGCGCGCAGCCGAGCGACCGTGTTGCCCGCTTCCTAGATGCCGCTGGCATTCGCGAGCGTGAAGCCCGCAACAACCCGAACAAAGCGAAGCCCGGCGAAAAAGCCACCGAGCGGGCCGAGGAAAAGGCCCAGAAGGAAGCCGACGCTGCTGAAGCACTGAAGGCTGCCGAAGAAGAAGCCAAGAACGCTCCTGCCGAGGAAGAAACGAAGGCTGAAGAAACTCCCGCCGAAGAAACTGCGGCTGAAGCTCCTGCCGACGAAGAAACCAAGAGCGAATAAGCCTTGTCGAAGGAAGCGCCCGTCACCCTTGCCGCCGCCACAGGCGCGCACGGCGTGGCGGGCGAGGTCCGTCTGAAGCTTCTGGGCGATGGTTTCGATGCGTTGAAGGCTCACAAGAGCTTTAATGATGGATCGCTGACGTTGACCAAACTGCGCAGCGACAACAAAGGCGGAGCGATTGGCCGCTTCGCCGAAATCGCGGACCGGACCGCAGCTGAAAAACTGCGCGGTACCCAGCTCAAAGTCACTCGTGAAACGCTCCCTCCGCTGGAAGAGGGCGAATATTACCATGCCGACCTGATGGGTCTGGCAGTAGTGAACGACGCTGGCGCATGCGTCGGGAAAGTTGTCGACGTCCAGAATTACGGCGCGACCGACGTGATCGAGATCAAGAAGGACCCTGCTCCTGAAAAGGGTATGAAAACTTTCATGATTCCGATGACGAAACAGGCCGTGATCGAGTGGGACTCAGACCGCATGGTCGTTTCCTCAGCCTTCTGCGAATGACCGGTCAGCCTTTGCCAGCCTGCGCCATTCCATCACGTAAGCGATGGCTGTGGTCCGAGTTTATCGTAAGCACTCGCATAATGTATGGCGTTAACTGACAGAACTGGAATCGCGGTGCTGGAATGGGGCTGCGGACATGGTGCTGTTTGTCGTAGCGGAACTATCCATTAAGGAAGCTGCATGATCGCTGGTTATCACTGGACCCAAGTCATCGTGATACTGATGATTGCGCTACCTTCGATCGGGCTGACCTGCGTGACATTTCGAGACAATTGGCGCAGCGGCGGCGCAATGCTGCTGGCGGCGCTGACGATCCCGCTCGTGCCCTTTCTAATAGCTTTTCTGCTGGGTGTCAGCGGGCTGACATGGGGCGATTACACAGCGTGGTATCTCGCCGGTCTGGCGATTACCTGCTTTACTGCTGCCTTGCTTTATCTCCGTAAGCGCTCCTAAGCGCGAGAGTATGTCCTTCGCTGCCACAGTTCTGACCCTCTATCCCGAGATGTTTCCCGGGCCGCTGGGCGTCTCTCTCGCAGGGCGGGCGCTGGATCGCGGCGACTGGACCATGGAAACGGTCCAGATTCGCGACTTTGCTGTCGACAAGCACAGCAAGGTTGATGATCCTCCCTCGGGAGGTGGCGCTGGCATGGTGCTGAAAGCCAATGTGCTGGGCGCTGCGATCGACCACGCGCAGGAACGGCAACCGGGCGCGCCAGTCCTCGCCATGACACCGCGGGGCAAGCCGATCACGCAGGAGCGCATTCGCGAGTTATCGGCGGGTCCCGGTGTCACGATAATGTGTGGCCGGTTCGAAGGCTTCGACGAACGCGTTTTTGAAGCCCGCAATATAGAGCAAATCAGTCTGGCCGATATCGTCTTGTCGGGCGGAGAACCTGCCGCATTGGCCATACTCGATGCTTGCATTCGGCTGCTGCCGGGCGTAATGGGCGCGGCTTCTAGTGGAACCGAAGAATCCTTCGAAGAAGGGCTCCTCGAATATCCACAATATACCCGACCTCAGGAATGGGAAGGGCGCACGATCCCTGAAGTGCTGCGATCGGGGGATCATGCGAAGGTTGCGGCGTGGCGTAAAGCTGCATCGGAAACCGACACACGGTTACGCAGGCCGGACTTATGGGAGCGCTATCGGGGTGCTCGGGTCCAGTCTGCCTCTGGCGCGCGGCATGAACATAAGGATACGGACCAGTGAATCTGATCCAGACACTCGAAGCCGAAGCGATTGATAACCTCGGTAAAGAAATTCCAGACTTCCGCGCCGGTGATACGGTGCGTGTGGGTGTGAAGGTCGTCGAAGGTACGCGTGAGCGTGTGCAGAACTTCGAAGGCGTGTGCATTGCCCGGTCGAACCGCGGTATGGGCAGCAATTTCACCGTACGCAAAATGAGCTTTGGCGAAGGCGTGGAACGTGTGTTCCCGCTGTACTCGCCCATCGTCGATAGCCTGACCGTGGTCCGCCGCGGTGTTGTGCGCCGTGCGAAACTGTATTACCTGCGTGGTCGCACCGGTAAAGCTGCACGTATCGCAGAGCGCCGCGATGTTCGTCCTGCGAAGGACGCGAAGTAGAAATAGAAGAGCACACGCCTACGGGCGTTGCAGTCTGAAAAGACACCAAGAGAGGGGGCGTTCCGGTTTAGGCCGGAACGCCCTTTCTGGTTTTTAACTATGCATCACGTTGAAATATTAAGCCATTCCAGTGCGATACGGGCAACTTCTTCGGGCGCCGCGACTTGTGGGTTTTGCTCTGCGCTTAGGATATAATGATGGCGGGTATCGGACAATTGTTCGTACCGCGCGGAAAACCACCGGTCGGAATTGACTGCCTGTTGGGAATATAACCCAGCAGCTTGTGCATAATCCGATAGCTGGAGATGCTGGCAGATCAGCTTCCAAATGTAACCGAGTCCTTGTGCCAAGCGTTGCCCAAAGCCGGCGCTGGTTCATGCCGTCATGGAAAAGCCAGGAGCCATCGCCAGCGGGCGTGCAGCTTCGTTCTTCCCAGAGGCATTGCAGGCTCAATCATCGCAACGATATGGCAAAAGGGGGTTTCAAACGCCTTCTCCCGCCTTTACCGCGCTGCTGTAAGGCAGGAGGGTTCCTGCACAATCATTCGGAGAAGTAATTTGGGCTATCGCATAGCAGTCGTCGGAGCGACCGGAAATGTCGGACGCGAGATGATGCAGGTCCTCGCCGAACGGGAGTTTCCGGCCGACGAAATCGCCGCCGTCGCCTCCAGCCGCAGCCACGGCACCGAAGTGGAATATGGCGACACCGGCAAAATGCTCAAATGCCGCAATATCGAGCATTTCGACTGGGCAGGTTGGGATATTGCCCTGTTTTCCGCAGGCAGTGGCCCTGCGAAGGAGTACGCGCCCAAGGCTGCTGCTGCGGGCTGCATCGTGATCGACAACAGCTCGCTGTACCGGATGGACCCCGATGTGCCGCTGATTGTGCCCGAGGTAAATCCCGACGCCATCGACGGCTATACGAAGCGCAATATCATCGCCAATCCCAACTGCTCGACCGCGCAACTGGTCGTGGCGCTTGCCCCGCTGCACAAGGCGGCCACCATCAAGCGCGTTGTGCTTAGCACCTATCAATCGGTTTCCGGCGCCGGTAAATCGGGCATGGACGAGTTGTTCCAGCAAAGCCGCGCGATTTTTGTGGGCGATCCGGTGGAGTCTGAAACCTTCACCAAACAGATTGCCTTCAACGTCATTCCTCACATCGATGTGTTCATGGACGACGGATCGACCAAGGAAGAATGGAAGATGGTGGTCGAGACGAAGAAGATTCTCGATCCCAAGATAAAGCTGAACGCGACCTGCGTACGTGTGCCCGTATTCGTAGGCCATGCCGAGGCAGTGAATATCGAATTCGAGAAAGAACTCGGCGCCGACGCGGCAATGGACATTCTGCGTGAGGCACCGGGCATCATGCTGGTCGATAAGCGCGAGGATGGCGGATATGTAACGCCGATTGAGGCAGCCGGTGATGGCGCGACCTATATCAGCCGTGTGCGTGAAGACCCGACGGTGGAAAACGGACTGACCCTGTGGTGCGTATCCGACAACCTTCGCAAAGGTGCGGCGCTGAATGCCGTACAAATCGCGGAATTGTTGGGTCGGCGGCATTTGAAGAAGGGGTGACTTGCAGATTACCTGAGGGCAAGATGTGCGAATGACTCTGACAGCCCAGCTTTATTTCAGTTTCCGTTCGCCCTACAGCTATCTGGCGGTGGGCAGATACCGCGCGATGGCGGTGCAGTACGATCTCGCCATTGATCTGCGCCCCGTTTGGCCTCTGGCGGTACGCCAGCCCGATTTCTTCGAGCGCAACCATCCCAACTGGCTGGGCTACACCATGCGCGATATGATGCGGGTGGCGCAGTTTCATGGTATTCCTTTCGGCGCGCCCAATCCCGATCCGATCATCCAAAACATGGCAACCCGCACGATTGCAGCGGAGCAGCCTTATATCAAACGCATCACCCGGCTGGGTCAAGCTGCGGCGCGCCGGAACAAGGGCTTGGCGTTTGCGCATGAAGCGGGTCAACTGATCTGGGGCGGAGCAACGGATTGGCATCTGGGCGACCATTTGGCTGGTGCAGCGACGCGGGCCGACTTGGACTTGGTCGAGCTTGAGACAGAAGCCGAACTTCATTCAGAAGCACTGGACGTAGAAATCGCGGCCAACCAGACTGCATTGGAGCAGGTCGGCCATTGGGGCGTGCCAACGCTGGTGTTCGATGATGAACCATTCTTCGGTCAGGATCGCATCGAGATGGCCTTGTGGCGGATGGAGCAAAAAGGGCTCGAGAAGACATGAAAACGGAACGCTTCCCCTCTTTCGATGGAACGGAGCTGGCACTTCACCGCACCGGTTCCGGCCCGCCATTCGTTCTGCTGCACGGCCTGTTCTCCAGTGCGCAGATGAACTGGATCAAATGGGGGCATGCCGAAGCCATTGTGGCCGCTGGGTATGAAGTCTTGATGCTTGATTTTCGGGTTCATGGGGAAAGCGATGCTCCGCATGATCCGGCAAAATACCCCCAGAATGTGCTGGTGCGCGATGTAGTTGCGCTAGTCGAGCATCTGGGACTGGTCGACTATGTGCTGGGCGGGTTTTCGCTGGGTGCTCGCACATCGCTCCATGCTGTGGCGCAGGGGCTGCTGACGCCGCAGCGGCTGGTGGTCGGCGGCATGGGCATGGCCGGGCTGGGCGAATGGTCCAAGCGCAGCGGGTATTTTCTGAGGGTGATTGACGAATTCGAGAATATCCAGCGCGACGATCCGGCCTATCTCTCCATGCAGTTCCTGAAAAGTCAGGGCGTCGATCGTGTAGCGGCGCGGCTGTTGCTGCAGACATTACCAGACATGGATGCGGCCGAATTGGAAAATGTGACGATGTCCACTCTGGTAGTGTGCGGCGATGAAGACCGCGACAATGGCAGTGCGCAGGAATTGGCTCAGTTGCTCCCAGAAGCGGACTACCGAGAAGTGCCAGGCACCCATATGTCGAGTGTGACGAAGCCCGATCTGGGGCGCGTCATTGTAGGCTGGCTTTCGGAAACCGGATGATTTCCCGCAAGCGTTTCCTGATTTTCTGGATTGGAGGGTTGCTGGCTTTTGCAGTCGCAATCTGGCTGCATCTGCCCCTGACTATCGACGCTGTGCCAGACGGCATCACGGCGCATCAGCGTGCAGGAACGGCTGAGCGTGTGGACGAAGTACAAGCTGCGTGGAGCAAGGCCGGGGTTTACCGCGATGCGCTGACCGCAATGCTGAGCGATCTTGGCTTTATCGCGATCTATACGTTGGGCAGCCTGCTGGGCGGGTTCTATTTTCTGCGCGGGGGAACCGGAAAAATGCGTATTCTAGGCGCGCTTCTGGTCTTCGCTGCGCTGGTGTTCGGTGGGGCCGATTTCACCGAAACTGCCCTTCAACTCCAGCAACTGACAGCGGGGCAGGGCGATAATGCAAAAGCTGCGCTTGCCGCTGCCATGTACTGGCCCAAGGCTTTCGGTTTCATTGCTTGTTTCGTGCTGCCGATCATCGGCCTGGTGATGGAACGCCGTGCTGCTTGATTAAGCGCGCGGCCAAGTGCATTCCGGTATCAATAGAAACTGATTACCATAAAGGGATTGCCGCTCATGAAATTCGCATCCGTCGCGCTTGGCGCACTCGCCATTTCGCTTGCTTCGCCTGCTCTGGCCGATGGCCATACAGAGCATTCCGCTTCGATGGAGACCAACGCCGAATTTTTAATGACTCCGCAGGGTGCAGCAAACTGGGTCGCGATGGTCGAGAAGGATATGTACGACTTTTCCGTTGAGGCGGGCCGGGTGTATTGGGTCAATGCGACCTATCTGACGCAGGATACCGATGCGATGGCGGCGGCTGTCGGCGCAGAGGGTACTGAGAAGAGCGTCAATTATGCTTTGGAAGCAGCGAAGTACGCGACTGTGCCTGGTTTGAATGCGGAAGTCGCGCGCAAACTGGATATGCTGCGCAACGGCATTGTCCTGCCAGCCCCTACCACGCAAGGTGCAGCGACCGAGCTGAATGAGATCGCCACCCGTCTGAACAGCCAGTACGGCAGGGGGATGGGCACGCTGAACGGTCAACCGATCAACGGCTCTGACATCGAAGCGGAAATGGGCAATATCGAACGTACCCCTGCCGAACTCGCCGAAATGTGGTCCAGCTGGCACACGCAGGTCGGCGCGCCGATGAAGAACGATTACGCGCGCATGGTGGACATCGCCAATCAGGGCGCAGCGGAACTGGGTTTCAGCGATACTGGCGCGATGTGGCGCTCGGGCTACGATATGCCGCCCGAGGAATTCTCCGCCGAACTTGAGCGGATGTGGCAGGAAGTCGCGCCGCTTTACCAGTCGCTTCATACTTACGTCCGCACCAAGCTGAACGAGAAGCATGGCGATGCGGTGCAGCCTGCCACAGGGCCGATCCGTGCCGACCTGCTGGGCAACATGTGGGCGCAGGAATGGGGTAATATATATCCGTTGGTCGCGCCGGATGGTGCTGGCGACATTGGCTATGATCTGACCGATCTGATCGAAGCGAAGGGCTATAGCGAAGTCGATATGGTCAAGGTGGGGGAGCAGTTCTTCAGCTCACTCGGATTCGAGCCGCTGCCTGATACTTTTTACGAACGCAGCCTGTTTACCAAGCCGGCCGACCGCGACGTGGTGTGCCATGCCAGCGCATGGGATCTGGATAACAAGGACGATATCCGCATTAAGATGTGCATCAAGCGCAATGCGGACGACTTCACTACGATCCACCACGAACTTGGGCACAACTATTACCAGCGGGCCTATAACGAGCAGGACTATCTGCACCTCAACGGGGCCAATGACGGGTTCCATGAAGCAATCGGAGACATGATCGCCCTGTCTATTACGCCGGAATATCTGGTGCAGATCGATATGCTCGATCGTGCGGACGTTCCGGGTGCCGACAAGGATATCGGCCTGCTGCTGCGTCAGGCGATGGACAAGATCGCGTTCCTTCCGTTCGGTCTGCTGGTCGACAAATGGCGCTGGGGCGTGTTCGACGGTTCGATTACGCCCGATACCTACAACAGTGCATGGCATGAATTGAAGGAAGAGTATCAGGGGATTACGCCGCCGACCGGGCGCCCCGCCGATGCTTTCGACCCTGGCGCGAAGTATCACATTCCGGGCAACACACCCTACACGCGGTATTTTCTAGCGCGCATCCTGCAGTTCCAGTTCTACAAGGCGGCCTGCGATCAGGCAGGATGGGAAGGGCCGCTGCATCGCTGCAGCTTTTACGGCAATGAAGATGTTGGCAACAACCTGAATGCGATGCTGGAAATGGGCGCGAGCAAGCCGTGGCCCGACGCGCTGGAAGCCTTCACCGGCAGCCGCGAAATGAGCGGCGCTGCCCTGGTCGAATACTTCGCCCCGCTAAAGGCATGGCTGGACGAGCAGAACGAGGGCGTGGAAGCGGGCTGGTGAGGGCGCACGCTCCATTTGCCCTGCTGGCATTTCTGGGCCTGCCCGGGTGCGCTGCGGTGGGCGATACGCAGCGCGTGCCCTCTGCTGCCACCGAAGCTACCGGCACGCTGTTTGTCGCCAACAAGTTCGGCAATTCGCTGTCGCAGATCGACCTTGCGACCGGACGAGAGCTTCGCCGTATCGATGCCTGTGCCAATCCGCATGAACTGGCGACGTCTCCTGATGGGCAGCATGTAGCGCTCGCCTGCTATGGGGGAACGCGGCTCGACCTTTTCCGCACCGACACGCTGGAGCGGGTGAAAAGCATCGAGCTGGGTGACAACGCTCGTCCGCATGGAATTGTGTGGCACACCAACGGGGACCTTTACTCTACAGCGGAAGGCCGCAAATCGGTGTTCTGGGTTCGCAATCCGTTAGAGAAGGCGGAAACCTTCGAATACGGAACGGGCAAAGTGGGCAGCCACATGCTTGCCGTTTCGCCTGACGGCAATCATGCGTGGACAACCGATATCGGGTCAAAAACAGTAACGCTTGTCGATCTGAAAACCCGCCGCGCCCCCCATTCGGTGGAGGTCGGCATGGAACCCGAAGGGATTGCGCTGACATCCGGCGGGAAGACCCTGTGGGTGTCTGCGCGTGGTTCCGACAGGGCATTTGCGCTTGATCCCGTGACGCTGGAGATACGCAGCGAAGTTGCTACCGGAGGTTTTCCCTTACGCATTGCGATACGCCCGCAGGGCGATGTGGCAGTCACTTCCGATCTAAGCGATGCAACGCTCAGCGTGATCGACCTAGCGACAGGAAAACTGGTCCGGACGATTACAATCGATGATCGCGCAAATGCCCAAACCCGCTTACAGGTTACCATTCTGTGGGCGCCTGATGGGGAGCGCATCTATGTCGCGGAAACAGGTACGGACACCGTTGCCGAGGTGGAGTATCGTTCCGGTAAAGTCCTCCGGCGGATTTCTACCGGCGACGGAGGAGACGGGTTGGGAATCATTGCAGCGGCGCCGAAAATTTCTGGCAAATGAGCGAACTGGCTGAAACCGACAGACGTAAGGATATGCGCCGCCGCCCGATTGTCGGCTGGCGCGAAGTCGTGGCTCTGCCCGAGCTTGGGGTACTGGGCATTCCGGCCAAGATCGACACCGGTGCGCGCACTTCGTCACTTCATGCTGTAAACATCGATCTGTTCGACCGCGATGGATTGGAATTTGCCCGTTTCGATCTGGATTTCGGCGGTGAGAAACCCACTCGCCATTGCGAGGCAACGCGGGTCGCCCATCGATTTATCACCAGTTCCAACGGGGTCGCCGAAGAACGGCTTATCGTCAAAACAACGTTGTCGATGGGCGGGATAGAATTTCGCGCGGAGTTCAGTCTGGCCGACCGGTCTGATATGGTGTTTCCGATGCTGGTCGGGCGAACGGCGCTGCGCAAACGCTTTCTGGTCAATCCCGGCCGATCCTACCTCGTCTCGCAATCCTCCGACGCCAGAGAAATCATCTTATGAAAATCGCCATGCTTGCACGCAATCCGAACCTGTATTCGCACAAGCGACTGGTAGAGGCGGCAGAGGCGCGTGGGCACACGCTCGATATTCTCAATACCACGCGCTGCACTGTGAATATCGCCAGCCATCGCCCCACTGTCACATATAAAGGCGAGACGCTGAGCGGGTACGAGGCGGTCATTCCGCGTATCGGCGCGTCGATCACGGCCTATGGCCTGGCCGTGCTGCGCCAGTTCGAAATGGGCGGGGTCTGGTCGCTGAATGAAAGCGTGGCAATCGGTCGCAGTCGCGACAAATTGCGCTCCACCCAGATCATGGCGAAATACGGTCTGGGCCTGCCGCTGACCGCCTATGCCAACGATCCCAAACAGGCCGAGGCGATCATCAAGGCGGTGAACGGCCCGCCGGTGGTTATCAAGCTGCTGGAGGGAACGCAGGGCATCGGCGTGGTGCTGGCTGAAACGCTGAAAGGCGGCGCATCGATCATCGAGGCGTTCCGCGGCGCGAATATCGCCATCATGGTGCAGGAATTTATCAAGGAAGCAGGCGGGTCTGACATCCGCTGCCTGGTCGTGGGCGGCAAAGTCGTCGCGGCAATGAAACGGCAGGGCGCCGAGGGCGAGTTCCGCAGCAACCTCCACCGCGGCGGCAGTGCGCAGCTGATCAAGATTACGCCCGAAGAACGTAGCACAGCCGTTCGTGCGGCAAAGGTGATGGGCCTGAATGTGTGCGGCGTGGACCTGCTGCGCAGCAATCACGGCCCGGTGATCATGGAAGTGAACAGCTCCCCAGGCCTGGAAGGCATCGAGAATGCCACGGGCAAGGACATCGCCGGGCAGATTGTCGAGTTTATCGAGGGCAACGCGAAGGCTGGGAAGACGAAGACGAAGGGTAAGGGGTAGTTCCCCGGAGCTTTTTTAGGTTACAGAAGTTTCACAAAGAGAAGTTTTGCATTGCGGGCGTTGCTTTGCGTGGCCTGAAATCGCTGACAGCGATTGCTGAAGACCGGTTTGCCGCCATGCGATTGCATTCCGTTCGGTCCTGTCGGATCGGGCGGTAACGAGGTCTAACCAGCAAGGTCGCTCGTTTCCGCAGGGGCACACCCCTGAATTGTGCGCCTGCGTGAGGTGCGAGCGGTGCAGCCAACCCGGCCTGTCCGCTCTCAATCCCGCACAAGCGGCGGACCCTGCCTGCCGCTGACATGGGCCGTCAACGCTGCGAGATGGAGCTAAGCGCTACAGCCCACCACACCCGTTGCGAAGGGGTTATCAACCAAATAGACAAGAAGGCGAGCTAAATCACCTAAACGGCGGCTCGTTGAAAGCCCGCAATTTCCTTGAATGCAGCCGCTGGCCTTCTTCGCGCAAGATACCGCAGGCCGTCACGCCAATTCGTAGATGGGCGGCGATGGCTTCCTCGTAGAACGTGTTGGCCTGACCCGGCAGTTTGATCTCGCCGTGCAGGGGCTTGTCGGACACGCACAGCAGAGTGCCGTAGGGGACGCGGAAGCGGTAGCCTTGGGCGGCTATGGTAGCGCTTTCCATATCGATGCCGACTGCGCGGCTGAGCGACAGGCGTTTCGCGCTGGTGGAATAGCGCAGTTCCCAGTTGCGATCATCGGTGGTGACAACGGTGCCGGTGCGCATACGCTGCTTCAGGTCCGCTTCGCCTTCGCCGCTGACAATGCCAGCAGCACCGGTCAGCGCCTGCTGCACCTCGGCAATCGCGGGAAGGGGAATCTCAGGCGGCAGAACCGGGTCCAGCACATGATCGTCTCGCAGATAGGCGTGTGCCAGAACGTAATCGCCGATCTTCTGGCTTCCGCGAAGCCCGCCGCAATGTCCTATCATCAGCCATGCCTCGGGGCGCAAAACGGCCAAGTGATCGCAAATGGTTTTTGCATTGGAAGGCCCGACGCCAATGTTCACCAGCGTTATCCCGCCACGTCCTTCACCGACCAGATGATAAGCTGGCATCTGATGCTTGCGCCAGGCGGTGTCGGACAATTGCGTGCGTGCATTTTTCGTAGGTTCGTCCAGGTACAGACCGCCTGCCCCCGCAAGAGCGGTATATCCGTCTTTGCCCAGCTGCTCACCTGCCCAATCAACGAATTCATCAACATACCGATGATAGTTGGTGAACAGTACAAACCGCTGGAAATGATCGGTGGAGGTGCCGGTATAATGCGCCAGCCGGGCCAGACTGAAATCGGTTCGCAGGCCATCGAACAGAGATAGCGGGATTGTCTGGTCAGGTTCGTCCAGTTCGATCCCGTCGGCCAGTTCATCGCCGATGTCGGCCAGATCGGTGTGAGGGAAATGGCGCGCGATCAGCTGCGGTGAAATTCCGGCCAGCTCGGCCCCGGCGGCGCCGTCCAGAACGTAGGGAAACGGTATCTCCTGCCGCGAGGACCGGACATGCATTTCCACATCGTAGTCTTCCGCGATCAGGCTGAGCTGCTCGGTCAGATAGTCTGCAAACAGACGTGGCCGAGTGATTGTGGTGGCGTAGGTTCCGGCGATGTTGAACCGGCCAAAGGCGCGGCTGCGTTCCGAGCGAGGTTCTTCGCCGCGATAGGTCAGCACCAGTTCGGGATAGGCGTAAGAGCCGTCGCTGCGCCGCTCGCGCGAGGGCAAATCCCCGGTGCGGGCATAGGTGAGGATATCTGCGCGCAGGCGTTCCGTCGCTGCATCGTATATCCGTGCGAGTTCATCAATGATGGAAGAGATGTCGGCCATTGCCAGTGTCCTTAGCGTGCTTCTTGTTGCTCCGCACCCCGTCCGGGCTGCTCTTACAAAAAGGGGCGCGGTGCTGTTTGCACCGCGCCCCTTTTTCATAGGCCTGAAAAGCTATGGATTTCAGCCCTCTGCCTCGGGCTTGGTCTCTTCTACCAATGCTTCCGTTTCGGACATGCTTTCTTCGGTGCTGACACCGTCTTCCAGCATATCGGCAGGGATCTCGCCCGGTTCCAGCGTAGGATCGCGCTGCTGAGAAGCTGCAGCATCCTCGATTTCCTTCTGCTCTTCTTCGAACAGTTGGGCCAGAACGTCGACACCCTGGCTCTGCAATTCTGCTTCGTCTTCGGAACGGGCGACATTTGCCTTAACCGTTACGTGGACTTCAGGGTGCAGAGCGACAGTCACATCGTGCATACCGATCATCTTGATCGGGCTACCCAGAATGACTCTCTTCTTGTCGACCTCATGACCCTTCTCGGCAAGGCCAGCTACGATGTCGCGGACGTTGACCGAACCATAAAGCTGGCCGGCATTGGACGAAGCGCGCAGCAGCACGACTTCGGTGCCGCCCAGACCTTCACCGGTCTTTTCAGCTTCAGAACGGCGTTCAGCGTTTTCTTTTTCAAGCCGTTCGCGGTTGGCTTCGAAAACCTGCTTGTTCGCAGCATTGGCGCGCAGTGCCTTCTTCTGCGGAAGCAGGAAGTTGCGGGCATAGCCGTCTTTTACGGTGACTACATCACCGATTGAACCCAGATTGCCGATCCTCTCGAGGAGAATGATATCCATTACGCTTCTCCCTTACTTCACGAGGTAGGGCAGCAGGCCGATGTGACGCGCACGCTTGATCGCCTTGGCGAGTTCGCGCTGCTTCTTGGCTGAAACTGCAGTGATACGGGACGGAACGATCTTGCCGCGTTCGGACATGAAGCCCTGCAGCAAACGTACGTCTTTGTAATCGATCTTCGGTGCATCGTCGCCCTGGAACGGGCAGGACTTGCGGCGGCGGAAAAACGGACGGGCCATCAGTTACGTTCCTCACGGTCGCGGCGCTTCTTCGTGTCGCGGTCATTCTTGCGCATCATCACGCTGGGGCCTTCTTCCGGCTCTTCCATGCGGATGGTCATGTAACGAATAACGTCTTCGTTGATGCGGGTCTGCCGCTCCAGCTCTGCAACGACGCCGCCAGGGCCTTCGATGTTGAGCATGACGAAGTGCGCCTTGCGGTTGCGGTCGATCTTGTAGGCGAGGGATTTCAGGCCCCAGGTCTCCGTCTTGGTGACCTTGCCGTCGTTCTTCTCGATGATTTCGGTGGCTTGCGCTGCCAATGCATCAACCTGAGCCTGGCTCAGATCCTGGCGCGCAAGAAACACGTGCTCGTAGTGAGCCATGCAACTTCCTTTCAGTGTATGCCGATCGTTGGCTGGTCCGCGCGGATCGCGGGGCCCCTCCGGCTTTCTTAAGTTCCCCCGTAATACAGGGAAGCGGGGCACATAACCGGGCAGAGGGAAAATGCAAGGGTTTTGCACTGCACAGCGGACACTATACTCCAGCTGATGCGTTGGGGTTTCAACGCTGTAAAGGCGCTGAAAAAAGGACACGATTTATGCCCGGTGGCTTGGCTGCACTTCTCGACGACGTTTCCATCATCGCCCGTGCGGCAGCTGCGTCTGTGGACGATGTTGCGGCGGCCGCGGGGAGGGCGGGTTCCAAGACTGCCGGTGTGGTGATCGACGATGCGGCTGTTACGCCCAGCTATGTAACAGGCATGTCACCGGCACGCGAATTGCCCCTGATCTGGAACATCACCAAGGGCAGTTTGAAAAACAAGCTGCTGATACTGCTGCCGGGCGCGTTGTTGCTCAGCGAGTTTTTGCCTGGAGCGATTATCTTTCTGCTGATGCTGGGCGGGGCCTATTTGTCGTACGAAGGTGCCGAGAAGTTGATGGAGAAGCTCTCCGGCGAAAAGCATGGCGAGACTTTGGAGGATCCCATCGAGGACCCTGTGCAATTCGAGAAAAAACGTACTGCCAGCGCAATCCGCACGGATCTCATTCTGTCTGCAGAGATCATGGCGATTACCCTGAACGAAGTCGCGATGGAATCACTGCTTACGCGCGGTATCGTTCTTGCGCTGGTCGGGGTGGCAGTCACGGTATTCGTATATGGCGCAGTCGCGATTATCGTGAAGCTGGATGATGTCGGGCTCCATATACTTGAGAAACCATCTGATTCGGCGAAAAAAATCGGGCAGATGCTGCTGAATGCCATGCCGAAAATTCTGATCGCGCTTTCGGTGATCGGAACTGTGGCGATGCTGTGGGTAGGTGGGGGCATCATCATTCATGGATTGCATGAGTTGGGCTTTCATACGCTGGCAGATTTCGGTCAAGGATTGGAACACGGCGTGGAAGAGCTGACCGGCGGGCTGGGCGGTATCCTGGGCTGGGCAACCTATGCGGCCATCAGTGCCGCCGTCGGTCTTGGGCTGGGCGCAGTGCTGTTCTTGGTGATCCACAAGGTATTCAGGATCGGACATGCCGACGCCGATAAGGGTGCGGCGCATTGACCCTTTCCGTTCTCCAAACCTGCCAAGGCCACGTGTAGCCTGCGTGCAACACGGGCGGCAGAGGCTGCTGGTTCTGCCGCGTAAGAAGGCCCTGAGCTTGTGAAGATAGACCCGCAAGTTTCGTGCGCCGACCGGTTCACTCTGGCCGGCGTTTGTGCGGGATATGCCCTGGTGCTCGCCAAAAGTGTGCGGCTGGATGAGAACATATCCGATGCACTCAAAGCCTGTCGCGGAAGACCGGTTAGGTGGGAGGAACACTGGCGGTCGCAGGCGGGTGAAACGGCAGGCGCAGACGGCCTTTAAGAAAGCTGCGCCAACACATTCGCTGCAAAACCACTCAGCGTATCGTCCCGCGCGCCCATAATGGCGATGCGATCACCGGGTTTGGCATTGGCGACCAACCAATCTCCGCATCCCTCGCGGGTGTTGATGTGGATTGCCTTGCCGCCACCTTTGGCAATCAGGTCCACAATTCGCTCGCTGCCCTGACTACGGTCAACTGTACCACCGAAATAGACGGGGTCGCACAGCAAGGTGATGTCTTCTGGGCCGAGTTCATGAGCAAAGGTTTCGGCGAGCTCCTCTCCCATCTGCCGCAGCGGACCGTATCCGTGCGGCTGGAAGAAAGCGAGCACGCGGCCGGGATTGGATTTGAGAGTGCGCAACGTGGCCGCGCATTTTTCCGGATTATGGCCGAAATCGTCGATTACAGTTACACCTGCCGGCGATACTCCTACAATATCGAACCGTCGGGCGAGGCCTTTGAACTCTGCCAGTGCCGCCACTGCATCGGCCACTGTAACACCGCAGGCAACGGCGCCGGCAATGGCGGCCAGTGCGTTGGAGAGATTGTGCCGTCCGGGCATATTCAGCACGAGCGGATGCTCACTCTCATCACGCCGGTCGACCACCAGTGCTGCCTGACGAACAGGGCCGTCTGCTCTGCTACCGGGTTTTATTCCGATGGTTGCGCCCCGGTCACGTATGCCGAAGGTAATTGCGGAGCCTGCATATTCCAGCAAGCCAAGAGCTTCGTCATTATCGGCGTTTATGACGGCAGTTTGCGACACCTTAAGGAAATCGCCAAACAGAACGCGCAATTCGTCCATGCTTTTGTGATCGAGGCTGACATTCAGAAGCACACCTACGGTGGGCCGGTATTGCGCAATAGACCCGTCGCTTTCATCTACTTCGGACACATAGAGATCGGCACTTCCAACGACGGCGCTTGCAAAGGGGCGGTCTTCGCTCACGAAATTTTTCATCACCGCGCCGTTCATGATGGTCGGTTGCCGGCCAGCATGTTCGAGTATCCAGCCCAGCATTCCGGTAACGGTTGATTTTCCGCTGGTTCCGGCAATGGCAACGCCAGTCGCGCTGGCGTTGAACAGCGCGGCATTCAGGTCTGCGCGGGTGAGACGGGGTAGACCCATTTCCTTTGCCCTGGCCACTTCGGGCACCGTGTCTTCCACTGCTGCACTGGCGACCAGCACTTGATTGTCACTGGTGATGCCGCTGCCATCCTGTGGATACAGCGCGAAGCCCTGCCGCTCCAGCGCGGCGAATTTTTCCGGCGTGCGCCCCTGGTCAAAACTGCGGTCGCTACCGGCCACGGAGGCGCCGCGTCCTTTCAGAATGGCGGCCAGCGGCTGCATGCCGGAGCCACCGATACCGCAAAAGAACCAAGGGCGCGCCGTAAGATCGGAGGCAATATCGGAATGGGGCGACGGCGAAGGCTGTGGCAAATCGGTCATGGAAAAGCTGACTAGCGGCAATGGCTACCCTTGCAACCTTGAACGCATTAGGGGCATGGTCGTGAGTATGATACGCCCGAATGCCCGGATAGCAATCTGCGCGCCCGCGACCGCTATTACACCCGCCCATGCCGACGCCATGCGCGCGCTGATCGCCGAAGAGTTTCCCCAGCACGAGGTGTGGTTTCACGATCAATGCTTCCGCACCCACGCGCATTTTGCCGGTACCGATCTGGAGCGGATGCAGGCGCTGGTCGAATGCGCCAACCACCCCGACTACGATGTCGTCTGGTTTGCCAAGGGGGGATATGGGTCGAACCGTATCGCCGAGGCAGCAATAGCCCGGATGAACGATCACGCGCGGGCGAAAACCTATGTGGGCTTTTCCGACATGGGGTATCTGCTGGCCGCGCTGTATCGCCACGGGGTGGGTCAGCCGGTCCACGGCTCCATGCCAGTCAGTGCGCGCAGTGAGCGCGGGCGAGAAGCGGTGCGCCGGGTGCTGCGCTGGCTGGGCGGTGACAATAGCGGGCTCGAACCTTCTCTGGATGGCAGCACGCCGGTTGTCGCGTTCAACCTGATTACACTCGCCATGCTGGTAGACACGCCTTTACTGCCCGATCTGTCGGGCCACGTAGTAATGGTGGAAGAGGTTAGTGAGCATCTCTATGCTATCGACCGGTTGTTCTTCAGTCTTGCCAATACGCTTCCCAGGGTTGCAGGGCTGAGGCTCGGGTCGGTTACCAACGTCCCTGAAAATGACCGCGAGTTCGGTCAGACGGCTGAAGAAATTGCGCGGTTCTGGTGCGATCGAGCAGGCATTCCCTATCTCGGGCGAGCAGAAATCGGACATACTTCTGCCAACAGAATTGTGCCTTTCGGCCTTGCCAGCCCTTTCGGCGGTGCATAGCCGCGCGGCCGATCCAAACATTATCGAAAGCCGAATTCCATGATTGCATTTATCTTTCCCGGACAGGGCAGCCAAAAGGTCGGCATGGGTGCCGACCTGTCTGATGCCAGCATCCACGCGCGCGAAGTGTTTGAAGAAGTCGGCGATGCGCTGGGACAGAACCTGTCGAAGATCATGCGCGAAGGGCCCGAAGATACGCTAACCCTGACCGAGAATGCGCAACCCGCGATCATGACCAATGCCGTCGCAACTTTGCGGGTTCTGGAGCAGGAAGGCGGCATGAAGCTAGCGGACAAAGGTGCTTGCGTTGCGGGACACTCTTTGGGCGAATACACCGCGCTGTGCGCTGCGGGCGCATTTTCGCTGGCCGATACCGCGCGGCTGCTGAAATCACGCGGGCAGGCGATGCAGGCAGCGGTGCCAGTGGGTGTGGGCTGTCTCTTATACACATCTGACGCTGCCGACGATCTACTCTGTGTAGATC
>CAJXSN010000006.1 GCA_913060895.1 uncultured Sphingomonadaceae bacterium
GAGATAGGAGTCCGTCTCGTGGGCTCGGAGATGTGTATAAGAGACAGCCGTAATACAGCACGGCTGCGCAGTGGCCTGTTCGATATGGTGTGAGATGCGCGTTTCAGTGTTCTCTCGGCGCAGGGTGGGCTGTGGCAAAGGGCCGCGCACTGAATGGTATGGAGAAGCCGCATATCTAAAAGGGTAGTTGGTTGTCGCACCACATGTGTCCGACTAACGACTGAATTTTGCGCTGCTCGCCACGTGCTACAGTTTTCTTCGCGATCCCGCCTCGCTTCGGTCAACTTCGTGTTCTTTGAAGTGTAGTGCGGTGCGCCCCGTGTCGCTGCCCCTAGCTCCTATTGCACAGTATTCCGGATTCCTCGGCGCTGATCCATAAGAAGGCCGGCCGCCATGAAGGCAAGTGCGGGAAGGGCCCAGAATGCGGCGCCAATAGTCAGCCAATCGTTATCGCCTTTCGGAAGCAGGATACCGCTGATCGAGAGTATGATGCTTGCCGCATGAAATCCAGCAAACCAGACTGGCCAGTGACGGTCCGATACCAGAGCATACCGAACTACAAATATCAGCAACGCTATGTCGATCAGTACAACGACGATGTTGGATAGCGGATACTCCGCCAGATTATGCGCGGCCGAGGTAGCTGCTGCAGTGACAAATATTGTCAGAAGAACGCGTCGGTCTGCCCGATCCCCCGCTTGCCATCCGATGGCAATGGCACCGGCCAGAAACATCCAGAAGACAAGCGGAAGGATCATGACTTTCTCTATTCCTCTAGGCCGCGTGGGCTGTGACGGGGGTCGCAGTATCGCTGGCGCTTGCGCTGCCAGTGTCGGGCAGACCGCCGGGGCAACCGAACGCTACTGTTCGCAGGTTTGATCCATTTTGAACTGCTGCCATCTCAGCAGTCGCGTGACTGATGTTCCCGCGGCTGGCAATCAGGTTTTCGAGGCTTTTTCCGGCATTGGTCAATGCCATTTGGGCGGTGCTGACGGGAAGCCTGGACGCCTGACTCACTTCCACTATACTGGCGCATAGGTTCGCCAAAGACATTACCGCGTGCTCGACGGCTGCAATGGAGATCTGCGTATCGCTGGCCACAACCTGGCCTGCACCCTTGTCAATTGTATGCATAATTCGATCCTTACATAGCCGCCCGAAAGATTGGCGGCGCGCAGATATGAGCATTATGTCGCTTCCTCGACCAATTCGATTACACCCAGAATGGACAGGATCAGACCGCAGCTGAACATTACGGAAAAAATAGCGATCCGGGCTATCCAGCCCAAGCGAACCTTGTTCGGCGCCGCATTCGGCGTACCGCCTATCGGGGGGAGAGGAGACGGACGGTGCGCATCTTTGCGTGTCGTTGCCTGTGCATCTTCAACATAATCATGCACATAACTGCTCGGATCGGACTCGAGGGATAGTACAGGCGCGGGAGCGGTGTCATATAGGATAAAGAACGTAGGGGATTTCGCAGGAGGTCCGGGCTCCGGATTGGGTGGAGGTTCGCCCCACTCTAGCTCGCGCAACCGGGATACGGCGGCGAGACGGTTGTGTACTCCAAGGGTTTCCATTGCTGCGGCAATATGCTGGTCGACTGTGCGCGGGGAAATTCCAAGTTCGCGGGCAATTTCTTTCGAGCGCAAGCCCTGTTTCACCAGTTTCATGCAATCCGATTGCCGGCCTTTGAGAACTTCCTCGCCGATGGTTCACCCCTGTCGCTTCAAATAGATCCACTTTGGATGTAACAGCTGTCTATCTTATAATGCTTGAAAACGAAAGCTGCAACCAACGGTGTGTCCCCGCTGCTTTTCCGCAGGTAAAAAATTCAATAATTTCCAATTTTTAGATTTAACAAATGTTAAAAGGTAGAAGCTTTATCAATACTTTTGAGTTTTTTCAATGCAGTCGGCCACTTTTCGTTTGATTATTAGGAAGAAATTTCTCGCAGTCGGTCAAATCATGAGTAATATGGTTTGTTTGTCTGGGTAAGCTACATCTCGATCAAAGTGGTAGATATGCGCAGTGGGCACAGAAAAAGGCTTTGCCGAAGTTTCAGCTTCGCACTATTTTCACAAGCGCCGTATCCAATGCCTGAAGAAACCGCGAACGGTCTGCCTTGGTAAATGGCGGAGGGCCGCCCATATTTCCGCCAAGGGGCCCGTCCATCCCGGCCCGCAAATCTTCCATGATAGCCCGCGTTGCCAAAGCATTGCCGATGCTGGCAGCATCGAACGGCTTGCCATCATGACGCAGCACTGTCGCGCCCGCCCTGAGACAACGGTCTGCCAGAGGAATATCGGCGGTAATCACAATTGCAGCGGCAGACGCATTATCGGCGATCCAGTCATCCGCCGCGTCGAAACTGTCGGACACAACAATTCGCTTTACCAACGGGTGCTCGGGAATGCGGAAAGGAGAGTTGCTGACAATCCGAACGGCGACTTTGTAGCGCCGTGCCACGCGGTACACCTCGTCCTTTACCGGGCAAGCATCGGCATCGACCAGAATGACAGGGGATGGGGTATCGGTCATGCGAAGTGTTTAGCGGCAGCCGACAGGGATGTCTGCGCAAAAGGAACAGTGGTGGTGGAGGTCGGTCGTAGCGTGAGTCAGAGCAGTGTAAGGAGCTATCGTCGGGAGAGGGTGACGAGGAGGCAATGATGAATGGTGTGCAGGCGATACGATGGTCGATGGAAGCAGGCGCCAATTTACCAAAGGGAACATTAGAACAGCTGACCAAAGAAAAGGCTGAGAAGCTCGGTTCTTCTGACTTGCCACTTGCCGATGAATTGGAGGATACGGCAACCCTGACGCGAGCAATACCGAAGCCGGTGCCGCTGGCTACACAATCAACGCTATCAAAGAAGGCTCGCTCACAACGACGGCGACAAGCGGCAGAGTGACCCTAGCCGACTTAGCCGGAGAGCGATGGCAACCGTTAACGCCACCGATGCGGAGATGTCGAACGGTCTGATCCTTGTCATCGATACGGTGCTGTTGTCCGAGTAATCGCTAATATCATTATACTTTTAGCAAGGGCAGGCCGTATGCAAAAGGACTCACGCTCTTCGTCCTTTGAACCAATTGCTAGGCAAATGGCCGCTCAGCTGCTATATGTTGATATGCTGACGTCGAAATATGCGACGGACTTCGAAATTTGCGCTCCGCCGTTTGCCTGTAAGGCCCCGGCGTAAACCGGACGACGACTTCCTATCATTTGACGATTTGACGCGACCACCGCCCGGTATTCCCACCGCGCGGCAATCTCGTTTCTTGAAAGGAAACAATTATGTCGAAGACCGGCACCGTAAAATTCTTCAACACCGACAAGGGCTACGGCTTCATTCAGCCCGACGATGGCTCCCCGGACAGCTTCGTGCACATTACTGCAGTACAGGCTGCTGGCATGACCACGCTCGATAAAGAGCAGCGTCTGAGCTACGAAGTCGAAACCGGCCGTAATGGCAAGGAAAGCGCCGTCAATCTGACGTCTGCCGACTAATTATCGGGACGGGCGCCCGGGACAATCAGCCCGGGTGCCCCTGCCTTTGATGGCGCAGTTTCAAGCCGACAATTTCCCATTTTTACCATCCCTTGGGAGGGGCTGAATGAGCCAGGGTTACGAATTCTATATGACCCGCGCAGACGAAGCGGCCGCCGAGGCGGAAGCTGCTGCGCTCGACAATGTTCGAGATCGCGCACTGCGGGCCGAAGCCACTTGGCGCGGCCTTGCCGATCAGGCACGCGCTGTTGCGATGGAACGTGCTAAAGTTGAAAAAGAGAAGGCCGTCCAGCGCGAAGCCGCTCTGGACTAGATTCGTGCGTGCTCGCAATTCGGCTTTCGAGCGGACCTAATCGAACAGTCCCGCTAGAGCATATTGATGATCTGCAGGCAGAAATCGGAACTATAAATTGCTGCCGCAGCGACTGCAAAAGGCACGCTCTGCTCATATGGTGGACCCGAAAACTTAGACGTATGTTGGCCCTCGATCTCGAACAAGCCATCCCTAATCCCGGCACAGAACGCACCTTCCCACAAGCCCATAGTCGGCTGCTTCTGTGGCAGTCCGGTTGACCTTATTCGCCCACATAACTGCCGTCCAGATGGGGAAGCAAAAATGAGAGCTTATGTTCTGCTGTTCGCAAATCTGGGATTGCTCGCCTGCCAAGCAGGTCCGCAAGACGCAGAAAATGCGCCTGGAACATCACCGGATGGCTTTACCGGGATCGCCGCAGACGAGATAATTTACTTCGGTGGAACCGAGCCATTCTGGGGTGGGGAAGTGCAGGGTAACCGCCTGAATTACACCACACCCGAAAACCCTGACGGTACCGCAATCACGGTCGAACGGTTTACCGGGCAGGGCGGGCTTGGATTCTCCGGCACGCTGGCAGGCCAGACCTTTGATATGACAGTCACGCCGGGTGAATGTGGCGACGGAATGAGCGATCGCGCCTATCCCTACACAGTCACTTTGATGCTGGATGGCGGGCAACGCAATGGTTGCGCGCACACCGATGACCAGCCGTTCGAGGGGCTAGAGAACCCTTAACGCCAGAAGTCGGTTAGGCCTCGGTAATCTTTGCTTTCGCAAGATGCGGGCCCAGCCGTCCGGTGATCCACAGCCCCCACATGCGGAAATCCGCATACAAACTCCACAGCGGGTAAGTGAATGTGGCGGGCCGGTTTTTTTCCACCCGGAAATGCGCGATCCACGCGAAGAAATAGCCGGCTACCGGCATGGCTGCGAGCAGCCACCATGTTCCACTGATCACTGCATAGACCGCTAATGCCACGACCAACGATGTGCCTATATAATGCAGTGCGCGCGTTTGTGGCAGAGAGTGCTCACGCAGATAGAACGGCCAGAATGCGGCGAAACTGGTGTATTCTTTGTCGGCCACGGATCAGTCTCCTTTAAACCGGGCTAGAACAGGCCGGGGGTTTCACGTTGTGCTGCGGTGGGCCGGGCGGATTGCAGCAATTGTTGGCGCGATCCGGCGGAGCGCACGCCCTGTTCGCCATTAGTACCGGCAATCGCGTTGCAGGTTTCGCCGCGCAAGAAACCGAGCGCGGCCGAGACAGACGCTTCACCCGAATCCCCCAGCTGGCTGGTAATATCGTCTGCTGCTTCGCATGTTCGGGGGAAGACGCTGGCGAGGCCAGTGTAATATTCCCCTTCTCCATTCACATTCTCGCTCTGAAACGCGACCACTCTCAAACGGTCGTCGCACGCTGCCCGGTCCAGCCCGATCTGGCCGACGGGTTTGCCGAATGTGTTGGTCCCGATGAGCGCAGTGTTATCGTTCAGATACGGGATGAAGGAATTGGCGACCAGTTCGCTGGCAGAAGCTGTTCCGCCGCGGCCGATAAAAGCGATCTTGGTGGGCGCAATGGCCTGCGATGCCCGTTCAAACAATTCGGTCGAATTGTTTTCCGATTTGGAAGCGCGGAATCTGGTGAAGCTGAAAGTGCTGCCGACACGGTCTGCGCCCATCAGATCACCCATCAGTTCTGCAGTCCGCACCAGCCCGCCGCCATTGTAGCGAAAATCGACGATCACTTCGCGGACACCCTCCTGCCGGAAAGCGTCGTAGGCGGTGCGCAGATCATTGTCCGCCGTATCGATAAAGGTGCGCAGGTTGATGTAACCGACCGGCTTGCCGCCATCATTGATCACCTGCGCGCCGTAACGGTCGCTGACCGGATCGAGTGCAAAGTCTGCCTTGGCCACGCGGACTGTACGCAGCTGTCCCCCGTTGCGGTCCTGAATGCGGAAAGAGCGGGTCACATCGGCATCGGACGGGCCCAGCCGGTCGACAATTCCCTGCGGACCTTCTGAAGCCATGATCGTGCCTACGTCTTCCAGAGTGGCAGTCGTATTACCGAGCGCAAGGATTTCCGTCCCCCGATCGAAGCCGTTGTCGAAAGCGGGAGCGTTTTCGAATGCTTCCAGAACGAATACCCGGTTGGCCGACGTGTCATATCCCAATCGTATTCCAAACCCGGCACTGGAGCCGGATTCAAAGAAGGCGTTTTCTTCTTCTATCGAAGTGACATACGTAAAAAATCGATCACGCGATTGCGCGCGGGCTGGGGCGACCAGTGCATCGACATAGTCGTTGATATTGTTGAAAGCTGCAGGATCGACCGACAGGTCCAGCAAGTCTGGAAAAAGATACCACTCCTCAATCTGCTCGCGGGCCCAGTCCTGCCGTGAGCGCAATGAACAGGTGCCGCCTGTCGAGGGAGGGGTGGGCGCCGCGCCATTATTGCCCGACGAATTGTTCGATCCTCCGCCACCGCATGCACTGAGAGAGATAGCCAGTGTTGCCGCGATGATGTTCCGACCGATATCCATAAATCCCGTTCCCTGTTTGCCGCGGCACTCAAATGCGCGGAATTCCCGCAAACTCCCGTGACCGAAGCATAGTTGATACCTCGTGAATGGGAAGAGTTGGAGCCAAACAGTGCCCGCTTGATGCGCAAATCATGCGTAAATCGGCGCTTTGGCGCTGGAAAAAGTGGAAAAACCCATCGGTACGCCCTCGCCACGCAGGGGGAATGGGCCTAGCACCCTGAGTCATAGCACTTGTGTTAATTGATAGCTGGAGAATACCGACAATGGCCGAATGGCTTGATTCTGTCCTGCCGAAGGGATGCCCCCGCAATAGCGGGCTGGCCATTGCACGCCTTACCGAAGAGCGCCGCATCGGCCGCTCCGGCCTGACGCTGACCAGCCCTGCCTTCGCGCCAGGAGAAGCATTAGACCCTTGCTTCACCGCCGACGAAGAGGATGCTGTCGCACCGCCGCTGGAATGGACCGCACCGCCGCCGGGCACGCAGGAAATGGTTCTGGTGGTGGAAGACGCCAGTGTCAGTCCGCCGACGCTCCACTGGTCGGTATGGGGTCTGGCAGGGCAGCGTGGGAAGTTATTGGAGGGCGAGGTTCCTCCACGCGTCGGTAAGAACTCGAAAAAGAATTCGGAATGGCTGTTGCCGGCATTGTCGGCAGAAGATGCGGAGCATCACTATGTGTTCCAGCTGTTCGCCCTGGAGTTGCCGCTGACATTGATGCCGGGCGCGTCTGCGAAAGACGTTTTCGCTTCGATGGAAGGGCAGGTATCCGCCGCAGCCGTACTGACGGCAACCTATCGTTCCACTGGCGGATTTGATGGTGATGCCGATGGCGATTGGGATAACGAAGACGACGACTGAATTACAGTAAAAGGAGAATTTTAATGGCTGGTAAGAACAACGCACTGCAGAAACCTGTGACGGTTTCGCCCGAACTGGAAAACGTAATTGGCAAAGGCCCGCTGACGCGCGCTCAGGTAACGTCGAAGGTATGGGAATACATCAAGAAGCATGACCTCCAGAAGCCTACCGACAAGCGCGTGATCGTGCCTGACGACAAGCTGGGCTCGGTCATTGGCAAGGAAGAAATTTCCATGTTCAAGATGACTGCTGCGGTGTCAAAGCATCTTAGCTAAGTATCTATTTGCGGCGGGCGAGGGGCCAGTCGGTCACCTCGCCCACCCATAATGCAAGCCAGATAATCAGGGGCTGCGCGAACATTCGCGGCACATGATAGGCAAGGCCAAGGCCCCCTCCATCGCCAGTCTCCGCCCGGGCCATATCAAGCGCGAAATGGTTCATATTGGCGGGCCATACACACAAGGCATACAGCGCCAGTCCGATACCGGCCGCCTGCCTCAACTGCTGCGACCACGGTTGCAGCAGACCCAGCGCGCCGACAATTTCGGCAATGCCTGTCCACAGTACGACAGCTTCCGGGGCTGGTACCCAATCCGGCATGATCGTCATGAAGCTATCGGGCCGGACGAGATGAAGATACCCTGCGATCGCATAGAGCCAGGCCAGCACCCAGCGGAGGATAGAGCCTATCATCCGGCAGCCTTTGCACGGCTATGCACGAGGCGACAGATATAATTTCAACTCAGATCTCGGTGATTTCGACGTCGCCCCAAAACGCGATGTGATCGCGGATGTTTTCCGCGTCAGGTTTGGGATTGGTGTAAGTCCATGCGGCATCGACGTTGATGTCGCCGCCTGCATCGATGGAGAAATAGCTCGCATCGCCTTTCCAGGGGCAATGAGTGGTCTTAGACGAATGGACAAGATTGCCGCGATTGACACTGGCAGGTGGAAAATAATGGTTTCCTTCTACCATCACGGTTTCGTCAGCGCGGGCGATTGTTTCGCCATTCCAGCGGGCTTCAATGGGCATATTCGATGTCCTTCGCTAAATGCGTTCTGCTTTTGAAATACCAGGCACTTGCGCTAGGTTAGCGAAGAGCATCGCGACACGTTCCGAAGGATTTACCATGCGTCTGTTTCCTGCCCTGCTAGCTTCTACACTGATTGCGGCTCCAATGATGGCATTGCCATTATCGGCGCAGTCTCCGCAAGAAGTGGCCGAAGCTGCGCTGGAGGCGGCGCCGGTATGGGATGGCCACAACGACGTGCCGATTCAGCTACGCAGCCGGTTCGACAATGTAATCAACGATTTCGACTTTACCGACACGACTGCCACCGCCACCGCCAACGCCACTGGCACCGATAGCCGCAATGCGATGCACACCGATCTGATCCGTCTGCGCAGAGGGAAAGTCGGGACACAGTTCTGGTCTGTCTATGTCAGCGCGTCGCTTGAGGAAGCCGAAGCTGTCCAGACTACTATCGAGCAGATCGATGTCACAAAACGACTGATTGCGCGCTATCCTGATGACCTTGTTCTCGCGCTTACTGCGGATGATGTGGAGCAGGCGCTGGCTCAGGGTAAAATGGCTTCGATGATGGGGATGGAAGGGGGCCATTCGATCGGCTCGAGTCTGGCCGTGCTGCGTCAGACCTATGATCTGGGCGCGCGGTATATGACGATTACCCATTCCAAGACGCTCGGCTGGGCGGACAGTTCGACGGACGAGCCGCGCAACAATGGCCTGACAGATTTCGGTAAGGATGTGCTGCGCGAGATGAATCGCATCGGCATGCTGGTCGATCTTAGCCATGTCAGTGAAAAGACCATGCATGACGCGCTTGATACCGTCAGCGCGCCGGTCATTTTCAGTCATTCGTCGGCCCGCGCGCTGAACGGCCATGCGCGCAATGTACCGGACGGCGTGTTGCAGCGTTTGCGTGATAATGGAGGGATTATCATGGTCACTTTCGTGCCGGGGTTCCTGAGCGAGGAAGCACGGGTATGGAACGCCAATCGCGCGGGCGAGCAGGCGCGGCTTGAAGCGCTGTGGCAGGGGCAACCGGATAAGGTCGAAACCAGGCTGGAGGCATGGGACGCAGCTAACCCGCTTCCACAATCCTCAATCGCGCAGGCGGCAGATCATATCGATCACGTGCGTGCCATTGCAGGTATCGACTCCATCGGCATCGGTGGCGATTATGACGGGATACCGTTCGCGCCCCCCGGGCTGGAAGACGTGTCGACTTATCCCGCATTGTTCCAGGAATTGGCGCGGCGAGGATATTCACAAGCCGATTTGGAGAAAATCTCGATGCGCAACATGATGCGCGTGATGCGCCGCGCAGAAGCCGTTGCGGCGTCGATGGCGGATATGCAGCCATATGAATATCCAGCCGGAGCGCCGCGTTGAGTAACCTGCCGTCTGATGCCAGGGGTCAAACGGTGTCGTCGGGGTCGTAGCTCCAGTCTTCAAAACTATAGCGGCAGTCGCTATCGGCATCATCGCCGTCAAGGCGCTGCGCAATGTGGTGGTGAACATAGCCTATGACCTTGCCCATATAATTCCCCGGGCTGCTGGTCAGATCATCCCTCTTCCTGCGCTTTATACAGACGACGCGGCGCCCCGATCTGTAGCTGGTGGCTTCGCCTGAAGCGTTTTCATCACCGAGTTGCTTGGGCTGCAAATTTACGCAGAGGTAAGACTCACCATAAGTCTTATTGCGAGTGCGGCCCCATCAATCGTTATCGTCTGTAGTTTCGGGCAGGCCTGACCGTTCAGTGGAGGCCATCTCCTCCAACTCGCTTTCGGTCATGCTGTCGAACATTTGTTGCGACGCGCCCTGCAGGTCGTTTTTGTCCTGCTCGCCGCGTTTGGCGGCCAAGGCAGCACCGGCTGCCTGTTGCTGCGCTTTGCTCTTGGCTTTCATCGTCTGCTATCCTCAGCTGAAAGTTCGGACCCGCGCTTCAGGACTTCGTCGCCGTCTTCCTGCTTTATCAGGTAAGCGGGATTGTCCTCGTCGCCGTCCTTGGTGACTTCGGAATCCTGAAGCGTGCGCTTCACCTCGCGTTCGAAGCGATCTTTAATCTGGCCCTTGCCTTCCCCATCACCCCAGTTCCATTTTACATACTGGCCGGTCTGAAAACTGCTAGAATCGCTCATAACATATCTCTTTCAAGGGTTTAAAGCGCAATTGATCCAGATTTGAGACCGTTGGTTCTATGGGCAGTCACGATACGAGACCGACATGCTGATCAGTTCTGGGGTTCGTTTTCGACCATCACCGGGGCCGTATCGTCAGCGCCTTCGATTTCGTCGGCATCCTCAATCACGATGCTGTCGGTACCGTCACCTTCTTCGGCCGTGGATTGAATTGCACCGGAAACGGTTGCCTCTTCCTCCACGTCACCTTGAAACATTGCCGGGATGATCCAGACAGCAGACATAGCCACTAGAGCGAGGACGAGACTGATGGCCAAGACGTAGCGCATAACGCCGGTTTTCTCGCCAGCCGACGCATGGTCGCCCTCGATGTGAATTTTGCCGTTTCTATCGTTCATAACTTTACCCTCCAAAGCGCATGTGATTGTTAATTCGAACCGGTGTCCGGGCTAACTGTTCCCTAGTCGCGCAGCAAATCGTTGATTGCCGTTTTCTCGCGGGTTTGCGCATCGACCGTTTTTACAATTACTGCGCAAGCGAGTGAAGGCCCGCCGTTTTTCGCCGGAAGTGTGCCGGGCACGACGACAGAATACGGCGGAATATGACCATAGATAACCTCACCGGTGTCGCGGTAAACGATCTTGGTCGATTGGGTGATGAAGACCCCCATCGCTACAACCGCACCTTCACCCACGACCACGCCTTCGACGATTTCCGATCGCGCACCGATAAAGCAATTGTCACCGATGATTGTCGGGTTGGCTTGCAATGGCTCAAGCACGCCGCCAATCCCCGCACCTGCCGAAATATGGCAATGGGAGCCGACCTGCGCGCAGCTACCGACACTGGCCCATGTATCGATCATGGTGCCGTCGCCCACATAAGCACCGATATTGGTGAAACTGGGCATCAGCACCACGCCGCGGCCGATATGGCTGCCGCGCCGCACGATGGCGCCGGGCACGACACGGAAACCGGCATCGCGGAAGCGGGTATCGTCCCATCCCTCGAACTTACTTGGCACTTTGTCGAATGCCGGAGAGCCTACCGCGCCTTCAATTACAGCATTATCACGCAAGCGGAACGAAAGGAGCACCGCTTTCTTCAGCCACTGGTTGACCTGCCAGCCACCTTTTCCGTCAGGTTCGGCCACCCGGGCCTTGCCGGTATCTATCAGAGCAATGGCCTGTTCAACGGCTTTCGCAATTGCGTCGCTTCCCGGGCCGACGGTATCGCGGCTTTCCCACGCGGCTTCTATGGTTTGAGCAAGGGTGTCGGTCATTATCGGCGTATCCTGTTTCCACCGCATGTGATGCGTTTTCTCGCTGCTACAAACAGGCGGGCGTCTCGGCAAGCAATGCAGGTGCTGGAAAGATACGGATTTTGGACCTAGGTTCTTCGATTGCAGCGGAAAAGGCGGAGCCCCATGTTAAGAAAAGCGTCAGACGTCTTCCGCAAAGGTGTCCGCATGTCATTGAAACGCCAATCTTCTGTGCCGGTCCCTATGGGTATCGCGTTCCCTCGAGCCCTAATGCTTGGATGTGCAACAGCCGTTCTGACTGCTTGTGGCGGCGGGGGCGGCGGCGGTCCGGTCAGCACACCATCTCCGCCGCCTGCTTCGCCAGCGCCATCCCCATCGCCCACACCGGTACCTGCCCCCACGCCGGCTCCTCCTCCGACATTCGATACGGCAGAGATCAACCGATCTGATGGTCCAGGGCAGCATAATGCCGTTGCTGCGTGGCAAGACGGGACGACCGGTGATGGAGAGATAATCGCGATTATCGACACTGGCATCGATCTCGACAATCCGGAATTTGCAGGGCGGATCGATCGTCGTTCAACTTATGTAGCGGGCACCGGCGACGCTCAGGAAGTCAACGACCACGGCACCCATGTTGCGCTGGTGGCTGCCGGTGCCCTCGACCAGACCGGAGTGGCCGGCATTGCTTACGATGCGAATATTCTGGCACTGCGCTCCGACCGTCCCGGATCGTGCACGACCGGTGTCGAGGCGACACTGGATGGATGCCGGTTCGCCGATGTTGATATTGCGAATGCTGTAACCCGCGCGACCAATGCCGGTGCTACCGTCATCAATCTCAGCTTGGGGGGAAGCAATCCGGGGCAAAGGCTGAACGATGCCGTCGCAGCAGCAGCAGCAGCTGGTATCGTCATTGTCGTTTCCGCAGGCAATGATGGCGGTTCGACTGATGCGAATATCGATCCCGCCAATCCGGACCGGTTTGCCACTGGATTGCTGGCTGCCGGCGGGGCGAATGTCATCATCGTCGGTTCGGTCGATGCGGAGAACGAGTTTTCCGATTTCAGCAATGCAGCGGGCGATTCCGCAGCATCCTTCCTCTCGGCTCGCGGGGAGCGGGTCTGCTGCATTTACGAAGACGGGGTACTGCGCCAGACAACGCGCGATGGTTCTACCTTCGTAACCCTGTTTTCCGGGACCAGTTTTGCGGCACCGCAGGTGGCAGGAGCGGTTGCACTGCTGGCGCAGGCATTCCCCAATCTGAGCGGCGACCAGATCGTCGAGATACTGCTGGAAACCGCGGCGGAAGCCGGCGCGGCAGGAACTGATGCAACATTCGGACGCGGCCTACTGGATATTGCCGCCGCGATTGCACCGCAGGGAACCACCCGTGTCGCCGGGACCACCACCAGTCTGCAATCGGTGGATGATTTCGCCATTGGTTCTGCAGCGATGGGCGATGCGCTGGACTCGAGCACGCTACAGACCATCGTGCTGGACGATTATGATCGGGCATACGGTTTTCAACTGGGCAGCCGCCTGCGCGGGAGCGCTCCTGCGCCGGTGCTTCGCGGTATTGTGGCCAGCAATGGCCGCAGGGTTGCAGCAGGGGCCAAGAAGCTTTCGCTGGCCTTTACTGTCGGGGCTCCCGGATCGGCGGGTGATCGTGATGCTCTGCAACCTCTCCGCTTGTCCAGCGCGCAAGCTGCGGATGCGCGGGTCCTGGCGGGACGCCTGATGGTAGCTGCCGCGCCCGGTACGAAATTGGGCTTCTCCTTCAGCGAAAGCGCGGAGGGACTGGTTGCGCATCTACAGGGCGGGGAAGCGGGCCACAGTCGTCCGGCATTTATGGTTGCGCGGGAAACGGCAGGCGACACGGGCTTTGCACAGGCCGGCAAGATGGCATTTGCGATGCGGCATCAACTGGGCAAGCTGGGCCTAACAGTTAACGGTGCCAGCGGCGATGCCGTGTTAGGTGCCAGCAGGAGTGCGGTTGATAGTGTATCGCGCCAGCGCGAGCGTTTCGGCACCAGCAGTCTGGGTTTTGCAATGGACGGGGCCATCGGGCCTGTTCAGGCGATCGTGGGGGGCACATGGCTGTTCGAAGATCGCACGGTTCTGGGCGGATACTGGCACGAGGAGTTCGGCGCAGGAGGCGCGGACAGCGTTTTTCTCGACGGATCGCTGGGGTTCGATTTCGCGTCCGGCTGGCGTTTGGGCGCAGCCTATCGCCGAGGTATCACGCGGGCGCAATCTGGCGGTCTGCTGGATGGCGGATCGCGGTTTTCTTCCAACGCATTTTCAATGGATTTGAGCAAGCGCCACGCGTTCATGCGCGGCGACAGCCTGGGACTGCGCATTGCCCAGCCATTGCGGGTCACCGGCGGCGGGCTCGATATTACTCTGCCGACCGCGTATGACTATGCCAGCGAGAGCCCTGTTTATGGTACGCAGCGGATATCGCTGACGCCAGAGGGGCGCGAGCTTATGGGTGAGCTGTCATGGCAGGGCATGCTGGCGGGCGGTGCATTTTCCAGCAGTGTGTTCCTGCGTTCGCAGCCGGGGCATTACGCGCAGGCACCCGATGATGCCGGACTGGTCCTGCGCTGGAACCGCCAGTTTTAGTGCAGGCGCTCTGACATAGTTCAAACCCGGGCGCAGTGCTTCAGGCAGGTATCCCGGCGCTTCAGGCAGGCATCCCGGCCTGCAAGGCAAATGCATAGGCACTCTGAACCAGCGGGGCGACCCGCTCGCTCATCTGCTTGGCGTGGGACGAGCTGGCTGTGCCGTCGATTACGCGCTTCTTGATGCCCTGCATAATTCCGGCGAGCCGAAATAAATTGTAAGCCCAGTACCATTCCATCGGCGGAACGGGATAGCCGGTCTTGTCGACATATCGGGCCACTGCTTCCTCGACCGATGGGATGCCCAATGCTTCGATATCCAGACCCGCCAATCCTGCGCGCCCGTCGGCGGGGTTATGCCAATTGAGCATCAGATAACTGAAATCGGCAATCGGATCGCCCAGCGTCGACAGTTCCCAGTCGAGCACCGCCTGAACAGTGTTCGTGTCGTTATGGAAGATCATATTGTCGAGCCGGTAATCACCATGCACGATACCACTGGCGTGCTGCGGCGGAATGGTTTCGGGCAGCCATTCGATCAGCCGGTCCATCTCAGGGATCGTGTCGGTTTCGGACAGCTTGTACTGTTTGCTCCAGCGACTGATCTGGCGCGCGCAATAATCCTCGCTTTTGCCGAAATCACCCAACCCGATTTCTTCCGGCTTTTGCAAATGCAGTTCCGCCATCGTGTCGATCATTGCAAAGTAGATTTCGCGGCGTTCCTCGGGCGTATTGTCCGGCAGAGCACCATTCCATAGCGACCTGCCGTCCGCCATGCTCATGACGAAGAATTTTGAACCCAGCACGTCAGAGTCTTCACACAGACCAAAGGTCTGCGGCACGGGGAAGCCAGTCGGATGCAAACCCGTCATGACCTGATATTCCCGGTCCACCGCATGAGCCGAGGGGAGCAACTTGCCGAACGGTTGGCGGCGCAGGACGTAGGATCGGGCCGGCGTATCGATCCGGTAGGTCGGATTGGACTGCCCGCCCTTGAACTTGGAATAGCTGATCGGGCCTTCATACCCAGCCACGTTGGCCTCGAACCATTCGGTCAGCGTGTCCATGTCAAGCTTGTCGCGATCCTCGACCTCGACCGTGCCGACCATTTCCTTCTGGTAATCGATTTTAGGCGCGTTTGTGCTCATTAATCGAACACCACAACGCTGCGGGCGCTGGTGCCAGCACGCATCTTGTCGAATCCCTTGTTGATATCTTCCAACGGGATACGCTCGGCAATGATGGTGTCCAGATCCAGCAGACCACGCATGTAAAAGCCGACCAGGCGTGGCAGATCGACCGGGAAGTGGTTTTCCCCCATGATCGCACCTTGCAATTTCTTCCCGCCGAGCAGGTCCATCGCGCTGAGGCCGACTTTGCAGTCGAGTGGCATCATGCCCAGAATGATCGCGGTGCCGCCACGTCGAAGGCTTGCCACTGCCAGGTCGGCGCTGGCCTGACGACCCACGGCTTCGATACCGTAATGGACACCGCCGCCCGATAGATTGATGATCTGCTTTGCAGCATCGTCAGCCATTGCATCGATAGTGTGCGTTGCGCCCAGAACTTTGGCGAGTTCGCGTTTCTCCGGCAACGGATCAGCTGCGATGACCATTCCGGCCCCGGCAATTTTCGCTGCGTTAATGGCGGCAAGGCCAACTCCGCCACAGCCCACGACCAGAACCGTTTCACCTGGTACGACCTTGGCTGCGTTGAAAATCGTGCCGGCTCCTGTGGTGACAGCGCATCCGATGATGGCGGCCCGGTCCAGCGGCATGTCCTTGTCGATTGAGACGCAGGCATTTTCATGAATCAGCATCTGCTCGCTAAAGGCGGACAGGTTGAGCATCTGATTGACCTGTTCACCATCGTTTCTGGTAATCCGCGTGGGTTCACCATTCGTGCGGCGGGTATCTGCGCCCAAGCAGAGTGCCAGCCTGCCAGTGACACAGAATTCGCAGGTTCCGCAAAATGCGCTGAGACAGGAAACGACATGGTCGCCCGGTTTCACAGAGCGCACTTCGCTGCCCACGGCGCGCACGACACCCGCAGCCTCGTGTCCGGGAATTGCGGGCAGGGCATGGGGGTACGAACCATCTATAAAATGCAGGTCCGAATGGCAAAGACCACAGGCCTTGGTGTCGATTAGCACTTCGCGCGGGCCGGGATCGGAGAGTTCTACCTCTCCGATTACCAAACCCTGACCTGGCGTTTCTAATATTGCTGCCTTTGCCATTAGCGATCTCCTCCTGCTGCAGCGCTGCCTGCGCTGGCGGAATGGGCAGTCGAGCCGCGCAGTGAAGCGACCATATCATCTTCTCCTGGTACGTGTTTACCGAATTCCATGCGCGCGATAGAGCGTGCGTGAACTTCGTCTGGGCCATCCGCCAGACGCAGCGTGCGCTGGTGGGCATAGGCATTGGCGAGACCGTAATCATTCGACACGCCGCCGCCTCCATGCGCCTGAATGGCATCATCAATGATCGATAGGGCCATGTTCGGGGCCTGCACCTTAATCATAGCGATTTCCTGCTTGGCGGCTTTGTTGCCGACCTTATCCATCATGTCGGCCGCCTTGAGGCAAAGCAGACGGGTCATGTCGATATCGATGCGGGCACGGGCCACACGCTCTTCCCATACGGAATGCTTGTAGATCGGCTTACCGAAGGCTTCGCGGCTTTGCAGACGCTTGCACATTTTTTCCAACGCTTCTTCAGCAACGCCTATGGTGCGCATGCAGTGGTGGATACGGCCGGGGCCGAGGCGCCCCTGCGCGATCTCGAAACCGCGTCCTTCGCCTAGAAGCATAGCTGTGGCGGGCACACGCACGTCGGTCATTTCTACTTCCATGTGGCCGTGAGGCGCGTCGTCGTAACCGAAAACCGGCAGGTGGCGCAGGATATTCACGCCTTTGGCGTCGATCGGCATCAGGACCATCGACTGCTGGGCATGACGCTGGGCGCTGGTGTCTGTCTTACCCATAACAATGGCGACCTTGCAGCGCGGATCGCCAAGGCCGGAGGACCACCATTTACGGCCGTTGATCACATATTCATCGCCATCGCGTTCGATGCGGCATTCAATGTTCGTGGCATCGGAACTGGCCACATCGGGCTCGGTCATGAGGAACGCAGAACGGATTTTACCGTTCATCAGCGGCTCCAGCCATTCGTCCTTCTGCTGGCGCGTACCATAGCGGTGGAACACTTCCATATTGCCGGTGTCGGGCGCGGAGCAGTTGAACACTTCGGAAGCGAAACCGATGCGGCCCATTTCCTCTGCGCATAGCGCGTATTCGAGATTGGTCAGGCCGGGACCTTCAAATTCGAAGCTTTCTTCCACATGATGGTGGCCGTCATTGCGCGGTGGCATAAACAGGTTCCAAATGCCCTGATCCTTAGCCTTCGCTTTCAGTTCTTCGACGACCGGAATGACTTTCCAGCGGTCACCCTCGGCGTCCTGTTGCTGATACGTCGGCACGGAGGGGCGAACGTGGCTTTCGATGAAGTCGCGCACACGGTCGCGCCAATGGCGTTGACGGTCTGTGGGTTGGAAATCCATGTTAGGGCATCCTTATTAGGGTTGTCGAAAATACAATTGGCAGCGTGTTAAAGTGTAATTTTATAAGGGCAGATATCATCAAGGCACCAGACCTTCCTGAGTAGCGTCCGCCCGCGCAAGCTGGCCGAGTTTCTCCAGCCGAGCTTCGTGATCGGCCCTGTCTATCGGGAAGCGGAGCAACCAGAAAGCTGCAAACAATGCCAGCAATACGCAGGCACCAAGATACATCAGCACCATTTCATTCAGCACCGGCGTAGCAACCGAACCCGGTAAAGCTCCAGTCGACAGCTGCGAGGCGGAAACGATCTGTCCGGTCAGGAAAATACCAAATCCGGTCGCGCATTTTTGTACCAGCCAGTTGCCGGAATAAAAGACCCCCTCGGCCCGCCGACCCCCACGCTCTTCGAACAGCTCGACAATCTCGGCGATCATGGAGGACGCGGAGATCATTACCACTACGCCAAGAGTGTTGGCCAGAAAGGTAAAAGCATAGAACAGGACAGTAGAAGGCAGGGTGCCGACCTGGGGCCAGATGCCTGCGACGAACAGAAGATAGGGAACGCAAATCAGAGCCATGGAAACAAGCGCGCTGTAAGCTGCACTTCGCGCCTTGCCCAGTTTCTGGTGCATCGGGCCGACGATGAAAAACATCAGAATCACGCTGAAGAACAGGACCACAGGATAGGCGATCAGTGCATTGCGATCGAGCTGCCAGACAAACAGATTCAGATAGTTCGAAATGGAAAAGGTCATGCCTTGGCTGATATAGGCGGCGAGGCCGCCAGCGGCGAAGATCAGGAACGCTTTTTCTGAAAATGCCTCCCGCACCTCGGAGAAGGCAAGGCCCAGAGAAAAGGGCTCCGGCTTATTCGCTGGATAATGCGCGACCAGTTTATGCTGCCCATAAGCTGAACCAATAACCGAAACGGCCATTAATATCGCTCCGAAGATGCCAAAGACGATGTAACCGTCCTGCTGCAACAGACCTTCCGGCCCGGGCATAAATACCGTGTACGCGAGCACCATCATCAGAAGACCGCCAGCCCAACCGGAGAGATAGCGGTATCGGAACAGCGTGGTGCGTTCGTTGTAATCCTGCGTCAGTTCCGGGACGAGGCTGACCGAGGGAACTTCGCAGGCCGACAGCAATGCACGAACGCTGATGGCGATTGCGAGCAGACCAAGAAAGCTCGGCGCTTCTCCGCCCGGGGGCGACCAGAGCATTATCCACATCAAGGCCAGCGGTATCGGTGCTGCATACAGCCATGGCAGGCGGCGGCCCCATTTGGTGTAGGTACGGTCCGAAAGATTGCCGAGAATAGGGTCGATTACAGCATCGACCAACAGGGCGATCAGCAAGGCGGCGCTGACTACTCCAGCATCCATACCCAGAACCTGATTGTAAAAAATCAGCAGGAAGAACGAAAAGCCGGTATCTTTCACCCCGAAAGCCACCGCGCCAAAGCCGTGAATGATTTTCAGCCGCATCGGTAGAGGATGCGGGATACGGGTGGCAGCAATCGTCATAAACGCACGCGACTCGATTGCCCGAGCAGTGCGAATCCTGCCTTTGTCGCTTCATCTCCCATGCCCCGCAGCCTAGGCCAGTTGCCGCGTGCGTCAACGCGAGAATCGCTTACGCTACGGCAAGCTCGAGCTTTCGCTGGTGGCTAAAGGCATGGCTTGCACCGACGGGGGAAATGCGATTACGCTTACGTCAAACAAGGGGGGTGATAAGCCCACTGTTCAATGCCCTTCAGGAGAATATGGATGTCTGACACAGCCGCTCAACTGGAAACGTTTCGCAGCGAAACTCGCATCTGGCTGGAGGCAAACTGTCCCGCCGAAATGCGTGAGCCGGTGCGCGACGAAGACGACATTTATTGGGGCGGACGCAACGCAAAATTCAAATCCGACGCTCAGAAATCGTGGTTCGAGGCCTGCGTTGCGAAAGGCTACACCGTTCCGGCATGGCCCAAGGCCTATGGAGGCGCGGGTCTGGATGCCCCGAAGGCGAAAATCCTGCGCGAGGAAATGTCGCGTATAGGCGCTCGCCCTCCTCTGTCGAGCTTCGGCATCTGGATGCTTGGCCCTGCATTGCTGCATTTCGGCACTGAAGGTCAGAAGCAGCGCTTCCTCAATGAAATTGCTCGTGGTGAAATCCGTTGGTGTCAGGGCTATTCGGAGCCGGGCAGTGGATCCGACCTCGTCTCGATGCAAACCTATGGGGAGGATAAGGGCGATCACTGGGTCGTCAACGGCCAGAAGATCTGGACGTCTTACGCCGACGAGGCGGACTGGATTTTCTGCCTCGTTCGCACCGATAAATCGAACAAGTACAAGGGTATCACCTTCATGCTGTTCGACATGGCCGGTGGCGGTGTTACGACCAAGCCGATCCTGCTGATCAGTGGCAACAGCCCGTTCTGCGAAACCTTCATGGACGATGTGAAGGTGCCCAAGAGTTACGGGGAGGATGTTCCGGCTTTCGTAGGTGAAGTGAACCGCGGCTGGGATGTTGCCAAATATCTGCTGGGTCACGAGCGTGAGATGATTTCAGGCGCTGGTGGCGGCGATCGCAATGCGGCGATCGGTTCGGCCATGCAGCGGCGGGCTGCGAAAGAGGGCGGGGCGCTGGATCCAGTGTTGCGGGCCGAAATGGCGCAGTTCGATGTCGATGCATTGGCGTATGCTGCGATGGGTGAGAAATTCCTCGACGAGATCAAGGTGGGCAAAGCGCATCCTGCCCAGCCAAATATGATGAAATATGTCGGAACCGAGTTGAACAAGCGTCGCCACGAACTGATGATGTCTGCTGGTGGCAGCACCGCTCTGGAATGGGACAGTGAAGAAACCAAGGGCGGCAAGCAGCCCCGGGACTGGCTGCGGACAAAGGCGAATTCGATTGAAGGCGGTACCAGCGAAGTGATGCTGAACGTTATTTCCAAACGGATTCTCGAACTGCCCGATAGCTGAGCAATTTCACCGGCGCGGTCCTTGACCGAGCCGATTTTCATTCGACTTTGAGATTAGCGACATTCCTTTACCCGCCGAGATGACGGGCCGGAATGACGGGAGAGAAAACACCATGCCATTGTATCACAACGAAGATCAGGCGATGCTCGCGGACTCCGCCGCTCAGTTTATGAGCGAAGAAGGTGCCATCGCAAAGCAACTGCGCCACTGGCGCGACCGCGATTGTAAGGACGGCTTCGGTCACGGCCTTTGGAAGCAGTTCGGCGAAATGGGGTTCACCGGAATTTTGATAGACGAAAACGATGGCGGCCTGGGCATGGGCCACGTCGAAGCAGGTATTGTGCTGGAACAGATCGGACGCAACCTGACCCCATCACCTTTCCTGACCAGCTCGGTTCTTGCGGCAACAGCGTTGAAGCATGGCGGTACTGACCTGAAAGGCAAATATCTTCCCGGACTGATCGCGGGGGAGCATGTCTTCGCCGTGGCGATCGACGAAGGTGCGAAGCACCGTCCTGAACGCATTGCTTGCAAAGCAGAAAAATCTGGCAACGGTTTCAAACTGTCCGGGCAGAAGAATTTTGTTGTCTATGGGGCCAGTGCGGATATGCTTGTCGTGGCGGCACGCACTTCGGGTGGTGACAGCGATACGGACGGGATAACGCTTTTTGCCGTGCCCAGAGATGCGCCTGGCATGACGCATGATTCCGTTCGCTTGGTCGACAGTTCGATGGCGACACACACCAAATTCGATAGTGTCGAGTTGGACGGCGATGCAGTAATCGGCGAGGTCGATGGCGGACGCGAAATCCTGAATGCAATGCTGGATGCAGGCCGTGTCGGTTCCGCTGCAGAAGGTTGCGGCGTGGCGGGCGGCGCGTTCGACATGACAATCGATTACCTCAAACAGCGCAAACAATTCGGCAGACTGATCGGTGAATTTCAGGCGTTGCAGCACCGCGCCAGCCACCTTTACTCCGAAGTGGAAATCGCCCGCGCGGTGACGATCAAGGCCCAGCAACTGCTCGACGGCGGATCGGAGAAAGCATCGCTGATGGTATCGGTAGCAAAGGCCAAGGCGTCCAAAACTGCCGGCCTGTCGGTTCGGGAAGGCGTGCAGATGCATGGCGGCATCGGAATGACAGACGAATACGACATCGGCCTGTTCATGAAGCGCGACCGGGCCCTTCAGGAATTTCTGGGCGACGAATATTACCATACCAACCGTGTCGCTGAACTGAGCGGATACTGAGGGAGACCGGACAATGATGAAACTGAACGAACTTTTCGGCCTAGAAGGCAAAATCGCATTGGTCACCGGTGGCAGCCGCGGCATCGGCAAGATGATCGTGGAAGGCCTTCTGGAAGCTGGCTGCGCGCGGGTTTATATCGTCGCGCGCAAGAAAGAGCAGGTGGATGAAACCTCCGCCGAACTGGGTGACAAGGTCGTCGGGCTGATCGGCGATCTGTCGCAGATGGACGGTATCACGCAGTTGACCGATGAATTGTCCTCGCGCGAAGACAGGCTGGACCTGCTGGTCAACAACGCCGGCGCTGCGTGGGGCGAGCCGTTCGAGGAATTCGGCGAAGCAGGTTGGGACCGGACGATGGACCTCAACCTGAAAACGCCGTTTTTCCTGACGCAGAAACTGATGCCGCTGCTGAAAGCTGCTGCCACCAAGGAACGCCCTGCAAAAGTGCTGATGATTGCATCCATCGACGGGATGAAATCAAACCCGTGGCCCACCTATCCGTATCAGGCATCGAAGGCGGGCCTGATCCACCTGACGCGCCGCATGGCGGCCGAGCTGGTCGGGCACAATATCATCGTCAACGGCATCGGGCCGGGCGCATTTCCCAGCGCAATGAACCGGGCGGCCCGCGACAATGCCGACCTGGTCGAGAAGGGCATCCCTTCGCGCCGCATCGGTGTGACCGAAGATATGGCCGCCGGCGCAATCTACCTTCTCAGCCGGGCAGGGGATTATGTTGTGGGCACGACGATCCCAATCGATGGCGGCGTGGTGAACGCCAATATCGGTGCAGGCAACTTCGTCGATCCTTCGGGAGGTTGATATATCGGGCAGGAAGGGGGCGCAGATTTTCCCCCCTTCCTGCCTATAATTCTAAAGCGTTAGTTCCCGGACGAATGGGATCAGGCCGGTTTGCCGTGTCCGCCGCATGCGTTCTGCGTTGAGGATTTCGCTTACCTTGGCAAAACACATTTCCAGATTGTCGTTGATCACGACGTAATCATATTCTGCCCAATGACTGATTTCCGCCTTGGCTCGTTCCATGCGTGAATCGATTATGTCGGGGCTGTCCGTTCCGCGCCCTTCCAGCCGGTGGCGCAGGGCATCGATGCTGGGCGGCAGGATAAACACGCTGACGGTGTCCTGCTGGTCCTTCTGGTAGAGCTGCTGCGTGCCCTGCCAGTCGATATCGAACAGGAAATCCTGTCCATCTTTCAGCGCATTGCGGATGTGTCCCTTCGGCGTGCCGTAGCGATGGCCGAACACGTGGGCCCATTCGTAAAAATCGTCTTCTTCGACCATGCGATCAAAGCCCGCATCATCGACAAAATGATAATGCACGCCTTCTATCTCGCCTTCGCGGGGAGGGCGGGTCGTCACGCTGACCGAGAGTTTTATTTCCTCGTCGGAAGCCAGCAATTTGCGCGCAATCGTGGTCTTCCCCGCACCGGATGGCGAGGAAAGAATGAACATCAGTCCACGGCGGTGGAGGGTGTCGGAATCCTGTGTTTTATCGGACGGGGCACTGGTCATGCCCGCTCTTGCCCTTTCAGCAACGGGGAAATCAAGCATAAGCAGAGCGCCGGTCATTTTCGCGGCCGAATCTAGCAGCCGGATTTAGTCGTCGGATGCCTGTTTCATCAGTTCCCTGTCGCCCTTGAGCCGTGCCCTGCGCGATTTGCCCCGGTCGAACAGCGTCTTGGCAAGCATACCGCTACCCACGACCACCGCACCGGGCAACGATCGTGTCGCCAGCTTCGCAAGCGCGAATCCGGTCAGCGATTTTGCCAGTGACCGGTTTTCGACCATCTCGGAAGCGGCATCCTTGCCGTATCGTCCGCGAAGGAGCCCCTTCTCTACAGCACCGCGCAGGACATAGGTTCCGGTGCGCATGGCGATGTCCGCCATAATGAGATTGCTCGCCGGATTGGGGGTCGGGCCGGGGACGTCGCGCCGACTGCCCGGCGTTTCCTTGCGAACTTCATCCAGCGCTTTGGCACCATATTCCTCGACGTGTTTTACCATAAGATGGCCCCTGAAACTCTGCCCCCCGCACCGAAATGCGGTGTGCCGGGCCGGTTCTGGCCTGGCGCTCTAACTCTTCCGACCGAAATCGACCGTAACGACGTTTGATCCGTCGTCACTATCTGTAACGGCCGGATGCGCGCCCTGTTCCGTCTCGTCGTTCTCTGGCGTGTCGTGTTCTTCCGGAGTCATGTCAGCTACAGTCGCCTGAAACTGCAGACCAAAATCTACCGCAGGGTCCACGAAAGCGGTGATTGCCGCATAGGGAATGTCCAGCTTCGATGGCATCTGGTTGAAACTGAGGCCGACGCTGAAGCCTTCTTCGCTGACTTCCAAGTCCCAGAATTTGTTCTGCAGGACGATAGTCATCTCATCAGGGAATCGTTCCTTCAGGTGCTGCGGGATGGATACGCCCGTCGCTTCTGTTTTGAACGTGATGTAAAAATGGTGGTCGCCCGGCAGTTCGTTCGGGCCCTTGGCAATTTCGCCAAGAACGCGGCCAACCACGGCGCGCAGGGCTTCCTGTACGATCTCGTCATAGGGGATCAGGCTGTCTGGTGCATCATCGCTCATATCGCGCAGACAAGTGGCGCTGGCGAGCGCGCCGGTCAAGCGGGAATGCTTGCTTGCGAACAGTCATCCCCTATATCGCGCAGCTATGCGAACAGGCCGGATCAGCCGCGACACTGCGGAAACCAAAATCGCCATCGAGGTCAATCTCGACGGGACAGGCACGTATGATGTCAGCACCGGGATCGGTTTCCTCGATCATATGGTGGAGCAGTTTTCCCGCCATTCGCTGATCGATGTCACCATGAAGGTGGACGGCGACCTGCATATCGACCAGCATCATACCACCGAAGACAGCGCGCTGGCCCTGGGGCAGGCACTGGCAGAGGCTCTTGGCGACAAGGGCGGGATCGGCCGGTACGGCGCCGCCTATTCACCGATGGACGAGACGTTGTCGCGCGTATCGCTGGATATCTCCGGCCGTCCCTATCTGGTGTGGCGGGCGGGCTTCACTCAGGAAAAGCTGGGTGAATGGGATACCGAACTGATCGAGCACTGGTTCCATTCCGTTGCCCAGACAGCCGGACTAACGCTGCATATCGAGCTGCTGTACGGCCAGAACAACCACCACATCTGCGAGAGCATCTACAAGGGATTTGCCCGAGCAATGCGTCAGGCTGTCGAGCGCGACCCGCGCAAGGGCGACGCGATACCAAGTACCAAGGGGCAACTGGGTGGCTAACACCGTAGCGTTGATCGATTACGGCGCGGGCAATCTTCATTCGGTAGAGAACGCATTGCTGGCAGTGGGTGCGGACGTGGTTGTCACCGCCGACCCACGCGATGTTGCTGCGGCGAGCCGGATTGTCTTGCCCGGGGTTGGGTCTTTCAAGGCGTGCATGGATGGTCTGAGCGCGATCGGCGGCATGTCGGAAACGCTGGAAACGCGCGTGTTCAAGGACGCCGTTCCATTCCTTGGCATTTGCGTGGGCATGCAACTGATGGCGCAGGCCGGATTGGAGCACGGCACGCACAAGGGGCTGGGCTGGGTCGAAGGATCGGTCGCTGCCATGACGGCATCTGCCGATGTGAAAGTGCCGCATATGGGCTGGAACTCGGTCACCCCGACAGGTCCGGGTTCACTGGTCGAGGCGGGCCAAGCCTATTTCCTTCATTCCTATGCTTTCGAACCGGTTCAGTCCGCCAGTTCGGTTCGCGCCGTTACGGATCATGGCGGACCTGTAGTGGCTGCAATACAGGAAGGGACGGCTCTGGGCGTGCAGTTCCATCCTGAAAAGAGCCAACGCTATGGCCTCGACCTTTTATCTCGCTTCCTGGAGTGGAAACCTTGATCGTATTTCCTGCAATCGACCTGAAAAACGGTGAAGTCGTCCGTCTTGCCGAAGGCGATATGGACCGCGCGACGGTTTATGGCGATGATCCGGCTGCGCAGGCCATGATGTTTGCCGAAGCCGGCGCGAAATATCTCCATGTCGTCGACCTTGACGGCGCATTTGCCGGCGAAAGCCGCAATCGCGCCGCCGTCGAGGCGATTGTCGAGCAATTTCCGGGCCATGTGCAGTTGGGCGGCGGTATCCGTGAGCGCACTGCAGTGGACGGCTGGTTCAATCTTGGGGTCTCGCGGCTGGTAATCGGCACTGCTGCTCTCAAGAATCCCGAATTTGTAAAAGACATGGCCCGCGAATACGAAGGCGGGATTGTCGTCGCCGTGGATGCCCGCGACGGAATGGTTGCGACCGAGGGCTGGGCCGAAGTGTCCGATGTGCCGGTAGGCGATATGGCCCGCCGGTTCGAAGATGCCGGCGTCGCCAGCCTGCTGTTTACCGATGTGGGGCGTGACGGAATGCTGACCGGCTGCAATATCGAGGCGACGGTCGATCTGGCGCAGCAAAGCGATTTGCCAGTCATCGCCAGCGGCGGCGTGAAGGGCATCGACGACATTCACATGCTGGGCATGCAGGCGCATCACGGTATCGAAGGCGTTATCACGGGCCGTGCGATTTATGACGGGCGTCTGGATCTGGCCACTGCGCTGGCAATGGCGGCCCGCGCCGAATGACCGTCCGCGTCCGCGTTATCCCTTGCCTCGACGTGGCCGATGGCCGCGTGGTGAAGGGCGTCAATTTCGTCGATCTGAAGGATGCGGGCGATCCGGTCGAGCAGGCGCAGGCCTATGATGCCGCTGGAGCAGACGAACTGTGTTTCCTCGATATTTCCGCCACGCATGAAGGGCGGGGCACTCTGCTCGATATGGTCCGGCGCACCGCGAAAGTGTGTTTCATGCCGCTGACCGTGGGCGGCGGAGTGGCCAGCGTGGAGGACGCACGGGCGCTGTTGCTGGCAGGCGCGGACAAGATCGCAGTCAACAGTGCGGCGGTGAAGCGACCGGAACTGGTGGCGGAGATAGCAGAGCGGATGGGCAGCCAGTGCGTGGTTGCCTCAGTAGATGCGCGACTTACACCATCCGGCAGGTGGGAAATATATACGCATGGCGGACGGCAGGCCACAGGCATCGATGCACTGGAATATGCGCGGCGGGTCGCCGGTCTGGGTGCGGGCGAGTTGCTGGTAACGTCTATGGACGGCGACGGTACCAAGGCAGGGTATGACCTTGCCCTGACCCGCGCTATTGCCGATAGCGTCAGCATCCCCGTTATCGCCAGCGGAGGGGTCGGCACGCTCGAACACCTTGTAGAAGGCGTGACGCGGGGCGGTGCCAGCGCGGTTCTGGCAGCATCCATTTTTCACTTCGGCCAGCACACCGTTGCAGATGCGCACGACGCGCTTCGCAAGGCGGGGCTTCCCGTCAGGGATTAACATTTATTTAATTTTCAGTTCCAGAACGGGACGGCCATCTCCGCTGCGATTGCGGGGCCGCAAACTTTCGTGCTTCCCGGTCCCGTATGATCCGGTCCTTTACCTCTGCTGCAGCAATTTTGTGCTTGGCCACCCCGGCATCTGCGCAAGCGGGTACCGCAATCCCGGAACCGTCGAATCTCGCATTGTTCGGAATTGGCCTCGCCGGACTGGTGATCGGCCGTCACGCGGCAAAAAGACGCGCTGACGGCGAGGATTGATCTCGCGGCTTGACGCGAGGGCTGATGCACAGTCATTGCAGCGTGATATGGATACGCTGACCCGCCTCGAACGCACTATCGCATCGCGCCGTATGGCCGATCCGTCCAGCAGTTATGTTGCCCAGCTTACCGCCCGCGGCCGCCCGGTCATGGCGCGCAAACTGGGGGAGGAAGCGGTTGAGACGACCGTTGCGGCACTGGTTGGCGATGATACCGAAGTGATCGGCGAAAGCGCCGATCTTCTGTTCCACCTGATGGTCCTTCTGGCCGACCGCGACATTGCCTTTGCCGACGTGCTGGCTGAACTGGATCGGCGCGAGGGACTTTCGGGCCTGGAAGAGAAAGCGAGCAGGAGCAACTGATGCCGATCGATGCCACCGCCCCCTATGATGACAACAACATTTTTGCGAAGATCCTGCGCGGGGAAATTCCCTCCAATAAGGTTTACGAGGATGAATGGGCCTTCGCATTCGAAGATATTAACCCGCAGGCCGAAATACACACGCTGGTGATACCCAAAGGGCGCTATGTCAGTTGGGACGATTTCAGCGCCAATGCGCCCGACGCGGAAATCGGCGGTTTCATCCGCGCGGTCGGCCATGTGGCGCGGGCAAAGGGACTGGTCGAACCCGGCTATCGCCTGATGGCGAATATCGGCGCGCATGGCGGGCAGGAAGTGCCCCACCTCCACATACATATTTTTGGCGGACAGCCGCTTGGGCCGATGATTTTGCAGTCTGGCTGAATAATTCCGGGCCGGGCCGGGGCTTCATCGCACATCTAAATCGCTTCGTCGGTTTCGATTGCGCCTAATGCAACCTCTCCGCTAGAGGTTGGCGGCATAAAATGAGCACTCAACCGCACCCTCCTGGCGGCCTTTTCGATGGCCCGGTTCACCTTTATGCGGTGCGTGTATATTACGAGGATACGGACCTGTCGGGCGTTACCTATCACGCCAATTATCTGCGGTGGTTCGAGCGTGCCCGGTCCGATGTCCTGCGCCTGCTGAAAATCGATCAACGCGCTGCGATAGAGGCTGGTACGGGCGCCTATGCGGTTGCAGACATGGCGCTGAAATATCTGCGCCCGGCGAAGCTGGACGATGATATCGTAATCCGGACATATTGTACCGATATCCGCGCTGCCTCTGTAAAGATGAGCCAGCATGCGCTGCGCGGGGAAGACGTGTTGTGCACGGCCAGTCTCAGGATCGGCTTCGTCGCGCCCGATGGCCGCCCCCGCCGCCAGCCCGAGAAATGGTGTGATGCCTTCAAAACTGTTTTGACCGAGGAAATGTCTCAATGAACCTGTTTGCTGCCACCGCTGCGGCTGTGCCAACCCGTCTGAGCCCGATCGAGTTGTTTATGGACGCGGATATTGTTGTGCAGGCCGTCATGGTCGGTCTGCTGCTGGCGTCTGTCTGGAGCTGGATGATCATCATCAGTTTCGGAATGCGGATATCGGGGGCCCGGCGGCGGGCCAAGGCTTTCGAAACGGAATTCTGGCAGGCGGATGATTTCGACAGTGTCATGCGCGATCATCACAAGAAAGACGTGCCCAGCGCCCGGGTTGCCAATGCCGCCATGCTGGAATGGAAACGCTCTACCAAAGGCGGACTGAAAGACCGTGACGGCGCGCGCCAGCGGATCGCCAGCGCGATGGAAAGTCAGGTCGCGGCCGAAGCGGACGAGCTTGCCGATCGGCTTGGTTTTCTCGCCACGACCGGCTCTGTTGCGCCATTTGTCGGCCTGTTCGGCACGGTCTGGGGTATAATGAACAGCTTCTTCCAGATCGGGGCGCAGGAAAGCTCCTCCCTAGCCGTGGTTGCACCAGGCATTTCCGAGGCCCTGTTCGCTACGGCCATCGGCCTGTTTGCCGCTATTCCCGCCGTTATCGGCTACAACCGGTTCTCCGGCGCAGTGAACACTTTCGAGGCGCGGCTGCAGCGTTTTGCCGACAGGTTCCATTCCAACCTCAGCCGGGAACTGGAGCGCGTCTAGATGCCGATGGGCCTTCATTCCTCCGGTCGCCGCGGACCGAGTCGCGGGTCGCGTCGCGCTCCTATGGCGGAGATCAATGTTACGCCGTTTGTCGACGTGATGCTGGTTCTGCTGATCATCTTCATGGTCACCGCTCCGCTACTGAATTCGGGCGTGCCCGTCGATTTGCCGGAAAGCCGGGCCAATGCCCTGCCTCAGGATCAGGAGCAGATAACCGTTTCGATTATCACCAACGGGACAATCTATCTGGACGACGAGTTGCTGGCACCTGGAACCTTTGCCGCAGCGTTGGAAAACCTTAGCGCGTCGGGTGAACGGCCCGAAGTGACCCTGCGTGCGGACCAGACGCTCGATTACGGATTGGTGATGGGCGTGATGGGCGAGTTGAACCGCGCCGGGTTCAACTCCATTTCGCTGGTCACCAACGGTTCAGTCGAGCAGCCATAGCTTTTCGATAATGCCAGAACTCACCCTCAGGACAGACGAAACTGCCGCGCTTGTCGGGGCAGGGTTGCTGCATGTCGCGCTGATTGCCGTTCTGCTGCTGCAACCCGAAGACCGTGTGCCTCCACCGCTTCCCGAGCGCGTGGTGGTCAGTTTGTCAGAAGAGGTCGGGCTGGCTTCCACTGCGCCCGACCCTGTGGCGCAAAGCCGCGCTGCTCAGGCTCCGACACTGTCGGACCGTCCTGCGCCGCCAGTGCCGGTGCCCTTGCCGCAGCTAACGCAGCCGACGCCGCAGCCCACGACAGCGCCGCGACCCTCTACGCGTACGCAGACACAGCAGCCGCGGCCGCGGCCGACCCGGACCAGAACCCCTGCGCCTGCACCCACCCCTTCCTCGCAGCCCGCGCCCAGAAGAACATCCACGCCGGCGCCCCGCCCGACATCTGCGCCCGTAAGAACCGGCGGGAGCCGCATCGGCGATGATTTCCTCCCCGGAGCAGGGACCAGCGCTTCAAGCACGGAAACCCGAGTTCCGGCATCCCAGATCGGCAACAGCGCCAAGGCAGACATCGTCTCGGCCATTGCCCGGCAAGTGCGGCCTCATTTTCAGGGAAAGGTGCCGACCGGGGCCGATGCGGAAAAGCTGGTCACCGTGCTTGCTTTCGAACTGAACGAAAACGGCTCTCTTAAAGGGCGGCCGCGTGTGGTATCCCAAAGCGGTGTCACACCGGCAAACGAGGCCCAGAAAGACCGCCATGCAGAAGTCGCGATACGCGCGGTGCAACTGGCGGCTCCGTTCGATTTGCCGGACGAGTATTATAACGCTTGGAAATCCATAAGAGGCGCACGCTTCGATAGGAGTCTATCCCGATGAAACTCATGGTAATTACCGCAGCGGCCCTTGTCCTGGCTATGCCTGCCACAGCGCAGGACTTGGCAGAGCCGGTGGGTAGCGAAGCATCCGTTGAAACTGTGGAGGCGGAGGCATCCGAGCCGGGCGGTGATGAAGGCGGTCTGACCTTCACCATTACCGATGAATCCAATTTCGACGATCTCGGCATCGCTATCCCGGCTTTCGCTGCAGACCGCGATATGCCGACGCCGGCCAATGCCGGTGGAACGGCGGCCTTAGGCACGGAAATTGCCCGCGTCATCACGGCAAACCTGCGTAATAATGGCCTGTTCAAGCCGACCGGGCCCGATGCCCTGCCGCGTCCGACCTATCCGCAAATCACCGATCCTGTCTGGACAACATGGCAAAGCCGCGGCGCGGAAATGCTGGTGCATGGCTATGTTCGTGCACAGGCGGACGGACGGCTGGTTGTCGGCTGTTATCTGTATGACATGGCCCTGCGCGATGAACTGGCGCGCTCTGGCTGGGTTGTACCGCCATCCGACTGGCGCCGTGCGGCGCACAAATGTTCCGATCTGGTCTATTCGCGTCTGACCGGAGAAGATCCGTTCTTCGACAGCCGTATCGCCTATATCGCAGAAACAGGGCCCAAGGGTAATCGCACCAAGCGGCTTGCCGTAATGGACAGCGACGGGGCCAATCATCGTTTCCTGACGCTGGGCGGATCAACGGCCCTGACACCCAAATATTCGCCCAATTATCGCCAGCTTCTGTATCTCAGCTATGTCGACGGCAACCCGCGGATCTATATTTACGATATCGACAGCGGTCGTCAGCAATTGGTGGCGGAGACCGGCAATCCGACCTTCGCACCGCGCTGGTCACCGGATGGTAAGTGGATCCTTTATTCCATGGCGGTAAACGGCAATACAGATATTTACCGTGTTTCCAGCAGTGGGGGCCCTAGTGTGCGGCTGACCGATGCGCCGGGAATCGACATCGGTGGGTCATACTCCCCCGACGGCAGCCGGATCGTGTTCGAAAGCGACCGTTCGGGCAGCCAGCAGATTTATGTGATGAGCTCCAATGGTGCGGATCAGCGTCGCCTGTCCTTTTTCGGCGGGCGCGCAGCGACACCGGAATGGAGCCCCCGGGGCGACCAGATCGCTTTCACGTACATCCCCGGCGATTTCAATATTGCAGTGATGAGCCCCGACGGCCGCAATTTCCGCAAGCTGACCAGTGCCTGGCAGGACGAGGCACCGACATGGTCGCCCAACGGAAGGATTATCCAGTTCTTCCGCACCGAGCGGAATTCGGGCAAGACAGCGATCTATCAGGTCGATCTGACTGGAGAGAACGAGCGCCGTTTGCCGACCCCGGTGAATGCATCCGACCCCGCCTGGGGGCCGATCCTGCCATGATTTGAAATTTCATCCCGGGCCTTATCTTGAGCCCAAAATGAATCGATTGCCGGAAAATGCGGACAATCGGAAAAAGGTCGCTTACTATCTGTTGGTAATGTGAGGAGACGATTATGACACTGCGAACGACCACTGCCATTTTGCTCGCCGGAACGCTCGCACTCGGTGCTTGCAAGAAAGACGCTCCGGAAGACCTGCCGCCACCACCGATCGATCCCAATGCCGGATCCCAGGCTCCGACCGGTCCTGTCGCCCCCGGCGTCGGCACTAACGAACATTTTGTGGCTGGTGTGAACGGCCAGAACGTCATTCTGTTCGACACGGACCGCTACAATATCGACAGCGCCGACGCTGCCGCCCTGCAGACGCAGGCGCAGTATCTGGGCCAGTATCCAAGTGTGACCATCACCATCGAGGGCCATGCCGACGAACGCGGGACGCGTGAATACAACCTTGCGCTGGGTGAGCGCCGGGCCAATGCAGCGAAGAATTATCTGACCTCGATCGGCGTTGCGGCCAATCGCATTTCTACCGTCAGCTATGGCGAGGAACGCCCGACGGCATTGGCTTCTACGCCCGAAGCGTGGGGGCAAAACCGCCGCGCTGTCACCATTGTAGTGAACTGAAAACAGCAATCAGTCTGATTTTCCGAGAAAGGCCCTGCCATCTGGCGGGGCCTTTTTTATTGGGATTTGGTTCAATCCACCAGCGCTGTAGGTATGAAAGACGCCGGAGCGGCTTGCCCGTGACGCGGGATATGCTCTTCGATTCCGGCCGTCAGCGCGAAAAGCGCCATGGCAGCAACGCTGGCGAAAGCAGAGACGGACAATTGTTTACTCATGATCTGACTTATAGGTTAGGTGTAACAACTGCCAATGAACATTCGGTTGCGAGCAGCATTTCTAATTGCAACTGGCTCCCATGGGTTCCTTCGCCACGCAATGTTCTCTAGATCAACGGGCATGACAATCGGACCAATACAATCTGAGATGAACCGTGGCTAAGGCCGGCCGCTCCAATGACTGGGGTTTTCCCCGCTGGCGCGAATATGGCAGCGGGCGTGAAACCGTGGCCCAACGCGAGTGCGACCGCCACGGTTGCGGCGAAGCGGGCCTGTGCCCCGCCCCCAAATCGCCCAACAGCCCGGACCGGTGGTATTTCTGCCAGAAGCACGCGGCGGAATACAACAAAGGCTGGGACTATTTCGAAGGTCTGGACAAGGAACAGGCCGCCGAACGCAAGCGGACCGAGCAGCGCGATGCCAGCGCCTATACAGAAGCCTCCCATTACGGGTGGGCCGGAAGCGGCGATGGCACATGGTCGGCCGACGAGCTGATTGCATTGGAAATGCTGGAGCTGGAGCCGGACACTGATTTCGACACCATCAAGCGGACCTTTCGTATCAAGGCCAAGGCAGTTCACCCCGACGTCAAACCCGACGACGAAGAGGCGGCCAAGGAATTCCAGAAAATCCAGGTGGCTTACGAAGTGCTGAAGGCGGGCGAAGAACGCCGCGCCTGGAAGGGGTAGGGCAGAATAATCGTTACACCGGTGCTCACCGCGCGTGACAATCACCGGCGCGCACCTTATTCTCTGCTGGTGAAAAACGCCCCTATCGAAACCATCGCTCCCGCAAACGCTACTGCACCTTCTGCCGAGGCGCCAGTTGTCGATCCCCGGCAGTTGGCGCGCGAGTTGAAGGATTTTATGAAACCGCGTGCCGGGCGCAGCAGCTGGGAACTCGCGGTTACTCTAGGCGGGTTCGTGGCCCTCTTCACCGCGATCCTGTTCGCCGTCGATGCTGGATACTGGCTGGCTCTGCTGCTTTCTCCGATTGCAGGTTTGCTGCTACTGCGGCTGTTCATAATCCAGCATGATTGTGGCCACGGATCGTTCCTGCCCAGCAAGGCAGGCAACGACTGGATCGGCCGCGCGCTGGGTGTGCTGACGCTGACCCCGTATGATTGCTGGCGGCGTGCACATGCGAAACATCATGCCTCCACGGGCAATCTGGATGCCCGCGGGTCCGGCGATGTTGATACGATGACAGTCGAGGAGTTTGCCCAGCAGACCCGGTTGCGGCGGCTGGTTTACCGGTTTTACCGCCATCCTGTGATCCTTCTGGGGGTCGGCCCGGCCTATCTGTTCCTGCTGCAGCATCGTTTGCCGGTCGGGTTCATGAAGGCCGGCTGGACCTATTGGGTCAGCGCAATGGCCACCAATGCGGCATTGGCGCTGATTGTCGGTTCCCTGATCTATGTCTTCGGTCTCGGCGTGGCGGCAGCGGTGTTCTTCCCCGTGCTGCTGACGGCGGCGTCGGTCGGCGTGTGGCTGTTTTATATCCAGCACCAGTTCGACAACGCGCATTGGCAGAAGCGGGAAACATGGTCGTTCTTCGATGCGGCGCTCAGCGGTAGCTCCTATCTTCATCTGCCCCAGCCGATGCGCTGGTTCACAGGCAACATCGGCGTGCATCATGTGCATCATCTCGCTAGCCAGATACCGTTTTACCGGCTGCCCGAAGTGCTGAAGGCATATCCGGATCTTCAGGATTTCAACCGGTTCAGGGTGGGCCAGACATGGCGCGCGCTGACGCTGGCACTGTGGGACGAGGGCCAGCAGAAGCTGGTAACATTCCGCGAAGCCAAACTGTTGCGGGCGCAGATTACCTAGCGTTCAGCTTTTGTAGTCTATCTGCACAGTGTCGGCCGCCGTTCGCGCTGTCTGTGTCGCATCATCCGTATCACCGGCGGTTGCCAGTGCCACGCCCATGCGGCGATAGGGGCGTGTAACAGGCTTGCCGAACAGGCGTATATCCGCGCCGTATGCCATCGCTTCCGACAATCCCGAATACTCGAAATCGTCGCTGTTCCGGTCGGCCAGAATAACGGCACTGGCGGCAGGGCGCGCACGGACGGTGCCGGGTACAGGCAGGCCAAGAATTGCGCGTGCGTGCAAATCAAATTCGCTCAGGTTCTGGCTGACCAGCGTTACCATTCCGGTATCGTGCGGGCGGGGGCTGAGTTCGGAGAAAATAACATCCTCGCCCTTCACGAAAAACTCCACTCCGTAGAGGCCATATCCGCCTAGATTGTCGACCACCTTGCGGGCCATATTCTGTGCGGCCGCAATTGCCGCATCGGCCATCGGGGCAGGTTGCCAGCTTTCACGGTAATCACCGCGTTCCTGCCGGTGACCGATAGGCGGGCAGAAGCTAACGCTGTCTCCGTCTCTGGATTTGTGCCTGACGGTCAGCAGCGTGATCTCGTAATCGAAATCAATGAACGCTTCCACGATGACCCGTGCCCGGTCTCCGCGCATTCCCGCGCAGGCATATTCCCATGCCGATTCCAGTTCACCCGCGCTGCGCACTGTGCTCTGACCCTTGCCGCTGGAGGACATCACAGGTTTGATTACGCAGGGGAAGCCTGTTGTTTCGCTGGCGATGCGCACTTCTTCCAGGCTTTCCGCGTATCGGTAGGTCGACGTGGCAACGCCCAGTTCTTGCGCAGCCAGATCGCGGATAGCATCGCGGTTCATGGTCATCTGCGCGGCCCGCGCGCTGGGCACCACGTTGACGCCCGATGCCTCTACCTCGGCCAGCACTTCGGTGCGGATCGCCTCCACTTCGGGAACCACATAATCGGGGGCGTGCCGATCGATCACGCTGCGCAGGGCATCGCCGTCCAGCATGGAGAAAACCTCCGATGCGTCAGCCACCTGCATGGCAGGCGCATCGGCATAGGCGTCGCAGGCCACCACATAGGCGCCCAGCCGTTTCGCCGAAATTACGAATTCACGGCCTAGCTCGCCCGAACCCAGCAGAAGAATTTTCGCAGTGAAGGCCATCAGTGATTCCGCACCTTAATAATTTCGCCATGCAGTATCGTTGTAAGGACACAAATCCAGTTCATACGCTAAAACGTACCGAGCAGTTCGCACCTATGCCCATCTGCGCCAACGACTGGGGGAGGGGGTTACGCATGTCTGGCGACAGGCCGGGCATTTGGCGCTGACGGGCCATGCTCGATCTGTTGCAGCCAAGCACATCCCTTGTTCGCCCAGCCTCACGGCCCCTCCAGAATGCCGGAAGGGGGCGAGGCTTGAAAGCGTGCCTGCTAGGCGCAGCGGAGGTGCGCGGCGCGCTCAAACCGCTTCCAGCGCCTGCTCGAAATCGGCGATCAGATCGTCGGCATCCTCGATCCCGATACTGATGCGGACCAACGCATCGGTGATGCCCAGTTCCTGACGGCGGCCATGCGCAACTGACAGATGTGTCATGCTGGCCGGATGGCTGGCGAGGGTTTCCGTGCCACCGAGGCTGACCGCCAGTTTGGCTATTTTCAGATTGTCGAGGAAACGGAAGCATTCCTCCTCACCGCCTTTCAGAAACACGCTGAACGTACTGCCTGCGCCCAGACAATGCCGGTCATAGATGTCCTGCTGACGCGCGTCCTCGATCATGCCCAGATAGCCGAGGCCGTCCACCTTTGGGTGGCTTTTCAGGAAAGCGCACACCTTGGCCGCATTCTCGCCCGCGCGCTGCATCCGCAGTTCTACAGTTTCAAGACTGCGCAGCAGCATCCATGCGGTGTGGGGGTCTGTGATGCCGCCCATCGTGTTGCGCAAGGATCGGACGGGGTCCATCCATTTCTTGTCACCGGCAATGCTGCCTGCAACCAGATCCGAATGTCCGCCGACATATTTGGTCAGGGAATAGCATACGATGTCAGCACCGTGGTCCAGCGGGCGCTGCCACAGGGGGCCGAGAAACGTGTTGTCGATGGCAATCGGGCATTCCGGGTCGAGCGCCGCATTGCGGGCATCTTTCACGGCCTCTATATCGACCAGAGCATTGGTCGGGTTGCCGGGGCTTTCGAGGTAGATCATCGCCACCTTGCCGCCGTTATCGCTAGCCTGCTTCTTGGCTTTTGACAGCACCGTGTCCAGCTCTTCACGCGTGGCACCTGCGGGGAAATCGAGATAGGTCACGTTGAATTTCGACAGCACCTTGGCCACGAAGCCTTCCGATGCGGCATAAAGAGGGCCTGAGTGGACGATCACATCGCCCGCGTTGCAGCAGGCCAGCATGAGGACGCAGATCGCGGTCATCCCGCTGGAGAAGCTGAGCGCGTCTTCCGCCCCGTCCCAGATGGCGAGCCGGTCTTCAAGAATTTCCTGATTGGGGCCGTTGAACCGTGAATAGACAAGGCCGTCCGCGCCGCCGGGGCGCTGTCCGGTAATGCCTTCGAAATGCCGTTTGCCCGCCGCTGCATTTTCAAATGCGAATGTGCTGGTGAGGAAGATCGGCGCTTTCAGGCTGCCTTCGGACAGGGACGGGTCATAGCCGTGGCCCATCATCAATGTGCTGGGCTTCATCTTGCGGCCGTTCAGTGTCCCGATCTTCGGTTTGGGATTGCGGCGCGGTGTGGGTTTGTCGGTTGCGTCGACGGCATCGGTCATGGTGTAGGCTTCCTGATACGAACGCTCCCAGGAAGGCAGGAGCTTATGGCGCGGCCGGGGGCGGCCCGCTCCTAACCTCCGCAGGAGCGCATCTCCGCCGGATGCGTATCTTGAACCTGCAACCTATTGCCTGGCCGCTGCAAATTCAATCGGTGTGAGCAGCCTGCGTACTTCTTTGAGATCGTGCGCTTCGCCGTATCGGGAAAAGCGGGTGAGGAGGACGAGCGAGAGCACTCCCTTGCACAGCCATCCGTCTGGACTGGTATCATGGAAGGACCGTTTGTCATCGAGCGAACTTGAACTGGGCAAACCTATCGGTCCTGCTTGGCTCCCCCTTATGCCAAGGCTGCTGCCATGCCCCAAACGCCTGCTACGATCAGGCCCACTCCGATCAGATCGAGCACGAACCCTGCACCGACCATACGTTCGATCCGGATACGGCCGGTTGCCCATGCGATGGCGTTTGGACCGGTTCCGGCGGGAAGCATGAAGCCCCAGCTGGCGGCCAGCGCGGCGGGCATGGCCAGCAGCATCGGATCGGCATCCAGTACCGCGACCAGGCTGGCAACCACCGGGATGATCGCGCTGGCCGTGGCGACGTTGCTGGCAAATTCGGTAATCAGGATAACCATCGCCACAATCGCCAGCGCGACCAGCGGCAGCGGCACCGCCTCCAGAAACAGCAGAGCATCGCCCAGCCATGCAGCCAGCCCGCTCGCACTCATCCCCGCCGCCAGCGCCAGTCCGCCCCCGAACATCATGATGACGCCCCACGGCGCACGATCAGCTTCCGCCCAGTTAAGCAGGGGGCGGCCCGTACCGTCCGGCGCGAGGAACAGCAGCAGGCTGGCTCCGATTGCGATGGTTCCGTCGGTCAGCGATCCCGCGGGCAGATAGGGCGCAATCAAAGGCCGTGTCATCCACAGCAGGAATGTTAGCCCGACCACCGGCACCAGCCGCCGCTCCGCGCTCGACCACAGGCTGGGCACCTGAATGGCATCCCGCGCAGCCGACACGTCGAAGGGGTGCGCACTGACCTTCTGAACTTTCGAAATAACCAGGGCGGCAAGCGGCACACCGATGATGACGATGGGCAGGCCGTACAGTGTCCACTGTGCAAAGGTGATTTCCATTCCGATAGTGGATTGCAACAGCCCGACGGCAATGGCGTTGGTCGGCGATCCGACCAATGTGCCGAGCCCGCCAATACTGGCGGCAAAGGCAATTCCCATCGGCAGAGCGCCGTGAAGGCCGTTTTGCTCAACACCGCCACCCGATGCCATATCGCCTCCGGCACTTTGCAATGTTGATGATGATGAGGCCGTTCCGCCCGCCAGAACGGCCAGCGCCATCGGCATCATAATCAGACTGGTGGACGTGTTGGAAATCATCATCGACAGCAGAGCCGCGCTGACCATGAAGGCGAGCAGCAATCTGCTCTGTCCGCCGCCCGTGCCGATCCCGCGCAGGATCGCAAGACTCAGCCGTTTGTGCAGTCCGGTCCGTTCGATCGCCAATGCAATGAACGCCCCGCCCAGCAGCAGGAACAAAATCGGCGAATAATAGGTGGCAGCCGTGGCCCGCGCATCGCTGACCCCGGCAAATGGCAGAACCAGAAACGGCATCAGCGCAGTAACGGTTAGCGGCAGAGCCTCCGTCATCCACCACGCCGCCATCAGTACGACGAGCCCCGCGACGACAAACGCCTCGCGGCTCATTCCCGCCGGAGGTGGCAGGAAAGTGGCTAGCGCGAGAGCGAGAGCGCCGATAGTCAGGCCGATGAGGCGCGGTGTCATTGCTTGGCTTGGCCCCCTTCCGAGATCAGGTCAGCTCAATGTGCGCCGTGCTCGTCGAAATTCAACCTTGCCTCTGCACCGCCTGCGAGCGGAGGGTTGCCCGGCTTGTCCGGCGGATCGGCAGGCATGCCGCTGCTGGGCGGGAAGGGCTTGCGCGGCGGTTTCGGTCGTCGATCTTGAGTCCTGCCTGTTCCCAACCAGTCCTGAAACATATCGAACCAGCCGGCCCTGCTCTGCTTTCGGCGATTGAACCCAGGCCGCATGAATGGCCGCGGCCTGCTCACTTCGGCGACAGCACCATCAGCATCTGACGGCCTTCGAGACGCGGGAACGCTTCGACTTTAGCCGTTTCAGCTGTATCGTCGCGGACGCGGTTGAGAAGATCCATACCCAGATTCTGATGAGCCATTTCACGCCCGCGGAACCGCAGGGTGACCTTCACCTTGTCGCCGTTGTCGATAAACTTGTTCACGTTGCGCATTTTCACATCATAGTCGTGAACGTCGATATTCGGACGCATCTTCACTTCTTTGATATCCTGCGTTTTCTGGGTCTTGCGCGCCAGATTCGCTTTCTTCTGCGCTTCGAACCGGTGCTTGCCCACATCGAGGAACTTGCACACTGGCGGGTTCGCGTTCGGGGACACCTCCACGAGATTCAGGCCGACAGCCGCCGCCTGCTCGATCGCTTCATTGGTGAACATGACACCGAGATTTTCGCCTTCACCGTCGATGACGCGGACTTTCTCGGACTGGATGAACTGGTCGTAGCGAGGGCCGCTCTTGGTCGGCGGCTGCAGGGAACGACGGGGTGGACGAGCTATGGGGCGATTCCTTTATTTGTTTGCATGTGCAGGGCTATGTAATGCGAAAATGCAGCATTTGCTAGGTGGGTTCGGGGGTTTTGTTCGCCTTACGCGGCGGCCTGCACCATGCCAGAGCCTGCACGCCACAGGGGGAAGCGCGCCAGACGTCCCCCGGCGGGGACCACAGCGTCGATTGCGCAGGCCGGTTGCAGCGCGCCGATTATCGCCGGATCGCCTGCTGGCATTCCGCCGGTCAGCGCGCCGAAAGCAGGTGCAATCATCCGGTGGGTGCCATCGCCGGTTTCTGCCACCACCGCACAGGGACGGCTGATCCGGCGGCCGCGCACCCTCAACTGTAACTTGGGATGGAAGTGCCCGGAGATTTCGCTGCGCGTTTCACCCGGTTTCGCCTGATGGCGCAGCACGACGCCGTCCAGCTCCAATTCCTTCACCATCGCGCCGCCACACATCGCCTCGGCCACGCTACCATCGCGCCGTGAGTCGTGATTGCCGGTAATCCAGATCCAGTCCAGCGAGCCGGTCATATCCTCCAGCATGGTGCAGGCATGATCGTCCAGCCGCGATGCACCATCCGCGTCGTGGAAGTTGTCGCCCAGCGTGATGACCCGTCTCGCCCCCGTCGCTGCGACTTCCGCTGCAATCCGTTCCAGCGTTTCGCGGCTGTCATAGGGGGGCAGCATCTGGCCGTGCTGCGCGTAGAAACTGGCCTTCTCCAGATGCAGGTCGGCCACCAGTAACGCACCCTGCGCAGGCCAGTACAGCGCGCGGCCGGGCGTCAGGTGAAGCTGAGTATTGGCGAACGAAAGGGGAACCATATGGTGCTATTGCCGAACGCTTCGCTGCTTGGCAAGAGAGGCGGATGACCGATTGGACAGACAATACCACCCGCGCCCGGACATGGTTCGAAAGCCTGCGTGACCGGATTTGCGCCAGCTTCGAGGACATCGAGCGCGAGGCGGGTTCCGATGCTTCCTTCGAATACACGCCGTGGCAGCGGGAGGAAGAAGGCAACGACAATCCCGGTGGCGGCACACGCGGCCTGTTGAAAGGCACCGTGTTCGAGAAGGCGGGGGTCAATGTTTCTACCGTTCATGGCCGGTTCGCTCCCGAGTTCGCCAAGACGATGAACGGCGTCGATCCGGACGATCCGACCTTTACCGCCACCGGCATCAGTCTGGTGGCGCATATGGCCAACCCCCATGTGCCCGCCGTGCATATGAACACGCGGTTCCTGGTGACAGGCAAGGCATGGTTCGGGGGCGGGGCCGATCTTAATCCGCCAATCCCCTATGAGGAAGATACCGCCGATTTCCACGCTCGCCTCCGCGCGGCGTGTGCGGCGCATAACCCGACGTATTACGAACGCTACAGCAAATGGGCGGAGGAGTATTTCTACATCCCCCACCGGCAGGTGCATCGCGGCGTGGGCGGAATATTCTACGACCATCTGGAATGCGAGAGCGAGCAGGATTTCGATCGGCATTTCGCTTTTACCCGAGATGTGGGTGAGGCGTTTCTGGACATTTATCCGCAGCTGGTGCGCCGCCGTATGGATGCCGATTTCACCGACAGCGATGTCCGCACCCAGCTGGAATGGCGGGGGCGCTATGCCGAGTTCAATCTGGTGCATGACCGGGGCACACTGTTCGGGTTGAAGACAGGCGGTAATATCGATGCCATCCTGATGAGCCTGCCGCCCCGCGCAGAATGGAGCTGACCGGGATATGACAAGCGGAGGCTTTGCAGGGCGCATTGCCGCAATCGACCGTAGTCAGTTGGGCGCGCTGCATTATCTGGGCAATTACGTCCGGCGGATGCCGACCAACCTGCCGCGCATGATGGAAAACGCCTATGACTGGGAGCATCTGCCCTTCGTCCATCCGCAGGCGTTTTCCTCCATTACCATTGCCGAGGAAGGTCGCTGGGGCTGGCGCGCGGAAGCGGGCTTGCCAGCAGAGAGCGGGGGCGGAACCCAGCTGATCGAATTGCTGGTCGATACAGCGCAAGCGTATTGGGCGACGACCGTGGTGGAGGGGCTGGGGCAGGGCACCCAGATACATACGCAAGCGACGGATGTTTCAGGCGGACCGGACTTCCCCGATGCCATAGAAATCGATGTTCGTTTCTATCTGCCGCGGGCCCCGCAGACGAGCGAGCAATCGGCCATGATTCTGGGCTATCTGCAAGCGCAATATGCCGGTCTGTACGATCAGGACGAGGCCCTGATGGTCGGGCGTCAGGAAGCTCTGGATATTTTTGCTCACAATTTTGCCGGCAGAGCGTCTCCGAATGATCCGTGCAGCGTTTCGCTTGGTAACGAGGCTGATCTGGATCGCGGCATCGTCCACCGCGTCATGCTGGCCGGTGCCGACTATGCGGTGCGCCATCATGCCGGCGAATGGATCGCCCACCCCGCCGTCTGCCCGCATCTGCTGGGGCCGCTGGCCGATGCTCCGATCGCAGACGGATTGCTGGCCTGCCCGTGGCACGGCTACCGCTTTCCGATTGGCGGCGGGCAGGAGACGAGTGGCAAGCCTTGCACACTTGGCCCTGCGGCTGCTGTCTCGGTAGCGAACGGTGATCTGTATATCAGTGCACCAAGAGGGCCGCGGCACGATCATCACACCGGGTGAAGAGGTGATGGTATCGGGCCGGATCGAGGCGTTTGGTCTTATATGCTAGCGCCTGTTCAGGCCCACTGTGCTATGCAGGCAACCAATCGAAAAGTTTTAGATATCTGACCGGAGTTTTTCCATGCATCGCCCGATCCTCGCCGTCCTTCTTGCGACCACAACCGCCGCGTGCGCCACGACGTCCGTGATGGAGACACCGCCCATCGCCCAGCCCGCGCAAACCGAACGCATGGTGTCGCCGATACTGACTTCGCCGGAAGCGGTCGACACGCAGACCTTTGCACAGCCGCAGGTGGCCCGCGTGACTCATGTCGATCTCGACCTCGCGCTCGATTTCGTGGGCAAGAGTATGGGCGGGACGGCGGTACTGAACGTACTGGCGCAGGACGATGCCGATAACATCGTGCTCGACAGCAACGGATTGCGGATCGACCGGGTGACGGACGCTGCAGGCAATGCGCTGCAATACACTCTCGGCGAAACTGTCGAAGGGAAGGGTGCGCCGCTGACGATCATGATGGGCAATGCCAGAAAGATCAGGATCGCCTATCGCGCCGCACCCGATGCCGACGCGCTGCAATGGCTTTCGCCGGAACAGACGGCGGGCGGCGTACATCCCTACCTCTTCAGCCAGGGACAGGCGACGCTCAACCGCACATGGATACCCACGCAGGATAGCCCCGGCATCCGCCAGACATGGCAGGCCCGTATCACTGCGCCAAAACCGCTGGATGTCGTGATGAGCGGCGTGCGACAGGGGGAACCGGTGGACACGGGCGACGGACGCCGCGCCTTTACATTTGTTATGGACAAACCGGTGCCGCCCTATCTGATCGCGATTGCAGCAGGCGACATCGATTTCGCAGCGACCGGTCCGCGCACCGGCGTCTGGGCGGAACCCTCCGTACTGGCGCGCGCTGCGAAGGAAGTCGGCGATACCGAAGCGATGGTGGAGGCAGCCGAGGCGCTTTACGGACCGTATCGCTGGGGCCGCTACGACATGATCGTTCTGCCGCCCGCCTTCCCTTATGGCGGAATGGAAAACCCGGTAATGACCTTTCTGACCCCCACTTTCATTGCAGGCGACCGGTCGAACAACGGCCTTGTCGCGCATGAACTGGCGCACAGCTGGTCGGGCAATCTCGTTACGAATGCGGTGTGGGGTGACAGTTGGCTGAACGAAGGTGTCACCACCTATTTTGAGAATCGGATCGTGGAGGAAGTTTACGGCAAGAAACGGGCAAGCCAGGAAGCCGCACTGATGTTTGCCAATATCGAGGAAACCCTTGCCGAGGTGGGCACGCATGCGCCGGGCACTGCGCTCAGTACAGATGGTGAATACGAACTGGGCAGCGCAATCGCCTATGACAAGGGCGCGTTTTTCCTGATGACGGTGGAAAGCATAGTGGGGCGCGAGCGGTTCGATGGCTGGCTGCGCCAGTGGTTCGACAACCACGCCTTCCAGCCTGCGACCAGCGAACTGTTCTACGAAGATATGATGGCAAATCTGGTGCGCAGCGATGCAGAGGCAAAAAGCCTGAGTTTGCGCGAGTGGATCTTCGAACCGGGGCTGCCGTCAAATGTCGCTGCACCTGATCCCGCCGCCTTTGCCGAAGTCGATAGAGCGGTGGGCATCTATGCAAAATCCGGCACCATTCCAGCTGCGTGGGCCGGCTGGTCCAGTGCCGAGCGTCAGCGCTTCCTCGATAACATCCCCAAGGAGCGGACGGCGGCCCAGCTTGCCACGCTGGACGATGCACTTGGACTGTCAGGCAGCGGGAATAACGAGGAACTGTTTCTCTGGCTCGAACTTGCACTGGCCAATCGCTACGATCCGGCGGTGCCGCAGGCAGAAAGCTTTCTTGCCACGGTCGGCAGGGCAAAATTCGTTCGTCCGTTGTTCGAAACGCTGTGGGAACAGGGCGACTGGGGCCGCCCGATTGCGACCAGCATCTATGCCACCACCCGCGGCAGTTACCATTCCGTGACCCGCCGCGGAGTGGACCGGGTGATGGACGAAAGCGAGTAAGGGTGGGGACCTCGAAAGGGCCTGCCCTTACTGGCCCCACCCTTCCTTGCGCACCCGGTATTCCCCGTAGGCAATCAGGCAGCGCATGAAGCGTTTGTGAAACTGCACAGGGTTGTCCACACGGTTGTCCACATCGCGCCATTGCCGGCAGGTCAGGCTGTCGGGCGCACCGCCATTCTCCGGGTTGGGCAGGGTATGGGTGAATTGCGCGACGTCAGCGCCGATCCGCATGAAGTGAAGGCAGCCAGCCTCGTCGCAGGTGGATTGGCCCACTTCCTGTGCAGAGAAGCGGTACACCTGATTGACCAACACCTTCTCTGATCCCAGCGCCAGCTCCAGAATATTCCATTTCCGGTGTTTGCCCTGATTCCCGCCATCAGGGGGGAAGGCCTGACACATCGCCGGATTTTCCTTGGGGCATTTGGGCGGGGGCATGTCCAGCGTGCCGTTGACCACAGCGTAAATGGTTGGAGGCGGCGCGATCAGACCCTGTCCGCTCAACGCCGCGCGTTTGCGGCGCACCTCCATCATGGGTGCGGAGAACATTCCGAACCGGCTGCCGCCGTCGATATACATCGCATTGTCGATGAATACCGGCGGTGCTGCCATCGGGGTGGAGGAGGAAGCGATTATCGCCTCGACATAACAATCTTTCCAGCGAGCCTTCCCGGCAGGATCGACGGTGTCGGAATACCGCGTCGCCATATGGCCCAGATCGAACGCCACGCCTTCGCCCGTATCGACATTCGTCGCGCCGACATACAGGCGGCGCTTTGCACGGTGCCCCGCTGCAATCCGCTCCATCATCGCATCGTCAAGGAAATGCTTCAGCCGATCGCGGAGCGGGACCAGATCGGCGAAGGAGCCGCGCCGCAGCAGAGTCGGGAAATTACGCGCCGTTATACTGCCGCCGGTGGGTCTGACGTAAGGCGTCAGAAGCTGTGTTTCCTTGTCGATTGTATAACCCAGCCGCGCGCCTTCCTTGCTTCCTGCGAAGGCGAAGCTGGCCAGAATAGCTCCGGTACTGACCCCGGTGACTGTCCGGAATTCAGGCAGCGGGCCGTTCCAGCCAGACAGGATGCCTGCACCGAATGAGCCGTTCTCGCTCCCGCCCGAAAGCGCCAGAAGGATGTCGGGCGTATGCTGCACAGGAGGCAGTGGAACCGGTGGCGGTGACGGTAGCAGTGACGGTAGCGGGGGAAGGGACGCCCCCGTGACGCTGCGGGGAGGGGGAGGCAGAGGAGCGGGCGGCGGCGGAGCCCTGACAGGCGCCGTCAGGCTATCTTCGATCATCTGTGCCAGTGGGGAAGCAGGTTCAGAGGGCTGGGCAGATGAAGGCATGGTGCGCGCTGATCGCTCGTCCGACCCTGCTGCAATGGTGGGGGCCGGAATAGGCGCAGGTGGAGGAATTTCCAACGGGACTGGAGCCGGAGGAGCGGATACAGAAGAAGGTGGAGGCATAGCTGCTGCCACAGCGGGCAAGCCGGGGTCAGGCGCCCGGGTTACCAGTTCCACCGTTTCAAAGCCGCAAAAAGCCCCCGGCTCCGTCAGCTGGGCAGTCTGGCTGCATGCGCCAAGGCCCAGCCCCGCGATAATGACCGCGGCGATAGGGCGGTGTATTACTCGAAATGATTGCATCGACCTTATCCCTCAAATGGCTAGATCGACCCGTTTTTCTTTCTCCACTACGCATTTTCGTCCTGAAGACAAACCGCGCCTGTGCTTTTTGCATTGCAAATTGTCACCATCAGGCCACATCATCACCCCCTATGCTGCGCCAGTACGAACTTGTGGAACGGGTCAAGGAATACGACCCGGACGCCGACGAGGCGATGCTGAACCGCGCCTATGTCTATACCGTCCAGAAACACGGCACCCAGAAACGGGCCAGCGGAGACCCCTATTTCAGCCATCCGGTAGAAGTCGCCGGATTGATGACCGACCTGAAACTGGATCAGGCAACTGTGATGACAGCGCTGCTGCATGATACGGTCGAAGATACGCTGGCGACGATCGACGATATCGAGGAAAACTTTGGCGCGGACGTCGCACGGCTGGTCGACGGGGTGACCAAGCTCAGCAAGATCGAGCAGATGCCGGAGAACGAGCGCGCGGCGGAAAACCTGCGCAAGTTCCTGCTGGCTATGAGTGAGGATATCCGCGTCCTGCTGGTGAAGCTGGGGGACCGGCTGCACAATATGCGAACCCTGCATTTCATCAAGAAGGAAGAGAAGCGCCAGCGCATCGCGCGCGAAACACTGGATATATACGCGCCGCTGGCAGAGCGCATCGGAATGTACGAATATATGCGCGAGATGCAGGCACTGGCGTTCCGGCATCTGGAGCCGGAAGCCCACAAGACGATTACCGGGCGCCTTGACCAGATCCGTAAGGAGGACGGGGCGCAGGTCGATGCGATTGCGCTGGAGATCAAACAGTCGCTGGCCGAGGCAGGCTTGCAGGTGGAGGTGCACGGGCGCGAGAAGCAGCCCTATTCCATCTGGCGCAAGATGGCCGAACGGCACGTCCATTTCGATGCCATCACCGATATTTTCGCATTCCGCGTGCTGACCGAGAGCCAGGAGGATTGCTACCGCGCGATGGGCATCCTCCATACGACTTGGCAATTCATTCCCGGGCGGTTCAAGGATTACATCTCGACGCCCAAGAACAATGGCTACAAGTCGCTCCACACCTCCCTGATTTTCGACAAGTCCATGCGGGTGGAGGTGCAGATACGCAGTCACGATATGCATCGTACCAACGGCTTCGGGCTGGCTGCGCACTGGGCTTACAAACAGGCGGACGAACAGGACGGGCAGGTCGCGTGGCTGCGTGACCTTATCGAGATCGTGGATGCCAGCCACGATGCAGAGGAGCTGTTGGAGCATACAAGGCTGGCGATCTATCAGGATCGCATCTTCGCCTTCACCCCCAAGGGTGCGCTGTTCCAGCTGCCCAAGGGCGCGACGCCGGTAGATTTCGCTTTCGCCGTCCACACCGATCTGGGCGCGCAGACCGTTGGCGCAAAAATCAACGGGCGGCATATGCCGCTGCGCACGGTGCTCAGCAATGGCGACGTTGTGGAGATCGTGAAGGCGGATACGGCAGAGCCGCAGATGGCATGGCTGGGCTATGTCGTTACGGGCAAGGCGCGGGCTGCCATCCGCCGCTCCGTGCGGCTGAAAGAACGCGAGGAAATCGCCACCCTTGGCCGTAAGCTGTTCGAGGATATTGCGGACCAGGTGCCCGCGAAGATCGGCAAGAAAGCCATCCGTGCCGCCGTAAACCGTTTGGATATGGAGGACGAGGACGATCTGATGCATGCCATCGGTGCTACCAAGATCGACGACCGGGCGGTGATGGAAGCTCTGGTGCCCGGCTGCACCGACGGGCTGGAAAAGGGCGATGGCGACTGGGCTCGCCGCGATCGGGCCATATCCATCCGCGGGCTGACACCGGGTGTCGGGTTTGAGCTGGCCGAGTGCTGCCACCCAGTACCGGGCGACCGCATCGTGGGCCTGCGCCGACCTGCTGACAGCGTGCAGGTCCATGCGATCGACTGCCTGACGCTGGCCAGCGGGATCGATACCGACTGGCTGGATTTGCAATGGGCGAAGGACAGCGAAGGTGCATATGGCCTTCTGCGCGTGACGCTGTACGACCGGATGGGAACGCTGGCCGAAATGGCGGGCATTTTCGCCAAGAACCACGTCAATGTCCGCAGCCTGCAACAGACTCAACTGGACCATCCTTTCACCAGCTACGAAATCGAACTGGAAGTGCAGAATCTGGCACATCTGACCCGGATATTAAGTGCGCTACGGGCAAGCGATGCGGTGGCGCAGGCGGACAGGGGGTAGGATGTTAGAGGTGTTAGAAATTTCGCCGCTGGCGGAGGGCGGGTGTTTTTGTTTGGACCCTGCGACCGCCGGCGCTTGAGGCAAAAGAATCAAACCCGGTGACTATCCTCGCCATCGACCACATTCAGCTCGCCATCCCCGCCGGGGAGGAAGATCGTGCTCGGGCGTTCTACTGCGACTTGCTCGGCTTTACCGAGGTAGCCAAGCCCGCCAACCTGTCACCCAGCGGCTGCTGGTTCGAAAGCGGACAGGTGGCCTTGCATGTCGGCATCGACCCCAACTTTCGCCCAGCGACGAAGGCCCACCCTGCCTTCCGGGTCGACGACCTCGCTTCCTTACGCAAGCGCCTGAAGCAAGCAGGCCACGAAACGAAAGACGATACTCCGATCGAGAGCTATGATCGCTTTTTCACCAGCGATCCTTTCGGAAACCGGGTGGAATTGATGCAGAAGATTCAAGGTTTAGTATCGCGTTGATTGCACCTCAGCACGTTTGCAGGCGGTATGTGACTGCACTTCGCACGCAAAAGCAGCCAGCCCGCTAGCGACCCAGTTGCGGACGCTCAGTGTTAGGTTGACAACGCCCTAAAGCTGCCGTCCAGACAGGTTCATCTACTCCTAATTGAAAAATCTGGAAATCAACGGATAAAAGAACGAAAGCTTTCAGACGCTACCCTAGATATAATGCGCAAAATTTTATTAGGCAGGTGAAGTCAATGCAATTGGTTCTGTTCGCGTTTGCCATATTGAGCGGCTCTTTGTCATTGAACGCGTCAAACAAAGACGAGAACACTGATGCGCCAATCGCCAACGAAGAGTTGCGATTGGCGCAACTTATTGAGTGCGCAATATTAGCCGGCCGACTTGAAGCCGACGCCGCACATCTCAATGAGCGCCTGTCCGAAGACGAACGGCGTGATGCACAAAGCCAATTTTCTATGATTCTGATAAGAGCGGACCGGTGCGAATAGGCGACGAATTTTGTGCGCAATCGAAAGAAGATTATGGCAGGCAGCATCGACCGCCTGTTGTTTGTCAAGTTGTTGGAGAAAGACCGATCATGTGATATCGGGCTTGCGTCCATCATGGTCGACCGTTGGAATGATCCCTATTTCAACTTGGCTGACCGGATTGCCCTGCGACATAAGGCTGCTGCGCATCTCGACGCTGCTGAAGTTTCCGGCGCCAAAGCGATCATGAACGACGCTGAAGATGAGTTGCTCGATATGAGCGCGATGAGCACACTGTGGAGATCAAGGATTAGAGCTCTAGGTGTGTATCCAGAATCCGCTAAGCGGGATAGCTATCTTGAGGAAGTCGGCGGCAAGATGTTGGCGGAACGATTGATCGTTGGTACGCCAGTAGCAAATGGACTGCTGACATACATGGCGAAAAAAATCGCTGCGATCTCGTTGAGTAATTTCTCCGCAATGGTCCAGAAAGTTGCGATAAATCTGTTGCTTGGTCTAAACCATTAGAGTTTTCGAAAACAATTTTTAGCGAAACGAATATCGAGCAACCCTTGCTCGTCGATGAGAGCATCCAAAATGCGTTGTCTCAACCGACCCCGTGGGCGCGACTGACACATATTGTTCGCTTTGTCGGTGCTGCCAATGAAGCACTTGAATCTTTGCAGTTCGATCATGGCAACTAACGTTGTGGCATCAGCGTCAAATCTGCTTTAGTGAATGGTTACATATACAGCGCTTTTAATTACGAACTCTTTTAGTAAGAGCCAGTCTCCAGGTAGTGACTGCAATAACAACCGTGACCTGTCGAGCGCGAGACGCGCGTAAAGTCGGCAAACGACCGCTTTGCGGCCTAAAAGCAGCCAGTCCGCCTCCCACCCCATAATCGGACATTCACTATGGGCGCGCATTCTGCCGAACACGGAAAGGGCGACCTTCACTGAACACACGAGATCATCGGGTGACGACCGGAGCGTGGTTGGCGCGGAGCGTTACGGGAGTAGCTTCGTGCGGATTTGGTAAGTTGATGACGGAAACGCCGCCGCACTTTTTAACATTTGTTCGGCGCTGGACCACCGGGCGCCGGCGGTGCGGACCGCGCCCTTGTCCCTAACGCGAGGGCACACTCCTGCATTGCTGGCGGGTCGGCTCCCTGCGATCGCCGGTGAATCGCTTGCATGGGGACTAAGGTGGACCCCTCTTACAAACGCCGACCGTCAACGCCTTGACGTCAAGCGGAGCGCAAACCGCTACTACACCAGCGGCCTTGATAACCAAATAGGTTTAAAAGGGCGCGGTGGATTGCCTCTCCGGCAACCCTATTTCGTGGCGTTTATACGTCTGACGGGCACTGGAATGTTGCAGATATCCGCGCCGCCCACAGGGGTAATAAAGAAAGGATCGCGCCGGTTCCCGCGCGCATCGGCGTAACGGGCGAAGGTCTCGCCTCCGGTGTTCAGGTATTCAAAGTCAGGTTGCCCGGCAGCAGGCAGATCGCTCGCTATGCGGATGCTTTCGATGGGCACGCGCTTGCCCGCATCTTCGTAAAATCCCAGCAACCCCTTGCCGCGCGGCAGGCTGGAGAGATGCTCGATCCCCCCGATCACCCGCCCGACCAGCGCGATGTTGCGGTCGAGATGGCGCGGCGCGTGGCCGATCACGGTGTAGAGTTCCGCGCCCGAGCCGGTATCGGGCGAGTAGGAGCGGCCAACGCCGACCATGCCGTAGCAGTGGACGGGCCAACTCTGTGCCTCTGCCCACGAAATGGGCCAACCCTGTTCGAAAAAACTCGTTTCCGCGTAGGGGTCTTCTTCGATCTCTACTTCGTTCATCGAAAGAGCCAGCCCTAGTGCTTCCGTCATGTATTCGGTTTCCGGCACCTTGTTCAGCCCTATTGGAAGCGGCTTTGCCGGGCCGTCCGCTTCGGGATTGTCGACATTGGGATCGCCCCATTGCACGACGTAATTGTCCTGCACGCGGTTCACGCTGATGCCGTCATACCATTGTGCGCGGGCGAGGGTGCGGATGTTCTCCACCCAGCCTTGCGAAAATGGCGCGGGCATCAGCTGGATTACCACCTGCCGGGCCTTGCCTTGCGCGTCGGGCGCGAGCGTCATCACCAACAGATCTTCCGGAGATATCGCCACCCACTCCGATGCGGCTGCGCTCTCGACGATCTGGTTCGGGGATGGCGCGCCTTTGGGTTCCTCCTGAGCGGAGACGGGCAGAGTCAGGGCGAAAGCGGCGGTGGCGGCGAGGAGATGTTTCATGAAGAGGGTTCTGCCACGATGGAAGCCAAGCGCCTAGAGGTGACGTCCTTGTCTCATACTCCCCCATCCCTGGGCGCGTCCTCGGTGCTGTTTTGGCCCGTGCCGGGCCGGACACCTGCGGGGCCTTGCAAGACCTTCGGGCTTCGAGCCATCCCAAGCTCACTGCAGTGTCGCGGAGCTCGGTCGGCGCCCAGCCGATCGCAAGGGCGTAGCGGAGAAACAGCTCTGAGGACGAGCGCGCGGATGCGGGTTCGTAAAACATGCTACTCCGCGCCGTCTTCTTCACCATCCTCCAGCGCGTGCATATCCTCATCGCTGAGCCCGAAGTGGTGCCCGATTTCGTGGATCACCACATGGTCCACCAGATGCTCCAGCGTCTCGTCCCCGCGTTCTGCCCATTCGTCCAGGATCGGGCGGCGATAAAGGAACACGGTTGGCGGCATCCGGCCAGAATGTTCAATGCTCCGCTGGGTCAATGCCTCTCCTTCATACAGGCCGGTGAGGGCAAAGGGATTGTCGATACCCAAATCGTCCAGCACCTCCTGAGCAGCAAAATCCTCCACCTTGAACACGAGGTCGTGCATTTGCTCCCGAAAGGCAGGCGGCAACCGCTCCACCGCGGCGCGGGCCATCGCTTCCATTTCGAGAAGAGTGCAGGCGTTTGCGAAAGTGCGCATCATCTGTTCCAGCTAGGTGCGAGAGGCTTGCAGTGCAATCGCATCACCGCTAAGCGCGCGCCTCTGTCCAAACAGGCCGATGCGCTTAAGAAGCGAAGCGGGACGAGCGGGCAGAATGCGGAGACGTGGCCGAGTGGTCGAAGGCGCACGCCTGGAAAGTGTGTAAAGGGGCAACTCTTTCGTGGGTTCGAATCCCACCGTCTCCGCCATACCCTGCATTCAATAGGCTAAATCAGCTCAACGCGACGCGGTCGGGCATTACCTTGCGAACAATTGCATCGGCCTGCGCATAGAGCCCGGCAATAGAGGCGCGCGCCGCCATCCGCTCGCAATGCGCGGCAAGCTCAGGGTAAGGCGACAGGTCCAGATCGGCCACCAGCGCCATCTGCATCATGCAAGCGGTCACAGTGATATCGGCGATGGTCAAATCGGCGCCGACGAAGAAATCCCCGCCTTCCAGCGATCCGTCGAGGTAGCCAAGGATGGACGGCATTTTTTCCGACCAGGTGGCGCGGGCGCGGTCCATATCCGGTTCCTTGCCCTGTGAAATCGAGAAAAAGATCGGCCGGAAAATACCTAGCCCGCCCGTAGCGGCCAGATGCGTATCGGCGTATTCCTCGATAAACAGCGCCCGCGCATGGTCGAAGGCCTCTGCCGGATATAACGGAGTGGCGATCTCCTTGCGCTCGATATAAGCGCAGATTGCGCTCGAATCCGCGATGGTTCCACCCGGTCCCTCGGCGGCAATCGCGCGGTCGCGCAGCACCGGAATGCGTTTCATCGGGCTGATATCAGCAAACCACTGCGGCGGGTTGAACACGTCGACGCCTTCGATCTCGAAATCTATCTTTTTCTCAATACAAGCGGCCGCCACCTTGCGCACGAAGGGCGAGACTGGGCTGCCATAAATGACGAGATCGGCTGCAGATTGGGACATTGTGTGCTTCTCCATTGGCTATCTACGCCCACAAATAAGGCAATGCAGGGCGACCGCAATCGGTAGCGTATTGGAAAGACGCATCGCTTTGTCGTGACCGTTAATCCTTATGGCGGAAACTGATTGCTTAACCGGCGGAGAGCCTCCATCTGTTGGACAGAGGTTGATTTGAAAACATAGATCAGGAGAGGCAGCTTATGGCGACCCAATATAAAAATCTTATCGGCGGCAAGATGGTCGAAGCGAGCGGCTGGCTCGACGTGGTGAATCCGGCCACTGAACAGGTTATTGGTCAGGTTCCTGCCTGCGGTTCGGAAGAACTGGATGCTGCCGTTGCCGCTGCCCGCAAAGCTTTCAAAACGTGGTCGAAAACGTCGATGGACGAACGCCGCGCGGCAATCAACGCAATCGCCGGTGCGATCAGCGAGAACTCCGAAGAATTGTATCGTCTGTTGACCAGCGAACAGGGCAAGCCGCACGAGCAGGCCAAGGGCGAAATTATGGGCGCAGCCTATATGGCGTCCGCGCAGGCAAAGCTCGATCTTGATGACGAGATGGTTCAGGACGACGAGAAGGAATCGATCCGCACGCGCCGCGTTCCGGTCGGCGTGGTCGGTGGCATCGTGCCGTGGAATTTCCCCGTCTCGATGGCGATCCAGAAAATCGTGCCCGCTATGCTGTCGGGCTGCACTATCGTGCTCAAACCATCACCGTTCACTCCGCTGACAACATTGAAGGTTGCCGAGCTGATCGCCGACAAGGTGCCTGCTGGTGTGGTCAACATCATCACCGGTGAAGACACACTCGGCCCGCTCATCACCGAGCATGCGGATATCGATAAGATTACCTTCACCGGTTCCACCGCTACCGGCAAGAAAATCATGGAAGGCGCTGCCAGCGATCTAAAACGGATCACCCTGGAACTGGGCGGCAACGATGCGAGCATCGTGATGCCCGATGCCGATGTGGAGAAAGTGGCGGAGCAGCTGTTCTGGGCCAGCTTCACGAATGCAGGCCAGATCTGCATCGCGGCCAAGCGCGTATATATTCATGAGGACATTTATGAGGATATGTCCAAGGCCATCGCGGAATATGCCAAGGGTGTGACCGTCGGTGACGGTTCGCAGCAGGGCACGGGCGTGGGCCCCATCCAGAACAAGAAGCAGTTCGACCGTGTGTGTGAGCTGATTCAGGATGCGAAGGACAATGGTTATCCGTTCCTGACGGGCGGTGATGTCGATCCTTCGGGCACGGGCTATTTTGTGCCTCTGACCATTCTCGACAATCCGCCGGAAGATGCGCGCATCGTGGCCGAGGAGCAGTTTGGCCCTGTTATGCCATTGATGAAATTCTCTACCGAGGAAGAAGCTATCTCGCGGGCCAACAACTCCGATTACGGTCTGGCGGGCGCAGTCTGGACGAAGGACGAAGAGAACGGAGTGAAAATCGCCGAGCAGCTGGAAACCGGCACGGTCTGGGTCAACCAGTTCCTGAAGCTGACACCGCATACGCCGTTTGCCGGGCATAAACAGTCCGGTCTGGGTGCGGAATACGGCAAGGAAGGTCTGCTTGAGTTTACCTACCCTCAGGTCATCATGTTGAAGAAAAACGCACCGGTTTAAGAACCGGAGTGCCCTTTCATAAGGGCAGGTACGAAACGAGCGCCCCGGCCTGAATAGCCGGGGCGTTTGCGTTTCGGAACAGCAAGGCGTTGGCGGCGGCCAGCGGGCGCAGCAGACTGCTGTCCTGCGATCCGGTCTGGGCAATAGCCGTGGTGCCGTCGGCGCGGAGGGATAGGACGGCGCGCTGGAAAGTATCGCGAGGGCCATTGGCTGGCAGATTTTCACTGACAAGCGCCGGGCGGAACGTGTCGGTCACATCCAAGGCGGGCGGCGTGCCCGTTAGGCACTGGATCACAAGCCTGCCGAACAGTTCGGCGGTGACGTAGCTCGAGGCGGGATTGCCGGGCAGGCCGAGGACGTGGGTGCCCGACGACAGCTTTCCGAACCACACCGGCTTACCCGGTTTAAGGGCAACCTTACTGAACACAATTGTTCCGCCAAGTGCGGCAAATGCCCCCTTCACCAGGTCATGCGGGCCGACCGATGCACCGCCTGCAATGACTAGCAAATCGGCGTTCGCTCCGCGCGCAAGCATCGTTTTGACCTGGTCCTGCCGGTCTCCAGCACGGCCAATCCAATGCGCCTCTGCGCCGAAAGCAGTGAACTGCGCGGGCAAAGCGATGGAATTGCTATCGTAGACCGTAGGCCCGGCCGGCGATGTGCCGGGGTCGAGCAATTCATCCCCATTGGTCAGCACAGCCACGCGCGGGCGACGTTGCACAGCAACTGTACCGAGGCCCGCTGCGGCGGTGAGAGCCAGCGCTGCCGGGGTCAGGCGTGTGCCGCTGTGAACCAGAATATCGCCATAGGAAAAATCGATCCCCTCGTGCCGGATATGCCGAGCGTCAGACTGTTCATCGGTCACGCGCACAGTATTTGCGCTTCGTTCTCCGTCCTCCAAAATCAGAACACGATCGGCCCCGTCCGGAATATGCGCTCCGGTAGAAATCAGTGTCGCCTTGCCTTCCGCGATACTCCCGTCAAAGGGCGCACCGGCGCGGCTCTCACCGATAATTTCAAGGCATGATCCAAGCGCGCAATCGGCATTGCGTACGGCATATCCGTCCATCGCCGCGAGAGCGTGGGGAGGGTGCGATACAACCGCCGTCACATCCTGAGCAGCGACCATGCCAAGCGCATCGGCCAGAGGCAGTTCCTGCACATCGAGCGTAGTGCAGGCGTCTATAATCAAGTGCCTTGCTTCCCTAAGGGATAGCGGTCCGCTCATAATATAATACGGCGCTCGACCAGATCGTCGACCACTGCGGGATCGGCCAGTGTCGAGACATCGCCCACCTGGTCGGGCGCGCCTTCGGCAATTTTACGCAGGACGCGGCGCATGATCTTCCCGCTGCGGGTTTTTGGCAAAGCGGGCGCGAATTGCAGCGCGTCGGGCGTGGCGATCGGTCCGATTTCTTTGCGCACCCATTGGCGAAGCTCACCGCGCAATTCGTCCGTTTCTTCGATTCCTGCGATCAGCGTGACGAAGGCGTAGATGCCCTGGCCCTTGATATCGTGCGGCATGCCGACAACAGCGGCCTCGGCCACATCGGGATGTGCAACCAGTGCGCTTTCGACCTCTGCGGTCCCCATCCGGTGGCCGGAGACATTGATGACATCGTCTACGCGCCCGGTAATCCAGTAATACCCGTCCTCGTCCCGGCGGCACCCGTCGCCGGTGAAATAATATCCGGGGTAAGTGCTGAAATAGGTCTCAAAAAAACGCTCGTGATCGCCGTAAACGCTGCGCATCTGGCCGGGCCAGCTTTGGGTCAGGCACAAATTGCCCTGCGTCGCCCCTTCCAGCGTAGCGCCCTCAGCATCTACCAGCAAAGGATGTACGCCGGGTAAGGGCAAAGTGGCGCTGCCCGGTTTGGTCGCTACCACATCCGGGACCGGGGCAATCAATGCGCCGCCGGTCTCTGTTTGCCACCACGTATCGACAATTTCGCAATTCCCGCCGCCCACGACGCGGTGATACCAGTTCCATGCCTCCGGATTGATCGGTTCACCCACGGTGCCCAGCAGACGGATAGAGGACAGGTCATGTTTCGCCACCCATTCCTCACCCTCGCGCATCAGGGCGCGAATAGCCGTCGGGGCGGTATAGAAAATGCTCACGCCCAGTCGCTCACAGGTTTCCCAGAATCGGCCCGGATCGGGATAATTGGGTACTCCGTCGAACATCACCGTCTTCGCGCCGTTGGCCAGCGGACCATAGACCAGATAGCTGTGCCCGGTGATCCAGCCGACGTCGGCTGTGCACCAGAACAGATCATCCGGCCCAGAATCGAACAACAGGTCAAATGTCAGGGTGACCCACAGCAGGTATCCACCGGTCGTGTGCAGTACGCCCTTCGGTTTGCCCGTCGACCCGCTGGTGTAGAGGATGAACAGCGGGTCTTCCGCTTCCATCGGTTCGGGTGCGCATTCCGGCTCCACCGTAGCGCGCGCCTCGTGCCACCATACATCACGGCCTTTCGTGAACGCCATATCGCCCCCGGTACGCTCGATCATCAGCACCGTGTGGACATCGGGGCATCTCTCCAGCGCGGCGTCGCAATTGGCTTTCAACGGTATGCGCTTGCCCCCGCGAGTACCTTCGTCGGCTGTTATTAGCGCAGTCGCACCGCAATCACTGATCCGGTCGGCCAGGCTGTCGGGAGAGAACCCGCCAAACACTACCGAATGCACCGCACCGATGCGCGCGCAGGCGAGCATGGCAAAGGCGGCTTCGGGAATGTTGGGCATATAGATGATGACCCGGTCGCCCTTCGCAATGCCGCGACTTTTCAGCACATTGGCAAAACGGCAGACCTCTTCGTACACTTCGCGGTAAGTAAGCTGGCGGCCTTCGCCAGGCTCGTCCCCCTCAAAAACGATGGCAGTCCGGTCGCCGCTTTTGTCCAGATGCCTGTCTAAGCAATTGACGCTGACATTCAGCTGCCCGTCGCCAAACCAGCGGATGCCAAAATCCGCTTTGTCGAAAGAGCTTTCATCGGCTCGCGTAGGAAACCGCAACCAGTCCAGACGTTTTGCCTGTTCCAGCCAATGTGATTCGCTATCTGCGGCAAGCGACTTCTGCATTCCGCCAAGTGTTCTTTCGACCATGTTCCTGTCTCTCTCCATTTACGCAGCATTGGTGGACGCAGGCTGGCCACTCGGTCAAGGATAAGCCTGTCTTGGCGGGCGTGTTTTGCTGTAATCAGACGCATTGCGGGTGGGCCGTCGTTTGACTAGGGAAACGCTATACTAACCCGGGGGGCTGCATAGGCACTTGCATGAGCATCAGGGCGAGCAATGACGATTTCCAGGCTGTCGCGCATGGCGCTCTGGCTGGTGACAGATCCCATGCAGATACGGAGGCCGATGCCGTCTCTGTCGAAATCGGCGAAACCTATTTCAACCGCGAGCTGAGCTGGCTGGAGTTTAACGACCGCGTGCTGGAAGAGGCGCGCAACCCCGCCTATCCTCTGCTCGAACGGCTGCGTTTCCTGTCGATCTCGGGCAGCAATCTGGATGAATTTCTGATGATTCGCGTCGCCGGTCTTGTGGGGCAGGTGCAGCGCGGCATCGATCGTGTTTCCGACGATGGGCGATCGCCGCAGCGTCAGCTATCCGAAATCCACGGCCGATTGGCGCAGCTCAATGCCAAGCAACAGGAAACCTGGCGCGATTTGCAGGACAGTCTTTCTGACACCGGCATCCATATCACCGATGAAGGCCAGGTGGATGCAGAGGCGTATGAATGGCTGAAGGCGTATTTCCTCGATGAAATCGCGCCAATTATTACGCCGCAGGCATTGGACCCTGCGCATCCGTTTCCATTTATCCAGAATGAAGGTTTGGGCCTGCTGTTCACCCTCAACAAGGGCGATCAGGAACTGGTCGAAATGATTTTGATTCCCGCTGCTCTACCCCGTTTTCTGCGCGTTCCAAGAACGGGGGCCAGCGACGAGGCGCTGTATATCAGCATCGAAAGTCTTATCACCCGTTTCGCCCATTACCTGTTTCCCGGGTTCGACATTGTCGGCGACGGCGCGTTTCGTGTTCTGCGCGACAGCGATATCGAGATAGAGGAAGAGGCAGAAGATCTGGTCCGTACTTTCCGTACGGCAATCCAGCGACGGCGGCGCGGGCAGGTCATCCAGCTGGAGCTGGAAGATGATTTTTGCCCCACCTCGGAGGCGCTGCTGCGCCAGCGGCTCGATACGCCCGGTGCCACCATTATCAAGACTGAGGGGATGCTGGGGATCAAGGGGTTGTCCGGTATTGTCGATGAAGACCGGCCGGATCTGAAATTCGCGCATTATTCACCACGTTATCCGGAGCGCGTGCTGGAGCATGACGGCGATCTGTTCTCCGCCATCAGCGAAAAAGACATCGTGATCCACCATCCGTATGAAAGTTTCGATGTGGTGGTCGATTTCATCCGTCAGGCAGCGCGTGATCCCAATGTGGTGGCGATCAAGCAGGCGCTGTACCGTGCAGGCACGCAGTCCAAGGTAATCGAGGCACTGGTAGAAGCAGCCGAGAACGGCAAATCGGTGACCGCCGTAGTCGAGCTGAAAGCACGTTTCGATGAAGAGCAGAACCTGTACTGGGCCAGCCAGCTGGAGCGGGCGGGTGTGCAGGTCATCTACGGCTTCGTGGAATGGAAAACCCATGCAAAGGTCGCGATGGTCGTGCGGCGGGAAGACAGTGGATTTCGCACCTACTGCCATTTCGGCACGGGCAATTATCACCCTGTCACAGCCAAGATATACACCGATCTCAGTTACTTCACGGCCAACCCGAGGCTGGGCCGCGATGCGGCGAAGTTGTTCAATTTCGTCACCGGCTATGTGGAACCGCGAAAGATGGAGATGCTGTCCATTTCTCCCATCGATTTGCGTGAAGAATTATATGCACGGATAGATGCAGAGATGGACCACGCCCGCGCTGGACGTCCGGCTAATATCTGGATGAAGATGAACCAGCTGAGCGACAGCGGCATTATCGACCGTCTGTATGCAGCCAGCGAAGCAGGTGTGGAAATCCAGCTGGTGGTGAGGGGCATCTGCAATCTACGGCCCGGAGTGGAGGGCCTGTCCGAGAACATTCGCGTCAAATCCATTATCGGGCGCTTTCTGGAGCACAGCCGTGTCTATGCCTTTGGTAACGGGCACCCGATGCCCAGCGCGGATGCACGGCTGTACATTTCCTCTGCCGATCTGATGGGCCGCAATCTGGACCGCCGGGTGGAGCAATTGGTGCCAATCGAAAATCCAACTGTCCACAACCAGATATTGCAACAGGTGTTGCTGGCTAATCTGCTGGATAGCGAACAAAGTTGGGAGCTGCTGCCCGATGGCCGATACGAACGTATTCCCGACGGGGAAAAGCCTTTCAACTGTCACCGGTATTTCATGACCAATCCCTCCCTATCAGGACGTGGCGGCGCGCTGGAAGCAGGTGATGTGCCCAAGCTGGCGCTGCGCAAGAGTGCCGGCCGTTGAGTTTGCGAGGGCGCAAGACAGACCGGGACGGCCTGTTCTCCGGCGAAAAAGCAGAGCGCGCGATTATCGATATCGGGTCGAACACGGTCCGGCTTGTTCTTTACGGCGCTTCGATGCGCGCGCCGAAGGTTCTGCTGAACGAAAAAGTCGCTGCACGGCTGGGCCGCGACATTACCACCAAGGGGAAACTTGCACGGGAAGCGGTCGATCTGGCAATGCGCGGCATGCGGCGATACGCGCTGATGCTGGGCGATCTGGGGATTGCGGATATCGAAGTGGTGGCGACGGCTGCCGTTCGGGAGGCCTCTAATAGCGAAGCCTTTCTTGATGAATTGCGCGGTCTGGGATTTGCGCCAAGGATATTGAGTGGCGAGGAAGAAGCCCTAGCCAGCGCATGGGGCGTAATCGGTGCTTTTCCAAAAGCGCGCGGCATAGTCGCCGATCTGGGCGGTGGCAGTCTGGAACTGGTCAATGTTGCCGATGGCGAACCGAACAAAGCCAAGAGCATGCCGATCGGCAATTTGCGACTGCCTGAATTGGCGGATGACCATAGCGGCCTGAAAAAAGCGCTCGAGAAGGTGCTGCGTAAAGCCGAAGTCGGAAAGATCGACGGATCTCTGTATCTTGTCGGCGGTACATTCCGCGCAATGGCGGTGATTGCGATGCAGCGGGCAGGAACACCGCTGACCGATCCCCACGGCCTTAGCCTACCGTATGACGAGGCGCTGGCGCTGGCGAAGGATTTGGCAAATGCAGACGGCAATGCGCTCGGCGCGCAGCCACGCATTTCCTCGATGCGGGCCGCGATGTTGCCAGATGCTTCTGTTCTAATGCTGGCTCTGCTCAAACAGCTGAAGCCGAAGAAAGTGGTCATTTCCGCGTGGGGTCTGCGTGAAGGGCTCCTGTTCAGCCGTCTGCCCGATCATGCACGCCGGCAGGATCCCTTACTCGCGGGCATCGCCCATTTTGCGGCCCAGCGCGGCGCGCCGCCTCTGCTGGCTACCCGCGTTGCCGGATGGACCGTTGGGGCCGTGGCGAGCGATGTGCGCGGCAGCGAACGGCTGCGGCTTGCAGCGACTATGCTGTCTCTTGCGGCGATGCAGATAGAGCCGAACCTGCGTATCCGACAGGGCGTTGAATGGGCGCTTCATAAACGCTGGCTGGCTATCGATCCGATTGGCCGGGCGATGATTGCGGCTGCAATCTGCGCCAATGGCAATGCGCTGGATTTGCCGGATGAGTTGTATGCCATTGCCGACAAGGACGCCCTGGAAGAGGCAATCTGCTGGGGCTTCGCCACACGGCTGTGCCGCCGTCTGGGTGGACGTTCACGCAGATCGTTCGAGGCAAGCCAACTACTGGTCGAAGACGGCGTTCTTATCCTGCGCTTGCAGGAAAGCCATGCGGCCCTGTTCGGAGTGCCCAACGAGAAAGATCTGGGACTGCTGGCCAGCCAGTTGAAGCTGGATGCGCGTATGGAAGTGGTCGAGTCTGTCGAGACGAATACGCCTTTGGCCGTATCCGGCGGCCTTTCGATTGTGGGTTAGCCGGATGCGGGGCAGCTAGTCAGCCTGCTTGGCAAATGGGGAGAAATTGGTGCCCGTGTCATAGATATCGATCCCTTCGCTCCGCTTCAGCCAGTTGATTGCGATATAGGTGAAGGGTGTCAGCAGTACCTCCCACGCTGTCTTTATGAGCCACTGCGAGAGCACGACCTGCCACAGCAATTCGGGCGGCCAGCCAGCAATGCCCCAGAAAGCCAGTGGGTAGAAAATCAGACTGTCCAGACCTTGCCCCACTACGGTAGAACCGATTGTACGCGACCATAAGACGCGGCCTTTTGTCCAGATCTTCATTTTCGCCAGAACCAGTGAATTTGCGAATTCGCCGACCCAGAATGCGATGATGGAAGCGAACACGATGCGCCAGGTATTGCCGAAAACAGATTCGTAAGCTGACTGGCCATTCCAGCCCGGCGCAGCCGGCAGCGACACCACGGCCCATGCCATGAATGCCATAAACAGCATGGCGGCAAACCCCGTCCAGATCACCCGGCGCGCCCTGGCATAGCCATACACTTCGGTAAGGATGTCGCCGATGATGTAGCTAACTGGAAAGAACAATACGCCTGCCCCGAACGACCAAATATGGCCGCCGGGCAGGGTGATGTAGCTGGGCTTGGACGCGCCGATAAGGTTGGACAGCAGCAGAATGGTGACAAACGCTGCCATGGCGAGATCGTAATAGCGGAAACGAATCGCCCGGGTCGACCCATCGTGCTGCCGCGGAGCCGTTGGCGGAGACGTGTTTTTCATCGCACCGATGCCTATCGCGGATTTACGGATGTGAAAAGCACGCTATTACCCCGTCAGTGCGCGCCCGTAGCTCATCTGGATAGAGCGCGAGCCTTCTAAGCTTGAGGCAGCAGGTTCGAGTCCTGCCGGGCGCGCCATTCCCATGTCGCTGTCATTCCAAAGTGACCCTGACCTTCCCCCAACTTTATTCGGTGGAGACGGTGTGATGCTGCAGGTCCAGCATCGGTCCCCTTGGGCATTCGCGCACCAGGTTCGCAATAGCCGGAAACTGAATTCGCTCAGGTGGTTCCGGCTATTCCTTTCAATCATAATCTACACAATGGTGCCAAGCTCTGCGGCGCATGCCGGGCTCGCCCTTGGTTCAGGGCTTTAGCCTAGCACCACCATGCACTTCGACGAAGCTACGCTGGTCGGCGCTAACCACCAGTATGTGCACGGACTGGCACTGCTCACCCATAAAGTCTTCAAACGAAATCTCCAAGGTGAACAATATGTCTTCCGAAATATCGATCATCTCCAGCGTCGCGGAGATCCGGAACGGCAGGACCAACACCTTGGCATAACCAATTTCTCGGTTTGCAGACGTGACCAGAACATTGCGAGCAGCTGTTCTACCTACATTGACAACTTCGAAGCCAACCATGCTCGGTCCATTATCCCGGCACGTCATGGACAAGCCCTATATCATGAGGACGGCGGCGTTCGAACGCACCACAACATTGGAACCGTGTTTGCTGTTGTGAATTTTGACCAGCATGCCGAACAATCCCAAAATCGAAGTTGCGATGAGGGCAAATGCAGCGGCAACGAACGCGCGATCAATTTGAAAGAAGCTTCCGATCCGATTTAGAAGATCAATGACGACGCGTTCCTTCAAGTTCTACAGTATATATATCTTTACTTTATCGCAGGATTGCTGGGACTGTGCGTCTATGCGCTAGAAAGGAAGGTCAGACTGGCTCTTGTAATAACCATATTTTTGGTCGTCGCTTTTCGATAAACGATGCATCTATAGAAACCATCGGTCCGCATTCAATCAATGCATCGATCTCTGTTCCGAGCCACTGGTGATCGAAACAATGTCGATCCATTCGTCACATTATCATTCCGAATCGTCCGGTAATTCGAAGATACTGAAAGCTATGTTGGTTGTCTCATCGGCACGGATCATCAGTGTTTCAATCGTGTCCGATTCTCCTTGCACCCTCGAAAATCCGTCATCGTCGATCTTCACGATGAACCGATCAACGGAACGTAGCGCAATGTTCGTGATCGCCTGGTTCTCGTCCTGCGCCAGATGCAGCACCATTCCTTCATAAGCGACATAGCTGCCCTTCTCGTTCATTTTGGAAACAACGTAGCCAGTCACTACCTTCCGGTCGTCGGCAGCATCCCTTACCATGTCCCTGAACCACTTGGAGCCTGCGGGTGCAGCGAGGCTTCTGATCCATTCCTTCGTCGCCAGCCAGTTTGCGAGGTAGAACATGGCTAGTCCCAACGCCGCTATGCCCAACAGAAGCCCGACAATGGTAACACCGTTCGGCGTGCCATCGCGGTAACCTGTCAGCAAAGCCACGTAGGGGTTTGGTTGATGGTTTACAGTCCAGCACGGACGAAAACTGCACCATCCTTCCATCAATGCCATCGAACCTGCACCGAACAGGTGGGCTGCCAAAGCTCCGGTGACGATTATCGTCAGATTCTGAAGCGAGTTCGGTTTTTCGGGGGCTGGGCTAAGATTGTCCACCCGGCTACCGGTATAGAAGCCACCAAGGGCACAAAAACCGGGATACAGCATCATCAGACTGGCGACCAGGGCCAAGCTGAAGGACATCTCTAGCTTCGGACCGACTGCGTATCAGCTGCCGTTTTCACCTTGCCCGACTTCTTCTCGCGCATCGTTGTAGGCGCCTTGCCCGGATCACCTTGCCCGATGGCTTCCCGCATCTTCTGCCAGCTACCATAGCGGCGGTGGGCGGTCTCGCCCAATTCTATGGTCTTGATGGAATTCATTCGCATCGCGTATCTCCGAATGTGATTGTTCTATACCTGTTCGTTGTGGATGGAAAGTCTTCACTGCGGCGGCGTTGCCGCTTCGACGTTTTTACGAAACCCATGCACGCTTCACGAAATTGATGGTCCTTCTGCACGCCAAGTAGTGGGTGAGGTCGTTCCGGTCGGCGATAGGTGTCAAGCAGTTACAAGACGGATGCCCCTAATATCAGCGCCGTCATGCAGCGAAACCCACATATCATCCGGCGTCTTCTTCGTTCCGATTATAACGAGGAGCAGGCCCGGCAGCTCATGCTTCGACTGCCTCGCGATCCTCCGCATGCTCGACAGATCGGGCTTGGAGGGCCTCGGCCGTCTTTCAGGATGTGTATGCCAATCCCCGACATAATGCCTGCCCATACTGAACTGCTCGTCGATCTCCATCTGCTCAGCGCCTCGGTGCGGAACGTAGCCGTATCGCGACCGGCGATCCGAATTTCGCGGACCTGTGGTTTCAGTTATGTTCCAGAGCCCTTGCGATATCTCCGCGAACAATTGCCCACCAGCCTCTTTGTGAAAACAGGTACGCTGACGGTTGTTCAACAATTTCAACAGCACCGCGTCACTTAATCGAAGCTTCAAATCGTCATTAAGCCGATAATTCACTTCCTCGTCTGCCCACATACACAACTAGGCTGACTGGTCAGGGCCAACCCTGTGATCATGCCACCTGCACCGGGATCACCAATTTGGTCGATACACGATTTCGACCACGTTCCACCGGCTTGCTCCACATCAGACGTCGATCCCAGCCATGCACGGTGAACTGGTGGACGAGCTTTGTTGAGCAATATGTCCATCGCCAAGCCTGCGGTCAGAGCCTGAACCTTGGCCAATTCGACGGCTGAATAAGCCGAACCGCTATTCGAGCACTGCGCAATCCGCTCAGGTTCCAACCAAGAGATCAGCGGGGAACGATGTCGACCCAGCTCGTCGAACGCACATTTGAAACAAGGTCCAGATGGGCCCGTCAGCACGGCATGGCCGGCGAATGCACCTCTTTCGAGCCATGCATACAAGAATGGCATCTGCATACCACGATGGCGCTGGAAATCGGTCAGAGCACTCTCGGCATTCCAATCTGCTGTCATACTGACCACGAGGTCATGGCCATCGAGTACAATCTCGTTCCCCGCGGCAGCTTCAATCCAAGATACACTGAAGTCTTTCGCCTCGTTGATATGAGGAAGGTCGCGCTTCAACGAATTTGCGAGTTCCGTGGCCTTGTTCCTACCAACCGAAGGAGCGCCCAGTTCGTGCCGACCGACATTGGACCACGAGAGATCATCCGGATCGAACAGCGTCATATTACCGATGCCGCATTGCGCAAGCAGTCGCGCGACACTTGCTCCCAGCGAACCACATCCTATCACAGCGACTTTCTTCGTGCGTAGTCGCTCGAATGTCGTGCCAGGCATTCTGGCCCTCGTCGCATCGACAAGTTTCACATTTGTCCTAGCGAAACTGGTGCGCATTCCGGCGATGTTCGCCGGGACCTTGCCGGGACGAAACCCCTTCGTTGGCCCAGCGCCACGATTCCGACCAACCTTGGGCAATTTGTCGAGGACGATCGCTCCTGCAGCCTGACGAGAATGATCGGCATTGCCAACTAGGGTCAGTATCCTCCTACCGCTGGAGCTGCCGATTACGCTTTCGAGCACCGGCAGGGCTTCCGGACTGCGATCAGCCAGCAATCTGCGCAAGGCAGCGACGTTGTCTGGGTAATGGGAGGGCTGCGGAAGGGGGTCGCACCAGAGCAAGCCTGCCATTGCGGCCCGGGAGGGTTGTTTCTCGCCGTATCGGTTCGTTAGCCAGTTTGTGACCGAGCTTTGATTCTCGGCGACGAAAACGAAATCCTTACCTAACCAGGCGGCCACTTCCCTACTTGGCGGTTCAAGGTCGAGCAGAGCTTTAATGCGGATCGGTGAGGATCCCGAGGCTCGGTCCCAATAGGCCTCGAAATCACGAGAATAATCATCCAGATCAGGGGCTATCTCGTTCTCCTCTATCAGTGCCAATGAGGCCGCTATGTAATCGCGTGCGATGGTCGCGGGATTGACATGGTCAGAACTGGCTTCATCGCCGAATGTGCATAGCCTGCCGGGCGGTTCGATGTGCGGAGTGCCGACAAGATGAGGTCGGTCTTTGAAGCCGGTTCGGGGTAGCGAGTAAGGAAAGCTGGGATCAATCGCAAACAGCAAAGGTGAACTACCTGGTATGGAGACAATCCAGCCGGTGAACCCCGAACCAATCCCGGCATTCACCAGTTCGGCGTGCGAAGCCTCCACCGTTCCGGGATAGGTCTCGGTCAGGTAGTGCGCGACTTCGGCGGCGGCGTGCGCATGTCTGTCACCAAAGAATGTCACAGGGGTTTTGCGTAGCGCGCGTCACCCTTCTTCACGACAGCCCGCGTTGGTGTTCCAGAGTCCTTGGATGGCGGCTGGTCGGAAAACCAGCTGCGGGCGAACACCTTGTCCCACGCCTTCATGGCCGTCTCGTGATCGCAATCGGCATCATCCAAAACATCAAGGTGGGAGAGGTTGTTCTTCAACCGTTCGTAGAATCGCTTCGCCGAGGCGTCACCCTGTTCGGTCAACTTCTCATTCAAGACCGGGTGACCGATTGCCTGATCATATTCCAAACGCGCAGCAATACCTTTCATGGTTTCGCGCAGTGAAATATCTTCACGGTTAGCATCGGCGTAAAAACGCTCGGAAGCCACCACGGTCAGGGCGAAACCGCTGAGATTGCCGGTCTTCCATGTCGGACGGGACTTGGAGAACATCTTCAGCAACCTGACTATCCTCCGGAACTGGCCATCGCCGTCATCAGGACTGAGCGCCGCATTCGTCCGGCTGAACCAGTTCGTGACCTCCCGCGGGTCGGATTCTCGCCAGGTCGCACCAGCAAGTTCGTATTCCTGCTTCGTGCCGCTTAACAGGCTGGATTTCTGGATTTGGCGATAAGCGGGAACGTCAACATGATAACCTTCGCCATAATAGACCCGAACGCAATTCTTCAGCGCTTCTGGCGCGCGAGCGAACTTTTCATCCTGAAGAGCTGCACAGACCATTTCACGAACGGCTCTCGCGCTCATCTCCCCACCGCGATCACCTACAAGGTCTGTAGCATTGAAATACACGCCGTCATCGATGTCGTAATCAAGATCGGCATCCTGGACCATCGTCCACATCTTGTAGGACCCCTGGGTATGACAACCGATCGGCTTGGGATTTTCGTTCGCCTTCAATCCAGCCTTCAATCTGTCGCGGTTCGTATCACGCCGTTTCGTCATATTGCGGCGAGCTTCGGATCCCAACGCGACTTCCTGTTTTTGGAAGCGAGCGACTTCTCTTGCAGTGTCGAACATATCAGTCTTCAGTCCTTTCGGGCATCATCATGAAAAGAGAATTGATCGCCTGCCCGGTCGGATCATTCTTGGTACTCGCCGCCATACGAGCGACGTTCACGTCTTCGCGAGCTTGATCCAGAAGTGCGTTCCTGGCCTCGTCAGACGTGTCGTCCAGATCAAGATACGGCATCCTGGAAGGTTGGAGTACACCCCGCGGAAAGCGATGGGTTTCCACCTGCCGACCCAGCGAGGTGAATTCCTCGGCCAGGAAACCAACGATGTGATCGAAAGCCGTTTCTTGTGCAGCTATACTCAAACTGGCCGCTTCGCCGCCGAACTTCCAGCCCACAATACCTCTGGCGAGCTTCGCTTTCGGAATTGGCCCTCCCTGCGGGCACGGCAGGGTTCCCACGGAATAGATTTCTATCGGTCGGGTCTTCTCCTCTGGTGTGCGCGCATCGATCTTCAACGCTTCCATCAGACCCACAAGTGCCGGATTATTCGCCCACAGACCACCGTCGGCGAAAACGCGGTAGCCATCCAGGTCATCGTCGGCATCTATCGATGAGAGCGATCGGTAGATCGGTGCCGCGCTTGTGGCCATACACGCATCCACGAGGGTGACATCGTCATCGCGGTGTCCACCCCAATGGCTCGTCTTGAACACCCAACTCCGCTGCTGCGCCATTTCCACGGCTGGGATCGCCAAACCGATACCACGTCTTGCATAAAGCGAACCAAAGGTCTCATCCTCCAGAACGCCGCGCAGCGCGTTCTCCAACGCCTTCGCGCCTTTGCGCAAATGATGCTTGCGCGTCGGAATCTGCTTTAGAACGCCTACGCCGTTCGCGAGCTTCTGCGGAAAAATCTTGGGGCCATGCTCTTTATAGAGCTCAACCACCTTCAGCATCGGGACGCCCTTGGCCAATGCACAGGCGATGATGGCGCCTGTGCTCGTTCCTACGATAATGTCGAAAGCCTTACCGATGTCCAACCCATCGACGCCGCGATCCTTGGCGAACTGATCAGCCAACCCATGCAGGAATGCGGCAGGATACACTCCGCGCATTCCGCCGCCATCTATAGTCAAAACACGCAAAGGTGCCGGCATTCGATATCCTTCCCCCTGGAAACGGTCTCTAAGCGGGATCGGGTGCCGTCCGATACATTTCGCTACCAATCGCTCGAAAGGAAATAATCACGATCTCGTCGAAACCAAGGCGAAAAAGGCAGGCCAATTGCTTTCAGAGCGACAAATATCCAGAATTCAATACAAGCCAAGAACGTGCGACTATTGGTTGGGAAGTGCATATCGAAATCCTGCGGCGGCCTGGTCGACAAGCGACCCGCCCGCCCATTCCAAATCTTCGTGCAAATGATTGTCGTCAGCCAACACATACCGCGCGGCTCCCTGCGTCATCTGAACGAGATATCTCCGGTTCACGACCCGCGCGACGTCTGCATCAATTAAGTCGATGCTGAAGCCGGATGGTCCACCCAATACGATGAATACTCCCCAGTGACGGTCGAGCGTCAACCACCAGGTGCGCAGATCGTTGAACATCGACCCAAAGATCGATTGTTCGCCAGGATGGGAGAAGATGAGGGTGGGATTGGTCGATGATCGCAATTTGATAGGCGAACGACAGATCAGAATGTTGATGTCACCTGCATCTTCGGGAAGCGCGGTGTCCAGTGCGCCGCTTCGAAACAGTCGGTGCTTCGCATCGGGATGGTCTGCCAGCCATTCATGCATGGCTTTTTCTTCTGGAGTTACATCCACGAGTCCGCCAGCAAGAAACCGAGCGTTCTGTTCGGCGATAAAACGCTGGGTAGCGATATTCCTACGCTGGAGATGTCTGGCAAAACCATAGATCGATAGACCATCCCTTTCATCTAGGTCAGCGAAGGAACCAGCAGAAATCTTCTTCCAGGTCGAACTGCTGGAGAATGGCGTCTCGATCTTGTCGTTCAGTTCGCCCTCCATCGATCCCACGTTGGAAGGGTCAGGTGCATCATGCAATCCGACCTCATAACCGATGCTCCGTATCGATTTTCGAGAACCGACAATGAATTCTCCATGACGTTCGACAGTCATGACCTTCTTGATGTTGTTCTGATCCGAGAACCGTTTGAGGTAGAAACGCGGGACATAGTGGTGTCTTTTAGCTTCATTGGACATCGGAAAATCCTGCAGGTTCGGAAATCGAGATCGGCGTTCAGCCTGAAGGTTCAAAGTTGGACGGTAGCGACTTCCACACCGCCAACGAAATGGTGGATCCATGAGCGAGACATTAGATAGACGCCATCCACAGCTTCATATGCAGATGTAGCAAGGCAACTGTTGTAAGCCGAACCCCGGTTCGCCGTCGGTTCCAATCCCGGATCCATCCTCGCTATCAGCCTATGCGAGAAACCGGTCACTCTATATGGTTTCGATGGTGAGGTGCGCCGCAACACAATCGCACCATCATGTATCGCAGAATTCTGATCGATCGATTTTTTGAAGCGTTCGACGAAGGTCTCGTCGAATGCGTAGCCAACGGCCGGCATCGGTTGACGAAACATCTGTTCGAAACAATCCAGCTCCTCTGATGCGGTCGTCAGACACAACAAAACCGGCCCCGATACGAAGTCTTCCAAGTGGACGTGCCTGAGTATTGCCGCGATAGGGGTCTTTTCGATTTCGGCGATGCCGTCGTCCATCTCAGCTGTCCTGGTTCCCGTCACAATGCTTCACCTACTTCCACTGCGGTCCATAGTGCGAATTGCCTTAGGCGTCACGGTCCTCGCCGTGATGGTTGTCTTCATATTCGGTCAGTCAACGACCGGATCCGGTTTCACTACGGCGACAAGCGTCCTTCGATGGGTGCTGGGCGCGGAGGCCATACTCGCGATCCTGATTTATTATTTGTGGCACAGACTACCGGGATTAACGGCTCGCTGGTTGTTCCCGCATATCGATGGTAGCTGGGATGGTAGTCTTCAATTCGTCCTGCCTGACGATGTTGCGGATGGTGAAGCCGCTGAAAAAACCGGTCGGCGCGAAGCGAATCTCCACGTCCATCAGACCCTCGTGAACATCCGTCTGATCCTGGAGACGGACGAATCGACATCAGAAACACTGGTCGTTCATGCTGGACGAGACCCGGATTTCTCTCGTTTCCGCCTCTTCTACATCTTTGAAAACAAATCCAGGGACGGTCTGCCGAATACCGCCCGAAGCTACCGCGGAACCGCCGTGATGGAAGTGCCACCGGGCCGCCCGGATGAATTGCGCGGAACCTATTTCACAGACCAGGGCTCAGAAGGAACGTTTCTGTTTGAAAGGAGAGCTCCGGAAAAAAAGGGTTTGAAGGGGTTATGGGCTAAGGCTTTCGGACAGAAGGGTGCCGCTACGCCGATCAGGCCAAACCGTGACGAAGCAGGCAGACTGCCTGCAGCTGGTTCCGAGTGAAGCAGAAAGCTGCAAGCTCCAGCGATGATCGGCGGGAAGCGACAAAGCATCAAAAACTCTCATCGATTGTCTAGGAGAGTTCGAAGGTCGCCCAGATACAATGAACGTTCCGGGGCCGGCAACTCGTCGACGATTGCGTTGAAATGGTCGCTGACGGCATTCGCGTCCCCATCGCCTGAACGAACCACCAAGGCATCGCGCATGTCAACCGGCCCAAGTGTCATATGCCGACGATGGCCATCCTTTATCGTGTCGGACCTCACGGACCATTCGAATAAAGCGTGATACCACCCCTCACCAACAGGCACGCCGAAATGCCCCCGCACAGTTTCGTAACTAGCATCAAGAGCTGTTTCGGCATCGAACACGATGCAGATGTTGTTCCTGCCAGCCAATTTTGCAATGATATCGAGAGCCCATAACGTTTCATGAGCGAACAGGTCCGGAAGGCAAACACCGTTATGATTCAATACCGAAGCTGAAATATCAATCAGGAACGGCAGACCGGTAGCGATGACCGACCAATAGGGGTTGAAAGAGTCACCATCGAAGTTGATCGAGCCAATGGATTGACTGCGACCGTCGGCGCGAAGGGTCAGTCCAATCTCGCTACCATTCTTGAACGCGCGCATCCCTGCGATCCGCAAAACCCGAACCATAGGTTGCGGTTCACCCGAGACAGGTTCTGCTTTCAGAAAGAATTTGCCGGGCGCTCCTCCCCCAATCACGACATCGAACAAATCGCACCGCAGCCGAAACTTCTGTTTCTCGGTCGGAAGGCCTGGAAGAGCGCTTGTAATTACTTCGACCGGTTCGGAGAACGAGTTCCCATCAGGCAGCCGGAATTGCAAAATCGCTTCGCGGTTGGAGGGCTCGATGAACATCCTTCCGGAGGATGCAGTCAATCGTCTATCAGGAAGCGTTATACCGAACCTGCTCACCCAAGCATCCAGTTTGCTAACCGCTAGGCCATCGCCCAGTCCCAGTGACCAATCGATAAGCTCTTCTTCGGAGTCCAGATCGAACGTTACCTTCATCTCCGAGCCGAGAGGATCGTAACCAACATTCTTCTCGAACTCGGATTTTACGGCCAAATATTCTTGACCTTTGGCCGTTATGTCATTGTGAATTGCTTCAATAGCGGATGAAGCACGATCGAAGAGGCGATCCGAACGGTACGTGATCATCTGACGCCAAATCGGCTTCGCGTCTTTCTCGGATTTCCTCGCATTTGAGAGGGTGCGCCGAATGGTTTCACCCCACATATGTGTAACAGCGAAGGCAATAGGTTCACCGCGCGGCATCACACGGACGAGGACTAAGAACGCCGGCATTGCCGCCTTCGCCAAGCTCAATGCCGCCGACAATTTGAGTCTCGCAATCGGCAGCTCACTTCGGGTCGTCTTCACTTGTATTAGGGCGCGAACCCTATCCGGAGCCATATCAGGAGAATTGGACTGGACCTGCATCGGCCATTCGATGAGGAAGTCCCAGCCATGATCATCCTCGGTTGATGCATTGCAGGTAATGCCTAATTTCGAACAGGCAGCGGAAAACGACTTCTCACCGATACGGCCCAGCGCCGACGGAGTCAGATCAGTATTGGGTGATAGTGGCATACTTCGGTATCAATATACCAAATTCGAAATTTTGACGACCTTGTCATACCGTGCTTTTCGAAAATCAATGATGCGGAAGTCCGACATTTTATCGTTCATCACATCGCTGTTGTCGCTAAACCAGCTCCGACCCAAAGGTGGCAGACCGCTGAAATGCACTTCGGTGAGACTGTCGATCTACATGCGTTCCGCTGCAATACTTCAGAACGGTATCGGTCGGGCCATCTCCAGCGCCTGCCAAGCCTGGAAGGCCGCGAACAGCTTGCGAGTCTCCTTGCGCCCCAATGTCGCCGCAACATAGGCGAGCCATACGATCTGGGCGCGAACCCCGGCTGCGCGCGCTTGGCTCAGAACATCTGTTTGGTAACAGTTGCGCAGACCGAACGTAGACGCCAGCTGGATCATCGCCTCTTCAGGTGCGCCCATCAGGTTCAGATTGGCCGGCTGGATGGTCTTGAGGCCGTCGATAATATCCAGATAGACCAATCCCGCCTCAAGGATGTGCCTGCGGTCCCGAAAGTCTTCATTCGCCTCACAAGATCCGACAACGACATGGCGCTCATGTGACAACGACCCGATATCGCAGAACAGGCGTCGCCTATCATCATTGTCCGTGGTCGACACATGCCGTGCGGTGAATACCGGATCACCATCCACGATCTCAACTTCGAGCGCTCCATAGCATGACAATCGCCGGTAGCCTTCGCCATCGCCAACAGGCCCGTCCACATTGACGAGCGCCACGAGGCTGGATGGGTGCTTATTCGAGGAACGAGTGGCAGTGCTCATAGCATATCGATACCGGAAATAGTGATTTGTGAAGGAAAAGCGGTCCATCGGCCCACCTTATGGCCTACCCATGTCAAGCTGCGCCCGGCATCGCGGCCGCGAAACGGTCGCAGAAAGCGAGCTTCATGAAGTGCTCGGTGAGTGCGCGTGTGCCATGCTCGGTCACCATCTCACTCCAGACATCCCAACGGTCGATGCGTTCGACCAGCCAGAGATAGAAGCAGTCGCGAGCGTGCCGGTCGCCTTCGAGCCAGGACATCGACCAAAGGGTGGAGCGGACGGGAACCTCCTTCGTGATACGAAGACCGATCAATTTGACTACCGGAACGCCATCGATGGTGCCGGTCGCGAAACGATGCACCATGCGAGCCGCAACCTGCTCGCGCTGTTCGACCAGTTCTGCTGCCGCCCTGCGTTCGGCGGAGCGGGCCAGCCCTCTTGTGGCTGCAATCCAGTCCAGCCCGATGTCCTCGTTCGCATATTCGCGTCTGCGGGTCGCGATGAGCATCTGCAGGACGGCGCGACCTTCGAGGGTCAATCTCCTACCATGCTTCTCGACCAGTCCTGCAGCCTGCAGGAAAACGTCGAAGAAATCCCCAAAGTGACGATCTCCCATGAAGATGTCGCGAGCCTTCTCTTCCGATGCAACGAAGCGTCCGTCGACGATCGCCATGTAGTGAAGCATGAAGTCGAGAGTTTCCTCGGACTGCCAGCAGGATACGTCTGCCAGTCCCAAGCGTGCGGCCCAGAAAGCCTCGCGAACGGATTGCCATTCGCGGCCCTCTTCATCCATCAGTGGCGGTTGGCCGGCTACATCACCTATAGAGGTTAGCCAATAACCCCATGGCAAGTCCGGGTGGCGGTCCTCGTCGTAACGTATCGGCTCGGGTTCGCCGAAGATGTGGGAGAAGCCAGCCGCCATCAGTCCTCTCCGCCCTGCTTGGCCGGCGGTGCCAACTGCAAGGGTGTTGCTGCGTCATCTCCAACACCGGGGTTCGCATCGGAGACAGCCTTCAAACGCTTGGCGAACGCGACGATCTGACCGTAGACGAAAGCCTGATCGCGATAGACATCTTCCTTGCGATTATCTCGATTGATTCCCTTGGGAATATAGTCGCCAAGATGATCGGTATCGAAACCCAGCCACCACAAGTCCTCGTGCTCGAACTCGTCCTCAGTCGATTGCACCGTGCGGTAGTTGCGAAACACTTTGGTATAGGTGACATGGCAGACAGTATAGCGTTCGGTGCGGGGATCGCCGTATTCCTCTTGCTCGAAACGATTAACCTCGCACTCCTTGCCATAGGTCACCCCGCCGTGAACGGTATTGGAAATGCCGACAGGCACGGCGTCAGCTGTAAAGCCGAAGAGGGGGTGGTCCGGGCCGACACCGACATAACCGCTCAGCGTCCCGTTCTCCTGGCGCAGCAGTATCGCGCCGAAGCCGGTTGCTTCGTCCAACCAAGCGACCTTGTCGGCCTCATCGTTCCAAGGACCGTCGCCTGACGGCTTGCGATCTTCGTTGTGCCACACCTGCAGTGCAGTTACGGCAGTATCGGCCACCGGGTAAGTCACGGGGGCCAAACTGACGAGCCCTTCGGGCAGTTCGGATTTCGCGAGCTGTGTGCCGTTGGCGCGAGTCTTGGCTGGCTTCTTCGCCATCATATTCATCCTTTCACTTGGTTAATTGAGTAGGTTCTTCGGGGTAGGCGAAAAACTACCGGTAACGGTCGAACGCCGTGCGTTGCGTCATGCGTGGCGCGTGACGTGTTGGGCGTTTGCTGCTGGCGTAGACGTTGAGAGCGAGCCAAGCCTGTTCGGCCAGCAGATCGCGGTCGATGACCTCGGTCCACCAGACCCCATCATCCGGGTTCCAGCGATAACCGCGCGCTTTGAGTGCGTCCTTCACCTCGAAGGCCGCCCCGACGGCTTCGATCAGATGACTGTCGGACAAGGCGTGCTCATATAGTTCATAGAGCAGCGGAACGCCGTCTGTGCCTTCGTGCTGCAGGAGCTGGATTACCGCGTCGACATCCCCTTGCGCACGATGTGCGTCGAACCACCAGCCGGCCTGCATGCAAAGGTAGCCAAGGGACTGCCCTTCGAAGCCGGCCTCCCGCCAAGCAATGCCATCCATGGAACATGCCCAAGGCAGACCAGGAAGATCAGGCAGACGCTTCTCGATCATGGGCCGGTCGAATGCGCTGTGGTGTGCGATCACGACATCAGCGCCACCGATCACCTTCATCGCGGTAGCGTCATCAATACGCTGCCCCGCAAGGTCGCTATCGGTCAGTCCGGTGATCCTGGTGATGTCTGCGGCAATAGGAAACCCCGGATCCTCACGCCACGACCAGGCTTTGCCGATCTCGATGATGATGCCGTCGTCATCGAAACGGAAGCGCCGTGCTGCCAACTCGATGACCTGGTCCGTTTCCTGGTCCAACCCGGTGGTTTCGACGTCCACCACTACCGCCGTGGTGGTGTGGCCGTCGAGGTTGCCGATACCGGTTACCCCTGCGCGGAGCCTGATGCGCTTGAGTGTGCGGACGTCATCGTTCGGAGTGACCATCGCGGCGCTGTGGCTGTTCATTTGATTACCTTTCGTGGTTTGGGTATGGTGCGGGCTTTCAGAAAAGCTCAAAGCAGTCGCGTCGCGGGCCGTCCCGCAGGTCATGACTGGTCTTCCGCCAGCGCGAATTCATGCTTGGCCGATTGAGGGCAATGATCACGAACGCACCCGACATTCCTGCCTCCCATGCCGGTTAGGTCCGGCGTGGTCTCATCATCGTCAAAATTCGAAGAGAGCAGCGCGTCGATCACTTCCGCCTCAACGTCCAAGCCCAGCCCCAAACCGTGCACGACAACACTGCGAAGGCAGTGGGCCTGTTCGCCGCAGGCTTCGATCGCCGGCCGGCCAGCGAACATGCGACGGGGGACCAACATCCATGCCATGGGATCGTGGGTATTGCCGTCGCGCTGGAACCGGGCGCCGACTTCGGTCGCAATCAGGGCGATCCTCACCAACTGCCGCTTGCTCAGTTCGACGAATTCATCATCCGCATCATCATGGATCAGCGGATCGAGACCCCAAGACCCTGCCGCGGCGTATTGCGGACAGACCGTCCGACCGCCATTCGTGGTATCAACCATCATGCACCTCTTCGTCCTATGATCGGTGCGTTCGATCCGCACCGCTGCGAAGAAATATAACGGCGATGTTTCAATGTTTCAAGAGTATTGAAATATTGAAACATAGGCTATTCACGAATTGGTTGTTATTCAATGGCTTAGAACTGAATATTTTTTCCGGAAGGACCATCGCTCAGAATGGGAAATGGCGCTTTCCGATCTCGACGGTTAAAACTGACAACCAAAAAACTATCCACGGATTCATGGTTTCAATACCATTGAATAGTTGAAACGCAGTCCATGGCGTTCTATCGTTAAGCGATGAAAAAGACACCTCAATCCATGGCGTTCAACGCATTGTCACAACCCAACCGATTGGCTCTGTTCAAAGCCATTTCGAACTCGAACGACGGCCTCAACACCACCGACGCCGCGAAGGCGGCAGGCACTTTGATAAACACCGCTACTGTCAACCTGACGGTACTATCTGCGGCCGGGCTGATCCAATCGACTAGGGAAGGTCGTTCTGTCGTTCACCGCGCGCAGCCGAAGGCAGTCAGGAAGCTGGCCGATTTTCTGATTGGCATCGTCGACGGTAAGGAATGATGAGAACAGGGCGGCGATAACTGAGTTCGCCATACCAATCACTGCAAGCTTACAATGTCAAAAGTCGACTGCAGCCCTTCAATCTCGATAAATTTCTACGCAGCAACTTTGCGATACGCGATTGAGGATGTCCTGTCCGGCTTCCACCGTGAGGTCGGGTTCTAGTTCTTCGCGAGGAACGCCCATGGTGTCGTACACACGCTCAGGTGGATGAGCGGAGGATCGATAGGTCGAGCATGTCATCTTCGCGACTGAGCAGTAGGTATTGTTATGCTCGTCTTGGTTTTTATCGGAGGTATCGTAGCGATGGTCGAAGCGTATTCAGCTATCAAAACGAGAACCCAGAACTCAATGCCAAACCAGGCCGACGTGCCGATCCCAATCACGACGTCGATCATCAACGCTGCAATTGCTATCAGGCGAAACCACATCATGCTCCGGGTGGGGCTATCGGCCCGCGTGACCGCTGTCACCATCATGAGCAGGCTGACCGCACCCCAAAGAACGGAGCTGAACATGGTCTCGGCATAATAGAAACCATCTACTGCAGCCAGGAACCAGAAGGTTCGCGATATGGCGAACTGCGATTGCCGCGTCGTCTGACAAAGTTTGACGATCAACGGGACAAACAGCGTCCTGCCTATCCAATGATCGATGCTTGCGAAGCTCATCGCAGCATCATAGCGGACGCCACGCAGGGTCGCCACAGTCTGATGGGCCAGCACCCGAACACTGGAGACCGGTTTGTCAAAGATTACCAACGGCGTGAGCCTGCAGCATCGCTCAGGCGGGGCACCAAAGCAGATCGTTCTACTCCTTCACGGCTTCGGCTCGAACGGGAACGATCTACTATCTTTCGCGCCGACATGGCAGGACGCGATGCCGAATTCGCTGTTCCTAGCGCCGCACGCTCCGACAAAGTGCTCAATGATGGGTGCCGGTTACCAATGGTTCGGTCTCTCGGGAATGGATCCCGCCGCCTTGGCGAAGGGAGCTGCATCAGCGGCACCCGCCATCGACACATTCATCGACCGTAAGCTTGCCCAATATGACCTGACCGAAGCAGACTTAGCAATCGTCGGTTTCAGTCAGGGCACCATGATGGCGTTGCAGGTCGGACTGCGACGACCGCGACCTGTCGCTGCAATCGTTGGCTACTCCGGCGCATTGACCGGTATCGCGAACCTTCCTGCCCACGATGGAGCCAAGGCACCTGTACTGCTCGTGCACGGTTCGGCCGATCCCGTTGTCCCCATCGCAGCCCTGCATGCTGCGAAGGACGGGTTGGAAAGGTCTGGGTTCGATGTATCGACCCACATCTCGCAAGGTGTCGGGCACACGATAGATGCGAAGGGTTTGCAACTCGGTAAGAATTTCGTTGGTTGCTTCTTGGGTTTGTAATCCTAAGCACTGTTCACAGTGGCGGCGGATTGGCTCTTTGCGAATCGAAAAACCAGGACGTCATCGCGATAACTCTTCCAGTGTTTGATATGCGGTTGCTCTCACTGCAGGTTGATCGAACAGGTTTGAACACATCAGAAGAAACCGTTCGGCATCGATCCGGTGTTAACGAAACTGCGATAAAGATATCTGATGTGGAAATTGTCATTCCTGGTCCCATTCCTTGGCCTCGCACCATCGCAGGTAAGCGCGGAGACCGTTTCGGGCGTCGCCCATGTGATCGATGGCGACAGTCTGCGTATCGATGGCACAACGATCAGGCTTTTTGGTATAGATGCACCTGAAGCTGATCAGATGTGCCGCAAGGACGATGTGGACTGGTCCTGCGGAACCCAGGCCGGTCTGGAACTGGCCGCCCTAATCAATGGAAAATCGGTCACTTGCGACGTCAACGATCTTGACGTGTACGGCCGCTCACTCGCAATTTGCACCGTAGGCTATCTGGAGCTCAATCGAACGATGGTTGAGCAGGGATGGGCGATCGCGTTCAAGCGATACTCCACCGCCTATGCCGCTGCAGAATTATCAGCCAAGTCGGCACGGGCAGGAATATGGTCATCACAGTTCGATCTGCCGGAATTTCATAGAGTCGCCAAACGATCAGCAGAGCAGGAGGCTAAGTCCACAAGTAAATCGGCGGCCTCTGGGCGAACCGCGAAATCGGCAGGGCTTCGGCAGCGTGACGGATCATGTACCATCAAGGGCAATCGGAACCGCAAAGGTCAATGGATCTATCATCTGCCGGGCATGCCATACTACGAAGTGACGCGCGCAGAAGAAATCTTCTGCTCCGAAGCCGCAGCACAACGAGCCGGCTACAGACGAGCGATTGTGCGTTAAGACTAAAGGATCAGAGCCGTTCAGAGTTCATTTTAATCTGGCTGCTTTTATGCCTGTGGTCATGCGACGCAGCACGTCGTCCTTGCGGATGAAATGATGATACAGAGCAGCGCAGGCGTGGCCCAAGATCAGAACCCAGAACAGATAAGCTCCGCCCTTCTTATGGACGAAGCCGATTGGGACTTCGAACTGCTCGAAGGTAAGCCCCATCGTTGCAAAAACCACAAACTCGAAAACGGCGGTGTCGGCAAAACGCGGGATCTCGAAAAGCCAGAAGAAATCCGTAGCCAGACCTGTTCCAAGATAACCCGTTACGGGCAGGAGGATCATAATCGTGTAGAGAACGAAATGGGCCGCATGAGCGAAGCGATGTTCTTGGCGACTATGCGACACTGCATCAAAGCACGACGTATAGTGTGCTCGCCACGGACATCTTCGGCTTCGGGGACGCGTCGCAACTGGCACCCCTATTGGATAGGGATCAGGTTCATGCCGCCGGTTGAAATCACGGACGGCGATGGCGCCGAAAAGACAATGTTAATTATGCTTTTGCATGGGGTCGGAGCGGATGCCGACAGCATGGCCGAACTCGGGTCAGCGATAGCGATGGAATTCCCGTATACCGCTCTGCACATTCCCGACGCCCCATTTCCATTCAACAGCAGTTGGACGGGACGGCAATGGTTCTCGGTGCGCGGTGTGACCGAGGCTACTCCACACATCGGACGCCGCCTCATTGCTTTGATTTTCAAAAGCTGATCGTCAGTCTTCCCTACCGGAAAGATATAGCGCAGAAGCCTCAAGGTGAACGGGACATCGGTCTTGATCGCAAACTTCCTGATCACAGAACCGGCAGATAAAACCTCTCTCGATCGGCGTCGTGGTAAAACGTGCTAAGATGGAATACGCGATTTCATCCAGCGCTTCCTTTTGTTCGTCGCCCAAAGTTTCAATCAAGTGCAAAAGGCCCTCCTGCCGTGATCGCAGGATCTCCGTCCGGCGCGCACTACTTCAACTCGCACGAGCGCTGAAGGAGCGCGACGAAATCGCGAAGTTCGTCAAGGAACTGAAGGCCGAGAACACCAAGCTTCATGCGCGCTTGGGGGAGATCGGGAAAGAAACATTGGAACAGCCGGGAAAGAAGCCAAAGTGTTCAAGCAAACGATAGAATGAACGAGTTTCTCGAGTTGTTCTGACGTTTGCGGCCGATGATGCCGCCAATGCGCGATATACCGCCGACCGCAATGCGGCGTTCCGAACGATGAGAAGCCAGCGTGGATTGAACTCTATCATTCGCTCACGGACAACCGGTGCGGTGGCGCTCTTTCTCGTCACAGCTTCGAATTAAGAATCTGTCGGTCCTGTCCGATCGGAAAATCATCCATGGCTACAAACTGTTTATGAATTGAAGTTATTGTCTCTCCGAGTGGAGGGGAAAAAGCTTCGCAGGAAGTAAACAGGAGAAGAAACATGAATAACGAAACGAACGATATCGGCGGAACCATCATCGCAAAATGGGCGGCTGCCATGAACGACATCATCAACCCAGGTCACGCGGTGCTCGCGAGACCCACGGCAGTCGTCGTGCTTGCCGGACAAGTCATCGATCAGCTCACGCTAATTTCACTGGCGGAGGGTGCGAATGCGGTCGGCGCGGATCTGATCTATCTCTCTTTCGAAGAAGGCCAGGAGGCGAAAGGACCATCCGAAATAATTTCGGTCGCGTATCGCGAGCCTGTCCATATATGCCAACGCGACCTCAAGCTGTGGATCGGTGACGACGGGGAAGTGATGCTCCACCCAGAGGGTATGAAGGGCGCGCATACATTTACTGTTGATGGGATGGATTACGTTGCGATCCAAAAGAGCCGACTGACCAAGAAGGGCTTCGAGCGCGGTCTCGCGAAGGTGCGTGCCAAGGTAGAGGCACCGGGCGCGCGCCAAGCGGGGAAGAGCTTCCTGAAAGCCGCCTGAACCCCATCCGCCTTCGTCCGAGTTGCGGATGGAGGCGGATGGTTGAATGGGAACGTCGCCGATCGAATGTGTAACCGACATCTATCCGGCGGCGAGCTTGCGCCTGCACGCAAAGCTGACCGGGAGGGAAATCATGTCAACGTCGACCGGTATCCGTTATAACGGGCTTCAATAATATTCCTTGGCTTGTGGATGGTTCTTTAATTGCGGAGGACGGTAGGGTTCGACGACCCCCATCTGTGGAACGCTGTCCGCTTTCAATCTGGTGATGACCGAAGAGTGCAACCGGAACAACGCCTCGACCTTACGTGGCCCTTGTGGCCATCGTCGGAAGAACCAGCCCTTCTTGAACATGTATTCCTCCTTGTGCTGGAGACTGAGCGGATCGGGTGATCGCACCAGCAGACTTTCGCGAACATGCACATTGGAAAAGCACTTCGCCAATTCCTTCATCATCCAGTCCAGCGCTATGTCGCTCAAGCGGGATTCAGGTTCCGGATAACTGCCGCCGATGTCGCTATGACACCCGGCGAACCAGACCTGGTTCAACCAGACCGGCTGCTTGTCCTTGTTCTTCTCGACTTCCGATAACGTCGCCCATTCAACGCGGGGGAAGTTCGCACGGTCCTCGTTAATGGCCAGGGCGTGCCGAGCATGGCCCACATCCCCGTCCAACCAGCGGTCGTAATGCTTCCTGTTCCAAGCAGCCCGATGGCCATTGCGATAGATCGCCCACCAATAGGCAGGGTTGCGGAAACGCAGCGGCCGATCGGGATCGGGCGAGAAATACTTCCATTGGTCACGCAACAGCTTGAGATACCAATAGGCCATCACACCCAAAAGTGCTGCGATCGGCACTGCATACCAAAGGGACGGGGCGAACCAGCCCACGGCGATCAGCGCCAGAAGCGTAAGCATGAAACTGACACGCACGGCCCAGGTGACAACGGCACTGCCCAAGGCTGCGACCGTATCGAAGACCCCGATGAAATCAGGCTGGACGTTGCCTTGGACATCAGGGTTACCGTCATCGGGCGCGCTGCCGTATTTCGCACGGAAGCGCTTGCCCTTCTCTTCCCGCTGCCATTCGTATTCAGGATGGTCACGAGGATGTCCGGCACCGTGGTTGTAGACGAACTTCACGGCATCGGAAGCGATCTTGCGCAAGCGCGGGCCATATTTGGGGACGGATGATCCATCAGGCATGCGGGTCGGTACGCCGCACAGGTTCATCACGTTGGCCACGGAACGCACGGTGTAGGCACCACGCGAGAAACCGAACAGGAAGATACGATCGCCGGGTTCGTAATACGAAATGATCTTCTCGTAACAGTCGATGACATTGTCATCGATGCCTGTGCCGACCGCAGCCTCCAGACCGTTCCGCAAACGCTTGAAGGTTACCCCACCGACTTCACCGGCACCCAAGCCCGGATCATAGAACGCGACCTGTTCGGACGGCTTGATCGGGGAACTGGGCCCCGGGCGCATCGCGCGATACATCTTGTAGATGTTCGACAGCCGCTGATCTGGTTTGAGACCGCCGAACTGACCGGTGCCATCCGAGAATATCAATATGTTCTTGCTCATCCTGGATCCCCCGCTGAAATAGACTATCAGGACTGAAAGGCGGGTCCAAGTTCGCTTGGGTGTCTTTACCCGGATCAGCGACTATAAAACCGCATATCATGTGTAACCTGTACCATCATTCCGTAAGTTCAGCCGACGCCAAGCTCTTCTTCGAAAGTGCCGGCCTCGCTTCCCTGGAAGCGCCAACCGGTGACAACAACGAACCAGCGTATGTGGGCGCCGATGCCGATGGCCCGGTGTTCGCAGTCGAAGACGGTAAGGTGGTCATGCACATGCGCCGCTGGGGCTTTCCATCGTGGAAGGATGGCAGCAAGCCGATCACCAACGTCCGAAATCTCGAAAGCTCATGGTGGCGTGGTGCCAACGGCGACTACATCACAAATGCCGAATACCGTTGCCTGATACCATTCGACCGCTTCGCGGAATGGGACGGTACGGAAAAGCGAAACGCATGGTTCACTATCGAAGCAGAACAGTCGTTCTTCGTCGGTTTCTGGCGACCGTGGAACGGTGAGCGGTTGAAAGAGATTGAGGGGAAAAAGCGTCGCGCGCGACAGGTTGCCAATTGGGAGCTGTTCGCGTTCATGACGACCGAACCCAACCCTACTGTGGCAGCAATCCATCCGAAGGCCATGCCGGTGATAATCACCGAGGCGGATGAAGCGCAGCGTTGGCTAGGTGGCGGAGATGAAAGCCTGGAGCTGCAAGGGCCACTTCCAGACGCGATGGTCAATAAGTCTCCATACGAGGCAGGATAAGCCCCGATCGCACGGTCAGAGTACAACTTCTGCAGAGCGTCGATGGAGGTGGACCGGGATTGCACCGTGAACAGTCGACGCTCCCATCCGCGCACCTAAGCTAGTCCAATTGGGCTTAGGTCACTGCGCCATATTGCGAAGCGACAGACAACGTTTCAGTTCAACAATGAAGGAGAAGATGATGATCAGCTATATGATGGCTATGACTGGTGATGGGCGCGAGCCGCCCAGCCCGAAGACACGCTACAACAATCCGCATAAATTAAAGGAAATGCTTCGGACGGAAAAGACCCGAATGGCAACCGAAGTCACGGTCGACCTGTGTTTCGAGGGCAGGGTCTTCGCGCATTGCGTAACGATCGTAGCCGAAGTGCTAAGCTGGGATATCGAGAAATCAGCGTTGCCGCGACCTACTCTCGCTAGGTCCGCTGGCAAATCAGCTATGGATCCGCTGAGGCCGTTGCCGCTGATGGAACCCGCGCGTTTCTGAGGCATGCCACCAATCAATTTATTGACACGTCTGAAAGCTGGTAAGCCAATAGCTTCGGCGTAGGGTGCCAATTCCCCCGCATCCCCAATCGCCTACGCGAACTTTGCTGCCTCGATTGCAGCCGGGTTGGTCAAACCGCTTACGACCAGAAGCATCGGTGATGGTTGAGAAGAACTGGATACGTCCGCGACGTCACGCGCCGCGGATACGGAGATGGGTTTCGCGTATCTATCGCACCGGCACCAGAAGTGCCTCGAACTCCTGCACAATACCAAATCAATATCACAATCGCCAGTAGCCACCGTCCAGTCAAACATTAACGACTGAAACTGGGCCGTTTCCGGACTGTCTGCTATTGGAGCGTTACGTCTGTCGTAAGCTGACTTTCGACTTACGCAAATGACTTTCGTTCCCGCCAGTTGATGAATCAATCTTTTATTCGCATATCCACGTTCGGTGTGTGGAATTGTTCAGGCGGAGGGGAACGAAGACTATGGAAAGCATCGGCGCTGATCTCGAAGTCATGAAGCGCGTGCCGCTGGCAGACGAGCATGTTACGGCGATGTGCGCAATCGGCCATGAGCGCGCCTATCACAAGGGTGAGATGGTCGCCGAAATCGGCCAACCTCATGATACGTTCGTCTACGTCATCGAAGGTGAGATCGAAGTCGTCGATCCCTTTTCCGGTGAGCGCTTACTGGAATCAAGCCTTGGGCCGACTCAATTCATGGGCGACATTTCCTTTCTCAACGCGGGGTCGCATTTTCTTCCAATGCGAGCGACAGTGGACATGCGGGTCATCGAGGTTCCGCGTGAGGACATGCTCGATCTGATGGGCCGCGTGCCCGAGCTTTCGGATCATATTATCACGGTGTTTGCCGCGCGCAGACGCAGGCAGTTCGAACTCAAGAACAGCATGATCAAGCTGATCGGTGCCGACCGGGATGCCGCGGTCCAGGGCGTGGAGACCTTCCTCGCGCGCAACCGCGTGCCCTTCCAGTCCTTCGACCTCGATAGCAGCGATGATGAGGCCTCGCGCCTGTGCAATCTGGTGGATCACGAACCGGCCGTCATCGTGGGGCAGGATCGCAAGCTGGATGATCCCACTCCCCGCAAGGTCGCCCAGATCCTCAATTTGGATCTCGACGTCGCCGGCGATACGATTGTCGATGCTCTCATCGTAGGCGGAGGGCCAGCAGGCGTCGCAGCTGCGGTCTATGCTGGGGCGGAAGGCCTGTCGGCGCTCCTAGTCGAAGATACTGCTATCGGCGGTCAGGCGGGGACTTCGAGCCGGATCGAGAATTATATGGGATTTCCGACCGGCATTTCCGGTGCCGACCTCGTCTATCGCGGCCAGATACAAGCGATGAAGTTCGGCACCTGCTTTGCGATGCCGCGCCGGGTTGAAAAACTGGAAAAGCGACCCGACGGCCTGTTTCGCGTGACGCTGGATGACGAAGCCCATGTCTGTGCGCGGGGAGTTGTGGTCGCGACCGGGGTGCAATATCGCCGCATGCCGCTCGACCGGCTCGAGGAATTCGAAGGCGCGGGGATATTCTACGCGGCGACCGACATGGAAGCGCGCTTTTGCCGCAACACCGATGTGATCGTGATCGGGGGAGGCAATTCCGCAGGGCAAGCCGCGATGTATCTTTGCCGCGCGGCCAAGCAGGTCCATGTCCTGGTTCGTGGCGAAAGCTTGGCGGATTCTATGTCGAGCTATCTGAGCCGACGGCTGGAAGCCGAGCCCAACATCCAGATTCATTATGGCTGCCAGATCACTGCGCTGCATGGCGAGGATCATCTTGAGGCAGTGACGGTAATGGATGCGCAGGGAGAGTGGGGCATGGACACTCGCGCGCTGTTCATCATGATTGGTGCTGCACCCAATACGAACTGGCTCTCGGGTTTGGTCAATCTCGATGCCAAAGGCTTCGTGTACACCGGTGAAGCGGCCGGCGCGGAAACGCCTTACGAAACCTCCCATCGCGGAATCTTCGCTGTTGGAGACGTGCGCGCGGGATCGGTCAAACGCGTCGCTTCGGCCGTCGGTGAAGGCTCGGTCGTCATATCCGCCGTCTTCAACCATGTGCAGAACCTACCGGAGCTGGTACGCTAGCTTATCGGATAGGCCCCCGCCCGGATCATTGAGGAAGCTGCAAAATCGCTGCTGCAAAGAAAGGCAGCGCTATGCCAATCTGCACACAACAACCGAGAGGCCGAGCCAGCATCGGCGCCGGTGTCTGCCGCGAGCACCTACTCTAAAGGCGCGATGGCCATGACACGTGTCCTGCTTACGGACTTTTTTTGGGCCAGTTGAAGGCGGTCCGCTTTTAGGTGGCTGAATGCTGAAAGCTGCCGTTCGGCTAACGACCCTAAGCTCGGTTGTTTAACTTGAGCGGAAACTACCTCGAAAGCAAACGCCCGAAAATCAAATCAGCACCTTCTTGAGATAGTGCGAAGAGTGTCCCTTGGGTCGGTTGGAAAGGGTCGCCATGTGGTTGTAGCCGTTCTTTTCGTAGAATGGCCTTGCCTGCCAGCTGGTCGTTTCGACTAAACCATTTTCGCAACCATTGTTGCGCGCAAAAGCCTCGGCTTTCTGTATCAGCTTACGCCCGATTCCACTGCCGCGCGCAGTCTCGGAAATCCAAAGAAGTTCGATGTGAAGGGTATTCCAATAGCATGTTGCACGGATGCCACCTTGTAATGATCCCTCGTCATCTCGAGCCATCACGTGAAACCGCTTCTCTTCCTCCGTCGGCTCGAGATCGCGAACGGTTTCTTCGTTGAATGACTTAATCCCGCGACTGAGCAGGTCCGCCTCAGCTTTCGAAGGGTTCCGCTCGATCTCGATGTTCACTGTAGGTCCTCAAAACTGACTGGTAGTTGTTTTTATGTCTGCTTTGACCAAAATAAACAACAAACTAGACATTCCGTTCCCCCCGTTTCAGACCTTTCCGCGTGTTGTCGGAGCGCCTCAAAGCTGACTGTCCGCCAATCGCACACGCACGATAAAAGCGGCCCGACTGCAAACGAGCCCTAATCGGACATTCGCGGTAATCATTACCGGAGCAAAGTTGCCGGGCCGCTTTCAGGCATCCGCAGGGGAAGCCTGAACGTCCCGAATTGAGGGCGCAAAGCAGACATTGATCCCGCCCAATTTTCAAGAGGAGAGACTCAGTTTCGAGTCCCGAGAAAGCCACCCCAGGGACGTCGAACTGATTGGAGCGCCATCGAAAAATCAAATACGCCTAGCATCGAGGCCAGCAGTCTAGCCCTCACAAATCTCTGAGGGTTTATCGAATGTCTCATTATGGGCCTTGGTCTCCCAACGGTAACTCGAGTGTCGATTTTATTTCAGACAGTGCGACGGTCGAAGTAATCTCCTGAATGCCGGGCAATTTGCTCAGCTTTTCGAAGAAGAACCGCTCGTAGGCATCAATATCGGTCGCAACGATCCGAAGCATGAAGTCAGTCTGGCCCATCAGGACGTAGGCATCGAGCACTTCCGGGAACGAGCGGATCGCCTCGCTGAACTCGTCGAGATTGGATCGGCCGTGGGCATTGAGCCGCACCTGCGCAAAGATATGCGCGTTGAGGCCTATCTTGCGGCGGTCTATCACAGCCACCCGCCCTTTTATCACGCCTTCCTTTTTGAGGCGGTCGATCCTTCTCCAGCAAGGTGAAGCGGACAGACCAACCTTGGCAGCGAGTTCTGCCGTTGTCTGCGCAGCGTCGCGCTGGAGTTCGCGCACGATTTTTCGCTCGAAATTATCGAGATTGATCATTTTATTCTCGATTATTCAAAAACCAGGTAATCCATGCCGCAAGGCAAGCCAAACGCGCAAGAGTTAGATTAGATTCACCCTGCATGATCGGTCATATGTCGGCCTGCAGCCACAAACGGACCGACACCATGAAATCGCACTTCAACGCACTTCCGGCCGAAAGCCTTCACCGGATCTCCGACGAGACCGCAGGGCTGGACGCGGTAATCGTGCTTCATTCTACCACCCTCGGTCGCGCAGCCGGCGGTTACCGATTTTGGACCTATCAGGATGCTTCGGCGATGGCGCACGACGCCTGCCGGCTCGCCGAAGGCATGAGCTACAAGAACGCGATTGCAGGCCTTCCTATCGGCGGCGGCAAGGGCGTGGTCCGGCAGCCCAAAGGCCAGTTCGACCGGCGCGCGCTATTCGAAGCGTTCGGGCGGGCCGTCGCAAATCTGAATGGGCAGTACGTCACGGCAGCGGACGTCGGTACGCCCCCCCCAAGACATGGCGCTGGTGCGAACACATACGGCCCATGTCGACGGGTTACCGCTGGAAGCTGATGGCGTCGGCGGCGATCCATCGCCATGGACCGCGCAGGGGGTCTTTCTTTCGATGGAGCTTGCCGCCCACCGAAGGCTGCATCGGCCACTGTCCGACTGCACGATCGCCATTCAAGGCGTCGGTCACGTTGGCGCCGCCGGCATCCTCTCGGCCAAGGCGGACATATTCGCTCCCTGTGCGCTAGGCGGCGTGATCGACGAAGTGGCGGCGGGCAAATTGCGGGCGAAGGTCGTCTGCGGGGCTGCCAACAATCAGCTGGCCACTACGGCGGACGGCGACCGTCTTGCCGAGCGCGATATTCTTTACGCGCCTGACTACGTCGTGAATGCAGGAGGAATCATCAACGTCGCTGCGGAATATCTGGGCTGGCCCCAAGCAGATTCGAACGCACGGGTGGAAGCGACCGCAGATCGTCTGGCAGACGTGTTCACCCACGCAGAAACGCACGGAGTCGCGCCACACACCGCTGCCGACCAATTGGCTCGGCAGCGGATCGCCAACGCCTCGCTGGACGCGCCTGACGAACTCGCTGTCGCTGCGTGACCGTGGACCGATTTCTTATTCGCGGGGTCGGCTCGCTCGACATGCCTTTGCGTGTGCTCGACCTCATGTCGCTACAGGGTGCAACTGTCTATCGTGCCGTCATCGACAAAGAGGGGGACGATTATTGCGTCTTGGTCGAGGCTTGTGCGCAGCGTCCACAGCTGATGGTCGAGAAAATCCGCGGCATGATCCTCGTCAGTTCGGTCGAACACGTCCTTTAGGAAGGCAAGATCATTAGGCGCGACTTCGCGAGCCGAGAGGGCAGAGCCAGGGTTCCGACATGTTCCCGTGTTCAAGGATCAAGACGAACTCCGACGTTTCGCATCTTCCGTCCTGACTTCGTCATGCCTGTCCGCCGTGTGCCGAGGGATCATGTATTCGTCTGGTCGGCCGGCACATCACTCGGCAAGTTGGCCGCGCCCGTTTTTTCGGAGCATGCCAAACCTTCAGTGCCAAGACCGTAACAGGTCATGGACAGTGAACCCATCGAATAGCCGCGCACCAGCGGATCAAGGGTTTCGTCGCGGGCAGCCGCCATTCCGGCAAGATAAAGCAGCGGAACGAAATGGTCGGGCGTGGGAACCGCCGCGGCATAATCGGGATGCTCCACAAGGCGCAGCAGATCGCCCGGGTTTTCTGCCAGTTGGCGAACCGCTGCTTCGTCGAAACGCTCTGCCCAGTCGAACGCAAAATCGGGCTGGTTCCAGCGCACGGCTCGGAGGTTGTGAACGACATTTCCGCTAGCGACCACCAGGACACCGCGGTCCTGCAAGGCTGCCAGTCTTGCGCCAAGGTCAAGATGATAGCTCAGCGGCTTGAGCGCGTTGATCGAGAGCTGCACCACCGGGATGTCGGCCTCAGGGTAGAGGTGCGCGAGCACCGACCACGTTCCGTGATCGAGACCCCACTGATCCTGGTCGAGACCCATCCACTCGGGCTTCACCAGCTCAACGATCTCTTTCGCGAGGTCCGGATCGCCCTCGGCCGGATATTCAAAGTCGAACAGCTCCTGTGGGAAACCGTAGAAATCGTGGATTGTGCGAGGGCGTGCCATGGCCGTCACCGCCGTAGCACCGAAATACCAATGTGCAGAAACCACGAGGATCGCCTTGGGGCGGGGCAACTCAGGCCCGAATGCCCGCCAGGCCGAGGTGTAGCCATTGCTCTCGAGCGTGTTCATCGGGCTTCCGTGGCCGATAAAGAGTGCGGGCATCCGATCCATAAGAAGACTCCTAGTGGTTCACCTTGCTGCGCGAAGGCTTGCGAAGTGATACTTCACCCGCCAGTGGCAGGCTCAACAAGTTTAAGTTCGGCTTCTACCGCCGATCCGGTTTGCGCTCTGTTCCTTCGAGCGATAATATCGTCATCTGACGCTAAAGCATCTCGAGTGGACGGCGGTCGCGTGGCCTGGGAAATGCCGCGTCGAGTGTCGCAAGCTGAGCGTCGGAAAGAACGATATCGGCGGCCGCGCGGTTCTCCCGCACATGTGCGACTGAACTCGCTTTCGGGATGGCGATGAGACCATCTTGCCGCAACGTCCACGAAAGTGCGACCTGCACAGGGGTTGCGCCAACCTCGGCTGCAATTTTGTTGAGAGCGGGGTGGGTAGAAAGTCGTCCCTGCTCGACTGGACTATACGCCATAACCGGTATGTTATGCTCGGCGAGCCACGGCAGCAGGTCCAATTCAGGGCCCCGCCGGACCAGATTGTAGAGGATCTGATCGGTCACGCAGCCATCCCCGCCCGCAGCGACAAGCTCTTCCATATCGTCGGTATCGAGATTGCTGACACCCCAGTGTCGGATCTTTCCTGCCGATTTGAGCGCCTCCAACGCCTCCACTGTCTCAGCGAGCGGCACCGATCCCCGCCAATGGAGCAGGTAGAGGTCCAGCCGGTCGGTGCCGAGCCGCTTCAGACTCGCCTCGCACGCACCGGCAAGGCGGGAGCGCGATGCGTTCTGCGGATATGCCTTGCTGACGAGGTACATCTGGTCGCGAACGCTGCCCAGCGCCTCGGATATCAGCGTTTCCGCCGCACCATCGCCGTACATTTCGGCGGTATCGATGAGCGTCATGCCCAGTTCGACACCGGCGCGTAGCGCGGCGATCTCATCGGATCGGCGCTCGGCACGTTCGCCCATCTTCCAGGTGCCTTGACCCAGTGAAGCAACCACTTCCCCGCCGGGCAACGTCACGTGTTTCATGTGCTTTCGTCCTATGAGATGAGTTCGACTGTTCGGTCGGGGGGCAGATTGGCAGATGACCACCATGTAACGATCATATCGCGGCCGGCCATCGATCGAGTGCCATTTTGGCGACGGAGAGCAGTTCGCTGGTCGTAGCGCCGTCGCGCGCTTGAACGGACATGCCTTCCATGACCGTATTGATGAATTTGCCTAGCACGGCCGGATCGGTGTTGGCCGCAAGGTCGCCCTGCGCGGCGCCGCGTTGCAGACGCTCGATCAGGAGGGCCTCCGCCGCGATACGCTTGTCGCGCAGCAGGCATTCGATGGCGGCGGACGCCGGCGAAACGGCTGCCGCTGCCGAATACATGAAGCAGCCGGCCGGCGTTCCAGGTTCCGAGAATGATGACGCCGCTCGTTCCAGCAGACCTTTGACGGCCTCGTAGGTGGACAACGCCGGATCGTTGATGGGTGCATAGAGGTGGACGCTGAACGTCGCGGCGTAGCGCTCGATCACCGCCGCAAACAGCCCCGCCTTGTTGCCAAACGCTGCATAAAGGCTGGCAGCGGCGACGCCGGTCTCCGCCACCAGATCGGCCATCGATGTCGCCTCGTAGCCGCGCTGCCAGAACAGCCGCACCGCCTTGTCGAGCGCAGCGTCAGTGTCGAACACACGAGGGCGACCTGCGCGGCGACGGGCTTTCGTCTCTGTCATTTCTGGCGCACGATATAGAACGATCGATAAATAATATCTTGAAACTGGTGGTCCACCCGCTTACAGAACGATCGTTCAATAATCAAGGAGTCTCCAATGAGCCGCATTGTCCGTATCCACGAATATGGCGACGCCAGCGTCCTCAGGATTGAAGATGTGGCAGTCCCCGCGCCCGCGGCCGATGAAGTGCAGATCGGGGTGAAGGCGATAGGCATAAACCGCGCCGAGGTGATGTTCCGCAACCATGCCTACCTTCAGGAAGCCGAGTTCCCGAGCCGCCTTGGATATGAGGCTGCCGGGACTGTCGTTACGGTCGGCGCGGACGTGACCGGGTTTGCGGAAGGCGAAGCCGCCAGCGTCATCCCCCCGCTCGATATCGCGCGCTGGGGCACTTATGGCGAAGTCGTTAACGTGCCTGCCCGCCTCGTCGTCAAGCATCCGGCGGCGCTGTCGTTCGAGGAAGCGGCGGCCGTGTGGATGCAGTATGTCACCGCCTGGGGTGCGCTGGTGGAGCAGGCGAAACTCGGCGAGGGCGATTTCGTCATCGTCACTGCCGCCTCCAGCAGCGTCGGCCTTGCTGCCTTTCAGATTGCGCGGATGGTCGGCGCGACAGTAATCGCGACGACGCGTACCGGCGCCAAGCGCCAGGCCCTGATCGATGCCGGCGCACATCATGTCGTCGCGACCGGGGAAGAGGATTTGGTAGCGAGGGTTATGGAGATAACCGATGGTGCAGGGGCGCGCGTGGTCCTCGATCCGGTCGGCGGCCCGTTGCTCGAACTTCTGGCCGCAAGCATGGCGCGCGGCGGCATCCTGCTCCAATATGGCGCGCTCAGCGACGAGCCGACGCCGTTCCCGTTGTTCTCCGTGCTGGGCAAGAGCCTCACGCTCAAGGGTTATATCTACAGCGAGATCGTCTCGGACGACGCTGCCCTCGATCGCGCCAAGGCGTTCATCGTGGCGGGTCTGGAATCGGGCGCGCTCAAGCCGCGGATCGCGCGCACCTTCCCGCTCGATGCCATCCAAGACGCGCACCGCTTCCTCGAATCGAACGAACAGATCGGCAAGGTCGTCGTTACGGTCTGACCGGCATACCGGTGGGGGGAGTGAGCGATCGCGCCCCCCTTCCCCGACAGAGAATCGGACTTGCGGCGCCCGTGCCAAGGCTGCTCATGGCGCATCCTTGAGAGCATGACCGGAACCTCGCCCGATCATAAAAACACCCCGCTCTGTGCAGGATTGAAACTCCCCCCCCTGTACAGTATGCTGGAGCGATTTCTCGGGAAAGAGCAATGCCACATTCATCAGAGGACAAGAAGCGAGCAATCACACGCTTGCGGCGTATCAAGGGTCAGGCGGACGCTCTGGAACGCGCGATCGAAGCGGGGGCCGATTGCGCTCCCCTGCTGCAGCAAATTGTCGCCATGCGTGGTGCGACAAATGGACTGATGGCAGAAGTGATGGAGAGTCATCTCAGGGAAACATTTGGTTCGGGCACAGTTCGGGCCGTCGGAGGCGCAGGTGGCGATCACGATGACGGCGTGGAGGGCGTAATGAAAATTCTGCGTACTTATCTTAAATGACAATTTCAGGCTCATTTTCTTGTCCGTGTTTTCCCTAACTTAGAAGCCAGCCCCTGCTGCCTTCTCTGGTTTGAGATCCTCGTCAGGACACCTCTTGTATACTGCTAGGGAGTATGATAACGATACTCCCTGCCAGTATGGGAATGTCGTCGAACTTGCGCTGACGCGACGGCCTCCCACCAGCAATCAGTTTAACTCAACGAGGGTATCCCAACATGAAATCTCGCGCCGCTGTAGCCTTCGAGGCGGGCAAGCCACTCGAAATCGTCGAGATCGATGTCGCCCCACCACGGAAAGGCGAAGTCCTCATACGGGTGACGCACACCGGGGTGTGCCACACCGACGCGTACACGCTGGAGGGGAGTGATCCGGAGGGTGTTTTCCCGGTGGTTCTGGGCCACGAGGGCGCGGGCATCGTTGTCGAGGTTGGTGAAGGCGTCACCAGCGTCGTGCCGGGCGATCACGTGATTCCGCTCTACACCGCCGAGTGCGGCAAGTGCGACTTCTGCCTGTCGGGCAAGACCAACCTGTGCGTCGCTGTCCGCGAAACGCAGGGCAAGGGCTTGATGCCCGATGGGACCACCCGCTTTTCGTACAATGGTCAGCCCCTCTATCATTACATGGGCTGTTCAACCTTCAGTGAATATACTGTCGTCGCGGAAGTCTCGCTCGCCAAGATCAATCCCGAGGCAAACCCCGAACATGTCTGCCTGCTCGGCTGCGGCGTCACGACCGGCATCGGCGCAGTCCACAATACCGCCAAGGTCCAGCCCGGAGACTCGGTCGCCGTGTTCGGCCTCGGCGGCATCGGCCTCGCGGCGATTCAGGGTGCGCGCCAGGCGAAGGCGGGTCGCATCATAGCCATCGACACCAATCCGTCCAAATTCGAGCTGGCACGCCAGTTCGGTGCGACCGAGTGCATCAACCCCAAAGACCATGACAAGCCCATCCAGCAAGTGCTGATCGAGATGACGGGCTGGGGCATCGATCATACCTTCGAGTGCATCGGCAACGTCCACGTCATGCGCGCCGCGCTCGAATCAGCGCACCGTGGCTGGGGTCAGTCGATCGTGATCGGCGTTGCCGGCGCGGGCGAGGAAATCTCCACCCGCCCATTCCAGCTCGTCACGGGCCGCGTATGGAAGGGGTCCGCTTTCGGTGGCGTCAAGGGACGGACACAGCTCCCCGGCATGGTCGAGGACGCGATGAGAGGCGATATCGATCTGGCCCCATTCGTAACCCACACGATGGGTTTGGAGGAGATCAACGAGGCCTTCGAACTGATGCACGAAGGCAAGTCGATCCGCTCGGTCATTCACTACTGACCCGTCGATCCGAAGCGGCGCGAGGCGCCCGGATCGACAATTCGGCCGTCATCATGGCCCGACCCCGGCCATGATGACGCGCGCTCTGGCAAATGGGCAACGCGTCGAAATGCATTCATCTTTTACCCGACTGTGATGAACCACGAGCCGCACGGGCGTATAAGGCAGGAAGAAAGAATTGAAGAGCAAGGACATTAACGCGACGACGCCAGCCACCGATCATGGACATACGGGGCCGCCCGCCTGCGTGCAGGTTCGCGGCGCGCGCCAGAATAACCTCAAAAATATTGACGTCGATGTACCGCGCGACGCCTTCGTGGTGTTCACCGGCATATCGGGCTCGGGCAAGTCATCGCTCGCGTTCGGCACCCTCTATGCCGAAGCCCAGCGTCGTTACCTGGAATCGGTTGCGCCCTATGCCCGTCGCCTGATCGACCAGGCCGGCGTGCCGGAGGTCGACGCGATCGACGGTTTGCCACCTGCGGTCGCGTTGCAGCAGCAGCGCGGCTCGGCCAACGCGCGATCCTCGGTCGGCAGCGTGACGACGATCTCCAGCCTGGTGCGGATGCTCTATTCGCGCGTCGGCGAATATCCGCGCCATCAGCCGATGCTCTATGCGGAGGATTTCTCCCCCAACACGGTCGCCGGCGCCTGCCCGACCTGTCACGGCATCGGGCGCTTCTATGACGCGACCGAAGAGACGATGGTTCCTGACGACAGCCTCACCATTCGCGACCGGGCGATCGCCGCCTGGCCGACCGCTTGGCATGGCCAGAACCTGCGCGATATCCTCGTTTCGCTCGGCTATGACGTCGATACGCCGTGGCGCGACCTGCCGAAAAAGGATCGCGACTGGATCCTCTTCACTGAAGAGTCGCCGACGGTGCCGGTCTATGGGGGACTGACGCCCGAACAGACCCGGACGGCGCTCAAGCGCGGCATGGAACCGAGCTACCAGGGCACCTTCACCGGCGCGCGCCGCTATGTGCTGGAAACCTTCGCCAACACGAAAAGCGCGCTGATGAAGAAGCGCGTCTCGCAATATATCATCGGCCGCGATTGCCCGACTTGCGATGGCAAGCGCCTGAAGCGCGAAGCCCTGTCGGTAAAATTCGCCGGCCTCGACATTGCCGAGTTCGGCGACCTGACGGTGCTCAAGCTGAAGGACTTGCTGATGCCCGTCGCGCATGGCGCGTATGGGGCGGTCTCCGCCCCCTCAAAGGGCGATGTTCTGGAAAAAGCGGCCCGCGATGCAGCGGTCGAACAACGGGTTGCGGCGGGCGGCTCTGCGCACAAGAGCGCGCCCGACGTACGCCGTACGCCCAATCTCTCCGACGAGAAGCGGATCGCCGCCCAACGCCTTGCCTGCGAATTGCTCGAGCGGCTAGAGCCGCTGATCGATCTTGGCCTTGGCTACATTTCGCTCGACCGCAGCACGCCGACGCTCTCCTCCGGAGAGCTGCAGCGCTTGCGGCTTGCCACGCAATTGTCGTCACAGCTTTTCGGCGTGGTCTATGTCCTTGACGAGCCTTCGGCAGGGTTGCATCCGGCAGATGGCGAAGCCTTGCTCACCATCCTCGAGCGTCTCAAGGCGGCGGGCAACTCCCTGTTCGTCGTCGAACATAATCTCGACGTGATCCGCCGCGCGGAATGGCTCGTCGATGTCGGGCCGGGTGCCGGGGAAAAGGGCGGTGAAGTCCTCTATAGCGGGCCGATAGATGGGCTTGCCGACGTCGAGACTTCGATCACCCGCCGCTACCTGTTCGCAGAGCCGCTCCGCAGTGAGCGCACACCGCGCGATCCCAAGGCATGGCTACGCCTTGAAGGGATCAGGCGGAACAATCTCCCTGGTCTCGACGTCGCGTTTCCCATCGGCTGCTTCACCGCTGTCACCGGCGTTTCGGGATCGGGCAAATCCAGTCTTGTCAGTCAGGCGCTGCCCGAGCTCGTCACGGAACACCTCGGCGGCTCCCCCGTGGCCGAGGAGGAGGATATCGATCCGCTGCTCGATATTGCGCAGAACGATACTGAAGGACGCATTGTCGCAGGCATGGAGCATGTTCGCAGGCTGGTGCGCGTCGATCAGAAACCGATCGGCCGCACGCCGCGCTCCAACCTAGCCACCTACAGCGGCATGTTCGACCATGTGCGACGGATCTTCGCTGATACGCCGCTCGCCCGCCGGCGGCATTACAGCCCGGGAAGGTTCTCGTTCAACGTCCCGCAAGGCCGCTGCCCTGTGTGCGAGGGCGAGGGATACGTCATGGTGGAGCTGCTGTTCCTGCCGAGCGTTTTTGCCCCGTGCTCGACCTGTCATGGCTCTCGCTACAACCCGCAAACGCTCGAAGTCGAATGGAACGGGCGCAATATCGCCCAGGTGCTCGAACTGACGGTCGACGATGCGTGCGATTTCTTCGCTGGCGAGGCATCTGTGATGCGTTCCCTCGACGTGTTGCGGGAGATCGGTCTTGGCTATCTGAGGCTCGGTCAGCCGGCGACCGAGCTGTCTGGCGGGGAGGCGCAGCGCATCAAGCTGGCGACTGAACTGCAACGCGCCCAACGCGGCAACACGATCTACATCCTCGACGAGCCAACTTCGGGGCTTCACCCCTCCGATGGCGACCGGCTGATGCGACACCTGCAGGGCCTCGTAGACGCCGGCAATACCGTCGTAGTCGTCGAACATGACATGCGCGCCATCACACAGGTAGACTGGATCATCGACCTGGGACCGGGGGCCGGGGAAGATGGGGGCCGTATCGTTGCCAGCGGCATCCCTGGCGTCGTTGCGGAAGCGGAAGGCAGTCTCACCGCCCGCTATCTGAAGGCGGCGCTGTAGGTCGTAAATCTGGCCGAACGCACGTTCGATCAGGTGCATCTCAACCACACGTTGGAATGGGTCGAATCTGGAAAGGGAGCCGGCGATGTGTCACCGCGGTTGACGCGGCTCAGGGTTTCAGTGCCGTCAGGTGTGCTTTGTTCGTGTAATACGCGGCGTGGCGGACGGCCAATCGCTGGCCATCCGCCACGCTCGCTTTGTGCGGACCTTCTCCGGGGAAAGAGCCCTCAGATGGTTCGTCGAAACGCCCCGTCTTAATTCCCTGCTGCGATTTCCTCGACGAGTTTGGCACAGAAGGCGGGCAAATCATCGGGATCGCGGCTGGTAACAAGGCCGTTGTCGACCACGACTTCCTCATCGGTCCATGCTCCGCCAGCGTTCTCGATATCGACCTTCAGCGTCGGGTAGGACGTCAAGGTGCGACCCTTGAGCACGCCAGCCTCGATCAAAGTCCAGGGTGCATGGCATATAGCCGCAACAGGTTTTTTCTGATCGAAGAAAGCCCGGATGAAACCAATTGCCTCGTCGCTGCCGCGCAGCTTGTCGGCACCGACAGTCCCTCCGGGCACAACGAGTCCGTCGAAATCGTCGGCTTTGACCTCGGAAAACGTCTTGTCGATAGTATAGCTGCCGCCCTCGTCAAGATCGCCATTGACTGTGCGAGCCTTGCCCGATTCAAAACTGACCACGGTCACTTTGCCACCAGCGTCCTCGACAGCTTGCTTGGGCTTCGAGAACTCTGGTTCTTCCGTCCCGCGGGGTGCGATCAGAATGGCAACTGATTTGCCTTCTAAAGTCATAATTTATTCCCTATTCCGTCGAAGACTGAGGTCAGGCGCCCGGCTTGAGCAAGACCTTCGTCCAACCATCATCGCGCTCGTCGAAATGCTTGTAGGCGTCTGGTGCCTGATCAAGCGGCAGCCGGTGCGAGATGATTTGGGCAGGATTGGCCCGGCCATGCTCGATAAGGCTCATCAGCCGCCGGTTATAATGCTTCACATTACATTGTCCGGTGCCGATCTTCTGGCCCTTGAACCAGAAGTTGCCGAAGTCGAACGCCATCTTGCCTTCTTTCTGGAGATCGTCGGGCGCGTTCGGGTCTTCCGGAACGAACACGCCGACCACGCCGATTCCGCCGGTGGCCTTCGTGCTTTTGACGAGGGAGTTCATCGTGTAATTGCTGCGCTCCTTGCCGTGCCGATCGCAACACTGATAACCGACCGCCTCGACCCCCCGGTCGGTCCCGAGGCCGCCGGTCGCGTCAAGGATTTGTTGGGCGGGATCGCCCTTGCGCATGTCGATCGGAATGGCGCCCATCGCCTCGGCCAGTTTCAGGCGGTCATCGTGAGTATCGACCACGAAGATCTGAGAGGCACCACGAATTTCGGCTGAATGCGCGGCCATCAAACCGACCGGACCGGCGCCGTAGATCGCGATGCTTTCGCCAGGCAGGAAACCTGACAGTTCGACGCCATGCCAACCCGTCGGGAAGATGTCGGAGAGCATGACATAGTCGTCCTCCTTCTCTTTGGCGTCCTCGGGCAGCTTCAGACAATTGAAGTCCGCATAAGGAACGCGCATCAACTCGGCCTGACCGCCTTGCCACGGCCCCATCTCGGCAAAGCCATACGCTGCGCCGGCGGTTCCAGGGTTGGTCGTGAGGCAAAACGCCGTCAGACCGCGTTCACAATTTTCACAGAACCCGCAACCCACGTTGAACGGCATACAGACACGATCGCCCTTCTTGATCCGATCTACGGCAGCGCCGACCTCGATGACTTCGCCAAGGTTTTCGTGACCAAAGACCCTGCCCTTCTCGAAACTGGTACGGCCATCGTACATGTGAAGGTCAGACCCGCAAATGTTGGTGGTGGTCACCCGAATGATCACATCGGTCGGTTTCTCGATCTTGGGATCGTCGACGGTTTCCACGGAAACGTTTTTGGGTCCGTTGTATACGACAGCTTTCATAGACTTTTCCTTTCGTAGCGCTGCTCAAGACGTCATCAAGGCCAGCGCTTGTTAATGATCCGATCCAGCGCAACGGCGAAGGAACTCGCATCTTTCCAACTGATCTCAGTGTCCTGAACCTTCTGCTACCTGAAAGGTTCCTTCCCGTAGAGCCATTCTGGGATCGATTCACGGCGGTTTTCTGAATGACTGGGCCAGAACGGCCGAATAACGCGCCAAATTGATGTGCTCAAGAATCTCCCGCGAACCAATGGTGCCGTTACGCCGCGACACATCAACGGCGCCTCATCAGTAAATTCAGAGGTGAGATATGCGCAAAAGACAAGGCCATCCACTATCGCGGATGGCCTGTCGTATTCATTTATTCATTTCCCGATTAGACCCGGCCATCCATTCCAGATGCAAACACGAGCCTTACACTGCAGTCAAATGGCAGCGTAGGGTGGCGACCGCTCCGCTATTTCGCGGCCAGCAGGGTGAACTTATGAATCTGCGGCGGTTCGGAAAACAGTTCTTCTGCCTTGTCCATCAGTGCGGCGGCAACCTTGCCGTCAAGATGGGCCTGCCGATCCTCCTCTGTGTCGAACGTATCGAAGATCGCGTACGCACCGGGACCTTCCTCGATCGCATACCAGGTCAGAGTGCCCGGCTCAGCTTGAGCGAGCGGCAATGCCGAGGTCAGGAAATCGGCGACATCGCGCTCTTTTCCGGGCTTTGCCTTAAGTGGCACATACAGGGCAAGTTTGGGCATAATTTACTCCTTAAGTAAAACGGACAGATATTATTCGGGAAAGTAACGGACGAGCGGGCCCGTGCGTTCCCCATGAGGCGGAGCACACGCGGCCCCGCCTCCTCGTCGAAATCAGAACTCCTGTGCAGTCGGCCGGATGACGATCGCGTTGACGTCGACGTCATCAGGTTGTTCGACAGCGAACGCGATAGCACGCGCCACCGATGCCGCCGGAATGGCCTGCTTGTAGAAGTCCAGCACCGTCTCGGCAGCCGTGCCGGATGTCGTGAACTTCAGATCGCTTTCGACAGCTCCAGGCTCGATTGACGTGACCCGGACTTTTTCCCCCACCTCGTGGCGCAAGCCCTCGCTGATCGCGCTGACGGCGAACTTGGTGCCGGAGTAGACCGTGCCGCCCGGTGCGAAGACCTTGATGCCCGCAACCGAGCTCAAGTTGATGATGTGACCGCTGCCCTGCTCGAGAAAACCGGGAAGGGCCGCCGCGATGCCGTAGAGCGTACCTTTCAGATTGACGTCGATCATCTGGTCCCACTCGTCGGTGTTGACCTCGGCCATCGGACGGATCGGCATCAGTCCGGCATTGTTGATCAGCACGTCGAGGCGGCCGAAGTCGGCAATGATTGCGGCGACGACGGACTGGACCGCCGATTTGTCGGTCACGTCCAGCGCGTAGCTACGTGCCGTGCCGCCGTTTGCGGCGATGTCCGCGACGACCTCGTCGAGCCTGTTCTTGCGCCGCGCGGCGATGGCCACCTTCGCGCCGCGTTCCGCGAGAAGACGCGCTGTTTCCGCGCCGATGCCGCTGCTGCCGCCGGTAATGAGAACGACCTTGCCTTCGATACCCTTTGTCATGTCTGTATTCCTTCAAGTCAGTTGTTGATTTTTTTGCCGGATCGCGGCCCCGCGCGAGCCTGCCCGGCCTGATGGGATCACTGTGAGCGCAAGAGGACGGGCCCGGCGCCCACCCGGATGCGGAGCAGCTCGTAAGGCTTGCGGCGCAAATCCCGCCCGCCGTGGAAGCCTGGCTGACGGTGAAGCTGGTTGGCGGTGAAGTAGAGATAGCCGTCGGTGCCGATCGACAGCGTGTCGGGCCAGCTGATGCGGGGGGCGCTGACCACCGTCGTCCAGCGGCCCTGGTCGAGCACGCGGATCGCGCTGTTCTCGTAATCGCCGGCGAACACGCGGCCCCGGTCGTCTTCGGCAATCCCGTCCGAAGCGCCTTTGCGCCCCAGGCTGCGGACTGCGCGGGCCAGTTCATCTTCGGACACCGCAGGGTCGCGCAGCAGAGCGGTGGGCACCGCATGCAGCGTGCGGCCCGACAGCGGCCCGTAGTAGAGCAGACTGCCGTCCGCGCTGAGCCCGATCGCATCACTCGCGATTGCTACCGGCGTCGCGGGCCCTTGTGCCGGGCGATTCATCAGCACCGCACCGTCGACAACCGGGGTGAAGCCGGGCTCCGGGTTGGTCGTCACATGGTTCGACAGGCGCCGGATCGCACGCCCACTGGCGATATCGACGACGATGATGCCGCCGATCCCCGCGTTGCTGCTGTCGGTGATGTAGGCGACGCCCTCGGCGCCCTGACGCAGATCGAAGCGCACGTCGTTGAGGTAGGTCGTGGGCAGCACCACGCTGGGCGGCAGGACGATCGTCTTCACCACCCGGTCGGTCGCAAGGTCGATTGCCACCAGCTTTGCACCGCCGGCCTGCGGCTGAGAGAAATTGGGCGCAGCCGTGTCGAGCACCCAGAGGCGATTGGCGCCGTCGGCCACCACGCTCTGCACCGAGATGAAATGCCCAGCCGGGTCGGCCGGATCGGGCTGGTTGGTCGCGGCGTCGGGATAAGGCACCGCCTTGCCGTCGACCAGCTCGGCAACCGTGAACGGCGCGTTGTCGCCCCATTGCGGGAAGTTGACGAAGATGCGCCCGTTGGGGGCGACGGTCACGCCAGTCGGCATCGCGCCATCGAAGGTCGCGACCTGTTCGATCTGGGGCGCGGATGCACCCTCGCGGGTCGTCGAGCAGGCGGCAAGCGAGAGGGCAGCGCCAGCGGCCAGAAGCAGTTTGACGGAGATTTTCATGGGATCATTTCCTTGAGAATGCGGCCCGCTTCGTGGGGCTCGGACCGGAGATATTGCGGGGGCGCCTTTACCAATGCGCCAAGCGCGGCGGCGGCGTGCCAGGGCCAGCGCGGATCCCACAGCGCAGCGCGGGCTATCGCTATCGCGTCGGCATGCCCGTCTTCGAGGATGCGCTCCGCCTGGTGCGGATCGGTGATCATTCCGACCGCCACGACAGGCATGGCGACCGCGTCCTTGACCGTCCTCGCCAGCGGCACCTGATAGCCGGGACCGACAGGGATTTGCTGGCGCGGGTCGAGGCCGCCGCCGGAGACGTGGATTGCCGAACAACCGCGCCGCTCCAGCTCCTGTGCAAACAATGCGGTTTCCTCCGCTGTCCAGCCGCCTTCAACCCAGTCGGTCCCGGAAACGCGGACGGTCACCGGGCGGTCGGCCGGAAACGCATCGCGCACGGCATCGAACACTTCGAGCGGGAACCGCATCCGGTTGTCGAGGCTGCCGCCGTAGTCGTCGCCGCGCCGGTTGGAGATCGGCGAAAGAAACTCGTGGAGCAGATAGCCATGTGCGGCGTGGATCTGGATGGCTTCGATGCCGAGCCTGCCGGCGCGCCGGGCGGCATCCGCAAACGTCTCCCGGATGCGGGCAAGCCCTGACTTGTCCAGTTCGACAGGGGGATGGTCGTCCGGGGTGAAGGGAATGGCGCCGGGTGCCACGGTCTGCCAGCCATTCTCCGCATCGGGGGCGATCTGCGTTCCGCCTTGCCACGGCTTGGCGCAGCTAGCCTTGCGGCCGGCATGGGCCAGCTGGATGATCAGCGGCATGTCCGACCATCGGCGCACACTTTCGAGCACGCTTCGCATCGCCGCTTCGGTACGGTCATCGTACAGGCCGACGTCACCGTAGGTGATGCGCCCTTCCGGGCTGACCGCGGTCGCCTCTATCGTCAGCGCGCCCGCGCCCGAGAGCGCCAACTGGCCGAGATGCATCTGGTGCCAGTCGGTCATCGCGCCGTCCACTGCCGAATACTGGCACATCGGCGCGATGACGATGCGGTTGGCGAGCCGCAGCCCGCCAACCTCAATCGATTCGAACAATTTTGCCATCACCATTCGCCCGTGTTGGGCATGGAGGCCCAGGGTTCGGCCGGAGCCTTGTGTTCGCCCTTCTGCAGCAGTTCGATCGAGATTCCGTCCGGCGAGCGGACGAACGCCATGTATCCGTCACGCGGGGGGCGATTGATCGTCACGCCGCCCGCCTGCAGCCGCGAGCACGTTTCGTAGATGTCGTCGACCCCGTAGGCGAGATGGCCGAAGTTTCGGCCGCCCGTGTATTTCTCGGCAGCGCTGCCATCCTCGGGCGGCCAGTTATACGTCAGCTCGACCTCGGCATCGCCCTGCTCGCCGTCGCCGCGGAATTCCTCGTCGGCGGCAAGGTAGATCAGCGTGTAACGTCCGGCCTGGTTCTCCATGCGCCGGGTCTCCTTGAGACCCAGCAGCGTGAAGAAACGGATCGCCGCCTCGGGATCGGCGACGCGCAGCATGGTGTGGAGATAGCGCATGATCAGGCGACCTTGTCCTTGAGGGCTTCCATCACGAGCTCCGCGGTGCGGGTAGCGCTGGCGGGGTTCTGGCCGGTCACCAGATTGCCGTCGCGCAGGGCGAAGGGGGCAAAATCGGGGCCGCCCTCGTGCTTGCCCCCAAGTTCCTTGAGGCGCGTTTCGAGCAGGAACGGCACCGCCTGATCGAGGCCGACCGCGCTTTCCTCGCTGTCGGTGAAGCCCGCGACACGGCGGCCAGCCACGAGGGGCGTGCCATCGGCCTTCTTCGCCGAGACCAGCCCTGCTGGTCCATGGCAGACGGCGGCGACGATCTTGCCTTCGCGGTCGAAGCGTTCGACCAGGCGGGCCAGTTCGTCGCTGCCGGGGTAATCGAACATGGTGCCGTGGCCGCCGGGCAGGAACAGCGCGTCGTAGCCGGCGGGATCGATGCTTGTGAATACAATGGTGCCGGCAACCTCGGTCTTTAGCGCGTCGTCCTTCAGATAGCGTTCGACCGAAGCGTCGTTCTCGCCGTCGGCGTTAACGCTGCGCTGGTCGACGGGGATGGCGCCGCCCTTGATCGAGGCCAGCGTCACCTCGGCGCCCGCATCGCGAAAGGCATAATACGGGGTGGTAAGTTCCTCGAGCCAGACACCCGTCGGTTCGGTGCCAGGAGTCATGCGGTCGGCGGAGGTGGCCAGCATGAGAATGCGGGTCATCGTCAATTGTCCTTTTCCATTGATGTTGGGGATACGAGCAAACGCAACCGGCGCAACCGCACCCGCCACAAAGACAGCGGTGAGAGCTTTCAGCAGTTGGCGGCGATTTTGCATTCAATCGTTCCTTTCGGCGGCCTATATACGCAGGGAACGGCATCATGAAATCCAGCGGGAATGGCGGACGGCCATAAATCCGGTTATGGAACCGGAATGTCCCTCCTGCAGTTGCGCACCTTCGTCGAAGTCTACCGCCGTCGTTCGCTGAGCGAAGCGGCCCGGGCAATCGGCATCACCCAACCGGCGGCGTCGCAGCACATCGCATCGCTCGAGGCGCAACTGGGCCGTCCCTTGTTTGATCGCCATTCGCGGGGTGTTCGACCGACAGTAATTGCCGACGATCTCGCGGCTTCGATCGGAAGCAGCCTCGACACGGCGGAATCGGCACTGGCCAGCGCGCGGGCCCGATCGTCGCGCATCTCGGGCACGGTCCACATCGCCGCGCCGTCGGACCTGCTGGGCGAAATGATCACGCCTCGACTGGCTCCGCTGCTGGAAGCAGGGCTGGACCTGCGCCTGCATATCGGCGGGCGCGAGGCGCTTTATGCCGTGCTCCTCGAAGACAAGGTGCATCTGGCTGTCACCGCCTCGCAACCAGAAGATCCGCGGTTGGCCTTCCATGCGCTGGGCGAGGAACACCTGCGCGCCATAGCCTCGCCCGCCGTGGCGAGCCGGATTGCCGAATTGCCGCTTGCCGACGGGCTCAACCGGACGGCCCACCTCGCCTACGATCTTGACCGGCCGCTGCTGCGGACCTGGCTCGAGGCAAACCAGATCGAGCTGACCAGCCAGCCCGCCTTGACCGCGCCCGATCTGCGGGTGATACGGTCGGGATTGTGCGCGGACCTCGGCTGGACGGTACTGCCCGGCTATCTCACCCGCAGCGAACGCGCTGCCTGCACGCTGATCGAGATACCCGCGCCGATCACGGTGCCGCGCAACGCTTTCTACCTCGTGTGGGCACGCTCATCGCTGCGACACCCGCGCGTGGCCATGGCTCGGGACGCCCTGATTGATGCACTCCGAATATAATTTTGGCCACGCCTGTTGGGCCGTCAGCGCAATGTCGGGTCTGAACCAGTTGAGCGCTTGCGGAACGAATGGCGGCTTTCGGGATCGCCAGCGACAAGGCCGAACGGCCGGATGGGGGCGCAAAGCGGTCGTCAGGGGGCTTGTTGGCTACTCTACAAAATTGAAAGCCGTCATACCGATATTTCCGATAGACAAAGTGGACCATTCTTTTTGAAGCGTTTCGTTTCCAACACCAAAACAGGCTGCCTTACAGCATCCAGACGCCCGGAAGCTGTGAGGCAAGGGTAACCTTTTCGTTTTCCGCCGCTCCTAGTATCACGAGCATTACCGAGTGCGGCGTAGCTTGCGTTCTTCCGCGTGGGTCAGTGAAACGAACTCGACCCTTAAGGAAATAAATGCTCGCACTCTGACTCAAGACTTCGTGAAACCATTGGGAGTCAGTACGGGTCGGGACCAAGCAGACAGCAACCTCGATCCTGCCTGCACTCCACTGGTCATGCGCGCGTCGAAGCCATTTCTGCTGCTCACTAAATGGCGGGTTCACAAACGCCAGGCGACCTGACCAATCGTCGCGCAATCCGTCGCCGCCTTCCGAAAGCAATATGCTGCGCTTCGCCTGCACAGGACTGAGCTCATGACCGCAGGGATCAATATCGATTGACCCAAATGCCTCGGTTACAGCACCCAGCAATCCAGGTGGCGTGAAGCGGGCGTCGCGATCCTCCTTATCACCCTGACCCCAATACGCACGTTCTGGCGCGCGACGGCGTGCTGTCGGAGCAAGCTTCTGGATCAAGACCTGTAGGCTGGCAACGGACCCACCATCGCCCTCGAGACAAACAACCGTATTGACGGCCAAGCCTGTCTTGTCTGCTGTTTTCCGAAGCGACCAATTTCGCGCAAGCCGCTTATTGCGCAGTTGCTCACCAAGTGTTTTGCCTGGTCCTAGCCCGGTTAGCCGAAACTCGAGGGCACCCATGACAGCTACCAGCGTCGAGACAGACCCCATGCCCGCTTCCAGCCGCTTGATTGATTGGGTCGACACGCCAACCTTCGTGGCCAGAACGCGTTGCGTCCAACCACACCCCTTTCGCGCGTCTCTTAATGCTTGTATCAAGATACGACCTCATGAGGTATCATATTGTAATACACAAGCGAAAGCCAGTTCGAAGTGTCGCACCTTCTGAACAGCAGATGCGTCATACGTTGGGTGATCGGTCATCATCGAGCCAATGGGACTTCCGTAAGACGTGTCGTCCATGCCGGGCTCTTCATTGATCGCTTGGTATCGTGAGATCGAGCGCCGTGCCCTGCAGACGCTATCGTTACTGCTGCACGCCCATACCGGGCGTTCAGATCATCCATTGAAGAAATCAAGCCAGCATCGCGCGGGTCGGCGCAGGCGAACAGATCGCCTTGCCCGGCGCCAGCTTCATGCAGGCTTTCCAGCATCACCCCGCATTTCGTATAGACGTCACCTGTCGCGAACATCGCGTCAGCCATTCTTCCCGCCATGGCGCCGATAATGCGTGGATCATTGCTTGCCGGCGATATGGTTGCGGACCGGCTATGCGAAGGCGCTCCCGGCTTGTACCGGCTGCCATGTGCGAACGCGATGAGGCGGCCAGCCACAAGGTCCTGCACGCGTATCTTCTCTGCAGCCCGCACTGCCCGGCGCACCATGGCCTCCCGCAGCACGGTCTGATCGCTGACCGGTTCCGCAAACATCCGCGTAACCGCTGTATTCTTCAGCTTGTCTGGCTGCGGCGTGAAGCCATCACATTCGATGCCATTCAGTTCGCGAACCAGCCGTTCCATGACCACGGTGCCGACATCGCGAGCCTGGGCTGGAGGGAGGGCGGCAAGATCGGCAGCCGTGCGAACACCCAAAGGCCTCAGTCGTTTGGCTAGTTGCCGACCGATGCCCCAGACCTCTTCCACGGGCCATTCGCGGAACAGCCTCGCGCGCAACTCCTCGTCATGCAGATCAATTACGCCGCCCCAGACCTTCTCCGATGCCTTTGCCAACCCGTTCGCCACTTTGGACAGTGCGCGGGTCGGGCCCAGACCGATCCTTGTCGGCAATCCGGTTTGCTGCATCACGGCGCGGCGCACTTCGTGTGCGGTTGCTACGTCGCCCAGACCATTGGCCAATACGGGCAAGCGGAAGAATGTCTCGTCGATCGAGTATATCTCCACCTGGTCGCTGTATTCGCCGATCACCTGATTGAAGCGACGATTCATGTCGGCGTAGAGTTCATAGTTCGAACTGCGCAGCTCGATTCCGTGACGCTTGATCTTGTCACGCATCAGAAAAACGGGTGCTCCCATTTTGATGTGCAGAGCCTTGGCCTCCTCCGACCTGGCTATCGCACAGCCGTCGTTGTTTGACAGAACACATACAGGCATTTGGCGAAGCGACGGGTCAAAAACCCGTTCGGACGATACGTAGAAGTTCGTGATATCGAGGATGGCCCACACAAACGTTCAGCCGATAACGTTGCGTATGCTGGCACGGACAACGCCCCAGACCTCAACATCCTCGTCACACCGAACAGGATTGGCGTTCATTAAAGCGTTGCGCGCTTCGAGATAGGGCACATTGCCGCGTACGACCATTTGCCGAATGACGAACCCGCCATCGACGATCGCGATCACGATTGATCCGTTTGCCGGCCTGCGATCCCTATCCACAACGACGACATCCCGGTCGAAGAAGCCGGTATCGCGCATCGATTCGCCGGAAACCCGGAACACGAAGCTGGCTGCGCGGTCGAGACGCAACAGTTCGATCAGGTCAAGGGTCGGATCCTCCCAGTCCTGCGCCGGGCTGGGAAAGCCAGCACCCGCAGCATCGACTATCCGCAGCCGCAGATCGTCGGGCAGACATGAGATCGGAGTAGGGCGGTCAAGTTCGAGAGACGATAATAGCATGCTGGCCTTATAGGACGCGCCAGAACAAATGCGGAACATATTTGTTCGAAAAAATTTTCACGCCTACCCTGCTTCGGCCGATGGCCAGCCGATCGCGGGGGTCTTGTTAAGGAGACACTATCCCGCCCTATACGAATTACACGCTGTGCATCGCACTTTACGGTAGCTGTTATGAAATGTCTGCGGCGATTAAGGCTGGAAGAAACTCCTCAAGCGCTCAATGATGGGGCTTATTGATTCGAGTTCCCAATCGCGTTCGGTGCGGTGGGTTCGATGACTGGATGGCTGGTGCAATGCGAATGATATCCCGTGAACAAGAACTCTGGGGAATGGCATTATGGGTAGAGCGAAAGCACGGTGCGCACGGGCGAAATCATATATGTGCACAGGTGGAACGTCTGACGAGTTCCGGCGACCACGACGGCGTCGAACTCTGGCCTGAAGTAGCAATGCGGTATGAGCAGTTGCGGAATACGAAAAAGCTTGCGAACTGATTATTTCTATCAAAGCATTGGTGGTCACACTTTTCGGCAACCATCAAAGAAGCTCATAGCCAATCGTCCTTCATCCCGCTTCCGAACTCTCCGCCTCGGCACGTGATTGCTCGATGGCATCCAAGACATCCACATTGTCCTCCGCCCATCTGCACAATTGCGCTACCGGCTCATGCAGCCGCCGCCCTAGGTCCGTCAGGACGTATTCGGTTTTAGGTGGGACAACACGGAAGACGGTGCGATGCACCAAACCGTCGCGCTCCAGCCGACGCAAGACCTGTGTGAGCATCTTCTTGGACAGGCCCGGTATCTTACGATGCATCACACCGAAGCGCGAAGTGCCTGAAGCTAGGCAAAACAGCACGATCGGCGTCCATTTGTCAGCGATCTGATCTAGCAGTCTACGCGCCGGATAAAGCTCGTCGATCGTGGGTTCGTCTTCAACATCCATACCAATCATCTTTCAGGTTACCCGCGAGTGCCTACTCGCCAATCGGAAACCGGTAACGCATATCGTGATGACACCTGGAATAGGCAAAGGATTTCTTCGGTGGAAACGTCCACAACATCCGACAACGGATCAGCTTCAACGGAACGCCATTCGCTCGTCCTAGACATAGTGTCCGACACCATCTGTCCATGGTGTTTCGTCGCCAAACGCAGGCTCGATCGGGCCATCGAAGAATTCGAAAAAGAGGGACATGGTGTGACCACCATCTGGCGGCCCTTCGAGCTCAACCCGCAGATGCCGCCTGAAGGTCTCGATCGGAAAGCATATCGTTCGGCCAAATTCGGCAGCTGGGAGAAAAGCCGGTCCCTGGATGCAGGAGTGATCGAAGCTTCCGTCGATACATCGATTGAATGGGATTACGATGCGATGGAGAAGACGCCAAACACATTCGGATCGCATTGCCTTGTCCGGATGGCTTTCGAGCAAGGTGGAGCGGATCTCCAGAGTGATGTGATCGAACGTCTGTTCTCGGCCTATTTCGAGCAGGGCCGGGACGTCGGCGATCCGAGCGTGCTCACCGACCTGGCCGCCGAAGTCGCGATTGAAGCGGGGGTTTTTCCCGAGGATTCCCATACCAATTCTGTAGCAGCGTCGGTGCGAGGAGAACTCGACATAGCTGAGCGGGCTCAGATCACCGGCGTGCCGAGCGTCTTGGCCGGAAAACTGTTTCTATATAGCGGTGCGCAGACCGTTAGAATTATGGTCGAGGCGCTGCAACTCGCTGCGAAATCCCCACAGGATGCCGGGCCTGCAAGCTCGATTTACCTCTCGTGAGCGAAACTCTTCCCAGTGCCGCCATCATCGGCGGTTCGATCGGCGGTTTGGCGGCAGGCATATGTCTCCACCAGATCGGCTGCCGGGCCGACATTTATGAACGGTCCGCACGCGACCTGAGCGGCCGAGGTGCAGGTATAGTCGTCCAACCGCAGTTGTCGCGGCTCGTCAGAGGGATCGCTGGGCAGCACCTTCCGTTGACCTCATGCATGACCAGGCGTCAGATCGATGCAGTCACGGGAAGCCACAGCGATGTGGTCATGCCGCAACAATTCACCTCCTGGGAAGCCATCGTTCAAGCGATAAAGGGTGCGTTCCCGGCGGAATGCTACCACCGGGGCAAGACGCTGACCGGGTTCGAACAGTCGGAGGGTAGCGTAACGCTGGAGTTCGGAGACGAACGTTCCGTCGCGGATCTTGCGGTCTTCGCGGACGGATCCGGTTCATACGGACGCCGGCGCTTCGATCCCGACTTGACCCCTGAATACGCCGGTTACATCGCGTGGCGTGGAACGGTCGCCGAAGCGGATCTGCCGAATGACCTGCAGGCGTTCTTCCACGATCGCTTCACGTTCACTGCAGCGAAGGATGGCGGACACGCATTGTGCTATTTCATTCCGGGCGACGAGTGGCGAACCGCGATCGGCTCGCGGCGGCTCAATTGGGTCTGGTATGAAACGGTCGAAGCAGGGGCCGATCTCAATCATCTCCTGATGGACAGAGACGGTGTGCAGCAGAAGCGATCCATCACGGCCGGGATGCTTGCCGATCTGCCAAAAACCTATCTCGTCCAAAGAGCGCAGGACAAGCTCGATCCCTGGTTCCAGCAGTTGATCGAACTGACCGAAGATCCGTTCATACAGGCAATCGAAGATCTTGCCGTGGGCACCATGGCCCATAACCGGGTGTGTCTCCTCGGGGACGCCGCCTTCGTCGTGAGGCCGCACACGGCGGGCGCGACTGCCAAGGCATCTGGCGATGCGATGGCTCTGGCCGACGCTATCGGAAGACGTCCCGATAACGTCAGCGAAGCGCTTCGAGCCTATGAAGCTGCCAGATTACCGGCTGGTCGGTCGATGAGCCACCTCGGTCTTTCACTCGGCAAGAATTCGGTCAAAACCAGATAGGACGACGCATGACGAACACTGACACGAAGAACGGCGCACCAGCGAACCTGATCAAGCTGTATGGGAAGCGCGACGACGCTCTGGGATACGAACTGCGCGATTTCCTTAAACGAAGCGTCGTGGAATTCGAATGGCACGAGCTCGAATGCGACGACGATTGCGCGCGCGAACTGGGCATGAAAGAACTGGAGAACATCCGGCTGCCGGTGGTCGAGCTGATCGATGGCGAACGGCTGTTCTCGCCCACGATGAAGGAACTGGCATCACGGCTCGGCCTGATGGCTAACCCAAGCCTGCGGGAATACGACGTATCCATTTACGGCGCCGGACCGGCTGGGCTGTCTGCAGCAGTGTATGCGGCATCGGAGGGGTTGCGCACCGTCCTTATCGAGCGCGGTGCCGTCGGGGGTCAGGCCGGTACGACTTCGATGATCGAGAACTATCTGGGCTTTCCCAAAGGCATCGCGGGCGCCGACCTCGCGGAGCGCGCTCGTCTGCAGGCGCTGAAGTTCGGGGTAGAGATCCTGATGATGCGGGAAGGGGTGAAGGCGGAGTTCAGGGAGGGGAAAATCTGGGTAGACCTCGCCGACGGCGGCTCGATGGTGGCCCGATCCAACATCTGCGCGACCGGCGTGGATTGGCGTAGGCTGGGCCTCGCTAATGAGGACCGCTTGTTACATTCCGGTGTATACTATGGTGCCGGAGCGAGTGAGGCACCGCTGTGCAAGGGCGAGAACGTTTATATCGTCGGCGGCGGCAATTCGGCGGGTCAGGCGGTGATGCATCTCGCCGATCATGCCAAGAAGGTCACGATGCTGGTTCGCGACGATGCGCTCGCCACATCGATGTCCAGCTACCTAATCGACAGGATCAAGGAAGCGCCCAATGTCGAGGTCCTATACAATAGCGAAGTCACCGAACTCGAAGGCGACGAAACTTTGGGGCGTCTGAAGATCCGAAAGGGTGAGGAAAGCGAAAGCTGGGCCGACACCAGCCGCCTGTTCGTAGCGATCGGCGGTGTTCCCCACACCGAATGGGCCAAGGACACCGACATCGTCAGGGACCGCGCGGGCTATCTGGTTACGGGGCCAGATCTTCTTAAGGATGGAGCCATGCCTCCCGAATGGCAGCAGGATCGATCACCCCATTTTCTGGAAACCAGTGTCGCGGGATCCTTCGCAGCGGGCGACGTTCGGCACCGGTCGGTGAAACGCGTCGCGACTGCAGTCGGTGAGGGCGCCATGGCGGTCACCTTCGTCCACCAATATCTCGAAGAAACGGCATAATAAAATAATCGGGCATCCGTGAGGTATGGCCGCGGAATGATTTGGCCGCGCCGTTCTCGGATGTGTATGGGGAACAGATGACAAATACGAGTACCGACCCCACCTATTGGTCGCCGAAAGGCAAGGACATATTGATATTCTCGGATGGGACGGGTCAGGTCGGTGGTCTGCAGCCTGATCAGCGCCTTTCCAACGTCTACAAGCTCTACCGAGCCGTTCGACCCGACGACAACGTCGACATCGGTCCAGCTCGGCAGGTTGCGTTCTACGATGCCGGTCTTGGTTCGACGGAAGGTGGCGGCGGCCTGTTCGGTAGGCTGCTGAAAATCTCGGCCAGCGCGTTCGGCACCGGCATCAGCGAGAACGTCATCGAATGCTATGAAGCGATTTTGCGACATTACGAACGCGGCGACCGAATATTCCTGTTCGGCTTCAGTCGCGGCGCCTACACGGCGCGATCGGTCGCGCGCGTTCTTAACCTGTGTGGAGTGCCGATGACTGATGGCGATGGCGGTCCGCTGCCGCGCTATGGCGAGAAGCTGCGGAAGATCGCTGCGGAGGCGGTTTATGACGTTCATGACCACGGCCTCGGGCACGACAGGAAGAAATTCGAGGACGAACGCGAAGAGAAGGCTGATCGCTTCAGGACGAAATACCGGTCGCAAGGCATAGGCAGGGACGGCGAAAAGCAAGGGAACGTCGCTCCGCATTTCATCGGTGTGTTTGATACGGTGGCTTCCTTGGGGACCAGCCTAGCTGCCTGGGTGATGGCCGCCGCGTTCATCGTATCGGGAGTTCTCGCCGCGTTCGCGTTCGCCTCAGGCAGCCCGGTGGTCGGTTCTTTGTTGGCAATTCCGGCGGCTTGGCTCGCTTGGCGGTTCGCGCGGATCACTTGGCGGCAGCAGAAGACGTTCGAAGCGGTCGAGGACGGCAAGAAGGTCAAGCGCAGGCACATGGCTGCGTGGAACTCGGACCATTACGATCGATACCTCGACACAAGCGTGCGATATGCGAGGCATGCCCGCGCGATCGACGAGGACCGTGCGCGTTTCCCGCTGGTGGGCTGGGCGTATGGTTCGGACGTCGCCAAGCTCGACCATCTTGACCCCAAGTGGCTGCGGCAGATCTGGTTCGCTGGCAACCATTCCGACATCGGTGGAAGCTACCCTGAAAACGAAAGCAGGCTGTCGGACATCGCTCTCGAGTGGATGGTAGGCGAGCTAAGGCAGGTCGAACGTCCGCCTCTGATCGATGACGGCCGACTGAACCTATCGCCCGATCCTGCTGGAATGCAGCACGACGAGGTCAAGTCGCTCCGCGAGAAGTTCCCGTCTTGGATGCCGTTCCGGAAAAAGCTGACTTGGCGACGGAAGCAGCGGAGCATCGGCGCCAATTTCGAGCTGCACCAATCAGTCTATGACAGGTTCGCTCTGCCTGTCGTCACCCGCCACGAGACGCGCACAACATACCGGCCACCGGTTCTCGCCGGTCATAACGAACTGACCGAATACTATTTACCATCGAACAAAGATTCAGAAGCTGCAACAGCTTCACCGGAACTAGATCTCTGAAGCGAAAATTCGAAAGCTCGGCTGGAACAAGTCCAGCCTAGAGCGAGTGCTGCGGAGCATCGAAACCCTTTCGAATTCCATTCTGCACGGCGATTTCGACGTAATCAGAATCCTTATTGACGGCTGCCGCGTTCAAATCTCCGGAACGTCCGTTTCACCGCGCAGACACGAAAATCACTTCGATAGATGGTCCGCCATGTGCTTATACTTGTTGCCACCAGGAAACTTCATTGGCTTCTGGGGCGGACCGTTTCTGCAAATGAGATGTCGTTTCTTCGCATCCCTGCTTCACTCATCTGCTGCAAAAGCCGAGTCCGGTCTCTTTCGCGTGTTTCCTCGACCAGATCGCGTGCTTCTTCTTCCGTGACGTCTGCGGCTTCCAGCACCATTTGACCGAGCTCGAAAGCCGCCGCGGCCGTTTCGCGAACAACGCCTTCTGCTTCACGCAGCAGTATGGCGGTGCGCCTGTCATAAGTCCGGCAGAACAAGCGGGCGTGAGGGAAGTCGCGACCGATCATCGCAGCGATGACTTCGGTATCCTTCGCCTCATCCACAGCTATCACAATGATACCCGCCCGGGCCGCGCCCGCCGCGTTCAGGACATCCCTACGCGTTCCATCACCGAATTGTAGTGTCGAGCAGAAGGCTCTGGCCTGTGTCACCCTGTCCGCATTCCGATCGATGATCGACAAACTCAATCCGGCATCGAGCAATGGTTTGGCGACTATCTGACCGAAGCGGCCAAAACCAACCAGAAGGACATCAACATGGTCGTCGGCTTCCACGGGATCCGGGTCCGCATCCGGCTCGGTTCGGGGGAGTGCAATCATTTTGTTGGCGATGGAAGACACGGCCATGGACAATGTGATGACGGACACGAGTATCGAGGCAGTCCTCGGGTCGATGAGCGAGCTCGCAGCTGCTGCGGAGAACAGGACGAAGCCGAACTCACCATGTTGGGAAAGCGTGAGTGCTGTCTTGCTCGAAGCCTTGTGACCGACTGCGAAGAGACGACCGGCGAAATAGACCGCAACGATCTTGAGCGACAACAGCAGCGGCACAGCGACCGCGATGAGCTGCCAGTTGGCCGCAACGACGGCAAGATCCAAGGACAGGCCGACCGCGACGAAGAACAGACCGAGGAAAAGGCCTCTAAACGGCTCGACATCTGCCTCAACCTCATGACGGAATCGCGAACCGGCAAGCATCACTCCAGCGATGAACGATCCCATCGCATAGGAAAGTCCCACCATGTCCATCATCAGCGCGGCGGCAATAACTACGCCCAACGCGCCGGCGGTCATGACCTCCTGAACCCCAGTCCGGGCCAGGATCGCGAATATCGGGTTGAGGAGGTAGCGGCCCGCCGCGACCAGAACCCCTATCATTGCGATGCCCGAACCAAGACTGGTCAGGCTTCCAATCGTCGATCCGTTAGCGCTGTCAGATGGGGAGAGGAAGGCGACGAGAAGGAGCATCGGGACGATTGCGAGGTCTTCGAAGATCAGTATTGAAACCGAAGTCCGCCCGTGTTCGCCGCTCCGCTGTCCCGTCTCCTCCAAAGACTGCATGACCAACGCAGTCGAGGACAGAGCGAGACCGAGGCCGACGACCAGGGCAACCTTCCAGTCATAGCCGTAAAGAAATGCCGGTATGCAGAGCAACAGTGCCGCCAGCGCGACTTGGGTAGCGCCGCGCCCGAATATGGCTTTCCGCATCCGCCAAAGGCGGTCCGGCCTGAATTCCAGTCCTATGACGAACAGAAAGAGCACGATGCCGAACTCGGCGAAATGCAACAGCTCTTCAGGATGCGTCTAGAAACTGAGCGACAGCATCACACCGGCGGCGATGCCCGATGCCAGATAACCAATAACCGTGCCCAAACCCATCTTACGCGATAGAGGTACGAAGAAGCATGCGAGTGCGATGATCGCAAGCGCTTCCCAGAAATAGAGCTCCACCGGTGATGGGTCGAAATAAAGAATTGTATCTCAGCCGTTCCGGCAGCCCGAGCCCTCCTTCCTTAGTCGAAGAGCTAGATTCCGCTGCGAACCGGCCTGAACTCAATAGCGAGCGCAGTTCCGGTCGAGCGATATCGCCATGAGAACAGCGTTATGAAGAATGGGTCTTCTTCGCCAGTAGGCACCTTTCGGTAACCAGTCGAAGATTGTCCAGGAAAGACCGTGATTGGATCTAAACATTCCTCTCTTCTGCTTGCCGTAACCTTGAAAGACGCATTTCGTGAACGCTTATAACGGATCAATCGTCAATTCAGCCGCAAAGAGAACCGCACAATTATCACGATGCGGCCTATTTCGGAACAGCGTCAGGTTCCTCACGCACCGCAGCTCACTTCTCGATGTCGATCGGCGACGGTCGATCAATGAAGCGCAACAACAATCGTCCAAGATAGGACACTTCGCGACTGTGCTCATAGTCGCCTTTCCGAGCGTCGAATTTCGGTGCTTCACCGCGAGGGGGATTGCGATAATTCTTCGTTAGCAATCCTAGCGACAGAAGATGTTCGACTCCGGCTTCATACAGTTTTTCGGCATCAATCTCTTCGATCCCGGAACCCAGGTGTGCGGGGTCGGGACGCGATATCGCCGCAAACGGATTCTGATTGCTTCCGCCATATGATTGGCCGTATGCATTCAGCAAGGCCAGTTCGTCATCATCGATCTGGCCCAAGAGCCTAGCCAAGCGTTTACGGCGGATGACATCTGCGTCATCAGCATCAAGGCCATTGGCTACTAGCGCGGTGATATGCTGGATGCGTTCATCACTGGTCGCACGGGCTGATTGATAACCACCTTCTTCGACCAGATCGACATTATTTGGGTCGGTAAGCAGTTCTTGCAACCGAGCCTCGATACCGTCGAACCTTGCGTTCAATCCCCGGACGTAACGGACCACGCGGTCGGTGCGTTGTTCCGGAATGGTGCGTGTAACCAATTCGCCGACAACGCCGCCGAACATTGGGACGAGGCCTGCCAAAGCACGGCCAGTGGCGGCCAACGCATCACGTTGGTCATGCTCCAAGTCATCGATTGGAGTCTCCGGCAGGTTCTCTTTACTCATTCGCAGCCGATGCCATCATTGTCCCGGTCGAGATGCGAAGCGTAACCGGGATCGCCGCGGCGAACAGGAGCAGCTCCGGCGGCACGCGCTTCGGTGCAATTGGCGAAATGAACGCGGCCACTCGCACGCTGTGTCCGCACAGGAGGCTTAGGTGTCGTCTTGCTGCCGCCGTGGCAATGCCTACCGCCATTCTTGCGATCATTGTGGCAGCCATCCGCCGCCGTGCGCCCGGGATGCGCTGCAGCAGGTTGCGGCGTAATGACAGAGAATACGATCACCGATAACGAAACTGCGGCGAGCGCTGCGATGAACCAGAATTCGAGGCGTATCTTCCAATCTGGTTCGTCGTCCTGAGTGGGCCAGTCTTTCATATCGTCATTCGTCTTAATCCAACTTCGATTACGGCCTTATCTAACTTTGACACATCAAAACGTCGAGTGATTGTTCCATTGCCTTCATAGCCAGTGACCACCCCGACTTTTCACGACGAAGTTCGACATCGCTACATTTCTCAGACCAATTTTTGGTGTGCCGTCGTCTCTCATCGCCGAAATGTCTGATCGGAGCGCCAAACGACCGATCCCATTGCTTGGTAGAACGCGACATAAGGGAGCAGCGTGCAAAACCGCCATGCCGAAGTGATCGCCAGCGCGTTCTTATCAAGATGGTCTCCATAAGCTGATATTCTGGTGGTTAGGTAAAGTGATAGTTGAGTGCTTGAGGAAAAGCAGCGCTTGAGAGCGGACAGCTAAACAGTTTCACGATTTTGCCATCGCAATGACCTGGCAAAGCGGCAATGAACGCAACGAACAACAGCCTGCGTCGATGACCAATAGAGCGGTATTCTGATCGCCCCGAAGCCTTACAGGCTCGTTCTTTTCCGCCAAGGAACCATGTTTGCGACGAGTTTGCTCCCGGCTCTGCTGCGATCCAAAAAACCTTGCCTCCCACAACGAGCGTAGCACGGTGATTAAGCCAACACGGGCGGCGCAAAGACGTTGACAGAGAATTGAGTCAGCCGTTTCGAACCCAGCGAATGCTGGAGCACTTAGCAGTTCTACCACCAATACCAAACGCAGAATGACAGGGCCCTCCAGCATGCAGTTGGCGGGGGCTTTTGCTTGCCTGCGACAAATCAAACCCACCGATGGAGAGAAGTGATGACGATTATATTCGATGGCGTAGATCCCGTAAGACTTAAGAGCGTGCTCGAACGCAAAAGAGTATTGGAGGCGTATTGCGCCATCGAGAAACCGACTGGTCGACAGACGTCCGATCACGCTGCCTCGCTGGGAATGCAACAATCACAGTTCTACAATCTGGTCAGAGCTTGGAAGCTTCGCTCTTCTCCGTCAGATATCATCGGTGCACAACCGCCCAAACAACGGAAGCCGCGTATTGATCAACGCGTGGTCGACATCATCGGACAGGCAATTAACAATGAGGGCCCCGAAGCATCCATTGGAAGTGTATCCAAGGAGGTGAAAAAAAGCTGCGCCAAACAGCAGCTCGCTATGCCGAGCCGCAACACGATACAAGAACGTATAATGAAGGCGCGTTCGGTGCGTCAGAACGATGATCCCCGGCCTCGTAACATCGCCTTTCAGGCCCGGTTCGAAATACCGGTTAATCATCGCGGTGAAATCAAGGCTCCACACATCGCCGGCATTCTCCAAATGCCGATCGGAACCATTACGCATTTCCAGATATTGATAGGTGCACCGGCTGATATCATCCGAGTGGTCGAAGATTTCCTCGCGACGATGGACGCAGGCGATGACAGTCCACCCGTTCTGGCTTCGGGTAAGGTCATTGCCCAGACAAGAAACGAATTTCGGCCCCGGCTAAGGATCCGTCCAAAAGATTGCACCGGTTCGGCGCTGATCGGACGCGTGCTCGGTGGGCAGTCGATCCTCCACCTCAATCATCCAAAAGCTGATGAGAAGCTGGAGCGCAAAGTCCGAGCGGGTCTCAACAATGCCCTATCACCGACAGAGGCCATCACCGCGGTCGAGGATGCCATCGCCAAGCATAACGCCGCAACACAGCGGGCGCTGTCTGATCAGTCGGCGAGCGAAGCTACGTAGCCCAACACGTCTATCAATTGCACTGGCGGCTGGGACATGCCGTTGGTACTTCGGGCGACCTCGATGCGATTATGTTCGGCAATTCCCTCGTCGATCCATTCGCGAACCTTGCTTTCCTCCATGATCGCCGGACTTCCATTGACGTTGATAGGGGGACCGGAGACAGTGCGCCGCGACGCGAACTCGATCGGGCCAATACGCGGCCCGATAATCTCGCGCAGATAACCTCCGAATCTCTTGGGGTTGGACGCTCTGCGCGCGGGGATTGCGAAGCGTTTGATAATCTCCTCTACGATCGTCTCAAAACGTTCCAGATCCTCTCCAGCAGTGATCTGCAGATGTCGAACATCCTTCGCCCATGGCAGATCGAGGTCCGCCAGTCTGGATGCCGCATGCGAGGCGGCATCGGCATAGCCACGCTCGGGCTCTTCGAACCGGGCGAGCGAATATCCGAGCCACGCCCGTGTCCCACGGTCAAGGACAGCGAAGAGCACGAAGGGGGTCTGCTCATCGCGCGCTACAGATAGCGCGCAACAATCGAAAGCAATTGAATTGCCTGCATTTCCTATCGCTTCCACCCTGCGCTTCTCAGCCTCCACGATCTCGCGCAACTTCATCTTAGAAGGCTTCCCCTTATCGACTCCGGCCTCTTCGACCATTAAGTCGACAAGACGCGCGACCGACAGATCGGCGTTCATGGCCACCACGCGCGGAACGACTGCATTAAGCTTGGCGATGATCTCGGGCTTGAGCTTCGTCCTCCGCGATCGCTTAACAGGTATAGTCCCAAGGGAAGCCAGCGAGTTCGTTGACTTCCAGTCCGCTGCCATTTTGTAGAACCGGCTTATCTTGAGGCCCAGTCGTTCGGCGGCGACCGCTGCCGTGATGCCGCCCTTTGTCTTCTGAAAGTCCGCGATCGCTTCAAGCCGGCAAAGCGACGACTCGCGCGCGCTTTCACTCATCGACTCCCACAAAGCCAGCTGAGCCGGGTCGGGCTTGTCGCGAAAATATCTAACAGGGAAGGACTGGGTAGACACACCAAAGCCATAGCAAAAAACAGGTCTGCCGTTAACCAACAAAATAGCGTCTTGTCCAGATAAGCATTGGAATCTGCTTGACGCATCTATTCCAGTATCTGTAAGACAGTGTCCAGATAACGACTGGAGACCATAATGTATACGGCAGACAACGACAATGATCCGTTTAGTGGGAGGGTGTTGCCGAGAAGGCCGCATGATCTGAATTGCAAGCGGCGCTCTTCGGCACCCGAACGGCAGTTTTGGGCAAAACGACCAGGCGTCACATGTTTCGCCACGCCCGCGGACCTGCAGGCCGTGAACGACAATGACGATGGTGGCGACCCGCCGAATGGGCCCGCTCGCATACATTCCAATAAGCCCACCGTGCGGGTGACGTTCAACAAGACCATCTTCACCTGGGCCGCTGCAGCGGCGAAAGTGGTCGACCACAGCGAAGGGACCGGTCCCGGCGAACTCTTCATGTTCATGGCGTTGGCCACGAACCCGGACATCGTGAATTTCAGTATGGAGGGTGCGCGCTACTCGAGCTGTGAGGTAACCTACACATTCGACTACGTGGCTTGGCATGCCGAGCGCGGGCTCATCTTCGGCGAAGTGAAAGCCGACTGGACGTTCTTCTGCGAACCCGTTTACGCAGCCTTGATGCGGCGCATCGCCGGCGCCTGTTCCGCCGTCCGCGTGTCCTTCCAGAAACATACAACGGCTGACATCATCCGCTCCAGTTCGGGTAGCCTGTACTGGCATAACGTCGTCACCGCATTTTACTATGCCGAAACCGCTTTCACCCCGACAGACACCGAGGCGGTCAACAACCTGCTCGCTGGCAGGAATGGCGTCGCACTCGCCGAGATCCGAGAAATTCTGCGCAAAGACACACGGTCCGCCGATGCTGTAGCCATGGCCATGCATTGCAATCGCGTGCTTGCGCTCGACCTCACCAAACCAATCGACCGGGATGCGCAGGTGAAAGCCATCCGCCAGCCCCTGACCACCATCGACATCAGTTCGTTCAATCTGGTCGTCCCGACCTGATTGCGATCCCTTCCGGGGATCGCAATCCCGCGGCCCCCGGGAAAAGTCCAAGAAAGGACAAATACCATGACTACGAACAACAACACCAATCTGCCGGATCCTGGTGGCCCGAAAGCCATGCCCGCGCCCGCGAACGTAGGCATCGTGGCAGGCGACTGCTTCGAGATCTTCGGACGCAGGATCCGGATCGACAAGATCCACGACAACAAAGTCATGGAACTGACTGACCTCGTCACATTCGGAAACGTGCAAATCAAGTGCGAGAAGACCGGCAATGTCATCCCGGCGACATTGGACTGGCTGCTGCAGCACATGATCCGCGGCGAAATTAGCCCGCTCGATAGTGCTCGTCCCCACGCAGAATTCGAACTGCGGGACCAATACGGTGATCCCGACTATTTGCGGGCAACCAATCCCGGATCGATCTACCGCCGGTCCGTATGTCGGCGCATCACCGCCGATGAAGTGTCGCGCACCGATGAGGCAATCGCGACCTGGCTCACGGCCAACCACGGTATGCACCCTGATGACGAAGGTCGCCCGCTGCCAGCGGGTTCGACAGTCAAGCGCTGGTTGCGCGAATATGACGAGATGGGTGACACGCCCTATACGCTGGTGTTCGACCGGGGACGCAAGCATGGTTTCAGTCCGCTGGATCCGGTCTTGGACGGTTACGTCCATGCCGTGGCCGAGGGCTTCTATTGCTCTCCACGCACGACCATCACCAGCGCTCACGACCAACTGTCCGAACTCGTCGAACGCTACAATGCGACCCTTCCGGAAGGCGAGCCGAAACTCAGATGCCCTTCGTCGGAAACGGTGCGCAAACGCATCAAGAAGCTCCGCAACCGCGAACGGCTCGAAAAGAAGTTGGGCAAGAAGCGCGCCGCGCAACTGTGCGACGGATCGGGTGAACCCATCAGAGTCACGCACCCGCTTGAAATCCTTCTTGCTGACTGCACACACCTCGATCAGATCGTGACATTCGACACGCATCAGGAACTGGCTGCGTGCCGTGTCCGGCTCACGATGGGCATGTGCCTCAAGACGGGAGCCATCGTCGCCCACAAGGTGCATCCAGGGCCCGAACGCGCGGAAACGACCATCGAAATGGTCATTGACGCGGCGACGCCGCCCGATGTGCCGGACTGGTTGCTCGAACGGTATCCCATCGCCAAATGGATGTTCGGCAAGCCGCGCGGTATCCTGCCGGACAACGCGAAGTCGCTCGTCGGACCCGCTACGATCCAGTCGTTCCTCGATGCCCGAATCATCATACACGAGCCACCGATCGAGATGCCGCAGGCGAAGGCCCGATTGGAACGCGCATTTGGAATCATCAAGGCCAAGATCGCGCACTTGCCGGGAACCGTGACCGACCCGAAACGGCGCACGGATACCGACCGGGACGCGGTTAAAGAGGCATGCATAACGCTGGCCGTGCTCGAAGAGGTCATCAATGAGGTGATCTGGACCATCAACTGCACCAGGCCGGCGGACGGAAGCCCTTCGCCAGCAGAATTGTGGGAGGAGCATGTGCGCGGAAATGCGCTGCCAGTGGTGACGGATATCAAGCGCCTGCGTCGTGAGTTGGGCAAAACGATGAGGGTTTCCCTCACCTATGATGGGATCGTGATCAACAGCGTGCGTTATCGCGAACTTCGTGGCGTCAGCCGGTTGATCGACGCCATGGCAGAGAAGAGCATGGATGACGCCAAGCGCAAGGACGGTAAACTCGCCTTCGAAGTCCTCGTGAAGCTGAACCCCGGCGACATAGACACCATCCAGGTGTTCGACGAGGACAACGAGGATTGGATCACACTCTATTCGACGCAGCCGGAGTACACCCGTGGCCTCACCGAGTGGGAGCACAACACCTTCAAACGGCTCGCCCGGCAACGCAACGAAGCATTCAACACCGAGAAGGAGCGCAAGGCGACGCAATACCGCCTGTTCGCTTCCATCGAGGAAAAGGTGCCCAAACTGGCATTCCAACGTCGGCGGGACATTGCGAACCTCGCGCTTCTGCAGGAGGCGAAGAAGCGCAAGAGCAAGAAAGACAAACTCGTTCGCGAAATCACGGACGACGCGCTCGCGGTTATCGCACCGCAGACATTCAAGCACGAGACGTTTGAACCCCATCCTTTCGCAGGTTCCGACGTCAACAACACTAAAAACGATGACGTAGAATCGCCCAAGGGGGACCGGATCACTGAAAGCGATGACGAGCTACACAGCAAGGGCATCGATCTTCTGTCTGGAGATTGTGCAGATGACGACGACGATGACGATGCGCAGTGGGATGCAATCGAACCGACCCTGGACGGCGACACCCATAACGGTCTGCAACACCAGGGCGACAATGACGACGACCTTGATGAGGACACTGACGACGAAGAACGGAGTGCCTGATTATGAGTAATACCAACACAGCGCCGAAACAGATTCCACCGCCGCAAACGGGTCAACCGTTTGCGGCGGTGGGGGACCATGTCGACAAGGCCACGGCCGTCGCGAACGCCAAGTTCAAGACCATCAGCATTCCTCACAAATCACAGCTGGAGATCCGAAGCCGTATCAACATCCTGCGTCTCACCCACATCGACGATCGAGGGCAGGGCATCGGGTTGGAAGGCCGCCGCCTCAGCCAACTAAGTCAAGCCGGCAAGACGTTCGTACTGCGAAGCTTCGCCGAGGAGATGAATTCCACCCTCAACCGCTACGGGGTCATCAACAAGTTTCGCGTAATATACATCGGGCTCAAAGCGTCAGGCACATTGAAGATGCTGCAGAAGCGGATCCTCGGTGTGTTTGGCGATAAATACAAAGACATCGGCAATGCGGACGATGTCGAGGAACGCGTGGCCAAATACATGAAGCTGTTCGATGTCGAGCTGCTTATCATCGACGAAGCGCAGCACCTAGAAGGCATAAGCAAGGACAAGAGCAAGATCACGGACGGGCTGAAGGCCCTCCTCGATACCGGTATAGTCCCGATCGTGATGGCGGGTAATGAGGACTCGCTCGATTTCTTCACCCAGAATGATCAACTCGCGGCGAGGCTGGGAGACGCCATGGAACTTAATCCGGTCGCCGGAAACAGCAACGAACAAAAAGTGATGATGAAGTCCTTCTGCGTGAATCTTGGGGTCGCCATCACGGCCAAAAGCATCTTCAAACATCGCACCGATTTCAGCACGCCAAGGATGATCAAAGGTCTTCGTGCTGCATCAAGGGGCCACGTGGGCCGGGTCATGCGCATAGTCGGCGTGGCCGTGGAGCAGGCGGCTAGGCGCAATGCAGACAACGTTGAACCCTACGATCTTGCAAACGCGGTCAATACCTTCGCGATTCCGAAGGGATACTGCCAAACCAACCCGTTCCTAATTTGATGGGTGGCACGGTCATGGAAGACGAAGATGGCGTTGACGGCGCGATGCCGTTCCTCGATCCAACAAAACCGTTCGCAGGAGAGAGCCTGCTCGGACTGTTCGCCCGAGCCGCGGCGCGCAACAGCATCGGCAGCATTCGCCAAGCGCTCCTCCTCAACGGCATAAACCCGAATCCAGCGGAAGTAGTGCAAGCCGACGGGCAACTCCGCTCAAACCTCGCCGACATCATTGGATGCAATGCATCGGACATCGACGATAGGGCTATGATACGCCGAACGCGAAAAACTGAAAAAAATAAGGTCGTCGGCACCGTGTCGATTACGTGGGGTGAGGGCAAGCTGTCGCTTCGCCAGGTGGATACGAAATATCGCAGCATGGCACCCGCGACTTACTCTGATCTACCATTCCATAGGGAGGAATGGATGCTACGGTATCTGCCGTTCTGTCCGATAAGCTTCGAGAGGCTGGTGGACGAATGTGCGCGCTGCGGCACCAAACAGCGTTGGGGCAGAACCAAGGGCCTTGGAAACTGCGATGAATGCGGCAAGCGATTGCAACCTTCTAATGATGATGCCTTGGCAGAGCGTCACCACCCGGGATACAAATTGATAGCCAGTCTGTCGTCGCGAGAACCAGGGATCGTGGAAAAGGCGTTCGGCTCGGTCTCGCCCAACCTTCGGAACGACCGACCTACCGATCTCATCAACCTCGCATTCGTCATCGGTCGATATGTCGTGCCTGAAGGTCACGAACTCGACGGAAAGAAAGCCAAACCTGAGCAGGCCAGACGGCTCGCGGCTTGCATGGCGGAGGGAGGCGAGTTGCTGCGAAATTGGCCGGATGGGTTCAGAAGACACCTGAGCGAAACATTCGACCGTCAGATAAGCGCGCTCGGTTCAAGGGCGAATGTGGTTGCCCGCCTTGTCAACGCGAAACGGGCGAGCGACGACGCCGTCGCGATTATTCGGCGTGACCTTCCCGAACTGTGCAACAGTTACCGCAAGTCTGCATCCTCCCTGCGTTCTGCGGGCTATCCGATCCGAGAATTCTTGATTCAAGCGAAGTTAAAATCGCCGCAGTTTAAGATATTAAAGAACGCAGAAAGTTTCAGCCATCTGGAGGTAACCGGGAAGGAGCGTAAAAGCGTCCATCTGCCGTACGATATGGCGGTCGACATCATAAAAGCCATGAATGGATCCACTGCGGTCGAAACCGCATCCTGGCGCTGGTCGATGCCAAAATACGCGTTCGCCCAGATGACCAGCAGAGGTATCCTTCTTCCTGCAGAGCACCAGGTATTCGTAGATCTGTCACTCGGTCAACGTATTGCCAACGATAGCATGGCAGACTTCCTGACCGCGCTCGATGATGTCGTTCTCCAACCCGATGTGGCGAAGGGGAAGCGTTTCAAATCCGCGGCAATGCTCCTGCGTCGATATCCAGGCCAGAAGCCATGGGCGAAGATGTGGGAGCTGATTTTCGGCAAGAAGATCGACTGCATACTGCAGCCGAACAAAGGTCGCGCTGGACATCTCAGGTTCTCGTCCAAGCTGCTGCTGGACGCGGATATGTTCCAGACGAACATGTTGTCCATAGAACCAAGCGGGGAATGCACTGGTGGGAGTTATAGCCAATTCGATGCCGCCGAAGTGCTGGGGGTCACGACAGAGGCGCTAGCGGAAGCTATCAAAGCAGGAGAAGTCAGAGCGACAGTCGGTCGGTACAAGAGCGTAACGATCAGCCAAAATGATGTGCTCGAGCTTGCGGAGAGGTATATGGCATTCGGCGAACTGGCTTGGATTCTCGGCGAACCTTTCATACCACCATCAACGCTCACGCCACGTATGAAGAAAGCAGGCCTAAACAAGTATAGTCTCGGCTATATTCGCGATGATGTGCTGAAATGGCTGAAGACCGAAAAATCGTGAAGGCACGGACGGAGAAGGGCGAGGTCGTTGATCGCCATATGTAATTACACTGGGTAAAACCTAGGTTGCGGATCTTGGCAAGGATTATAGATCAAAGGTGGACGGTTTAAGTTGGTATAGTCGATCTACGGATGGATGCAGGGTCAGGGTCTCTTTGGTTCGACAGTCGCTAAACAGGCGAGATTTTTGTAGCGCATGAGCTAGGCTGCAGCGGAAAATGCGAGTGTGCGATCAGTCGGATGATCTCCATCTTTGCTCGTGCATTCATTGCAACGAATTAAAAACACTCACTTATTTCATACGGCAAATTTGCCCATCGAATGCTGGCAGGGGACATCCGCCGGGCAAATCAGAAAAATCTCTGTTGAAAATGCGACTTACTCGCAATAGCAAGGTCGGCGAATCACATGCCTGCGGATTTCCGCTCCAGAATCTTTCGGGGACCTCTAAAATGCACCACGCCTTTCGCAACATCTTCAAAATCGCGCTTCTTGCCTCAAGTTGTCTGGGCGTTTCGGCTCATGCACAAGAATCGGAAGGCCAGCGGGATGAGAGTGATGACAACACGATCGTTGTGACTGGTGCGGTTTCCACGTTTGGCGCAACCAAGTCCAATGCACCGATTGCCGAAACTCCGCGTTCCATCTCGGTCATCACATCGGATGAGTTTGAAGATCGTGGCGCCATCTCGTTAGCGAATACCGTAAACTATACTTCCGGCGTAACGGGCAACGCTTTCGGTCTCTCTTCGCGTGGCGATTTCTTCTCAATCCGCGGTTTGGATGCGCCCGAATATCAGGATAATCTCCAGGTCCAGTTCGGCTTTTACAACAATGCTCGGGCTGATATTTACACGCTTGAACAGGTCGAAGTGCTGAAGGGGCCGGCATCCGTGCTGTACGGACAGGCTGCGCCAGGCGGGATCATCGCAACTATTTCCAAAATCGCCGGTCCCGACAATCTCGACAGGGAAGTGGTTGGCCAAATCGGCAATTTCGATCGCTATCAGGGTGCGGCTGATCTGGGCTTCGATCTAAGCGGCGACGGCATATTAACCGGCCGGATGGTTGCAGTCGCCAGGGATAGCGGAACGGAGATCGATTTCGTCAATGACGACGCCATCGTAATCGCGCCCTCTATCACTTACGACAATGGACGCACTTCGCTCACGGCGTTGTTCAATTATACTGAACGCAATAGCGATGCGAGCGCGCAGTTCCTACCGCTTTTTGCAACTGGCTGCCAATCGAGTCAGGTGTCGATTTCCGATACAGGTTTCTGTGCCAATGCGCCTGCCGAAGCGGTTGATCCTTCGGCTTATGTAGGCGATCCATCTTTCAATCGTTACGATACCGAATCCATAACCGGCACTGTGTTCGTGACCCACGATTTTACAAACGCTCTGCGCTTCGAAGGCACAGCACGTTACCGGGACAACGAAGCAATCTATCAGCAGGCTTGGGCCTCATTTCTTGGTAACGGCACAGCGCGCATATTGCCGGACGGCACTCTGATCGGTCGCAGCATCACTGGTGGCCCGGCTGGATCGAACCAATTCGCTTTTGATGCCCGACTTCGCGCAAGTTTTGAAACGGGTATCATCGAGCACGAGCTGCTGGCGGGCATAAATTACCAAGATGTTGATACTTTCGACAATCAGGCGTTCTTCTATGCGCAGCCTACGGCCTTCAACATTTACAACCCGGTTTACGATGGCACAGGCTTCCCGACCGACGCCGAGTTCGCAGCTGCACAATCTTTGAGTGAATCAGAGACACGATCAACCGATCTTTATCTCATTGACCGGATGGCTATCGGCAACCTGATTCTTGACCTTGGCATACGGTACTCTTCGGTTGATTCCAGCGATGCGATGAACAATCAGGAAGACGAAGAATATCCCATTACCGCAGGGGCGCTATATCGCACCTCAATCGGTCTTAACCCATATGTCAGCTATGCCGAATCTTTCCGCGCGACTGTCGGCACGGACGCGATTGCCGGTGGTCCGCTGCTGCCGCGCCGCGGAGAGCAGATTGAAGTCGGTTTGAAATATCAGCCGCCCGGCCAGCCGATCTATCTGTCGGTTGCCTATTTCGACCTGGAGGAAGACAATCTGGTCGACTTCATTACGACTGGCCAGACCCAGCCGGGCCTAACGATCAGTGCGAAAGGCGTCGAAGCCGAAGTGCAACTACAGTTCGGCGATCTCTCTTTTGATTTCAACTTTCGCCATCAGGATGCGGTGGAGACCGATGCCACTGGCGTTTCCTTACCGCGAGCAAGCCTTCCAGACACAACGGCGTCGCTCTGGACGATGTGGGAACCCTCTACTTCCAGTCTCAGTGGCCTGCGTGTGGGTGCTGGTGTGCGATATGCTAGCCAGAACGAAAGCAACGGCACGGCATTCCTTGCAGCAAACGGCTTCGCACCGACGCCTTTCCGCGTCGTAACCGATGGTTACACGGTATTTGATGCTTTACTCGGTTATGATTTCGGGAACGGCCTGTTCGCGTCGGTGAATGCCCGCAATTTGTTCGACAAGGAATATTACTCCACCTGCCTGTCTCGCGGTGACTGTTTCCCCGGGGAGCAACGCACGGTGGTCGGCACACTCGGTTTCAGGTTCTAGGCAGGGACGGGGTGATGACTTTTCAGATAGCAGGGACGATCTTGTCTCTTCTGGGGATTTTCTCACTCTATGCTGCCTGGCAGAAAAAAGGGCGCGACTGGCCGCGCCTTGCCATTGCATGGGCACTCGTGACCGCCGCGATAATATCGTGGAGTCAGACGAGCGGGATCGACAAGGGGCCAGCGCTCGGAATTGTCGTTGTAACTTTGTCGGGGTTGCTTGCGGTTGCGGTTGTGGGGCTACGTTCGCCAGAGAAAATGGCGCGGCCCGCTAGGGCAGCCAGAATCACTGCGGTTCACAAACCCAACGCATGGCCCGTGACGATAAGAGCACTCGTGATTATCCTGGCCGGTTTGATTGTATCGGTAGCCGCGAGCACTGCAATTTTTATGGGCAGCCGGTCTGCGGGGCTGGAGCATACGGCAAATCTTACCCTGACGATGTTCAGCTTTCCGATGCTGTGGGGCGTGATCGCGACGTATATCGGTTATTCCCAAAGCGCGAAGGGCAGGGCTGTTGTACTAGCCGGTATTGCCGCCGCATCTATTTGCGTGATTGCGCTGGGTATGAAAGGCGGCTGACATGACTGACAGTAGACCAAAACCGTCCGCAAAACGCGTCGCGCGTTCGCTCGAGGCGCACGGCCTGCTCGGCATTGTTTTTGGCGGGTTGATCTATATCCTCGCCGTGACCGGAACACTTTCGGTATTCAATCACGAGTTCCAGCGCTGGGAACAGCCCGACGCGCCGGAAATGACGTCGATCTCGCCAGAGGCAGCTGAAAAGGCAGCGCTATCGGTATTCCGCAGCGAAGAAACTCCGACGACGCATCTTTACGTCAATTTCCCGCAAGAGGATCTGCCGCGCACTGTCATCACAACGGATACACAAGCCTTTTTTGCCGCGTCCGATGGGACTGTTGCCGCCAAAGAGACTTTCCCTTGGACACAGTTCTTACTCGATCTGCATTATTACCTGCATCTGCCACACATCCTTGGATTAACAGTGGTGGGGGCGCTCGGCGCGATGTTGCTTGGCCTGTCGTTTTCCGGGATATTGGCCCATCCACGAATATTTCGTGATGCCTTTGCCTTTCGCAGAGGGCGAGGCAGACTTACCATAGCCGATTTGCACAACAGGCTAAGCGTTTGGACGCTGCCCTTTCATTTCTCGAATGCTTTGACGGGCGCTATACTGGGTCTCGCCAGTATTCTCGCTTTCGCGATAGCAGCTGCGGGGTTCGATAGCGATACCGATCAGGTATTTGCACCAGTGTTCGGCGACGAGCCCGAAATGAATGCCTCTGCCGCACCCGTTGCGGCAATTGCCGAACCGCTGCGATATATGTCTCGCGAGCACCCCGAAGTTAATGTTGCATATTTCATTCTTCATGATCCCGGAACGGCAGGCCAGCACGTATCGGTCATAGCCGAACATCCCGACCGTCTGATCTTCGGCGAGTATTACAATTTCGACGCTGCCGGCAAATTCGAGGGGACGGTCGGCATCGCGGACGGGACCGCCGGCCAGCAGATTACAGGCGCCGTCTACAATGTCCATTTCGGCAATTGGGGCGGGCTACCGGTGAAGTTCGCCTACCTCGTCTTTGGGCTGGCCCTGTGCACAATAGTCGCAAGCGGACTGAAAATTTATTTTGCAAAAAGGGAGGCAAATGGGCGCCCCGCACCGCGATTTGCAGGCGCGTGGACCGGATTGGTTTGGGGGACCCCGGCAATGCTGGCTTTCGCGATGGCGGGGGCATTGTCAGGCATTGAGGGAATTGGCTTGGTTGCCTTGTTCTGGCTTGGCCTTGCAGGCGCGCTGGTCCTGGGTCTCTGGCTTGGCAAGTCTCGGACAAGCCAGCTCGGCTGGGCGATCATGGCTATCGCCTTGCTTTCAACTACAGCAGCCTATTTCACCCGTTTCGGAACGGACGCGTTCTCTTCCGCTGGCGTCGCAATTACGGCAATCATGCTCGTTCTGACGCTGAGCTGCGGCGCACTGGCATGGATAAAACGTGATCGCTCATCTTGTGAGTATAGCTAACCAGACGATTTCAGCCCCGCGCAACACTTTCCAGCAGTTCGGAGGTAATCGGATAGCCTGCATCCTCCACGATGCGTAGCATGGGCTTGTCACCGCTTTTGTCTATCTGGGGGATGATGGTCTTTACAGGCGTGGCTTCGGCGTGCGCTTTTGTTTCTTCGTAGCTGGAGAACAGGGCCAACCGTTCCAGATTGCGGCGTGTGGGGAAGATCAGCTTGATGTCTCCGGCTTCGGCCATGTCCAGAGCGCCCTGGGCATCTATCCAGAACAGGCGGCTGTTTTCCGTCTGATCGACTTCGATATCGACTGCGCCGGTGCCCAGATCGGCAAGATAGAAGCGGGTGTCGAAAACGCGCGGGATCTTCTCGTTCTGGGGAAACCAGCGGGCGAAGGGTGTCAGCTGCGCCAGATCGAGAGACCAGTTAAATTCGTCCAGCACCGGCGCGAGCGCCTGTGTCTGCATCAGCAAATCGCGCGCGGCGCGTGCCTTGTTCGCATCTATGTCGCCCGCAAGTCCGATCGCGAGGCCGGTTTCCTCCAGTGTTTCGCGTACGACAGCGATCTGGTGTGCGGCTTCATCCGGCTCGATTGCTCCAGAGAGCGCCTTGCCCAGCGCGAAATCCGCCGGATCGACCCGGCCGCCCGGAAACACGGCCATTCCGCCGGCAAAGGCCATGTTACGCGACCGCACCGTCATCAGGATTTCGGGCAATTGGCCTTCGCCGCCATTGCGGAAGATTATGACAGTGGCTGCAGGGATGCCTGCAGGCGCTGTGTTCGAGACTGTTTTCACCATGATGATTGTTTAGGCACGCATCACCAGCCCTGCCAAGCCCGCATTGGGCCTAGGCGGCCTTAAGACTGTAGATTAAGACCAAGGCATTGTCGGGATTGTTTACACTCTGGGCAAGCGGTAACATAAAATTAACCATCGAATGGCACAGCCTTGCGTGCAATGACGAAACTGGCACGGGGCCTGCATTGCTGTTCGTACCCCGAATGGTCTTCGACTAAAGAGGCGGGGCCACACTGGTCTCCCGGCCCCGCCTCCCCGAAGCTTCACCCCCAAATTGCCGGAATAAAAAAGGCCCGCATTGCTGCGAGCCTTTATTTGTATTGGTGAGGTGTATCAGAAGCTGCGATCAAGTCGCCTTCTTCACAGCCTTTTCATCCATCGTCTGCTGCAGTTCGCCAGCTTCGAACATTTCCATCATGATATCGCTACCGCCAAGGAATTCGCCTTTGACGTATAGCTGGGGAATGGTTGGCCACTCGGAGAATTCCTTAATTCCCGAACGAATTTCCTGATCCTGCAACACGTCCACGCTTTCGTAGGCGACACCGCAATGGTCCAGAATGGCCACCGCCCGACTGGAGAAACCGCATTGCGGGAACAGGGGCGTGCCTTTCATGAAGAGGACAACATCATGGTCGCCGACAATGCCGGAAATGCGTGATTTGGTATCGGTCATGGGTAAGAGCCTGCTCGCTAACTGAAAAGCGTTTGGTAAATGAAATGTCTGCAGGGCTAATCTGGGGTCGCAGTGGTCAGTTGCAAGGCATGGAGCACACCGCCCATCTTTCCATCCAGCGCATCATAGACCATCTTGTGCTGCGCAACCCGGCTCTTGCCGATGAAGGCAGGGGAGACGACATGGGCGGCCCAGTGGTCGTTATCGCCCGCAAGATCGGTCATGGTGACCTGTGCATCGGGAAGGGCGGCTTTCACCATGCCCTCTATCTCGGCGGCTGACATTGGCATCGTACGCGTCCCTCAGCTTTCGCTCATCAGCTGGCGGCGGGCTTCCACAGCGCACTCATCCAGTTTGGTACGGATATCGTCTTCGGACACGTCGCATTCGGCAGCGGTCAGATCGCCCAGCACTTTGCGGATGACGTCTTCGTCGCCGGCCTCCTCGAAATCGGCCTGAACGACGGCTTTCTTGTAACCGTCCGTTTCCTCGGGCGTCAGTCCCATCAGACCGGCGGCCCATTCGCCCAGCAGGCGGTTGCGGCGGGCGGCGACTTTGAACGCGGTTTCCTCGTCCATCATGAATTTGCGTTCTTCGCCTTTTTCGCGGTCGTTGAAATCGGTCATCGGGCTCTCCCATTGGATCTATCACGGATAGATAAGGCTGCGCACACGCACGGGCAATATCCTGTCTCTTGCAGAACGGCCCTTAGATCAATCCATCGTGACGACAAGCTTGCCGATTGCCGTGCGGTTTTCCAGCTTGGTGATCGCCTCGTGTGCGCGTTCCAGCGGAAAAGTCTCGCTTACCATCGGGCTGATCTTGCCAGCCTTCCAAAGCGCGAACAGTTCTTCGATATTTTTCTGGTTCGCTTCCGGATCGCGGGCAGTCCATGCGCCCCAGAACACACCGCGGATATCGCAGCTTTTCAGCAAAGTCAGATTGAGCGGCATTTTGGCGATCCCGGCGGGGAAGCCGATAACCAAAAAGCGTCCTTCCCATGCGATGGAGCGCAGGGCGGGCTCGGAATAATCGCCGCCGACAATGTCATACACGATGTCCGCGCCGTTCTTTCCGACAGCGGACTTGAACGCGCCAGCCAGCTCCTTCGACACATCCTTGTCGAATGGAGCGCGGGGATAGATCACCGTCTCGTCGGCGCCTGCCTTTTTAGCCACGTCGGCCTTTTCCTGTGTGGAGACAGCGGCAACCACACGCGCACCATAAGCCTTGGCGAGCTCTACAGCCGAGAGGCCAACGCCGCCCGCTGCGCCCAGCACCAGCACCGTTTCGCCCTGCTTGATATTGCCGCGATCCTTCAGTCCGTGGATAGTCGTGCCGTATGTCATCAGCAGAGCAGAGGCATCGACCAGTTCGATGCCTTCGGGAACCTTGAACAGTTTGACCGCTTCCACAGCCATCTTCTCGCGCAGGCCACCATTGCCAACACCCGCCAGAACGCGGTCGCCCACGGCCCAGCCGTTCACGCCTTCGCCGACGCTTTCTATGGTGCCGGAAATTTCACCGCCGGGAGAGAAGGGGCGTTCAGGTTTGAACTGGTACATATCGCGGATGATCAGCGCGTCGGGATAATTGATCGCGCAGGCTGCAATCTTCACCACCACCTGGCCCTTGCCAGCTACCGGATCGGCAACATCTTCGACCACCAGAGTTTCCGGTCCACCTGTTTCTTTGCTCAAGAGGGCTTTCATGCGGCTTTCTCTCCATTGGGGTGGGCCAGCCACGGCATCTGCGCGGACTGGCGTTGTTCATAGGTGCTGATGGATGCATCACGGGCGAGCGTCAGCCCGACCTCGTCCAGGCCTTCCATCAGGCACTGCTTGCGAAAGGGGTCGACTTCGAAGATGAAGCGATCCTGAAAAGGAGTAGTTACAGTCTGGTTTTCCAGATCGATACTGACCGGATCGGTTGCAGCGACCTCCATCAGCCAATCGATGGCATCCTGCGGCAGAGAGACAGTGACGATGCCGTTTTTGAAGGCATTGCCGGCAAAAATGTCCGAGAAACTCGGCGCAATTACAGCAGCAATGCCCATATCGCGCAGTGCCCATGCGGCGTGTTCGCGACTGGACCCACAGCCGAAATTATCGCCTGCGATCAGGATGGGCGAGCCGCTGAATTCTTCGCTGTCGAAAATATTGTCCGGATCTTCACGCAAGGTTTCGAACGCGCCGCGCCCCAACCCCTCGCGGGTGATCGTCTTCAGCCAGTGCGCGGGGATGATGATGTCGGTATCGACATTGGCCGCGCCGAAGGGAATGGCCCGGCCTTCTACAGAACGGACTGGTTTCATCAATCGGTCTCCGGCTGCTCGCCAGATGGGATGGGGCCGGGCTGCTCGGGCTTGTTCTTCGTCTTGCGCTTGTTTGCATAGAGCAGCGCCGCAGCAATCGCTGCAGAGCCAATAGCGGCGCCGACACTTGCGGCAGCTTTTACAGGTATTTTCTTGGTCATAAGTTTGTCTTGGGGCTGCGGGCGTGCGCGTGCAAGCCCTGTTGAAGACGGGTCAGCTGGTCAGTTCGCGGACATCGGCGAGCCGCCCTGTAACTGCGGCAGCGGCCGCCATCGCAGGGCTCATCAAATGGGTCCGGGCGCCAGGGCCCTGACGGCCCACGAAATTACGGTTGGAGGTGGAAGCGCAGCGTTCACCGGCGGGTACTTTGTCGGGGTTCATTGCCAGACAGGCGGAGCAGCCCGGCTCGCGCCATTCGAACCCAGCGTCAGTAAAGATTTTGTCGAGCCCCTCGGCCTCCGCCTGCTGCTTGACCAGACCGGAGCCGGGAACGGCGATAGCCCATTTCACGCCGTCTGCTTTTGTGCGCCCGCGCAGTACCTGCGCGGCGCTTCGCAAATCCTCGATCCGGCTGTTGGTGCAGCTGCCTATAAAGATATTCTCTACCGGCACCTCGGACAATTTCTGGCCCGGCGTCAGCCCCATATAGTTCAGACTGCGCTCCACCGCGCTGCGTTTGGAAGCGTCGGTATAGCTTGCAGGATCAGGAACGGAGCCGCCTATGGGGGAGGTGTCTTCTGGACTGGTTCCCCAGGTAATGGTCGGCTCTACGTCCGCAGCATCGATAACCACGCTTTTGTCGAACGGCGCGCCGGGATCGGTGGCGAGCGAACGCCACCATTTTACGGCATCGTCCCACGCCTGACCGGTTGGCGCATAAGGACGGCCCTTCAGATAATCGAACACTATATCGTCGGGTGCGATCACACCGGCACGCGCCCCTGCCTCGATGCTCATATTACAAACGGTCAGGCGGCTCTCGACCGACATCTGTTCGAACACGTCGCCGCGATACTCGATCACGTAGCCGGTGCCGCCAGCTGTACCTACCACACCGATAATGTGGAGGATCAAATCCTTGGAAGTGATGCCGGGGCCAAGCTGGCCCTCGACCCGGACTTCCATAGTTTTGGATGCGGGCAAGAGCAGCGTCTGCGTGGCCAGCACATGCTCAACCTCGCTGGTGCCTGTCTCTTATACACATCTGACGCTGCCGACGATCTACT